>JAJVHY010000020.1 GCA_022072455.1 Verrucomicrobiia bacterium | reverse complement strand
CAGGAGTGTCCGCGTTTCCCGCAAACCGCTCTTTTTTGGTGCCACTTTTGTAACCATTGCATTTCCAACCCATTCCACCTAATTCCGCTTTTTTCCATCTCCCGCATACTTCTTATTCGGTGACAGCCGCATACTCGGCGACGCTCGCGGGACAATCGGGGTCGGGCTCTTCGACGGCACCCACGCCCTTCTCGGCGGCAGCCCAGACCGCGTGATAGATGCCGTCCTTAAGGTACTTCGGCAACGGATCGACGTAGGTCCCCCGCGGCGGGTGGAACAGGCTGTGGGCAACGAACCGGAACAACTGGTGCGGATTGGTGATCCGGAATTGCGGCGCACCGCCGTTCGGAATTTCCCGGTTGCTCTGGCGCAATTCACGATTGGTGGTTTTCACGACGGCGAGCACATCCGCGAGATCGAGTTCGACGACGAACTTCTCGCGGGTCAGTTTGGTTTTCAGAAATGGTTTCTTGGCCATGCGCTGATTATACTCGTTTCGCCGGCGATTCCACATCGCCAATTTCTGACCACGAGTCGATCATCCCACCGGCAAGCTAAGAAGTCCGGTCAACTCATTCTGTCACGAGTCCAGAGTTGACCCCAATTACCCCAATTATGGGGAGTTGACCCCGGCGATACCCCGGCGATAGTTTGGGGGAACGCGGACTCACCACGTGGGCAGGAGACACGGAGAGATGCCGGCAAAGGCGAACCGGTGAAACTCCGGTTACTCCGCTGGCCAGATGCCTTCGTGGTCGAAACGAGTTTCGATGACTTGATGATTCACTCCAAATCGCGGGGCGACTTGTTTGGCAATATAGGAACGCATCCCTTCGATCTCCCGCCAGCCGGGGACTGAACTCTGCAACAACTTTTGGTGATGGTCATACTCCCGCTCCAGAAGAGAACGCGGGACCAGAAACCGACCGGCAAACTCATTCGCCTGATACTCGGCGCTCCCATAGTTGGCGGGTGCCGCGGCCCACTGCCGAAACGCTGCCACGGTCGCAAACCGATTCGCGGTAATCTCCTCCTTGTGCAACACGTAATGGCCAAGTTCGTGCGCAAACGAGAACCGCAGACGTTGTTCAATCCAAGGGTTCCCCCGTTCCCACGACATGTAGGCATCCTCGTCCACGTAGAACCCGGTCAGGTCCGGCAATAACGCCGCGTCGATCTTCTGCCGGGCAAACAAGTCCGGTAGGGGGATGACATCGAGTTTCAGGATGACTTCGGCGATGTAGATGACATCGACCGGCGGGACGTGATGCCCCCGCAACTCCACGGATTCCCGAAACGCATCGGCGGCACGCCAGATGTCGGGATTATCCCTGAATCTTACGTTTCCGCTCACCGGGCGAATGGGCCTCCCTGACTTTCTGGATCAACTCCTCCAATTGCTCCCCGGTAAGTTCTGCCCCCCGCACGGTGCGGAAGAATACCGGCAACTGCTTCACCAGTTCCTCATCCTTCATCAAATCCTTGGGCATCTCACCCCGCGCCAAGTCAGCCAAATCCATGAACTGCTGCCACGGTTCGGTGCCGGCTTTCAACCCAAGCTGCCGCGCCCACCGTTCCAACGTCTTCTCATCCTGTGGCGGAGCATTCACCCCGCGCTCGATCTTGCTCCAATTGCTCGGGTCATGCCCATGTTCCAAGCAAAACTGCCGGAGCGTCTTCTGCTGTGCGATGCGCAAATCCTTCACAAGATCGCCAAAACTCATCGTTTCCCTCCTTTAAGGAATACTAGAAATTGATTCATGATCCGAACATGCCTGCGGATTGTTGATCAAGCATTGTAACAACTTGAACCAACTTGCCTTGGTCTTTCTTCCGATGTTTATGATTCGCGCAATACATACGTACTACGTTAGCTGCTTGTTGATTGCTTAATGGCGAGTACGACACGACTTCGAAGATAATCCCGCGGACATTAAATCTAGTGGGATGGACAACGGATGGCATTTGCATGATTTACCTTTTATGTGGTTGACATTACACCACACCGTGGTATTAAGTCAACCACAGTATGACAACGGAATATGAAGGGAGGTGGATATGAAAAGAATCATTACGTTTCTGATTGCAACCCCTGTCGTTTGGCTGGTTCTCATCTGGCTGATTGGCAGGCCGTTCATGAATATGGTTGTGAGTCTCAATTTTAATGGAGCTCCGATATTCATCCATTCGGATGAAGAAGCTATGACCGTCGCCAAGTGGGTGCTCGGATTTACCGGCCTGCTCGCCGCAGTATTTGGGGCTGAAGTTGCTGCCATTGCTGCCGAGTGGGAGCGGTTTATTCAGCGATTACTTGAGCCGCGAAGACGACGGCGATATTAAATCCGTCACAACGTGCGAGCGAGGAAACACTGCTCGCAATTCCTTTTGAGATGATTATACTTCGCTAGTTTCAATGGCTAAACATTCACCAATCGAGTGGACACACCACACATTCAATCCGTGGTGGGGTTGCTCCAAAGTTTCTGCGGCATGTAATAATTGCTACGCGGAGGCTTGGGCCAAGCGAATGGGAGAAAATGTGTGGGGCCAGAGTGCCCCGCGTAGGTTTTTTGGTGATGCGCATTGGAAGGAACCTCTTTCCTGGAATGAAGAGGCGGACTCAGCGGGTCGCCGGGAGCGTGTGTTTTGTGCTAGCATGGCCGATGTCTTCGAGCGAAGGGCTGACTTGAATGCCGAAAGAGCCCGCCTCTGGGAGTTGATCGAAGCGACTCCATGCCTTGACTGGTTACTCTTAACGAAGCGCCCCCAGAATATTGAAAATATGGTGCCTTGGGATGGAAAGTGGCCGGCAAATGTTTGGCTCGGAACAACTGTAGAGAACAAGTTCATGGCTGAAAAGCGCCTACCTGATCTTCTTAAACATCCAGCGGCTGTACGATTTCTGTCGTGTGAGCCGCTGCTTGGGCCAATAGATTTACGTCCCTGGATGCGCAAGAAGGGATATAAGTCTATCGACTGGGTTATCGCTGGCGGCGAGAGCGGACATCATGCCCGTCCTATGCATCCGGATTGGGCAAAAGACCTTTTGAACCAGTGCAAAGATTTCGATGTGGCATTCCATTTTAAGCAATGGGGCCATTGGGTACCAGCGGAGCTACTGAAAGAGACAGTTCCCGGCAATCTTGTGAAATTTCAAGATGCAGAGCCAGTTCTTATGGCGCGAGTCGATAAGAAGACGGCTGGCCGCATCCTCGAAGGAGTGACGTGGGACGGTATTCCAAGGGTAGCCGCGGCACTACATGCCTAACTTAGATCTCGTCGATTACGCTGGTCGCGAGCAGGCCTATATAAAACATTGCCTGCTTCAAGAGTATTTGCCTGATTGGGGTTACAAGATCGGCTCAAGCTGGGATACCCTCGCATATGTCGACGGATTTGCCGGACCTTGGAAAGTAAAGCGGGACGATTGTGCCGACTCTTCGTTCGGCGTCGCGTTCGAGGCTTTACGCAAGTGCTACATGGGGCATCGCGACAAATGGAACCGCAAGGTGAAGTTTCGCTGTATCATGGTCGAAAAGGACTCAAAAGCATTCGCGCGTCTGGAAAAGTTTACCAAAGACAATGACGGGCGAGGCATTGAGTTATTCCCGATAAACGGTGAATTCGTTCGAGAGATTCCAGCCATCCAACGAATTCTAAACAAAGATTCCACGAACACATTCAAGTTCGTTTTGCTCGATCCAAAAGGTTGGGCAGACATTCCGATGGACGAGATTAAGCCGCTCATCATGGGGCGAAGTTCTGAGGTGCTCGTCAATCTGATGACCAGTGACATCAGACGGTTCCTTGACGAGGATAGCCGCGCTCTCAGCTTTCACAAGCTCTTCGGTCGCGATGATGTGCTCCAGAAACTTCAAGAACTTCCCAAAGGCGCGGAGCGAACTGAGTTTGCTGTTTATGAGTATTGCCGAAGTCTGAAAAAACTGTGCGGCTTCAAGTACGTGTCCACTGCGGTTGTGCTGGCGCCCGACAAAGAATCGGTAAAGTATTTCCTAGTCTATGCCACGAACCATCCTGTCGGTATCGAGGTCTTTAAGCGCGCAGAAATGAAAGTTGCGGGAATTCAGGAACAGGTGCGCGTTGACGTTCAGATTCGTCGAACGGGTCAAACCCTTATGGCGTTCGACGAATGTGCACCCAAATCTCGAACGACTTTGCGGTTAAGGGACCGGTATGTTGCGCTAGCAAAGGACAAGGTGCTCAGTGAATTGCTGGATGCCGGTCCGAAGGGCATTTTATATTCTGAGCTCTTCTGCGAAGCCATGGGCTTTGGTCTGGTTCAGCCTGATGATCTATTGGGTTGGATCAAGGGATGGGAGCCACACGTTAAGCTAGCGTACGAAAAGCCTACGAGCCGGAAGCCATCAGTTGAGCGAGATGATCGTGTGATAGTTATGAACCGCTCCGTCCTTCTTGCAGAACGCGCGTGAGAGCGCCCAGGTACCCATGCAGAAGCCCGAATTCCGACACGCTCTAATTCTCTTAATTTCACTTTGTGCCGTTGGTCGGGCACCTATTCAAGCCGCGGGGTGATCGGGGTGATCGGGGTCAGATCTGGAATGATCGGGGTCAGATCTGGAATCTGGCCGGCTTAGATGATCGGGGTCAGATCTGGAATCTGGCCGGCTTAGGACGCGCGGCTGTACCGGCGAATCTTCTTCTGCCGGCGCTCGCGCCTTTGCGTCCTCCGCGAGCTTTCGGCAAGACTCATGGCGAAACGATATATATGTGGGGGGAGAGCTGTCAGCGGTTAGCGATCATCCTCCGTCGCTGAACGACAAGCTTTGGCGGACAAGGCGGTGAGCAGGCAGCCAGACCGGAAAGCCGGGAGCCGTTGGCTCAACCGCCGTTCACGAGGACGAAGTGCCGGTGCGCGAAAACGCGCGGACGAGTACCGGGTTGTTTCGCAATTGTTGGAAAAACACCACCGCCTTCTCAGCAACCGTGAGAATTTCCGACCGCGCCGCGACCAGCGGGTCTCCCGCTTGAAATATTTTTCAGGGAAACGCGCCCGTGAGTTTGCGAAACACAGGCGCGTTGTGTCCTCACAACCAACGCCCGATTGTGTGCCGAGACTGTGTTGTGAGGATGCAGACCTGTCATTGTGAGGTAACAATGCCTGCGTTGTGAGGGAACAATGCGGTCATTGTGAGGGAGCAATGCGGTCATTGTGAGGGAGCAATGCGGTCATTGTGAGGGAACAATGTGGTCATTGTGAGGGAGCAATGCGGTCGTTGTGAGGGAGCAATGCGGTCATTGTGAGGGAGCAATGCGGTCGTTGTGAGGGAGCAATGCGGTCATTGTGAGGGAGCAATGCGGTCATTGTGAGGGAGCAATGCGGTCGTTGTGAGGGAGCAATGCGGTCGTTGTGAGGGAGCAATGCGGTTCATTCGGGTCATCTGGACACTGGACAGAATGAGGATTGACGCCGGGAAGTGGCGGCGGTCGGCTCACCGACCTGGCCCGACCGTTACGAGCTCGAGCGGCGCAAGGTGGTGCGAATGCGGGAGAGTCTGTCCAGTGTCCAGAGTAACCCTAATGAACCCCAATGGCGTGCGCGCCGTCGGGGAGCAGGTCATTACACGCGCGGCAGGCAGCCTACAGGACTGCCTTGCCCGCCCTCCGATTCCGTGATGGCACCCGTGCCGAGCTGCGCCCGCTGCGAGCTCCCGCCTGATTCCCGGCTTGCTTTACCGCCCCGCCGGGAGTATTAATCTGCTTAGCGAGTTCGACCATCTGTGCATGGTGGCCCATGGGGTAGCACGGCCCAAGTGACCGACTACTCGGATGTGTTCGGAGGCTGAACCCGGAAGTTGATCGGGAGGCCAAAATGGAGAAGCGTTGGTTGTCAGCCGTTGGCGCCGGGACGTCTCTCGGTGATCATCCCAGTCATTCCACCCGCAGGCGTCCTCTCGTCCGGTTGAGCCGTGGCTTGTTGTCTAGCGTAGGCGGATTCTGTCTTCTCTCGTCCGTCCTCGGTCTTCTGCCTTCCCCCGCCTTCGCCCAGTATGACTACTCTCTCGACTACCAGACCAACACCATCAACGTCGTCAGCAACTGGGCCGGCAATGGGACGTACGTCGTTGGCAGCAACACCTACCTTAACGCCCTTGTCATCAACAGCGGGGGCGCACTCTCCAACGGCACCGGCTACATCGGCTACGAAACTGCCGGGAGCAATAACGTCGCGCTGATCAGTGGGACCGGCTCCGTCTGGAATAACCAGTTCACCCTGACCATTGGCCACTCGGGCGCGGTCAGCCGGCTGATCATCACGAATGCCGGTGTGGTCGTTAACGTCACTGGAGTCATGGGCCTGTACAGCAACAGCCACGACAACGTGGTGTTGGTAAGCGACTCCGGATCGGCGTGGTCCAACTTCTCGACTCTGTTCGTCGGCAGCCGTGGCGCGGGCAACCAGTTGACTGTGACCAACGGCGGCACATTGGTTAGCTGGGGCGGGATTCTCGGCTATTTCGATTCGGGCAGCAACAATGCGGTGGCAGTGGCTGGCAACGGAGCCAAATGGGAGGACATGCGGAACCTCATTGTCGGTTATGAAAGCGACACGAACACCCTGACCATCGGCACCGGCGGTTCCGTCATCGCCAGCAACGCCTACGTCGGATACCTGGCCGGCGCCGATGGCAACCGCATCAACATGACCGGCGGCAGCCTCTACGTTACGAATGCACTCGGCCGCAGCGTGCTGGACATCCGGCGCGGGACATTGACCGCGTCGGCCAGCAGCTTGATTACCGCCGATAATCTCTTGATCGGCTCAGCCGGTTTCGTCACGACGACGGTCACCCGAATCACGATTGCCGGTGCAACCACCAACTCCGGCACGCTGACGATGCTCAACAGCTACGCCAGCTTCGGCGGCCCGGTTGTCAACCACGGTGCCTGGATTACCGACCCGACCACCAACATCTTCAACGGCGACCTCCTCGTCACCTCCAGCGGCTACATCAGCGCCGGGGCCGGCGATGTGTACGAGTTCAAGAGCAATTTCGTCAACCAGAGCACGCAGAACACCAGCTACGACACGCTCAATACCACGCCCGGCAACAGCGGCGCGCCCGGCACCAAGTTCATCTTCGACGGCGAAGGCGCGGGCGGCACGACCCTGACCCAGCAGTTCTTCGTTGCCGGCTTGTTGCTGACCGGTGGGTTTGTCGGCACGCCCGATCCGCTGACCACCGGCATCCAGACGGTGACCACGTTCAGCGCGGTCAGCGGGTTTGTGAACAACTTCGCCTTGGATCGGCTGGAGATCGGCAATGCCGGCACCAACAGCATCCTGCGGTTGACCGATTCGTTCTTCGGGGACGGCCAGACGGCGGCATTGTTTGTCAACGACCTGTGGTTGCTGGGCGATTCGCACCTGATCCTTAGCAACAACGTGCGGTTGTATTTCGTGAACTCCAACAACTGGAGCCTGGCCGATGTAACCTTGCTGGGCGATGCGGAGATTCATCAGTTGAAGCCCCTGATCACGCAACCCCCACTGGTCGTGCCCGAACCGAGTATCTTGCTGCTCTGGCTGGCCGGCGCCGGCACGCTCTACGCCGCCCGCCGCCGCAGTTCCGGCGTGTCGGTAGACAGCACATCATTGGGGTGACCCATAAAAGGTTCCGATCAAGACAAAAAGTTCCGCCGCATTGGCTTTCACAGCCCATCCCTTGCGACTCGGAATTACCGCTCGCCGCACTCGCCACACACCGCCCTGTCCTGTTGAAGTGCTGAATCGCCCTTGCTTGATGCCGAAGTACTCTGGCGTTGCCGGCTAGTCCAATTCGCCGAGCGGCAAGCCGACCGGCAAGGCGGCGGGCCGTTCGCAGGTGCTCTTGATCTGGATGTGCTTGCCGGTGGTGGCCGATTCCTCAAACGCGGCCATCACATCGAGGACGTGAAACGCCATCTCGCCGCTCGCCCGATGCGGGCGCCCGGTGGCGATGCCTTGGGCCATGTCGGCCAAACCGGTCCCGCGGGCCAGATCGGTCCGGTGCGTGAGCGGGACTTCGGTCCAGTCCTTTGCGCCGGGCTTGGCGAGTTTGACTACGCCGTCGAAGCGATTCGGGTCAGGGATGCTGAGTGAACCTTCCGAAC
The DNA here is from genome assembly GCA_022072455.1 of Verrucomicrobiia bacterium. Taxonomy (GTDB): domain Bacteria; phylum Verrucomicrobiota; class Verrucomicrobiia; order Palsa-1439; family Palsa-1439; genus CAINDI01. The sequence continues at coordinate 403,666 of JAJVHY010000020.1, read as the reverse complement.
CGTAGACTTCGAGGATCGGCAGCGAATGCCGCCACATGTCAAAGCTCTGGATGATCGTGATGATCGCGCCGTTGGCGAACTCCAGCGTCCCCGCGATATGCGTCGGCGTCTCGACGGTGATGACCTTCCCGGCGAACGGTTGACTGGTGATCGTGCGCGTCGGGAAGGAAATGCGCGTCGCGCCGGTGACGCGTTTGACCGGGCCGATGAGATTGATCAGGCCGGTTATGTAATACGGCCCCATGTCAAACATCGGGCCGCCACCGGGCTTGTAATAAAACTCCGGGTTCGGGTGCCAGGTCTCCATGCCGTGACCGCACATGAATGCCACCCCCGCGACTGGCTGCCCAATCGCGCCGTCGTCAATCAGTTTGCGCGCCGTCTGGGCGCCACCGCCGAAGAACGTGTCCGGCGCGCACCCGGTGCGCAGGTTTTTTTTCTTCGCCGCGGCGAGGACTTTTTTGCCTTCGGCCCGGTTCACGCCGAACGGTTTTTCCGCATAGGTATGCTTGCCGGCTTGAATGGCCGCGAGGTTGATCGCGGCGTGCGCCTTCGGCACGGTGAGGTTCAAGAGGATCTCGAGATCCGGGTCGCGCAGCAACGTTTCGACGCTGCACGCGCGAATATCGTGTTCTTTGGCCTTGGCCGCCGCGCGCGGTTCGTCCAGATCCGCACAGGCAACGAGTTGCATGTGGCGGTACGGCGCGCAGCCTTTGAAATAGGCATTGCTGATCGCGCCGCAGCCGATAATCCCGACCTTGATTTTGTTCATAAGTGAATTGGCGGGAGCTTTAGGGCGTCTCTCCCGGGAAATCCAGCGAAAAACCTCAGGCGGCCGGCGGGGCGAAGAAGCGCAGGCCCACTACGCCGGCCACGATCAGGACAAGGCAGACAATCCGCATCACGTCGCGTGACTCGCCGAGTATCAGCATCCCGATGGCCGCGGTTCCCGCCGCGCCGATGCCGGTCCACACCGCATAGGCGGTCCCGATGGGGATGGTCTTGAGGGCTGCCGAGAGCAGGCCAAAACTGGCAATCATGCCCGCGATGGTCGCGACGCTGGGCCAGAGTTTCGTGAATCCCTGCGTGTATTTCAGACCGATCGCCCAGCCAATTTCCAGAATGCCGGCCATGATTAAATATACCCAAGCCATGCTGCGCCCTCGATTCAACCAGTGACCGCCGGCCTTGGCGGCTCGACTGTGATTCCTGCCGGGATGTCGTAGCGAACCGGCTCATGCGCGGCTGGCCGGTGGACGCGGATGGTGCCGTGCGGCGTCGGGATCGTGGCTTCAAATGCTCCGGGCGCCGGCCCAGCCGGCTGGCAGCAGATCGTCGAGAAACCGGGTTGCCGCGGTTCAATCCCCAGCAGCCAGCGCTGTGTCAACGGGACCAGCCCGCTGCTCCAACCGTGACACAGGCTCGTGGACCAATACCAGGTGGGGTCAAAGTTGGCGGTATACCGGCGCAAGTCGGTGATGCGCGGGTCGTAGGTTTCCCACACGGTCGCGGCGTCTTCGCGTTCCACCAGATCGCCGATGTACCCGACCATGTCCGCAAGCGCGCCGGTCGGGTCGCCGCACAACGCGCGGGCGCTGTCTTCGTAATACCGGAAGTAGGGCGTGGTGACCAAGTCGATGGCCGGGTTGCGAAAGACGCGATCCAAAATTGTTTGCCGCTGCGCGGGCGAACCAATCCCGGCCAGCACGGCCAGAGCATTGCAATGCCGGGTCGGGCCGCTGGGGCCACGGGCAATGGCTTGCTGATAGGTTTTGGGATAATGATCGTCGAGTTTCAGTCCCGGCCCGGCGTGGTTGAGCGTGTGGAGGAAGCCGGTCTCCGCCCGCCAGAAGCGGGCGATGATCAGAGCTTCCAAGTGCGCCGCAAGCTTGCGCCAGCGCGTCGCGGTGTCCGTCTGCCCCAGCCACTGCGCGAGTTGCGCCGCGGTCCGCAAGCCTTCGACGTATTTGCATTGCAGCCACGACAATTCTTCAAACCGGCCCCCGTGTGGGAGGGTTGACCAGTCGAGGAAGCCGATGCCGAGGAAGTACGTGTCAATTTTGTCATCGCGGATGATGAAGCCGTCGGCGTTGGTTTGGGTCGCGGCCACCCAGGCGAGAAACTCGACGATGCGCGCAAAGGCGTCACGCGCCGCCGGCGACTCCCAGCCGTACACGAGGACTTGCTGGTGCAACATTGCAATCGCGTCGAACGAGTACACCGGCACGCCGTTGCACCAATCGTTGGTCGGCAGCTTCGCGAGCATCGCGGCGGCGGGTCGCGGGTCGTGCCAGACGGCATCGTTGGTTTCGGCGGTGATCCGCGCGTCGCCGAACCAGCCTTCCCGGTCGCGTTTGATGCCGTCCCAAAGCGCCGCCGGCCGGGCGCACAAGCGCGCCGTGTAGACCGACGCCTGCCAGGCCCGTTGGAAATGTTCGTCGTCACACCGGAAATCGCCCCGGCGCTCGGCGAATGTGAACTCGGCGTGGGCGACCAGCCGGTCGAGGCGCAGTTCGCCGCGCACGTCGTGGAACACGAGGCGGACATACCGGAAGCCGCGCGAAGTGTTTGTGATCGGTTCACGCGTGAGAAACCGGTACGTGTCGAAAAGTTTGGTCTGCGTGCCCGCGCCCGGCACGGACCACATGACGACGGGGTGCGGCGCATAGGCAATGATCAGCCCCTCGGCCTCCACTGCGCTTTCGCCGAAGCCGACGGTGACATGGCAGCGCGCGGTGGTCGTGACGGTGAGTTCCAACTTCGCGTCCAACTCCGTCCCAAAATCCAGGAGGAACTCCACGCGGCCATCCGCGGTGGCCGGCACGCGGACCGGGCAGCGCCATTGCTTCACGGCCGGCACCGCGCGCACGACGCGGGCTGGTTCAAGGTCAAGACAGGAACACGCGCCCGTCTCGACCCCATATGTCGGATCGGGGCTGAGACTCTGCGGGTGCAGGCGGACGTGGCGGATTTTCTGCATGCGGATGCGGTTTTGACGTGTAGTGACTGACTGCCCGAAAAGCGAGCGAAAACAATCATTCGTCTTGTTCTGTCCGCCCTGTTTCGTTAGCGTGCCGGGTGCGTGAAGATTGATCTCGCCGACAAAACAATTCTCATGACCGGCGCGCTCGGGGGGATTGCGGAGTACGTCATCAAGGCGTTGACCAATGCCGGCGCAACCGTGGTGGCCACGGACAAACAGGCGACTGCGCCGCTCCAGCCGTACTTCCCGATGGATGTGACTGACCCGGTCGCGGTGGAGCGCGTCGTCACCGCTGCCTTCGCCCAATATCCCGGCATCAACATCGCGCTGGGCCACGCCGGCGGCACCGGCGTGTTTCCGTTTGAAACGTGCGACCGCGAGACGTTCGACAAGGTTGTGGCCTTCAACTTTCTCGGGCAGACGTATTTTGCCCGAGCGGTTCTCCGGGAATGGCGCCAGCGCCATATTGCCGGCCACTTGATTTTCACATCCTCATTCATCAGCCGCATCCCAATGGCCGGCATCTCGGCTTATGTGTCGAGCAAGGCCGCGCTCGAAATGTTCGCCAAAAATCTCGCGCTCGAATACGCGCCACATAAAATCCGCGTCAATTGCGTCTCGCCCGGCAATGTCGCCGTCGGCTCGTCGCAGAAAGTCTACGACGAAGACCCGGTTTATCGTGCCTGGGTGGATCGCGTCTCGCCGCTCGGCCAACGCAACAGCCCCGCCGGTGTTGCCAACGCATTCCTCTACCTCTGTTCGCCACTGGCCGACGAACTCGATGGCCATGTGTTGCAGGTGGACATGGGCGTCGGCCTGCCCAAACTCGGATGAATGCTTCCGTGGAATGCAGCCGTAACCGTAGCCGCAGGCTTCAGCCTGCGCTGTCCCGAACGCACCCTGAAGGGTGCGGCTACAAGCATCCCACAACATGAAACTCGGGTTCGGCATCTACCGGCACCAAATCACCGACGACCAACTCCGGTTCGCCCGCCAATGCGGCGCAACGCACGTGGTCGTCCACCTCGTTGACTATTTTAACCAAGGCCGCGCCAACCACCGGACCGACCAACCGCTCGGTGACCTCCACGGCTGGGGTGTTGCCGGTGATCCGGACAAACTCTGGAGCGTCGCCGAACTCACCAGCATCAAACGCCAGATCGAAGCCCACGGCCTGATCTGGGAAGCTGTCGAAAATTTCGATCCCGCCCACTGGCACGACGTTCTCCTCGACGGCCCGAAAAAAGCCGCGCAATTGGAGAACTGCCGGACCATCATCCGCCGCCTCGGCGAAGTCGGGATTCCGGTGATGGGTTACAATTTTTCACTGGCCGGCGTGGCCGGGCGCACCAAAGGCCCGTTCGCCCGCGGTGGTGCCGAAGCCGTCGGCATGAACGGCCCCGTCAATGATCCCATCCCCGCCGGCATGGTCTGGAACATGTGGTACGACACCACCCAATCCGGCACGATGCCGGCCACCACGTCGGAACAACTCTGGCAACGCTGCCATGACTTTCTCAACGCCGTCCTCCCGGTTGCCGAACAAGCGGGAGTCAAACTCGCCGCCCATCCCGACGACCCGCCGTTGCCGACCGTGCGCGGTCAACCCCGGTTGGTTTACCAACCGGCGCTCTACGATAAACTCCTTGGCTTGAATCCCAGCCCGGCGAATTGCTTGGAGTTTTGCTGCGGCACGATTGCTGAAATGAGTGAAGGCGACCTCTACGAGTGCATCACCCGGCACGCCCGCCGGATTGCCTACGTCCATCTGCGCAACGTCCACGGCAAAGTGCCGCAGTACCGGGAGACGTTCATTGATGATGGCGACATTGATATTGGCCGGGTCTTGCGGATCCTGAAAGAGAACGGATTTACCGGCGCAATCATTCCCGATCACGCCCCGCAAATGACCTGCGCCGCCCCCTGGCACGCCGGCATGGCCTTTGCGATGGGCTACCTCAAAGCCAAGCTGGAACAACCATGAGCGAAATCCTTTTCTTCATCGGCACCTTTACCGATGGAACACCGTATTTTCAGGGCGCGCAAGGCGATGGCATCGTCACCTGCGCGCTCGACACAAACACCGGTCTGCTCGAACGCCGCCACACGTACCGGGACATCCTCAACCCCGACTACATCGCCTACGACGCGAAGCGGCGGATGCTGTTCTCCATCGCCGACAATCTCACGGCGGCCGGCAAGGTGGTCGCGTTCCAAGTGGCGGACAGCGGCAAGCTCCAACTGCTCAGCCACGAATCCTCGCGGGCGCCGGTCTCCTGTCACATCTGCATCGGCGCCGAGGAGGTTTACACGGCGAGTTATATGGAAAGCTGTCTCACCGCCCACGCCATCACGACTGCTGGGGTGGGCGAACTGCGTCAGGAGTTCCGGTACAGCGGCACCGGCCCGAACGCCGCCCGGCAGGAAGCCTCCCACGCCCATCAAGCCGCGATCACACCCGATGGCCGGCAACTGTTCGTCTGCGACCTGGGTTCAGACAAAATCTGGATTCATCAGATCAAGCAGGGACGAATTGCGCCGGACGCACCGACCTTTTTCCCGATGCCGCCCGGCTGCGGGCCGCGGCAGTTGGAGTTTCATCCCACGTTGCCGGTGGCCTACGTGCTTGGCGAACTCAACGCGCACACAATGGTCTTGGACTACCGGACCGGCCAGATCCTCGCCGATTTGTCCGGTCACTTCCCCGGTGCGCCGACCGCCGCCGCGATCCATCTGCATCCCGGAGGAACGATGTTGTCCACCTCGAACCGGTCTGACAATTCCATCGCACAATACCGGGTGGACGCCGCCGGTCGGTTGACGTGGGTCGGCCGGTTCGACAGCGGCGGCAAGTGTCCGCGTGATTTCAACATCGATCCCACCGGTCGCTGGCTGGTGGCTGCCGGTCAGGATTCCCATTCGCTGACGGTCCATGAACTCGATCCGGTGACCGGCGCGCATCGCCGGCAGGCGAGCGGGAGTTTGCCGGTGAACACGCCGGTATGCGTCGTGTTTGGCGGTTGCTAATCGTTGGGGCGGCGCCTGCTCGCACGCGAAGATGGCGACCGCGGATGACGCGGGTTGCCGCGCTCAAGTGCTTTCGAGGATATCCTGTTTGACACCGCCGCGCGCTTGACTTATGTAGAAGATGGCAGCCCGCGAGGTATCTATGAATAAATATGTTCTGATTCTTTCCATTGCGGCCATTCTGGCCATCCCACCGGCCCAAGCCAACACGACTCTTACCGCTGGCGATATCAGCCTCTTGTCCCTCTATGCTGATTCGCCGGATGCCTTTTCATTTGTCACCTGGCTCGATCTGACGGCGGGCACGACGATCGGGTTTACGGACCGCGGTTGGACAGGAACGGAGCTGCTTGCCGGGGAAGGCTCGATGACTTGGTCGAATGACACCGGAACGACGATCATAGCGGGCACGGCGATCATCGTTACCAATTTGAATGTCACAGCGATTTACACCGACTTGGGAAATATCGTCAAGGCCAGCAGTCCGGATTTTGCCGTGGCCGGTGATCAGTTGCTCGCGTACCAAGCGACCGGGTTCACCACGAACTTCCTGTTTGCGCTGGACATGACCGCGGGTTGGGAGCCGGCGGCGAGTACCGGTACGGGGGCGCTGCCACTGGGGTTGACCGATTTTTCCACCGCCATTTTGCTCGGGACAAACACCTGGGCGGGCGACTCCAGCATTGATAACTCACGTTACGTTGGCCCGCGAACCGGGTTGACGATTGCGCAGTACAAGACCGCGATTACGACGCCGAGCAATTGGGAGTTTAGTGATGATCGCTTCGTAGGTTCACCCAGCTCGGTTGATTTTGTGATTATCCCCGAGCCATCCACCTGGTTACTGGTCGGTGCCGGCTTGTTCGGGGCCATTCTACTCCGCCGGCGTCGCCGCTAAGCGGCTGCCTGAACGGGTTGCCGGGGCAAAACCGTGCATCACACAGTTGGCCATCCGAGCTATGAAATGGAGGATCTTCCACCTGATCGCATTGGCTGCAGCGCCGGCCTTGATGGCTGCTGGCGGCGGTCAGACTGAAGTCAGGAAGCCGGCCGCAGACGCGGCACGAGTCGGGCAGCAAGCACTACGCACGGATGGCATGCCGAAGGCAATCATCATCCCGCATTCGAGTTCGGTGAATTTCTCCACGACGATGAGCGTATTTGTGTGGATCAAGACCACCGACACCAGCCACAACACCGGTATCTTCGCGAAGTCCAACTACACGCAGGCCAAACGGTGTTGGGGGATCGAGACTTGGGATCATGGTCGGCGTTTGCTCGCGCTGCTGTCGGACAACGGTCGGACCATCCAATCCATTTACGGCGACACCGTCATCAACGATGGGCAGTGGCATCACGTCGGGTGGACGTACGCCGCCGGCAAGGTGGAGTTGTACGTGGACAAACGAATGGAAACCAAAACCTTTCTGACCAACCACCGCCCCATCCCATCGCTGAATCAGGAGGCTGCGACGGCGGTCACCATCGGTTCGCTCCTGAACGGCGACAAGCCAACGTTGTCCATTGCCGGAACGATTTTCCGGCCGATCGCGATCAACAAGGCGTTGAGTCAGGCGGAGGTAGATGAGTTGTACGACTTGGACTTTGCCGGCTCGCGAGACCCGACCCGCTTGAGTTTCTGGTCAGACGTGAAACTCAGTGCGCGGTTCAGCGCGGGAAGTGTTCACGATGATACCGCGAACGGAAACCAGGCAGCATTCTCCGGCGGCGAATTTCAATTTGTTGACGACTTGCCGGGGCGGTCGTCCACGGGAACGGAACGGCCGAGATGATCATGTGGCGGTTACCTTTCCGGTAGTTCGCCGGCTTGACCCGCTACCCGAATTCTCGCGATACTTGCCGGCATGAAACTTTGGAAGAATGACGCGGAGTTGTTTGCGCTGGCGAAGAAGGAGTTGTTCACGTGCGTCGTGGGCGACATCCTCGACAAGCTCGGCCGGTATCATCAATTTTTGCCGCCGCAGATTCAGGCGTTGCGTGAGGACATGATCGTGATCGGGCGGGCGCTGCCGGTGTTGTCGGTGGACACCAAGGATCCGGATGCGGCGATGAAGAAGCCATTTGGGTTGATGCTCGAAGCGCTCGATGACCTCAAACCCAATGAAGTGTACGTGAATACCGGCTCGTCGCCGCGGAATGCGTTGTGGGGTGGGTTGATGAGCACCCGGGCGTTGAAACTCGGGGCGGCCGGCGTGGTGGTCAATGGGTACGTCCGCGACACGCGCGAGATTTACAAATTGAATTACCCGACGTTTTGTTTCGGCCGGTACGGTCAGGACTCCGCGCCGCGGTACAAGGTGGTGGACTTCCGCGTGCCGGTGAAGATCGGGGACGTGCGCCTCGCGCCCGGCGACATCATCTACGGCGACATCGACGGTGTGCTCGTCGTGCCGCGCGCAGTCGAAGCGGACGTGTTTCGGCTGGCGTTGGAAAAAGCGCGCGGCGAAAAGAGGGTCAAGAAAGCCATCGAAGCCGGCATGAGTGCGGTCGCTGCTTTCAAGAAATACAGCATCATGTGAATGGGATCTTGTGGAACTGCTCATTTGTTTGCTGGCGGTGGGGTGGATGATGCAGCCACGTGCCATGGCGCCGGTCTTTGAGGTGCCGCGGTTGACCAGCGCAGCCCAAGCACTGGAGATTCAACTGACCCCACCGTCAGCCGGCAAGGCGTGGTTGGGGTGGAATGAAAGCAACCTGCTCGTCCGCGTGGAGGTGCCGGCCGCCCGGTTTACCGAAGCCGCCGACCTCGACAAGTTGTGGCAACGGGATTCAGTGGAGCTTTATCTTGCGCCTCGGGTCGGGGCGCGCGACCTCTGCCAATGGGTGATTGCGCCCGGCATGGATCCGAAATATCCCACGCCGCGCGTTCACTTTCACAATCACCGGCGGACCCCGTCACTGAAGAGCTTGCCGGCGGAAGCCACGGTCACGCGAACGCGGACGGAAACTGGTTACCGGCTGGAGGCACGGTTACCCTGGACCAGCCTCGGCATCAAAGCGGTGCAGGGCCGGGAAGTCGGCGTGCAAATCATGGTCAACACTTGGGGGGATACCCTCCAGCACGCCGTGTGGTTTCCGGAAATTGGGGCGGCGTCGGATTACCGCAAGCTGCACCGGGTCCGTTTGGCCACGCGCGCCCACGTGCCGCGGTCGCAAACGGTGCAACTCGGCAAGGACTTCATTTCCCGGCTGATGACGTTCGACGCTATCGCCCAGCTTTCGCGGCGGCAGACCAAGCTCCAATGGTCGCCCGATGGCGATCCCGGGAACGTGACTATTTCGCGCCGCGAACTCGGCGGCAAATGGAAACAACTCGCCGCAGTGGCCGGCAATGAGTTTCTGGACACGGGAGTGGGACCGGGGCGGATATCCGAGTACGCTCTTCAGCGTGGCGGCGAGTATTCGAAATGGGATTACTTCTGGGCCGCCAGAGAATTGCCGGCCCGCGACGACCGCGGCACGGTGTTGTTGCTGGTGGACGCGACTCATGCCGGGGGGCTTGCCGGCGAGATTGCGCGGTTGAGGGATGATCTCGCCGGCGATGGTTGGCGCGTTGTCCGGCGCGACGTGGCCCGGTCGGCTTCCGTCGCGGCAGTGAAGGAACTGATCCGCGTCGAGAAGCCTGACAGCGCGCTGCTCTTGGGGCACATCCCGGTGCCGTACTTCGGCAACCTCAATCCCGACGGTCACGCCGATCACAAAGGCGCGTGGCCGGCGGATGTCTACTACGGCGATCTGACCGGCGATTGGTCTGACAATCCGAGCCGCATTCCCGGCGCGGTGGAAGTGGCCATCGGTCGCGTGGATTTCGCGAACATGCCGGCATTCGCCGAAACGGAGCAGCAACTCCTGAAGCGTTATCTCGACCGCAACCACGCCTACCGGCACAAGCAACTGGTCGTGCCGGCGCGCGCGCTGGTGCTCGACGGATTTCCGACTTCACCGCCGGACATGTTCGCCTACACGGCGTGGCAAAACTTCACGACCACGCTCGGCGCCGAAGCCGTCGAACCCGGTAATCCGTTCGCGGACGCGCAGTGGCGGTTGTGGACCTTTGCCTGCGGGCCGGGCGGCTACCAACACCTGAGCGGACTCGGGACGACGCAGACGTTTGTCGAGAAACCGTTCCGCAGCATCTTCGCGTTGTTTATGGGCAGCTATTTCGGCGACTGGAACACGACCAACAACTTCATGCGCGCCGCGCTGGCCAACGCCGACGGTGCATTGGCGGCGGGTTGGGCCGGGCGACCGCATTGGTTTCTGCATCCGATGGCGTTTGGTGAGACGATCGGCGCGTGTCTCCGGTTGACGCAAAACAACGGCCGCGACTATCAGCCTGTCGGCTATGGTGGCCGGGGCGTCCACATCGCATTGCTCGGTGACCCAACACTCCGGCAAGACGTGGTCGCGCCACCGACAAACCTCAAGGTCAAAGCCGGCCTCCTGACGTGGAAAGCTGCCGCGGAGCCGGTGCTGGGATATTACGTTTACCGGGATGGGAACCGGCTGACGCCCAAACCCATTGCCGGTGGGCGGTTCAAGGACGCGCAACCCGGGAGGTGTTACAGCGTGCGCGCTGTGAAACTCCAGCGCACACCGACTGGCTCGTATTACAACCTGAGCCAAGCCGCCGTCAGCGATTGAGCTGTGGTAAGATGTGCCGGTCGACATCCCGGTCATTCTTCGGGGCCGGGACGTTGTTGAACAACTGCCACGTCTCGTTATGCGCGATTGTCTGGCCGGGAGCGAGTGTCGTCAGCGGGCCGAGGGTTTCGACTTCGAGCATGTTGCTGTTGGTGAACGTCTCGAAGTTGCAGCCGTTGTCCGGATAGCGCGCGCCGGCGAGACAGGGGAACCGCTTCACGAATAACTGACCGTTCAGCGCGTACGCGGCCCAGCCGTCGGGAACGAGCGCGCCGAGTTTCTGCGGCGTGGAGTTGGCGGCTTGTCGCAAGAGGATGTAGCGCCGGCCCCACGTCCAACGCGGATCGCTCATATCGGTGTAAATCCATGGGACGAGCACGTTCTGCGGCAGCAAATCTTTCGGATGCGTGCCGCGTTTGGGTTGGGGGACGATGCACGTGCCGCCCGGTGCCATCACGCTCAATGCCCACGGCGCAAGTTCAATGGGCCAGAGCCCGGTGTTGCGAAGGCGGTGGACGATTTCGACGCGCGCGCCCAGCTTGATCTCGAGTTCTTTTTGGATGCCGCAGGTTGTCTCGACCGGCGCGATGAAGCGGGTGCGGTTGCCGTGGCGCTCGACGGTGACAGGGAAATTGTCTGGGAAGTAGGTGCGCGTCGCGTCCTCCGGCGAGTGCCAGAGCCGGTGGCCGCCGTAGAGCCGCCACGCTTTGCCGCCGGACTTGCCAACCTGAGCGGGGTCCTCTTTGAGAAGGTTCTGGCCGCCAACAAAGCCATAGCGGATGATCCGCGGGCCGACGTCGGTGGTAACGATCAATTCGACGGTGCCATTGGCGATGCGGCAACAGTTTTTCCAGCCTTTGTAAGCGACGGTGCGAATGGTCAGACTCATGGTGTGGGCATCTGAAGAAAATGCCGGCAGAAATGCAAGCATGCGTTTCCGACGTTGACGGCAGGGAGAGTGGGTGTTAAGCACCCCGGTGCTCACCCCGTTTCGGTGGCGGTAGCTGTCCGGCCTGCCGCCGCCGCCACCCTGCCGGCACAAGGGAGGATCCAGTCCGTTGGATCAACTGAAAATGAAGAGCCTACTCCGTCAGATCCTGGCAGTAATCGGAATCGCCGTTCTTACTCTCAGCACGGCCGCGCAAGCGCAGGTGGTCACCGGCCAGGTATATGAGATCAGTTTGGCCGGCAGTGTCATCGGCGACGACGACGCCAGCCCCGTGCCGTTCAAGGACAAGGTCACCACGGCCGCCTTGCTGAACCTGGCGCGCGGGCGCGCCCCCGAGGCCAGCGTTCCGGCCAACGAGAAACTGGCGCTCGAACTGTTTTTCATTGGCGACAGCGAACCGGTCGTGTTGCTCGCGGTGTTCGATACTGCGGGCCAGAGTAACCTCATTGTGATCGCCGAACTGATGGTCCGCGGGGTTTTTGAAGAGGTCAAAGGCAAGGGCTATCTCGCGCTGGCCGGTGGATTCGACTCGGCCGGTTGGTTGGGCGAGAGCTGGTTGGCCATGACCGGCAAGGCGACCATCAACCCCGACTCGAGCGTTCAGGCATTGGTGAGTTTCAGTGGCGCGCTGCAAGGGGCCTTCGAAGGCAATGATGGCGAAGGCGATTTCTCGATCATCATCACCAAAGGCAAGGTGACTCTGGGCGCCAAGATTGGCGCGATCGTGGTCGCCGACGAATAGTTGACTCGCGCGCCCAACACCCGCCGGGCGAAGTTCTCACGTCAGCGCAAGCCGGGCGGTCACCGCGCCACTGTGTGGATCGTCCGGTTGACCGCCGCCCACGCTGATTTCAAAATCGCCCGGTTCGAGGAACGGCTGGCCGGCGTCGTCGAAACAAGCGAATTGCTCGCGCCGCAGCGGGAAAGTCACGGTTGCAGTCTGGCCGGGTTTCAGGTGGATGCGCCGGAAGCCTGCGAGATGCCGGCGCGGGACTGGGACGCTGGCGACGATGTCGCGGATGTAAAGTTGGACGACCTCATCGCCGGCCAGTCGCCCGGCATTTTTCACGGCGACGCTGACCGTCAGGCCGCGGATTTTCAGTTTCGAGTAGCGGAACGTCGTGTAGCTCAGTCCGTAGCCGAACCGGTATAACGGCTCGGCATCCATGAACCGGTAAGTGTGCCCGCGCATGTTGTAATCCTCAAACGCCGGCAACTGGTCGTAGCTCTTCGGGAACGTGATCGGCAGCCGCCCGGCCGGGTTGTAGTCGCCAAACAATACGTCGGCGACCGCATCGCCGCCTTGTTCGCCGGGGTAACCGGCCCAGACGATGGCGGCGCAATGGGCCTGCGCCCACGTCAGATCAATCGGGCTGCCGCCGGTCACAACCAGGACGATGGGTTTGCTGAATTTCGTGAGGGCTTCGAGAAATTCCTGTTGGCGACCGGGCAGGCCGTATTTGTTGCGGTCACCGGAGCCGCCGCCTTCGGTGGAGCCTTCTTCGCCTTCGAGCGTCGCGCTGTATCCGAGGCAGGCGACGATGACATCCACCGGCGGGCCGTAGCTGGTGAGCCAGTGGAGTTCGCCGGTGTTGATGGGGTGATCGCCGGCCAACTCGCAACCTTTTGCCCATTGCACCTGCGTGCCGGTCGCGACCTTGCCGACTATGCCGGCCAGCAACGTGGTCATTTGCGGCGCGAATCCGTTGTAGTTGCCGAGCAGGACGAGCGTGTCCACCGCGTTCGGGCCGACGACGAGGATTTGCCGGAGATCTTTGCGGAGGGGCAGGACGCCGTCATTTTTGAGCAAGACGATGGATTCCTGCGCCATGCGCCGCGCGAGCTTTCGGTGGGCCGGGGAGTTCACGACCGCCGGCTTGAGTTTGGACCACGGGACGCGGGCGGGCGGGTCGAACATGCCGAGCCGAAACCGCGCTGTGAACAGCCGGGTCAGATTCCGGTCGAGTTCCGCCTCGGTGACCAACCCGCGTTTGACGGCTTCAGCGAGTTCGAGGAACAGGCAGCCGCAATTGATGTCACAGCCATTGCGCGCGGCCAAGGCGGCGGACTCCACTCCATCTTTGGTGACGCCGTGGCCTTGGTGAAAATCCTTGATCGCGTAGCAATCGCTGACGACGTACCCGGTAAAGCCCCACTCATCGCGCAGAATTTTCTGCAGCAACGTCACGCTGCCGTTGCACGGTTCGCCGTTGACGCGGTTGTACGCGCCCATGAGCGAGTGGACTTTTGCCTCCTGCACTGCCGCTTGAAAATGGGGCAGGTAACTCTCACGCAAATCGCGCTGGCTGACCACCGCATTGAACCGATGCCGCGATTCCTCCGGCCCGCTGTGGACGGCATAATGCTTCGCGGTCGCGACGAGTTTCAAATACTGCGGATGATTTCCCTGCAAGCCTTTGATGAACGCCACGCCCAGCCGGGCGGTGAGATAGGGACACTCGCCGTAAGTTTCCTGGCCCCGTCCCCAGCGCGGATCACGGAAGAGATTGATATTTGGCGTCCAATACGTCAGCCCAAAATACATCCCGCGATTGCCTTGCCGGAGGGCCGCGTTGTGTTTGGCCCGCGCTTCATCGCTGATGGCGGTGGCGACCCTATTCACCAAGTCCGTGTGGAACGATGCCGCCATGCCCATTGCTTGGGGGAACACCGTCGCCTTGCCGGCACGGGCGACGCCGTGAAGACATTCGTTCCACCAGTTGTATTCCGGCAACCCAAGCCGCTCGATGGCCGGTGCCGCATGGACCATCTGGGAGACTTTTTCCGCCAGTGTCATCTGCGCGATGAGACTGGCGACGCGTTGGGCGAGCGGGAGTTTGTGATTCCGGTAGGCTGGAGTCTTCATGAGAATAAACTGCTTATCGCGTAGCGGGAGGCGCCCGGCAAGTATGTTTTACTCCGCGCGCCGCTGGCGCCACCGGTCCAGCGTGACGGCAACGATGATGATGCCGCCGGTCACGATTTCCTGCACCCAGTTCGGGAACTCCAACTTCGTGCAGCCGTTCGCCACCACCGTCATGATCAGCGCTCCGACCAAACTGCCGGCCACTGACCCCGCTCCGCCGGCCAGACTTCCGCCGCCGATTACCACCGCCGCGATGATGTCGAGTTCCATGCCGGCCGCCGTCGTCGGATCGCCGACGGTCAGATACGAAAACTGCAATACCCCGGCCAGCGCGGCAAATCCCGACCCGAGCATATACACAATCAACTTCGTCCGCTCCACCGGCACGCCGCACAACCGGGCCGTCAATTCATTCGAGCCGATCGCAAACACATGCCGGCCGCGCCGCGTGTAACGCAGGAACGCAAATACCGCCACCGCCAGCCCCAACATCAACCACACGCCCGGCGGCACGAGCAGCCAGCGTTGTTCCGGCGCCAACGTATTGAGCAACCGGTTCAACCACGACCCCGGCGGTACCACCATCTGCTCGCTCGCCAACCCTTTCGCCGTCCCGCGCAGCGCGCCCCACATCCCCAGCGTCACAATGAACGGCGCGAGCTTCAACCGCGTGATCAGCGTCCCGATCAATCCGCCACAAATCATACCGGCCCCGACGCCGCCCAGAGTGGCCAACACTGGCGGCCAACCGAGATTCAACAACAGCGCAATCACCACTGTCGTCAACGCCACCACCGACCCGACCGACAAATCAATCCCGCCGCTGATGATCACGATGGTCATGCCCAGCGCCCCGGTACCGACGACCGCTGTTTGCAGGAGCATGATTTCAAAATTATCGGCGGTCGCGAACTTTCCCGGACGGAGCGCGGTGAAAAGCAGCACGACAAAGACCAAACCAAGAATTGGCCCAAGTTTTTTCAGCATATCGCCTCCGCCATGATGATTTGCTCGTTCAACTCTGCCACTGGCCGTGCCGGCCCGAGTTTTCCGCGACACATCACCGCGATCCGGTCACAGATCCCCAGCAGCTCCGGCAAGTAACTACTCACCAGCAACACAGCCTTACCGGCGACTGCCAACTCGTCGATCAGCCGGTAAATCTCCGCCTTCGAGCCGACATCAATCCCGCGCGTCGGCTCGTCGAGCAGGAGGACATCCACGTCGGCATGCAGCATCCGGGCGAGCGCAACTTTTTGCTGGTTGCCCCCGGACAAACTCCCGACCGGTTGCCGGGGATTCCGGCATTTGATTTGCATACGTTCCACCCACCGGCTCGTCGCGCTTTCGAGCGTCTGCGGGCGTACAAACGCCGGCAAGCGCGGCAGCGTCGTGTTGTCGGCGATGGAAAGTTCCAACGCCAAACCTTCAAGCTGGCGGTCTTCACAGACGAAGCCGGTTCGCCGCCAGTCGGTTTTTACCGACCGGAGCAACTCCGTCCGCCCCGACCCCACCAAGCCGGCAATGCCGATGACTTCACCGCGGCGAAGTTCGAGGCCATTGATTGTCAACACCACTTCGCCCGGCGAGCGCGGGGAACGCGGATACAATTCCGCAACTTGCCGGCCGACCATCATCGCGATGATCTCGCCCGATGACGTACCGGCGACATTGCCGGTGCCGACGCTTTGGCCGTCGCGCAAGACCGTGAACCGGTCGGCGATGGTTTTCACTTCTTCGAGGAAATGCGAGATGTAGATGATCGCATGCCCGTCCGCGCGGAGCCGGCGAATGAGCGTGAAAAGATGTTCGATGTCCGCGCCCGTCAGACTGCTGGTCGGCTCATCAAGCACAAGCACCCGGCAGCCAATGGCGACGGCGCGGGCGATTTCGACGATCTGTTGCCGGGCAATCGGGAGAGCGGCGACGCGGATGTCGGGAGAAATTTCCGGGTGACCGAGTTGGGCGAGGGCGGCGGCGGCGCGGGGACGTTGTTCGCGGCGGGCCGGTTCCATGCCGAGCCAGATGTTTTCGGCGACGGTGAGATGCGGCGCGAGCGCGAGTTCTTGATAGATCATCGCCACACCGGCCAGTCGCGCATCGTGCGGCCCACGTGGCCGGTAAGGCTGGCCATCGAGGGTCATCGTGCCGGCATCAGGTTGGTGCGCGCCGGCGAGTACTTTCATGAGTGTACTTTTGCCGGCGCCGTTTTCGCCGACGAGCGCGAGGACCTCGCCGCCGGCAACATTCAGATCGACACCGCCCAACGCCACTGTCGCGCCGAAGCGTTTCTGGATGCCGCGCATCTCGAGGCGCATCAGAGTCCGAGGAGTTTTTTGGTCTCTGGGTCGCTGAGGTTGTCGCGGGTGATGAGGCGCGCGCCGGTGTCCACGGCGGTTTCCACCTGCTGGCCGCGGAGATGTTCGACGCAGGTCTTGACGCCGAGGTAACCCATGCGGGTGGGGTCTTGGGCGACGAGGGCGTCGATTTCGCCTTTTTTCAGTCCTTCAATTAATGGTGGCGACGTGTCGAAGCCGACGAATTTGACTTTGCCGGCGAGGTTGCTTTGTCGGAGGGCGAGCAGCATGCCGAACGTGGTGGATTCGTTTGGACAGAAGATGCCTTGGGCTTGCCGGAGTTTGTCGAGCATGTTCATTGCGGCAGTTTTGGCTTCGCCCATCGTCGCGCCGCCGTAGCGATTGTCGACGATGACTTTCAGGTCGGCATGCTGACCGACGGCGGCTAGGAACCCGGCCTCGCGTTCGTCAGTGCTGGCGGAGCCGACTTGATATCGGAGCAGGGCGATATTGGCGGTATTGTTCAGAACCTTGGCGAGTTGGTTGCCGCCGAGTTCGCCGCCCTTTTTGTTGTTGGTGGCCACGAAGCTGACGAAGTCTTTGCCGGCTTCGCCTTTGAGGGCGGAGTCAATGATCACGACCGGGATTTTCTTGCCCATGGCGGAGTTGACCGGGCGGACGAGCGCCGTATCGTCGAGTGGGGCAAGGACGATGCCGTGGATGCCTTCGGTGATGAATTGCTCGACGATGGCGATCTGTTGGGCCCGGTCGTTTTCCTTGAGCGGGCCTTTCCAGACGATTTCGACGCCGAGTTCTTTGCCGGCGGCTTTCGCGCCGGCTTCGACGGACTTCCAGAAGACGTGCGTCGTGCCTTTGGGGATGACGGCAATCTTAAGGGGTTTGTCCTCAGCGTGGGCGAAGGTGACGAGCGCGAGGAGGAACCCGAATATCCTAGATGAACTCATTGATGAGGTTTTCGAGCATCTCTTGGCGGCCGCTTGTGCAGGGTGTGACCTCGCCTTTTTCGAGCATGTAGGCTTCGAGCGAGCGGAAGTCGGCTTTGCCGGTCTCGATCTTCTTGCCGATGCCGGTATCCCAACTCGCGTAGCGGTTCTTGACGAACTTCGCGAGCCGCCCGTCTTGTCGGATGGCGTGGGCGATTTTGAGGCCGCGCGCGAACGTGTCCATGCCGCCGATGTGGGCGTGGAACAGATCGACCGGCTCAAAACTTTCCCGGCGAACTTTCGCGTCGAAGTTCAACCCACCGGTCGTGAACCCGCCCATCCCGAGGACGACCAGCATGATCTCGGTCGTGCCGTAGATGTCGGTTGGGAATTGGTCGGTGTCCCAGCCGAGGAGTTCGTCGCCGGTATTGGCGTCAATCGAGCCGAGGCGGCCGGCGGCAGCGGCGGTCGTGAGTTCGTGGAGCATCGAGTGGCCGGCGAGCGTGGCGTGATTGGTTTCGATGTTGAGCTTGAGATGGTCGAACAGGTCGTACTCGCGCAGGAAGTTCAAGCACGCCGCGACATCGGAGTCGTACTGGTGTTTGGTCGGTTCTTTCGGTTTTGGCTCGATGTAGAACTGGCCTTTGAAGCCGATTTTCTTTTTGTAGTCCACTGCCATGTGGAGGAATTTCGCGAGATGTTCCTGCTCGCGCTTGAGGTCGGTGTTGAGCAGGGTCGAGTAGCCTTCGCGGCCGCCCCAGAAGGTGTAGCCTTGGCCGCCGAGTTCGAGTGTGACTTCCATCGCCTTCTTCACCTGCGCCGCGGCGAACGCGAACGAGTCGGCATTGCAGCTCGTGGATGCGCCGTGAACGTACCGGGGATTGGAGAAGAGATTGGCGGTGCCCCAGAGGAGTTTGATGCCGGTGCGTTTTTGTTCTTCCTTCAAGACTTTGACGACGGCGTCGAGATTCCGGTTCGACTCCGCCAATGTCGCGCCTTCCGGGGCGACATCGCGGTCGTGGAAACAGTAATGCGGCACGCCGAGTTTTTCGAGGAACTCAAACGCGACGCGGGCGCGATTCTGGGCATTGACGACGGAGTTCGAGCCGTCGTCCCACGGGCGCAGAGCGCAGCCCGGACCGAACGGATCGGCACCCGTGCCGCGGAAGGTGTGCCAGTAGGAAACCGCGAACCGAAAATGGTCGCGCATGGTCTTGCCGGCGATTTTCTGGTCGGGATTGTATTGTTTGAAAGCGAGCGGGTTTTTGGACTGCGGGCCTTCGTACTTGATTTTGGATACGTTGGGGAATGCGGCGTTGGTCATGGTGCTAATCTCCAGTTGGGTGAAAGTTTGTGGCGTGTTTTATAGGGGGCGTCGCCGGGATTTGCAACTGCGGGATTTAGTCGATTCGGAGTGGAGCCAAGATCCGAATATCCGCTGACGAGGCGCCCACCATGAGTTCAAAGATGCCGGGGCGGACGACGAACGCATGGCGGGTTTCATCCCAGCGGGCGAGGTCGGCGACTTTGAGCGTGAAGGTGACCGGGCGGGTCGCCCCGACGGGAATGTGAACGCGTTGAAAACCGCGGAGTTGTTTCAGCGGCACCGGCCAGGGCGCATCAAGTTCGCGAACGTAAAGCTGCGCGACTTCGTCACCGGCACGCCCCCCGCTGTTGGTGATGTCCACGGTGACGGTGATGGTCGTCGGAGTTTGGGTGACGCGGAGATTCTGGTAGTCGAAACAGGTGTAGCTCAAGCCGTGGCCGAAGGGGTAGAGCGGTGGTGTGGGCAAATACATGTAAGTGCGGCCGAGGCTGATTTCGTAGTCGAAAAGATTCGGGAGTTGTTCGAGGCCGGCGTAGAACGTGATAGGCAGGCGACCGGCGGGATTGTAGTCGCCAAAGAGCACGTCGGCGATGGCGGTGCCGCCTTGCTCGCCGGGGTACCAAGCTTCGAGGATGGCCGGGACGTGTTGGTGGAGCCAGTTGACGGCGAGCGGGCTGCCGTTGATGAGGACGACGATGGTGGCCGGGTTGACGGCGAAAACTTTCTCGACGAATTCCTGTTGGTCTTTCGGCAGGTTCAGGTCCGTCCGGTCGCGGCCTTCCGCTTCGATCCGGGAACTTAGCCCGAGCACAACCACCGCCACATCCGATCGCGCGGCGGCGTCCAAGGCGGCGGCCAGGTTTTGTTTCTCTTCGTCAATGGTTTTGGGGTCGAGGGTTTCGTTCTTCTTCAACCGGCGCCGCCGTTCATCAAGGTCAATGTGTGGGACATGCCGGACGATGACCCGGTCACTCACGTGGTTTGTGACACCTTGCAACGTGGTCACCGCCGGTTGCGCGGGATCGCCGCTGTACGCGCCGAGGAAGATCCGGTTGGCATGCGAGCCGATGACGGCGATGGATTCCAATTTTTCCCGGTCGAGGGGCAGGAGCGGGGTGGGCGAGTTGCGGCCGGCGACTGGCGCGTTCTTCAACAGCACGATGGCTTTTTGGCTGGCCTCCCGCGCGAGCGCCACGTGGTTCGAACACCCGATCACATCGGGTGGAATCTGCCGGTGCCATACGCGGTCGAGCGGGTCGAATTCACCCAGTTCGAACCGCAGTCGCAGTGACCGGCGCAACGCGGCGTCCAACACGCTTGCCGGCACCAGCCCGCTGGTGACCGCCTCGGTCAACGCCGTGTGAATACCGCCGGGCTGGCAGAAGATATCAATGCCGGCCACCAGCCCCAACGCCACCGTCTCCGCATGATTCGCCGTCAACTTGAAATTGTTTTTGATCGTGTTGGGCGCATTCCAATCCGTTACGACGGCACCTTGGAAACCCCATTCGCCGCGTAGCAGATCGGTGAGCAGCCATTGATTGATCATGCAGGGGACGCCGTTGATGCCGGAATAGGCCGTCATGACCGACCGCGCGCCGCCTTCGACGAAACAGGCCCGGAACGGTTCGAGGTAATACTCGCGCAATGTCCGCGGCGCGATGGTCGGCGCCGTCGAATGCCGGGCGGTTTCCTGCGCGTGCGCCGCAAAATGTTTTGGTGTGGCGACGAGCTTGAGGTACCGCGGATCGTCACCTTGCATGGCTTTTACGTACGCGACTCCCAACCGGGCGGTGAGGTGTGGATCCTCACCATACGTTTCCTCAATGCGGCCCCAGCGCGGATCGCGCGCCAGATCCACGCACGGAGCCCAGTACGTCAGCCCGTGATACCGGTTGGTCGGGGCCAGATTATGTTTGGCGCGCGCTTCGTCGCTGATCACGGTGGCCACGCGCGTCAGCAACTCCACGTCCCACGTTGCCGCCAACCCGATTGCCGCCGGAAACATCGTCGCGCGCCCGGCGCGCGCCACCCCATGCACACCTTCATTCCACCAGCTCCGCGTCGGCACCCCAAGGCGCGGGATGGGAGGATTCTCCGTCTCAAACAAACCAATCTTCTCGGGCAACGACAAATGCCCGATCAAATCCTCGACGCGCTCCGCCACCGGACAATCCGGATCGAGATAAACCGGCAGTTCGTGGCCGAGCACCACGGTCGCGCTTAATAGCAGAACGACGAAGCGCCTCATGACCCAACCCGCAGTCTGGCCGTGACCCGAATATCCGCTGACGAGGCGCCCACCATGAGTTCAAAGATGCCGGGGCGGACGACGAACGCATGGCGGGTTTCATCCCAGCGGGCGAGGTCGGCGACTTTGAGCGTGAAGGTGACCGGGCGGGTCGCCCCGACGGGAATGTGAACGCGTTGAAAACCGCGGAGTTGTTTCAGCGGCACCGGCCAGGGCGCATCGAGTTCGCGAACGTAAAGCTGCGCGACTTCGTCACCGGCACGATCCCCGCTGTTGGTGATGTCCACGGTGACGGTGATGGTCGTCGGAGTTTGGGTGACGCGGAGATTCTGGTAGTCGAAACAGGTGTAGCTCAAGCCGTGGCCGAAGGGGTAGAGTGGTGGTGTGGGCAAATACATGTAGGTGCGGCCGAGGCTGATTTCGTAGTCAAAAAGATTCGGGAGTTGCTCGAGGCCGGTGTAGAAGGTGAGGGGCAGGCGACCGGCGGGATTGTAGTCGCCAAAGAGCACGTCGGCGATGGCGGTGCCGCCTTGCTCGCCGGGGTACCAGGCTTCGAGGATGGCCGGGACGTGTTGGTGGAGCCAGTTGATGGCGAGGGGGCTGCCGTTGATGAGGACGACGATGGTAGCCGGGTTGACGGCGAAAACTTTCTCGACGAATTCCTGTTGGTCTTTCGGCAGGTTCAGGTCCGTCCGGTCGCGGCCTTCGGACTCAATGCGCCGACTCAAACCCAGCACGACCACCGCCACGTCCGATCGCGCGGCGGCGTCAATGGCTGCAGCGATATTTTGTTTCTGTTCGTCAAGTGCCTTGAGATCGGCAGGATCGTCCTTCTTCTTGCGCGGGCGCTCATCCAAATCGGTCCACGGCACCTGCCGGACAATCAACCGGTCCGTGCCGCGACTAACCACGCCCTCGAACGTTGTTACCGCCGGTAACGCCGGTTTGCCGCTGTAGGCACCGAGAAACACCCGGTTGGCGTGCGAGCCGATCACCGCCACGGAGTCAATGCGCTGCCGGTCCAAGGGCAGCAACGGGGTTGGCGTAAAACGTCCAGGCACCGGGGTGTTCTTCAACAGGACGATGGCTTTCCGGCTCGCTTCCAATGCCAACGCAATGTGTTCCGCGCATCCGACCACGTTGGTCGGCACCTGCTGGTCTAGCCGGTGTTCTGGCGGGTCAAACAAGCCGAGCCGGAACCGCAACGCCAGCGACCGGCGCAGTGAGGCGTCCAAAACCGGTTCCGGGACCGCGCCGCTCTTCACGGCGTTGATCATCGCCGTGCGCGTGCTGGTGGACTGCCCAAAGACGTCAATCCCGGCGATCAACCCCAGCGCAATCATGTCAATGTTGGTGGAGACCAGTTTGTAGTTTTTGAGAATGGTGTCCGGCGAACCCCAATCGGTCACGACCGCGCCCTGAAATCCCCACTCACCGCGCAACAGGTCGGTCAACAGCCATTGGTTGATCATGCAGGGAGTGCCGTTGATGCCGGAGTAGGCGGTCATGCAACCCAGCGCCCCGCCCTCCATGACCCCGGCCCGGAACGGTTCGAGGTAATACTCGCGCAATGCCCGCGCCGAAATCGTCGGCGCGGTGGAATGCCGCAGCGTCTCCTGCCCGTGCGCGCCGAAATGTTTCGGCATGGCGACGAGTTGGATCGAGTTCCCGTCAGCCCCTTGGAGCGCTTGGATGAAGGCCACCCCCAACCGCGCCGCCAGATGCGGATCTTCGCCGTAAGTGAGTTCCGTCCGGCCCCAGCGCGGATCGCGCGCCAGATCCAGCACCGGCGACCAAAACATCAACCCATGAAACCGGTTCGTGGGTGCCGTCGCATGTTTCGCGAGCGCTTCCAAGTTGATGGCTGTCGCCACCCGCGTCAGCAGGTTCGTATCCCACGTGGCCGCCAAACCGATCGCGGCCGGAAAGACTGTTGCCGGTCCCGTGTGCGAGACCCCGTGCACGCATTCGCCCCACCAACTCAAGGCCGGAATCCCCAACCGCGGAATGGCCGGATTATCCACTTCAAAAAAGCCGATCTTCTCAATCAACGACAAGTGTCCGAGCAAATCCTCGACGCGCTCCGCGAGCGGACACGCCGGATCGCGAAAAACCGGCCGGTCTTCCGCGGCTACCATCCCAGTCAGGAACAGGCCAACGAGCAACGCTTTCATTTGACCAGCCCGAGATGGCGGCCGCCGGCATCCAGTTGAAACCGGTAACTGTTTGCGCCGGTCGGTTCGACGGTGAACGCCGCCTTCACCGGTTGCCCGGCGGGTGGTGTCACTTCAATTTCATACCCACCGTGATAGCCGCGAAAATTGAGCGTGCCATCCAGCGCCACCGTCCCATTCGTCGTCGTCCGCCACGGTCGCGGGTCGCCGACAATCACGTCCACAGCCGGATGACTGAACGCCACCATTTCCACCAGCCGGCAATATTCCGCCTGCAAGGCCGGCGTCCATTGCGCATGGCGGCGAACTGGCCCTTCAATCCACCCGTCCGCCGGCGCGGCGATTTCCGTCACATGAATCCGCACGCCTTCCTTCGCGAACGCATCGAACAATTCATACAACAACTGTGGTGCCGCCCACACCCCCCACGGTTGCCGGCAGCGTAACGCGACAAAATCCAAACCCGAAATCCGGCGCACATCTTCCAAGCCCCGGCGCGTGTCCAACTGATCCAGCCGCGGCGCGTCGCTGAGGCCGAGTTTGATCTGGGGAAATTTTCCCCGTAGCGCCCCGACGAGATTGGTCGCGTAATTGATGAACACCCCTTGGTCGGTCAACTGCCAATACTCCACCCGGTCCGCATACCGGGTCACCAAATCCAGCGCGTGTTTGACGAGCCGTTGGGGGTCTGGTTTCGCACTGAACCAGGCGGGGGCGAAGCCGGCGAGGGAACTGAACTCCGTGGTCCCGCCCGGCCTGAGCGCCTGCTCCAACTCGGCATACTGGCGTTGCCCGTCTTGCGGCTCGATGTTCCGCCACCAGCCGGTGACCACCCGGCAATCGAACCCGGCCCAATTACCGGTTTGTGTCACCCGGTAATCCGCGTCGTACAGCGGTCGCCCGGCGGCATCGAGAATTTGCAGGCGGACATTGCTCCGCCGGTGTTTCTCGATATTGGGCCGGACCACTTCCGTGAGGAAACGCTCTTGTTCAGCCAGCGGGTCCGCCGCCACCACAGGCTCCGGAGCCACTTCCGGCCGGTACACCGCCCAGTGTTGGTTGCGATACAGCAGCATCAATTTCCGGGGCGGCTCGGCGGCGACAACCAGATGACTCGCCGTGAATTTTTCCGCCAGCGTGAGCAGGTCGCCGTCGGTGAGTTGCGAGAGGGACCGGCCTTGCACGAGCAGGCGTTTGCCATCGGGGGCGAGCCGCAGGCCGGGTTGCAGCAAGTTCATTCGTTCCCACCATGGCCTGGCGAAGGCCGAACTGAAGAACAACTGGGTGCCGTCGCGCCACTCGCCGACGATGGCGCGTTGCGAGTGAACGCGGAAACCGTTCATCTGCGCCGGGGTGAGAAACAATGCGTCCTGCGGCGTGTGGTCGCGGGCCCAGGTTTGGACGTCCACCCACGCCGGTTCGTTGCCGGCTTCGGGCCGATGCAACGCGAGCGTGGGGCGGACGGCCAACACGAAATCAATCGTCCGCCACGCCGCGAGGCTCACCAATACTGCGCTGCCGGCCAAGGCTGCTTGCTGCCAGAGCAACCGGCGATTCGCCAGTGCCGCCACCGTTGCCACCACCACTGCCACCGGCAACAGCCCCAGCCACGGCGGCAACGCGAGACAGAGAAACGTCAGCGTGGCCGGGATGAATTCGAGCCGGTTGCGCCACCCCCGCGCGCAGCCGGCGGCGACGCAGAGCAGGGCGAGGATCAGGAGAAACCGGGAACTGCGAAAGAGTTGGGCGCGGATGAATAACGGGTTCGGCCAGATTTCTGTGAACAGAATGCCGGCGACAAACAAAACCATCACGCCGCCGGTCAGCAGCAGCGTTTTGCGGAGTTGCGGGCCGGGATTCAGGCTCAGCGCAACGCCGGCCAGTGCGAGGATCAGCAGGAAGCGCGGCACGTCCGGCTCACCAGGCCGCCACCATGTGAACGGAAAACTGTGATGCGCGGAGCGGACGTGCATGAGTTGCAGCCAGGTGGCGTCGAAATGTTCCCGGTGAAGGAGCATCGGCACGAGCGTTGGCAGGGCCAGCAGGAGGAAGACGGCGACCAGGCCGGCCAGTTTGCGCAGTGGAACCGAGCACACCGCCCACGCGCTCAGCACCAACAGCAGTTGGCCAGCTTCGAGGGCATGGATATTAAAACTGAGGCCGGCCAACGCGAACGCCAAGAACGGCCGGTTGTGGTACAGCAACGCCAGTGCGGCGAGTGTGAGCGGGAACACAGCCCAGGTGTGGGTGAACCCGGTCGAGTAGAGCGTTTGTTCCGCCAGCGCCTGATGCTGCCCGGCCAGCAAGAGGAGGCAACCGATGCCCGCCACGCGATCGGATTGGAACATCCCCCGCGCCAGTGCCACGACGGCCAGGAACACGCCTGTCGTCGCCAGCAGATGCAGCCCGGCATACAACGTCGGCAGCGCGACCACCGGCAAGGCTTGCGCCACGACCCGGTAGAACAAGGTCGGGTACCGCTCCAGTGTGGTTGTCACCATCACATCGCGGGCGAACAGCGTGGCGTCATGCAGCCGGAGCAGGAACGGGACTTGGATCGATTGGTTGCCGACGCCGAGTTCATAGCCGGCCCACCACATTTGCAGAGCTGCCAGGACCAGACACGCAGCGCCCCAGCGCCACCACGGTTGGAGGCGTGCGGTCGCGGCGTTGGCTTGCACCGGCATGTGGCCGGTGTTATAAGCCAAGTCAACGGTATGATTCAACGTTCGCGAAAACCGGCCGTGGCAGTTCTCTTGGCGACCTGTGTGGCCGGCGGGGCCTATCTGTACACGACCGCTGCGGAATCCCGGACCACGGACGGCCCGACACTCACGGAATTGGAGGTTGCCATCGCCAATCCCGAAGCGAGTACGGAGTTGTGGATGTTGTACGCGCAACGACTGCAACAGGCTGGCCGGTTGGAGCATGCCGTCGTCGCCTATCACCGGGTGCTGGAGAACGAACCCTTCAGTCGTACCGCCAATCTGCAATGCGCCTTGGTCTTGGCCGCGACCGGCAATGCGGAGACGACGTATGCGTTCCTGAATCATTTGGTGACGGTTAACCCGCGATTGACGCAGGATATTTTTGGCCGCCCCGAAGTCCGCCGGTATCTCGGTGCGGAGCGTTTTCAGACTCTCCTTGCCCAAGCCCGCGTCCAATCCATGGATTAGGCCGCAGCGCCACTCGTGTAATTCGTGCCAAATTCGCTGAGTCTTGCCCCTGCAATTTGAGTTTGGTTTTTTCGCCGGTGCCCTGTTAAAATGCCACCCGTATCGCTGAGGTATTTCATGGCTCGATTATTTCTTGGACTCGATTCCAGCACACAAAGCCTGTCGGCAATCGTCATTGACCTCGACACGCGCCAGGTCGTGTACGAGGCGTCGTTGAATTTCGACAAGACGTTTCCGCACTACAAAACCAACAACGGCACGCTCCGCAGCAGCGACCCGCTGGTGATTCACAGCCCGCCCCTGTTGTGGGTCGAGGCGCTCGACGCCTTGTTCACGACGATGAAAAATGAAGGCGTGGCGCTCGGCGACATTCTTGCAATTTCCGGCTCCGGCCAACAGCACGGGTCGGTGTACCTGAACAACCGCGCCGAAGAGGCGTTGAAAAATCTCAACCCCGCCCGGTCGCTCAAGGACAATCTCAAGCATTGTTTCGCCCGCGAGACCGCACCGATCTGGATGGATTCGTCCACGACCGTTGAATGTGCCGAGATTCGCCGGGCACTCGGGGGTGTGAAAAAAGTCGTGCAGGCGACCGGGTCGGACACATTCGAGCGCTTTACCGGGCCGCAGATTCGGAAATTCTCGAAGCGCGACCCCGACGGGTACGAAGAGACGGTCAGCATTGCGCTGGTCAGTTCGTTCATGGCCTCGATCCTCGCCGGCCGGATCGCGCCGATTGACCACGGCGATGGCGCGGGGATGAACTTGATGGACATCAAGAAACGCGTCTGGCATGCCGGCGCGGTCAAGGCGACGGCCAAAGATTTGCGGAAGAAATTACCGGCGTTGGTCGAGTCGGGAAAAGTCATCGGGAAAGTCAGTCCGTATTTTGCGCAGAAGTTTGGCCTGAATCCCGGTGCGCTGGCGGTCGTGTGGTCGGGCGATAATCCGTGCAGTCTGATCGGGTTGGGGCTGCTGGAGGAAGGGTTGATCGCGATCAGCCTCGGGACGAGTTACACGTATTTTGGCTTGATGAAACGCTGCCAGACCGACGAGCGCGGGGAAGGGCACGTCTTCGGCGCGCCGACGGGCGATTACATGACATTGATCTGTTTCAAAAACGGTTCGCTGGCGCGCGAACGCATTCGCGACATGTACAGCCTGGATTGGGACAGTTACAACGCCGCGTTGACGAGCACGAAGCCCGGCAATGGCGGGGCGATTTTGCTGCCGTGGTTCGAGCCGGAAATCGTCCCGCGCGTGACCCGGCCCGGCCTGCGCCGCATCAACCTCGACGACCGCGATGCCGCCGCGAATTGCCGGGGGATGGTCGAGGCGCAGATGATGTCCATGCGCTTGCATTCGGCCTGGATGAAGGTCAAACCCCGCCAGATTCTGGCGACCGGTGGCGGTTCTGTGAATGTGCCGGTCTTGCAGATCATGGCCGACGTGTTGAATTGTCCCGTCGCGCGCATTGAGATCAGCAAGAGCGCCGCGCTCGGGGCCGCCTTGCGCGCCGCGCACGCCTACTGCAAGCAGGCCGGCAAACCGGCCAAGTGGAAGGAGATCGTGGCCGGCTTTACCGACCCGATTCCCGGCAGCGAGATCAAGCCGAACAAAAAAGCAGTCGCCGTCTACAACAAACTGATCAAGACCTACGCGAAAGACGAACAAGCCGCCCTCGCGGCGATCCGTTAACCACACCAGCGCCCAGTCGGTGGGGACGAGCCGCCGGCTCGTCCGTAGCGCGGTTGGCCCGACGGACGACCCGGCGGGTCGTCCCTACCGGGCAAGTGGATTAGTCCCAAACGCGTCCCCCGCTCGGCGCGATCCTATCAGTTCAACTCCGACTCACGCGCCAGAGTAACCACACCCCGAGTACCTCAAAAATGAGGTTCGGCGCCCAGAGAATCGCTTCGGGAAACAGATACGGCTTGGCCTGCAATGTTTTCGCCAGCACGAGCACCAGGTAAAAAATCGCCGTCAATCCCAGGCTCAACGCGATCCCGATGGACGTCTCGCGCCGGCTGGTCTTGATCCCGAGTGGAATGCCAATCAACGTGAACGCCACGCACGCCACCGCCGGCGCGACCCGCTGATGCGCTTCCATCAACGCCGCCGCTGGGTAAACGCCGATGCTGCGCAGCCGGGCAATCTCCTCGCGCAACTCCGCGAACGACAAATCCGGCAACGTCCGCGCCGCCCGCGCCTGCCGGAACGCCTGCGAAATATCCAATTCCACCGGATACCGCTGTGCCGTCGTGCCCGGCCGGATCTTGTGGACATTGCCGGGATCACTTTGATCGTGCAGATCACCGCGCACGTCGTAGAGATCGAGCAGGAGTTTGCGCGCCGTGGCATTGCCGGCCACCGTCCCGCGCTGCGCCCGCAAACTGGAGATCACGTTGCCCTTGTCGTCCAGCGAGTACAACACGATGTCCTCCACCCGGTCGGGAAACTTGCGGCCGACGTACACCACGTAGCCGGGAAAATCCTTGATGTACGTTCCTTCTTCCAACAACGCCATCGGGTTCTCCGTGCTCAACTGCAAAAACAACGTCCGGAACTTGAACCGGCAATAGGGCGCCAGCTCCGTGTTCACATAAAAACACAGCCCGCCCATCACCACGGCCAACATGATCACCGGCGCCGCCACGCGTCCCAAACTGACCCCGCTCGCCCGCATTGCCGTGATCTCGCTGTCCGCGCTCAACCGCCCAAACACCAGCAGCACCGACGCCAGCATCGCCATCGGCAGCGAAAAACTCATCACGCTCGGCACCAACAACGCCAGAAACCACGCCACCACATCCAACCCCACCTGCCGGTTCACCAACAGATCGCTCAACTGCTTCAAAATCCGCCCCAGCAACAGCACAAACGTGAACACGCCAACCGTAAAAATCAGCGTGGTCACCAATTGGCGTGTGATATACTTCGGCAAAATTTTCATCAACAGTGCCTACGACTAACAACTTTCCCGCGCCGACGCCACGCGAAAACACCTTCTTGACCGCTCTCGCCGCCGCCTGCCGGCGCGAACCACTCGCCGAAAAATGGCTGCTCTGTCCCTCGCGTCGCGTCGGCCAACAATGGCTCGAAAGCCTCGCCCGCGCCGGTCAACCCGTCGTCAACGTCCGGCTCCACACCGTCGCCACCTTGGCCCTCGAACTGGCCGGCGCCGACCTCGCCACCGCCGGCCGGCAACTGCTCACTCCGCTCGGCCGAACGGTTCTGGCCGCCCGCCTCCTCCGCGAGCTCGACAGCCATTACCTCGGCGGCCTCCAACCAACCTGGGCGCTCGCCGAGCGGCTCGCCGGCACGCTCCACGATCTCCGCCGGGCCGGCCTCGAACCGGCCGACCTCGACCGCGGGCAGTTTGAAGTTGCCGACAAACGCCGCGAACTCGTCCGCCTCCTCACCGCGTACCGGCAGGCGCTCGACGAACTCCACTGCGACGACGAAGCCGGCATTCTCCAACGCGCCATTGGGCGTCCCTTCCCAGCCCGCGTGCTCCTGCCGGCGGACTTGGAACTGACCGGCCGCGAACGCGAGTTGCTCGCCGGTCTGCCGACCTTGCCGGTCGATGAACCGCCCGGACCGGAGTTCACCGACGCTTTCCGCGCCGTGGGCGAAATCAACGAAGTCCGCGAAGTTCTCCGCCGGTGCCTCGCCAACGGCTGGCCGCTCGATCAAGTGGAAGTCCTCCACACTGACGCCGAGACGTATGTTTCCCGGTTTTATGAAGTGGCCACGGCGCTCGATATTCCGGTCACATTTGCCCAAGGCATCCCGGTGCGCTACTCCCGACCGGGCCGGGCCCTGGCCGCGTGGTTGGCGTGGCTGAGCGATGATTTTCCGCAGACTGCCCTCGTGGCGATGATTCGCGATGGCCTGCTCAAAGGTGTGGCCGGCAACCTAGGCGCGACGTTGCGCACCGTGCCCATCGGTTTCGGGCGCGCCCGGTATCTCAGCCAACTCGATGCGCAGATTGCCGGCCTCGCGCAACAAGTGGCCGAGGCCGACGCTGAACACAAACCGAATTTGCAACGCCGGCGCGACGCGCTCGTCGCGGTGCGCGAGCCGGTCGCCCGGTTGCTGAAACTGACCGAGCGCCCGTTACTCGAAGCCGCCGCGGAATTCCTGAAAACGCAGGTTCGCTGTGTGAACGAATTGGACAATTACGCCCGCGATGTATTGCAGGGGCGCATCGCGGAATTGGCGACCTGGTTGCCGACGGGCGGTGACGCGGTGAACGCGCGCGAGTGGTTGACGGCCCTGCTGAACGAAACGCGCGTCCGCGGCGAAGGGCCGCGGCCCGGTCATCTTTACGTCAGCGGCTGGGAAAGCGGCGGTCATTCCGGCCGACCACACACGTTCATCGTTGGATTGGACGCAAATCGTTTTCCGCCGGCAGGCCGGCAAGACCCGGTGTTACTGGACAGCGAACGCCAGAAACTTTCCGGCGAGTTGACGACGGTGGCGGCCCAACGCGCGCGCGCGGCAAAAAGTTTCGCGCGCTTGCGCGCCCGGTTGCGCGGAACGGTCACGGCCAGTTTTGCCTGGCGGTCGTTAACGGACGACAGTGAGTCTGCGCCCGGGTGGGAGTTGATTGGTAGGGACGAGCCGTCGGCCCGTCCGTCAGGCGCAACGAATGCGGGCGACCCGGCGGGTCGCCCCTACCTGCCGACAGCGGCCACCGCGCCGGCCGAAGCTGGTCAGGCACTTTCGGACACGGAATGGTGGATGTGGCGGTTTTGCATGGCGGCGCCGGCTGCCGCGCCGGTCAAGCTGGTGGGCGAGTGTTTTCCGTGGTTGCAGCGCGGCGCGCATGCCGCCGAGCAGCGCGCCGGCAATGAGTTCACGGAATTTGATGGGTTCGTGCCGGAAGCGGGGCCGGCATTGGATCCGGTCGGGCATCCCGACCGGCCATTCTCGGCCCACCGGTTGGAGACCATCGGCGCGTGTCCGCTCCGGTATTTTTACCGGTACGCACTGCACCTCGAAGCCCCGGAAGAATTGGAGCTGGATGCTGACGTGTGGCTGCCGCCGGTCGAGTTTGGGCAGTTGTTGCACGATGTGTTTTGTCGGCACCTGCGCGACGGGGTCGCGTTGGCGGCGGCGTTGGAGGAGAACATCGCGCTGTGGCGGCGCAAGTTTCCGCCGCCGAGCGAAGGGGTGTTGCGCCGGGATTGCCGGCGATTGCGCCGGGCGGTGCGGATTTTTGAGACCGAGCCGTGGCCGGGGCGCCCGATCGATTTTGAGGCCGACATCCCGGCGCAGGCGGTGCGGTTGGCGGACGGCGGGGAGATTTTTGTGCGGGGCCGAATTGATCGCGTGGACGAGACGGCGGCTGGTTTGGAGTTGTGGGATTACAAAACCGGCAACCCCACTCGCTATCGCGTCAAGCGGGATGATCCGTTCAACGGCGGGCGGGTGTTGCAGCACGCGATCTACATCGAGTTGGCGCGCGCGTTCTACGGGAAGCCGGTACTGTCGTTTGGCTATTACTTTCCGACGGAGAAAGGGCGCGGTGAGAAGTTCGTGTTCACGCCGACAGACTTGGCGGATGCGCCGGTGTTGCTGGCCCAGTTGCGAGGCTTGATCGCGCGCGGCGAGTTTCACGCGACGCTGAAGGTGGAGGATTGTGGTTATTGCGATTACCGGAGTGTTTGCCGGGACGTGGCGATGATCACGGAACAGAGCCAGCGGAAACATGAAACCCCCTGACCAAAACGAGCGCGACCGGATTCGCGAGGAGTTATCCAGCTCATTGCTGGTCGAAGCCGCCGCCGGCACCGGCAAGACGACCCAAATGGTCGCGCGCATCGCCGCGCTCATCAACGCCGGCCAGTGTCAGCGCGAGCAACTCGTGGCGGTGACGTTCACGCGCAAGGCGGCGGCGGAGTTGCAGGAGCGGCTGCGCAAGGAATTGCCGGGCGCGGCGGAATGCGTCATTGGGACGATTCATTCCTTCTGTGCACGGTTGCTGCGCGAGCGCCCGGTCGAGGCGGGGGTGGACCCGGATTTTGTCGAGTTGGACGAGGCGAGTGATGGCCGAATGCGCGAGCAAGCATGGGTGACGTTCACGAACCAGTTGTATGCACAAGACGATCCGGTCTTGGACAAATTGGATGAACTCGGATTGACGCCGGCAGATTTGAAGGAGGCCTTTGCGGCGTTCGCTGATTATCCCGACGTGGCGGAGTGGCCGGCGGCAGCGGTGAAACTGCCGGGGTTGTCGGCGGTAGTGAAGCAGTTACGCGACTACGCGGCGCACATGGCGAAAAACTTACCGGCGGCGGACGGCACGGATGCGTTCTGCGTCTTGTGGCCGCGCGTGCTGAGAATGTTGCGGACGCATGACTTGGAGCGCGCGGCGGATGTGGCGGAAATCCTCGAACTGTTTCAACCCGGTCGCTCGTGTGTGCAGAAATCTTGGCCCGGCAAAAAGGCTCAGGCGGAGGCCGAGCACGAGAAGTGGGACAGGTTTTGTGCGGACGTGGCCGAGCCGTTCGTCGCGGCGTGGCAGGCGCACCGGTATGCGGTGATCCTGCCGTTGCTGGAGCGGGCGCGCGCGGTGTACGACCAGCAACGCGCCGCGGCGCGGGCGCTGAACTTTCAGGATTTGTTGCTGCGCGCCGCGCAATTGTTGCGCGACCATCCCGCCGTGCGCCGGTATTTCCGAAACCGGTTCACCCACATTTTGGTGGATGAATTTCAGGATACCGACCCGATTCAGGCGGAGATGATGTTGTTGCTGACGGCGAGTGATCCGACCGAGCGCGATTGGCGGAAATGCCGGCCGGTGCCGGGATCGTTGTTCGTGGTGGGTGATCCGAAACAGTCCATTTACCGGTTCCGCCGGGCCGACATCGTGACGTACAACGCGGTGAAAAAAATCATCGGCGACGTGGTGACGCTCTCGGCAAATTTCCGTTCCGCGGCGCCGGTAGTGAACTGGGTAAACGCCACGTTTGACCGGCTGGAGTTTTTCCCGCCCAAGGCGACCGCGGAATCCCCGGCCTATGTGGCATTGAAAGTGGGCAAGGAATTGGCGGACGCGCCCGGTGTGGGACGGCTCAGCTTTGAGGGCGGTAACGGTCAGGACGTGATTGGCGAGGAAGCGGCATTGATTGCGCGGCACATCCGCGCGTCGGGGCGATCGCCGGGTGATTTTCTGATCATCACGCGGAAGAAGGAACAATTAAGCCGGTATGCCGCGGCGTTGCAGCAACTCGGGCTACCGCACGAAGTGACCGGCGGCACGGTGCTCAATGAGGTACGTGAGGTGGCGTTGTTGTACACGTTGGCGGTGGCGGCGTTGGAGCCGGACAATCCGGTCGCGGTGGTGGCGGCGTTGCGGAGTGAGGCGTTCGGGTTCAGCGACCGGGAATTGTACAAGCACCGGCAGTCGGGCGGTCGATTCGATTGGCGCAGCGAAGCGGCCGGGATATTTGGCGAAGCGTTCGCCTCGCTGCGCCGGTATGCGGAGTGGTTGGGGACGTTGCCGGCGTGTGTGGCTTTGGAGCGGGTGGCGACGGCGACGGGGTTGCTGGCGTTGGCGGCGGCGCAGCCGGAGGGTAACGTGGCGGCCGGGAGTCTGGCAAAAGCCTTGGAGTTGTTGCGGACGCTGCAAGCGCAGTTGCCCACGGCGACAGAAGTGGTGGCGCAGTTGGGCCGGTGGGTTGACGCGGAGGAGGCTCACGATGGCGCGGCGGCGACTCCACCGACCGGCAACGCTGTGCGGGTGATGAACCTGCACAAGGTCAAAGGGCTGCAAGGCAAGGTCGTGTTCGTGGCGGGGCCGGAAGGTGCGAGTGATCATCCGGTGCGGATCCATGTGGATCGTTCGACGACGCGGGTGCGCGGCTATCTGGCGTTCTACGCAGGGGATCGGTCGTCCCGGTTGTTGGCCGCGCCGTTGAATTGGACTGAGTTGGCCGCGCGCGAAGAACAATTTTTGGCGGCGGAGGAAAACCGGCTGTTGTATGTGGCGGCGACACGCGCGGAACAGCACTTGATCATCAGTCGCCGGGCGAAATACGCGAATCGGAATCCGTGGCGCGCGTTGGCGGCGTTTGTGGAGTCGGCGCCGGAATTGCCCGATCCCGGCCCGCAGTCGGCGTTGACGAGTCAGCCGGTAACAGTGTCGGTGGCGGAAGTTGTCGCGGCCCAGGCGGCGGTGCAGGGTCGGTGGGAGTTGGTGAAGGGGGCGACGTATGCGACGCGCGCCGCCAAATCAGTAGCGCAGCCGGTGCTGGCGCGGATGGATGGCGACGGCGCGCGATGGGGCAGTGTGATTCATTTACTGTTGCAGGCGGCGTTTGAACGGCGCGATTTGACAGGTCTGGCGGTGTCGGCGTTGCGGGGCGCGGAGTTGGAGGAATCGCTGGCGGATGAGGCGGTCGCGACAGTGGAGCGGGTGATGAAATCGGCGATCTGGCAGCGCGCGGCGACAGCCCGGCAACGGTTGACGGAGGTGCCGTTCACGGTGGCGTTGCCGGCGGGAGTGGTGCGCGGGGTGATTGATTTGGCGTTCGAGGAAGACGGCGGGTGGGTGTTGGTGGATTACAAGACGGACAAAGCCGAAGTCGCGGCGTTATTGGAGAAGTACCGGCAACAGTTGGAGAGTTACCGGGATTGTTGGCGGGTGGTGGGGCCGGTCAAGGAAGTGGGCATTTTCGGGACGCGGACGGACCGGTACGGGGTGTTGACATGATTAAAGTTGATCTGCACATGCATACCGGTGACGACCCGTATGATGGGTTGCCGTACACGGCGGTGCAGTTGATTGATAAGGCGGTGGCGCTGCACTACGCGGCGATTGCGATCACGCTGCACATGAAAGTCTTTGATGACGAACGGGTGTTCGATTATGCGCGCGACCGCGGGTTGTTGTTGATTCAAGCGGTGGAGTGGAGATTCGGTGGCCGGGATGTGTTGATTTACAACATCCCGCCGGCCGATGCGGCGCGGTTGAAGACGTTGGCGGATTTGCGGGCGTACCGGCGGGAGCGGGGGGATGATTTGCTCGTGGTCGCGCCGCATCCGTTTTATCCGGCCAGCCATTGTCTCGGCCGGGAGTTGGAGCGGAACATTGATCTGTTCGATGCCATCGAGGTGGCGGGGATGCATTACCGGTGGTTTGATGCGTTTAATAACCGGGCACGGCAGGTGGCGTCCGAGCATGGGAAACCGGTGATCGCGAATTCGGACACGCATGGGTTGTGGATGTTCGGGCGGCATTACACGCTCGTGGATGCGGTGCCGACGGTGCCGGCGATTTTCAAGGCGATCCGGCAGGGGAAAGTTCAACCGGTCAGTCCGCCGGTCACGCTTTGGGAGAGTCTGCGGATGTTTATCTTCGACAAACTGCTGGAACGGAAAGCCGGCCGGGTGACGGTCAGTTTCCCGGCGGTCAGTCGCGCCGGGCGTTGAGGTGTTCGAGGACGAGATCTTTCGCGGCCCAGAGCAGCGAGAGCGTCAAGGAGAACGGCACCAGCAGGATCATCGTGATCCAGATGGAGGTGTTGGCAACCCAGAACTGTAACAGCGTGAATGGGTCGACGCCGTTGCGGGAGGCTTCGATCATGCGTTGGACGATCAAGCCGAAGGGCGGCAGCAATAATACAAGCGCGGCAGTGCCGAAGGCGCCGGCTTGCAGTGCGAGTCCGGGCCGGTCGGCCGCGCGCGCCAGCACCATGACCGGCAGGCAGAGCAGACACAGCGTCACCAGCACGCCGGCAAAAAAGGCGAGGGCGTGGCCGAGGAGGTAGGCGTTGGTGGGCAGCCGCCGCCACATGACGAAAAAGATGCTGAGGTAAGCGACCAAGATCGTGACGATGAAAAGTGACCACGTGCGGTTACGCCAAGAACTGCCCAGGCCCGTCACGCGGGTCAAACGCCACGCGCCGGTCGTCATGGCGAGGCCACCGGTGCCGATGAGGATGATGGAGAGTGGCCGGAGCGCGACAATGGTCAAGGATTCGGTCAGCGCGGCGACCATGACGAGCAATCCCCAAAACAAGAAATAAAATCCGAGCGAGAGCCGGGCCAGCGCGGCGGCGCTGAGGTCATTCAGGGCCGTGAGCGGGGGAACTGGCGGCGGAGTCAGGTCAATTTCGTCCGACATGATCAGTGGGCAGATCGCCCTGGAGTTTTTGCCAGAGCTCGAACTGGCGGATTTGCCGGTGGAGCAACTGGACCAGCTGGTCGAGGCGGTCAGTGACGTTGAGAGTTTCCAGCAGGCGTTGTTTCTGCCGGCAATCGTCAAGGAGCGTGGAACTGACGAGGTCGGTCAGGTAGGCGGCGTCTTCGATGGCGAGCAGTGAATCGAGGACGGCGCGGGGGAGTTCGGTGCCGAGTTTGGCGCGGGCTTGGGCAAGCCGTTCGACGGCCTGGACAAGGGCGGCGCGGGCGGGCGGGGTGGGGGCGAAACTTTCGCACGGGGCAACGCGCGCGATCCGGTAGGGTTTTAGTTGGATGTATTCGAGAATCTGAACGCGAGCCACGCCTTCGAGGACCAGATTGGAGGTGCCGTCGGGTTGCGCAAGACACGTTCGCACCAAGCCCACGCCTGCAATGGGGTAAGGCTGACCCGAACTGCGGCGGAGGGCGACAGAAAAGAGGCGTTCGCCGCGGAGGCAATCCGCCAGCATTCGCCGGTAGCGCGGTTCAAAGATGTAGAGCGGCAGCAGGACGCGGGGAAAGAGGATCGAGTTCGGCAGCGGCATCACGGCCACGGTGTCCGGGACGTTCATCGGCCGGCAGTATAGGTGCTAAATCGGAATCGGCAAATCTGAATTCAGCCGGTCAGATGTGGCGGCGTAACTCCGCGTACATCTCGTCGAGCGCTTGCGGGATGACACGCGTGTCGGCGGTGACGGGCATGAAATTCACGTCCCCGTCCCAGCGCGGGACGATGTGCCAATGGACATGATCGAGGACGCCTGCGCCGGCGGTTTTACCGAGATTGAGGCCGACGTTGAAGCCGTGCGGTTTCAGCGCGCGGGTGAGGATTTGTTTGGCGCGCACGATCAGGGCGGTCATTTCGTTGAGTTCAGACTCGGCCAATTCGTCCAATTCGCCGGTATGCTTGTACGGGGCGACCAGCAAGTGGCCGGCGTTGTAAGGGTAAGCGTTGAGCATGATGAAACTGGTTTTGGCGCGGAGCAGGACGAGATTCTTCGCGTCGTCTGCCGACTGCGGTGCCCGACAGAGAAAGCAGCCGGTTTCGCGGTCGCCAAGAATGTAGCGAATCCGCCAAGGTGCCCAGAGTTGTTGCATGGCGCGGTTATAGGCGCGGCTGTATGGCGAAGTCAATCGACGGGTAGACGTTTTCTGCGAAGCCCGGGGCGGGCATCGCGCGAAAAAATTCGGCCGATTTCAATTTGGACAACACGCCGTTAAGATGTGACCATGCCAGGCGCACCCCGAGAAAGTTGACGAATGGACACGATTGATCGAATTGACGTGTACCGGGTGGAGATTCCACTGCTGGCACCCTTTCAAACCGCCTTTGCCAAAACATATTCGTTCGAGTCCGTCCTTGTGCGTTTCCAAGCGGGACCGTTCATCAGTTGGGCCGAAGCCGCGCCGTGGCGCTATCCCGCGTATTGTGCCGAATCCACCTCGGGGGTCATGCTCAACCTCCGGGAATTCATCCTGCCGCTGATCATTGGCAAACGTTTCGAGTCGCCGCGCGATATCCACATCCTGCTCTCACAGTTCAAGGGCAACGAGTTTGCCAAATCGGTGGTGGATCTGGCGTGGTGGGACTTGCACGCCCAGAGCCGGCATGAACCGCTCTGGAAAACGCTTGGTGGCCGGTCACCCGTGGTGGACGTCGGTGCCGATCTGAGCGTGAAGGATTCGATTGATGAGTTGCTCGCCGAGATCGGGGCCGCCGTCCAAGCCGGGATGAAACGCGTGAAGTTGAAATGCAAACCTGGTTGGGATCTCGACATGGTGGCGGCGGTGCGGGCGGCGTTTCCCCAACTCGTGTTCCACATTGACTGCAACAGCGCCTACACACTTGAAGCCGCGCCGCTGTTCCGCAAGCTGGACCAGTACGGCCTCGCGATGATCGAGCAACCGCTGATGCACGATGACTTGATCGATCACGCGGCATTGCAGAAACAAATCGTCACGCCGATCTGTCTCGACGAAAGCATCACTTCGCCGGCGCGCGCCCGCAAAGCCGCCGCCATCGGGGCCTGCCGGTTTGTGAACCTGAAAATGAACCGGCTCGGGGGCCTGACGCCCGCGATCCAAGTTCACGACATTTGCCGCGAGGCCGGGATCGGGTGTTGGGTGGGTGGCATGGTGGCGACCGGCGTGGAGACCGGGTACGCCACGGCGTTGGCTACGCTCCCGAATTGCCGGTACCCCTCCGACATTTTTCCGACAGCGCGTTTCTACGTCCAAGACGTCAGCGATCCGGTTGTGGATTTCTGCGCCCCCTCGCAGATCGCCGCGCTGGACAAACCCGGCATTGGTTACGTCCCCAATCCCGCTCGCCTTG
Source organism: Verrucomicrobiia bacterium (assembly GCA_022072455.1). Lineage (GTDB taxonomy): Bacteria > Verrucomicrobiota > Verrucomicrobiia > Palsa-1439 > Palsa-1439 > CAINDI01. The sequence goes on along the minus strand of JAJVHY010000020.1, from coordinate 364,481 downwards.
CCGCTTGGACCGTGGACAAGTTCGCCGTCACCCGCTGAACTGGCCAAGGCACGGTCGAAACATTTGCCCAACCGCGGCGAGCACTCCCTTACAGCCACAATTGCCGGTCGAGCGACCGGTATTGGATGGCTTCGGAAATGTGCTGGGATTGAATATTTGCCTTGCCGTCCAAGTCGGCAATCGTGCGGCTGACTTTCAGGATCCGGTCGTAGGCACGGGCGCTGAGGTTGAGTTCCGTCATCGCCATTTTCAACAACTCCTGCGATTCCTCGTCGAGCCGGCAATGCACTTTCATTTCCTTCGGCGCCATCCGGGCGTTGGGATGGCCGAAGCGTTCCCGTTGAATCAGTCGCGCGGCCTCGACACGATTGCGGACATTGGCCGACGGTTCGCCGGTCGCCTCGCCGGCCATCTCCTTGTATTTCACCGCCGGCACTTCGATGTGGATGTCAATGCGGTCGAGCAACGGTCCGCTGATGCGGTTCCGGTATTTCGTGATCAAGTTCGGCGAACACCGACACTCCCGCTTCGGGTCGCCGTAAAATCCGCACGGGCAGGGATTCATCGCGGCCACCAACATGAAATTGGCCGGGAACGTCATCGTGCCGGACGCGCGGGAAATGACCACGCGCCCTTCCTCCAACGGCTCGCGCAGCGCTTCGAGCACATCCCGATGAAACTCCGGTAACTCATCCAGAAACAACACCCCATGATTCGCGAGCGAAATTTCGCCCGGTGTAAGGTTGGCGGTGCCGCCGAGCAACCCGGCGCTGCTCGTGGTGTGATGGGGCGCACGGAATGGGCGCGTCGCCACGAGCGCTTGGCCTTTGGGTAGCAGTCCGCAGATGCTATGAATTTTGGTCGTTTCGAGACTTTCCTCTAAGGTCGCGCCGGGGAGGATAGTTGGTACCCGTTTTGCCAGCAACGTCTTTCCGCTGCCGGGCGGGCCAATCATGATCAAATTATGACTCCCGGCGGCGGCGACTTCGAGGGCGCGTTTGACGCTCTCCTGGCCTTTCACGTCCACGAGATCAACTTCGTATTGCCGGTGCTGCTGGAAAATCTGTGCCGGGTCTTCGCGCACCGGCTCAAGCTGCCGTTTGCCGGCGAGGAACTCGGCGACTTCGCGTAACGTTTTCGCCGGGTAGACTTCAAGGCCCTGAACGACGGCGGCCTCGGCGACATTGTCCGCGGGTACAATCACGCCGCGTTTGCCTTGTTCGCGGGCGCACAACGCAATCGGCAGCGCGCCGGTCACGCTGCGGACTTCGCCGCTGAGCGCGAGTTCGCCGACGATGACAAAGTCGTTGAGGTTCGGCGTGACGATCTGTTCGCTGACGGCGAGAATGCCGACGGCGATGGGGAGGTCGAAACTCGGACCTTCTTTTTTCACGTCGGCCGGCGCGAGGTTGATGGTGGTCCGGCCCATGACGTACTTGAAGCCGCTGTTCTCGATGGCGGTCTTGACGCGGTCGCGGGATTCTTTCACCGCCGCATCCGGCAAGCCGACAATGATTACTGCCGGCTGGCCCCAGCCGGAATTGACTTCGACTTCCACCGGGAAAGCATCAATGCCGAGGACGGCGGCGGAGTGAACCTTCGCGAGCATGTGGTCTTAATAAATGACCGGCGCACATAAGTCGAACCCGTTTTCGAGAAACCCAAATCCAACCGGTCACTACTAAATCCCCCAATGCCATGATTAACTACGCCAGCCGTAATGGGTGCGGTGGTTGCGCAGGTATTCAACGGTGGGACGGAGTTTGGACGCGAGATCGAATTGAAGATGGCGTCTTACGAAGGATGTTAGGCGCAATGGTCCCGGTCCGCTCTCATGAACTTGCGGACATTGACGATCACTCGTAAATCGTTGTCGGCGCTTCATAAGCCTTCACCGAACAAACACCCAGTGTGACGACTTAGCCTTCGGCCATTGGCCTCCACGCCGTGAAATCACCCCGGTAACCACCACGCGCACCGGGCTGGTCGGATCTCCCGAGCCGCTTCTGCGACTAACTGGCCATATGCTTACCAGCTTTGGCGGCGTCTGAGTTCTCACATAGTAAGGGTAAAAGGCTTACTCAAGATCGGGCTGACGTGGGGTGGCGTTCTCGCCCTTACCGCGGGCGCATCCGCGAGCAGCTTGTGAAGTTTGAGCGAACTCATTGCAAACTGCCTGGGTCGATCTCCTCCTCAATACACTGGATGAGGGTGGGGATGGCCACAGTCTTGGGCAGGACACGGAAACCGCCGCTGACAAAGGGCTTACCGTTCGCGGCGTCGCGTTCCGAGACGATCGAGGTGAAGAAGATGATGGGCAGTCGTTTGAGTTGCCGGTGTCCCTTGAACTGAAAGGCGACCTCACCACCGTCCAAGTCTGGCATGCAAATGTCCAGCAGCATCATGTCCGGCTGGAAATCCTCCGCGGTAGCTAGAGCGTGCGTCGCGCGGTTTTCTTCGCGTACTTCGTAGTCGCCAGTCCGTTCCAAAGCGAGCTTTAGCACGCGAGTAGAGGTCAAGTCGTCGTCAACGATTAGGATGCGCTTTTTAATGGGTGGTTTCCTCGATGGTTGGCATTGGGGACTCAGTTGTTGTGGTTGAGGCGGCGGGTCATGACGGTGGCGATGGCCTGGCGCAAGGCCGTTGCGGTGAATGGTTTGGTGACGACCAAGTCCACCGCGGTGGCGGTGGCGCCGCCCGGGGTCAACAACTCGGTAAAGCCGGTCACCAGGATGACCGGCGTGTTCGGCATCGACTGTTTGATCAGGACTGCGACTTGTTCGCCATTCAGCACCGGCATGGCACGGTCCACCATGACGATGTCGTAGCGACCGCCCCGGAATTTCTCCAAGCCGAGTCGGCCATTCAGTGCGGTTTCGACAGTGTGTCCGTCTTCCAATAGATATTCTTTCTCGATCTCGAGGATCAGCGGCTCGTCCTCCATCAGGAGAATGCGCAACGGCGGCACGGGTGTGTCGACGACGGGCACCGGCAATTCCACCGCCGCGACCGGCAATCGTACCGCAAAAGTTGCGCCCTGTCCGGGCGTCGAGTCCACGTCGAGCCGCCCGCCGTGGCGTTGCACAATGCCGTAGACGATGGCCAAGCCCAACCCGGTCCCTCCCTCGCCCTTGGTGGAGAAGAACGGTTCAAAACAGCGCCGCCGGACTTCCTCGGACATGCCGACACCAGTATCGGTAACAGTCAGGAGCACCTGGCCATTCTCGCGGCGGGTCCGGTAGTGGATCCGCCCACCCCCGGGCAGTGCGTCCACAGCGTTGAAGGTCAGACTGATGACGACTTCGCGTAGTTCGGCAGCGTTACCGCGGACAAACGGTGTCTCTTCCAAGTCGAGACCGATCTCGATGGACACGCCGCGGGCCAGCATCTGATCCTTCCAGCGCGGCTGGGTCAGGATGATCGCTTGCTCGACGATTTGGTCGAGACGCACCGGTTCGTACGGGTCGGTGTCTTTGCGACTCCGGTAAAACTCACGCAGCCGGTTGACGATCTGGACGGCGTCTTGGGCAGAGGTGCTGACCATGTGAAGGTATTTCTTGATCTTCTCGGGGTCGCGCAGGTGTTCGGGGGTGTGCAGAAGGAGGTCGTTGAAGCCGAGAATCTTGGCCAAAGCGTTGTTGAAATCGTGCGCCACGCCACTGGCCATCTGCCCCAACGCGCGGAGGCGCTCTTGCTGGACCACTTGGGATTGAGTCTGGCGCAATTCATGGAGCGCGTTTTCGAGTTGTTGTTTGCTGCGGCGAAGGGATTCTTCCGCCTGTGCGCGCTCAGTGATATCGCGTGCGACCAGCAATAGCACCGGCCCTCGGGGTAGCAACATCAGATTCGCGCTGGCTTCGTAAATCTGGAATTGGCCATCGACGCGGGCGCGCCGCAATTCGCGCCGCAACGCCGGGGTTTGCGCTGCGATACCGGCGGAGCTCGATAGTTCGGGAAACACCTCCGCCAACGAATGCGCGCCGCAGTTCTGACTGATGCGCTGGGCGGCCGGGTTGGCGTCCAAGATACGCCACGTGTCGTGCTCGACCAAGAACATCGCGTCGCTGGCAGAATCAAACAGCGTGCGGTAATTCTGTTCGGACAGCGCAACTTGCTGTTCGACGACCATCCCGACCGTGATCACTGAGGCGAGAATGGCCGAGGTCAGGTATGCGCCGGCCATCAGTGCCGGCGAAAGATTCAAGAACGGAAACGCCAGCAGGTGCAGCCCCCACAACCCGAATCCCACCCCCAGAATCCGCGTATCGGTCACGCTGCGGCGTTGCCGCAGGCACATCAGCCCGGCCTGCACGCCGGCACTGGCTAGCAGGATGAAGACCGGCAGCGTGATCCAGTATTCGCGGCGCACATGGTAGGCGGCCACGTAACTCCACGCCAGAATCATCAGGACGGCCAAGCCCAACTCCCGTAAATCGCGTTTTCGCCCGGTCATATCGAGCGTCCCCCAGAACATGAACAACGCGCTGATCCCGATGCACGCCCGCCGCGCCAACATCAGGAACGGAGTGTCCGGCGTTTCCTCCAGCCCGATCGAGGCCGCCAGATACACCGAGTAAAACATCCACGCCACTGTCCACAGACTGAAATAGCGTTTCTTGGTGTAACGGTTGAGGTACGTGAACAACCCGATGACGACCCAGACGCTGATCAACGCCAGCACCAACGCCGCCTTCACCCACTCGGGCGGAAACTCCAACAGCGAGATATCGAAGGCGTGATTCATGGCGCACACACCGCCAGCGCGACCGGCGCGGCGCCACCGGCCGATACCGGCTGCATATCCGCCAGTTTCTGCTTCGTGGTGACGAAGTTCGTGACCACGCCCGCCGCGTTGCGGATCGGAACGATGGTCATGTATTCCCGGTAATGGCGGCCGTCTTTGCGGCGGTTCAAGACTTCGCCGGACCACGCCCGGTGGGACGCGATGGAGTCCCACAGCTCCCGGTACAGGGACGCCGGATGGTCATCCGAATTCACAAACCACGCATGTTGTCCCACCGCCTCCTTGGCCGTGTACCCGGTCAGTTCGGTAAAGGCCGGGTTGACCCATTCGATCCGACCCTGACGGTCGCTGATGATGATGCACTTGGTCTCGGCCACCAACACGGCGGATTTCACCGAGAGTTCTTGTTCCGCCCGATGGCGGGTGGTGACGTCGCGCACATTGACTTGGAGGACGCCGCCTTGGGGGCAATGCACCCGGCTCGCGCGGATTTCACAGACGCGCTCCCCGTGATTTGGCAACGACAGTCGCACCTCGCGCGGCATATTGTTCAATGTTTCCGCGAATGTGTCGGCTGTCGCTACCCGGCCCGGCCTGCCCGCGAAATCCGGCAGCACCCCGGCAAAATCCTGCCGACCCCAGTCTGGCGGCCAGAGGCCGAACAACGCTTGCGCCGCCCGGTTGGCGGCCACGACCCGCAGGCTGAGCGCGTCGAACAAGACAATCGCATCCGCGGCGGAATCGAAGAGCGCGTGATAATCGCGTTCGGAAAACGTGCGCTCCTGTTCGAGAAGCATCCCGAGGGCAATCACCCACGTCAGGACCGCGCCCGCCACCAGCAGCACGGCCCGGCCAAGTGGCTGCGTCTCCAGGAACGGCAAGCCGCCGAGATGCAGTCCCCACAGCAGGAAGCCCATGCCCAGCATCCGGGCGCCACGGTGCCGGTGGCGCGACGGCCACTGGCGGACCCCGCTGAAAATGCTGGCGCCCCCCAGCAACAGGAAGACGGGAGCGGTGATCGATAACGGTTCCTGGACCCGGTAGACCGCCACAAAACTCCACGCCACCAGCAACACAATTCCGCCCCCCAATTCCCGGGCCGGCCGGCCGCTCCCGCCGACAGCCAGACTGCCCCAAAAAAAGAACGCCGCACTGATCCCCAGCCCGGCCAACCGCAGCAGCAGCAACAATGGCACGTCGGATTCTTCCATCTCCAACGTGGCCACCAGCGCGACGGCATAAAACACCCACGCGACCGTCCACAGCCGGGAGCGTTCCTCGCGACGGGCCTGATTCAGGTAGGTGAAGACCCCCACCACAATGCACGCGCTCAGCAAATTCAAGAGCAAGGCCGCCCGCCCCCACTCCGGCGGAAACGAGACTGTGGTTGCGACAACGTTGAAATGATTCATGATCCCGGGTGCTCCCCGTTCAGCTTCTTCAGCGTCGCGACCAGTTCCTGGAACTCAGTGGACTTGTCGAAGAAGTGGTCTGCGCCGCCGCGCAGGCAATGAGCGCGCAGGTATGCACTGTTGGAGAACATAATGATGACCGGCGCCGCCGGTTGTTGCCGGAACTGCCGTAACAAGTCCAATCCGCTGCCGTCTTCCAGATGAACGTCCAGAATCACCACGTCCGGCTGGAGGTGTGCGATCCTGGCCAACGCATCCCGGACCCGGCCGGTATGCCCGCACAGCTCGATCCCGTTGAGCCCAGCGAGCGCCCGCGTCAAGACCTGAACGACGATCGGGGTGTCCTCGACGATAAATACCGTCAGGGTCCGCGACTCTACGCCATCAGCGCGCAAGATGGCTCCTTGACCGCGGCGCGGAACAGCCCGGCCAAATGGGAACGGACATGATCCTCGTAGCATCTGGGACAAATCGCGGCGATGACTGCGTTCGTCAGCGGTGCGGAAACCACGGCAGTCAGATGTTGCCACTGGTTCGACTCAGTTTGCACACGGCGGCAGAAGTTGCACTGACGGAGCGGATGGGGGGGGGCTTGGTTCATGGGGGCCTTTTCGAATTGAGTTCAAGCGACGAACAGCGGTTGTTCCAAGCACTCGACCACAGACGCGACGGCCACCGGCTTGGCCAGATACCGAAAGCCACCAATCGGCCCATGCCCGGCTTCTTCTTCCGAGACGATTGAAGTTACAAAGACGACGGGCGTGTCGCGCAGCAACGGATCCCGGGCCAATGCCTGCGCCACATCACCACCGTCGCAATCCGGCATGATCACGTCCAGTAAGATCAAGTCCGGCCGAAGCATTCGCGCCGTCTCGACGGCGCGTCGCCCGTGCCCCTCCGTCCACACCGTCAACCGGCCCGTTTGTTCGAGGGACGCCTTGAGCAGGCAGGCTGACGGTACGTCATCATCCACAATGAGAATACGTTTCTTGTTCATGAGAATGTCTCACTTCGAATTGAGGAACCGGGCCAGGTCTTGGACTAGTTCGATGTAGTACCCGCGATTCGCCAGCACCCACTCCCACTCCGGCGCGGTCGCCAGCCATTTGCCGTCGAGTTGCGTGCACCGTGTCAGCCCGGCTTGGGCCCATTGCAGGACCGCGTCCATGTCGGCGAGTAAGGCGCTGCTGACCATCGCGGAGCGGATCAAGCCCATCGTGGCGGCGTCCGCCGTCCCTGTGAGGAGCGTGTACAACGTCGCCGCACCGTCCATGTCACGCAACCGGCGCTGCTGCTGCCCATCGAAAGCATGACGATGGAGGGAACTGACCGCCGTGGCCAGTAGTTCTCCCTGCGGTCCCGGGAATTCTTCACGCAGGCCACGTTCCAAGCTATGGCGAAACTTAAGGATGACATTGCCGGCACAGCCGGTTGTACGATCTATATGCGGTCGACTGGTGAATTTGTTCAAGCCCGGCTTGGCACTTCGGAAAGAAGAAATCATCATGATCTCCTGGTTGGCGGATTACCCGCGCAGGGTTTGTTCGATTTGTCGGGCTAGCGTCTTCGGCTTGGCCTGTTTGGAGACAACCGGGTAACCGGCGATTTGTCCGTGGCGGGCGTCCATACCGTCTTCGCTGATTGTCCCGGTCAAGAAGACGACCGGGATCTGTTTCAGTTCATCATCGTTCCGGAACAGTGCCAATACGTTACCGCCGTCGCAGTCCGGCATCACCATGTCCAACAGCAGCAGATCCGGCCGAAACTCGCGGGCAGCCTGCAACCCGTCTGCCCCGCGCTGCTCGGTGCGGACTTCGAACGTGCCCGTCTGTTCGAGGTTCCGTTTGACAATCCCGCTCATGCTGGGATCGTCGTCAATCATCAAGATGCGTCGTTTGTCTGTCATCGGTGTATCCTTTCGTTTCGTTTGCAGTTTCCTGTTATGCCTTTGGTAGCAGTCGCCATGCGGTCAGGTGCTGGACGAGGGGTAAATATTCCTGATTCCTGTGTCAGAATTCGCGAAGCGGGTCGGCCGGTCGAGCACCTCGCGGACTTTGCGGGCCAACGCGACCGGCGTGTAGGGCTTCTGCAGAAACGTCAAGTGCGATTCGAGCACCCGGTGATGGAGCATCGCGTCCTCCGTGTAGCCCGAGGTCAAAAGCATCTGCATCCCGGGATATAGCCTCTGAATCTGATCGGCCAACTCGCGGCCGCCCATTTGTGGCATCACCACATCCGTCATGACCAGATCGACCGGGGTCCGTCGTCCCTTCTGTAAAATAGCGAGCGCCTCCTGCCCGTTGGCGGCCTCCACCACGCTGTACCCCTGTTCGGTCAGAACGACCGCCGCTAGGCAGCGCAGGGCCGGCTCGTCCTCCACCAGCAGGATGGTCTCCGTCCCGCGCGGCGGGCCGGCGCCTTCGGTAGCCAACCAGCACGTGGTCGCCGGCGCATTCACCCGGGGAAGGTAAATCTGAAAGAGCGTGCCGTGACCGGCTTCGCTGTACACACTGATATGGCCGCCGCTCTGTTTTATGATGCCAAAACAGGTGGCCAGACCCAGCCCTGTCCCTTTCCCTTGGGGTTTGGTCGTGAAAAACGGCTCGAACAGGTGCGCCTTGACTTCGGCGCTCATCCCGGTTCCCGAATCACTGATCGCCAACAGGATGTATGGACCGGCCACAACCCCGGAATGCTCCCGCGCGTACGCGGCATCGAGACTGACGTTGCGCGTTTGGATGCTCAGTCGGCCACCGCCGGGCATCGCGTCCCGCGCGTTCACGACCAGATTCATCACCACCTGCTCGACCTGACCGGCGTCGACTTTCACAGCCCCTAACTCCGGGCTGAGATCTGTTACCAACGCGACATCCTCACCGATCAACCGTCGCAGCATTTTTTCCGACTCAGTCAGCAGGGTGTTCAGATTCAGGATTTTTGGCTGGAGGATTTGCTTCCGGCTGAACGCCAGCAACTGCCGCGTCAAGGCACTGGCCCGGTAGGCTGCTTTCTCGATCTGTTCGGCGTTCTGGCGGAGTGGATCGTCCGCTGCGAGCCGCCGCAGGAGTAGTTCGCTATAGCCGCCAATGACCGAGAGGATATTGTTGAAGTCGTGGGCCACGCCCCCGGCAAGACGACCGATCGCTTCCATCTTTTGGGCCTGGCGCAGTTGTTGTTCGATCTGCCGCTCATACGTCACGTCCCGCTTCGCCGCGACGAAGTTCACGATAGCCCCGGTGGCATCCCGAACGGCGGAAATGATCGCCTGCTCTTCGTAGAGGGTGCCGTCCTTGCGTTTGTTTGTGAAATTGCCGGTCCAGACTTCGCCGCGTGTCAACACGTCCCACATGGCCCGGTAAAAGTCCGCGTCCTGCTTCCCACTCTGGAGGAGGCGCGGGTTTTTCCCGACGACCTCCTCCCGCCGGTAGCCGGTCGTGCGCTCGAAGGCCGGATTGACATAGACAATGTTCGCCTCGCGGTCGGTAACCACGATGGACTCGGCCGCCTGCTCCACCGCCCAATTGAGGAACGTCAGATCCTCCTCCACGCGCTTCTGCTCGGTAATGTCCGTGGCGAATCCGACGGTGCTGGTCATCTTGCCCGCCGCATCATGAACGGGAGCCCAGCGCGCGCAGATCCAGCGGATCGTCCCGTCAGGGCGGCGGATCCGGCACTTAACATTGCACTCGCGGTCGTGACTGAGCTGATCCAACGCCACCCGCACTTGTGGCTGATCTTCCGGGAGGATCGCCTCGAACCACGACAGGGGCTGCTGGTCCAGGCTGGCGCAGGTTCGCCCCCACAACGATTCGTAGCCCGGGCTGATGTAAAGGAACTCTTGACCGTTGGGCGACGTCATCCAAAAGACCTCGCGCATGTTGGCCGCCAATTGGCGGAATGTCTCCTGGCTGGCCTGCACCCGCGCTGCGACGCTGTTGCGTTCGGCCATCAAGAACCGCAAGGGCCGCAACAGCAGGAAAAAGAACACCGGCCCAAACATGACCACCAACGCCACCGCCCCGATCAGCACCGCCCGCCACTCCCACGGGCCGGGGTAAGAACTGCGCGCAATCCACAGGTACACCACCATGATATTCAAGATGAACAGCAGCGTGAGCCGGTAGGACATTGTTAGATTCGGCTCCGGGCTTGATTTGGCTGGCGACGTTTGCACTCTTCACGCTAGAGCACAGCGAATGCGCGTCGCCACAGACGCGCGGGTGAAAAGTTCTGGTTTCCGTGTCGGATTTCAGGAAGGGCGCGTCAGGTGCGACCGAGACGCGGCTCAGGTGATGAGCCGGTGGTGCAGGGCGTAGCGGACCAAGTCAGCGTTGGATTGCAGGCCGAGCTTTTCCAGCACCCGGCTGCGGTAGGTGCTGACGGTCTTGATGCTCACCCCCAGCTCGGCGGCAATCTCCTTGAGCGGCTTACCGGCGGCCAGCTTGCACAGGATCTGAAATTCGCGGTTGGACAAATGCAGGTGCGGCGGGCCGTCGCTGCGAGTGCCAACGCCCTTGGCTAGTTGTTCGGCCAGGAACGGGCTGATGTACATCCCGCCACCCAAAACCTTGCGCACGGCCGCCACGATCTCGCTGAATGAGCTTTCCTTGCTCACATACCCAGCCGCGCCGGCCCGCAAGGCGCGCACGGCGTAATCCTCCTCCTCGTGCATGCTCAACAACAAGACCGGCAACTGGGGCTGCAGCGCCTTCAGATCCGCCAGCAACTCCAAGCCGCTCCGGCCCGGCATGTCAATGTCCAGGATGGCCAGATTCCACGGCTGTTGCGGCGCGAGTGTCATCGCTTCCGCGGCGTTGGCGCCTTCGCCAAACTCTGCCTGCTTCAGTTCCAGCGCGAGGATCTGCTTCAGTCCGGCGCGAAAGACCGGGTGATCGTCTACCAGTAGAATGCGCGGATTGCTCATGCTCATTTTCCTTGGATTGCCAGCGCGTCCTGCACCGCCTCGTGCAGATCACTCAAACTGACCGGCTTGCCGACCACCACGGCGATGCCGGGGGGTCGTTGCTGCTGGACTTTCATGATGTCGCCAAAGCCGGTCAACAAGATCACCGGCGTGCTTGGCGCCACGGCCTGAATCTTGGCGGCCAATTGCTCGCCGTTCAGGCCCGGCATCGCCATGTCGGTGATGACCAGATCGAACGGGCCGGCTTGAAATTGCTCCAGCCCGGCCGCGCCGTCGGCGGCAGCCACGACCGTGTGGCCTGCCTGCATCAGATACTCCGTAAACAATTCGCGCAGGATCGCTTCGTCGTCCACGAGCAAGATCCGCCCGTGCCGATCGGGGCCTTTCCGCGCGGTGGGGCGGACCGACGTTTCCGGCACGACCCGGATGGGCAACCGGATTCTGAACGTCGAGCCCTGGCCCGGCGCGGTTTGCAGGTCGAGCGTGCCGTCGTGTTGCTGGATGATGGCGTGGACGGTCGCCAGCCCCAGCCCGGTGCCTTGGGTGCCTTTGGTAGTGAAGAACATTTCGAAACAGCGCTGCCGCACTTCGGGGGTCATCCCGGTGCCGGTGTCGCTGACTGTGAGCTCGACGTCTTGGTCGTGCTGGCACGTGCGCAGGCAAATCGTGCCGCCCTTCGGCATGGCATCGACCGCGTTGAAAAGCAGGTTGGTGACGATTTCGCGCAGCTCGCCTTCGTTGCCGGCAATCACGGGGACTTCCGCGAGGTCGGTTACGATCTGCACGGGTTGGCCGGCGGCGATGGTTTGTTCTTTCCAGCGCGGTTCCGTCAGCGCGACGACCTGCTGGACGAGGTGACTGAGGTTGACCGGTTGCAGCGCCTCCCTTTCGCCGGGCCGCCGGTACAACTCGCGCAGGCGGCGCACGACACTGGCGGCGGAGTGCGCGCCCGCCGTCATCAATTCGAGACACTCGGTCAACTTCGCCTCGTTGCGGCGCATTTCCGGCCGCTCCAGCAACAATTCGCCGAAGCCGAGGACCGCGGCAGAGTGAACTTAGGCTAACATGCGCCCCTTTTGTCACCCTGAGCGCAGCGATGGGTCTCTTGCTGAATGAAGGAACGACAGAGATTCTTCGCTGCGCTCAGAATGACAGGCATGAGAGTAATTAGTAGATGAACGGCTCGCTCAAGTCGAATGCGTTTTGAATGAGGCGGATGTCGTCGGGTTTCTTTGCGTCGTCGCGGAGGAGGACTTCGACGATGTCGAATCGCCAGCGAATCGGCGGGTTGCCGAGCATGCGGAGGTATTCGAGGGCGACTTTGCTCATGTGCTTTTGCTTTTCGCGCGTCACGGCTTCACTCGGAGCGCCGTAGTCGTCGCTTTTCCGAGTTTTGACTTCGACGAAAACCAGCCAGTCTTTTTGCCGGCAGATGATGTCCATTTCGCCCGCCCGGGTTTTGAAGCGGCGGACGAGAATTTTATAGCCGTGCCGGCGGAGATATTTCGCGGCGAAGTCTTCGCCGCGTTCGCCTAAAGCCATTTTGGCGGTGGGATTGACGGCGAGTTTGCGGAGCCAATTCCACGCCATACCGGGAGACTCAGGTTAGCGCGAACTCTTCCTGGACCGGCTCAGTGGCGTGCCGGACGGGCGCGAAGGTTTTGCGGTGGATGGGGGAGGGGCCGAACTGTTCCAAAGCCGCCAGATGTTCAGGGGTGCCGTAGCCTTTGTGCTGGGCAAAATTGTATTGTGGGTATTGCGCGTGAAACGCGAGCATCAGCCGGTCGCGGGTGACTTTGGCGATGACGCTCGCGGCGGCAATCGAATAGCTCTTGGCGTCGCCTTTGACGATGGTCTTTTGCCGGAGGCGAACAGCCGGGACGCGTTGGTTGCCGTCAATGAGCACGTAGTCGGGTTTGAGCGGTAGGGCTTCGAGAGCCAGGTGCATGGCCCGGTAGGTTGCGCGGAGGATGTTGTAGGTATCAATGACTTCGACGTCGGAGATTCCGGTCGCCCAGCCGATGTCGGCACGGCTGGTCAGTTCGGCGTAGATTTTCTCGCGCTCCAACTCGGTCAGTTGTTTCGAGTCGTTGAGCGTTTTGTGGCGGAACTCGCGCGGGAGAATGCACGCCGCCGCGACGACCGGGCCGGCGAGCGGGCCACGGCCGGCTTCATCCACGCCGGCAATGATGGTCGCGCCGTCTTTATAGGCGAGACCTTCGTGCCGGAGCGTGGGCATCGCTCCTCCCGGTCAGGCTTCTTGGACCTTGGTGGCCGTCTTGCCGATGCGGCCGCGGAGGTAATAGAGCTTGGCGCGGTGGACTTTGCCGGTGCGCTCGACTTCAACCTTTTGGATGAAGGGCGAGTTGGTCGGGAAAATGCGTTCGACGCCTTCGCCGTAGCTGATGCGCCGGACAGTGAAGGTTTCGCGGATGCCGCGACCTTGTTTGTTGATGACGAGGCCGGAGAAGACTTGGATCCGTTCCCGGTCGCCTTCTTTGATGCGACTGTGAACCTTGACGGCGTCACCCACTTTGAAGGGCACGAGGTCGGTGCGAATCTGCTCTTGCTGAATTTTTTCGATTACGTTCATAACTTGTCTTCTCCTTCTAATAAATCTGGTCGGCGTTGTCTGGTTCTTTGCCGGGCCTGCTCTTTGTTCCATTTGGCGACTTCGCCGTGGTTGCCGGACAGCAGCACGTCAGGGACCTTCATCCCCCGAAACTCCGGTGGTCGTGTGTACTGCGGGCCTTCGAGCAGGCCGGTCGCGAACGAATCATCCACCGCGCTCTGCTCATGCCCGATCGCGCCCGGCAACAATCGCGTCACCGCATCCACCACGACGGCGGCGGCGAGCGCGCCATTCGTGAGCACGTAGTCGCCAATGCTGACTTCTTCGTCCACGAGGGCTTCCCGCACGCGTTCGTCCACGCCTTCGTAATGGCCGCAAATGATGATCAGGTGCGGCTTGCCGGCGAACGCTTGCGCGCGCGCTTGTGTGAGCGGGGGGCCTTGCGGCGTCATCAGGACGACGCAACTGTCTGGCCGCTGCATTTTTTCCACTGCTTCAAAGATCGGTTCGGGTTTCATCAGCATCCCGGGCCCGCCCCCGTACGGCTTGTCGTCAACCACGCGATGCTTGTCGTGGGTGAAGTCCCGCAAATTATGCACCCGAATCTGCACCAGCCCGGCTTCGCGGGCCCGTTTCAGGATGCTTTCATCCAGTGGCCCGGCGAAAATCCGCGGGAACAACGTCAGGATGTCGAACTCCATCACGCGGCCGGTGCGTCGCCACCGCCACCGCCCGACGGGCTGCGCCGACCGCCTTCGGGTTCGATAATCTCCAACATCGCGCGCTTGCCATTCTTGGCTGCGGCGCTCGTCAGCAGCGTGCGGATCGCGGTAATGGTGCGTCCGCTTTTGCCGATGACCTTGCCGATGTCAGTCGGGTTGAGGCGTAATTCAAAAACCACAACTCGTTCTCCGTCCACTTCCCGGATATCCACCTGTTCAGGATAATCAACCAGTGCCTTGACCACGTATTCGATAAACGCTTTCATCGCACTCGCTTTCCTACCGACAACTTGCACCCGTGCGGCGTCACCGGCAAGTCCGCCGCACGTCAGGCTGCGACGGGCGCTGCCTTGGCCGCTTTTTCTGCCTTCTTGATAAAGCTGCGGACGGTGTCGCTGGGTTGCGCGCCTTTGCTGATCCAATGTTTCGCGCGTTCCAAGTTCACCTGGAAATTGTCCGTGGCTTTGGTCGGATTGTAAGTGCCGATGTTCTCGATGAAGCGTCCGTCCCGCGGGCTGCGCCCGTCGGCGACGACGATTCGATACGCCGGTACGTTCTTGGTTCCAATCCGTTTTAATCTAATTCTTACTGGCACTTGTAAAACTCCTTCTGGGATAATGCCGCGACCGCTTCGGTTGCGGGAGCGGGACAATGCCAGTTCGAGCCGCCAGAGTCAACACTTCAAAACGAACCACGGCGGGGCTTACCGGGGCAGCCGCATGCCGGGGGGCAGGGCACCTTTGCGGGCCATCTTCTTCTGCATCTTGCCCATGTCCTTCATCATGCGTTTCATCTGATTGAACTGCTTGAGCATGTCGTTGACCTCTGCCACGCTTGTCCCGCTGCCTTTCGCAATCCGTGTGCGTCGGCTGGCATTTAACAGCTCTGGCTTGCGGCGCTCTTCGCGCGTCATGGACTGCATAATCGCCTCAATCCGTTTCATTTGCGCCTCGCTGCCGCTCAGATCCGGCATTTTGCCCATGCCGGGGAGCATGCCGAGAAGGTTTTGCAGTGGTCCGAGTTTTTTCAACTGCTGCATTTGAGCGAGAAAATCCTCCAAATTCAGCGATTGGTCAGCGATTTTGTCCTGTAACCGTTCCGCTTCCTTCGCGTCGAATGCTTCTTGGGCCTTTTCGACCAGACCAACCACATCCCCCATCCCGAGAATCCGCCCGGCCATCCGTTCGGGAAAGAAGGCTTCAAGGTCGTCCAATTTTTCGCCGACACCGGCAAACTTGATCGGCTTACCGGTCACGGCCCGCATGGATAACGCGGCGCCACCGCGGGCATCGCCATCGAGTTTCGTCAACACGATCCCGGTAATGCCCAACGCCTTGTCGAAATGTTCCGCGATGTTGACGGCTTCCTGGCCGGTGGCGGAATCGGCGACAAGGAGAATTTCCTGTGGCTTCACGAGGTCGCGTAACCGGACCAGCTCTTGCACCAAGTCTTCGTCAATGTGCAGGCGACCGGCGGTATCGAAAACGACAGTATCTCGGCCTTGGGCTTGCGCGAAGGCCAACGCTTGCCGGCCAATCTTGGTGACATCTTTTTCGTCGCGCAATGCGAAGACCGGGACTTGAATTTGTTTACCCAGTGTCTCGATTTGATCGATCGCGGCGGGCCGGTACACGTCACAGGCGACGAGCAACGGTTTCCGGCCATTCTTCGCTAGCAATTTGGCCAGCTTCCCAGAGGACGTCGTTTTGCCGCAGCCGTGGAGGCCGACCATCAGCCAGTTGCCCTGCGGAAACTGAACGCTGACCGGCTCAGTGCCGCCCATCAGATTGACGAGTTCGTCGTGGACGATTTTGATGATTTGTTGCCCGGGCTGGACGCTGGCGAGAACTTCCTGGCCCAAGGCTTTCTGCTTCGTCCGTTCGATGAAATCTTTCGCGACCTTGTAATTGACGTCGGCTTCGAGCAACGCCACGCGGACCTCGCGCAAGGCGTCAGCGACGTTGCTTTCGGAGAGCTTGCCGTACCCGCGCAGGTTCTTGAAGACCGATTGGAGTTTATCTGAAAGGGAATCAAACATGGCGACTCGCGCGCGGAATATCAGCGTCCGGCCAATTCATCGCAAGTAAATAAGTCGGGGCGGGAAGATCCCGCCCCGAGCTTGCCCGACATATCGTGCCGGTTATTCGGCGACGCGTTCGATCTTCGCGCCGACCGCCCGTAATTTTTGGTCGATCCGTTCGTACCCGCGATCTACGTGGTAGATGCGGTTGACTTCCGTCTCGCCCTCCGCTGTCAGCCCGGCCAGCACCAGGCCGGCACTGGCCCGCAAATCACTGGCCATGACCGGTGCGCCACTGAGATGTTTGACGCCTTTGACGATGGCGCTGCTGCCTTCGAGCGCGCAATCCGCTCCGAGCCGCGCCATTTCGCTGATGTGCATGAAGCGATTCGGGAAAACTTTCTCCGTGATGACGCTGATGCCCGGTGTGACCGTCATCAACGCACTCATTTGCGCCTGCATGTCGGTCGGGAAACCGGGGTAGGGCATGGTGATCACATCCACCGGCTTGAGATCGCCGTTGCTGGTGACGCGGATGGTGCCGTTGTTGCGCGTGATCGTGACGCCGGCTTCTTCGAGTTTGTCGCGGACGGCGTGGAGATGTTCGGCGCGCGCGCCTTTGATTTCCAAGTCGCCGCCGGTAATCGCCGCCGCGGCCATGAACGTGCCGGCTTCAATGCGATCGGGAATGACCGTATGATCCGCGCCGTGGAGTTGTTCGACGCCTTCGATTTCGATGATGTGACTGCCACCGCCTTTGATCTTCGCGCCCATGCTCGTGAGGAAATTGCAGAGGTCCTCGATCTCCGGTTCGCAGGCTGCGCCTTCGATGGAGGTTGTGCCTTTGGCAAGCACGGCTGCCATGATCATGTTGGCGGTGCCGAGAACGGTCGAGCCAAACCGGCCGCCCATGAAGACGTCCGCGCCGGTCAGTTCGTGACAGCGCGCGTGGACGTAGCCGTTTTCGACGACAACTTCGGCGCCGAGTCGTTTCAGTCCTTTGATGTGCTGGTCGATCGGCCGGTCACCGATGACGCAGCCGCCCGGCAGGGAAACTTTGCAGTTGTGGAGTCGTCCGAGTAACGGCCCGAGCAGACACACTGAGGCGCGCATTTTGCGCACGAGTTCGTAAGGAGCGACACCGAGTGGATGTTTGGCGGCAACTTCGACGACACCGTCCGCTTTGTGGTGCGTGACCTTCACGCTCAGCCACTTCAAGATGTCGCACATGAACTGGATGTCGCTGAGGTTGGGTACGCCGCGAATCACGCACGGCTCGCCGGTCAGCAACGTCGCGGCGATAATCGGCAAGGCGGAATTCTTCGATCCGCTGATTTGTACTGTCCCACGCAGGGGATTTCCCCCCGTCACGATAATCTTTTCCATAGCTCCCTCCTTGTGAAAGCTACTTTGTTTCACTGCCACCGGATTCCCCAATCCGGCTGTCCATCAATTCGGCACCGCGACAATCACTCGCTCGTGCCCCTGCAAATCTTTCGCAACCTGCGCGACCGTAAAATCCGCGCCAACCAACATCGCCGCGACAGCTTCCCGCTGTCCCGCGCCGATTTCCAGCGCCACAAAACCGTTGGGTGAAAGAAACCGTTTGGCAGTCATGACCAAACGATGAATTACTTCGAGACCATCCTCACCCGCCATCAACGCGGACACAGGCTCGAAGTCTTTCACCTCCCTGGGCAGTTTCGCCAATTCCCCACTGGCAATGTACGGCGGATTGGAAACAATCGCGTCGCACGTGAAACTGTCGGGCAAACTCGATAGCAGATCGCCTTGGAGAAAGCGAACAAATTTTTCCAAATCGTGCCGTTGTGCATTGACCTGCGCGACCTCCAGCGCCGCCGGACACAAATCAATGCCGGTAATCTGGACCGCCGGAAGTTTCTTGGCCAATGCCAACGCAATACACCCACTCCCCGTCCCGATATCCACCACCGTGGCCGGCTGCCGTGCGGCCACAATCTCCACCAACAACTCCGTCTCCGGCCGCGGAATCAACACGCGCTTGTCCACCACCAGTTTCAATCCACAAAACTCCACCTCGCCGGTCACATATTGCAGGGGCTCACCCGCCACCCGTCGCTTCACCATTTCGCGCAACCGGTCCAGCATCGCCGCGTCCAGCTCCCGTTCAAACTCCAGATACAGCTGCAGGCGTTTTTTCTGGAGAACATGCGCCAGCAACAACTCAATCGTCAACCGTGGCGACTCAACCCCCTGCTTCTGCAGGTAGGGCGTTGTCTTGTTGATGACTTCGAGAATCGTCACGCCGGTAGCTTATCAGAAGTCGCCCCGCGCCGTCCCGTCACAAAATACAGCGCTGCAATCACCGCCACCAGCACCCCGGCAATCGCCAGCGCCTGCCAGCGAACTTGCGTCAGCAAAAGCAAACACACGATAATCCCACCGACCGGCACAACCAACGGCACTTCAAACCGGCCCGGTGGCTCGCCCGGTCGGCGCTGCAAAACCACCAACGCGGCATTAATCACCACAAACACGCACAACAACAACGCGCTCGTTGCCGAAGCCAACACCGAAATATCTCCCACTAACGCGAGCACCACCACAATCACCATTAACGTGAAGATCGCCCGGTGCGGCGTGCGCCGGCGTGGATGCACCGCGCCCAGCCATTGCGGCAACAACCCTTGCCGGGCCATGCCGTAAACCAACCGCGATCCCATGATGTAATTGAGCAGGCCGGTATTCGTGATCGCAAACAACGCAATCAATGCAAACACCACTGGTGGAAATGCCGGCCACGCGCGCAACACCACCTCCACCAGCGGCCTCTTCGACTCCGCCAACTCCCGGTGCGGGACGACCGACACCGCCGAGATGCTCACCGCCAAATACACCACCGTCACAATCGCCAACGCCAACACGACTGCGATCGGAAAATTCCGCTCCGGCTCCTTCACTTCCTCGGACACATTGATCATGTCCTCGAAGCCGATGAACGAATAAAAAGTCAGCACCGCCCCCTGCAACGCCAACGCCGGCCCCATCGGCGTCGGCGTCTCCCAATAATCCACCCGGCCCCAAAACCGGATTCCCACCGCGATCACAATCACCAACCCCGCCAGCTCCACCGTCGTGCATAACACATTCAACCAAGTCGCTTCGCGCATGCCCCACCAATTCACCAACGTCAACGCCGCGATGAACCCCAACATCACCACCACCGTCGTCCCGCCGAACATCCCGGTAAAATAACTCGCAAACGCCCGCGTCTGCGTCCCCATTGAAGTCAACCCCGACGCCATCACCGTCAGCCCCACCACATACGCCAGAAACGGCCACCCAAACGCGCGCTCTGTCACGAACGCCGCCCCCGCCGCGCGCGGGTACCGCGACCCCAGCGCCGCGTAGGACAACCCGGTCAACACTGCCGCCACCATGCTCACCAGAAACGCCAGCCACACCGCGTTGCCCATCGTCCCCGCCGCCTTGCCGATCAACGCGTAAATCCCCGACCCCAACATATCGCCCACGCCGTAAATCGTCAGCGCCGCCAACCCCAGCGTGCGCGCCAAGGCCGGGGTCGGGGACGAAACGGTAAGCCTGTCGGGCCCGGCACTCGGCGTCACGCCGCCGCCACCACCCGCTCCATCGCCTCCGTCTGCTGCTCGATGGATTCGACCAGGCGGAATTGCGTCCGCGCCCGGTCCAGATTGTGATTCTCGCGGTGCGTCTTGAAATACGTGTCGCCGTTGAGAAAGTCCGTCAGAAAGCGGATGCCGATCTCGAACGTGATCAACATACCGGCAAACACTAGGTGCCGGCGTTCCGCGGCCGTCAGAAACTCGCCGGCCGTGCTCAGATACCCGCGCACCAACGCCTCGAACATCGGTAACTGCAGCGTCACCTTCGCCAGATCGCGCTCATCCTCCTTGGCCGGGCTGGTCGTCGTCCGCACCATGTCGCCGAAATCATACAACACCAACCCCGGCATCACCGTGTCCAAATCAATCACGCACATCCCTTCGCCGGTCACGTCATCGAGCATCACGTTGTTGAACTTCGTGTCATTATGCGTGATCCGCTCCGGCAACCCGGCCTCCACCAACACCGGCGTGAGTGCTTGCCGGCGGAGCGCAAAATCAATTTCCGGTTTCGCCAGCGCCGCGCGCTTGGCCACGTCGCCGCCCAGCGCCGCCAGCAGCGCGGCAAACCGTTTCGGCGTGTGATGAAAATCCGGAATCGTGTCGTGCAACCGCGGCGCCGGCAAATCCGCCAGTTGCTGCTGGAACCGCCCAAACGCCCGCGCCGCCTGATAAGCTTGCTGGGGACGCTCGACCGCGTCGTAGGTGTGCGCCCGGTCAATGAACAGGTACGCCCGCCAATAGTTCCCGGCGGCGTCGCGGAAATAGATCTGTCCCGCCCGTGTCGGCACCAGCGTTAACGCCCGCCCGGCCCCGTTGTGGAGTTTGGCGTGCAGATGGGTGGTGACCCGGTGGATGTTTTCCATCACCGCGACCGGGTTTTTGAAGACCGCGTGATTGATGCGTTGCAGGATGTATTGCCCGCCGGCGCAACTGACCCGGTAGGTGTCATTGATGTGCCCGCTGCCATACGGCTCAGCCGACACCAACGGCCCGGCCAACGCAAATTGCTGACTGATGGCGCGAACGTCGTGTTTGGGATTCGTGTGCATGACCTGAATCGGCGGAGTGTGGCCGGCCTTTGGCAACCTGTCAAGGCGGACGCCGCGCGCTAGGGTTGGATGATGTTGTTGCGGATGGCGTACCGGACCATCTCGGCGAAGGACTTCAATTCCAGCTTCCGCATGATCGCGGCCCGGTGGGTCTCGATGGTCTTGACACTGATGCCGAGGGCGTCGGCGACTTCTTTGTTGCTTTTGCCTTCGGCCAATAGCTGCACAATCTCGCGTTCCCGGGGCGTCAACGGTTCGGTGCCGGCGGGGGCGACGGGCTTGCCGGGATTCAGGTAGCCTTCGAGCACGGCTTCGGAAACTTTCGCGCTGAAAAATGGTTTGTGCTGGGCCACGGCTTCGATGGCGTTGACTAGATGCCGGGCGGCGTCGGATTTCAACACGTACCCGAGTGCGCCGGCGGAGAGGACGTCGCGGATAAGTTTTTCGTTTTCGTGCATCGTGAAGATGAGGACTTCGGTTTTGGGGAGGATTTTCTTGATTTGCCGGGTGGCTTCGAGGCCGTTGAGTTCCGGCATGGTCAGGTCGAGCACGGCCACGTCGGGTTTGGTTTTGCCGGCAAGGTCAATGGCTTGGCGGCCGGTGCTGGCTTCGCCGACGACTTTCCAGCCGTCCTGCGTTTCGAGCAATTCTTTGAGGCCGCGGCGCATGATGTCGTGGTCATCGGCCAATAAAATGCGGATCATGATGTTTCTCCAGTGACCGGGATGGTGGCGCGGACGCGGGTGCCGGTCGGGGTGGATTCGATGTCGAGTTGGCCGCCGAGTTGCCGGAGGCGCTCGCGCATGCCGGTAATGCCGACGCCGAGATTCAACAGCGACGGGGGTTCGCTGGGGGCGAGAGGTTCGCGGAAGCCGTGGCCGTCGTCCATGATTTCGAGTGTGACGGTCCCGTTGGCGCGCGTCAACTGAATCGCGGCATGTCGGCTGCCGGAGTGGCGGCGGATGTTGGTGAGGCTTTCCTGGACGATGCGGAACAGGGCCATTTCGGTGGCCGCCGGTAAGCGGCCGATTTCCGCCTGCGCCTGCAACTCAATCTGGACGCCACTGCGTTTGTTGAACCCTTCGAGGTACCATTCGAGGGCGCGGGGGAGGCCGTATTCGTCGAGCATGGGGGGATGCAGAACGTAGGAGAGGGTGCGGATTTCGCGGAGGCATTCCTCGGTCAAGAGGATGGATTCGTTGAGGACATCGAGGGTTTTGTGGTCGGCGTGGCTGAGGAATTTTTCGAGGCGGGCGAGATTGAGGGTGATGGCGCCGAGGTTTTGGGCGGTGACGTCGTGGAGTTCGCGGGCGATGTGGCGGCGTTCTTGATCTTGGAGTTGGAGGAGGCGGCCGGAGAGTTCTCGGAGGGCGGTTTCGGCGCGGCGTCGTTCGTCGGCTTCAGCGGCGAGGCGGGTGTTGGATTGGATGAGGTCGGTGGTCCGTTCGCGGACGTGGCTTTCGAGGAGGCGGTTGATATCCTGGAGTTTGTCGTAGAGGCGGACCTTGGAGATGGCGAGGGCGGCGCGGGTGGCGAGGGATTGGAGGAGTTCGATTTCGTCGGGGCGGAATTGCCGGGGATTTTTGTCGAGGGCGTAGACGACGCCGAACGCTTCGCCTTCGAGCAGGAGGGGGACGCCGATGTAGGCTTGGAGGCCGTAGTCGCGGAGCATCGAGTTGGCGCCGAACGGGTCTTCGCGGATGTCGGGGACGGTGAGGACTTGTTGGTGGTCCACGATCCAGCGGGTGGCGCCGCCGGTGCGGCGGACGCGGTCTTTGCCGGTGCCGATTGTCTGGCCGGGAATGGTCGAGCTGCTGACGACGAATTCTTCGGCGCGGGCGTCCCACAAGATGACGCTGGCCCCGGTGGCCGGCAGCAGGTCAGTGATGGCTTGGGCGATCCGGTCGAGGACGGTCTGGAGTTCGTGGGGTTGGTTGATGGCGAGTTCGATTTCGGCGAGGGCGGCTTGCCGGCGGTATTGTTGTTCGAGCAGGTGTTTCTCGTGTGCGAGGGCTTTTTCCGCGAGCCGGCGGGCGGCAATTTGGATGTTCAAGTAGAGAAAGACCGCCAGAAAAATCACCAGACTCAGAAAACAACCGAAGACGAACAGCGCAACGGAGATTTGGGCTTTGGCTTTCAATTCGTCGTCGCGGATGAGCAGCGCCTTGCGTTCGTCATCGAGGAGTTTGTCAATCGAGGCGCGAATCTGGTCGTTGAGCGACCGGCTGCGGTCGCTGTCAAGGAAGAGCAGGGCGGCGTTGACGCCGTCGCGGTTGCGAATTTGGATGGCTTGTTCGAGCATGACCAGCCGGTCGGCGGCCAAGAGTGCGAGGGCTTCGATGTCTTGATAATTGGCCGGCATGCCCGCGGTGATTTTGCGGAGCTGTTCGAGGGCGCGATTGATCTGGGTGCCGGCGCGGAGCCGGGCGCGTTCCTGGGTGATGTCGTCATGCCGTATCAACGCCCGCGCCCGTTGTTCCGCCTCCTGGAGGCCGTAGCTGACGCGTTGCAGGCCGTCGGTGACTTCGCGGACGCGGGCCACCCGGTCACTGGTGGCCAGCAGGCGCACGGTGCTTTGGTGGGTGGCCACCCCGATGCCGACGAGAATGGACACCGCCAGCCAAAACCCGACCGCGACAATCGTTCTGTTGTGGGCGAATCTCACAGCGTTCCACGACCAGCATACCGCTGGTTTTTGCGTTGGACGAGGATTTTGAATGCGTGCCCCATCGTCGAATGCAGCAGTTGCCGGGCGGCGTTGGGGTGTGCCAGTAGTTCATCGGGCGCGAGGTTCATCAAGTACCGCTCCTGCGTCGTGAACAGTACCGTTTCCAGCCCCGGTATCTCCATCAGCGACGAGAACTCGACGTGCGCCGTGATATCCTGTTCGCCGATGTGCTGGTAAGGGTTGCCGGATTTCGTGTGCCGGTAGTAGCACTGCAAATGTCCGTCCTTGTGATGGGGCGCAAAATACTCCGGTCGCTCAAACCCATAATCAATCGTCAAAATGTAAGCCGACTCTGCGAGTCGGCGCCCCACGTCCGTCAACCAATCCGCCGCCCGCAAATTGAACTCCGACCGGTACCCCGCCGGCAAGCGCGGCAAGCGCGGGTCGGAAAGGGGCCCGAGTTCCTCGTGGAAATCGCTGGTCACGTAGACTTCCCGGTCGCCGACCACGCGGTGCACCGGCATGGCATCGAGCAATTCGTTGGAAAACACGCAGCCGGAAATCTGCTCCGGTAGGGCATCTCCAACTTCGACGAGCCGGTAATCCAAGCCGATGTCTTGCCGGAGCTGACCGCGGTGGCCGCCGACTTCGATTACTTCAGTCACGCCCCACGCCTGAAATTGCCGGGCGAGCATCTTACCCAACAAGGGCCCGACGCTCACGCTGGTGAAGAAGTCGCCTTGCCGGCCGATGCGCGTCTTGCCGGTGGTGTAATACCCGTGTTCCGGGTGATACAATGCCAGTTCCATGAAGCGAACAAAGGGGATCCGCCCGCCGGTCTGAGCCATTTCGGCGCGAATAGCTTCAATCAAATCGGGATTGCCGGTCATGGAAACAGGATAGCGAATTCCTTCTTGCATGGCACGGGTAATCCCGGTAGTTATTCTTGTGAAATTTGTCACAAGCCCGGCTGTATGGCGTGACAGCTCGGTTTGGTTTTTCGGATGAGCGATCAATTACAACAATACGTGCCCGTCGCGATTTTGATTTTGGTGGCCCTCGGCTTCGCGGTCACAAATCTCATTCTGCCGTCCGTCATCGGCAAGAAACGCATCCACACGCCGACCAAAGATAGCGCTTACGAATGCGGGTTGCCGGCAATGCAGGAAGGGCAGCCGCGGTTCAGCGTGAAGTTTTACATGATCGCGATGTTGTTCATCGTGTTCGATATCGAAGTGGTGTTCATGCTCGGTTGGGGCGCGGTGTTCCGGGATTTGTTCAAGGAAATGGGCTGGACGATCATCGGCGGGGCCGCTGTGTTCCTCCTGATTCTTGAAGTCGGGCATATCTACCTTTGGAAGAAAGGCGCGCTCGATTGGGCGCCAAGAAAGAAATCATGAACGCCCCGTCCCAAGATGTCATCGTCACCCGCGTGGACGCGGCAATCAGTTGGATGCGGAAGAATTCCGTCTGGCCAATGCCGATGGGCTTGGCGTGTTGCGGCATCGAATTGATGGCCGTCGGCGCGAGCCGGTTCGACATCGCCCGATTTGGTTCAGAAGTGATGAGGTTCTCGCCCCGGCAGTCCGATTTGATGATCGTGGCCGGTACCTGTGTTTACAAGATGGCCGGTGTCGTGAAACGCGTTTGGGATCAGATGCCGAATCCGAAATGGTGCATGGCGATGGGGGCGTGCGCCAGTACCGGCGGCATGTATCGCAGTTACGCGACCGTGCAGGGTGTGGATCGATTCTTGCCGGTGGACGTTTACATTTCCGGTTGCCCACCGCGCCCGGAAGCAGTGCTCGAAGGGTTGATGGCGATTCAACGGAAGATTGCCAACGAGCAAGCGTTGCACGCCATGAAGACCGGTATCGCTTCCGCACCCACGCACCAGCCTGTGACCGGTCCTGTGATTGTCCGAGGAGACTATGCAACGCGTCGTTGAACGGGACAAACTCCTCGAAACCTGCCGGCAACTTAAAGCCGACTACGAAATGCTCACGGACATTGCCGGTGTGGATAATTTCGGTGAAGACCCGCGTTACGAAGTCGTGTATCACCTGTACTCATTCCAGAAGCACGAATACCTCCGGCTGAAAGTCAAAGTGCCGGAAGACGACATGATCATGGACTCGCTCGTCAGCGTTTGGAAGACTGCCGACTGGCACGAGCGCGAAGTGTTCGACATGTTCGGCATTCGTTTCCGCAATCATCCGAACCTGAAGCGCATTTTGATGTGGGACGGCTATCCGTATTATCCGCTCCGCAAAGATTTCCCATTGGCCGGTATCCAGACGGAATTGCCAGAGTACGCCGAGGATGCCGGCAAAGCCGAAGCCGCGAACATGCTTGGCGGACCATTTTTCGGCGGCACCGGCACCACCAGCAGTCGCGAACGCGAGCCGCGGCAATATGACACGCCGGCTGAGCAACAGGAGAAATTGAAGAGTTAGTCATGGCCACCCGGTACGAGATGGAGATGATTGATTCCGCCGCCCGAGCGCATCAGGCGTTCGAGGAGGAATTGCACGGCGAGAAGCTGATCGTCAACATGGGACCATCGCACCCGAGCACGCATGGCGTGTTCCGCATGGTGCTCGAACTCGACGGCGAGGAAATCACCAACTGCTGGCCCGAGATCGGTTTCCTCCACCGCGGCGACGAGAAAATCGCCGAGAACATGACGTACACGCAGTTCATCCCATACACCGACCGACTCGACTACCTCGCCCCACTCGCCAACAACGTCGCGTATGCGTACGCTGTCGAAAAACTCTGCGGCATCGACGTGCCGGTGCGCTGCAAATACATCCGCGTCATCTGCGCGGAACTGGCGCGTATCAGTTCGCACCTGCTCGGTATCGGCGCAATGAGCATGGACATCGGCGCGATGACAGTGTTCCTGTACACGTTCAAGCAGCGTGAACTCATTTACGATCTCTGCGAAACCATCTGCGGGGCGCGGCTCACCACGAGTTACACGCGCATCGGCGGCCTTGCGAATGATATGCCGGAATCGTTCATCCCAATGTGCCGGAAGTTCATTGCGGACTTGCCGGCGACGATTGACGAGACCGACAAACTGCTCACCCGGAACAAGATTTTCATCGAGCGTAACAAAGACATCGCGGTCCTCAGCCGGGAGGATGCTATCAACTACGGCGCGACCGGCCCGATCCTCCGCGGCAGCGGCGTCGAACACGACCTCCGCAAGGCGAATCCGTATGGCGGCTACGAAAATTTCCAATTCGACATTCCGACCGGCACCGTCGGCGACTGCATGGACCGGTATCTCGTCCGCATGGAAGAGATGCGGCAGAGCATCCGCATCATTCAGCAAGCGCTCGACAGCATGCCGGGCGGCGAGTGGAACGCCCCCGAAGCCAAGATCGTGTTGCCGGAGAAGCAGGCCGTGTTGACGAAGATGGAAGAGTTGATCCATCACTTCATCAACGTCACGCAAGGCATCAACGCCCCGGTCGGCGAAGTCTATTTCGGCGCGGAAAATCCGAAGGGCGAGCTCGGTTTCTACATCGTTAGCAAAGGCGGCGGCACACCGCATCGCCTGAAAATTCGCGCGCCAAGTTTCGTGAACCTGCAGCTTGTGCCGTTGCTGTGCAAGGGCCACATGATGAGCGATACCGTCGCCATCCTCGGCAGCCTCGATTTCGTAATGGGAGAGTGCGACCGATGACGATCCCGTCCGAACTCGAACGTCACATCGACGAGATCATCACGCACTACCCAACGAAGCGCGCGCCGGTACTATGGCTCTGTCATTTGCTCCAGGACCACTTCGGCTTCCTCGGTCAGGAACAAGTCGAATGGATCGCGACCAAGCTTTCACTGCAACCAATCAATGTTTGGGAAGTCGTCACGTTCTACCCAATGTTCACGCAGAAGTTGCGCGGCAAGTTCCATATCAAAGTTTGCCGGACGCTCTCGTGTCATCTGGCCGGTAGCCAGAAATTGTTGGAACGCCTCAAGGACCTCGGCGCGGATTTCACGGTGGACACAGTCGAATGTCTCGCCTCGTGCGGCACGGCCCCGGCGATGATGATTAACGACGAGCACTACGACAGCATGACGCCGGAGCGCCTCGACAAAATCGTCGCGGACATCAAGCGTACCGGTACGCTTGCGAAAGAGCCGATCGCCAAACCTTTACCGGCGCATCCGCTGGAAAAGCGCGTGCTCCTCGCCAACATCACGAAGCCCGGCTACACCGGCTCGCTGGCCGATTACGAGAAGGAAGGTGGCTATCAAGCGTTGGCGAAGGCGTTGACGATGAAGCCGGAGGAAATCGTCAACGAGGTTAAGAACAGCGAGATTCGTGGACGCGGCGGCGCCGGTTTCCCGTGCGGCCTCAAGTGGAGCTTCCTCGCCAAAAATACCGGCAAGCCGACGTACCTCGTTTGTAACGCTGATGAAAGCGAACCTGGCACGTTCAAAGACCGGCAACTCATCAATTACGATCCGCACCAACTTCTCGAAGGCATCCTGATTTCCTGCCACGCGACCGGTGCGAAAGTCGCCTACATATATATACGTGGCGAAATGCCTCACGGCGCGAACGTGCTCATCAACGCCATCGCCGAAGCGCGCGCCAAAGGTTATGTCGGCAAGACCGCCGAGATTTACGTCCACCGCGGTGCGGGCGCTTACATTTGTGGCGAAGAGACCGGCCTCATCGAATCGCTTGAAGGTAAGCGCGCTTACCCGCGCATCAAACCACCGTTCCCGGCAATCGTCGGCTTGTTCGGTTCGCCGACTGTCGTCAACAACGTCGAGACGCTCTCAAACATCCCGCACATCGTCAAAAACGGCGCGGCATGGTTCAAGGCGATGGGCGTCCCCGGCTCGACCGGCACGCGGCTAGTTTGCGTCAGTGGTCCGGTCAAACGTCCCGGCTACTACGAATTCGAGATGGGCAAACTCACGATGCGCCAACTCATTGAAGACGTTTGCGGCGGCGTGACCAACGGCAAGAAGATCAAAGGCGTCATCCCCGGTGGTTCGTCGATGCCGGTAATGCCCGCGAACAATCTCGATGTCCCGCTCGATTTCGAGTCGCTCCGCAAAGCCGGTACAATGGCCGGTAGCGGCGGCATCGTGGTGTTGACCGAAGACGTCAGCATCGTCGATGCGACGCTGAACGTTTCGCAATTTTACGCCCACGAAAGCTGCGGTCAATGCACGCCGTGCCGGGAAGGCACGCTCTGGATGGAGAAAATGCTCCACCGCATCAAAGACGGTCACAGCCGACCGGAGG
This sequence comes from Verrucomicrobiia bacterium, assembly GCA_022072455.1. Classification (GTDB taxonomy): domain Bacteria; phylum Verrucomicrobiota; class Verrucomicrobiia; order Palsa-1439; family Palsa-1439; genus CAINDI01. The sequence continues at coordinate 335,466 of JAJVHY010000020.1, read as the reverse complement.
ATGTCGATTTGTTGTTCGAGGTCGCCGACAACATCGACGGCAAGACCATCTGCCCGCTCGGCGAAGCCGCCGCGTGGCCGGTCAAGGCGTTCCTAAAAAATTACCGCAGCGAATTTGAGAAGGCCTGCAACAAAAATGGCTGAAACAGTCAAATTGACGATTGATGGCAAGGAAGTCGTCGCGCCGAAGGGGATGAACCTCATCGAGGCGGCGAAACTCGTCGGCATCGAAGTGCCGCACTATTGCTATCACCCGAAGCTGACCATTGCCGGCAACTGCCGCATGTGTCTCGTCGATACCGGCATGCCGAAGCTCGACAAGGACAAGAAACCGGAACTCGGCCCGGACGGCAAGCCGGTCATCATGTTCGCGCCGAAGCTTGCGATCGGCTGCAATACGACCGTCGCTGAAGGCATGGTCGTCCACACGCGCACGCCGAAAGTTCAGAAGGCGCGCGAAGGCGTGATGGAATTTCTCCTCATCAATCACCCGCTCGATTGCCCGATCTGCGATCAAGCGGGCGAATGCCGGCTACAGGAATTTTCCGTCGACTACGGCAAGGGCGAGAGTCGGTTCGTTGAGGAAAAAGTTCACAAACCGAAACAGACGAAGCTCAACGCGAAAATCACGCTCGACGACGAGCGCTGCATCCTCTGCTCACGCTGCATCCGCTTCATGAAGGAGGTTGCCGGACAGGACTGCCTCGGCTTCGTCAACCGCGGCAGCTACTCAACGCTCACGTGCTACCCAGGCCAAGAACCGAAGACGAACTACGATCTCAACATCGTCGACATCTGCCCCGTCGGCGCGCTGACGCAGACGGATTTCCGATTTGAGCAACGCGTCTGGTTCTTGAAAGAGACGAAGTCGGTCTGCCCGAACTGCTCGACCGGCTGCAACACCGTGCTCTGGTCGCGTGAAGGCGTCGTCTACCGGCAAACGCCGCGCGACAACGATGCCGTCAACCAATGTTGGATGTGCGACTACGGCCGACTCAATTTCAAATTCATCAACGACCCGACCCGCCTCACGTCGCCGAGCGTCAAGAGCGCCGTCTACGGCGAACGCGTGAATCTGACCTGGCTCGAAGCCACCCGGCAAATCACCGGCAAGCTAAAAGCTGCCGGTACCATCGCCGGTATCGCGAGTGGCCGGGCAACGACCGAAGAACTTTTCCTGTTCAAGAAACTTGTCGGCGACCTCGTCGACATCGTCCCGCATACCGGCGAAGCCGACGGCAAGCTGTTGCAAGCTGACCGGAATCCTAACACTGCCGGCGCGAAACTTACCGGCTGTGCTACCGGCAAATTGCCGGAGATCCTCGAAGGCATCAAAGCCGGCAAGGTCAAGACGCTCATCGTTCTCGGCGAAGATTTGGACGAGGAGCTCGCGAAGAAGCTCGAATTGCTCGTCGTGATCGACACGTTGCCGACAAAGGCGACAGAGCACGCCAACTATGTGTTGCCGGGAACGACGTTTGCCGAGAAGCGCGGGACGTTTATCAACGGTAAGAACCGGCTGCAGCGTTTCAACGCGGCGATTCCGCCGGTCGGTATCGCGCGGCCGGAATGGCAGACGTTGACGGCGCTGCTTGGCGCAAGCTACGCGGCGATTGAAGATGTGTTTGCGGACATGGCGCGGACGTTGCCGGCGTTGGCGGGATTGAATCTTTCGAAGATTGGTGATTTGGGCGTGGAGTTGAAGATCGAGCAGCCGGCAGTTCAGCCGGTAAGTCAGGCGGCGGAGGCGGTGGCTAAATGATGTTGGAATTGCTCGGCCACCTCATCAAGATTGCCGCGGTCATCGGCGTGATGCTCGGGTTTGTGGCGTACACGGTCATGCTGGAACGCTGGGCTTGTGCTTGGATGCAGGATCGCATCGGGCCGAATCGCGTCGGGCCGTTCGGCGTGCTGCAGCCGTTGGCAGACGGACTGAAGTTTATTTTCAAGGAAGACGTGCTGCCGCATCACGTGAACAAGGTTTACTTCTGCATCGCGCCGGTCGTGACGATGATTCCCGGGTTGATCGCGATGGCGGTGATTCCGTGGGGGAGTAACCTGCCGATTGCCGGGCACGTGATCAAAGGCGTGATCGCGGATTTGAATGTCGGCATCCTGTTCATCTTCGCGATTTCGTCGCTGGGCGTTTACGGGATCGTGTTGGCGGGGTGGGCGAGTAACTCGAAGTATCCGTTCCTCGGCGGCATCCGGTCGAGCGCGCAGATGATTTCGTATGAAGTGTGTTTGGGATTGAGCGTGGTGCCGGTGTTCATGCAGGCAGGGTCGCTGAATCTGATGAAGGTCGTGGAGTATCAGGCGGCGCACACGTGGCTCGTGCTGTGTCAGCCGTTGTCGTTTTTCATTTTTCTCGTGAGCGCATTTGCGGAGACGAACCGGACGCCGTTCGACTTGCCGGAGGCGGAACAGGAACTCGTCGGCGGTTATCATACCGAGTACAGCTCGATGAAGTTCGCGATGTTCTTCCTCGGCGAATACGCGGCGATGTTTGTGCAGTCGGCGTTGATGGTGACGCTGTTCTTCGGCGGCTGGTCGCTGCCGTTCGCGCCGTTCAACGCGCCGGCGACGGAGTTGTGGGTCGGCGCGGTGCAGATCGGCGTGTTTCTCGCGAAGGTCGTGTGTTTCCTGTTTCTGTTCATCTGGGTGCGCTGGACGATTCCGCGATTCCGGTATGACCAACTGATGGCGCTGGGCTGGAAGATTTTCATCCCGTTGACCATCGTGAACATTTTGCTGGTCGCCGTCGTGCTGGCGTTGGTGGCGAAATAACATGCAAGTCCAACGACCCAAACTGACTTTCTGGGAGCGGACCTACATCCCGCAGATTTTGAAAGGGATGTGGATTACGATCCGGCATCTGCCGATGAAGAAGTTCACGCGGATGTATCCCGAGGAGAAGCCGAAGCTGCTCGGGGATTACCGGGGCGCGCCGACGTTGGTGAAAGATCCCGAGGGCCGCGTGAAATGCGTGTCGTGCCAGCTCTGTGAATTTGTCTGTCCGCCGAAAGCGATTCGGATCACGCCGGGCTTCCGTGCAGATCAGGCGTTCGACTCCAACGTCGAGAAAGAGCCGAAGGAATTCGAGATCGACATGCTGCGGTGCATCTACTGCGGCTATTGCGAGGAAGTTTGCCCGGAGGAGGCGATTTTCCTGAAGAATGATTTCGCGATTACCGGCTACAAGCGCGAGGAGTTGCGGTTCAACAAACAGAAGCTGCTCGAACTTGGCGGCGTGCAGCCGGACTCGATCTGGAAGTGGAAATACAAGGGCGCGCCGCCTCCCGGTACACCGATTGGGCCGGTAAGAGACGGCAAGCCGGTCGAGAAGAAGGCGGCCGGTCACTAGACGATGAACGTTCACGACACATTGTTTTGGTTTTTCAGCATCGCGATGCTGCTGTGCGGCGTGTTTGTGATCGCCAACCGCAACCCGGTCGCCAGCGCGATGGCGCTCGTGCTGATGTTTCTGTTCATGGCCGGGTTGTTCGTGCTGCTGGAGGCGTTCTTTATCGCGGCGATTCAGGTGCTCGTCTATGCCGGCGCGGTCATGGTGTTGTTTCTGTTCGTCATCATGCTGCTCGACATCAAGGCATCGGAACGCCGGCGGTTTGCGTTTCTCGGCGTGTTCGGGGGTATTGTAGTGGCCGGCGCGTTCGTCTGGGAAATGCGCATCATCCTCAGTCAGCCGGTGATCCCCCTCCAGTCTGGCAACACGGACCTAAGCGCAGGCCTCGAGAACGTCGTGAAACCGCTCTTTCAACATTACATGCTGCCGTTTGAAGTCACGGCGCTGTTGCTGCTCGTCGCGATGGTCGGCGTGGTGTTGCTGTCGAAGAAGGATCTGAAATGACCTCGGAGATCACCCTCAACCATTACCTCTGGGTCAGCGGACTGCTGTTCGCCCTGGGGATTGCCGGCGTGGTCATTCGACGCAATGCGTTGGTGATTTTTATGGCGCTCGAAATGAATCTCAACGCCGCCAACCTCGCGCTGATCGCGTTCTCGAAATACAACAAGATCGTCGACGGTCAGGTGCTGGTGTTTTTCATCATCGCCATTGCCGCGGCTGAAGTGGCGGTCGGCTTGGCGATCATCGTCGCGTTGTTTAAGCGCAAACAAACCGTCAGCGTCAACGAACTGAACTCGATGCGACTGTAGCCACGAATGGACACGAATCAGACACGAATGAACTCAGTTGCGAGGTGGTCACAATTTGTAACTACCTTCCGACTCAACTGACGAATGAAGACTAAGACCACATATCGTGCAACCGAGCCGATTGAGGGACTCATTGCTTTCATTCGTGGGCAACGCGTGATACTCGATGCTGACTTGGCCCGAATTTACGGGGTTTCGACAAGAGTCTTGAATCAGGCGGTCAGGCGGAATATCCAACGATTTCCTGCGGACTTCATGTTCCAACTCACACAGGAAGAAGCGGATACGTGGCAACGTTTAAGATCACAAATTGTGATCTTAAAACGCGGCGGACACTTCAAGTACCTTCCGTACTCCTTTACCGAACATGGCGCGATCATGGCGGCAACGGTGCTCAACAGTCCGCAGGCGGTGCAGATGAGCGTGTTTGTGGTACGCGCCTTCGTGAAGATGCGCGAAGTTTTGGCGCAGAACCAAGCCTTGGCGGATAAGCTGGCCAGCCTCGACGCCAAACTCGCCAGTCGGATTGACGGTCACGAGAAGGTGATCGTGCTGATTCTGCGTGAACTTCGCGAACTCATGAGCCCGGCACCGCAACCAGAGCCGCCGCGCAAGCAGATTGGCTTTCAGGTTAAGGAACGCGCGGCGCGGTATGGGGTGAGAGCATGAACCCGGTCTGGATCATCTTATTTGCTCCGCTCTGTGCTGCCGCAATCATCACGTTGCTGACGCGCAAGGCGCAAATGCTCAGTGCGCTCATTTCCTGCGCAGCGATCATTACCGGCTTCGTGCTCACATTGCAGTTGTTCGCACAGCAAGGCAACTGGATGTCGCCAGAGCCGTTGCAGTGGCTCGTCGTCGACAACATCGTGAGGATCGAGTTTGGCGCGACGATTGACCGGCTCAGCATTCTCATGCTGCTCGTGGTGACCGGGGTTGGCTCGGCGATTCACATCTATTCGCTCGGGTATATGAAAGGCGACCCGGGATTCTCGCGGTTCTTTGCGTGTTTGTCGCTGTTCACGTTCTCGATGCTTGGCATCGTGCTCTCAAACAATTTCATCCAGATTTTCATTTTCTGGGAACTGGTTGGTGTCAGCAGCTATTTGCTCATCGGGTTCTGGTTCGAGAAACACAGCGCCGCCGAAGCCGGAAAGAAGGCGTTTCTCACGAACCGCATCGGTGACTTTGGCATGATGCTCGGTGTGTTGTTGCTGTGGACGAATACCGGCACGTTCAACTTCGCGGAGTTGCCGGCAAAGATTGCGGCGATTCCATCGTGCACACTCGGATTGATCGGGGCTCTGATCTTTTGCGGTGCGGTCGGCAAGAGCGCGCAGTTCCCGTTGCACGTTTGGTTGCCGGACGCGATGGAAGGCCCGACCCCAGTATCGGCGCTGATCCATGCCGCGACGATGGTGGCGGCGGGCGTGTACATGCTTTGCCGGGTGTCGTTCGTGATTTTGCCGAGCGAGACGGCGTTGACGTTGATCGCGTGGATTGGCGGGATCACGGCGCTGATGGCAGCAACGATTGCCATCGCGCAGAACGACATCAAACGCATCCTCGCGTACTCGACGCTCTCGCAACTCGGGTATATGGTCATGGCTGTCGGGCTGACCGGTATCACGCCGGCGATGTTCCACCTGACGACACACGCGTTCTTCAAGGCATTGTTGTTCCTCGGTGCTGGTAGCGTGATCATGGCCATGCACCACGAGCAAGACATCTGGAAGATGGGCGGGTTGTGGAAGAAGACGCCGATTACGTTTGCGACGTTTATGATCGGCACGCTGGCGCTGGCAGGGGTGTGGCCACTGAGCGGGTTCTATTCGAAGGACGAGATTTTGTTGCTCGCGCTGGAGCACAACAAGGCGCTGTTCATCATGGGCGCGTTCACGGCGTTTCTGACGGCGTACTACATGGGCCGGGAATGCTTCGTGGTGTTCTTCGGCAAACCGCGCGACAAACACGCTTACGACCACGCTCACGAATCGCCGTGGGTGATGACTTTGCCGCTGGTGTTCCTCGCGGTGCTCTCGATAATCGGCGGGTGGGGCAGCTACATCCCGCATTTCCTCAAGCCCGACGAGCACGCGGCACATCATGACGCTTGGAAAGGCTTCGCGCTGTTGCTCGTACCCGCGGCGGGATTTTTGTTGTCGGCGAAAATTTATCTGAAAGCGGATGCGAGCGACGCGCCGGTCAAGGCAGCGTTGGGGCGTGCATGGACGTGGGTCGAGAACAAGTATTACTTCGATGAGTTGTACGCGTGGATCATCCGGTATGTCCAAGGCACGATCGCGATGCTGTGCGAATTGTTCGATCGCTGGGTGCTGCAACGTCTCGGTATCGGCGGGCTGGCCGGCACGACAAGCGTGGCCGGTAAGACGCTGCGGCTTTTGCAGACCGGTAACATCCAGAGCTACGCGTTCCTGTTTGGTTTGGGTGTGACGGTGATCATTTATTACGTGGTGGTGAGGTGATGGAGCACTTGCTGACAATTGCGATTCTGCTGCCGCTGGCATCGGCATTTCTGGCATTCTTGTTGCCGGCGAAGAAGCCGGGGGCGATTCGGGCGTTGGCGCTCTTCGCAACCGGTGTGTCGCTGTTGCTGACGCTTTACATCTTTTCGCAGTTTGACCGGCAGGATGCCGGGTATCAGTTCGTCAAATCCATCGAGTGGTTGCCGTCACTCAAGGTGAATCTGAAGTTCGGCGTGGATGGGATTTCGATGACGTTGCTGTTGCTCGTTGGGATCGTGTCGTTCTGCGGGGCGCTGGTGTCGCACGAAATCCACGACCGGCAGAAGGAGTACTACATCTTGTTTCTCGCATTGACGACCGGGATCAGCGGGACGTTTTGCGCGATGGATATGTTTTTCTTTTACTTCTTCTACGAGATGGCGGTGATCCCGATGTACTTGCTCATCGGCATGTACGGGTCGCTGCCCGCAGGGAAGCACGGGCGGACGAAGGAATACGCGACGATGAAGTTGACGCTGTACCTGACGGCGGGCGCGGTGCTGGCGTTGATCGGGTTGCTGACGATGTACTACGCGGGCGGGAAGACGTTCGACATGGTCGAGTTGAAGAACAACTTGCGGCTGGCCGGTTCGACTCAGAAGTGGGTGTTTGCGTGTCTGCTGTTTGGATTTGGTTTTCTGGCGTCGCTGTTCCCGTTTCACACGTGGTCGCCACTCGGTTATGCGGCGGCGCCGACGGCGGCTTCGATGATGCACGCCGGCGTGCTAAAGAAACTGGGCGCGTACGGGATTATTCGGTTGGCGTTGCCATTGTTGCCGGAAGGCGCGCGGCACTGGGTGGATTTGCTGGCGATCCTTTGCATCTTCAACATCCTTTACGCCGGTCTCGCGGCGTTGACGCAGAAGGATTGGAAATTTGTCATCGGTTACAGTTCGGTCAGCCACATGGGCTACGTGATGCTCGGCATCGCGACGTTGAACGTCATCGGCGTGAGCGGCGCGGTGCTGCTGATGTTTGCGCACGGTGTGATGGCGGCGCTAACGTTCTCGCTCATCGGTTTCTTCTACCACCAGACCCATAACCGCAACGTGCCGGATTTGAGCGGGTTGGCGCGGAAGATTCCGTTCATCGGCGTGTGTATGGTGATGGCCGCGATGGCGTCGAGCGGGTTGCCGGGGTTTGCCAACTTCGCGAGCGAGATCATGGTCTTCATCGGGGCGTGGCATCAAGGCTCGACAGTGTTCCGCATCGCGACGATTTGTGCCGTGTGGGGGATTGTCGTGACGGCGACGTATCTGCTTTGGGCGGTGCGGACGAGTTTCTTTGGTCCATTCGATGAAAAGTGGAACATGCTGAAGGACGCGACCACGTTGAAACAGAAGTTTCCGTATGCGTTCTTGCTGGCGGTGTTGCTGGTGGTCGGGTTCTGGCCACGATCATTGACGGACATTATTAAACCGAGTGTGCAGCGGATTTTGGCCACAAATTCACACCGATTGGCACAGATGGAGAAGCAATGAATCTGTACGCCACCCAACTCGAATGTTTGTTGGTGATTCTTGGACTCGGGACATTACTGACAGATGCGTTTCGGCCGGGAGGTGACCGGCGCAAACTGGGTTACCTACTTGCGACGTTGGTGACGATCACGCTGCTCTACAGTTTTACGCTGGCGCCGACGGCGGACACGTTTTTTCACGGCATGTACCGGCTGGATTCCTTTGCGCTGTTCTTCAAGCGTCTTTTCTTGTTGGCGACGGCGTTTGTCCTGTTGATGGGGGCGGAGTTTGTGGAACGGTTCGAGACCGGCGTGGCGGAGTTTTATGCGTTGGTGTTGCTGGCGGCGACCGGGATGTTGGTCATCGCGTCGGTGAACGATTTCATCTTGTTGTTCGTGGCGCTCGAACTGGTGACGATCACGTTCTACATCCTGACCGCGTTCCTACGCCGGCAGGTACAGTCGCTGGAAGCCGGCACGAAGTATCTGATTCTCGGCGCGCTTTCGAGCGGGTTTACGGTGTACGGCATTGCGTACATCTTCGGGACGACCGGGACGACCAACTTCGACAAGCTGGCGACACTTCTGAGCGCCGGTGGGAGCGGGAGCGCGTTTCTGTTGGGAATGCTGTTGGTGCTGACCGGGTTGGGTTTCAAGGTTGCGAGCGTGCCGTTCCAGATTTGGGCGCCAGATGTGTATCAGGGCGCGCCGACGCCGGTGACGGCGTTCTTGGCGGTCGGGAGCAAAGCGGCGGGGTTTGCGTTGTTGTTGCGGGTGATGCTGGCCGGGTTGTTGCCGGTATCCGCAGTCTGGATGCCGGTGTTGTTGGTGTTGGCGGCGGCGACATTGGGGTACGGCAATCTTGGTGCGATCTCGCAGCGCAACATCAAGCGACTGTTGGGGTACTCGTCCATCGGTCATGCCGGGTATATGTTGATGGGACTCGCCGCCGGTAATGCGCTGGGCTCGCAGGCGGTGTTGTTCTACCTTGGGCAGTACGCGTTCACAAATCTTTGTGCGTTTCTCGTGATCATCGCCGTGGGGCGGGAAGAGATTGCGGATTATGCGGGGTTGGGGAAACGGTCGCCGATTTTGGGCGCGGCGTTGTTCCTCGCGATGGCGTCGTTGGCCGGTATTCCGCCGTTGAGTGGGTTCTTCGGAAAATTCCAGCTTTTCGCGGCAGTCATTGAGGCGGCACAGACGAACTGGCATTACTACATTTTAGCCGGGATTGGCGCGGGGGCGGTGGTGGTGTCGTTGTACTACTATTTCAACGTTGGCCGGGCCATTTATATCGAGGAAGCCAAAGACACGACGCCAATTCCCGTGAGTTTACCGGTGCGGGCGGGGTTGTATGTGTGCATGCTGGCGATGATCGGGTTGGGGATTTATCAGCAACCGTTGGTGGAAGCGGCGACTTTGGCCGCCGGTATTTTTGGACTGAAGTAACGTGTTGTACGGCGCCCAAACCCGCCGCGCCTTGGCCGACTATCAAATTAGTGGCTGGCCGGTGCCGCCGCGGCTAATTCAAGCCATCGCCCAAATCATCCGCGACTCGACTGGCGGCTCCACCTTGGCGGATGAAGTGATTGCCGGAAAACATGCGGCGGAGTTCCCGGTGGATGTTTTTCAAGACCGGGACGGCGCGGCGACAGTCGCCAATGTGTGCGAGGTGATCGGCGTGCCGGTGGAGCAGGTGAATCCCCGCGAAGTTTTTGCAGCGGCCATTCGTCTCAGCGTTCACCGCGTGCTCCGGGATGAGTTGCGCATTGAGGTGCCAGTGGGAACGTTTTCCGAAACGAGCGCGGCGTTGAAAGTCGTGGCTGATCAATTGCCGGAACGGCACCGGCAACTCCGGCGGTGGATTGCCGGGGCGGATGTGACGATTCAGTTGTGTGATCAGGATGGGGATTTGCCGGTGCTGGGCGTGTTGTTGTTGGAAAGCGCGCTCTTGCTGGCGGCGGCGATTCGTGGCAAAGGTGAAGCGTGAGCGACGCCAGAATTGGGAGTGAAAAACTGATCAAGTTGACGGACGCCGCTGGGCGGAAAGTCCGGCAGTTGATGGTGCGCGATGGAGTCGAGAACGGGGCATTGCGGGTGAAAATCGTCGGGGGCGGGTGCGCTGGGTTGGAGTATAAGATGGATTTTGACAAGAATCCGCCGACGCCGAAAGATATCCTGATTGAGACAGCGGGGACGCGGGTGTTGGTGGATGTGAAGTCGGCGCTCTACGTCAGCGGGTCGCAAGTGGATTTTGTCGACAAGATGATCGGCGGCGGTTTCAAGATTCATAATCCGAACGCGACTGCGACGTGTTCGTGTGGAGAAAGTTTCAGCGTGTAAGTCGACTGAGATCCTTCGCTTCGCTCAGGACAAGGTTTTTCGGTTTAGAGGAGTTTGTCTTTTTCGGGGGCTTCGGTGGGGATTTGTTCGCGGCAGGCACTGGCGGCACCAACGACGTACACTCCGTAGATCACCAAGTAGACCAGCCAGAGGTCGAATTCACCCAGTCGAAGCGTCTGATAAATCGTGTACACGAGAGCGGCCGGGGTGGCGGCGTGGATGGCAATGTTGAGGAGTTGGGTGAGGCGGAGGCTGCGCGGGTGATTGCGTTCCATCAACGTGGCGATCAGCGCGAAGATGTAGGCTTGTGTCAACACCGTGAACAGCGCGACCAGGGTGATGACCAGAAAAAATAGTGGTAAACCAACCCAGGCAAAGGCGCGGATGAATTGCCGGAAATAGTCGCCGTTGACCACGCCATCTGGAAAACCGCGGAGGTCGGCGTGTTGGCTGCGGACGGTGGCCGGGGTGGTGTTGGTGTAGTTGACCCAGAAGGTGAGCTGGTTGGATTCGACGAGCAAGCCCATGAGGGCATTCGTTTCCGGGTGTGTTGTCTGGCCTGTGGTGTCGAGGAGAAAGAGAAATTGGTCGTTGCCGCGCCGGTAAGGTTGCGCAACGGTTGTCATGGCCTTGCCGTCTTTGATGGATAACTCCGGCAGGTTGGTGTCGGCCCAAGTCGCGAAGCTTTCAGTGTAATTGTGGATGACCGGCAGGTAGCTGAGGAAACCGAGCAAGGAGAGTAGAGTGATGAGCAGGGCGATATACTTCAAGGACTTGGTGACTGGCACATCGCGGATGGCCCGGTAATTTCGGAAATGCGAACAGGTTGCGAAAACGGTGCGGAAGAAATTCATCGGAATGCCGGCGGTTACGCCTTCACCAATGGTCGGCGGGCTGATGCGGTTTTACCGAGGGTGGCGACGGTTTCTTTTTGGAGTTTTTTCAGCTTACCGGAGAAACTGGCTTTGGTGGCGGCGTCCATCCGGTCAATGAAAAGAATGCCGTTGAGGTGATCAATTTCGTGTTGGGCGGCCCGGGCGAGCAGGCCGGTGGCTTGAAATTCGATGGGCTGACCGTCGAGATTTTCGGCGCGGACGGTGACTTGGTTGGCGCGGCGGATTTGGGCGCTGACTTCCGGGATACTGAGGCAGCCTTCGGAGCCGGTTTGTTCGCCGAGTGGCTGGCTGAGGACCGGGTTGACGAGCACCAAGGGCATCGGAAGCGCGGGGGTGATAGTCCATTCCTGCTCGGAGATTGAAACATCAATGACGGTGAGGAGGATGGCGCGCCCGATTTGTTGGGCGGCCAGGCCGACGCCGTCGGCGGCGTACATGGTGGCGAGCATGTCAGCCGCGAGTTGTCGGATGGCAGCGGTGATCGGCGCGACGCGCTGGCCTTTCTCGCGCAGGACCGGGTGACCATATTTGACGATTTCCAAAATCACGCTTGGAACTATACCACGAATGCTTGCTCGGAAAACCCAAATCTGTTATGGCGTCCCCACCGAAGGAGGGTGTTTGTGTCACTGGGACAGTTACTGGATCGGTTTGTGTATTTGCTGATTGTGCCGTTTGATAATCTGGGCACGGCTTGGCCGATTTTGCCGGTCTACACGACGTTAATTTTGGGGGAGTTGTACAAGAGCAAGGTTGGGTATAGTCATGCGATTGGAAATGGGTTTGCGATGCTTTGGACGGGCCTGAGCTGGGCGCATGGATTGGCGAATGCTTCGGTGATGTCTTATCTCTTCTCGGCCAAGTCACTGGCGTGGATTGTGTCAGCGGCAGCGATTGGCATTGGTCTGTTCGCGATCATCCTAGGGTTTCGACGGAAGGATAAGCTGCTGTGTGCGGTACTGGGGCATACTCGGTTCACTTGCTACTTCCTGATCCTGTTTTATCCAATGCAGCATGTTCCGCAGTTGGTGAAGTGGAACTGGGATAACGTTTGGGCCATTCTCGTTTTTGCCTGTCCCAGCTGGTTTCTAATTTATCTGATGGGCCGGCTCGGGGCAAAATGGATCAAGTGATGGATTTGCCGTATACGAAAAACTGTTTTGTCTGTGGCGTGCATAACGTGCACGGTTTGCACCTGCGGTTTCGCCGGGAAGGAGAGTTGGTCTTGGCGGAATTTACGCCGGCGGCGCATCATGCCGGGTTTCGCGACATCGTGCATGGCGGTATCATTTCGACGGCCTTGGATGAAGCTATGTTCTGGGCGGCTGCGTGTGCCGGTCGGCGATTTTGTTTGGCGGTCGAACTCAATGTCCGATTTTCCCGGAAAGTTGCGGTCGGTAAAATGTTCCGGCTGACGGCGCGGCGGGAGGCTGACCGGGGGCGGATTTGGGAATCGAGCGCGGAGTTGACTGATGCCGCAGGCACGGTGTGCGCCCGCGGGACGTGCAAGCAAATGCCGATCGATGGGCCGGCGATGCGGCATGCGGCGGTCGATTTCCTGCCAGACCCGACGACGACGGCGGCGCTGGCGCTCTTTCCAGATTTGCAAGGTTGAGTTACAATACTGGTGTGAACACCGATGAGCAGACCAAACTGCTGCGGTGGGCGCGCGCGGCTATCGAACAGGCCGTGCGCGGCGAGCCGGTCGGGCCGATCGCGCAAACGGAACTCACCGAAAATTTGTGTGCCCCGCAGGCGGCGTTTGTGACGTTGAAAAAACACGGCGAGTTGCGGGGATGTATCGGGCAGATGGATTTCCACCGGCCGCTCTGGGAAAATGTCCGCGCGGCTGCAGTGGCGGCGGCTATGGAGGATTCGCGATTTTCGCCGGTCCAGTCAGCCGAGTTACCGGAGTTACGGTTGGCAATCTCGGTGCTCGAGCCGCCGGTCAGCCTGACACGCTTGGACGATTTTGATCCGCAACGGCACGGCATCATTGTGCAAAAGGGGATGCGGCGGGCGCTGCTTTTGCCGAAGGTCGCGCAGGAGTATGGCTGGGACGCGGCGCAGGTTTTGGAGTGTGCCTGTCGAAAGGCAGGGTTGCCGGGGGAGGCGTGGCGGGGGCCGGGGATGACGTTTCAGGTTTTCACGGCAGTTGACTTTGGGGAGGCAAAATCAGAGGATTGATCTGCTTTCAGGAGGAGCACTGTCATGTTGGTCAAAATCACACGCGGGCTTGGCGGGCGAAAAGGGCTGACGCTCTTGGTGCTGACGGCGGTTGCCGGGGTGGTGTTGGTCATCGGTGGAATCACATTGCGCAAACGGATGCTGGCGCCGAAGGGTGTCAGTGTTGCACAAGTGCCCCCGGAAAAGGTCGGTGAACTTGGTGACAAGGCGCGCGGCCCCAGCGAGCAGGTTCCTTATAAAACGGGTGAATTGGCGCGGGTGACGGCGAATGCACCTGTGCGGCACGCGGACCAAAACTGGCAGGAGTTGGCCCTGAATTCGGTTCTGAAGGTTTCCGGTCTGACGGTCAGCGAAGGCGAATCGTGGGTGACTGGCGTTGTCGAGGGTGACCGGCGGTTTGAGCCGGTGACTGTGCACGGGTCGTTTTTGGAGCCCTACCGGCCGGTGTTGTTGGGGGATTGGGTGGAATTGGCCGATGTGAAATTTACGAAAGTCCGCAGCGGTCCGTTGCCGGGAACGGCAGTGTCGGGGTGGTTGCGCAATGCTTCGAGTCGCTCCATTTCGTACTGCATGGTGACCTGTGTTTTTCAAGACAGTCAAGAGCGTGAGGTGGACACGCGCCGGACGCCGGCGTTTGAATTGCCGCGGTGGGAATTGGTGCGGTTCCAGACGGCCCGTTCAGAGAAAGCGTTTGCCAGCGTTGCGATCCAAATCATGTGCGGGACGCCGGAGGGCTTGCGCGATTATCTGCCGACTGTCGTCATTCAGAAATCGAGCGGGCCATAGTTGTCAACGCGCGGAAGCGTTGGGCATCTTGGGCCATTGAGAGCGTGTTAAAGAAGCAGTAGGTGGCGGGTTGGGCGCGGCAGAAGTCGCGGAGTTGCCGGAGTTCGGCGTCGGAGTAGCGGTGTTTGGGGCCGGTGATGCCGTGGAGGCGGAAGTATTGGAGTTTGCCGGTGGAGGCGGGCGCGGTCCGAAACGGGTCCACGACGTGAATCAGGTCCAGTTCCCGGCAAAGCGCGGCGATCGTGGTGGTGTCCCAGTTACCCCGCGGTTCCCAGCCAAGTTGGAGCTTACCGCGTTTGGCTTTCTCGAAAAAGTGACGGAGGTTTTTGATGTGTTCGGTAGTTGGTGAAAAACTGGCTGGACATTGGAAGATGACGACCGGGGCGCCCAACTCTTGGGCGACGGCATAGGTTTGATCCCAAGCCCAACGAATCGTTGCATTGAACCCGAAATGGCCACAATGTTTTTGGTCGTGAGCGTCAAGGTTGGTGCGTTGGTAGGTCGGGCTGCTGGCGCGATGGGTGATGACTTGCCAGGCTTTGAGGGTGAACAGGAAGTCGGGTGGGGCGGCGGCGCGCCAGCGGGCGGCGGTTGCCAATTTTGGCAACCGGTAGAAGGTGGAATCAATTTCGATGGACGAGAATGTCCGGTAGTACGCCGTTTGCGCACCGGCAAAGCCACAACAGCCAGTATTGATGATGGAAGTGCCCGTTCGCACAGGTGGGCAATGTACCAACCGGCTTCCGGCTTGCAAAGTGCTCATTCTCGGAGCATGATTTCACGCAGCGGAGGCACTTTATGGCGAGTGTTGAACAGATGAGTTCCACAACGAGCGAACCAGTGGTTGGGCCCCACGACATTTTGTTTGAGTGTCCGGCCTGTGGTAAGAGTCTGGTGGTGGACGAAGACGGCGAAGGCATGATTGTGGATTGTCCGCAATGCCACATCAACGTCATTGTCCCCCCGAAGACCCCGCCAGCTACCGAGACCTCGACTGCTGTCGCCAAAATCACCCCACCGCCAACCCCGGCGGTGGAGGCGGACATTGCCAGCGACATACGGGAACGACTTACTGCGTTGGCTAATAAGATGAAAGAATTGCAAACCCAGCGCGCGGAGATCAACAATCGGATGGCTTCGCGGATCAATGAGATCAATCGTGATCTCGTGATGACAGCCCGATTGGAGACGGCCCACCAGCAAGTGGTCGCGGAGTTGAATCAACTGATTGCCCAGTCGAGCGGGACGGCATCCCCGGGCAGCCCGGCCGGCCGGACACGAGTCAATCTCAGGTCGTAGCGGCGACGAGCGGCTCACGTGTTGGCGCGCCGTTGGTGGAGTGACCGCTGACTGGCTTCCAGAGGATTTTCGAGTTCCGGTGGCTTTGTTCGTACTTTTCCCGCCGCGCCGCCGGTAAATCGCTGACCGTGCCCTCGCGGTAACCAAGTTTGTGCTGGAAAAAGGTGAACGCCTGGGTCGAGAGGCAGAAAATGGTTTCCATCCCCAAATCTTTTGCCACCGATTCGGCCCGCACCGCGAGCTTGGTGCCGATGCCACGGTGTTCGTGGGCTGGATTGACTTGAAGACAGGCTAGCTCGGCTTTTTTGTCGGCGGGATAGGGGGTGATGGCGACGCAGCCGACGATGTTGTCATCGATCTCGAAGACGAAATACTCGTTGATGTGTTTTTCAATGCTGGCGCGCGAACGTTTCAGCAGTTGATCGCCGAGAATCGAGGGCTTGATCAAGGCGAAGATGTGCCGGATGTCCTTGCGCATGGCTTGCCGGATGCCTTGGTATTCGTTGGCGTAAATCAGGGTGCCGATGCCTTCGTTGGAGAAAACTTCCGCGAGCAAACCCTCGTCCACTTGGCCGTTGATGATGTGAACGCGCGGGATGCCGCTTTCGCTGGCGCGCAGTGCATGCTGGGCTTTCGAGAGCGAGTCTGGCGGCAGTTTGTCGGCGGAGGTCTTGAGCAACTGCGCCAACTCGACCACCGTGAGTTGCGCCAGGAGTTTGCCATCCACTTCCAGCCCGTTGCGCGTGGTGATCAACATGAGTTTCACCGCGCCCAAGGCCCGGGCGACTTCGATGGCCACGGCATCGGAGTTGATCCGGTACGTGTGACCGTTGCCGTCGAACCCAAGCGGCGGCAGAACGGGGACGACGCCCTTGTCGAGCAATGTCCGCAACATATCCACGTCGACTTGGTGGACTTTGCCGGTATGCTGATAATCAACGCCTTTGATGATGCCGAGCGGGACCGCTTCGATGGCGTTGGATTGGGCGCCGCGCAGATTATTGGCGGAGAGGCCTTCGAGAATCTCGTGTGTGACTGCGTTCGCGCCGAGCATGGCCAACCGGAGCGTCTGCGCGTCCGTAATGCCGGTGCCGTCCCAATTCGAGTAGGGCTTGCCGAGTTCTTCCGACAGTAGTTTGATTTGGTGGCCGGCGCCGTGGACGATGACGATCTGGATGCTCAGACTGCGCAAGACGGCGATGTCGAGGAGGAGATTGGGAAAATTATCGTCTCCCACCACCGCGCCATCAATGGCGATGATGAACACCTTGTCGCGAAACTGGGGAATATAATGGAGAATCCCGCGAAGATCGGTTGGCTTCATGTGCGTCGTCGTTCTTATACGGCACGCGGTGTGCCGGTTTCAACCATGAATGAGCACCGGAGATTGTATTTTGTCTGAGATGTGACACTCTAGTGCGGGTCACATGGAAAAATACACGTTACACTTGATTCTCGGCCTGCTTCTGCTCTTGCCAGCCAGTCGCAGCGCGGCCGGGATTACCACGAAATCCGAGGCCGGGCAGATTGGGATGAAGGTCGTCCAGTTGCTCGAAGAACGGCATTACAACGCCAAGCCGGTCAACGACGCGCTGTCGCGCGAAATGCTCAAGTCGTACCTCGACACGTTGGACTACAATCATCTGTTTTTCCTCCAGAGCGACATTGACCAGTTTCAGAAATATGCCGATGCGTTGGACGATGAGATGAATGCCGGCAATGTGCGGCCGGCGTTGGAGATTTACGAGGTCTACAGTAACCGGGTGGAACAGGCCGTCGTCGCCATCAAAGAATTGGTTCAGGAACAGTTCACCTTCACCAATAACGAAACGCTGCTAATCGACCGCCGGGAAGCGCCGTGGCCCAAGGACGAAGCGGAATGGCGGGCGCTCCTCCGGCAACGGGTGAAGTATGAATTGCTGGAGGAACGCCTGA
Organism: Verrucomicrobiia bacterium; assembly: GCA_022072455.1. GTDB lineage: Bacteria > Verrucomicrobiota > Verrucomicrobiia > Palsa-1439 > Palsa-1439 > CAINDI01. The sequence goes on along the minus strand of JAJVHY010000020.1, from coordinate 317,861 downwards.
ACAAGGAAACTCCCGAAGACGCCATCAAAACGGTCACCCGCCGGTATGATCGGTTGTTGCGTAGTCTACACGAGAACGATTTCGAAACCATCGTGGGAATGTATTTTGATTCGCTGGGGCGACTGTACGATCCGCACACGGACTACATGGTGCCGTCGCAGTTTGACAATTTCGCGATTGATATGGGGCTGTCACTGACCGGCATCGGTGCGGTGCTCCGGTCGGAAGATGGTTACGCCCACATTTCCAGCATAGTCCCCGGCGGACCGGCCGACCTCGATAAGCGGCTCAAGGTCAATGATCGGATAGTCGCCGTTGCCCAAGGCGATGGACCGTATGTGGATGTCGTGGACATGAAGTTGAACAAGGTCGTCGAACTGATTCGCGGGAAAAAAGGCACGACGGTGCGGTTGCGGGTCATACCGGCGGATGCGGCGGTGCCGTCGTTGCGGGTCGAGATAGCGATTGTGCGGGATGAGATCAAACTGACCGAGCAGGAAGCCAAAGCCAAAATCATCGAGAAGCCAATTGCCAACGGGGGGCAACTCCGGTTGGGCTACATCGATTTGCCCTCGTTCTATGTGGATATGAAGCGGGGTGCCGGTGCGAAGAGTTCGGCGAATGATGTGCGCCGGTTGCTCCAGAAGTTGACGGCGGAAAAAGTGGACGGGGTGATGCTCGATCTGCGGCGGAATACCGGCGGGTCGTTGCCGGAGGCGATTTCGTTGACGGGGTTGTTCATTGATGAAGGCCCGGTCGTTCAGGTGAAAGATTCGCAGGGCAAGGTGGCGATTGGCCGGGATGTCCAGAGCGGGGAGGCGTTTGATGGCCCGGTCGTGGTGTTGATCAGTCACCTTAGCGCGTCGGCTTCGGAAATTCTGGCGGCGGCATTGCAGGACTATGGCCGGGCGATCATCATTGGCGACCGGCAGACGTTTGGGAAGGGGACCGTGCAACAGCTGATGCCCATCGGGCCGTTGTTGCCGGGACGCCGTGACGATGAAAACGCCAGCGGGGCGATGAAGTTGACGATTCAGAAGTTTTACCGGGTGTCGGGCGGATCGACGCAGTCGCGGGGTGTAGTCCCGGATATCGCGTTGCCATCAGTTTTGGATGCGACGAAAATTGGGGAAAAATCCCTGCCGCATTTTTTGCCGTACGACGAAGTGCCGCCGGCCAGTTTCACCCAATGGAGCCGGCGGCGGCCGCCGGTCGAGGAGTTGAACCGACGGACGGTGGCGCGGCTGCTGAAGAACCCGGAGTTCCGGTACATTGCCCAAGACATCGTCCGATTGGAGAAGAAGCAGGAAGAAAAGCACATATCATTGAATGAAGCGACCCGGCTCGCCGAGAAGCAAGAGGCCGAAGCCCGCGACAAGAAGCGGCAGGAAGAGCGGGATACCCGGCCAGTGGCGCAGCTCAAGACCTTGGAAATTTCTTTGGACAGTCTCGACGGCAAGACGAACACGGTGGCGTTGACGCGTCAGGTGATGGACGAGGCGATGGCCAATCAAAAAGCCGCCGCCGGCAAAGACAAGGCCAACGGCAAAGACAAAGAGAAGGACAACAAGCCCGCGCCGGATGCGCATTTTGATGAGGGGCTGAACATTCTCGCGGACTACATTCAGATGCTCGGCACGATGCACGCGCAGAACTGAAATCGCGGTTTTACGGCCAGTTTTGCAGGATTTTGGTTGACGTCGCCACTGGGGTCTGGCAAAGACTCTCCCGACGGCGGGGGTTGGGGACTCGCCAAAACATAACGCAGACTCTGTTCACTGGAGGAGGAACTATGAATAAAGCGCAGTTGGTCAACATTGTGCAGAAAGAGTTGGGGAAGGATATCAGCAAAGCCGCGGCGGAACGCGCACTCAATGCCGTGCTCGGCGCCATCGAACGCGGGCTCAAGTCGCAGACGCAAGTGCAGTTGGTCGGGTTTGGAACTTTCCGTGTTAGCAAACGCGCGGCTCGGCTCGGGCGCAACCCGAAGACCGGCGAACAGATTCAGATCAAGGCTTCCAAGACGGTGCGGTTCAGCGCCGGGCAGGGGTTGAAGCAGAGCTTGTAATTGCCGTCAGGTTTTCTCGCAGGGGCGATTCGCATGAGTCGCCCCTGTTTGTTTTATAGCTCGACCGAATCGCCGTACGCCGGCACGCGGACATCGGCTTGGGGGCGGAGCTCGCGCAAGCTGGCCGCGAAGGCGGTGGCCGGTTCCTCTTCGCCGTGAACTACAAAAATCCCCCGCAGCGCGCCGGTAATCTGGTCGGCCCACGCGCGTAATTCATGTTTGTCGGCATGACCGGAGAAGGCATCAATGGTTTCAATCTCGGCGTGAACGGTATGTGGTTCGCCGAAGACATTGACCTTTTTGTCGCCGCTGGCCAACCGCGCGCCGAGGGTGTGTTGCGCGCACCAGCCAACGATGAGGATTGTGTTGCGTTTGTCTTCGACCGTATTCTTGATGTGATGCCGGATGCGGCCGGCCTCCGCCATGCCGGAGGCGCTGATGATGATGCACGGTTTCTTGAGGTCGTTGAGCGCCATGGATTCTTCGACGCTTTGGATGTAGGTGAGGTGCCCCATGCTGAACGGGTTGTCGGCATTCATCATCACGTCGGTAAATTGTTTGTTGTAGCCTTCGAGATGTTGGCGAAATACTTCGGTCGCTTTCAAGGCTAACGGACTGTCCAGGTAGATTGGCAGCGCGGGTAGGCACCGGGATTTGGTGAGTTGGAACAACGTGTAGAGCAATTGCTGGGTTCGCCCGACCGCGAAGGCCGGGATCACGATCTTGCCGTTGCGTTCGACGGCGCGGTTGATGATCTGACAGATATGCTCGTTGACGTTATCGAGTGGCTCGTGAACGCGGTTGCCGTACGTGCTCTCGGTCAGAAGAAAATCCACGTTTTGGGGATGGTCAGGATTGCGCAGGATGTCGTTGTTGCCGCGCCCGATGTCACCGGAAAACGCGAACCGAAACTTCCGGTGGCCTTCCTCGATGTCGAGCACGATCATCGCCGAGCCGAGAATATGCCCGGCATCCAGCCAAGTCGCGGTGACACCCTTGGCGACCGGGATGGGGCGGTTGTACGTGACCGAAGATAAGTGTTCGAGTGCGGCGGCGGCATCGGTCTGGGTGTACAATGGCTCGACCGGTGGGAGGCCTTTTTTCGCGCGGATTTTACTCACGAACAAGGCGTCTTGTTCCTGGATGTGCGCGCTGTCCACCAGCATGATCCGGCAGAGGTCGGCAGTCGCATCGGTGCAATGAATCGGCCCCGCGAATCCGTCGCGGCATAGCACGGGAATGATGCCGGTGTGGTCGATGTGGGCGTGACTGAGCAACACCACATCCACAGATTTTGGGTCGAAGGCAAGTGTGGTGTTGTAGGCCGTGGTTTTGTCGCGCCGCCCTTGAAACATCCCGCAATCCAGCAGGAGCCGTTGGCCGTTGACCTCCAGCAAATGCCGCGAACCCGTCGTGGTCCGGTTCGCGCCGCAAAAGGTCAGTTTCATCGTCAGGGAGTGGCGAGAACGATGATCCGCGTCGGCGTGGAAAGGATGACGCCGTCGTGGGCGATGGCGGCCACAAAATAGCCGTCAATGGTTTGGTCCTCGACGATGCGCACAGAATCGCCTTTGTTTGACGTGCGGATGACCGCCGCGTATTTAAGCGGTTTTTCGCTGATCTGCGAGGTTGCTTCGAGGATCGGGGCGTTGACGGCGATGAAGGGTTCCTGGTCAACTTTTTCGAGGTCGAAACTCTTGTAGGAAACGAACGGGTCCATCTTGGGCGACTGGGGGGTGTAGCGGAAGAGCTGGTTGTTGACGCTGCGAATGTTTTCCATGTCGGTGTAGCCGAGGATCGCGAGCTTGGCCAGCGACTCTGGATATTCAGCGTACCGGCCGAAGTACCGGCTGAGAGCATCGCGAACCCGCCGGAGCCGGAGGCGGTTTAAGCCGGCGTCAACGGCGCCTTGGAGCGCCACCCCGAAGAGCTTGACCTTGTCGCCTTCACCCTCGAAGTAGGGGGAGTTGGCGAGGCGTTCCCGGAGGAGTGTGTAATCTTCTTCCGCGACCCGGTCGTTGGATTGCTCGACGAGTTGCGCGTGTTTCATCATCGCAATTTCCAGCCACGGCGAGGTGCGGAGGTTGCGGGCCAGCAGGTCAATGGTGATGCCGGCTTCCTCGTTTTTCTTTTTGGTGAGCAAGGCGACGGCTTCCTTGTATTTCGCGAAGAACGCAGCGGCATCGAAACTGGCCGCATCACCGGGATCAGGGGGTTGGGGGGGGGCTTTCTTGACTGAGCCGGGAGGCTCGGAGGTAAGCCACGGAATGGTCGTGTTCGTTTGGCCCGGACACAACCCAACCGCCAAGGTTAAGAAAAGTAAACTCCTCGTCACCCAGGAATTATTTGAGAAACGAGCCATGGCTCGGTGCGGGACAATACCCATCGAAAACCGAAATTGCAACGCGCAATCGGAAACATTTTCCCATGGCTTACCGCTTCTCCAACTGGCGGAGAACGGCTTCAGCGCATTTCTGAAAAGCCTTGGCCGGTTCACTGTTCGGGGCTGCGATGACCACGGGTAGGCCCTTGTCACCACAAATCCGAATCTCGGTAAACAACGGAATTTCGCCCAGGAACGGAACTTCCAATCGTTCTGCCTCCTGCCGGCCACCGCCATGGCCGAAGACGTCGTCGTGTTCGTGGCAGTGGGGGCAAACGTAGTAACTCATGTTTTCAACGATGCCGAGGATCCTCACATTGACCTTCTCAAACATCTGAATCCCCCGCCGGGCGACTTCGAGCGCGACATCTTGGGGTGTCGTTACAATCACGCCACCATCGAGCGCAATCGTTTGGACGAGTGACAACTGGGCGTCGCCTGTACCAGGCGGCAAGTCCACGACGAGGGTGTCGAGTTCGCCCCAGTTCACGGCCAGACTGAATTGCTGAATCGCTTTCATGATCATCGGCCCACGCCAGATGACCGGCGCGCCCGCGTCCATCAGCAACGCCATGCTCATCATCTTCAAACCAAAATTTTCCTTTGGATCCAGCTTCTCATCCGTGATTGTCGGCTGGCCGGTTGTGCCCATCATCTTCGGCACGCTCGGGCCGTAAATATCGGCATCCAGCAACCCAATTTTATGGCCGAGCTGGCTCAGCGCGCAGGCGAGGTTGACTGCGACGGTGGATTTGCCGACGCCACCTTTGCCGGAGGCGACGGCGATGATGGTTTTGACTCCCGGAATGTTCGGTTTGACCGGGGCCGCGCCTTGCCCGGCCATGGGCATGGATTGTTGGGGCGGTTGTTGGGCGGTCATTTGAATGTTGACCTTGCCGAACGCCTTGAGCGCGCCGGCAACCTCCCGCTCGACTTGGGCCGGGATGTTTTGATCGCGGGTGATGATATGCAGCGCGACGGTAACTTCATCGCCAACGGTGATGGATTTGACGATACCGAAGCTGACGATATCCCGGCTAAAGCCGGGAAACTTCACTTGCTTGAGCGCTTCGCGAATTTGTTCCTCGGTGGGAGGCTGACGAACTTTGCCGAACATGGAATCCTTGGGTTAAGCGACTGGCACTGCCGGTGAGCGTTTCACCAGATCGGCCAGCGTGGTGCGAGTGAAAACTTCATTGACGCGACTCTGCGCCTCGGCGAACACGCCGCACAACACACAACTGCCCAGCCGCGAGTCGGACACGACGCATTCCGGGTCCACTACGGCCACGCATTTCTGGAGCGCGAAGTCGCCTTCGACCGAGTTGAGAATATGCAGCAAGTTGATGGTGTTGGCCGGTCGGGCCAGACTGAACCCGCCGCCCGCGCCCCGATGTGAAATCACCAAGCCACTCTTGGCCAACGACTGAAAAATCTTCGCCAGAAAGCTGCTCGGAATCTTTTCCGCCTCGCTGATTTCATCCACCATCACGGTGCGGTCGGCCGGCTGTTGGGCCAGATACAACAGCCCAATGATCGCGTATTCGCCTGCGCGGGTGACTTGCATGATTAAATCGGACTAATTCACTCTTGTTTCGATAGCGAATATAGGCAGGCCCGCAAGTGAAGTCAACGCCGGCAACTCTACTCGTAGCCGGTCGGGTGCGACTTGTGCCACTGCCAGGCGCTTTCGATGATGGCTTGCATTGTGTCGTAGCGCGGCTGCCAGCCGAGATGTTTGCGGATTTTGGTGGAGTCGCCGACCAGCTTCGGCGGATCGCCGGGGCGGCGCGGGCTTTCGACGACGGGAATCGGATGGCCGGTGACTCGACGCACGGTTTCGATGACTTGCTTGACAGAATAGCCGTCACCGCTGCCGAGGTTGAAGGCATCACTGTGGTTGAGATTGAGCGCGAGGATGTGGGCTTGCGCGAGATCGATGATGTGCACGTAGTCGCGGATGGCGGTCCCGTCGGGGGTGGGGTAATCGGTGCCGTATATGTCCACGTGCGGTTTTTGATTGAGGGCAACGCGGAGGACGTTGGGGATCAGGTGCGTTTCCTGCCAATGGTGTTCGCCAAATTTCTGGGAGCAACCGGCCGCGTTGAAATAACGGAGGCAGACGTAGGTGAGGCCGTGTTGCTTGCCGTACCAGTTGAGGATCCGCTCGAACATGAGCTTTGATTCGCCGTAGGGATTGATCGGGTCTTTCGGCAGGTCTTCGGTGATCGGAATCGTCTGGGGAACGCCAAAAATCGCGCAGGTTGAGGAGAAGACGAACTTGCGGACGCCGGCTTGAACGCAGGATTCGAGGAGATTGATCCCGTTGGCGACGTTGTTGCGGAAATATTTGCTCGGGTTCTTCATGCTTTCCGGCACGAGGGCATTCGCGGCGAAGTGCATGACGGCGTCGGGGCGCAAGTGTTCCATTAGCGGAAACAATTCCGCCCGATCAGCCAAATCCATCTCGTAAAACTCCGCGCGCGAATCCACCGCGGCCCGATGGCCTTCGCTCAGATTATCGAGGACAAAAACCGTGTGACCTTGATTGAGAAGTTGCTCGACGCAGATGCTTCCGATGTAGCCGGCACCGCCGGTGACAAAAATCTTCATGACCGCCATGCTAGAGGAGTGGTCGCGGTGAGGCAAGTTCCCTCTGTCGCGGTGCCTGGGGGGCTGGGGTTGACGCCAACGGGCGCACGGGAGCGTTTTAGCGCTGCCGCTCGCAGTGAAAACCTGACCGGTCATTGCACTAATCTTCGCGCCCCGCCAGAATAGGGTGGTTTTGAACCTGCGGACACGATTCGTCAATCCGCTTGATTTCCGCGAGCGCGACGTTATCCTGCCCCCGCTGCGGCCCCATCGTCTAGAGGCCTAGGACATCAGATTCTCAATCTGGGTACACGGGTTCGAATCCCGTTGGGGCCGCCATCGTTATTTTGCTGAACCAAATCGCCCGTATCAAGCCGACTTTCGACTTACCCCTATCGCCAGCTTCGCCGGTGGGTGCTGTTAGCTGGCCAGCAAGTTCCCGTTGATGCGAACCGGCTGCCTCTCGCGTTTTTCTGGCAAACCTTGGGATTGACGAAGTGGTTACGCATGGAATTAAAGTGGGCGGGTGACATGCAGCCGGACGGCGACGCACGTCGCAGCGGCGGTTGCGCCATTTGTTTATCCAAAAAAACTGAGAGCTGATGCCAGAATTCAAGATCACGCAGCGCACGGTTGAGCCCCTGCTGAAAGCAGAGCGCCCATTCGAGAACCGCAGCCTGCATTACCCCAGCGTCCTGCGTGTGCAGAATGAGTGGCGCATGTGGTATTCAGCCTACGACCAGACATACCGCGACGACAATGACGTGCGGTTATGTTATGCCACGTCGCCGGACGGCATTCACTGGGAACGGCCCAACCTCGGCGTGGTCGAGTACGCCGGCAACACGGCCAACAACATCCTGCTCGATGGACGTCGGGCAGGCGGGATGCACGGCATGACAGTGTTCTTGGACGAGTGCGCTGGACTGATGGAGCGATACAAGCTGGTCTTTACGCGCGGTGAATCGCGGCCCGGCGGCTGGCTGGAGTGGATTGTGTACGGGGCTGTCTCCCCCGACGGGATTCACTGGAAACTCTTGCCGGCGCCACTGCTCAACCGCAACAGCGATACCCAGACGGTCTGCTTCCGGGATCGCGAGCAGTACCGATTGTATGTCCGGCAATGGTCGGGCGGTACCTACCACGGGAAACGGATCGTGGGTTACAGCGAATCGCCAACGTTTGGCAATTTTCCCGAGCCGGTGACGATCCTCGTGCCTGTGGCCGACGATCCTCCTGACATGCAGTTCTACAACTCAGCGGCGACGAAACTGCGGGAGGGGCTGTACGTCATGTTTCCCTCCGGCTTCTACATCGACGACCAAACCGTCCGGCCACATCTGGCTGTGAGCTGCGACGGCAAAAACTTTGAACGAGTTGGTCGCGCCGTGGCGCTGCCGCTCGGTGCGGCAGGAGCGTTTGACAGCCAATCCATCTATGTCGCCCCCGGCGCAATCCCGGGCCCGGAGTCGGACACCTATTGGTTTTACTATGCCGGCTACACCATCCGGCACGATGGTCAGCCAGATTACGCGGGTGGGGTTGGCCGGTTTCTGCTGACGGTCACGTCCAAATGAAACCGCTGCACATTGCCGGCAACACCGCCCCAGATGAGCATTTTATCGAGGGATTGACATGAGCGAACCCAAAACGATTACACCGGGTCTCAGCGAGATCGCCGCCGGAATCTGGCGAGTGCGATTGGGCGAACCCGAGGCAATCACGCCGGTCAGCGTGCGGCAGTCGGTGCCGCGGGTGGCGGAGTTGCCGGCGGTGGGCCGGCCGCCGTTTGACTGGGAGCAGATTGAGTTCCGCACCGCCGCGCGTGGGTGCGTGGTGACGTTGCCGCTTGGACGTGACGAAGGGTTGTACGGGTTGGGGCTGCAATTAAAATCCCATTTGCAGACCGGCAAGAAGAAAACCCTCCGCACCAATAGCGATCCCATCGCTGATACCGGCGATTCGCACGCGCCGGTGCCATTCTACGTCTCGACCGCCGGCTATGGCGTGCTGGTGGACACCTGCCGGTACGCCAGCTTCTATCTGGGAACGCACTCCGGGGTTGATCAATGGGAGGCGCGCGCCCAGGAAAAGCAACGGGCGATTGCGGAAGGCACGGAGGATTTGTACAAGCTCCGCGCCATCAGTGGTCGGGTGGTTGTGGATATCCCGGTCGCTCGCGGTGTGGACATCTATCTTTTCGCCGGGCCGACTCTGGGGCAGGCCGTGCAACGCTACAACCTTTTTTCCGGTGGCGGTTGCTTGCCGCCGCTGTGGGGGTTGGGCGGGTGGTACCGATGTCACGGCAAGAGCACCGCGGCCGAAGTGGTCGCGTTGGCGGAGCGCTTGCGGCGCGACCAATTGCCGTTCGACGTGCTTGGGCTGGAGCCGGGCTGGCATTCGCACTCGTATCCGTGTTCATTCCGATGGTCGGCGGAGCGGTTTTCGGACCCGGACGCGTTGATCGCGTCCACGCGAGCACTTGGTTACAGACTCAACTTGTGGGAACACGCTTTCGTCCATCCGGCGGCACCCATCGCCGCTGCGCTCCGACCGCATTGCGGGACGGAAATGGCGTTTGATGGACTCGTACCGGATTTACTGACGCCTGAAGCGCAACGCATTTTCGCGGAGCACCACGAACAAACCCTGATTGCGCGCGGCGTCGCCGGTTTCAAGCTGGATGAATGTGACCACAGCGATTTCATCGGCTACGCGTGGTCGTTCCCGGAGTGGACGCAGTTTCCCAGTGGCGCGGATGGCGAGCAGATGCATTCGCTTTTCGGCATCCGCTATCAACACCTGATGGACTCGGCATTTCGCCGGCAGGGGCGCCGGCATTACTCCGAAGTGCGCGCTTCGCACGCCTTGGCGGCCGGGCTGCCGTATGTGTTGTACAGTGACCTCTATGACTTCCGCGATTTTCTGCGCGGCTTGGTGAACTGTGGATTTTCCGGGTTGCTCTGGTGCCCCGAAGTCCGCCACGCAGTGTCGGCCGACGACTTGGTGCGCCGGATGCAGGCTGTGGTCTTGTCGCCGCAAGCGCTCGTCAATGCGTGGTACATCCAGAATCCGCCCTGGGAAGACGCGGCGGCGACCGACCTCATCCGGCAAGCCTTGCAGTTGCGAATGCGGTTGCTGCCGTACTTGTACACCGCGTTTGCGCGGTATTGGCAGACTGGCCGGCCGCCGTTCCGCGCGTTGGTGATGGATTACCCTGCCGACCACGCGGTGCGGGAGATTGACGACCAATATCTGATTGGTGATGCGTTGTTGGCTGCGCTGGTCGCGCCGGGGCAGAGTGAACGTACCGTGTATCTGCCGTGTGGCGGTTGGTACGATTTCCATACCGGACAGCGGCACGAGGGTGGCCAACGGCTGACCGTGCCGGCACCGTTGGCGCACATTCCCTTGTTTGTGCGCGAAGGAACAGTGTTGCCGCTGGCTACGCCAGTGCAACACGTCAACGCCGCGACAGTCTTTCAGATCACGCCAACGGTGTTCGGTCAGGGTGAGGCCACCGGGATGTTGTTTGAGGACGACGGCGAGACGTTCGCGTATGAGACCGGTGAGTGCGCGTGGATTCAACTCCGCTGGACCCGAACTGCTGCCCCTGAAATTACGCGCTCCAAAGAACTCCCATTCCGCCGGTATGAGTTTCGACAGTGGCGCTAGCGGGATGAGCTTTCGCGAACCAGAGCAGCGATTGGGGACAAAATGATCAACATTGGTAAACGAAACGCATTGCGCGTGCTGCGTGAGACGTCGGCCGGTCTCTTCCTCGATGGGGTCGAACTGGGCGACATTTTGCTGCCCGGCCGGTACATCCCGCCGGGGACGAAACCGGGTGATCTGTTGAATGTGTTTGTCTATCTCGACTCCGAAGACCGCCTCGTTGCAACGACTGAAACGCCACGAGCGATGGTCGGGGAGTTTGCGTTTCTACCGGTCGTCAACGTCAACCCGCGCGTCGGTGCCTTTCTCGATTGGGGGCTTGCCAAAGATCTTCTGCTTCCGTTCGGCGAACAGGATCGTCCTGTCCGTCGTGGTCAGACAGTCCTGGTTGGTATCTTGTTCGACGCGACCAGCCAGCGCATCATCGCCACCACGCGCCTCAACCGGCTCTTGAATCTCCAGCCGGCCGCCTACGTCGCAGGCCAACAGGTCAATCTTCTGATCACCGCCCGCACTCCCCTCGGCTACAATGTCATCGTCGAAAACGCCCACCGGGGATTGCTCTACCACACGGCCGGTGTTGCTCCGCTCCAGCCGGGGCAGAAAGTCCGCGGGTTTGTCCGCCAGCTTCGGCCCGATGGGAAAATTGACCTCAGTCTTGACGCCACCGGCTACAAACGAGTGGAGCCGCTGGCGGACCAGATTCTCGAAGCCCTCCGCGCCAACCATGGCCGGCTCGCCTACGACGATTCGAGTCCGCCCGAAGCGATCCGCGAAAAATTCGGCGTCAGCAAGAACGCATTCAAACTCGCCCTTGGCGCGCTGTACAAACAGCGCCGGATCCGATTTGCACCGCCCGGAATTGAATTGGTCACAAAAGCATCGTGAAAACCATCTTCGCAAAAGTCCGGGCGGTTTACGCGGAACTCGAGAAACGTCCGGTCCAACGGCAGTGCATCGCGCGGACGCAGTGCTGCCAATTCCAACTGACCGGCTTGACGCCCGAACTGACCAAGGGCGAAGCACTGCTGGCGTGGCAGGCGTTTCGCGCCACCGGTCGGAAAGAGTTGCCGGAGCGGACGGATGGCGCTTGTCCGTTGCTGCAGCCGGCGACGGGGCGGTGCCTGATCTACGCGGACCGGCCGTTTGGGTGTCGGACACATTTTTGTGAAGCGGCGGGCGGCATGATTCCCCGGCAGGATGTCGTGGATCTTATCCGGCGGTTGGAGGAAATTGACCGTGAGCTAGGCGGTGACGGCCCGCATCAGATCGTCACGGCGCTCACCGCCGCACTCCAGAATCACAAGACCCGATAAACACCTTTCTGGTCGCGAGGTTGCTGTCGTTCACGGCTTTGCTGCCGGCTCTTCGGTTGTCGACCCCCCTGCCGGCGGGGAATTCTGCGCATCGGTCTCGGCCGGCGGCACGAACCTTGCCGGAGCAGTCGGCGGCGAGCTCGACACACGCGCCGCCGCTGGAAGGGGCTTGAACGTGAAGCGTTGTCCACCCACGCTGGCTTCGAACTCAGGAAATCGTCGTCGAGCTCAAGTGCAACAGTTGGGCGATTTCGGGAGGCGCTTGGCTCGCTCTACCGCTACTGGACAATGCGTCGGTCGGTTGTTATCGGCGATCCTCATGGTTAGGTACGCAGCATCACCAACAGAACAGCGGTCGATAACACCATGGTCGCGATGAGCGACCACATCAGGAACTAGTCGACGATTGCGTTCGTGTTTTTCATAAACCCATTCATGCAAAAGCAGCCGGAGCCAGCAATCGGTTGAAGGCTAATCTTCGCATAGGAAAACGTCCTAAACATCGTTCGCCAAGTTTTACCGGGACCGTTGAACTAACTCAGGGAAACCGGAATCGGCGAACGGCGTGTAGGCGGCCGCACCGGTTCCACTGATGTTATGCAGGAAGGCATGCCGGCCTGTGCCGCCGAAATGATAGGACACGCCGATGCCGATGGCATAGTTGCCGGCGGTGTTGATGTCGCCACCGAAGGCCAGGGCGATGTATTCGCTCAGGCTCACCGCGCATCGGCCGCGGAACAACGTTTCATCGACATGGCTGAACTGGTAGCCGATGCCGAACTCCGTCGTGAAGTTGTTCTGCCAGTCGCGCGTCCAGAACGTGGTGAACTGGTCGGTGATCTTCTCGCCACCTTCGTTGTTTAGACCCGCGACGCCTTCGATCCCGAGTGCGTCCTGATCGCTGACTGTCGTGCCGATGATCGGACGGATGGCCCACAGGTCGTTGTGGAACGCGGTGTGCCGGTAATCGAACAACAGCGCGACCGCGCCTTGCCGGTCCGGGAATGTTTGGATGTTCCGCCCAAACGCACCGAAGGTGGTGTTCCACTCAGGGTCGTCTTCACGGAACTTGAGGTTGCTGCCGAGTTGCACGCCGATGGCCAGCGTGTCCGGCTGCGTCAATGGGAGGGCCCAGTTAGCGCCGAACTGCCCGAACGGCGTGGAGTCTTCACCGGACGGTTTCTCCCAGCCCGTGCCGGCATTCAAGTACAGGTTATCGAGGATGTGTACGTGGGCCGGTGGTTCTGCCGCCAGTTGGTCGGCTTTGACGATTCCCGTAACGAATACCGTGGTGGCGCAGATGGCCAGCAACACATTTTGTCGCGAGTTCATTTTTAGCTCCTTTCTGGAACTGGCGCTGACTGGCCCGGGCCGGCCAGTCAGCGGCCGGTTGGGTTAGCCGGCGGACGGTTCAACGATCATCTTGTTTTCCACTTCCTTGACGCCGTTGATGTCCGTGACCAGTTTGGTGACGAGGTCCTTCTCGGCTGTGTTCTTGGCCTTGCCGGTGAGGGTCACGATGCCGTCTTTGGTTTCGACCTTCGTGCTAATGGCACTGGTCGAACGGTAGGTCAGCAACACAGCTTTGACTTGCGCCGTGATGGACGCGTCGTCGATCTTTTCACCAAGCGTCTGCTTCGGCGCTGGGCGTTCGCTGATCGTCATCTCGTTGACGACTTTTTTGACGCCGTCAATGTCCTTGGCGTAGGCCGTTGCCAGGTCTTTCTCCGCCGTTGAGGCCGCTTCGCCGCGCAGCGTCACCGTGCCGTCTTTGACGAAGACCTTGGTGTTCGCGGCGCTGACGCTGCGGTGGAACAGCAGCGTGCCTTTCAGCTTGGCGCTTATGATTTCGTCGGCCTGCATGAAGGGCCGCGGCTCTTTGATCACGAGCTGGTTGTCAACGCGCGTGACACCCGGCAAGGCGGCCACGGTGTCTTCGGCCATTGACCGGTTCGCGTTCTCGGCGACGGTGCCGGTCAGGGTGACGGTGCCATCACGGGCCGCCACTTTGATGTGGTCGTCTTTCAAGATGGCCTTGAAGACGTACGAGTCGCGGGCGGCTTTCTCGATCCGCTCATCGGTCGAGGCGGCTTGGGCGATTGCCGCGGCCAAGATCAGCGCCGCTGTGACAGCGAGGAGTATGCTGGGTTTGGGTTTCATGGATTGGACTCCTTTCATGTTCTGGTTTGTTCTCACTGGGTAACTCTACCGGCGGGCGGCCAGCGCACAATCCGCCGCGCAACTGACGGTAGGCTCAGCCTCCGTCTGACCCGGTCTAGGTCATTGGCTGAAGGAATTGCGGCGCGCGTTGCCGGCTTTTTCGCGGCGGCCGGTCGACCGCCCGCCAGTTCCAGTCGCTCCGCCAACTTGGCCACCATCAGGTCGAGGGCGGGCGGGAGCCGTTTGAGAATCGGGTGGCGAATGGGCGCTGGAGGAGTGCCGCCCGGAACGGTGTGGCGGATTCGGCCAGTGTCGCCGGCCGATCCGCCAGTGGTTACAGCGGCACCGGTTTGTCACCCGGCAGCGGGGGGCGCACCGGCTCTTTCAAGGTAATTGTGTGGGCCACCGCCAGACCGTTGATCAGGTCGTAATCCACGGTGACTTCCTGGCCGACCTTGAGATCAGTCAGTTTCAGTTCCTTCTTGTCAGGGCCGAAAATCTTGGCGTCGGCCGCCACGGTAAATGTCATTGACGAGGTAGCCCCCTTCGCAATGAGTATCCGCTGCGGTATATTGAGCGACTCGATCTGGCCGACGAAGAAGGCGGTCCGGTTGTCGGCCGCCACCGACTGTGTGACGATGAGCACCAAAACCAGGGCGCTGAGTGTCTTGCGGTTGTTTTTCATGTGGCACCGTTGGCTTTTTTCTCGCCCCTGCGGGCGGTGTTAAACTTTCTTCACGAGCAGCAGTACGACTCCCCCGACCAGACAGAGTGCGCCCGCCACGGGCGGGATGTAGTTGGTCTTGGTGGTCGAGATCCGTACGCCCAGCACATCCACCGGCTTGCCCGGGCTTTTGAAGGTGATGCCCTGATACGCCAGCACCACGGTGCCCACGGTAATCAAGATGGCGGCCAGCAGTTTTCGTGGATTCATATGGAACCTCCCATTTTTTGGTTGTGGTGGTTACCGCGACTTACAAGGGACGCCGGCCCTGAATGATGTTGATCAGGATCATGACCACGGCAATGACAAGCAGGATGTGAATGAATCCACTGATGGTATAGCTGGTCACCAGTCCCAGTAGCCACAACACGAGGAGAACCACCGCGATTGTATACAACATATAATTACCGCTCCTTTCTCGTTGCTCAAGTTTCGCTGCCAGCGGTGCGCCCGTGACCCTCGCACCCGCGCGTTTCTGGTTGACGCGATCAATGTAACTGCCGGCAGCGGCCTGACAATGGGCTGACTGGCTGGTCGGCCCCTGGGAGATTGTCCGAGGGGGGCTGCGCTTGCGGCTGAGCCCGGTGGGGCGGTGGTGGGGCCGGCCAACAGCTCGTTGACGATTGCCACGGTGTGCGAATAAGCTCGGTGGATTGGTCGCGATGAAAAAATCTCTCAAGGATATCTACCCGCGTCGGATTGAGGTGCCGCTGCTCATCCTGGTGTCGCAAGTGCTCTTTTTCATCGCGGTCTGCCTGCCGTTAATGCATGTCGAGAAGCAGCTCTTGTGGAAAAGGTGGCGCAATGAATACTCCGTCATCACCGGCGTGGTCGGCCTGTTCGAACAGCGGGAACATTTTCTGGCGGCCGTCCTGTTCTTCTTTTCGGTCGTGTTCCCCTTGGTCAAGCTCACCCTGCTGTGGGGCCTCTGGCTGTTGCGGCTGCCGGAGGAACGGCGCCAAGCACTGCTGCGTTGGCTGGGTATCTTGGGCAAGTGGTCAATGCTCGACGTGTTTGTGGTCGCCATGTTGATTGTCTTGGTGAAACTCGGGCCAGTGGTTCGGGTGGAAGCACAGCCGGGCGTATATGTCTTTGCCATGGCCATTCTGCTGTCGATGATCAGCACGATGTACATGACGTATTTAGCCAAGAAGCAGTAGCCTGCCGATTTCACAGTCGGCGGTAGCGACGTCATAGCCCCCCGCTTTGTCCCGCGGTTCACCAATGCGACGGTCATTGACCGCCGCTCACGGTTCGGCTTGGGCGCGCGCGATTTTTTCCTCGGACATTTGCCTAGGTCGGCTGCGATTCTGGCTGAGAGTACACGCGGTAATGCGCCCGATTGCGCTGGAGCCGGGCCCCGGGCACCTTAACGCAGATGCAACTCAGGGATGTCATTGGGCCAGAAGTTGCGACCATCCCGCCCGGCACCCATTTGTCGGAGGCGGCGCAAAAGATGAACGCGCTGAATGTCAACATGCTGCCGGTCTGCGACGGTCGCACCCTGATCGGCGTGCTCACGGCGCGCGATCTCACTGTGCGCGCCACGTCCGCCGGTTGCGATCCGTGGACGGCAACGGTGCGCGACGTGATGACCCGCGAGGTGATCTATGCCCGGGACGATCAAGATGTCCACGCCGCCGCCCGGCTCATGGAGCGGTACCGGCTGACCAGCTTGCCGGTGTTGAACGAATGCGGGCAATTGGTGGGAATTGTCACGTGGGGGAACCTGCGAAACGCGCTCAAAGCCCGCGAATGAACGCCACGGGAATCCGGCTGCCAGCGAGGCCGGCAGCCGGTCGCGGCTGTTACTCCTCAGTCGGCGGGCAATGGGGCAGTCGGCACCGCGGGCTGGTTGGTGGCCGGTGGCGCGACGACCGGCGGTGGGTCATTGGCGGGCATCGGTGGGACGTGTTTATCGAGGGCCGACGGTGCCAGGTTGTCGTCGGCAGATGTCGGAATTGGCTTTTGTTCCGGGCTGCAAGCGCAGAGCGCAAGACTCAGGCCGCAGGTGATGGCGCTGATTTGTAGCTTTTGAGTCAGTTTCATGATGGCATTCCTTTCTTAATGCGCCCTAAATTTCCACTGTCTGCGGAGTCGGCACAATCAGCAGGCGGCTGATTCCGGTCTAGGCGATCAGCCGACCTTGCTTGGGCTTGCAATGGCGCTACCCTTCGTTATCTTTACCGCACGCAGAGGTGACGATGGCAGGTGACATAGTTCAAGCAAGTGTCGAACGCTTCGCAGTGGCCCGCATGGCCGGGCGGTTGTTACCGCCGGGGGAACGCGGCCCGGAGTTCACGCAAATGCATCGCGTGCTGGCCCGCGTCCAACAGGAACTGGCGGACTTGCGCCAGGCTGAGCAACGTTTGCGCGCCCAGCAAGTCATCACCCACGCGCTCGCGGAATGCTCGTCGGTCGCGGAAGCCTGTCCGCGCATTTTCGAGGCGTTGTGTGCGGCGCTCGACTGTGATTGGGCGGAACTCTGGCGGGTTGATTCGACTGCCAATGTTTTGCGGTGCACTCAGACTTGGCAGCCGAAATCATCGTGCGCCACTGGACTCGACCGCGCGGTCCGGGTGGCCACCTTTGCCTGTGGCGAAGGGATTTCCGGCACAGCTTGGGCACGCAACAAACCAGTCTGGATTACCGATCTCGCGCAACAGCCCACGCTGCGGCGAGTGGCCGGCATTGACAAATACGGTTTGCGAACAGCGTTCGCTTTTCCCATTCGCTTGAACCGGGAAGTTCTGGGAGTCATCGCCCTCTTCAGCCGGCAAGTGCAGCCGCCGGACAAACATCTACTCCGTTTGCTCCGGGATATCAGCAGTCAGATCGGCCAGGTCATGGGGCGGCGGCGCGCCGAACGCCGGTTGCTCGACATCAGCGAACGCGAACAGCAACGCATCGGCCAGGATCTCCACGACGGTCTCTGCCAACAACTGGCCGGTATCGCCTACATGGCGAGCGACCTAGAATCGCGTTTGACGCGGCGCAGTTTGCCCGAAACAACGGTCGCGGCGCGCATCTCCGAGCTTTCCCGCGAGACAGCCGCGCAAGCACGCCAGATTGCCCGCGGCCTTAACCCGGTGAAACTGGAGGTCGGTGGATTGACGGCGGCGCTCGATGCGTTGGCGCGTTCGATTCAATCCATGTTCTCCATCCGCTGCCGGTTTGAGTGCCAGCGACCCATCCCCATTCACGACCATGAGACGGCCATGCACTTATACCGGATCGCGCAGGAAGCCATCCACAACGCCATTGCCCACGGTAAAGCAACCGAGATTATTGTCGCCCTAACTCGCGAGCGCGGCAGCTTGACGCTCCGCATCACCGATAACGGTCGCGGACTTATCCGGGGCAAACTTTACGGCGCCGGCATGGGGATTGAGAACATGAACTACCGGGCCCGGGCCATCAGCGCCAAACTTCAGTTCATCCCGCGGCCCGGCGGCGGCACGGTGACGGACTGCCAATTCAACCATCACAACGGGAGGGACGAATGAAACGCGCACAACCGAAGCCGACGGAATCCGCCAATGACCGGCACCGAGTCCTGTTGGTGGATGATCATCCGATTGTCTGCGAAGGGCTCTCGCAGAAGATTAACGGAGAAGTGGATTTGCTGGTTTGCGGCCAAGCGCACGATGTTCACTCCGCACTGGAGGCCATCGAGAAACTGCACCCCGATATCGTGATCGTTGACATCGCTCTCGGCACCGGCAGTGGAGTGGAGTTGATAAAGGACATCAAAGTCCGTCATCCAAAACTGCCGACGCTCGTTCTCTCCATGCACGACGAAGCGCTCTACGCCGAACGCAGTCTGCACGCCGGCGCGAAAGGCTACGTGATGAAACAGGAAGACCCCGAGTGCCTGCTGCGTGCCATCCGGCGCGTGTTGCACGGGGAAGTGTATCTCAGCGACAAAGTCAAAGACGCCATCGTCAATCGTCTCGGTGGCGCACTGCCCGAAGGCAAGATCACGACATTCGTCGAGCAATTGAGCGACCGGGAGTTGGAGGTGTTTCAGTTGATTGGCAACGGCTATGTCACTCACGAAATTGCGGATCGGCTGCACTTGAGCGTGAAGACCGTCGCGTCGCATCGGGAAAACATCAAGAAGAAGCTCACGCTGCCAACCAGCGAAGATCTGCTCCGGTTGGCGATCCATTGGCAACGCCATAGCGAAGCCGGGGCTGTGCCGGCCCCACTCACTAGCCTGCCACACTGAGGTAAATGGCCTTGAGGTAGTTCGCTTCTGGGAACGTTGCCGGATGATCGGGGGCGTGGCCGGTCGTGCGTAGTTCCTTGAATGGCCGACCGGCTTGCGCGGCGGATTTTCTCACGGCTTCCAAAAATTCAATCGTGGAAACATGCGCCGAACAGGAACAGGCGACCAGCACACCGTTCGGTCGCAAGAGTTCAATGGCACGGCGCGCCAGCCGGCCATAGGCACGGATCGCTGCCGGGCGTTCCGCTTCGCGTTTCGCCAGCGACGGTGGATCGAGGATAATCAGGTCGAAAGATCGTGCCGGTGCTGCGACCAGCCAATCGAATGCATCCGCCTTGAGACTCTCGTGCCGGCAGCGGCTGAGTGCCGAATTGAGGGCAAAGTTCCGGTTGGCGGACGCGATCGCGTGTTCGCTGATATCCAAATCCGTTACGGCGACGGCCCCGCCACGCGCCGCATAGAGTGAGAAACCGCCGGAAAAACTGAAGGCATTGAGCACATGCCGTCCGGCGGATAGCGATTCAACCAACCGTCGGTTTTCTCGCTGATCGAGGTAAAAGCCGGTCTTCTGGCCGCGCACACCGTCTACTTCAAACCGGAGACCAGACTCCAGGAAAACGACTGGCCCGTTTACCGGCGTTCCGCGCACCACCTGTCCGTCGGTGAACGGCGCGGCTGCCTCCTGGATATTGCGGCTCAACCGGAGAATCAGCCGGTCGTGCGGCACCTGTTCGGCGATGAGAGTCACGATTTCATCCAAGCGCGGCAACCAAACTAGCGTGTAGATTTTCAGCACCAAGGTCGAGTCATACCGGTCCAGGACCAATCCCGGCCAGCCGTCGCTTTCGCCATTGCACAGCCGGTAACCGTTCGTTTGCGCGTCGAACAGCCCGCGCCGGCGGTCGAGCGTGGCGGCCAAGCGCTGTTGCCACCAGGCGCGGTCGAGTTTTTGCGGTTTGCCGGTGTGGAGCATGCGGACGCGGATGGGACCGGCGGGATCGAACAGTCCCAAGCCGAGAAATTCGTCTTTCCGGTCATAGATGATGGCGAGTTCGCCGACCGATCCCGGCCGGTTCTGGTCGCGGAGACTGTCCGCGAACAACCACGGGTGGCCGCCACGAAGGATCGTTTCGGCTTTGGGCGAGACCCGGAGCTTGAGCGCAGGGAGCATTGCGCGGCCACCATACACTTTCCGCGCCGCTATGGCGTTGTCAAAACTTGACGCCCGGTTTATCGTTCCCGCCATGTATTTGCCCGGCCAAAAAGTTGTCTGTGTTGATGATGTCTTCCCGGAAGCCATCAAGAAATTTTATTGGAAGCTGCCCGTCAAAGGCGTGACCTACACGGTCCGCGAGTTGATTCCTGGTATTGATATTCGCGGTGAAGCAGGTGAGATGTGCGTGTATTTGAAGGAATTGATCAACCCGTGCAGCGACAAGCCGCCGTATCCCGAACGCGGTTTTCGCGCCGAGCGGTTCCGGCCGTTGGAGACCGACACGGAAGAAGATTCGCGGTTGGATGACGTCCCGGAAGAAGTGCCGGAACACATCGCCATCTGACCATGCAACTGGATTTCGTCCGCAATTACCGGTCGCGCCGTTACATCGTCCGGGTCCGACCGGATGGCTCGGTTCGCGCGACAGTACCGGCGCGCGGGACGCTGGCGGAAGCGCGGGCCTTCGTCGAACGCAACCTCGACTGGATCAACCGGCAACTCCAAAAACAGCCGCCCCGGCAAGTCTGGGAGGACGGCACCGAAATTCTTTATCGCGGCAAAGTCGTCCGGTTGCGAGTGGGTCGTGAGGTGACTTTTGCTGATCAAGTCGTCGCGGTTACAGCCGACCTGCGGCCCACGGTGGAACGGCACCTCTGGCGCTTGGCCAAACGCGAATTGTCGCACCGCACTCTGGAGTTGGCCGCGCAGCACAGCGTGGCGATTCAACGGATTACGGTGCGCAACCAGCGGTCGCGCTGGGGGTCGTGCTCCCGGCGGGGGACGATCTCGTTGAACTGGCGGTTGATTCAGACGCCCGCCTTTGTCCGCGACTACATCATTTTGCACGAACTGATGCACCGGCGGCAGATGAACCATTCCAAACTTTTCTGGCAGGAAGTCGCGGCAGTTTGTCCCGACTACCAGACGGCGGAAGCGTGGCTGAAGCTGCACCGGCATTTGAACCAAAGCCGGCAGTAGCGTGTCTTTAATTTCGACCAACCTCAAGAGGAACTCATGGATCAAGGCATTGCAGCACTGAACGAACAAATCAAACGTGAAAGCGAATTTGTCCGGCAACTGACCGCTGAAGTCAGCAAGGTCATCGTCGGCCAGAAATACCTCATCGAAAGGCTGCTCGTGGGTTTGCTGGCCGATGGCCATATCTTGCTCGAAGGCGTTCCCGGCTTGGCCAAGACGCTGTCGGTCAAAACGCTCTCCGCCGCCATCCAGACGAACTTCCACCGCATCCAATTCACCCCCGACCTCCTGCCGGCGGATGTGGTGGGGACGTTGATCTACAATCCGAAAGACGGCGAGTTTCGCATCAAGAAAGGTCCCGTCTTCGCCAACCTGATCCTCGCCGACGAAATCAACCGCGCCCCGGCCAAAGTGCAAAGCGCGTTGCTCGAAGCGATGCAGGAACGGCAAGTCACCATCGGCGACCAGACGTTCACGTTGCCGGAGCCGTTTCTGGTATTGGCGACGCAGAATCCGATCGAGCAAGAGGGGACGTATCCCTTGCCGGAAGCGCAGGTTGACCGGTTCATGCTCAAACTTTCCATCGGGTATCCAACGAAAGAAGAAGAACGGCAGATCATGGATCGTATGGCCGAGACCGGCAAGCAGACCAACGTTCAACCCGTCGTCACCCCGGACCAAATTCTCAAAGCGCGCAAGGTCGTGGACTCGGTTTACATGGACGACAAGATCAAGAATTACATCATCGACCTCGTCTTTGCCACGCGCGACCCGAAATCCTACAAGATTGATATTGCCGGCCTCATCCAGTATGGCGCGTCACCCCGCGCGACGATTTACCTCGCGCTCGCCGCGAAAGCGTACGCGTTCCTGCAAGGCCGCGGGTACGTCACGCCCCAAGACGTGAAAACCATCGGCATGGACGTCCTCCGGCATCGTGTCATCGTCAGCTACGAAGCCGAGGCCGAAGACATGACGAGCGAGACGATCATCAAACGCATCTTTGACGAAGTTCCAGTCCCGTGATTCCCCGCGAAATCATCAAGAAAGTCCGGCAGATCGAAATCCGCACGAACCGGGAAGTCACCGACGTGCTCGGCGGTCAATACCACTCCGTCTTCAAAGGCCGTGGGATGGAGTTCGAGGAAGTCCGCGAGTACATGCCGGGTGATGAAGTCCGTGCCATTGACTGGAATGTCACCGCTCGTTTCGGCCATCCGTACATCAAGAAGTTCAAGGAAGAGCGCGAACTGACCGTCATGCTCGTTGTGGATGTCAGCGCGTCCGGCCAGTTTGGGAGCGGGCAGCAATCGAAAAACGAACTGGCCGCCGAACTCGCCGCCGTCCTCGCGTTTTCGGCGATTCGCAACAACGACCAGGTCGGCGTCATCCTCTTTACCGATCGCATCGAAAAATATATTGCACCAGAAAAAGGCCGCCGGCACGTTCTCCGTGTCGTGCGCGAAATCCTCGCTTTCCAGCCGACCGGTCATGGCACGGATCTCGAACTCGCCCTCGACTACCTCAACCGCGTCCAACGCCGCCGGGCCGTGACATTTGTCCTATCCGATTTTCAAGATACCGGCTTCGAGAAGAAACTGCGCATCGCCGGCAAGCGGCACGATGTGGTGGCGTTAAGCCTGCGCGATCCCCGGGAAGAAGAATTGCCGGCGGTGGGCCTTGTCGAGTTGCGGGACGCGGAGACCGGTGAGCGGGCGTTGGTGGACACGTTTGACCGGCAAGTCCGCGCCAGTTTTGCGGCGCAAGCTCGATCGCGACTCGTGGCATTGAATGATGCGATCCGGGCGGCGGGCGTGGATCAGATCGAGATTCGCACCGATACGGATTACATGCGGCCGCTCGTGAAATTCTTCCGGATGCGCGAACGGCGCGCGTAGGTTATTCTTCCGACTGAGGCGGCAACTTTTTCGGCTCGACGACTTGCATGCCGACCTTGTGCGCGATGTCGTTAAATTCTGCGCGCGTGACTGTATCGAGCGTTTTGCCGCGGCGTTTGAGGTGTTCGGTCAGCTTGATGGCTTTTTCCTGCATGACCCCGTGAGTCTCGGCGCTACCGCCGACGAGTTTGAAATCTTCACCTGCCGTGATGCGGGTGTGCCCGTCCTTGTTGTCAAGACCCAGTCCCAACAACATGGTTTTCTTCGTCGGCTTGTTCTTCTTGGATGCCATTTGCAGGAACTTTAACAAGATCGCCGGGCCGTTGCAATTCTGAGCGCTCATGTTGCCGGAACGAGTCTCGTCGGCTGGCAAATGGTTACTTGCCGGTCAAATTTGGGAAGGCTTGCCGGGTGGCGAGGTCGTCGTACGAAAACAACGCAAACCCGCCCATGCCCAACCGGCGCGTCTGTTCAATCTGGCCGACCATTCCGGCCGGCGGGTCAAATTTCCAACTCCCGATCCCCATGACCACCCGGTTGCGCGGCACCGACCGGAGAGTCTCCCGGCAGCGCAGTTCAAAATCACCCGGGTCAGTCGTGTAATTCATCGGACAAATTGTGTCGAGGTAACCCCGCTCGACCCACAGTTTCCAGTCTTGGGCTTTCTCCTCCTTGGCGCGCTCCAAACCCGGGAAGACAGCCGCCGACATCTTGATGCCGGGCCGCGTCTGGCGGGCTTTGGCACTCAAGCGTTGCGCCCAGTCGGTGATCACGCTCTGCCGCCATTCGTTGAACCGCGGGACGTCGGCGCTCCATCTGGCGACCGGCTTACCGGTGAATTGCTCGTAGGCTTGCCGGCAGCGTTGGCAGAGACAGCTTGGGGACTCGTTGAAACGAATGTAATCCAAATGCAATCCGGCCACAGGATACCGACCCAACATTTCGCCGACGACGGCCAGTGATTGGTCGCGGTTGGTCGGATTCGATGGGCAGAGCCAATAGACGCCGCTTTGCATGATCGGTTTACCATCCGCGCCGCGCATCACCCGGTCCGCATTGATCAGTTGCCGCTGGAATTCGGGCGGCGATTTGAAGGAAAACATGACGATCTGTTTGGCGTGGACGGCAATCCCGGCCCGGCGCGCCAGTTCGATGCCGCGCGCAATCGGATCTGGCTTGCCCTCCACAATGCTCGGCAACACTTGACTGCCGGGATACCAAGCGGCCCCGGCGGAGGCGAGATTCACATACATCGTGTTGAAGCCGGTCCGCTGCAGATTGCGCACGGCCGAATCCCAATCCAGTTTGGCGGTATCACTGACCCAGACCGCGCGGGTTTCCGTGAGAGTGGGCGGTTGCGGTTTTGGTGCCGGTGGGGGAGGGGTTGGTTTTTTGACGGCGGGTTTGGGCCGGGCACAGGCTATCCCCAGCGCGAGCAAACAGACGATGACAATCCAAAAACGCCGCATAATTCCTCCTTGGAACGGCGCGCACTATACGCGCCGCCCCGCGCGATTGCCAAACGAATAGTTTGCTGTTACAAACTTTTTGTGCTTCGCAAACTCACCATTCTTGGCCCCGGTCTACTCGGCGGTTCCATTGGTCTGGCCGCCCGGCACCGCAAAGTGGCCGGTAAGGTCGCTGTCTGGGCGCGCCGGCAGGAGGCGGCCGACGAAGCCTATAAACTCGGGGCCGCCGACGAAGCCACCAGCGACCTTTTTCGCGCCACAGCCGATGCGGAGTTGATTGTTTTGGCAACCCCCATCGGCGTCATGCCGGAGTTGGCCCGGCAGCTCCCCAAAGAATGCGTCGTCACCGATGTCGGCAGCGTGAAGTATCCAATCGTCAGCGCGTTGGCCGACATCCTCCCGCGTTTCGTTGGCTCGCATCCGATGGCCGGGTCCGAGCAACCCGGCCTCGAAGCCGCCCGGCGCGACCTGTTCGCCAACGCCGCCTGCATCGTCACTCCGCGCGAGAATACTGACAAAGACGCCCTCAAACTCGTCCACGAATTCTGGAAGTCCATCGGCTGCCAAGTCCGCACGTTGTCGCCGCAGGAACACGACGAAATCGTCGCCCGCGTCAGTCACCTGCCACACTTGGTGGCCGCCGCCGTCGTCAACGTCGTCTGCAGCGACGGCGCGCACCCGCTGAATTTTGTCGGCCCCGGGTTCAAGGACTTTTCGCGCATCGCCAGTGGTCCACCGGAAATGTGGACGGAGATTTGCCTTCAAAACCGGGAAGAAATCACGCGGGGAGTGGAGCATCTGATTGAAGAACTCGGCAAACTCCGCGCGGCCCTGGAGAACAAGGATGCCGTCGAACTGCGTGCGCTGCTCAAGCGTGCCAAGCACTTCCGGGATGAGTTGAGGTTCCGGCAGTGAAACTGCCCGCCATTCTCGAAATCCAACCGCTCACGAAACCGCCCCAATGCACAATCACTGTGCCCGGCTCGAAGAGCATCACGAATCGCGCCCTGATTTTGGCGGCGCTGGCAAAGGGGAAATGCACGTTGCGCGGGGCGTTGTGGGCGGACGACACGCAGGTCATGGTGGATGCGCTTCAGAAACTCGGTTTCCACGTCGCTGTCCAACTGGAACCCGCGGAGGAGAGCAACCGGACCATTGTCGTCGAAGGCCGGGGCGGTGAGATACCGGCGAAGAAGGCGGAGTTGTTTGTGGGCAATGCCGGGACGGCGGCGCGTTTTTTGACGGCGCTGGTTTGCCGGGGACACGGCGAATACAGAATTGCCGGCGATCCGCGGATGCACGAACGACCCATGGGCGAATTGTTCCGGGCGCTCGGGATCCCGGGGGAACATTTGCCGGTAACGGTTCACGCGACCGGCATGAAGCCGTGCCGGTTACGAGTGAGCGGCGAAGAGAGCAGCCAGTTTGCGAGCGCGTTGATGCTGGCTGGGCATACCGTGGAGACGGCACCGCATGCGTACGTCGAGTTGACCCGGCAGGTCATGGAGTCGTTCGTACCGGATTATGCGGTCGAACCGGATTTGTCGGGCGCATCGTATTTTGTCGCGGCGGAGTGGTTGACCGGCGGACGCGTGACCGTGGCCGGGTGGCCGAAGCGGTCATTGCAGATCGACGGGCAATTTCCGAAGTACCTGCCGTCGCCGGCCAGACTGTCGCGGCAGACGGATTTAGGCGATAGCGTGATGACGGCGGTGATCTGCGCGTTGTTCGGGAAGCAGCCGATGACTTTGACTGATGCCAGCCGGATGCGGGAACAGGAGTGTGACCGGATTGCGGCGCTTGTGACGGAGTTGAAGCGGGTGGGGGCAAAAGTGGAGGAACACCGGGATGGGTTGACGGTGTGGCCGGGGGAGAAATTGCACGGCGCGGATATCGAAACGTACAACGATCATCGGATGGCGATGTGTTTTGCCGTCTTGGGATTGAAAGTGCCGGGGATTCGGATTAAAAATCCAAGCTGCGTCAGGAAGACATTCCCGAATTTTTTTGAGAAGTTGGAGCAGCTTCGCCAATGAATGAATCAGTCACAGTCATCGCGATTGATGGACCGTCAGCCAGCGGTAAGAGCACCGTGTCGCGGTCGGTTGCAAAACGGTTGGGCTTTGTCCATGTGGATACCGGCGCGATGTACCGAGCGGTGACGTGGAAGGCCATCGAAGGCGGCGTCAATGTCGAGGATAACATCGCGGTCATCGGCATGCTGCATACGGTGAAGATCAGCTTTGCCGTGGTCGAGGGAACGGTGCGGATGTTGATTGATGGGGTTTGGCCGGGTGACGCGGTGCGCGAACCACGTGTAGCCGACAAGGTGTCCATCGTGGCCGCGATCCCCGAAGTCCGGGAAATCCTCGTCCACCATCAACGGTCATTGACCAGCCTCGGCAATTTGGTGGTGGAGGGCCGCGACATCGGTTCGGTGGTGTTCCCCCACACACCGTACAAGTTTTATCTCGACGCCGACCCGGCGGTGCGCGCGCAACGACGGCAAAAAGATTTCGCGGCGGCCAACATTCAAACCAGCACCGACGCCGTCGCGAAGAATCTCCAGACACGGGACCGGATCGACTCGCAACGGGCCACGGCGCCGCTTCAGATTGCGCTCGGGGCCACGGTGATTGACACAGGCCATTTCAACATCGACGAATGCACGAAGATCGTCGTCGATCACATCCGCCAGCAATCGACCCGGCGCGGCGCGACAACACTTTCCTGATGCATCCCTGGTATCGTTTTTGCCGGTTCTTGTTCCGCTGCTACTTCCGCCTCTGGCATCGCGGCCGAATCATCGCTGCCGACAAGATGCCGGCAACGGGTGGATGCATTCTCGCCGGCAACCACATGAGTTTTCTCGATCCGCCGTTTTTCGGGCAGGCGTGCCCGCGGGGCGCGTACTACATGGCGCGTGACACGTTGTTTCGGCATCCGCTGGCCAACTGGATTTTGACGAGTTGGAATTGCGTCCCGATGAACCGCGAGCGGGGCGACATCGGTGCCATGCGGACGGTGTTGCGGTTGTTGACGGAAGGCAAGCCCGTGTTGATGTTCCCCGAGGGCACACGCAGCGACGACGGCCAACTTCAGGAAGGCCGGGCCGGGATTGGAATGATTGTCGCGAAAGCGCGCGTGCCGGTCGTGCCGATGCGCATCTGGGGCACGAATCACGCGTTGCCGCGCGGAACCTCGCTGCCACGTCCCGCGAAGGTCATTATCCGTTTTGGCGAACCGTTCACGTATCCCTTGCCGGAGAATTTTGAGAAGTTGCGCGGGGATGATTTGAAGGCGGTCTACCTCGACATCAGCCGGGAAATCATGCGCCGGATCGGGGAGCTGACGCCGACCGCGAAATAGATTTTGGCGGGCGCGATGGCTGTCGTTTCGGCATCGCGCCCGCCAATCATGGCCCCAATCAACTGAGCTGATCGAGATTCGTCATCACCTTCTGGTACGCCTCGGCGACGAGCTTCGCGATGTCGGGGCCGTTCGGGGCGCGGAGTGGGGTGGTCATGCCGGTGTGGCGGTCGCAATGCTTCTGCGCCATCGGGTATTGGTCCAGCGAGTAATCCACCGGCTGCGCGTGTGGCGAACTCCAGGGATGCCCGTGGCCGAAACCGTCTTTCGCTTGGAAGACGGTCATCGCCGGGAGGATGAACGATTGCCAGACCATCGTGTCGACGCCTTCGGCTTTGAGGGCATCAATGATCTTGTAGCGGAACGCGCTCGCGTCCTTGACGTGGCCGAGTTTTTCCATGTCGAACCGGATCGTGTAGTTGTAATGGTTCGGTTCGCAACCTTCCGGAGCAGTCGGCAGGATGATGCCGGGGACACCTTGGAGAGCTTTCGTGAGGACTTTGGCGTTGGCAATTTCGAGCGCGAGGTAGCCGTCGAGCTTCGTCAATTGTGCGCGGCCGAATGCGGCGGTGAGATCATTGTTCCGGTACATCCAGCCCATCGCGTAGACGTGGTAGTCACGTTTCTGGGTTGGCGTCGCCGTCTCGCCGAACGACCAGAGCTGCCGGGCTTTGTTGAGCATCTCTTCGTCGTCGGTCACGAACATTCCGCCTTCGCCCGAGCAGAGGCATTTGTTCTGGTTGAAGCTGAACGCGCCGCAGTGGCCGATGGTGCCGACCTTTTTGCCGTTGAACTTCGCGCCGTGCGCCTGGCAGGCGTCTTCGATGACTTTGATGTTGTGCTTCTTGGCGATGGCCATGACTTTATCCATCTGCACCGGCAAACCGTGGAGGTGGACGACGATGATCGCCTTCGTCTTCGGCGTGATGGCGGCTTCGAGTTTGTTCACGTCCATGTTGATGGAATTGAAGTCAATGTCCACGAACACCGGGATGCAACTGTGATGCAGGATGCATGTCGCCGACGACGACCACGAATACGCCGAGACGATGACTTCGTCGCCCGTGCCGCACCCGCACGCCACGATCGCCATGTGCAACGCCGCCGTGCCGGAATTCGTCGTGATCGCGTACTTGTTGCCGTTCCACGCGGCGAACTCTTTTTCAAACGCCACGCAGTTTGGTCCGAACGCGTGGCTGGTCTGTTCGAGTGAGGCCATCACCAGCTTGCGATCAATGTCATCAATCGGCGGCCACGCTTTCATTTTGCCGGGGGCGATGACCGGCGTTCCGCCTTTGAGTGCGAGTTTGGTTGTCATGATTATTTTTCCTCGAATAATTCGTTAAGGGTTTTCAGGGTTTCTTCGACAAGTTGGCGTCCGCCGGCCGGGCCGACCGGGCACACGACTGCCGCGGCGCCGTAACTACCAGCGGCGACAGCGCGTTCGGAGGGCAGGTAGAGGCAACTGCCATCGGTCAATTGCGTCAACACAGTCTGCGCGGCCGGGCTGCGGGCTTTGATGCACAAGCTGTAGTCGAGAAAGAGTTCAAAGGGATTCGTCGCGATGCCTACCGTGCCGATTCGCAGCACATGAATCCGCGCGGTGACGGGCGCCGGTTTGACCAAGCCGTTGGCGGTATCAATCACTTCCCGCAAACGGATCGGCCACCACGACGTGGGATCGCCGCCCTCCGCGATCCATTTGTCATATTGTGCCTGCGACCACGAAACGTCTTTTTGTGAAATGGAAAACCGCGGGAGTTGCAGTTCGCGCCCGACGTGCCGGAAGACCGGCGTTTCACCGGTCGGTTTCGTGCACGCCAATGCGCGCTCAACGGCGTCGGCGATGCGCAACGCAATCTCCTGACGCTCCGTGACGCCCCGGCGCTGGCGCATTTCTTCTTCCTCCCGGCCATACAACAAAAAATGTGGCGACTGATCACCGGCCGGTGCGCACCAGCCGACGACAAACAGATCCTTGCCGAACCGCCGCTGCAATTCGGCGCGGACTTCGTGCCAGTAGTCCGCCGAAAACTCCAGCAAATGCTCTTCGACTTGCGAGGGACATGGAATCGCGAGGGTCACGCCGGCCAGTCGTCCATCCGGCTCCCAAGTGAACAGCATGTCCACGCTGTGATCTTCGTAGCCACCGATATGGTGGAAGTCGGGCCGGTTCGTCTTCCCGTACATCGCGCCGGTCTCGTCGGAGTAGATGGCATACCGGTTGTGTCCGACGACCGCGTGGCCGAACGCGCGGCCAATCTGTCGCGGTTGCCGGTCGCGCCACGCCGTCGCGATCGCGCCAGCGATCCGCTCGCCCGCCCAAGCCAGGCACTCACTCGCGGTCATCACGTCGCCGTCAGGATGGGCATAGACGTTATCAAAAAACACCAACGAATCGTGCGTGTGCGTCGCGCTGAGGATCACATTGTGCTTCGGCACTTCTGCCGGTAAACGGTCGAGGATTGCCTGCCGCAATTTATCATTCACCATGGCCACGTCACAGGACACGAAGACGACGTCTTCGATGGCCCACGCGGTCGCGGTCAGCGGATCGCGAGCCGAACGACCGACGCGCACGTACATCTGGCCTTGAATCAGGGCTGGTCGAGTCGGCGTAAAATCACACGACGCCCATCCGATCTTTAACATTATATATTATCCTCGCAGGCAGTGCTGGCAGTTGTGGTGCCGGCGGCTCATCTGTTGTGTGCGCGGTTATAGAGTCGGAGTCAACGACTTGGCAAGATTGATTTCGTCGGGTTATTTTCGCGGCTCCGGCTGCGGATGCTTGCATTCCAACGGGACTTTCATACATTGTGACCAAGGTTGGGAAGTAATTTGATATCGCTATGCAAGGCCGAATACTCGTCGCCACCAATTTATCGCGGGAATCGAACTCCATCGTCCCGGTGGCGGCGACGATTGCCCAGGCATTTCCCGACAAGCTTTACCTGCTTCACGTCATGCCGCCCAAATCCGTCAAGGAGCCGGAACGCCTCGAAGATTTCCCCCCGTTGACCGACTTCTTCCGGCAAGACCGTGACACCCATTTCTCGCCCCCGCTCAAGGCTACCGTGCCGGTCGCCAAAATGTACATCTATCATGACGACGTTTCGCGCGTCATTTTAGGAACCGCCAAGACCAAAAACATCGAGTTGATTTGCATGTCCGCCATTCGGGCCGGCTCCAATTTCGCGTGGTGGTCGGCGGGCGACATTGTCGAAACCGTCATTGAACGCGCCCCATGCTCCGTCCTCTGCGTCCGCGGTCGCGACCTGAACGAATCCGAATGGACGCGGCCCCGGCTGCGCCACATGCTCCTGCTCACCGAACTGACCGAAGGCCGGAACGTGCCCCTCATCAAGGTCATGCCGTGGGTGCATCGGTTCAACAGCATGCTCCACATCTTCCCCATCGGCGACGCCCGCGGCAATGGCGAGCAAAACGCCCTCCGCGAACTCTGTCACAACGACGAAGTCCACACCAACGTCCTCCTCTTCGAAAAACCACGCAATCGCACCGAAAATCTCCTGCGCTTCATTGCCGACACGCCGGTCGATCTGATCATCATGACGCCCCGGACCCGCGAAAAATTCTCCAGCCGGCTTTTCAACGACGTGTTCGTCCGCCTGCTGCGGGTGACCGATGTGCCGGTCCTGCTACTGCGATAAGCGCCCGCCGGTGCGCCGCCGGCATCGCCAACTGCGCCGCTTGTCGGCGCGTGAACCAGCGGCCCGCCGCGGTCTGACCGGCAAATACCCGCAATGTGATCCGCTGATTCATGATGGCATGCCGGATGGTCAATAGCAGTTTCTCAGACTTGCCGGCCGGGAATTCCCACATGCCGGCCAAGACCCCGGTTTTGGGACGTTGCCGGAGTAGAAATTTGCCGGCGTTTTGGATGAAGAGGACGTCGTGGGTGACGGCGGTGGATTTCTGCGGGACACCCCGGTTCGGTAACCGGTCCTGCCACCCGCGTGCCCGGGCGACACAGACTTGCCGGAGGGGACACTGCGCACAAGCCGGACTGGCCGGCGTGCAGACGAGCGCGCCGAGTTCCATCAACGCTTGGTTGAAATCGCCGCAGTTCTTCGCCGGCAATAATTCTTCCGCCAACATCCACAACTGCGCCTGTGTCGCCGGCAATTTCACGTTGCCGGTCAGACCGAAGACCCGGGCGAAAACGCGCGCGACATTGCCGTCCACAATCGGCGCGCGCTGGTCAAACGCGATGCTCGCAATCGCGCCGGCAGTGTAGCGGCCGATGCCGGGGAGTTTCATGAGTTCAGGCACGGTGGCCGGTATAGTCGAAATTTGTTTGGCGGCCCGGTGGAGGTTGCGGGCGCGCGAGTAGTAGCCGAGTCCTTCCCACATTTTCAGGACGCGGGCCGCCGGGGCGCGCGCGAGACTTTCGAGCGTCGGAAATTCGCGGAGCCAGCGCCGGTAATATTCGCGGACGGTTTCGACGCGGGTTTGTTGGAGCATGATCTCGCTGACCCACGTCCGGTAGGGATCTTGAATACCGCGCCACGGGAGTGACCGGCGGTGGCGGCGGTACCAGCGCGGCAAGGCGCGGCGAAAGGCGTTGACCGTGGCGGGCGGCAGGTTTAATCGTTGAGGCATGGTCGAGCGGTCATCCTACACGGTTCAGCTTCCGGCTGACAAGATTCCGCAGTTGAAAGCGGATTTGGAGGCGCGCGGATTCATGTTCCGGGATCTGGAGTACGCCCATTTCGCCGCGGAACATCGCGGGGAACGGGTCAACGTCGCGCTCTACCAGTCCGGCAAGTTCGTCATTCAGGGGAAGGGGACGACGGATTTCATCCAGTTCTATCTCGAACCGGTATTGCTGGGAGAAGCCCGGCTGGGCTACGAGCACATTCACAATCCGGCGATGCTGGACGCGCGGATCGGGGTGGACGAATCCGGCAAGGGCGATTTCTTCGGGCCGTTGGTGGTGGCCGGGGTTTTTCTGGATTCGGCGACAGCGATGCAGATGCATGAGTTGGGCGTGAAAGACAGCAAGGCGTTTTCGAGCGATGCGAAGATTGAGACGTTGGCGAAGGAAATCCGCGCGGCGACAAAATGGGATGTGCTCACCATCGGCAACGAGTCGTATAATCGGTTGCAGGCCAAGATGGGAAATGTGAACAGTCTGTTGGGTTGGGGGCACGCCCGCGTGATTGAGAACATGCTGGCGAAGGTGCCGACGGCAACGAAAGCGATTTCCGATCAATTCGGGAACAAGCGCATCATCGAAAAAGCATTGATGGAACGCGGCCAGAAAATCGAATTGATGCAGCGGCACAAGGCGGAAAGCGATTTGGCGGTGGCGGCGGCTTCGATATTGGCGCGGGCGGAGTTTGTCCGGCGGTTGAAGATGTTGGGTAAACAGATGGGCGTCGCGTTGCCGAAAGGCGCGTCGGCAGCCGTGGACGCGGCGGCGCGGACGGTGGTGGCGAAGCACGGGAGCGCGGTGTTGGCCAAGGTTGCCAAGCTGCATTTCCGGACAACGCAAAAAGTTCTGCAAGGAGTCGCAACATGAGAAGCGCAATTGTGACCGTGGTGGTGGCGTTGGTGGTGATTTATATCGGGGCGCAGGCGTTGACCGTTTATCGGGCCAAGGGCGAACTGCGGCAGACAGTGAAACGGTACCTGGATTTCGTGGACGATAACAACAGCGCCGAAGTGAAACGCGACCTGGTGCGCGATGCGCAAAAGCTCGGCGTGACGTTATCGCCTGACAATATTCACATCACTTACGGGGATACCGACGTGCAATCGGCGGCGCAGCAGTTGGTGGGTAGAAAATTGGGCGCGCAATACCACAACAAACGGGTCGTCATCACGGTTCGCTACACGGCGCATGTGGTGATGTTGCCGGTGGCGCTGGAAGTGTCGGAGTTCAAGATCACGCAGGTTTCGGCCCCGGTCATCCCACCGTCGCGCGAAGTGCAAGAGCTGCTGGACACGCCGTAGAAAACCGTTAGAATCCGTCCATGCCAATCTTTGAATTCAACTGCGCCAAGTGTGAAAAGGATTTCGAGTTGCTGGTCCGCTCGACGAAATGGGAAGGCACCGCGGCCTGTCCGCAGTGCGGCTCGAAAAAACTGACGAAGAAACTCTCGGTGTTTGCCTCAGCCGGCGCACCGGCCGCCACGCCGGCAATGCCCGCGGCTTGCGGCATGAAGAAACGCCACGGCGGCGGTTGCGGTTGCTGCTGAGATCTTTTCCTGCCTGTAGCCGCAGGCTTTAGCCTGCGCAGTTGCCCGTGAAGCGAACGCACCCGTAAGCCGAGTCGGACGAAACGCCGTCCTCGGCAACGGTGCGGCTACGGCCGGCGGTTACTTGAACAGCGGCAGGCAGGCTTTGAAATCCGCCGTGCCGGCTTCTCGGAGCATTTCAAACACCGCGCTCTCCACCGTCGTGATCACCGCGCCGCAATCGCGCATCCGTTCGATGGCCACCGTCGCGTCCAATTCCTTGCGCGAACAAATCGCGTCGGCGGCGACGTAGACAAAAAAATCTTTCAGCAAATCAATCACCGTCTGCTGCACGCAGACATGCGCTTCGACGCCGCAAACGATGAGCCGTTGCCGGCCGAGATTCTTCACGGCGTGCCGGAAGTCGTCGGACCCGCAGCAGGAGAACGATAATTTCTCAATGACCGGTGCACCGGTCACTTCGGCACAAACCGGCCCGAGGCCTTTGACATACTGCGCCGTCATCACCACCGGCAGTTGCAGGACTTTGGCTGCGCCGAGCAACTTCTGCACGCCGGCAATCGTCTCCGCCCGCCGCGGCATCGCGGCCATCAGTTTCTCCTGCATGTCAATCACGATGATGCCGGTATTTTGTGGGGTAAGTCGCCAGTCGCTCATGGTGGTAGTCTAGCGCCACCGGATAAACGATGGAAGTCGGGAATGCGCATGGGGATGCCGTTCAAAGTGTGAGCCGGTTCTCCTGTAGCCGAGGCGTAAGCCTCGGCCGAAGCTCACGCTTCGGCTACAGACGGACGCGATGAACTGCCCCCGGTCACTGAGGCGGTAACTTCGGTTTGAGCAAATCATCCAGCTTGGCGAACGGATCGGCCATCTTGGCCGGTGCGGGCGCGTCGTTCCTGGCCAACTCGACTTGGCCGGCCAGTTTGTATTTCTCGTGCTCGTGGTCGTGGCAATAGATACAGAGCAACTCCCAGTTGCTACCGTCGTTCGGGTTGCTCTGATGATTTCCGTCCTTGTGGTGAACCGTCAGTTCCTTCAGACGTTTGCCGGAAAACTCCCGCCCGCAACTGGCGCAGACATGCGGGAACAAACTCAAAGCACGTTCCCGGTAACCGCTCTGGCGGATTTCCCGGTCGCGCTGCAGCTTGGCGAGGATGGCCGCTTGGCGTTGGGGGTCGGGTTTCATGCGAGTAATTTGATGAATTCCGCTTCGCTCAGAATTTTGACGTCGAGTTTCTGGGCTTTCTCAAGTTTGCTGCCGGCATCGGTGCCGACGATGAGGTAGTCGGTCTTTTTGCTGATGCTGTCGGTGACGTTCGCGCCGGCTTGCCGGAGGACGTCTTTAGCTTGGTCGCGACTGAATTTTTCGAGCGTGCCGGTGACGACGACGGTCTTGCCGGTGAATGGGCCTTCTGACTTCTGACTTCTGACTTCTGTCTTCGAGTTCAGGCCGGCTTGCTTGAGTTTCTTGAGGACGGCGGCATTGCGGTCGTTGCGGAAGAAATCGTGGAGGCTTTCGGCCATCACGGGGCCGATGTCCTCACAGTGTTGCAATTCTTCGACGCTGGCCGTGGCGAGTTTGTCGAGGCTGCCGAAGTGCGCGGCCAGTTTGCGGGCGGCTTCTTCGCCGACGTGGGTGATGCCGAGGCCGTGGAGCAACCGCAAGAGATCCCGGTCTTTGCTGGCGGCAATGGCGCGGATGACGTTGGTGGCGCTTTTCTCGGCCATGCGTTCGAGCCCGGCGAGTTGTTCGACTGTCAACGCGTAGAGGTCGGCGACATCTTTCACGAGACCGGCTTCGACGAGTTGATCAACGAGAACCTCGCCCAGCCCTTCGATGTCCATCGCTTTGCGCATCGTGAAATGTTCGATCGTCCGCTTCAGTTGCGCCGGGCAGGAAATGTTTTCGCAGCGCACCGCGACAAATTCCGGGTCGCGATGCACGGGGCCGCCACAGGCCGGGCATTTGTCCGGCATCTTGAAATGTTTCTCTTTGCCGGTGCGCTTGCCGGTGACAACTTCGACGACTTCGGGAATCACCATGCCGGCTTTGCGGATGATGACGGTGTCGCCGATGCGAATGTCTTTGCGTTTGATTTCCTCCTCGTTGTGCAAGGTCGCCCGGCTGACGGTGCTGCCTTGGACGAAGACCGGCTCCAGTTCCGCAACCGGGGTGAGCACGCCGGTGCGGCCGACTTGGACGGTGATGGCGAGGAGCTTGGTTTCGGCTGGTTTGATCCAGTGTTCGGGTTTGAAGACGATCGCGTAACCGGGCGCGCGCGCCTTGGCCGGGATCCGGGCTTGCTGGGCGAGGCTGTTGACTTTCACGACGATGCCGTCGAGTTCGTACGGGACTTGGGTGCGGAGATCGGCGGCTTCGTACCGGGCGAGCACGTCGGCCATCGTCGGACAGATCCAATACGGCGGCGTGGGCAGGCCGAGCGACTTGAGCGCGTCCAGCGCGGCGCCGTGCGTCGCAAACTCGCCGCCGACCACGGCGTAAAAGACCGCGTTCAACGGCCGGGAAGCGGCGATGCGCGGGTCGAGTTGTTTGAGCGTACCGGCGGTGGCGTTGCGCGGATTGGGGAGTGGTTTTTCTAGGGTTGCGTTGTATTTCTCAAACTCCGTGACCGGCATGAAGGCTTCGCCGCGGACTTCGATGTTGACCGGCTTACTCAGGCGAAGCGGGATGGCTTTGATGGTTTTGACGTTGGCGGTGATGTCGTCGCCGGTCTGGCCGTCGCCGCGCGTGGCGGCTTGAACGAGCAGGCCGTTCTCGTACCGGACGGAAATCGAGACGCCGTCAATTTTTGGTTCGAGGACGTATTCAATCGTCTCGCCCGGTAATTGTTTGTGGATGTCGGCGTCGAACTTCTTCAAGCCTTCGAGCGAATCGGATTTTTCCAGCGACAACATCGGGACGGCGTGCCGGACACTCTGAAATTCCTTGAGCGGCGCGTCGCCGACGCGTTGGGTGGGCGAGTCGGGCGCGACGAGGTCGAATTCCGTTTCCAGCTTTTTTAACTCGGAGAAAAGCTGGTCATAATCGTAGTCGGAAATCTCCGGTTGGCCGCGACTGTAGAGCGCGTCGTGCCGGTTGATCTGTTGCCGGAGATCAGCGATTCGTTTTTGCGCGGCGGTACGATTCATACGCGTAATAAGCGGCCGTGGCGGCAGCGGCTCCAAGAGTGTCCATGAGCCAGTCTTGGACGTCGGCGGTCCGGTCGGGGACGAAATGTTGGTGGAGTTCGTCGGTGGCGCCGTAGAGGGCGGCGACGAAGAGGGCGAGGAGACAGGCTTGGGCGAGCGGGAAGCGGTGGGCGTTGGCGAAGGCGCGGGCGCACCACCAGGCGAGGACGGAGTATTCGATCCAGTGGCCGAGTTTATCGCCGTACCGGCTGGAGGCGCCGGGGAGATTGGCTGGGTAGCTCATGGACGAGAGGAGAAAAATGGCGAGCGCCCACACCACCGCCGGTAACCAGTAGAGAACGTGTTTGTTCATGCCGCGCGGGAATGATGCCGGTTCTCAGGCTGGCTGACAAGTCAGGGTTTGCCGGATGCCGGTGGCAAAATCGACGCGGGGCGTCCAGCCGAGGTCGGCGCGGATTTTGTCGGTGGAATACCGGCGTTGTCCACCGAACAACATGAATGTATGCCGAGTCAACGGCGGACGCACCCGGTAAGCGGTGGCGTGGGCGATGCATTCACTCAGAAATCCCAAGCCTGCCGCAAACCGCGGGGACAGTGTTTTCTTTGGCAATGGCAGATTCAGTTGCTCGCAAATCGCGGTGACATATTCCCGTTGAGTTGCGGACGACTCGCGTGCGGACACATTGTAAATTTGGCCGGCGGCTTTCGGGTTCGTCGAGGCGAGGACAACGGCATCGGCCATGTCGCTCGCGTACACCAAGTCCAGCACATTGTCCGCTGTGCCGATCCAACGCACCCGGCGTTCGCGCAGTGCCCGCACGAGTCGACCGAGTGTGGTTGGGTCGCGCGGGCCAAAAACCCAGGTCAGCCGGAGGATGGTCGTTTCGATGGTGGCGGTTTGGACCGTTTTTTCAGCGGCGATTTTCGACCGCGAGTAGTAGTTCCACCGGTACGGTGTGCCGTAGGGATCGGTTTCGACGAATGGCGTGCCGTCGGCGCGCGGCCAGCCGTACACGCCCACGCTGCTGATGTGGACGAACCGACGAACACCGGCATCGGTCGCGGCTTGGACGACGTTGCGCGTCCCGGCGACGGTGGTTCTCTCGAAATCGCGCCAGAAACCGTAGGTGTCCACCTTGGCGGCGGCGTGGATGATGGCATCGTGATCGTGCAACGCCCTGACAAGCCCGTTGCGGTCGTGCAATTCCGCTGGTTTGATCGCCACGCCGAGTGACTTGAGGAAATCCGTACGGCTGCCAGTGCGTACCAAGGCGGTGACGATGTGGCCTTGCCGGGTGAGAGACTCGGCAATGTGCGAACCGATGAAACCGGTCGCACCGGTCAACGCGATTCGCATGGCGACGACGCGGTGAGATGTGGCATTCGTTTGGCCAACAGCCGGTCCACCAGACGCGGGGCAAACCGGTTGAAAAAGTGCAACAGGCGGGCGTGTCTTGGTAACACGACGAGGCGGGGCCGGCGCACGGCGGCAGCGAGAACGGCGTTGGCGACTTCGGAAACGGTGAGCGTTTCGGGGGAGTGGAGGAGCTCGATGGAGCCGTATTTCTTGGCGGTCTCGAAGAACCGGGTCTGGTCGAGTTTGACGCGGCCGGGGCAGACGGTGGTGACTTGGATGCCAGCGCGATGGACTTCGACGCGTAAGGCGTCGGCTAGCGCGACCAACGCGGCCTTGGATGCACTGTAGAGCGAACTGTTGGGAATGCCGCGCAGGCCGGCAACGGAGGCGATGTTGATGATGTGCCCGGCGCGTTGGTGGATCAGGTGGGGCAGAATTGCTTGGATGCAATTCAATGGGCCAAAAAAATTTGTTTCCATCAGGGCTTGGGCGTCCTTCAGGTCAATCTTTTCGAATGGCGCGATAAGGCCGGTGCCGGCATTGTTGATGAGTATGTCCACGTGCCCGTACTCGCGGATGGCTTCCGCGACGAGATGGTCCACTTCGGTGCGGTGAGTGATATCAGTCGGCACGGTCAGCGCCGGTACGCCGAGGCTCGCGGCGGCCTGCTGTAAACGAGCCGGATCCCGGGCTGCGAGCACGAGTCGGGCGCCGGCGCGGGCGAAGGCTTGGGCGATTCCGAGGCCGATGCCGCTGCTGGCCCCGGTGATCACCACGACCTTGCCGGGGAGAGAAGTCGCTGGATTCAAAGTGGGGGGAATTTAATGTTTTGAATTGGGAAAGGCCAGTATTTATACTCGCCGCGTGATGGCCGATTGGGTTTTGGTTTTATTTTTGGCGGTGGTTTTTCTGGAGCGGCTCTTCGAGCAACGTTTCAGTCGCACGGCCGTCCGCGGCGAGCGGAAGATTTTGTGGGTGATGTGGGGCTTGCATGGGTTGTATTTGCTGATCCTCGTGGGGAGTGGGGTGGAACATTTTCTGGTGCGGCGGACCTGGCCGTGGCCAGTTACGGCGGCTGGGGTGATTGTGGTTTGTGCAGCGATGATCTTGCGGTTGACCGCGATCCGGTCGCTGGGCCGGTTTTGGAGTTTGCATTTAGAGATTCGGCCGGAGCACGCATTGGTGACGGAAGGAGTCTATGCCCGGCTGCGGCATCCGGCGTACACGGCGATCATGTTGGAAGTGGTGGCGATTCCGTGTGTGGCAGGCGCATTGGTGACCGGGGTGGTGGCGGTGTGCGGGTACATTCCGCTGTTGTTGTTGCGGTGGCATACCGAGGAGCGGGAAATGGTGAAAAAATTTGGGGAACGATACGTGGCGTATCAACAAGCAGTGCCGGCTTTCATTCCACGGATCGGTATGCGTTAGGTGACGACGTACTATTTCTACCTCGTCCTGCTCAATGCGGCGGTTTGTCTGGCATGCGCCGCGATTGTCTTCTGGAAAAACCGCCACCAACTTGTCGGGCCCCTGGTTGGCGTGGCGTGGACAATTCTGACGCTCTGGCTGGTGGGGTTCGCACAGTACTTTCGTGAGATGCCAGAAGACACAGCGCTGGCGTGGGCAAAGTTCACGTTGGCGACCGGGATTTTGTACCTCCCGTTTTTCTTTCACGGCCTGTGTTCGCTGATTCAGAAAACCCGGCAGTATGCTGTGTTGATTGTTTTTGGCTATCTCATGACTGCGGTCTTTATCGGATTGTTGTTTGCGAACCAACTGATTGAAGGACTGCGAACAACGGCGTACTTGAACCACTACGTCAAATATGACCGGTTCTGGTATCCGTTGCTGAGTATCCATTTGGTGTTCTGGCAGGTGCTGGCAGCGGTGATATTGGGGATCGAGGCATGGCGTAATCCGGGATATAAACGCACGCAGCTCGTGTACTTTATCGTGGCGTGGGTCGTGGGTTTTCTGACGACAAGTTGGTTGGTGTTGCCGTTGGAGTACGACGTCAATGTGCAACCCTTCGGGTTCTATTTCTTTCCAATCAA
Organism: Verrucomicrobiia bacterium; assembly: GCA_022072455.1. Lineage (GTDB taxonomy): Bacteria > Verrucomicrobiota > Verrucomicrobiia > Palsa-1439 > Palsa-1439 > CAINDI01. The sequence continues at coordinate 276,994 of JAJVHY010000020.1, read as the reverse complement.
CTTGGTGTTTCTGGCGTACGCGCTCTCGAAGGCGCGCGTGGCTGATTTCAATGTCGTTATCGCGCGCGTATTAATGTATGTGGTGACAGTCTTAGTGGTGGCGGCACTCTGTCTGTTATTTGTCGGGATTGCCGGCGTGGTTTCACCGAATTTTCTCGCACCAAATCAGGCGCTGTTTACGGTGCTGTTATCAATGGTTATCGCGATGGTTCTCGCGGCGACGTTGCCGCGGTTCTTGCCGCGGATGGAGCGGTTGATGCAGGAGCGGATGTTTGGAAAACGCTATGGCTATCAGGATGCTTTGGCGGGGTTGGTGCAGGAGATCAGTCATTTGGCGAATCTGGATGAGTTGTACCAGCGGGCGGCGATGACGGTGCATTCGCAGATGCAGTTGTCGCGGGTGCTGATTCTGATGCAGGATTCGTTGTCGGGGCAGTTCCGACTGCAGGCGGAGAGCGGGTTGCCGGGGGAGGAGACGACAGAAGGTCTGAGCCTGCGCGATGATTCGGCCATCGTGCGGTGGTTGCAGGAGCGGAAGGATTTGTTGGTGCGCGATGAGGTGCAGCGCACGGAACCAGCGGAAATCATGGGCGCGTTGGCAACGGAGTTGGACCGGTTGCAGGCGGCGGTGTGTGTGCCGATGAACGTGGATAGTCAACTGGTCGGGATCGTGTGCTTGGGGCCGAAGGCCAACAATGAGATGTTTTTTGTGAGCGATTTGAAAGTGTTGGAGACGTTGGCGACAGAGGTCGGCTTGGCGGTGAAGTACCGGCGAATGGAGGAGCAGATTTTCCGGAAGAACAAGCTGATCGAACTCGGCACGATTGCGGCCGGGGTGGCGCACGAGATTCGGAATCCGTTGGCATCGATTCGGACGTTCGCGCAGTTGTTGCCGGATCAGATTGACGACCCGGAGTTCAAGCAGGAATTCAGCAAGTTGGTGTTGAAGGATGTGGACCGGATCACGAAGGTGGTGGAAAGCATGTTGGCGTTCGCGCGGCCGGCGCAGGTGACAATCGCGGAACACAAGGCCACCGATTTGGTGGAGGAGGCGGTGTTGTTGGTGCAGGCCCGGTTGAAGAGCAAGCGGATCGAGCTGAGCCGGGAGTTTCACGAGGAGCCATTGTTGCGGGTGGACCGGCAACAGATTTTGCAGGTGCTCGTCAATCTGCTGAGCAATGCGGCCGATGCGTTGCCGGAGCAAGGAAAGATTCGCGTGGCGACAGGGGTGAAGATGTTGGAGTCGGTGGAGCAGGCCGGCAATGGCGCGGACCGGTATGTGGTCATCGAGGTGGCGGACAATGGACCGGGAATTCCACCGTTGTTGCGGAACCGGATTTTTGATCCGTTCTTCACGACGAAAAAAGAGGGGACCGGATTGGGGCTTTCAATCTCGCAGAAAATCGCGCGCGACCACGGCGGCATCATCACGGTGTCCAGCGTTGAAGGCAAGGGGACAACCTTCCAAGTCAACTTGCCGGTGGCGACGTAGGTGTACATTTTTGTGCGCCGGTAACTAAGTGCTTTACTCGCACGGGCTTTTCCGTATACTCCGCGCCGTAGTGGGGAACCCAGTTCTGGAGGCCGGTAGTATCAATCGCAGACGCGACTACTGTGTTGTGCCCCAGAATCGGAGATTATATGGAAGCTGTGAGCAAGCGTCGTGTCGTCATCACCGGAATTGGCGTCGTCAGTCCCGTCGGGATAGGTGTGTCTGAATTCTGGACCGGGGTCAGCCGCGGGATTTCGGTCGCTGCGCGCGCCCCAATTTTGGAAGCGGCGGATTGCCCGTGGAAAGTCGCCGCGGAGGTTCATGATTTTCAGGCGGAGAAATGGCTCGGCCGGAAAGAGGCGCGGCGGATGGATCGGCTCGCGCAGTTCGGCTTGGTTTCATCGTATCTCGCCATCGAAGACGCCAAGTTGGATTTCACCAAGGAAAACCTCGAACGAATCGGCGTGGCGATGGGCACAGCCCAAGCCGGGATGTTATTCGGCGCGCAAGAGTACGATGTTTACAAGGCCAAGGGCGTCAATGCGGTCAGTCCGTATTTGGGCATCGCGGTGTTTACCGGCGCGACGGGCGGGTTGGTGGCGATGCACTTTGGGTTGAAGGCACCGTGTTTGACGATTTCCACCGGCTGCGATTGTTCGACGGCGGCGATTGCCCACGCGGCGGATTTGATCGAGCGCGGCCAGGCGGACGTGATGTTGGCCGGTGGGTCGGATGCGCCGATTCATCCAATTGTGGTGGTTTCGTTTGGGATCATCTACGCGCTGACCTCACGCAACGACGAACCGAAACGGGCGTCGCGTCCGTTCGATGCGAAGCGCGATGGATTTGTGATTGGTGAAGGCGGGTGCATGTTGGTTCTCGAAGAACTGGAACACGCGAAGCGGCGCGGTGCGCCGATTTACGCCGAGATGACCGGCTGGGGTGCGACCTGCGACGCGCATCACATGTGTCACCCCGATCCGACCGGTGAACAGGGTGCGCGGGCGCTGCAAATGGCGTTGGCCAAAGCCGGTGTGCGACCATCCCAGGTGGATTATCTGAACGCCCACGGGACCTCGACCCCGCTCGGTGACAAGGCTGAAACGGTGGTAGTGAAAAAAGTTTTCGGTGACCACGCCTACAATGTGCCGGTCAGTTCCATCAAATCCACGGTCGGCCACATGCAGGGCGCGTGTGGGTCGGCAGAAATCGCGGCCTGTTGTTTATCCATCGAACACAACCTGTTGCCGCCGACGATCAATTACGAATATCCCGATCCCGATTGTGATTTGGATTACGTGCCCAATGTCGCGCGCCGCCACAATGTGGAGATTGCCGCCAGCAATTCCTTCAGTTTTGGCGGACGCAACACCGCCATCGTCCTTCAGCGTTACCACAATGGGGTGGTCGGGCACTCGTCCTCCCAGCGAATTAACGGTAACGGAAATGGAAATGGAAATGGGAATGGGAACGGGAATGGGGGCCACGCATGAAGACCGCGCTGCTGCTGACCAACGCGGCTGAGACGCAACGGGAATTGGAGGGTTTGCTCGGAGCCCGCGTCAGCTTCATTCCGGTCGCCCCACCGCAAGAGCCATTCCGGGCGAAGTTCGACGCGCTGTTTGCGACGTGGTTGCGCTTGGCGGATATGGTCATCCTGGACGGTCCTGCGCTCGACGCCAATGCGCGCTGGGCAATTGAAGCGTTGGCGGAAGCCAGCGATCCGACTGTGCCGGTCATCTTTCGCAGCACCCCCCAGCAACGACAGAGTCTGCTGATTCCCCGGCAATGGCACGTGCTCCTCACGACGGAGCCGCTCGAACAAAGCACCCAGACTTTGCAGACCTACTTGGAACTGTGCGATGCGAAACGCAAACTGGAACAACCCGCCCGCCCCCCCGTGACGCTGCCCGTCGCGCCGGCCCCGGTGGATTCCTACCGTTATCGGGACGCGCTCAAGACGTTGTCGGGCTTGTTCGGGCAGCGGCTCAGTGAACGGGAGTTGGTCGGAGAATTTCTCCGGCTCGTGCGCGAATTGTTGGGCGTCGGCAAACTCGCGCTGTTCACCCGCCAGCTGGACGACGGGTTGTTTGCTGGGCAGACGGCGGTTGCCGGGCAGCAGTTGGCAGTGGCCGGCAGCGTGGGGTTGGCGCCGACGCTCGTTGAACATCTGCGGTTGACGTTGGATGCCGGCCTCGGCGGCTGGCTGAGCCGGGAAGTCCGCATTTTACGGCGAGCGGAAGCACCGGCCGAAGCGCGCATCGCGCGGGAATTTGAGTTGCTCGGCACCGACGTGGCAGTGCCGATGTTCGACAACGACCAGTTGCTCGGGGTCTTGACGTTCAGCGGCAAGATTACCGGCGGGGCGGTGGCGAACGATGAGTTGGAGCTTGTCTATCAGTTGCTCACGCAGTTTGCCCAGGCGTTGCGGAACCTCCGGCTGGGCGAACGGCTGGCCGCGCACCAGCGGTTGTTTGGCGAGGTGTTGGCCAACGTCCACAGTGGCGTCGTGGTAGTGGATGATGGCGAGCGAATTCTCGCCATCAACGATCAGGCCCGGCAACTCTTGGAGTTGCCGGCGGCGAGGGCATTGGTAGGCGGGGACTTGGATTTGATTCCCGGTCGGGTTGGCGATGTGGTTTTCGAGGCGTTACGCGCGGGCGACCGGGTGCTGGAGCGGGAAGTGATGCTGCCACGGGTGAATCGGCCGTTGCGGGTGCATGTGACGCGGTTTGTGCGGTCAGATACCGGGCACGCGGTGGCGGTGGCGTTGTTGGAGGATCTGACGCAGTTCAAACTCGAACAGGCGCGGGCGCGGGAGACGCAGGACAAAGAGTTCATGATGCGCTTGGCGTTCCGGTTGTCGCATGAGTTGAAGAACTCGCTGGCGGCGATCAAGAGTTTCGCGCAGTTGTTGCCGGAGATGTACAACGAGAAGGAATTTCGGGATCAATTCAGCGGCGTGGTGGCCAATGAGGTCAATCGCGTGGATGTGCTGGTGAACAATTTGATGTTCTTTTCCCATCCGCTGGGTCTGGTGCATGAGGATGTGGTCTTGACGGAGTTGCTGGAAACCTGCATTAAGAATGTGACGGCGGAGTTTGCGCGCAAACATCTGGCGGTCGTGATCGGGGTGGGCGAAAAAGCGCCGGAGGGGCCGACATTGCCGGTGGTGCAGGTGAAGAAGAATTTTGGGCACAAGCTGGCCCGGCTCGAAGGCGACCGGTTGCGGTTGATGCAAGCCTGCGAGCAGTTGTTGCGGAACGCGTTGCAGTCCATGCCGGCGGGCGGACGGATCAATATCACGACCAGCGACGCGGCGACCGGCGAACCGGGCGCGACCGACTTGCCGGCGGGCGGGGCGGTCAAGATTGAGATTTTGGATACCGGCGAAGGGATTGCGCTGGAGCATTTGAAGCGCGTGACGGAGCCGTTTTTTACGACGCGCAATGTGGGCGTCGGGTTGGGCTTGACGATTGTGAAAAAGATTGTCGAGCGGCACAGTGGCCGGCTGGAAGTGGATAGTTTATTGGGACGGGGAACGACTGTGGGGATGGTGTTGCCGGTGAAGTCGCAGCCGCATCCAGAGGATGCCTTGCTGCAACAAATCGCCAAGCTCGCCAGTGTCGGGGCGGATTCGGGGGAATCCAACACGACCAGTCGGTTGACGAAATCGGTCGGGAACGAGTCCGGGGAACGCTCGTAACGGCCGGTACGAAGAGTTGGTGGAGATTAACAAGGAGGCGGTATCATGGCGAAAGCCAGAATTCTAATTATTGATGACGAGGAAAGTCCGCGCGAGTCGTTGCGGTTCATTTTGAAGGACCGGTATGACTTGACGTTGAAGGAGACGGGCACGACGGGGTTGGCGGCGTTGCGGGGGGAGGGGCCGTTTGATGTCGTGCTGTTGGACATGAAGATGCCGGACATGTCCGGCCTCGACGTGCTGGGGAAGGTGCCGGAAGTGGCGCCGGGCACGCCGGTCGTCATGATTACCGCGATTACCGAGGCGCGTCCCGCCGTGCAGGCGATGAAGATGGGCGCGGCCGATTATCTGAACAAGCCGTTCGACGTGCAGGAAATTCGGTTGGTCGTCGAGCGCGTCATCAAGGAGCGCGCCGAGCGTCAGCAGGTGCTGGTGCGGCCGGCGGTGACGGCCCCGCCACCCAAGTTTGACAATATCATTGGCAATGGGCCGGCCATGCAGCGCGTCTACGAGTTGATCCGGCGCCTCAAGGATACGGAGACGACGGTGTTGATCACCGGCGAGACGGGGACGGGGAAAGAGTTGGTGGCGCGGGCGCTGCATTTCAACAGTCTGCGCAAGGAGCAGCCGTTCGTGCCGGTGCATTGCGCGGCGATCCCGGGCGAATTGCTCGAAAGCGAATTGTTCGGTCACGAGAAGGGATCGTTTACCGGCGCGTTCCAGCGGCGGATCGGCATGTTCGAGGCCGCGAGCGGCGGAACGTTGTTCCTGGACGAAATCGGGGAGATGCCGGTCGGGACGCAGACGAAGTTGTTGCGCGCGATTCAGGAGCGCGAAATTCGACGCGTCGGCGGGCAGGAGACGATTCATATCAATGTGCGGTTGGTCTGCGCGACGAACCGGAATCTCGAGCAGGAAGTGAAGCGCGGCAGTTTCCGGGAGGATCTGTTTTACCGGATCAATGTGGTGCCGATCTTGTTGCCGTCGTTGCGCGAGCGGCGGGAGGATATCGCGGCGTTGGTGCGGTATTTCAATGAGCGGTTTGCCAAGGATTTGAACCGGACGGTGCCGGAGCTGACGCCGGCGGCGTTGGAGATGCTCGTGAATTATCCGTGGCCCGGTAACGTGCGGGAGTTGCAGCATGCGATTGAGCGGTTATTGGTCACGTGTGATGATCCGGTGGTGGATGTGAATCATCTGCCGTTCGTGATTTCGCAAGCCGAAGCCGCCGCTCCCGCGCCGGCAACGGTGTCGCAGCCCGCGTTTGTGTTGGCGTCTGGTTTGACGCCGACGCGCGGGACGGATCTGGGTGAGCGGTTGGAATTCCAAAATGGCCGGTTGGACTTGCCGAAGTTAACGGATGACATCGAACGGCGCGCGATTGAGGAGGCGTTGCGCCGCACGGACGGGGTCATTACCGAAGCCGCGCGTACCCTCAACATCACACGACGGATGCTGCGCTATAAGATGGACAAGCTCGGCATTCACCCGTGGGGTGATGATCCGGAGGTAGCTGCGCCCGCAGTGACGGCGAGTGGGCCGGTTACGGCGGCAGTTGCGGAAGCGACTGAGGACAAGCGCCCAGCGACACCTGTGCCCGATTCGTCGGCTGGGTTATGATGTACAAAAGTTGGCGGTAGCTGTTCATTTTTGCACGGTTCTGACGGCCCGGCAGGGATGCTGCGACATTCCTGTTCGGGCCGTTGCGTTACCGGTGAGGGCGGGGGCTGTGGCACATGCAGTGCTAATTACATTCTTAAATCAGGAGACTGCATCGTTATGAACAGCTTCAGAACCAGCCTTGTCGGATGTGCCTTGTTAACGACTTTCGGGACAAGCGTTTTTGCGCTTGGGTTCCGCAACCCGGATCAGAGTGCGCGTGCCACTGCGCAGGGGGAAGCGTTTGTCGCGCAAGCCGATGATGCGTCGGCGATTTATTATAATCCCGCCGGGTTGGCCCAGATTCGCGGGACGGAAGGCAGCAGCGGCGGGTATTTGAGCACGCGGGACATTGAGTTTCAGGGGGCCGGCACGGAAGGCGTCAACGATCCAGTGTACTCGATGCATGCGTTCGGCGCGAGTGGACTGGGCACTGAAAATTGGACGGTTGGGCTCGGAACGTATGTGCCATTTGGGAATGACATTGATTACGGCAAGAAGGGCACGTTCCGGTATCTGCTGACGGAAACCGGGTTGACGGTACAGAATTATGCGCTGGCGGTCGCGTACAAGTTTTGCGACCAGTTTTCATTTGGCGCGGCCTTTAATTTCTATGACGGCAGCACGTATCAAAACCGGCTGGTGCCATTTTCGATTTTGGTCAGCCCGTTAGTGCCGGACGGCAAATTCAAGTTCGAGGGCGATGGGCAGGCATTCGGCGCGACCCTCGGTGCGATGTGGAAAATCAACGACCAGCACCAGGTCGGCGTGGTGTATCGCAGTCCGTTTGCCATTGATTTTCACGGGCATGCCGTGGTGAAAAACGATCCGCTGGGTGTTTACGGGCGCAGTCCGGCCACGGCGGAAATCCAGTTCCCGCAGTCCGTCGCCATGGGCTATGCATTTCGCCCGACGCCGAAGTTGAAACTCGAAGTGGACGTCGAGTGGACGGATTGGGATTCGCTCAACACGGTGCGATTGCATTCGAATAATCCCGCGTTTGCCACGGATCCGAGTTCCCGGATCCCGTTTAATTGGATGAGCAGTTTCTTCTACGAATTCGGCGCTCAGTACACCCTCAATGACAAGTGGGCGTTGCGGGCCGGTTACATTTTTTCGGAAAACACCGTGCCGAACAGCACCTTCTCGCCCGCGCAACCCGACTCCGACCGGCATGTCTTGAGTGCCGGCGTGGGGTTCACGTTGAAACACTTCGGCGTTGATCTGACCTATCAGTACAGTTTGTCCACCGATCGCACTGTCCGGAATTCGGCGGACACGAATTTCGATGGGCAGGGTGATCTCGACGGCAAGTGGAAGAGCCAGGGGCACGGCATCATGCTTACCAGCACATTGCGGTTCTAAACACCGGCACCGAAATGACAATCAACGACTCGATCGCCATTCCCGAGTCGGCCGCACCGGCCGAAGTGAAACCGACCTTGCTGATCGTGGACGACGAAGCGGGGCCGCGCGAATCGTTGCGCATCGTCTTCAAGAACCGGTACAACTGTGCGGTCGCCACCTGTGGCCGCGATGGGATTGAGTACGCCAAAAACAATCCAGTGGACGCCGCCATTCTGGATATCAAGATGCCGGACATCTCCGGCGTGGAAGTCTTGCGCGCCCTCAAGGAAATGGACCCGAACATCGAGTGCGTGATGCTGACCGGCTACGAGACGGTCGAAACCGCCCGGGCCGCTGTCCGCTATGGCGCCGCTGATTACTTGAACAAGCCGTTCGACGTCTTTGCCGTCCGCGAGCTGCTCGAAAAGTGTATGGCCCGCCGCAAGAGCAAAGCCGCGTCGGCTGAAACGCTCAAGGCCCTGCAAAAGATGAATGAGGAATTGACTCGCGATCTGGCCGACAGCAACCGGGCCGTGACCGCCAGCGTTCTCTCGGCCGGTGTCGTCCATGAAATCAACAACCCGCTTTCCATCATTGCCGGCTACACGTATTTGCTGGGGCGCGACCTTGCCGACATCGGCACCGTCGGCCAAACCACGACGCAGAGTGTGCAGCTCCGGCTGGCCACGATTCAGCGCGAAGTCGAGCGCTGCAAAGACATCGCCCAGCGCTTCCTCAATTTTGCGCGGACCAAGCAGCGCGTCGTCGAACGCACGCTCGCGATCAAACTGCTTGAAGACACCGCTGCCCTCGTCAAAGCCCACCCGGCCAACAAAGGTTGCGATATTGAAGTCCGCGTTCCAAACCTCGCCTTGACGGCCGACGTGCATGGCGCGGAATTCATCCAGATTCTCATCAACCTCTGCGTCAATGCCCTCCACGCGATGAATGGAATGGGCCAATTGACGTTGGGCTGCGAGCAAATCCAAGCGGTCACCGAGCCATGCGGGTTCCGCGCTGAAAAATTCGATCCGGCCCGCCCGCACGTGCGATTCACGGTCACCGATACCGGTGCGGGCATCCCGCCGGAAACCATTGCGCGCATCTTCGAACCGTTTTTCACCACCAAATCCAACGGCAACGGCCTCGGCCTCGCCATCATCACCGAATTGATCGCGAAGTATGACGGTGCGATCGGCGTCGAAAGTCGGCTCGGCCACGGCACGACCTTCAGCGTTTACTTGCCGGTCAACCCGTAGCTTTGTAAGCTGCCGCCCGTGAAAACGGGTGGGGAAGCGGCAGCTTACACTTTGGGAATTGAGGGCGGCGGAACGAAAACCGTTGCCCTCACATCCCGCGGCGAGCGCCGGCAATTTGGCCCGCTCAACCTTAAACTCTCGACCGACCGGCAAATCCGCCAAATACTCCGGCAATTCAAACCCAGCCGGGCCGCCGTGTGTCTGGCCGGTTGTCGGACCGAAACCGACCGGCAACGAATCCTCCGCGTGGCCCGGCAAGCTTGGCCGAAAGCGGAGAACATCTACGTCGGCAACGACCTCGATTCCGGTCTGGCCACAGCCTTTGGACTGACCAAGCCCGGGATCTATGTCCTCAGCGGCACCGGCTCGGTTGTCGTCGGACGGAACGCGGCCGGGCAGGTGGCGCGAGCTGGCGGCTGGGGGCATTTGTTGGGCGATCACGGGAGTGGGTATTGGATTGGGATTACCGGGTTGCGGGCGGCGATTCGCGAATTTGACCGGCATGGCCGCGCGCATGAGCCGGTTCTGCGCCGCCTCGGTTTGACTTCCATGGAACAACTCGTGGACTGGATTCACCAAGCCGGGAAAGATGATGTAGCCCAACTTGCCGCTGAATTTATTGATCACGATGCCGGCTTGATGCTGCAAGGGGCTTCGTTTCTGGCGCAAGATTGCCATGCCGTCGCGCTCAAGCTCGGGCTGGCTGGTTCTGTAGCGGCGGTCTCTGACCGTCGCCGTGTCCGTGACACCGATCACGGCGCTCATAAAGCGCCGCTACAGATTGTCCTGGCCGGTGGCGTTTTGCGGCATCACCGGAAATTCGCCATTCTGGTCAGCAACCGCATTCGCACGATGCTTCCCGGCTCAACTGTCCGGGTTTTGCGTCGCGAGACAGTGGCCGGCGCGTTGCGGCTGGCCGGCTGATTATTTCCTCGCAAGAGCGTACCGGCTTCACTATTTTGACAACTTCCATGAGGATTTTATCGGGTATTCAGCCGAGCGGAAAACTGCACATCGGCAACTATTTCGGCATGATGCGGCCGGCGTTGGAATTGGCGCAAAAGGGAAACGCGTTCTATTTCATCGCGGACTATCATTCGCTTACGTCGGTGTCGGATGCCGCTGAGTTGCGCGCGAATGTGCTTGATGTGGCGCTGGATTTTCTGGCGTGCGGTCTCGATCCGAAGCAAACAGTCTTCTACCGGCAATCCGATGTGCCGCAGGTGACGGAACTGGCTTGGATTCTGGCATGTGTCACGCCGATGCCGATGTTGGAAAATGCGGTGAGCTACAAGGACAAGCTCGCGGCCGGTTTGAAGCCGAACGTCGGCTTGTTCACGTACCCGGTCTTGCAAGCGGCTGATATTTTAATCGTGCAAGGTGAACGCGTGCCGGTCGGCAAAGATCAGAAGCAACACATCGAAATCACGCGCGACATCGCCAGTGCATTCAACCGGCAATTCGGCGAAGTGTTTGTCATACCGGAGGCGGTAATCAAGGCGGAGGTCGCGACGTTGCCGGGCACAGACGGACGCAAGATGTCCAAGAGTTATGGCAATACGATTGAAATTTTCGGTGACTCCACCAAGAAAAAGGTGATGGGAATCGTCACGGATTCCCAGCCGGTCGAAGCGCCAAAGAAGGATTTGGATAAGAACATCCCGCTCCAATTTCTGAAAGTGTTCGCCCCAGCTAAGGCGCAAGAAGTCGAAGCCAAGCTCGCCGCCGGTGGCTATGGCTACGGTGAGGCGAAGAAGGAATTGCTGGCGGCACTGCTGGAGTATTTCGCGCCATACCGGCAGAAGCGGGCGGAACTGGCGCAGAACCGCGATTACGTCGAACAAGTCTTGCGCGACGGTGCGCTGCGGGCGAATGCGGTGGTGGATGTGACCATGAAGAAGGTCCGCGAGGCGGTTGGGTTGCGTTGACGTGGAAGCTGATTACAAAGTCAAGTTAGAGGTCTTCGAGGGGCCGCTCGATCTGTTGCTCTACCTCATCAAAAAGGAAGAGGTCGACATCTACGATATTCCCATCGAGCGCATCACGAACCAGTACATGGAGTACTTGTCGTTGATGAAGCTTTTGAATCTCGAAGTCGCGGGTGAGTTCCTCGTGATGGCGGCCACGCTCATGTACATCAAGAGCCGCATGCTCCTGCCGGTGGACCAGCAGGTCGCCGACAGCGAGGAGGAAGTCGGGGAAGACCCGCGCTGGGAACTGATTCGACAGCTGGTGGAGTATAAGAAATTCAAGGACGCCGCCTTGCAGCTCGGCAAACGCGAGGAACACCAGGCGAACCTGTTCCCGCGCGCCGGCGCCGAAATTGATGCGCCGGCTGGCAAACTGCAGGCACTGGCCGAGGTCAGTATTTTTGACCTGATCAACGCGTTCAACACCGTTCTCAAGAAAGCCGCCGAGCGCGAAGACTTCCGCGAGATTCTCGAAGAGAAATTCACCGTCAGCGACAAAATCGAGGAAATCCTCTATACTCTCCGCGACAAGTCCGAGATGATTTTCAATGATTTGTTCGCTCAGGCGCAGTCCCGAACCGAAGTCGTTGTCACCTTTCTGGCCTTGCTGGAATTGATCCGCTTGAAGCGGTTGAAGGTCCAGCAACCCGAAGCGTTCGCAGAAATTCACGTAATCAAGATCGCATGACACTGGAACTCAAAAAAATTGTCGAAGCCGTGTTGTTCTCGGCCGAACGGCCCCTGACCTCCAAAGAAATCCGGCAAATCTTCGCCGATGCGATTGACGAAGAAACGCCGGGGCTCACCGAGCCGTTCCGCAATGTCCGCGAAGCTCAACTGGTGGCTGTCCTGGAGGAACTCAAGATCGAGTATGACGTGCAGCAGCATAGCTTCCAACTCGTCGAAATTGCCGGTGGGTGGCGACTGATGAGCCGGGCTGAATACGCCCCGTGGCTCAAGAAACTCCTCGACGAAGCCCGACCGCACCGGCTCTCGCAGCCCGCCTTGGAAACGCTCTCGATTATCGCGCTCCGGCAGCCGATCTCCCGCGCCGACATTGCCGCCATCCGTGGCGTCGAAGTGGACGGCGTCATCAAGTCGTTGCTCGAACGCGATCTCATCACGATCACCGGCCGCAGCGAACAAGCCGGTAAGCCGTTGCTCTACGGCACCACGCAGCGGTTCCTCGAACATTTCGGCCTGCGCGATATTGACGACATGCCGAAATCCGCCGAACTCCGTGCCCAAGCTGCCGCTTTGAAGACCGCGGAAGCAAAGGCGGCTATTGTCGAAACGCCCGCAGCCGAACCGGCCCCTGCAGCTGCAGTGTCAGCTTCAGCCGAACCGGCACCGGTAGCCCCCGCCACATCCGAAACTGACGCTTCGGCAACAAAGTCAGAGGAGCCGGCACCTACCGAAGAGGCCACCGAAACCGCTGATGCGGTGGACGACGAAGAGGAAGAGGACGAGTACGACGAAGATGACGAAGATGATGATGACGATGACGATGACGATGAGGCGGAAGACGGCGAGGACAAGAAATGAAAGTTGACCTCACGAAACTACGCTCCCAGATCGACGCCATCGACAGCAAGTTGGTCAAACTCCTCAACGCCCGAACCAAACTCATCCTCGAAGTCGGCAAACTCAAGCAGCAGACCGGCGGTGAAATCTACGCGCCGGACCGGGAAGAGGCCGTCTTCAACCGCGTAATCGGCCAGAACAGCGGTCCGATCACCAACGAATCTTTGCGCGCGATTTACCGGGAAGTGATGTCGAGCGCGTTGGCGTTGGAGAAACCGCTGATCATCGCGTTTCTCGGGCCGGTCGCGACCTACTCGCACGCGGCTTCGGTGCGCAAGTTCGGCGCGAGCGTCCGGTACGAGCCGATGCCGAGCATTGCCGACGTGTTCACCGATGTCGCCAAAGGCCGGGCCGATTACGGCGTCGTGCCGATTGAAAATTCGACTGAAGGCGCGGTCACGCACACGTACGACATGTTCGTGGACAGCGAACTCAAAATCTGTTCGCAGATTCTCCTGCCGATCCGCCACAACCTGATGGCCGCCGGGCCGCGTGACCAGATCAAGAAGCTCTACTCGATCGCGCAAGTCTTCGCCCAATGCCGGCAATGGGTGCAGGTCAACATGCCGCACGTCGAGCTGGTGGAAGTCTCCTCCAGCACCCGCGCCGCCGAGATCGCGAAGCAGGAGCCGAACGCCGGTGCATTGGCCGGTGCGTTGGCCGCGGAAAAATATGGTCTGACGATTCACGACGAGAATATTCAAGACTCCAGCGAGAACGTGACCCGGTTTCTCGTCATCGGCCGCAAGCATCCCGCGCGGACTGGTAACGACAAGACCTCGATCATGTTCGCCGCACAAGACCGCGTCGGCGCGCTGCACGATTCGCTCGCCACCTTCAAGCGGCACAAGATCAACCTCACCAAGATCGAATCGCGTCCGAGCAAGAAGAAGGCGTGGGAGTATTACTTCTTCGTGGACTGCACCGGCCACTGTGACGACGCGCGCGTGAAGAAGGCGTTGAGTGAACTCGCCAAGCACACGATGTTTGTGAAGATTCTCGGCAGCTATCCGAATGTGAATGGATAAATTCGTCGACTATTGGATATCGAAACGTGGCGCGCTTCCCATATCACCGACTCGCTTCAGAGTATCTTTTTCAAGACTTGGTCTGGGACATCTCCCGGTATTTGCTCGGCGAAGGCGTCGAAAAGTTCGCTAAAGGCAGAGATGGTGGTCGTGATGGTCGTTTCGCAGGAAAGGCTAATCGGTTTCCAAGTGAAACTAAGCCTCTAACGGGGAAGTTCATTATCCAAGCCAAGCTGACGCAAGATGAGTCATCGACTTTTGCGGATGCAGCGTTCCAGCGCCAGTTATTGAAAGTAGAAGTTCCAAAAGCCATAAAGCTGAGAAAAAAAGGCGAACTTGATCACTGGATTATCTTCAGTAACCGTCGGCGGTCTGGGGATTCGTCAACCGATCTAGAGAAAGAGCTCCTCAAAAAGGTGGGTTGCAAATCGGTCCACCTCCGAGGTTCTGAAGAGCTGGATGGCTGGCTTGCTGATATGAACGAGGTAGTAACCCGATATGGTTTGGATGCGTTGCTAATTCCCTTTCGAGTCGACCCAGTTGAACTTCGAGAGGTTATAGAGATTCTATACAATAAGCGGTCGGAAGCCTTGGCAACTGCCACTTCCCGATGGGACTTCAAGGGCTATAAAGGGATTGCAACGAAGAATAAGATAAACAGGCTAACAAAAGACTATTTCAACGCGTCAATCCGAGATAAATCCGAACCCCATTTTGCCGCCATCAAGGCGTTTTTAGAGAATCCGAGAAATCGAGTATTGGCAGAACGCTACCACGAGGCAGCCGCTGAGATTCAAGGTAAGGCCATGGCGTTCCGCGACCGTTTTCCATCGTTCGACCTCGTAATTGAACAGTTGTGCGACGCAATTTGCCTGACTGATGCTAAGTTTCAACAACTCGGGAAGAAGCGTGTCCTGAGAGTGTTGTTGCACTATATGTATGCTAACTGCGACATCGGTAAGAAGAGCGAATGATTAGGCCGGGCAAACATTTGAATCTGAACGTGTGTGTTGTCCGAATCGCGGCAGTTGTGTTGGCACATCTCCAACGGTACCGGGTTGAGGGTTGCACGACCCTTCTCAAGAAAGTGCGACAAGAGGCGGGAGTTGACGCAGAGGTATGGTTCTTGCCTGCGATCGATTTTTTATTCCTACTTGGGCGCATCGATTATCACCCACAAACGGATACTTTTGAGTATCTGGCTCCAACACCAAAGACCTCGAAATGATTTTCAGCAAAATCTACTCGAACAAGCCGAAAATCTTCCCCGCCATTCGGTTCCGGCGGGGAGTGAATGTTATTCTCGCGCGTGTTCAGAATCGCAAAGACACAACCAAGGACTCACACAATCTCGGTAAGACGTTGTTGATTGATTTGCTTGATTTCTGCCTTTTGACGCAACCTGACAGGGAATTCTTTCTCAAAAAACACAAAGATAGGTTCGCTGATTTTGTTTTCTTTCTTGAACTTGGCCTACAAAACGGCGGCTACGTGACCATTCGTCGTAGCGTAGACGAGCCATCCAAGATTAGTTTCAAGAAACATGCTGAACCGAATGCGGACTTCACAAAGACTCCAGATAACGAGTGGGATCATAACCGGTTGCCGTTTGATCGGGCAGTTACATGGTTGGATGGAACGCTAAATCTCACGCTGGTAAAGCCTTGGTCGTACCGGAAGGGCTGCGGGTATTTCATGCGTAAGCAGGAGGACTTTCGCGATGTCTTTCAGCTCAGCCGCTTTTCGAAGGGAAAGGACAAAGACTGGAAACCATATGTTGCACATGTTCTTGGCTTTGATTCAGCATTATTGACTCACAAATACGAGCTCGATGAAGAAGTTGAAAAACTTCGGGCGCGGTATGCGGAAGCTAGGGGTGAGGTCAATCTTGATGAAAGCGATTATGACCGCCTAAAAGGTCAGATTGAGATCAAACAAGATGAAGTACAGGTGAAACAGCAGGGGCTAGATGAATTCGATTTCCGCGAAAAAGAGGCCGGAATGGCCACAGAGCTTGCAGACGAGGTTGAGCGACGCATCGGCGAGCTAAACACGGAGCTTTATAACTTACGCTTTGATTTGGACGAGGCCGAAGCTGGTGCGCAGACCGAACTGCACTTCAACGTGTCCGAGATTGATGCAGTGTTTCAGGAGGCGGGCCTATTCTTTCCTGATGAGCTCAAACACAGCTATGAAGAGCTTGTAAGTTTCAATGACCGAATCATCAAAGAGCGACGGCAACATCTTGAAGTTCGAATTAAAGAACTCCGCGAACGACTGACAAAAGCTGAATTGGAACATACCGTACTAAGTGCAAAGCGTAAGGAGTACCTCTCTGTTCTTAATCAGCGGGATTCGTTGAAGAAATACAAACAACTTCAAAGCTCCCTTGATCAAGATCGGGCGCGTCTTGCTTTGATGAAAGAAAAGTTTCAACGCCTGGATGAGATGTTGAAGCTGAATGCCCAAATTAAGAAAACGTTGGCTGATATCAGTGAGTGTTCTGACAAGATCGGAGAGATAGTCCGGAGTGGTACTGAGCGTTTTCGTGATATCCGACTAAGATTCGCTAAGATCATTCGCGAGGTGCTTATCCGTAAAGCGGAACCGTACGTTAGGGTCAACGATAGCGGTAACCTTGAGTTTAAAGCGGAATTCCAGGAGGGCGATCAGGAAGACACTTTCACGAGCGAGTCAGAGGGAACAACGTACAAAAAATTTCTATGTATGGCTTTTGACTTATCAGTCACCACCGCTTGCTCTCAAGAGCCATTTTTCCATTTCATTTATCACGACGGTGCGTTCGAGACAGAAGACAATCGACGAAAAGTTCAATGGCTTTCCACTGTCCGAAAAGCCTGTTTGGAGCACGAACTTCAATATATTCTGACTGTGATTGAAGATGATCTTCCGCGTGACGAGAAGGACCAGAAGATCGACTTCCCCCCTGACGAGATAGTTCGCGAACTTCACGACCAAGGGGATGATGGACGTCTATTCAGGATGGCGCGATTTTGATTAGGCAGAGTCTCTGCCACATATGAGCATCCTTTTCATCGGCGGCACGGGGAATATCTCGACGGATCGTGCGGCGCTGCTGCACGAACGCGGGCATCAGGTCGACGTCGTCACACGCGGCGACGCCCTTGTCTGATAGTTACTTCTTACGCCCGTACGTGGCGCGCGATTCGGCGACTTGTAACGGGCGCTGATTGCCGGCGGAAACGGGAACGCTTTTCTCGTAGAGCGTGTCGGGGCAGAGGTCGGCTTCGTTTGACCATTGGATGCTGCCGAGTAACGGGCGGACGGAGTTGAAGACTTGGAGTTGCTGGAAGATGCCCTTCGAGAGGTACGGTTTCACGTCGAACAGGCGCACTTCACCGTTGGTGAACGTGAGCCGCAGCTTGTAGTCTGGCTGCGGCTGGACGGCTTTGATGCGCGGGTTGAGTTGCATGTTAACCGCCGGCAAGAATCACTTACCGTAACGGGCGCGAGTTTCGCGGACGAGTGAACGGTCGGGGAAGACACGCGCGACTTTCCCGTCGCGCCAGACGATTAGCGGTTCGCCGTCGCGCCGGTGCGATTCGATGACTTCGGCGACGGCTTCGCGCAGGGCGCGCTCAGCCTTGGCGAGCAGCGACGGAGGCGATTTCTTCTTGTCGTTCTTCTTCATTGATCCTGAGTCAATGTAGCAAACAAGCGTTCGTTTACGATCCGAATCTTGCCGGCTTCTTCTGCGGCGATGACTTGCGGGGTTTCCGTCGAGTTGTCGAACAGAATCCACGTATCCAGCAGCGGCCGGTATTTCGTCAGAAAATTCCGTAGCGCTCTGGCGAACCGCCGGCGGACGACGGCGGCCGGCACGTTGTGACCGCCTTGCCGGACCCGGTCGGCGACGCGGGCCAACGCCATTTCGCTGGTGGGAATCCAGAGGAAGAACAGATGAACCGCATAGCCTTTTGCCTTCGACCGCCGCAGGAGCGGGAGATAGGCCGTACCTGCCAGCGTGGTCTCAAAGCCGAAATCGACGCCGCGCTGGCCGAGCTTGTGGATTTGCTCCAGCATCAGCCGGCCGGCGCGAAATCCTGCCGATTCGGGGGCGAAAGGCGAAATCCCGCTGGCAATCAGATCGGCATTCACAAACTCCTGACAATCGGCGTAGTGCGGTAGAAACTTCCGCGCGAACGTGGTTTTGCCAGCGCCGTTCGGTCCGGCAATGATGTAGAGGTTCGGTTGGAATTTTCGAGCTGGCATTGGCGCGCGCATCATAACGTTGCATGGAACGCATGCAAGAATCAGATTTGACCGGACTTGCCAGCTTTGACAGTCTCTGCTGCGCATGAACATCCTCTTTATCGGCGGTACGGGGAATATCTCGACGGATTGTGCGGCGTTGCTGCATGAGCGCGGGCATCAGATTGGTGTCGTCTCGCGCGGCAACGCGGCGGTGCCGGCGGCGTACCGGAGTTTCACGGCGGACCGGCGGAATCGGGACGCGTTGCGCGGCGCGCTCGCAGGAGAAACGTTCGATGTGGTCATCAATTTCCTCGGGTATGACTTGCCGGACCTCGAAGTGGATTTCGCAGTGTTCGCGGGTAACATTCGCCAATACATTTTCATCAGTTCCGCGACGGTGTACGCGAAGCCGCACCGGCAATTGCCGATCACGGAGAAAACACCGCTGGGGAATTTCTACTCCGAGTATGCGCAGAAAAAGCTGCGGTGTGAGGAGTGGTTGGCCAAACAGGACTTGCCGGTGACGATCGTGCGGCCGTCGCACACGTACTCGAAAAAGTGGATTCCGAATCAGGCGGGGAGTGTGGGGTACACGTTTGCGGCCAGACTGGAGCGGGGTGCGCCGGTCTTTGTCGCCAACGACGGCGAGAATCCGTGGACATTGACTTCGTCTCAGGATTTCGCGGTGGGACTGGCGGGATTGGTGGGCAAGGAGCGCGCCGTCGGCGAGACGTTTCACATCACGAGCGACGAGGCGTTGACGTGGAATCAGATTTACGCAGAGGTCGGCTTAGCGCTGGGGGTGCAGCCGGTTGTGGAAAAGGTGCCGGTAGATTTCATCTGTCAGAAATTTCCCGAACTGACCGGCGGGCTGAAGGGCGACAAGATCGAACCGGCCATCTTCGATAACTCCAAGCTCAAGCGCTTTGTGCCGGAGTATGTTTGTCGGAAAGACTTCGCGACCGGCATTCGTGAATCAATCACCTGGTTGCGTGCACATCCCGAGGATCAAGCCCTCAATCCGAAGACCGACGCGTTGATTGACCAGATCATCACGGCGTGGCGGACCCGGTAAGACGTTGACCCGGTCGGCCGGGTTTGTCACAGTGCGACCCCTGATGAACGCTTCGTGTTACCCTTTTAATCTGGACGGTCCGCTGTGCCCGTTGCTGAACAACAAAGAATTGTTGGCGGAGTTTTATTCCGAGGAAAGCCTCCGGCATGGCATCAAGAACTTCTGCAAGAAAGCGAACTGGCCCGGCAAACCGGCAACTTCGTTTGCGATTGATCCGGCTAAGTTGCAGGAGTTGCTCCTGAGTTTGTTCAACTCACCGGCGGGGCGGAAGACGTTGCAGGCGAGCCGGGCCACGTACCTCGACAACGCAATCTGGCAGTGGCTGACGGTCACCAATCCGAAGTTGGCAGAACGGGTGTCACTCGTTTGCGACGATGTGAAGGGGCGACTCTTTCTCAAGCCGGAGGCGTTGGTGAAGTTGCTGCAGAAGGAAGCGGCGGAAGTGGGGTTGGCTTACGTTGTCCTCGCGTTCGCGATGCTTCAGCCGGATGACCGGCAACGGTTGGGGGAAGTGTTTTTGGCAAAGTTCCCGGACTACGCGGCGAAGTTTGGGGTGGTGTAGGGTGCGCTATTGCGCACCGATTGGATGGCTAAATCACACGGGTGGTGCGCAATAGCGCACCCTACTGAGTGTTTGACCACTCCCGCCGGCTTTGACAGACTGCGCGCGTGAGTTTTCAATCCATTGCCAATCAATACGTCTGTGACGTACCAGTGTATGAGCCGGGCCGTCCCATCGAGGAAGTCGCGCGTGAACTCGGGCTGAAGCCGTCCGGTATCATCAAACTGGCGTCGAATGAGAATGCGCTTGGGCCGTCGCCGAAAGCGCTTGCGGCGATGCGGAAGGCGCTGACTTCGTCGCATCTGTATCCCGACGGTGGTGGTTTTTATCTCCGGCAAGCCTTGGCGAAAAAGCTCGGCGTCCGCATGGAGAACATCATCCTCGGTACCGGCTCCAACGAGATTATTGAGTTTCTCTTTCACACATTTGTCGCGCCCGGGGACGAAATCGTGGCGGGGGATCGGGCGTTTGTCATCTACAAGATCATGGCGCAGATGTTCCAAGCGCGTTGCCTCGAAGTCCCGTTTATCGGTCACACCCACGACTTGAAGGCGATGCGCGCGGCCATTACCGGGAAGACGAAGCTGGTGTTCATCGCGAACCCGAACAACCCGACCGGAACACGGGTGAAGAATGCCGAGTTGACCGCGTTCATCAAAAGCTTGCCGGCGCATGTGGTTTGCGTGCTCGACGAAGCCTATATCGAGTTTCTCGATGACCCGCCGCCGTCCATTGAGTACGCGCTCAAGCACAACGTCGTGGTGCTGCGGACGTTCTCGAAGATCGTCGGGCTGGCCGGGTTGAGAATCGGTTACGGCGTGGCGCAGCCGGAGTGCATCGCGTTGTTCCAGCGGGTCCGGCAGCCGTTTAATGTGAATTCCCTCGCGCTGGCCGGCGGGTTGGCGGCGGTGAATGATACCGGGCACATCCGAAAGACGAAGGCGTTGACGCGGCGCGGGCTGGCGTATTTCGAGAGGGAGTTTACCCGGCTGAAGCTGGAGTTCGTGCCGAGTTGCGCGAATTTCATGCTCGTTAATGTTGGCGACGGCGACAAGGTGTTCCGCGGGCTGCAGCAACGCGGTGTCATCGTCCGCCCGATGCGCGCGTACAAGATGCCGGCGTGGGTGCGGGTGACGGTGGGGTTGCCGGCGGAGAATCGCCGGTTCATTGCGGCCTTGGAGAGAGAAATGTGAGCCGGTGGTGGGGACTTTTAGCTGTTTTCGTTTGGTGTGCCGCCATAGGCTGGGCAGCGGACAAGGTGATGACCGTTGTGGATTGTGGGCCGGAGCGGTTGACGATTCTGCCGGACAAAATCGAGGTTACATTGGCGGAACTGCAAGTGTCTGGGAATCCGTTTGAGCAACTATTAGGGCGAATTCAAACCAATCGCACGAGTGAGTCTTTGTTCGTGTTGGTGCGTCCCAATTCAGCGAAGATGTACCGGCAGCTGCGCAGTTTGATGGGGCAACGTCGGATTGAGGTTGTTTACGAGCCGGTTGACGCCGATTTCCAAGGCGAGTGGCGCGAGTTGATTCGACCGAAGCCGGTTCTCCCACCGGTAAAATTTCCACCGCCAGTGGCTAGGTCTTTTCCGGAAGATCGAGAACTGGACCGGGCGCAGTTTGCACCGGATCGCGCGGCGCTCCTTGCGGAACTTTCAGCCAAACGCAGCCGCGTCCGCGACTTCGAGGCGACCGGTATCGAATTTAGCCGGTATCACGATACGGAGATCAGTGTGGCGTATTTGGCCGCCGAGAACCTGAGCCGGGTGGAGCGCCCGGCAAGTTCGCTCCGAGGCGCGACGTTTGTTGATCCCACGGCGATGTGGGAGACACGTGGCAATGTCCTCATCAAGTTCCCCACGAAATCAGCGATCCATCATGCGAGCTTGTCGAATTTGGTGAATTTTTTCGGCGATGACACTAACTGCACAGTGAAAACGGCCGGTCCGTGGGTCGTCGTCGAGCGGCAATGGATGACAGGAGGGACGGGAGGAAAGCTGCCGCTTATCGAAAGTCCCGACTATGTCAGGCGGATGGCTGACTTGGAGGCAGCGATGGCAGAGGTCCGCCAGAAGCGCGGGTTGCCGCCGGTCGCGACGAATCAGTTTCGCAAAATGACCGGGCAGTTGCTGACGAACCGTCCCCCGCGGCTTGTGACCCAGCGCGATTGGATTCACCGGGAAAACAGTTTGTGTTATCGGCATGAATTGCTCGACGAACAGGGAAGGACTTCGAGCGGTTGGCGGTTGGATGTTGTGCGGCTCAATGTCGGGCTGCAGGCTGCGGCGCTGCGGCCGGTGCTGCACGGCAAACAAATCTATGATCCCGCCGAGAAGCCGACTGCGGAGTTGTTGGAGGCGATGATTGATGCGCACAAAATACCGGAGCTGCCAATGGTGCCCCGGGTTGGCGTTGGGGGAGCGCCGCCGCTGCCGCCAAAGCCCGCGCTCGTTTTTGAATGTCGAGCTGGGGAAGTATTTGTCGTGAATCAAGAAGGGTTGGCCGAACAAGCTTTGGCTGCGAAAGGGACGGTCAAGGTGGTTGGGGATGAGTACTACGAGGTCGAGCCGGCGGCAGTTCTTGTGCGCGTTCTCTCGTTGATTCCCCGCGCGGGAGTGACCGGCGAGCCGGTTGCTAAACTCGCGGAAGCTAACGGCAAGTACCGACAGACATTGAACCGGGCTGATCCCCGGCAACAGTCGATCAGTTTTCTGGTTCGGGATGACAGTTTTATGGCGTACCGGCAGGCCCGGGCAGTGGCGGAGCAGGCGGGGTTTCGGACCAATTGGGAGTTGTTGGGGACGAACGAGCCGCTGCGTTTTGGACTGAAGAACCAGTGAGTTGTTGAGAGAACGATTATGATTATTATTTGTAAACCCGAGGCGACTGAACAACAGATTGCGCACATCGAAGAAGCGATTCGGCATTGGGGGCTGAAGACGCACATCAGTCGAGGTGTCGAGCGCACCATCATCGGTGTCATTGGACCGGAAGACGTGATTCGCGAGAAGCCGCTGGCGGCATTTCCCGGGGTGTCGTCGGTCACACCGGTGATGAAGCCGTACAAGTTGACGAGTTTTGATTTCACGCATAAGCGGACGGTCATTGACGTGAATGGCGTGAAGATCGGCGATGAGAAGAAGATTGTGCTGATGAGCGGGCCGTGTTCGGTCGAGAGCCGGGAACAGATTCTGGAGATCGCCAAAATCGTGAAGAAGACCGGCGCGTCTGTGTTGCGGGGCGGGGCGTTCAAGCCACGGACTTCGCCGTACACCTTTCAGGGGCTGGGGGTCGAGGGGCTGAAGCTGCTCGCAGAAGCGCGGGAGGCGACCGGGATGCCGGTCATCACGGAGTTGATGGACACGAAGGATACTGCAGCGGTGGCAGAGTATGCCGACATCATTCAGATCGGGGCGCGGAACATGCAGAACTTTTCGCTGCTGAAGGAAGTCGGGCGATGCAAGAAGCCGGTCATGCTCAAGCGCGGGATGGCGGCGACAATCAAGGATGTGTTGTTGTCGGCGGAGTACATTCTCAGCGAAGGCAACATGAACGTCATGCTCTGCGAGCGCGGCATCCGCACGTTTGAGACGTACACGCGGAACACGCTGGATCTGTCGGCGGTGCCGGCGTTGAAGAAAGAGTCACACCTGCCGGTGATCGTGGATCCGACGCATGGGGCCGGGCATCGCGATTTGATTCCGGCGATGGCGTTGGCGGCGGTGGCGGCAGGGGCGGACGGGATCATGCTCGAAGTTCACAACGATCCGGAGGCAGCATTGAGCGACGGCGAGCAGGCGTTGTTGCCGGAGAAGTTTGCGCAGATCGTGAAGCAGATGCGGGCGGTGGCGGTGGCGATTGGCAAGGAGATGTAAGGTGTGTCGCAGTTGATTTGGCTTTCACGCGGGGCGAAAATCGGCTATACGAGCGGCAGGTAAGAATGCGCCAAGGACAGCACAACGCCTTTCGCGAGGTACTCCGGGAAGTGCAACGCCGCATGCCGGCGGGGCAACGCCTCGTGCAGGAGGCGTTCAGCGTTGACCATCATCATCCCGTCTTTGTCAAACTCAACGAGGTCGCGTCGGATACTTTTTATGTGTTGGACGAATTTGCCACCGATGCGTTTCGCGAGGCGGTGATCGCGTGGGCCGCCCGACACGGGAGCGGCCGGTTGACGGTGAGTTGCTCCGCGTTTGGCGAGTTTCAAGCCCAACGGCACCGGCTGCAACATCTCGCGGGAAAAGTGGAACGGATCCGCGTGTTGGCGGTCGGGACGGCGGAGCGGTTTTCCGGCATTGGGCCGGGCTTGGAGATCTTCAATACCCATGGTGGCATTTTGTCGAGATACCGCGTTGCGTTGATGGAGGGGCAGCCGGGTTTGTTGTTCATCGGCCAGGAAATCCGCCAGCGGCAGACCGAGCATTCGCGCTGCATTGGGTTCTTTACCGGCGATCCGGAGACGATTGATGAAGTGGCCGATGACATTGATCTGGTCGTGCGGGGCCGAGCGCGGACGGTGCCGAGTTTCGACCGGTTGAAGTTGTTGCATCAGACGACGCAACGGGTGACGCGCGAGTTGGAGAGTTATTCGCGGCGGATGGATTTGGCGATTCGTCGGGCGCGGCGGCGGCCGGATCTGCTGACGCCGGCGCGGTTTGACCGCATCGTCCGGCAATCCATCCAGAAGATGGAAGAGTTGAAAGAGATTCCCCGGCGCGCCTTGCGCAGCCTCGGGCAGAATCATTGGTGATTGGCGCGCTCCGGATGGACTTCTTCAGCTACGGGCTTCCCATTGGCCGGTATTTCGGCATCAACGTTCGGTTGCATTTTACGTTTTTGATCTATGCGTTCTCGCGGGTGAGCGGGTCTGGCCATCTCGGGTTGGGATTGGCGTACGTTGGCGGGTTGTACTTCTGCATCCTGCTCCATGAATTCGGGCACGCGTTGGCAGCCCGGTGGTGCGACGGTGAGGCCAATGACATTTTGCTCTGGCCCTTGGGGGGGCTCGCGTTTGTGCGGCCAGCATTTCATCCGACGGCGCACTTAATCACAACGGCGGCCGGGCCGTTCGTGACGTTGGTATTGTGGTTAGCGTTCTGGACCGGCGCGGTTGTGATTCGGAGTTTGTTTCCCGAGCCCACCGGCGCGATTCCTTATGTGTTTTGGTTCGTGATGGAAATGCGGGACTTGAATCTTTGGTTGTTGATTTTCAATCTCATCCCGGCGTTCCCGATGGATGGCGGGCGGATTTTGCGCGATACGCTCTGGCATTGGGTCCGCGCGGAAACGGCGACGGAAGTGGCGGTTTGGGTGAGTCGATTGATTGCCGTGGGGGCGATAATCTGGGCGCTGCTGCCGATTGTCAGCGGCGGAAGTCCACACTTGATGTTGGTCTTTGTGGCGGTGTTCATTCTGATGCAGGGGAGCGCGGAACGGTATGCGATCCGGTTGGAATCGAGTCGGGTCGAGAATTTTTCGATTCACGACCGGTTGCGGCGCGGTCGCAAACAACGGCAATTCCATGAAGCTGTGCGCGAGCAGACCCGGCACGACGCAGCGACGACTTTTCACCGGTGCGCGACGTGTGGGGTGACGGAACTGGAGTCACCGGCGATGGATTTTCGGGTGTGCGAGGAATGTACCGGCGGGCAGGAGTATTGCCGGGAGCACCTGAATTCTCATACGCATTCGTAGGCTGACAACCGCTGGCTTTCGGCCAGTGCGAGTTGGCGGCGCCGGCAACGCACCCGTGGTTGCGGCTACAACGCGGCCAATGGTTTGTTGAATTGCCGGGCCAGGGCGGCGTAGTAGGTTTTGCCCTGGGCGAGATTCAGGCCGGTCGCAATCGCTGGATTTTCTTTGGCGGCGCGGTGCCAGCCTTTATTCGCAATCTCCAAGGCGAAGGGGAAAGTCGCATTGGTCAGTGCGTGCGTTGAAGTGCGGGCGACGGCGCCCGGCATGTTGGTGACGCAGTAGTGAACGACGCTGTTGACGAGGTAGGTCGGATGTTCATGCGTTGTGGGGCGGGAAGTTTCGATACATCCGCCTTGGTCAATCGCCACATCCACGATGACGGCGCCGTGTTTCATTTGTTTGACGAGTTGCCGGCTGACGAGGCGGGGGGCTTTCGCACCGGGCAGGAGGACGGCGCCGATCAGGAGGTCGGCCTGCAAAACTTGCTCGCGGATGTTGTGCGAGTTGCTCATCAGGGTTTTGACGTTCTTCGGCATCACGTCGTCGAGATACCGGAGGCGGGGGAGACTGACGTCGAGGATGGTGACGTCGGCGCCGAGGCCGGCGGCCATTTTCGCGGCATTGGCACCGACAACGCCGCCGCCGAGGATGGTGACTTTGGCCGGGGCGACGCCGGGGACGCCGGCTAGGAGGAGGCCGCGGCCTTGCATGGGTTTTTCCAAATGTTTCGCGCCTTCGTGGACGGCCATTCGGCCGGCAATCTCGCTCATGGGGGTAAGCAAGGGCAGGGTGCCGTCGCGAGCTTGGATGGTTTCGTAGGCGATGGCGACCAGGCCGATGCGGAGTGAGCTTTCAAACAACTCGCGTTCGGCGGCAAAGTGGAAATAGGTGAAGAGAATCTGGTCGCGGCGCGCGAGTTTGAGTTCGGCCGGTTGGGGTTCTTTGACTTTGACGATCATATCGGCTTGCCGATAGACGGACCGGACGACGCGGGCGCCGACGGCTCGGTAATCGGCATCGCGTGCGCCACTGCCTTCGCCGGCATGGCTTTCGACAAGGACGGTGTGGCCGGCTTGCCGGAGGGCTTCGCAGTGGACCGGTAAGAGGCCGACACGGAATTCGTTGTTTTTGATTTCGCGGGGGATACCGATGATCATAGTTGGACGGTGGCGGTGGGTTGATCCTGGCTCGCGGCGGTGACATGGACGTGGGTCGCGCCGAGTTGGCGGAGTTTGGTGCCGACGACAGTTTGGGCGAGTTCGGGTTTGTTGCAGTCGCGGCTGAGGTGCGCGAGAACCAAGTGGCGGAGCCGGTCGCTGACGACTTCGGCGGCGACGGCGGCGGCGGCTTCATTGTTGAGGTGCCCGTGCCGGCTCATGATGCGTTGTCTGGTGGCCCAGGGACGAATGGTGTCGTCTTGGAGCATTCTGACGTCGTGATTGGATTCGAGGATCAGGAAGTCCATTTGCCGGACGCGTTCGACGACGAGCTTGGTGGCATGGCCGAGGTCGGTAACGACGCCGATGGCGTGGGTGCCGTGATGGAGTGTGAAGGCGACCGGGTCGAAGGCGTCGTGGGGGATGCTGAAGGGTTCGACGGTCAGGTCACCAACCGAGAAAGTTTGGCCGTTGGCAAAGACGCGCCACGGGATGCGGATGCCGTTGGTCCAGTCGGGCTCTTCGTTGATGGCTTCGGCGGTAAGGCGGTTCGCGTAGACGGCGACGGGATGTTTTTTACAGATGGCACCGAGGCCGCGAACGTGATCGGAGTGTTCGTGGGTGACGAGGATGGCGTCGAGGTCGTCGAGTTGCCGGCCGATGGTGGCGAGGCGTTGGGAGATTTGACGGCCGCTGAGGCCGGCATCAATGAGAACGGCGGTGTTGGCGGTCTCGATGAAGGTGCAGTTGCCGGCGCTGCCGCTGCCTAGAACTGTGATTTGGATCCCCACGCCCGTGATTGTACTCGCCTCCCGCAACGACTCAAGCGCAATGCGTGCTGGCTTGTCCCGGTGGCGATTGCTAGCTTACCGGCATGGCGCAGGTACCGGCTTACCACATCATGACCAAACCAGTCGGGGCGATTTGCAACCTCGATTGCACGTATTGCTATTACCTAGAAAAAGAGAAACTCTATCCGTCCACCGAGAACTTTCGGATGACCGATGCCGTGTTGGAGCAATACGTCCGGCAGTACATCGAGTCGCAACAGGTGCCGGAGGTCGGTTTCGCGTGGCAGGGCGGGGAGCCGACGTTGTTGGGGGTGGAGTTCTTCCGCAAGGCCGTGGCGCTGCAGCAGAAGTACGCGAATGGGAAAAAGATCACGAACGCACTCCAGACCAACGGAACGTTGTTGGATGATGAGTGGTGCGAGTTTTTTACGGCGAACGGATTTTTAATCGGCTTGAGCGTGGACGGGCCGCGGGAGTTGCATGACCGGTACCGGGTGGATAAGGGGCAGAAGCCGACGTTTGACCGGGTGATGGCGGGTTTGGCGCTGTTGAAGAAGCACAAGACCGAGTTCAATACGTTGACGGTGGTGAATCGCGCGAACTCACATAAGCCGCTGGCGGTGTACCGGTTTTTGAAGGAGATCGGGTCCGGGTATATGCAGTTCATCCCGCTGGTAGAACGCAAGGCGGATGCTGGCGCGAAGGAGTTGGGGTTGGATTACAGTGAACCGCCCTTGGCCGGCAAGTGGTCGCGGAGTGAGCCGGTCACGTCGTGGAGCGTTGAGTCGCGGCAGTATGGAGAATTCTTGGTGCAGATTTTCGATGAGTGGGTGCGCCAAGATGTCGGGAAGGTTTTTGTGCAGATGTTCGACGTGTCACTTGGGAGTTGGATGGGGATGGGGGCGAGTTTGTGCGTGTTTGCCGAGACGTGCGGAAATGCGTTGGTACTCGAACATACCGGTGATCTGTTTTCGTGTGACCACTACGTTTACCCGCGTTACAAGTTGGGGAATTTGCTGAACACGTCATTGGGCGAGATGGTGAATTCACCGGCGCAGCGGCAGTTTGGAAATGAGAAGCAGACGACGTTGCCGAAGTATTGCCGGGAGTGCGAGGTGAAGTTTGCCTGCAACGGCGAATGTCCGAAGCACCGGTTTATCCGGACGATTGATGGAGAGCCGGGGTTGAATTATCTCTGCGCCGGCTACAAGCGGTATTTTCACCATGTTGACCCGTATATGCGGCGAATGAGCGAATTGCTGCGCCAAGGCAAACCGGCGGCATTGATCATGCAGGAAGTTGCGGGAACGAAAAGTGGGCCCGCCAGGATTTGAACCTGGGACCAAAGGATTATGAGTCCTCCGCTCTAACCGCTGAGCTACGGGCCCGGCGGAGACGAGATTACTACAACTGTTGCGCTTGGAGGAAGCCTTCGATTTGGCGTTGCCGGGTCGGGTGACGCATTTTCCGCAAGGCTTTGGCTTCGATCTGGCGGATGCGTTCGCGGGTGACGCGGAATTGCCGGCCAACTTCTTCCAGGGTCCGGCAATAGCCGTCGCCGAGGCCGAAACGGAGTTGGAGAACTTTGCGTTCCCGGTCGGTCAGGGTCTGGAGGACATCGCCGAGTTTTTCCTTCAGCAAGGAGTAGGACGCCATTTCCGAGGGATTCTCGGCGGACTTATCTTCGATGAGGTCACCGAAGTTGGTGTCTTCGCTGTCGCCAATGGGCGATTGGAGCGAGATCGGCTGTTGCGCCATTTTGAGGACGGCGCGAACGCGGTCGACGGGCAGTTGCATTTCCTCGGCGACTTCTTCCGGGGTTGGCTCGCGGCCGAACTCCTGGACGAGTTGCTTTTGGATGCGCATGAGTTTGTTGATGGTCTCGATCATGTGCACCGGGATGCGGATGGTCCGGGCTTGATCGGCGATGCTGCGGGTGATGGCTTGCCGGATCCACCAGGTGGCGTAGGTGGAGAATTTGTAGCCGCGCCGGTATTCGAATTTCTCGACGGCTTTCATCAGGCCCATGTTGCCTTCTTGAATGAGGTCGAGGAACGAGAGACCGCGATTGGTGTATTTCTTGGCGATGGAGATGACGAGGCGCAGGTTGGCCTCGACCATTTCGCCTTTGGCTTGGACGGCCTTTTTCATCCACGTTTTGAGTTCGTCGTGCGTCTTGAGGAACTGTTCGGTGGGGAGGCGGACGGCGAGCTCGTATTTTTTGAGTTTGCGCTCGAGTTCGCGCAGCTCGGCGTCAGCGCCATTGGATTTGCGGAAGCGTTCAAGGCGTTGGCATTCGAAAAGGACGGCGTCGAATTCCTCGCGGATTTCGTTGGCTTTCTCGACGAATTCTTCGAGGACTTTTTGCTTGAAGTAAAATTTCTCGAAGAGTTTCTGCAGGGCGAGGTCGGTTTTTTTGAAATCTTTGCGGAGCCGTTCGGCTTCTTTTTTGGAGAGGCCAGAGCGGGTGAGTTTTTCGTA
This sequence comes from Verrucomicrobiia bacterium, assembly GCA_022072455.1. Taxonomy (GTDB): domain Bacteria; phylum Verrucomicrobiota; class Verrucomicrobiia; order Palsa-1439; family Palsa-1439; genus CAINDI01. Next base: position 246,951 of record JAJVHY010000020.1, on the reverse strand, counting down.
CTTCGCGTCCACAACAGCGTCGGCCTTTTTGACCTGCGACAAGAGCTTGGGTAGCGCGCGCATGTACTGTTCGCGGCTGTCAATTTTCTTATCAATGATGACGCGGTCAAAGCGTTCCTTGCCGTTGAGAAGCCGGTTGGCAAGGTTGAGGTGTTCTTTGGCGGTGAAGCCGAAGTCGTTGATGATGGCTTTGACTTGGAGTTCGGCGGTTTCGATGCGTTTCGAGATTTCGACTTCTTGTTCGCGCGTCAAGAGCGGGACCTGGCCCATTTGTTTGAGGTACATCCGCACCGGGTCGTCGAGGATGTCGAGCCGGGAATCCACCTTGGGTGGTTCTTTTTCTTCTTCGGCTTGGGCGGCGTTCTCGCGCTTGAAGCGGTCCACCTCGGAGGCGTCGATGATTTCGATGTCCATGCCCCGGAGTGTGATCATGATCTGATCGAGTTCCTCGGGCGAGAGGATGTTGTCCGGCAGCACTTCGTTGAGGTCGCCGTAGGTCAGGTAACCCTGTTCCTTGGCGAGTTTGATCAATTCCTTGATCTTAAGGTTTTTTTCGGCGTGATCGAGCGCAGGCGGGGCGACGACCACGGGCTTGGAAGACTTTGCTTTTGTTGGCTTTTTGTGGGTAGACATGGAAATCGTGCGCTCGACGTGGGGGAGATTTTAACGTTTCCTCATCGAAAGCGCGGGAATATTGCGTAGCTTCGGCTGTAAGTCAAGCACCTCTCGTAATATTTTATCACGTTGTTCTGAGTTCAAGTCAGTATGGCTCAACTGGTTCCGTAATTCGCGCAGCCGCCGCTCCACCCATACCCGTTCCATCGCGCCGAGGCAATCGGTGGCGGCAGCATCCAAGTTCTGACTCGGTGCGGGTTTGACCACCAATTCCGCAGCCAATTTGCTGGCGTCGTCGTCGTCGGCCTCATTCATCAAAGTATTCGGTCCATCCCAATGTCCGTCACGATGTAACTGCAACACTCGTTCAATCAACTGCGCGGCCACGCTGCGCGTCAGCCACTCACTTTCTAGGCGTTCCAACGCCAAATCCACGATCCGCACATCGGTCAGCATCAACTGCAGCAACAGTGTCTCGGCCGGTTGATTGGGTTCGAGTTCGATTTCTGCCAAATCCTCAGGAACTGCTGGCACCGGCTCGACGACTGGCCGGGGCGAACGTTGCTGGCGCAGCTTGAGGACTTCCTGTTCGATCGAAGTTCCGGCAATCTGCAACCGGAGCGTCGTCTCCTGTGCATATTTTGCGACCAACACCGGACTGGGCAATCGGACCAACCATTCGGCCATTTGCCGGGCGATTTGCAGTTTGCCACGCTCGGTGTTCGGATCGTGATGCTTGGTGAGCCATTCGAGTAAATAGATGAAAAAACTGCCGCCGTTGGTAATCAATTCCTTCAACTTTTCGGCACCCTGGGTTTTGATGAAACTGTCCGGATCGTCTTTGCCGGGAATAACAGCCACGCGCATGGCCATGCCGGCTTCCCAGAGTGGTTCGGCGCTCCGAATGATGGCTTTCTGGCCGGCTTCGTCGGCATCGTACATGAGCACGACTTCTTCGGCATACCGGCGGAGGATGCGCGCGTGCTGATCGGTCAACGCCGTTCCTTGTGGCGCGACAACATTCGTCAGCCCGGCTTCGTGACAGGCAATCGTGTCGATCTGGCCTTCGCAGAGAATCGCGAACTTCTCCTCGATGATTGAACGCTTGGCCCGGTCGAGCGCGAAGAGGACCCGGCCCTTCTGAAAAATCGCGGTCTCCGGTGAGTTAACGTACTTCGGCTGATCCTTGTCGTCGGTCAGGATGCGCCCGCTGAACCCGATGACCCGGCCTTGCTCGTCGCAGATCGAAAACATCAGGCGGCCGCGGAAGCGGTCGTACACCCGGCCTTCCTCCGTGCGAATCGCCAGGCCGGCGGCTTCGAGTAGCTCCGGTTGGTATTTCTTGCCGGCCGCCCATTGGAGCAGTCCATCCCATGATTCGGTGGAGTAACCGATGCGCCACTTGCGCGCGACCTCCCGTGAGATCTCGCGTTTCTCAAGGTACCGTTGCGCGATGCCGGCTTTGAGGTTCTCCTGAAAATACGCGCTGACTTCCTCGTGGAGTTTGAGCAGCAACTCCTTCTCGCCCCGGTGCTGTGTGGCGCCGGCATCTTCCACTTCGATTTTGATGCCGGCTTTCTCGGCCAACCGGCGGACGGCGTCGATGAAGTCGAGATTCTCGTATTGCATCACAAACTTGAATACGTCGCCCCCGGCACCGCAACCGAAACATTTCCACATTTGCTTCGACGGATTGACATTGAAACTCGGTGTCTTCTCTTTGTGAAACGGGCAGAGAGCCCGGTAATTTACGCCGGCCTTTTTCAGCGGGAAATAGGCGCCGATGACATCAACCACGTCATTGGCGTGGCGGACTTGCTCGATGATTTGAGCGGAGATACGACCGGCCACGGCTGGCTAACGCGCCTTCTTCGTCTGGTTGGTTTCGAGTTCGTCCACTTCCACGGGACGCTCAATGTCGCGGAACAACGGAAACGTCTCCGGGAACGTCTTCTTCGTGACCGCCTTCACGGACGGAATCATCTGCACCACGGTGCTGCCAAATTGCGAATTGGTGGCGACGTGTTTCTGCCAGAATGGGCTTCGCACCAGCGACAGCCAGATCGTGAGCACCGTCATCACCAGCGCCATCCGAATTACGCCGAGGATGATGCCGCCGAAGTTTTCCAAGAACGCGGCGGCGGGTGATTTTTTGGTCCAACGCGACAACATCTTCCGCAACAACAAGCCGACAATGTAAACGCCCAGAATGATGCCGACAAAAGCAAAGAGGCGCGCCGGCTCCTCAGCGAGCTGCGTCTTGGTGCGGAACCAATCGCCGACCGGTATGTAATATTCAATGGCCAGCCAGACCATCAGCACCCAACTGCTCAACCGGATGATTTCACCGAGCGCCCCGCAGCGCAATCCACTCCACACGCCGAAAATCAGCGCGATCACCCAGATGATATCGAACCAATTAGCGTTAAACGGCATGGCGGCACGCTAGCGAAATTTCGACGGCAATTCCAATCAATTCTCGACCGGCGTGCGCAACTGCAGGATGTACCGGTGGAAGTCCGCTTCCCATTGCGCGCTGTCCCGGCCGAAACGGCGGCGGAAGCTTGCCAGCTCATCGCCGCTCCATTTCAAATCCTGCAGATACCGGCGGAACCGGCCCGACTGAAAACTCGCCGAATCGCGCGTCATCAAATAATAAACCAACGCCCAACTGACCGGATACGTCACTTCTGGGCTGGCGTAAAACGTCCGGCGGTCCATCGCCAACAACTCGCCCAATGCCGGCACCCGCCGCGCCCGGATCACGGCCTGGGCCGCCGCCAAAGTTTTCGCATCAATCCCACCGGGAATGAGCCGGCCATTCTTCACCGTATTGTTCTCGAAAAACTGCGCCAGCCCCTCGTTCAACCACACCGGCACCGCTTCCCCCAACTCGTACCCAATGAACTGGTGAAACCCTTCATGCGCCAACACCTGCCACAACCCGGCCGACTCAAACGTCACCAACTCATAAAACGTATTCCCGTCGGGATCCGTCTTGCGGTGACAATACCCCGCCAACCCGGCATGGGTGGCGCCGACCGCCGTGCGCGAATACTCGCGGAAGTCGTCGCGATTGTTGAACACCACCACCCGTGCCGCGTCCTTGGTTGTCCAATTCGAGAAATACCGGGAGTACAACTGCAACATCGCGTTCATGTACCCGTTCACCTCGCGCCCGATCTGCTCACCGCCCTGCGCCAGCACCTGATAATGTCCGCCGGTCACTTCCGCGAAATCCGCGATGTTAGCAGCGTGTACGCTGGCTGCCAGCAACAGCATGATCAAGATTCGAATCACGCCCGCGAATATAGCGAACCCGCGCCCGATTGCCAGTGGTAGCTACGGATTCAAACACCCCAGCGGCATGTTTGTCGGCGTCTTATTGTTGAACGCGGCGTGTCCGTCGTTGAATAACACGTTTCCACCGAAAGTTTTGTGGTTGCCAGTGGCCGCCCAACTAAGGCCGATGCCGCCGGTCGGACCGCACGGATTACCGGCGACGCCTTGATCCCAAAACAACACTGCATTTGCATTCGCCTGCCAAGTCATACCGGTGGAGGGAGCGGCCTGTTGGGTGTAGCTGACGTTCGCCGCATCGGTTGCTCGTGTATCGTTGAAGCCAGTCGCCGGTTTCTTGGTGCTTGGGGGACAGACAAGTGTTTTGACGGATCCCAAGTGATTTGACATGAGTGCCACGTTCAAGAACACCGAATCATTTCCGCAGGGTAGACGATTAGCGTAGTCGCCGGCATACGCGGCGCAGGCAAGTCCGATCTGTTTCAGATTGGTCAGACATTGGATGCGCCGTGTAGGCGAGTGAATGCCCGGAGACAATAGCGCTACCAGCACGGCTATAATGGCAATGACCACCAGCAGTTCGATAACGGTGAAGGCGTGGCGTGGGTGCATGCAGTTCCTCCGCCGGGGAGTGTCGCGCGCGGCGGCGAGAAGGTCAAGCGCCCGGCGGCTGTTCTGTTTGGAGGGACGCGCTCCGTCGCGTCCGTTCGTGGACTGCGGCCACGATGGAACGTGGCCCTCCAAAGCCGGTGCGTTACTGGTTTCGGATTGCCTCACTTCGGCGACGCGGGTACAACTGCCGGCAGGCGGACTGGTATGGAGAACACGCCCAAAACTCGTTTCACAAGACGCACCTCCCGTTGGGGGAGGCCGACCAGCCATTTCGCGTTACGGCAGAATCATTCTGCCGTGCTACCCTACGACATACCGGCACGGCAGAATCGTTCTGCCGTTCGCACCGGCCATTCTGCGGCACGGTTGAAAGAGTCTACCGTGCCGGTGAGCGCCCCGGCATCACGGCAGAAGAATTCTACCGTACCACCCGCCGGCAAGAGATCACGGTTGAACAGTTTTACCGTGTTTCCAGACGGTTCGGAATCACGGCAGAATTGTTCTACCGCACTCCAAAATCGCAGAAAATCACGGTTTTCCAGTAAAACCGTGCCGATTTACCGTGAAAGGAGACTTCGATGGCAAAAGCCGATTATGTGAACCCGGATGAGATGGGTTTTGTGACGCAACTGAAGTTGTTCAAGCATGCCATCGGCGACTACGCGCCGGTATTGGATGTCTCGTCGGGGGAGGTGACGCAGCAAGCGGCGGATACCGATTTCTATGAGTACGTGGTGAACTGCTACGGGATGCTCAACAGTTCCGGCAAAAGCGCGACGATTTTCCGCAACAATCTCCGGTTCGCCAAAGAGCCGGGCCCGGCCGCGTCGCTGCCTGTGCCGGTCTTTCCGCCCGCACCGCCGGCGGTGCCGCCGGGAGTGGAGAAGCGGTTCCGGCAACTGGTGCGGCGCATCAAGCGTCACCCGAAATATGAGTTGCACATCGGCAAACACCTCGGCATCGAAGGCAGCGAACCGACCAAGACGGCAGCCCACGAACTGCAGCCGACGTTCACCTTGGAACTGCGGGCGGCCGGCGTGTTCATCCGTTGGGGCTGGGACAATCAGCGCGAGCAGGTGGATATGTGTGAGTTGGTGGTGGATCGTCACGACGGTCAAGGCGAGCGGCTGGTGACGATTGACGCGACGCCCGGTTACCTCGACCCCGAGCCATTCCCCGCCGCGCCGGTCAAGTGGACATACCGGGCGATCTACCACAAAGGCGACACCCGCATCGGTCAGTGGAGCGTGCCGGTGAGTATCGTGGTGGGTGGGTAAGGTAATGCGAAGGAGCGAAGGAGTACGCAGATGAAAATATTTTGGGTGATGGGTTTCTGTTTGCTGACAACGACGCTGCAGGCAGAATTCACGAATCTGCCGACCATTCCAGCGGAGTATCATGGCACGTTTTATATGCACGAGCAGATTACCGACGGTAAAGTGGAGCGACCCGGCGCCGCAAAACGTTTCGGTCAGATCACGGCGAAGCAGGTCGGGCTCGACCGGGGCGAGAAACTCAAAGTGACAGGCGTCTCGCTGAGCGACGATCCGTCGTTGCTTGAAGTATCGTTCGCGAATCGCGAATTCTGGTGGGCTATTGTTCGAGTTGGTAGCCAATTTCATATCACGCAGTATCAGCGAGGAACTGACGGAAGTCTGCATGCGCCCGCCATCTTTTTCGTGAGTCAAAGCCAGACTCCGCCGGTACCAATGCGATCGTATTCGCCCGCGCAAATCCGCGAGATCTTTTTTCTGTTGGGAATGAACAACGAGTACATGGGGAAGCGCGCCGGTCGGCCGAATATGTTCTACAAAAGTGAAGGCGCGAAGCAGGCGTTGTGCGACCAGCACTTCGAGAGATTGCGAAAGGAATTGGGATTGAAGCCGGCGGAGCAAGCGGGGCTGGTGGTGGATTCGTTCTACAAACGCGGCGGGGCCAGTTACTCGATTGGTGGTGTTATATACACGATTTCGGAGGACGCATTTGAAGGATTCGGCGAGGAGGCGGCGCTCGGCTATCTTGCCGGTGCCGCGGCACGTGACTGGCATGAGGACGGTTTTAGTTTGGCCAATGCCGGCGCCAAGGCCGACGTGATCGCCAATTTGCTAGCCCGGCATGGTTGTACAGAAGTCCGAGTGTGCCGGAATTATGGCTTGGTGCCGACAGGTTATGAGGTGCAATGCAAACCGTCGCCCGCGATTCAGAAGTTAATCGAAGAGGCGGTTGCGGAACGAGAGCGGAACGAATTACCCGCACCAGAAAAAACGGATTCGACACCCGAACCCGTCCGCAAGTCACCCTAAATGATTTTGCCGGTCAGCATCGTGGTGGGGCGGTGAGGGAGAAGCCACCCGAGCGTCATCGAACGACGAACTATCTCGGCATCGGCGGCGCGACGAATGTGCCGGCACGGTTCTATCGGGTGCGATTGGTTCCATAGTCGGTTGCCGCGAAAACGACGTCGCGGCGTCTCAAGCCGCCAGTGCGGCTTTCGGCTCTACCGCGTCCGCCTCGTGCCGTGACGGAGCAAAGAGTGCCGTCACTGCGGTCTGTGTCAGTTGCCGGTGGGAACGGGAACGGACAGATTCCGACAAATGGAGCGGGCAAGGAATTTTTTGATCTCGTTGTGCCGGGGAATCGCTTCCTTGCGTCCTGTTTGCGGGTTGCTCCAGATGGAGTGACTACCACCTTCGCGCACAATGACACACCCATGTTGCTGCAGATGACTGAGCAACTCGCGGCGTTTCATGCCAATCGCAATTCAGCGGTCTCAGCCTGCGGGTCGAGCCGGAACGCCTCTTCGCGTTCGGTCGCCAACAGCAGTTCAATGGCATCGCGGAGGTTTTGCAGGCATTCCTCTTTGGTCTCGCCTTGCCCATTGGCGCCGGGTACTTCCAAGCAAGTGGCCCAAAAACCACCCTCGCCGGGTTCCCCACGATGAATGATGGCAGTGAATTGCTTCATGGCGGTATCTATACGCCAGCATACCGAGAATGAAAACGGATTTTCTTGCGGGATCGCGGTGACTTCGGCGTTGCTCAACCGGCGGTGAGTCGCTATCTTGCCGGGCATGGAAGGCAATGATCAGATTCAGGCGCGACTCGAAAAACGTGCCAAATTGTTGGAGCAGGGGATTGATCCGTACGGCGGCCGGTTCGATGTCCACGAGACCATCGCCGTCGCGCGCGCCAATCCGACGCCGGAACGCGATGTGCGGTTGGCCGGGCGGTTGATGAGCCATCGCGACATGGGCAAGAGCATGTTCGCCGACCTCAAAGACTCCAGCGGTCGCATCCAACTCTACATCCAGAAAAAAGTCCTCAACGACGAGCAGTTCGAGCTTTTCAAACATTTCGTGGATCTCGGCGATGTCATCGGCGTGACCGGCAAGCTGTTCGTGACGCATGCCGGGGAGTTGACGGTGCGGGTGGAGACGTTCACGGTGTTGAGCAAGGCGATCCGCCCGTTGCCCAAAGAGCATTTTGGCATCAAAGACACCGAGACCCGCCTCCGGCAGCGCTACCTCGATTTGTGGCTGAACGACAAGTCGCGCGAGACTTTCTTGTTGCGCAGCAAAATTGTCTCGGAGATCCGAAAATATCTCGATGGCCGGGGCTTCGTCGAAGTCGAGACGCCGATGATGCAGCCGCTTGCCGGCGGGGCGGCGGCGGAACCGTTCCAGACGCATCACAACGCGCTCGACCTCGATCTGTTCCTGCGTGTCGCGCCGGAACTCTACCTGAAACGGCTGCTCGTTGGTGGCTACGAAAAAGTTTATGAGATCAATCGCAATTTCCGCAACGAAGGCATTTCGCGCCGGCACAATCCTGAGTTCACGATGCTCGAAGTTTACCAGGCGTACGGCGACTTCGAGACGATGATGGAACTCGTGCAAGGCATGATCGTGACCGTGGCCGAGAACGTGTTCGATCAACTGACCGTCAAACGCTACGACGGCACCGAGATTGACCTCACCCCACCGTGGCGGCGGATTACCTACCGGGAGATCGTGGAAGAACGCATCGGCAAAGAGTGGTTCACGCTCTCGCCCGGCGACCGCAAGTTGCGCGCGACGCAGATGGGCGTCGAGTTCCCGCCCGACGCGCCCGATTACGAGGTCACGAACGCGATCTTCGAGAAAACCATCGAGCCGACGCTCATGAATCCGACCTTCGTGACGCACTTGCCGGCGGAGTTGGTCGTGCTGGCGAAACCGAACAAGCAGGATGCCGGCATCGTGGACGTCTTCGAACTCATCATCAACGGTCAAGAGATTGCGCCGGCTTATTCCGAGTTGAACGACCCGGTCGTTCAGCGTTCCCGGCTTCTGGAACAGGCGGCCGGTCACGCCGAGAAGCTCGATGAGGATTTTCTCACGGCCCTTGAACACGGCATGCCCCCGGCGGGCGGCATGGGGATCGGCATTGACCGGCTGGTGATGATGTTGACCGGCGCGGAGAGCATCCGGGACGTCATTCTCTTCCCGTTGTTGCGGCCACAAGCATGACGCGCTTGCCGTTCGAACTGTTCCTCGGTCTCCGGTATCTCAAACCGAAGCGCTCGTTTGTCTCGGCGATCACGCTGATATCGCTGCTCGGAGTCACGTTGGGAGTCTGGGTGCTCATTGTGGTCATCGCGGTGATGAGCGGGTTCGACCGGGAGTTGCGCGCCAAATTGATGAGCATGCACGCGCACGTCACGGTTACCGGCGGAATCATCAAGAATGACGAGGAAGTGCTCGACATCATTCTGAAGACGCCGCGCGTGAAGGCCGCCGCGCCGTTCGCGATGGGGTTGGTGCTGGTGGAGTTCAACAACCAAGTCGCCACACCGTATTTGAAAGGCATCGACCCGGTGCGCGAAGTCAAGGTGAGCCGGGTGGCGGATTACGTGAAGGAAGGCAAACTCGACCTCGCGGGCGAGAAAGTCATCATCGGCGACGAACTCGCGCAGCAGAACGGAATTTTCGTCGGCGACAAGATCACCGTCTATTCGCCGCGCAACATCGAGAAGAAAGGGGAGGAAGTTTATCTCCCGCTCGAACTCACCGTGACCGGCATCTTCCAGTCCGGCATGTATGAGTACGACATCGGCCTGATTTTCACCTCCCTCGAAACCGCGCAAGAACTCTACGGCTTGCACCACGCGATTCACGGCTTCGAATTGACGACCGACGATCCGTTTCTCGGCGCCCATGAAGTGGCGGTCGCGCTCGGGCCGCGGTTGCCGCTCCCATTGCGGGCGCAGACGTGGATGGACATGAACCAAAAACTCCTCGGCGCGATTCAAGTCGAGAAGACCGCGATGTTTCTCATTTTGAGCCTCGTGATTGTCGTGGCGGCCTTCTGCGTCATGGGCACCCTCATCACGGTCGCCGCGCAAAAGACCAACGAGATCGGCGTGATGAAAGCGATGGGCGCGACGCCGTGGCGGATTGCCCGACTTTTCCTTTTTCAAGGGTTCATCGTCGGTCTGGTTGGCGTGAGTGCCGGGATTGTGTTGGGGTTGCTCACGATTGATCACATCGAGCAAGTCCGGGTCTTTCTCGCGGACGTGCTCAAACTCGATTTATTCCCCCGCGAGATTTACAACCTCACCAAGATCCCGACGTATCTGACCACGCGCGACCTAGTGACAATTGCCATTTCCGCCCAAGTCATCGCGACGCTGGGCGGAGTGTTGCCGGCTTTGTGGGCGGCGCTGCTCGAACCGGTGGAGGCGCTCCGGCATGAGTGACCCGATTCTCTCCGCGCGTGACCTCCGCAAAACTTACCGGCTGGGTAAGCATACCGTCGAAGTCCTCAAGGGTGTGAACCTCGCCGTGCGGCCCGGCGAAGTGGTCGTCATCGTCGGTGCCTCCGGCGCCGGCAAGAGTACGCTGTTGCACCTGCTCGGCGGTCTCGACAAACCGACAACCGGCGATGTGTTGTTCGAAGGTGCGCGACTCAGTACCCTGAACCGGACCCGGTGGCGCAACGAACGCGTCGGCTTCGTCTTTCAGTCCTACAATCTGCTGCCGGAACTCGACGCGCTGGAGAACGTCTGCGTGCCGGCGATGGTGGCCGGCCGGCGCGAAGTGGCGCGCGGCCGGGAATTGCTCGCCGCCGTCGGGTTGGGGGACCGGCTCGAACACCGGCCCGCGGAGTTGAGCGGTGGCGAACAACAACGCGTGGCAATTGCCCGCGCGCTCATGAACAAACCGACGTTGTTGCTCGCCGACGAACCAACCGGCAATCTCGACGACAAGACGAGCGAGACGATTTTGGATTTGCTGTGGAAGATGCGCGCGGAGACCGGGGCGACATTAGTGATGGTGACACACGACCAACACGTCGCGAAACGCGGCGAACGGGTCTTGGAAATTGTGGAGGGGCGGATCCGCTAAAATGCCGACGCGAGCTTGAAGAATTGCGAAAGGCAGCAAATTGTGAAATGTAAATCGTTCACCCGTATGACTATCAAACAACTATTGTTTCTGGTCGGTTGTGCGGTTGGGATATTCGCGTCACCCACGGGAGCTGCAACCAATAATTCGCTGGCCACCGTGGTCCACACTCTGGCACGAGGCGATTATGCGTTAGCGTATGAGCTGATCCAGCAGGTCGCTGGTGTGCAAACCCAGACAGCCGATTGGACGCAACTATTTTTGGGTGAGTGCGCGTACCAAATGCAAAACACTAACGTTGCTGTCAAACACTTTGAGGCAGCATGGGGTGCAGGGATTGGAGGCGAAGAAGCTGGCGACCGACTAATCAACATTTTTCGGACTGAAGGACGTTTGAACGATGTCGGTACTTATGAACGCAAGGTGGCGGAGTTACGCAAGTCGATACAGGAAGAACCAGGGATTGGCACTGTGAACCATGTGACAGAGCCACCGCCGAAACTTCGTGGATTTATTAGGGGTACGTCTAGTCATCCGTATGAAGTCAGAATTGGCGATGACCGCCTTCGAGATGGAGATCCCATCAGCGCCGCCCGCTGGTATGAATTGGCGATAATCATTTCCATAAAACTGCCAGACCGGATGACCGATCCGTCCGGGGAGTTTTTATATCGGAAACTTTGCCAAGCATATGCACGCAAAGCGAAGTTGCTAAAAACCAAGGATTTCCCCGCGACAGAAGTCAAGCATGCGGAAGAACTGGCTCGCCATTACGAGTTCAAATCAATGGTTGTTGCTGCCCATCAGAAGCCGCGTTAGGGTGCATCGCTTGAGACTTGTCGAGAGGGTCATCCAAAAAGTTCCCACGCATCGGCCTACGCTTGACTTTCTCCTTGCTCATTTAGCGACGGCGGACAAGTCGACCCCACAGGCTGGTCCATATGGTTCGGGGTAAACTTTCACAGCCCATCCGTTGCTTCTCGGTAACATCCTCCTCGTACCGGCGACTCCTGTCCGCACTTGGCTTGTTTGGCGTCGGCGTGTTTGCCAACGTGGTGAGGGGATGCTGGAAATTGCGAACGGGAAAATCAAATGATCATTGAATCAATCGAAATCTACCGGGTGAACATGCCGTTGGTGTATCCGTTTCGGACGGCGTTCGGCGACACGTACGCCATCGAGAGCGTGCTGGTGAAAATGACCGGCGGCGGCCGCACTGGCTGGGGCGAGACGAGTCCGTGGGCATCCCCGGCGTACAGTCCGGAATGGGCAGCGGGAGTGTTCAGCGTGATGCGCGATTGGCTCGCGCCGCGGCTCATCGGCAAGGACATCGCGTCGGGCGCGCAACTGCAAAGCGAACTCGCGCTTTTCAAGGGCAATTTCTTCGCCAAAGCCGGTCTCGATCTCGCGTGGTGGGATTTGCACGCGCAACTTCTCGGCAAACCGCTCTGGCAAATCATCGGGGGTAAGTCTGACACAATTGAAGTCGGAGCCGACTTTGGCGTGATGGAGACTTTCGACCTATTGCTGAAAGAGATTGACGGCGCTGTCCGGCAAGGTTTCAAGCGCGTCAAACTGAAGTTCCGGCCCGGCTGGGAACTCGACATGGTCAAGACAGTGAGAAAGCATTTCCCCAAGGCAGTCTTCCATGTGGACTGCAACAGCGCTTACCGGCTGTTTGACTCAGCCATGCTCCGGCAACTCGATCAGTACAACCTGGCGATGATCGAACAGCCGTTGGCGCACGACGACTTGCACGAGCACGCGCAGTTGCAGAAACTGGTGCGGACGCCGGTCTGTCTCGACGAGAGCATAACCTCGCCGGTCAAAGCCGCGCAAGCCATCGAACTCGGCGCTTGCCGGTGGATCAACATCAAACCCGGCCGCGTCGGCGGCATCACCAACGCGCTCGCGATCAACCAAATCGCCGAGGCTGCCGGTATCCCGGTCTGGATTGGCGGCATGCTCGAATCGTCGGTGGGCGGCGCGCATTGTCAGGCGTTGGCGACATTGGCCAACTCGAAGTATCCGTCGGATATTTTCCCGACGAGTCGGTTTTACGCGCAGGATTTGAGTGAGCCGCCACTCGATTTGAGCGGCCCGTCGGTGATGAAACTTGCGGGCGGCTCCGGTATCGGTCATCAACCGCATCCCGACCGACTGGCGAAGTTGAGCTTGGAGTCAGTGGTTATTGTGGGGACGACAACCACAGCGACCACCTGACCAAGGCTCGTTGGAGGAGTGAGCATGATTCTGCAAATTGAAGGTCGAAAAAACGTAAATTCGTTGCCGAATGATCAAGAATTTACAGTTTACGGAGTGACCCCAATGACCCCAATGATGGTCGAGTATCGGAAATCAGGCTAGGACGGCAATCCGAGTCGCGCATACTGCTCAACGGGGGCATCGTTTTCACGCATCAACCGGATCAGGTGCTCGATCATCACTCGTTCGCGGTTGGAGTCGCAGAGTGGCCGCTGCTGTTTGGGATCGGTCGCCAGATCGTACAGCGCCGTCTGCCAGACCGCTTCATCCGTGACCCAGGTTGACCCCGGCATCCGCAAGACTGGACAACCTTTCGTAAACGAAAACGGCGGCACGAGCGTGGCGGCCTGCAACTCCCGGATACTGAACAGCTCGCGCATATGCATCGGCATCACGGTGTAGTTGAATAGCGGTGCGTTGGTTCGATCCTTCGGAGCTCGCATGTAGACATACCGGCCATCAGTCACATTCACCTGCGCGCCGAATATTCCAAAGAGGCCGGCCTCGCGGACCGGCTGGTCCATCGCGATCGTGGCGGCCAAGTCTCGGCCCTGTATGTCCGCGGTGGGTGACACGCCAAAATAGCCGAGTAAGGTCGGGCCGAGATCCAGCGCCGGTTGCACCAGCGCCCGTCGCCGCTCGCCGGCTTGGCGACCACGCGGATCCCAGACAAAGAACGGCGTGTGGGCCACCTCCTCGTAAAATGGCATAGCACATTTGGCCCAGCACTCGTGTTCGCCAAGCAGAAAACCGTGGTCGGTCCACACCATGAGCATCGTGTCGTCCCACAGCTTCAACTCATCCATCAAATCGAGCACCTTCCCAAGCTGCCGGTCGCACATGGTCACCAACGCGGCGTAATGTCCGCGCAATTGTGCCGGCCATGGGTTATCAACGCCGCGGCCATAAGCCGGCCAGTCGTGGAGCGGTTGGCCGGTGCCGATCAAATTCCGATAAAGTTCCTGATATTCCGGCTGCGTAAAGAATGGCTCGTGTGGATCGAAGGTCTCAATTTGCAGGAACCACCGGTCGGCATCACGATTGCGCCGAATGAAATCGAGACCCGCAGCAAAGGTCTTCGTCTGCGGCTGATCGGCTTCACAACGCATGAATTGCCGGTTGACCCGGTCGTGGCGGTACGCGGCGCCTGGACCGGCATTGTTGCCGACTGCATTCCCGACTGGCGGATCGGCCACCAGTCCCATCCACCGGTCGCCTTCCTGGCCCCGCATGAACTCCCAGGAATTGTAGCGATTGTGGTAAGTGGCCCCGCCGTCTTCCCAATAATGATAATGATCGCTGACCAAATGCGTGTACACGCCGTGCTGGCGCAGCATGACCGGCAGGGAATCATCATAGGGCTCCAGCGGCCCCCAGGACCCGTGCAGGAAATGTGGCCGCGCAGTGTGCAAGTCACGGCGAGCCGGCATGCAAGGCATTGAACAGACGTAACTCGTATCAAACGTCACCGCTCGCTTTGCCAGTCGTTGAAAATTCGGTGCCTGCACGCAGTCGCAGCCATAGGGCGGCAGCAGATGCCGGTTCAACGAGTCGAACATGACCATGACGGCTTTCATCGCGCTGCAAATTATGCATACCGATCGCAGCCAATTCAACTAACGATTTGCCAGTGGAAGGGGGTAGCTCTGTAAACTGTAAATTGATCGAGGAGGGTGACTCTTGAAACTTGAAATTCTCCCCTTGCCGGATGTGACAGAGAATTGGTCAGCATCGGGACATCAGAAGCTTCTCAGGCGTTGGGGGAATTTACAGTTTGCAGAGTGCCCCAAATTCCCTGACGGCTTGTGCTGCGCCAGCGTCAGCGGTACAAGGCTGGTGATGATAGTGAGTGTTCATAGGCTGGTGGACGTAGCAACTTCGTGGCACGTCTGCCAGCCATCATGCCATCTATCAATTGGCGCAGGTGAAGGTGGTCAACGCGAAAGCGGCGCGACCCACGACGTCAGCGCAGCAGCAGCGGCGTTAGCGGGTCATATCCTCCGAGTTGCCGTCGCGTCTGATCATGCCAAGCGAGCCGTTAATGATCGTCCGTCAGGGGTGCTTCGATGAGAGGACATTCCTGTCGCGCACGAGGCACCGCGTTCGGCTGCGCACTGGTTGCGCTCTCTGCGCTGACCTCAGGCCTACTCCACGCCTCCACCTACCACGTTTCGCCCTCAGGCTCGGATGCCAACCCCGGCACGCTTGCCCAGCCCTTCGCCACTTGGCAGAAGGGCCATGATGTCGCAATGCCCGGCGACCTCATCTACCTCCACGGCGGCGTCTACAAGCTCAAGGGGGAGAGCTCCGTTGGCGTTCGCATGAGGGGACGCAATGGCGAGCCCGGCCGCCCCATCCGTTTCTGGGCGTACCCGGGACAGACGCCCGTCTTGGACTGCTCCGCGCTGCGGAACGATCGCGGGGTCACCGGCGTCTCCTTCTCTGCCGACTGGTGGCACTTCCGTGGGTTCGCGGTCACCGGCGTCGCCCAGCCTACCGAGACCTCCTACTCCACCGGCTTCCGCGCCGCCAACTGTGACAACTGCATCTTCGAGCAGCTCGAGATCCACCACAACACCGCGCCCGGCTTCTACCTCAGTGGCGACGCGAGCGACAACCTCGTGCTCAACTGTGACTTTCACCACAACTGTGACGCCCTCACCAAAGACTATCAGGGCGGGAACGCCGATGGTATTGCCGTGGGCTTCTGCACGGGGCGAGGGAACGTCGTGCGCGGCTGCCGCTCGTGGTGGAACTCAGACGATGGTTACGACCTCTGGGCGACCGAGCAGCCGGTCACCATCGAGGACTGCTGGGCATTCTGGAATGGCTTCAAGCCCAATACCCGGGAGAAGGCCGGCGACGGCAACGGGTTCAAGCTTGGGCGCAATGCAAACGGCCCACGGCACATCATCCGCCGCAACCTCGCTTTCTCCAACCGTGCCAATGGCTTCGACGAGAACGGGGCGAGCGGGCCGCTGGAAATCACAGGCAACACCGGCTACGCCAACGGGGCCCGGAACTTCCAGTTCAGTAGCGCGGTAGCCCACCGTTTGCGCGACAACCTCAGCGTCCGCGCGGGCGAACGCCTTGGGCCAAATGTCGAGCAGAGCCGCAACTCCTGGCAGCTCGCCATCAAGGTCAGGGACGAGAGCTTCGTCTCACTGAGCGATGCGGGGGTAGATGGGCCGCGGAGGCCCGGCGGCGGCCTCCCCCGCCTCGACTTCCTCCGCCTGCGGCCCGGACGTTGATCTCCCCCTGCTACCGCCCGTTCTGGCCCCCTCCGTCGAAGGGGGTAGCTCTGTAAACTGTAAATTGAACGAGGAGGGCGACGCTTGAAACTTGAAAGTCTCCCCTTGCCGGACGTGACAGAGAATTGGTCAGCATCGAGGCATCAGTCGCTTCTCAGGCGTTGGGGGCAATTTACAGTTTACAGAGTGACCCGATGATGACCGATGAGGATTCGAAAGGGTAGGGCGCGACGACCGGGCGCGCCCGGCGGGCGCACCCGAAAATTGGCAGTGCGACGGCAGCGTTCCAGTTAACCGGCCTTTTTTCGCAGCACGGCAAACATGCTGCCGGTATCGGCATACCAATACCGGTTGGACAGGCCGAAGAGGCGGACGGTGCCGTCAAACAACTTTGCCAAGCCGGTAAAGCCGTACTTGATCAAGCGCCGGTGCAGAAACGAGACATCGGCATACTGGCCGGCGCGTTTGAGGAGGACGACTTCCAAACCGTGCGGTTGGAACACTCGTTGCAACGCCGCCGGTGAGAAGTAGTAGATGTGTTCCGTCGGCTTGAATTGAAACCAGCGTGCGCCGAAAATCTTGCGTTGCAGACTGGTGATGTCCGGGGTGACCAAGGCGACGCAGCCGTTGGGGGAGAGCATGCCGGCGATCTTGGCGACGTCGGCTTTCAATTTGGGCAGGTGTTCGATGACGTCGAATAGGGTGATCAAATCATACTTGCCGGAGGGATTGAAAAACTCGAGCGGCCGGTCGAAGACGGGGTAGCCGCGTTCGCGGGGGGTGCTACGCATGGATTCGTCGAGTTCAATGCCTTCGGGTTCCCAGCCGGCGGTCTTGAGCACATCCATGAAGTAACCGGCCGCGCATCCGATATCGAGGGTCTTGCCGGATTCGCGTTTGAGGAATGGGCTGATGTCGCCATGCCAGCGCTGAAACGTTTTGATGCGGAGGTGAGAGCTGAGTTCGTAGTCCTCGTAGCCGTCTTTGTTGCTGTGGAAATAGTCGCGCCGGTAAATTTCGTAGAGCGCGTCGGTCGGGAGGCGCGGGTCGGTATAGTGCATCCCGCACGCACCGCAGCGGGCGATGGTGAAGCCTTTGACCTGATAGGCGGCTTGCGGCTGGGTTGCGTCGCAAACCGGACACGGATTCTGTTGCAGTTGTAATGCCATAAATTTTGTATCGCGTTGGGCCGGGTGCTTCGCTAACGTGCCGCGAAATTCGGCACAGAATACCCCGGCCATGCAAACTCACAAGGCAAAAGAAGGCAGTCCCGCACCCCGGTTCGGGTTGTGGCTCATCCTGGCGGTGGCGTTAGGCTATTGCGGCTGGCTGGGGAATCATTGGCTCCGGTTGGACTACAGCGACAAGGAACTGGCCGGTCTCGCCGCGCACGCGTGGGAGTTCAAACACGAGATTTTCGTGAACGGCATTCTGCCGTGGTGGACGCAGTTCTTCATGAGCGGTTCGAGCAATGCCTTGCTGCACACGCACAGTTTTTACCTGGTGCCGTGGATCTTGTTCTCGACCTTCTGTTCGCTCAACGTGGCCGGTAAGCTCGTGGGCTTGCTGGCGATTTTCAGCAGCGCGGTGACGATGTTCATTTGCGCCCGGTATTTCCTGAGCCGTCGGCTGGGGCGCACCCCACTCGTTGAATGGGCGGCGGTCTTGGCCGGGATCGTTTATCTGCTGCATCCGCAACAACTCGTCCGCGCCGCGACTTCGGAGCACTTGACGATCAGTCTTTCGATTCCGTTGATTCCGTTGTTGTGGTGGCGGTTTGCGCGGGCGTTGGAGACGTACCGGTTCCGGGACGCGGTGTGGTGTGCGTTGTTGTTTGCGTTGTCGTTTTGGACGGACAACAAGCAACTGATCATCCAGGGCGTGTTCCTGACCGGCTACGCGATTTATTGGATGTGGCGGCACAATGCCTGGGTACCGGCGGTTCGGACCGGCGTGGTGCTGGGAGTGTTGACGTTTGTGTTCGGCGCATTTGCGGTTGTCCCGGCGTTGATGGAACGGCCGTATGTGAAGTTGTTTCACGGCGATCCGATGGAAGGGTGGCAGCGCAATTATGCCTTCAAGAGTCTCTTGCCGGTGGTGGATCGCGATGGCGGATTGACGCGCGCGGCCATCGAAGCCACCTCCCAGCGGTTGAGTACCGGCGCTTTCCAGCCGCGGACCGAACTCGAACGCTCCGAACTGGAGCGCGACATCCGCCGGGTGTTCGCGATGCAAGCCGACGCGCCGGAGAAGTACACCGGGTTGGTCTTGCTCGTCGTGCTGGCGGTGGTGGTTCTTTTCAACCGGCAACGCGCGGACCGCGACTTTTTCTGGCTGTGCGTTGCGTTGTTGCTGGTCAGCATCGGGTTGGGGACCGGCTTGGATAATGTCTGGAATTCCAATCAAGTCACCGCGACGGCCCTTTTCGGATTGCCCGGTATTCCGTCGTCGGTTCATTGGGCGGTCTTGCTTTCGTTGGCGGCGGTCGTGGTCTTTTTGTTCCTGTTCTATAAACGCAAACTGACGACGCCCAACAAACGCATCGCGGCCGGCGTGGCGTTGGCGATTTTCCTCTTTGTCCCGATGTTCAAACTCTTGGCGTTGTTGCCGTATTTCAAAGAGATTCGGGCACCCTTTGTTTTTTTCGATTTACCGGCGGCGT
Organism: Verrucomicrobiia bacterium; assembly: GCA_022072455.1. Lineage (GTDB taxonomy): Bacteria > Verrucomicrobiota > Verrucomicrobiia > Palsa-1439 > Palsa-1439 > CAINDI01. The sequence continues at coordinate 227,861 of JAJVHY010000020.1, read as the reverse complement.
TCTTTGCGGCGCTGCTGGCCGGGTGTCTCGTGACCGATGTGCTCGACACTGACCGCTGGCGCGCTCACATCCCGAAAATCGTTGGCGGGCTCGCGATTCTGCTGCTATTGGACTTCTGGCCGTACCAAAAGCCGATGAAAGACAACGGCGTCCCGGCGCGCACGTTGGCGAACTTGGAAGCCGCCTACACGGAAATTGGCCGCGACCCGGATTGGGTGAAAACGTATTCCATCTCCGGCCGGTACTTCCATCTGCTCGGTCCGATTTGGAGCGGTAAGCCACAGGTCTACGAAGCGTTCCTCAACTGGATGGCACCCATCGGCACCGGCCTGCTCAATCAATTCGGCGGTGTCCGCGAAATGCTGAATCTTTTTGCCGCGCGCTACATCGTGTTCGACAAATCCGACCCCGGCATGCAATCGCCCCAAATGCAGCAACTCCTTGCGCAATACCGGCAGATTTATCCGGTCACGGTGGAGAACGAAGACTTTGCTGTCCTACGCAACGAAACCGCGCATCCGTTCATCAGCGCAACCACGCGGGTGTGCGTCTTTACCGGCGATGTCCGCCGGTCGCCGCAGATCGCACTGCAACTCGCAGGGAAGAATTACACCCTCGTCCACGATGTTGCGCCAGGCCGGTTAGCCAATGTCGAACGAACCTACACCGCTGACGGCGCGTTCTACCCGCCGGTCACAGCGAGCGCACCGTTGCCGCTGACCGATGTGAAATTGACCCGGGAGAACTCCCAGCTCATCCGCATCCGGCTGACGGCGCCGAGTAACTGCGTGGTCGTTGTGTCGGAGAGCTATTATCCCTACTGGCGCGCCGAAGTCTCCGGTCAGCCGACGGAAGTCTGGCGTGTGAACTGCGCCTTGATGGGAGTCGCCGTCCCAGCCGGTACGCACGACATCGTGCTCCGTTACGAACCGCCGGTCACGTACAAGGTTTGTGGAATCGTCAGTGTGCTGGCGGCGTTGGGGTGCGTTGTTGTCGCCACCAAGCGACGGTCTGCTGTAAACCCGCCCGCAAAGTAATTTGCGGTTGCCACACTGACCGGAGCCGAGTGACATCGGCGACCACTACCGGCGGGTCACTCACGGTCGTCTGGTACGCGCCGAATTGCAGCAACTCCGGTCGCCCGATAATCCCGGCAATTTCCGATGCCAGTTCGCGCACAGTTACTGGTTGGCCGGAACCGATGTTGATGATGCCGGTCAGATTGCTCAAGGCCACCGCGCATAAAGCTTCCGCGACGTCGCGCACATGCAAAAAATCCCGGACTTCATCGCCGGCGGTTAAACGTGCCGGTCGGCCATCCAAGAGCGCATTGATGACCGATGGCACAAACCGGCGCGGATGTTCGCGGGGGCCGTAGAGGTAGAAGATGCGCGTCCACGCGAGTTCGATGTCGAGTTGCTCCAACCCGCGGCGCAACTCATCTTTGCAGCGGGCATACCGGCTGGTTGGAAACTGCTCGAAGCAGGTGCCGGCCACGACCCAGCGCCGGCAGGGAGTGGATTTGATCAGCGTCAGGCTGTCGTCCCGGCATTGGTCATTAAGTGGTGACTCGAGGTATTGGCCCGGCTCGACGTACCACGCGAGATGAATACCGATGTCCGCCGGTTGCCCGAGTTCATGGCCTTGCCGGCGGAGCGTCTCGGCAACATGGGAGCCGATGAAGCCGGTGGCGCCTGTGAGTAGAAATTTCAAAGCCGCTGGCCGTATTGCTGTTGGTAGTACTGCCGGAATTCGCCGCTCTTGACCTTGCGCCACCACGCTTCGTTGGCACGGTACCACTCGACTGTGCCGGTCAGGTCGAACGGGCGTTGCGGCTTCCAGCCGAGTTTGTCGGCGTTCAAGGCGTACCGGCGGTCATGGCCCGGGCGGTCAGTCACAAATTTGATGAGTGATTCGGGTTTGGCGAGGATCCGGCAGATTTGCCGGGCGATGGTGATGTTTTCGAGTTCGTTACCGCCGGCAATGTTGTAGATCTCCCCCGGCGTGCCGTGTTCGATGACATGGTCAATCGCGGCGCAGTGATCTTCGACGTGAATCCAATCGCGGATGTTCCGACCGTCGCCATAGACCGGCAGGGGTTGGTTGTCGAGGGCGTTGGTGATGCAGAGCGGGATGAATTTCTCGACGTGCTGGTTGGGGCCGTAATTATTGGTGCAGCGGGTGATGATCACCGGCACACCCGCAGTGAGGGCGACGAGGTCCGCGGCGGCTTTGCTGGCCGCATAGGGGTTGGCGGGACGGAGGGGCGATTCTTCGGTCGCACGACCGGTCTGGAGGCTGCCGTACACTTCGTCGGTGGAAATCTGAATGAATTTTGCGACCTGGTGTTGCCGGGCGGCGGCGAGCAAGGTGTGGGTGCCGAGGACGTCAGTGCGGATGAAGTCGGCTGCGCCGCGCAGCGAGCGATCCACATGCGTTTCGGCGGCCAAGTTGACGACCAGTTCGAATCCCGGCTCAAAGACGCGATTCACCGTGGCGGCATCGGCAATGTCACCTTTGATAAACTCATGCCGTGGATCGGTGGGCAGATTAGCCGGGTTGCCGGCGTAGGTGAGGTTGTCGAGATTGACGATGTGCCAGTCGGGATGCCGGCGGAGAGCCAGTTTGATGAAATGCGAGCCGATGAACCCGGCGCCGCCGGTGACAAGGACACGTGTCATTGCCGGGCCACTCGCTGGCCGGCGGCTAAGAGGTGCCGGGGTGAGGCGCCGGCATCCGCCCACCAACCGCTGATGATTCGATGCTGCAATTCGCCGCGTTGCAGATAGGCGTTGTTGACGTCGGTGATTTCGAGTTCGCCGCGCGCGGACGGTTTGAGGGTGCGGATGATGTCGAACACTTGGTTGTCGTAAAGGTAGAGGCCAATGACGGCGTACCGGGACGGCGGACGTTTGGGTTTTTCGATGATGCGGATGATTTTGCGGGACTTGAGTTGTGGGACGCCGTAGTCGCGCGGATTGGCAACCGCCTTGAGAAAAATCCGTGCGCCATGGCGAAAACCGGTCAAGGCGGAGCGAATGTTTTTCTCGACGAGATTATCACCGAGCATGACGGCGATGTTCTCGCCCGCCGCGAATTTCTCGGCAAGTCGGAGTGCGTCCGCAATGCCGCCTTCGCCCCGTTGGTAAGCAAACGTCAGCCGGCGCAACCCGAACGACTTCCCGTTGCCAAGGAGTCGCTGGAAGTCGGCCGCGTTGTTGCCCCCGGTAACAATGAGAAGATCAAGGATACCGGCACCGGCGAGAGTTTGAATTGGATAAAAGATCATCGGCCGGTCAAAGACCGGGAGGAGATGCTTATTGGTGATCTTCGTCAGCGGATACAACCGCGTGCCGAGACCGCCCGCAAGGATGACGCCTTTCATCATGGGTTTGGTCTTGTGAGATTTTAGTATGCCGATTAGGGACATGGTCGGCAAGAAATCACTTTCCGAGTGTCGTGGAGTTAGATATTGTCGTCGCCGCTAATGAGCACAGGTGCTGAGAAAATCCCCAAAGCAGAACTTAAACGGGTTTTGCTTTGGTTGGCTGGATATACCTTGGTGTTTTTTGTGTTGGCGTCGAGAAAACTCACCGTCATGAATTCCAATACGGGTGACTTGGCAATGATGGTGAATAGTTTTTGGAACGCGGCACAAGGGAACATGTTCTATTCGCCGTATGTGGGGATGAGTTACCCGTTTGGAAATCATTTTTGCCCGCTGGTGCTCTTACTTTTCCCAGTGTACTGGTTGGTGAGTTCGGCTTACACGCTTTTGTTTTGCCAATCGCTGTTGATCGGTGCGTCTGGATTGCCTTTTTATTTGCTGGCGCGGCGGGTGCATGGGGACACGCGAGTGGCCGGCCTACTGACGGCGGCATATTTGTTTTATCCCACAGTAGTGACAAACCATGTGGACCAGATTCACTTCGAACCGCTTGCGTTACCCTTTCTAGTGGGGGCAGCCTATTTTTTTTTTGCAGAACGATTTTGGTATTTCACGGGCTTTGCGGTGCTAGGAATGATGGGACAGGAGAACCTCCCATTAACCGTTGGGATGTTTGGGGTCTATGCGGCGGTCATGCGTCGAAATCTCAAATGGATTGGGACGCCACTTCTCCTTGCGTTGGTGTATGGGCTACTTGTGTTCAAAGTCGCGCTTCCATATTTCACGCAAGGGGCTGGTTATGTGCCGGCGCACTACTTTGGTCCGCTTGGTGACACACCGGGGGATGTCATCAAAACGATGGTAACGAAACCTTTCAAGGTGTTGGAGCAAGTGTTCCAGTTTGACCGGGGGATTTACATTGTCCAAGTCCTGCAACCGCTTCTGTGGGTCGTGCCGCTATTGGCTTGGGAATTGATACTCGTTGCGCCAAGCCTTGGGATCAATCTTGTTGTAAATGAGGCGGCATTTCGCACGATTCCATGGCACTACGGGGCAACAGTTGGTGCCTTTCTGTGCGTGGCGATGTTGTTTGGGATGAAGCGTTTAGCTACACTCCTTGAGCGTCGATGGAAAATTGCATCCGCGCAGTTTGCTTTGGCGTTGGCGGTCGGTGCGGTTTCGATTTCAAGTTGGATCATGTGGCTGAATATTGGCGAATACATACCTCACGGGTATTTTCCAACTTTACGACGTGCTGCTGAACAGATCCCGCCGGAGAAGTCAGTTGTGGCCCCTTCGACGATGTTGGCGCATTTTGCGGGGCGTGAGCATCCTTTTCACCTGATGCAGTTTGATCCCCGTCTTTCGATGAGCGCCACCTGGCCTCGCGAGAAATTGTACACAATGGACTATGTAATTTTGGATGGGAACGAGCGGCGCTTTCCCATGGAATTGGTGACTCGAGATTTGGTGATGTCATTTCATACAAACCTGAATTATGAACTGATCTTCAATGATAAAAACGTCTTTGTGTATCGGAAGCGCGATCCATTGGCGCTGGCGCCCGGTGGGTTGAATCGCTGAGGAACTCTGATTGCCCGTGTCAACCAAGCCCTCTTCATTCAATTGGCAGGGACTCTTGCCGCGACTGGTTCTGTTGCTGGCACTCATCCAAGTATTGATGTTTTTTGTCGGACTGCAAGTACCTCTGCAGCGATTGGTGCGACTGTGGGGTAAACCATTCGCCGAACGCCAAGCGATTGCTTGGCCAGCTGGCCGGGCGTTAACCCAGGCCGCTGATCAACTGCCGTTGACGGCGCGGGTTTACCTGGTTGACCCACAAGGTTTGCCCTGGTGGGTCTATACCCAGGCGCACTATTACTTCTTTCCGCGCAAGGTGAGCATGTCCATGACTGATCACTACTACGGTACCGATGCCGAACTGGCGAAATGGAACGAGCACCCGACGGAAGCTTATCTCGCGACCAATGGGTTCACCCATATCATGAGTTTCAAGAACGGTATCCAGCTCCGACCCGTCGCGCCGCTTTCACAATTCCTCAATGCCACTCCCTGACAATTTTCCAGTTCTGGTGTTTGCCATTCTGGTGATTCTTCTTGCCGGGGCAGTGGTGTTCTATGCCGTGGTGCGCGACCCGCTGCGGTTTTCGCGTTTGGAGCGATTGGCCTATTGCTATCCGCTCGGCATGGCGACGCTGGCGATGCCAATGTTTCTGGCGTCTTGGGCTGGTTACCACATCAGCGTAATGCCGGTGTTGCTGGCGATCGCGGCCGGGGCTGGGATCGCTTACGCCATCCGGCGCGTTCCACCGGCCATTCTCTGGAAACGGAATCCGGACGCGCCACGAAGCCAGCCCTTCAACGAATTTGAATGGTGCCTGCTTGTCCTGATCGCAGGGTGCTTGCTGGTGCGAACGATGACGTCGTTGGTGATTCCGTTGAATGACGGAGACGGCCATGCGGTCTGGTGCTTCAAGGCAAAGATTCTTTACTACGACACAATCCGGACGACCGATTACTTCGGTCGGCATGAGTTGAATTACTCGAACGTTAGGTATCCTCTGTTAGTGCCGTTCATGTACGCGTGGGTCTCGACCGTCGCCGGCCAGTGGGAACCGCTGGGCATTTTGATCTTAAACCCGACGAATTTGGTGGTGTTTGCGATTCTGCTGTACTGCACGTTACGGCGGTTCACTGTCCGCCCGATCGCGCTTGCGGTCCTCGTGATGTTATCGTCTTTGCCGGCGTTAATGCACTATGCGGAATGCGCCCAGGGTGACGTGCCGTTGATGCTCATTGGCGGTGCATCTTTATTCTGTCTATTCGACTGGGTGCAGAACCGCCGCACTGACTCACTAATACTCGCAGCTTTTCTGATGGGAGGGGCGGTTTTTACTAAAGAAGAAGGTCGAATCCTTTTCATGGCGCATGTGACCGTCGGGGGATTGTCAGTGCTTTGGATGACGTCGCGTTCGTGTTGGTTGGCGCACACGAAGCAATTGGGGATCTACATCGGGATTGTTGGAATCATGACATTGCCATGGTTCTTATTTCGCCAGACGATTGTCGATCAGAGTTGGGCTTGGGGCAAGATGGGGATATCGACGATTCAATGGGAGCATATACCGACTCTCCTCAATGCTACCATACAGACAGCAGTGCGTTTCCAAAACAACGTGAACCTGCCAAAGTGGAACCTACTTTGGCCACTCGTTGTCTTAACACTCTTAGTAAATTGGCGACAAACGATCCGTCCGCCATGGGCTTGCTTGTTGGCCATCTGGTTCCTACATGCGTGCGGGGTCAGTCTTGTAATTCTTGCTACGCCAGTTGAGCCAACATATGACTACTATGAGGTTGGGTTCGAACGTTACACGCTCATTATGTCCCCACCATTGTGGTTGTTACTCGGGGTTGGATTGACTCGTTGCTGGGAAATCTGGCACTCTCGTTTGAGTGCAAGTGAATAGCACGCAAGTTGGCAGACGATGCTCACAACGATCATCCGGCTAGCGGAACTTTGTCCGTACTAATTCGAGTAGTTCGTCGCGACTAACCGGCACATTTCCCATTTTCCGGGTTTCTGCTGCCGCCGCACAGTTGGCAATGAATGCGGCTTCCATGAGTGTTGCACCGGCGGCAAGGCAAACCGCCATACCGGCTCCCAAAGCATCACCGGCACCCATTGGATCGGCGACCCAGGTGGCAAACGACGGAAGATACTCAATCGTCAGCCGCTTCTTGATCTCATGCAGATGCGGGGAAACGGCGATTTCACCCCAAGGCTTTCCCCGTGTATCGAAGATCATCATTCCGCGTTCAGCCATGGTAATGATGAGAGACCGATTGTTCATCTGTCCCAATAGCATTGCGCCCAGATCAGCAATGCCGCTTTCACGATCGCATAATGCGAGTCGTGCCTCGCGTTCCGAGGGTGTGGCCACGGTGATGTTTTTCAAGCGCGCACAATTTCCCATCTGAGAACTGGCTTGAACATCACCCAAAACTGGAATTCCCCGTTGCTGACCGGCATTAGCCAGCAATTCGAGAATCGGCTGGGTAATCACGCCATAACTAAAGTCACAGATCATGATGGCGTCAACTGCTTGCACGAGGTGATCTAGTTGCTCTGTCACCTGCTTGACCATGGCGGCATCAAGATTGTGGTCGCGAAATACATTAACGTTGAGAAGTTTCTTGCCGTCCGACAGGTACCGGGTTTTCACTGTGGTCGGACGCGTTGGATCGACAACGACCGTGGCCGTTACACGACGATCTTTCAGTTCGGTTCGAACGTAGGTGGCATCGGCATCTTCGCCCACTACAGTGACGAACTGTGCGTCTGCCCCAAAACTCTTCGCATGTTGGGAGACGATTCCGGCTCCGCCAAGGAATGTTTGCGACTCACGTGGACGGACGACCAAGACGGGAGCATCGGCACTCATGCCGAGGCGATCACAATGAATATACTTGTCCACAATTGTATCACCAACGACGAGGATTCTTTTGCTGCGAACATGGTCAAGAATCTCGAGAACCCGAGCTTCGGTGATCAAATGTCGTTTGCAAAACGACTGAACCTGTTCGTCAACTGGTTCGAGTTTGTCCCGATGTTCCTCGATTATTTTAGAGGACGAATAGATTACATCACCAGAACTGAACCGGACTTTTCCACCGTAGCCCTCAACGACCTGACGTTCGCGCCCGAAACGACCATCGTAAATATCCTGAAACTCCTTGCCTTTGATGTAAATGTCCGGTTTGAGCAATTCAAGGATTGGCCCGGCCCACTCGCCGTCATCAATTGTCACATAGTCGACTACCTCCAGCGCAGCCAGATTTTCAGCTCGCAACTGCTGTGGGATATATGGACGTGTGAAACCTTTATTCACGACACTATCGGCACTAGTTGAGACCACTAGAATATCGCCTTGTTCGCGTGCCCAGGTCAGGTGGCGCAGATGACCAGGGTGTAAAATGTCAAAGCAGCCGTGGCACTGAACCACAACCTTAGAATTTGCCTGCGCTTCCTCTACGATTCGCTTTAGTTCATCCCGCGGCTTGATTTTGCTCTGATATCTCATGGGAAATAGATTTCACCAATTAGGTGCCGGATTGTTTGCATAACGAGGATCAGATTTTTCGGGCGCAAAGCGGCGGACCTTCCAGTTGCTCGCTCAGTGATCTCTGTTGCAACTTCAATATAGCTGTGTCCTGCCCTCAATAACTTAATCAAGGCTTCAGCTTGATAGGCAAAACCGTCAGTTGTGATGGTAATGGATTTCACGAGGTGTGTCCGATGAACAACAATTCCATTGTAATAGCGCAATCGCAGCCGGAAAAGAAAATTGAGCAGTCTTGTGAAGACTTGGGAGCCGATCCGTCGCCCACGAGTGCGGATCTGTTGGTTTGATGTGTATGGGACTACGATGTCTGCTTTGCCAATTCTTTCGAGCACCTTGACTATGCTCGAAGAGGGGAATTGGTTGTCGCCGGGAATCATGACGACGTATTCCATGGCAGCGGCAGCCAAGCCCTTCTTGTAAGCGCCACCGAAGTTACTCGGCTGTAAATTGTGAATGACTTTCAAGTGGGGGTTGCTCGCTGCAATTTGGTCCATAATCTTGCCTGTGTCGTCTGTGCTGCCATCATCGACAAGAATTACTTCGTACTGCGCGAAGCGGTCACCGAGCGCCTCCAGAACTTCAGTGACCGCACCAGCGATATTGCCTTGCTCATTCAGAGCCGGAATGATGACCGAGATCGTCACAACACTAGAAGGGGCCAGTGAATAACTTGTCCGGCAAGTCCAAAGGCACTGCGGTGGTGGCTTGGGCAAACGGGCGGTCGGGTTTCATTCCAAGCATATCGCAAACAGCTGCAACAAGATCAACTGACCGTGGATAATAATTATTCGCTAATGCCGGTGTAGTCGGTGTCGGACAGTCAGGGAGCGCGATGCGTCGGGGAGCACATTTGAGCAGTCCATGCAGTTCCTCGACCACTCGGGCGACGATCTCAGCGCTAAATCCAGCGGCTTTCCAGCCAGTATCAGCCACCAGCAGCCGGCCAGTTTTGCGGGCGGAATTGATGATTGGCTTGTCATCTAGCGGGCGTAATGTCCGGACATCAACCACCTCAACACTGACGCCTGCTTCCGCAAGCATATCAGCCGCTCGGAGGGCCTCCAATGTCATGTATGACACTGCTGCTATTGTGAGATCACTGCCCTCACGAACCATTTTCGCTTCCCCGATGGGAACACGATACAGGCCCTCGGGGACTTGTCCGTTTATGTTGTAGAGCCACCGATGCTCAATGAACACGACTGGGTTGTTATCTTCAATACTGGCGATCAGAAGACCTTTTGCATCGTAAGGCGTTGTTGGCATCACAACCTTCAATCCTGGTATATGTGCGAAAAAGCTGTGCAGGCTTTGTGAGTGTTGCGAACCCTGGCCCCAGCCCCGACCAATAATGCAACGGATGGTGATCGGAACTCCTTGTCGCCCACCAGAAGTATAGCAGCGCTTGGCGGCGTGATTCACGATTTGATCCAGTGCCAGTAGAGTGAAGTCGATCCGTTGATGCGTCATTACCGGGCGCATGCCGGCAAGTGCTGCGCCAATAATGACGCCAGTCATCCCGTTTTCCGATAACGGCATGTCAGATGCACGGTCCCCAAATTTTTCCTTTAACCCAGAAGTTGAACCAAAAATTCCCTTCGGATCATCTACCCCCTCGCCGATGATAAAAACCGCTGGATCGACTTCCATTGTGAGCGATACAGCTTCGTTCAATGCTTGGGCGTAAGTGAGGAGCCGACTCATGGTGCGTAAACTCCCGTCAGCAACTCGCACGCGTCAGGAAACGGGCTGTTCTTCGCAAACGTGAGCGCTTCGGCGGCTTCCTCCACGATGCGTTCGCGAATTGTCCGTAATTCATCTGCCGACAACAATCTGGCTTCGGTTACGAACCGTTCGAATCGTTTGACCGGCTCCTGTTGCATCCAATTCTTGGCTTCCTCTGCACTGCGATATCCGAGATCGTTGTCCCAATTCGGACCGCAATGCTCACGCCACCGATATGTTCGCGCTTCAATCAAAGTCGGTCCGCCGCCGTTGCGCGCTACGGCGACCGCCTCGCGCATTGCTTCATATACGGCCACGATATCATTGCCGTCCACGCGCACGCCGTGCATATCGTAAGCCGCAGCCCGTTGATAAATATTATCAGCGCATTGCCGAGCCGATATGTGAGTGTAAACGGCAAAGAAATTGTTTTCACAGACAAAAACTACTGGCAGCTTTTTTAGTGACGCAAAGTTCATCGCTTCATGAAAAACCCCTTCTTCTGTCGCTGCATCGCCAAAAACCGCAACTGAAACTCGGTCTTCGCCGCGCATTTTGGCTGCGAGGCCGCCGCCGACAGCGATGGGAATCGTACCGCCGACAAGTGCCGATGCACAAAGAAACCCAACTTCGGGAGCGATTAGCTGCATCGAGCCACTCTTGCCGCGGGTGACACCGGCCGCCTTGCCATACAACTCCGCCAACATTGCCCGCAAACTTCCTCCCTTGGCGAGATATATACCATGTCCCCGATATGTCCCGAATATATAATCGTCAGGGCGCAGTGCTGTTCCAACGGCTGCTGGTACGGCCTCTTGTCCGACACACAGGTGTGTCGGACAGCGCATCTGCTGTTCGGCATACGCATGGGCAATCAGCTCTTCTACTTCGCGAATCAACACGAGCTTTGTGTAAAGCGCGCGGGCTTGGGTCGTATCAATCGGCATGGATGTCATTGGTAAAACTCACGAACTTTGTCCATACAGTATTGCTTTTGCTCCTCGGTGAGGTGTTGATGGACCGGTAGTGTTATGACGGAGTTCATATGCAATTCAGTAATTGGGAAGTCGCCAAGTTTGTACCCTAAGGAAGCCGATGCAGGCTGTAAATGCATCGGAATCGGGTAATGAATCTTCGCATCGACACCATTTTTTAGGAGGAACTGGAGTAACTCATCACGACGCTCGGCATGAAACATATAAAGGTGATAGACATGACGCATATTCGGACTGCGTGGCGGGAGCCTAAGCTGACGAAGTTGGGACAGTTCACGATCAAACTGATTGGCGGTCTTGATGCGGGAATCTGTGATTGCCGACGCTTGGGGAAACAACCACAAACCGATTACGGCCTGTACTGTATCGAGTCGGGAATTATAGCCGTAGATTTCGACGACATCACGATTCTTGAGACCGTGATTGCGCAGTAGCATAAGCCGATCGCGAAGGGCTTTCGAGTTGGTTGTAATGACTCCACCGTCGCCCCACACATTCAGGTTTTTTAATGGATGTAACGAGAAGCCTGCCGCATCACCCCAACTCCCGACACGCTGGCCATTGATTTCTCCACCGATGGATTGGCAAGCATCTTCGACGACACGCAAGTTGTGATGTCGAGCAATCGCCATAATCTTGGGCATATCGCACGGTTGTCCCGAATAATGCACCGGCATTATCGCCTTGGTTCGTGGGGTGATTGCTGCCTCAATTTTACTTGCATCAATTACGAATTGGTCGTTGGAATCAACAAACACGGGGCGTGCGCCAGCTTGCACGATGGCCCCAACGGTTGCGACAAAGGTATTTGGGCAGGTGATTACTTCGTCGCCGACTCCAATGTTGAGAGCCTTCAGCGCTAGGAACAGCGCATCCGTGCCTGTCCCGACCCCTATGCCAAACTGTGCACCGCAATACGCAGAAAACTTTTGCTCGAACTCCGCCACAGCAGCTCCGAGGGTGAAATCGCCGCGCTGAACGAGCTGGCGCATTTCGGCAAAAATCGGCTCCAAATCGGAAAACTGTTCTTGAAGATATGAGTAGGGAACTTTCATTTGTTAATAACGGTTTACGCTACGCCATAAAAATCGTGAATGGCAGCTACAATGCGCGTCAGATCCGCCTCCGTCAACTCAGGATAAACGGGCAGACTCAGAATGTGTCGTGCCTGTCGTTCGGTAACTGGAAAGTCCCCCGGATGATAGCCTAGACTTACTGCAGTGTCCTGGAGATGAATTGGCCGTGGATAATGTACTTGGCTTCCGATACCTTGTTTTGCCAGATAGCGCCTCAACTCATCGCGGTGTTCGGCCTGAATGACGAAAGTGTGATAGACACACCGGGTGCCTGGGAGCTCAATAGGTAGGTGTATCTCTGGTATATTAACCAAGTGTTGCCGATAGAATTCTGCGTGCTTCCGGCGCTGCTCAGTCCAACTCTCGAAGTACTTCAGTTTGACTAACAACATAGCCGCCTGAATTGTGTCGAGCCGTGAATTGCTGCTCCACACGCGAGCGTTTTCACGTGTCTCCAAACCAAGATTGCGCATCAGCCGGATTTTCTGCGCCACCTCAGAATCATGTGTCACCACCATCCCACCATCGCCGCAGGCATTGAGTGTTTTTAGTGGATGCAGACTGAAGCACCCAACATCACCAATTGATCCAACGGCTTTACCGTGGTATGTCGCGCCCACAGCCTGCGCTGCGTCCTCAATTATGAACAGCTTGTATTGGCTGGCGATTGAACTGATCCGGTCAAGATCGGCTGGTTGTCCGGTCAAGTGCACGGGCAAAATGGCTTTTGTCAGTGGGGTAATTGCCTTTTGTGTGGCCGATGGGTCAATGTTGTAATCTTCGCCTACATCCACAAGCACGGGACGCGCCCCCACCATTGCAATGCAACTCGCACTGGCCACAAAGGAATTTGCAGCGGTAATAACTTCATCACCCGATCCGATACCTAATGCCCGTAAAGCAAGAATCAACGCATCCGTACCGGAGTTGACCCCAATGGAAAACGGTGCCTTCACTAGGCCGCAGAATTGCTTTTCAAATTCTTCCACCTCCGGCCCAAGAATAAAGTTGCCATGGGCAAGCACTTGCTCCACTGCTGCCAACAATTCATCCTTTATCGGGCCATGCTGCCGCGCAATGTCCACATACGGCAAATTGGGGGGGGGGGTGTCAGTGGACATTCAGGCCCTGCATCATCTTGATGTTGAAGTAGCGTGGGTCGGTGAGCGAATCAGGAATCTTGCCGGCCTCGAACGCAGTTTTCAAATCACGGATAGCGTCCTTGACAGTGTGCTTTGGTTTGAAACCGAATTCGCGGGCGATTTTCTCGGAGTTGACCTGGTAAGAACGGTTGTCGTTGGTCGGTTCGGTGACAATCTCGATTTTCGGACCGATAACTTGCTGGACGAGTTCGGCGATTGCACTGACTTTGAGGTTGTGGTAGCCGGCATTCCATATCTTGCGGTCGATTTTCTCGGCCGGAGCTTCGAGGAGGCGGAGGTAGAGGTCAGTCATGTCTTCGATGTGCAGGTTGGGGCGGAGCTGGTTGCCGCCGAAGACAGTGATTTTGCCTTTGTTGATGGCGTGGTTAGTGAGGATATTGACAGTCAGATCAAGGCGTAGCCGGGGGGAGTACCCGCAGACGGTAGCCGGGCGGATGGTGCAGCACGTCCAGTCCGGCGAGTAATACTTCGCGAGAATCTCTTCGCACAGCATCTTGAAGCGCGAATAGTCGGTGAGCGGTTCAAGCGGGAGGTCTTCCGTGACGTTCGGCTCGTGCTTCACGCCATACACACTGCTGCTGGAAGCGTAGATGAAACGCTGCACACCGGCCGCTTTGGAGATTTGGACGAGCGGCTCGAAAGCGTCCAGATTGATGGCTTTGCCAAGTGCCGGGTTTAACTCGAAGCTCGGGTCGTTCGAAATGCACGCGAGATGAATGACGGCATCCGAGCCGGGAATGGTCTTCTGGAGCAGTTTCTGGTCGCGGAGGTCCCCTTTGATTTGTTCAAGCTGGTCATGTCGCGGGAGCACATCGCCGTAGATAAACAAATCGAGCACTCGAACCCGATACCCAGCCGCCAGCAGTTTCGGAACGAGCACGGCACCAACATAACCCGCCCCTCCGGTGACATAGACAGTTTTCATTTCGAACCGCTATTTACCTTGCGCCGTTGGATGATGCAATGCCGGAAGCGTCTGGAAGACGATACACGAACAAGGTGTTGGCGACACGGGTGGTGGGTGGGCGAGATTCGCAGAGCCACTTCCACTCGGGGCGCATGAGTTGGGAGGCCGAGACCACCAGCCAGCCTTGTTTGATTTGCTTCGCCTGTTCAGCGTTAACGCGGGTGTTGCGAATGTGGAGATGCTCGATTTCGGTCTGGGTACCGAAATAATCAAGGTAGATGTGCTCAATGCCCCGCTCAGTCAGAAAGGCCTTGAGCCGCTTGGCGTCTTGGCCCCAATCATAGTTCGAGTCGAGGAGGTAGCGATAGCCGTTCGCTGTGCCGCCGGTGAGTTGGTTGAAGTACGGGATGTAATGTGGATACGCCACGACGGCTTCGATAGCCAGCCACGTGCACAAAATCCAGGCGGTCAGTTGCAGCCGGCGACCGGCCTGCGCGAGTTGCTGGGCGGTGCCGACAGCGAGCAACACGTACATCGGCAAGAGATGTCGAACGCCGATGTTGATGCTGCTCAGGACGGCAAAAAGTAAATAGATCCCGCCGGCAATCCATGGGACGGCTTGCGCAAACGAGATGGATTTTCGTTGGCGAATTACCAGTATTAAGCCGATCCCGGTTAGACCAATCAACGGCAAGGGAGTTTTAAGCAGGTAGGCGACCGGGAAATAATACCACCAGCCGGTCTCACGCCATTCGCCGGCGAGGTAGGCTTCATGTCCACCCGAAGCATGGCCGACTGCCAGTGCCAAGCCTTTGAAGAAATCGCCCGGTACCAAAACTCCCCGTACCGTTTGAAACCAATCCGGCACCTGCAACACTTGCGCCATCGGTTCGGCCAGCGGGGGAGGCGGTGTCAGATTGGGCCAATACATCAAGAGTATCAGTCCGTAGCCGCTTAATCCAGCGAAGCACAACGTCTGCAGTTGGCTCAACTTAAAAGACGGCTTATTCCGCCAATAATAAAAGGCGGTCAAGACCACAAAAATCGGTCCCAGCAGGACTGCCGAAAACTTCATCAAGACTGCCGTCGCCACCGCCAACCCGAGAGCCACCGCCCGGGTTCGCGTCGGCTGATGCATGTATTCGGCAAACGCCCAAATTGCTGCCGGCAGCGCCAGCGTCGCGCCGACATCGGTGAGGATCAAACTGCCATACGCGAGTGCGATGATGTTAAACGACCACAACGTCACCGCTAGCACCGCCGCCGTTGCGCCACCGAGTCGCCACGCCCATCCGCCGGCCACGAGTCCGGCCAGTAACGTCAAAATGATCATGACCGTTCGCCCTGCCAACATCATCCGCTCGCCATCGTTGCCGCTGCCGAACACGAAGAGTTTGCCAAACAACTGACCCTCCGCCGCCGGCCAGAGATACCAATTATGAATCGGATAAGTGGTAGTGGTTTGCCATTCGATCAACATGTCGTGCGGCGGAACGAACACTTGGCGGATGGGCTGACAACCGGGCGGAACAAAATCGCGAATGGAAAGTATTGGCCCGGACCACGGTCTCGTCCACGAGCAACTCAACCGACCTTCCCACAACCCACGGGCTTGCTCGGACATTTGGAGATCCTTGCCGGCCACTGGCGCACTCGCCAACCAAGCGATCAGCGGGGGATGATCCACAAGAAGCCGGAACGGCGCTCCGTTCCAAAATGTATAGCCAACTCCGAGATAATTGGTCTCATCCACTGTCGCGCTGTTTTGCCGGGCGGCGCCGAACATCAACAAAAACATACCGGCCATCAGCAGCGGCATCAGCCAGCGGGGAGACAAGCGCATGGAGGCTAGTCATGCCCGAATCCGTTCCGCCATTGCAACGACATTTTCACGCCCCTATACTGAGCCGACTTGAAAACCTCGTATTACGTGGAATACGCGACGCTGCAAAACACGCATTGGTGGTATCTCGCGCGCGGTGAAATTCTCGAAAGCATCCTCCGGCAAGTCGTTCCCGCAGACCGCTCGCGGCGAATGCTTGATTTGGGCTGCGGGCCGGGCGGTCTTCGCCCCATGCTCGCACAATTTGGCCGGCTCGTCTCAACCGATTTCACTTTCGACGCATTATCGCATTGCCAAGCCCAACAACTCGACACCCTCGTGGCTGCCGACGGAATGAAACTCCCGTTTGCGGCAGCGAAATTCGATGTGGTCTGCATGTTCGATGTCCTTGAACACCTCTCCGATGATGCTCTCGCTGCGCGCGAGCTATTTCGGGTCTTGAAACCGGGGGGAGTTGCTATCATCACCGTGCCGGCATTCCAGTGGCTCTGGGGCCGCCAAGACATCGTGAATTACCACTTCCGTCGGTATCACGCCGCGCAGTTGCAGAGCGTGTTGACTGCAGCCGGATTTGAGATCGCCAAGACCAGCTACTTTAACGTGGTCCTCTTTCCGATTGTCGCAGCGGTTCGGTTGACCTTTCGCCTGCTTGGACTCAATCGCGGGAAGACTGCCGCCGATGTCCGTTCCGACATGCGGCAACCCCGGATTAGATTCATCAACACGCTCCTGCGCAAAATCTTTGCGATGGAGAAACATCTACTGCGGGCTGGCAACCTGCCGTTTGGAGTGTCACTGCTGTGTGTCGCCTGCAAGCGTGCGGCACAGCCCATCAGACAATGACACCTTGGCGCGCCAACCGAGAGCGCGCTGAATCTTGCCGGGATCTCCGACGTAGCGCATCTGCTCGTTTTCCCGGTAGGGTAGCGCGCCAAAATCGGCAATGTCGCCAAGTTGGATTGCCACTTCCCGGAGCGACACGGGCTGACCGGTGCAGGCGTTGAAAATCTCGCCCCGGCAACCCGTAAATTTTTCACCGGCCAGTAACAACGCTGTAACGGCGTCAGAAACAAAAAGAAAATCCCTCGTCTGCTCGCCGGGGGACATCGCCAGCCGCTTGCCGGCGCGCCGGGCGGCACAGAGGCCCCCGATAAAACTTTCCGGCGGCTGCCCGGGGCCGTACACCACTGGCAATCGAATCACGGTAGCCCCGCGCGCCGTCGCCAGTGCTGTTGCAATCGCTTTGCTGATGCCATACGGAGATCGGGGTTGCGGGGCCATGTCTTCGCGGAAGGGCGTCGGGCAATCGCCGTATTCCTCAAAACTTCCCACGACCACGACTGGACAGTCGCCCGCGGCTTGCAGGACGTTTTGGGTGCCGACCACATTAGTCTGAAACATCTCCGGTAACTGAACATCACGCCGGGTGTCAGCCGCCAGATGAAAAACGCAATCCGGTCGTGCTGACCCAATCGCGGTGCACATGGCGGTGGCGGCGGCAATGTCGCCTTGGTCGCGCCGGTACTCGTGAACGGTCACGCCGCGTGCGCGCAAGGCTGCGCACAAGTGCCGGCCGAGAAAGCCGGTCGCGCCGGTCACGAAGGCGCTGGTCATACGCCGTTGGCGCGGTACCACTCGACCGATTTGCGCAAGGCCGCGGCAAGATCGTGACCGGGTTTCCAGCCGAGGTGCCGCCGGATTTTCGATGAATCGAGGTATTGCTCGCGAATTTCATGCGAGGCTTCGTTGCGAATGTCCGGCAACAAATCCTCCCGCCGGCATATTTTCCGCAAGGCGTCCACCACTTGTAGGACATTGACCGGTTGATCGTTGCTCACATTCCATGCCTCGCCGTGAAACTTGCCGGCGCCGGCAGCGGTACCGATGACGAGGTACGCATCCACGATGTCCTCGACATAGACATAGTCGCGGACGAACAACCCGTCGCTGCGCACGATCGGTCGTTCGCCGCGCAAGAGGGATTGAATCGTGCCGGGAACGATACGGTTCCAGTTGGAATCACCGCCGCCGATGATGTTGCCGCATCGCGTGACGGTAACCGGCAGTTGATAGGTGGCGTGGTACGCGCCGGCAATCAGATCGGCGCAGGACTTCGAGACGTCATACGGATGAATTCCGCGCAGGGGATGGTCTTCCCGGTAGGGGAGGTTGGAACTGTCGCCATAGGCTTTATCACTTGACGCAACGACGATGGCGGCCACGGGATTGAGCCGGCAGGCTTCGAGGAGATTCCAGGTGCCGAGAATGTTCGCACCGAACGTCGGCGCCGGATCGCGATTGGCGATCCCGACGATAGCTTGGGCGGCAAGATGAAAGACGGCGTCGAACTTACCGGTGCGCAGGGTGCGGTGAAGCAGTTCCGCGTCTTCGAGACGGCCCGGTATGATGCAGACGTGTTTGTCGAGTTTTTCGCGGGAATAGACTGAAGCCGGCAGGTCCTCGTAAATGAGGCAACTTACTTCGGCGCCCTCTGCGATGAGGCGTTTCACTAGCCATGAGCCGAGGAAGCCATTGCCGCCGGTGACGAAGATTTTTTTATTGTGCCAATTCACCAAAATTTCCAAGGTGCTTTGCCGGTTTGCCAGGCGTCATTGAGAATCTGCCAGTCCCGGTACGTGTCCATCGGTTGCCAGAATCCCGTATGCCGGTACACCATGAGTTCGCCGTCTGCCGCCAGTTGGGTGAGGGGTTCGCGCTCGAAGGTCAGTGTTTCGTCGTCGGTGACGTAGTCAAATACGCGGGTGTCGAAGACGAAAAAGCCGCCGTTGATGATGCCTTCGGACACTTGGGGTTTTTCGCTGAAGCGTTGGACCTGATTTCCCCGGCAGACAAGCTCGCCGAACCGCGAGGGAGGATGCACGCCAGTAACGGTGGCGATTTTGCCGTGGTTTTTGTGAAACGTCAGCAGCCTTTGGAGGTCAATATTTCCCACGCCGTCGCCATAGGTGAGCATGAGATAGCGGGTTTTGATATGTTTGCGGATGCGGGAGAGGCGCGCGCCGGTCATGGTGTTGACGCCGGTATCCACGAGTGACACCTGCCAACGACCCTCGTCGTGTTTGCGAAGGTACGCGGGTTTTTTGCCGCCGCCGAGGTGGATGGTGAAGTCGCGGTTGCGGGATTCGTAATTGAGGAAATAGTCCTTGATCATCGCGCCTTTGTAGCCAACCGGCAGGACGAACCGGTGGAAGCCATAGTGCGAGTAGATTTTCATGATGTGCCACAGGATTGGCCGGTCGCCAACCTCAATGAGCGGTTTAGGGCGCAGTTCGGTCTGTTCGCTGAAGCGCGTACCGCGGCCCCCGCAGAAGATTACGACGGTAACGTTGTTCGTTTCCATGTGTTGTACAGTTGTCCGAATCGCCAACAGCCCAGATTATTCAAAAACTCGATAATTGAACTTATCCGCACGTTGGACGAGCCACCGGTCCGTTCGCGGAAGCGCACGGGGATTTCATCCCAGTGAATTCCGAGTGCGGCACTCTTGATCATCACCTCTGCATCAATAAACCAATCATTCGACACGAGCGCGAGTTTTGCAAGGTCTTCCTTGTGGAGGAATTTTGGTTTGGCGTTGACGTCGTGTGCTCGGAATCCAAAGAGGACACGAAACAGGCAATTGTAAATCGCCGAGACAAGTCGACGTTGCCACCCGTCGTCCCGGGTGACGCGAATTGTTTTTGCCGCGCGTTGGTGTGCCATCCGGTGGAGCACTTGAATCACATCCGCCGGCAGGACCTGGCCATCGCCATCCAAATACCCCACGATGGCGCCGGTGGCGGCGGCTAGTCCTTGGCGAACTCCGTACCCGTAGCCTTGGTTGACAGCGACCGTGACAATTTTTATTCGCGAGTCAGCCTGCGCGAGGTTAGCGAGGATTTCGCCAGTGCGATCACGAGAACCGTTGCAAACACATACAAACTCCACGCGAATGGCAGTACCATCGAACGCGGTTGACAACTCCCTGACTACGCGCTCGACGTTGGCCTCCTCGTTGTAGAACGGCATGACGATGGTGGTGAGCTGATCCATGATCCAGTGGGGTTTTCAGGAAAGGAGTAGTCGAATGGCTTGGGGTAGTCGAGTGTTTTTGGGCTTTTCTCAACACTCGACGCGGGTGCGAAATGGTGGTAGCGGTGAAAGTATCATGAACTTCCGGTCACTCATTCTCGCGGGCGGAGTCGCGGTGCTGTTTGCCCAGCTTGTGCCGGGATCAGCTCAGGACCTCGAGTTCGATCCTGTGTTTTTTGAAGACTTGGAGGCGCCGGTCCTCGACGCATTGGACGAGAAGCAACTGGAAGCTGTCTGCAAGCAGCTTCAGCACCGGCTTCAGGGTGAGTATGTGCTCGATCTGGCCGAATTACGGACGGTCGCCCGTGCGCTCCTGCCGGTCCTTGATAACTTGGCCGAAGCCGAACCCTATGCCGCCTGGTTGCGAGCCCGGTTGGACTATCTTGATGTCGCCACGGAATTGCGCCTGACCATTCCGGCGCCGCCGGCAGATCAACCCCCAGCGCCGCCGCCAAGTCCGGTGGTCATCCGCAAAAAATGGGCCGAACAATTGCAGCGCGAACCGGTGCCGACCAAAATTGAGACGCTGGTGCCACGATTGAAAAAGTTGTTCATCTCGGAAGGGATCACTCCCGAAATGGTCTGGCTGGCGGAAGTCGAATCCGGATTCAACCCCAAGGCCCGGAGTCCAGTGGGTGCCGTTGGCTTGTTCCAACTCATGCCGGCGACGGCGAAATTCCTGGAACTGAGTGTCTGGCCATTCGATCAACGTCTCAATCCCGACAAGAACGCAACCGCCGCCGCGAAGTACTTGAAATACCTCGCCGGCAAGTTCAAGGACTGGCGGTTGATTTTGGCGGCTTACAATGCCGGCGAGGGCACCGTGCGCCGCGCGTTGGAGAAACACGGTGCCAAGGGTTTCGATGAAATTGCCATCCGTTTGCCGGCGGAGACGCAGATGTATGTGCCGAAGGTCGAGGCGGTGATTCAGCGGCGCGAGGGGGTGGCGTTATCGGACTTGAAGTTGCCGCGCTAAGCGTGGTATGCGTCCGCCCACTATGAAACGATTTTCAAATGCCAGTGATATTAAAGTCGGTGTTGTCGGTTACGGCGGCGCCTTCAACATGGGCAAAGCCCACCTGAACGAAATGAAACGCGCCGGGATGACGCCGGTCGCGGTCGCCGAAATTGACGCAGCACGGCTGGCAGTGGCCCAAACCGATTTCCCGGGAATTGAAACCTACGCGACGTTGACGGAGATGTTGAAGAAGTCGGACGTGAACCTGCTGGCGATCATCACGCCGCATAACACCCACGCCAAGCTCGGCCTCGAAGCCTTGCGCGCCGGTCGGCATGTGGTCTGCGAAAAGCCGATGGCGATCACCACCGCCGAGTGCGACACGATGATCAAGACTGCGAAGCAGAAGGGCGTCATCATCTCGACGTATCACAACCGCCATTGGGACGGTCGGGCGCAGCAGGCGGTGAAGGATGTCGTGACGAACCGCTGCATTGGCGACATTGTCCGCATCGAAGCCCACATGGGCAGTCGGAATAAACCTGGTGATTGGTGGCGCACCAGCAAATCCATCTCCGGCGGCATCCTCTACGATTGGGGTGTGCATTTGCTTGAGTACAGCCTCCAACTTGTCCGCTCCGAAATCGTCGAGGTGACCGGCTTCGCCAAGTACGGTTTTTGGGGGCCGCAGACCAAGTGGAAGAATGACGCCAACGAAGACGAAGGCTTTGCCGTGGTGCGCTTCAAGAACGGGGTCGTCCTTACGCTCTGCATCACGCAACTCGATTCCAACCCGAAGCGCGGCTGGGTCGAGTTGGTCGGCACTCAGGGCAATTACATCATCGATGGACCCGAAAATACCCACATTCTCCGCGACGGCAACAGAACCACGAGCACGACCAGCAAGCATCCCGACGAAGGTTGGAAGTTCTACCAGAACATCGCCGACCATCTAACGAAGGGCGAGAGGCTGGTCATCACCGGTGAGTGGGCGCGCCGGCCGATTCATATTCTTGATCTGGCGAATCAGAGCGCAAAAAAGGGCGCCACACTGAAGTCGCGGTACAAGTAGGGTGCGCTATTGCGCACCAATTTAAATCGTGAGAACCGTCCGCGGTGCGCAATAGCGCACCCAACTCAGAAACCGAGTGCTCGACCGGTCGGGCACGCGCCGAAGAATTTCTTGGCCTTCTGCAACGTGGCGACCAGTGCATCCACTTCCGCGCGCGTGTTGTAGAGGTAGAAACTGGCGCGCGCTGTGGCACCGATGCCGAGATGTTTGTGCAACGGCATGGCGCAATGGTGACCGGCGCGGATCGCGATGCCTTCCTGGTCGAAGAATGTCGCCAAGTCATGCGGGTGGATGTCGCTGAATGTAAACGCCACGAGACCGCCGCGTTTTTCAGCATCGAGCGGGCCGTAAATCTTGATTTCGATCATTTCTTGGAGGCGTTCGAGCGCGTAGGCGGTGATCTCTTTCTCGTGTTGCCGGATTTTGTCGAGGCCGACTTTCTGGAGGTAATCCACCGCGATTCCGAGACCGATGGATTCGGCGATGTTCGGCGTACCGGCTTCAAATTTATAGGGAAGGTCGTTGGTCGTGAAGCCGGTCGCGGAGACTTCCCGGATCATCTCACCGCCGCCCATAAACGGGGGCATGCCTTCGAGCAAAGCGCGCTTGCCGTACAGAACGCCAGACGCCGTTGGCCCGAGCATCTTGTGACCGCTAAAGACAAAGAAGTCCGCGTCGAGTGCCTGCACGTCCACCGCGAGATGCGGCACGCTCTGCGCACCGTCCACGAGAATGAGCGCGCCGACTTTGTGGGCGGCCGCAGCCAGCTCCTTGACCGGATTGATTGTGCCGAGGACGTTCGAGCATTGCGTGACGGCGACGAGCTTGGTGCGTGGGTTGATGGCCGGTATCGCGAGGGTGCCGTCGGCGTTTAAGTCGATGCGCTTGATGACGGCGCCTGTCGCTGCGGCGACCTGATACCACGGGACGATATTGCTGTGGTGCTCCATCCACGTGATGAGAATTTCGTCGCCTTGTTTGAGATTCGCTCGTGCCCACGAGTAAGCGACGAGGTTGATGGCCTCGGTTGTACCACGAGTGAAGACGACGGTTTCAGGCGCGGGAGCATTGATGAACTTGGCAATTGTGTGCCGGGCGAGTTCGTATTCGCGCGTCGCGCGTTCGGCAAGGGCATGGATGCCTCGATGAACGTTCGCGTTGTAGCGCCGGTAGTAGTCGTTTAATGTTTCGATGACTTGCCGGGGTTTTTGGGAGGTCGCGGCATTGTCGAAGTAGATGAGCGGTTTGCCGTGGACCCGTTGTTGCAAGATTGGGAAGTCGTCGCGGATTTCTTCGAGTTCGACGGCGTCGAGGCGTTCGATCACTTGCGGATAACCTTTTGGTGAATGAGCGAGCTGAATTCCTTGTACACGTCCTCAACCTGAATTCGAGCCAAGACTGGGTCGAGAAACGCTTCGAGGAGAACTTCACGGGCCTGCTCCTCCGGTAAGCCGCGGGCCCGAAGATAATAGAGGTGCTGTTCCTCCAACCGGCCGACGGTCGCGCCGTGGGTGCAACGGAGTTGGTTCGATTCGATTTCCAAAATCGGCTTCGTGTCGCACTTGACCTTGTCGCTGAGGACGAGGTTCTTGTTGGACTGATACGCATTCGTGCCGTTGGCGTTCTTTTCGACTTTGATCGTACCGGAGTAGTTGGTAACGGCGGAATCGCGCAGGACGTTTTTGAAAAGCAGGTCGCTGGTCGTGTTGCCAACCTTGTGATGCTGTTTCGTGAATTGGCCGAACTGCTGGTTGTGTTCCGCGAAACCGACGCCGTACATGAAACTGTTGCCGCCTTCGCCTTCCATGACGCATTCGATGTCGTACCGCTGGAAGCTCGCGCCAAACATGCCGATAACCCAGTCGATCTCCGCGTCGCGCGCGACGTGGGCGCGCTTGAGCGTGAAGTCGTACACGTTCGGATTGAAGTTCTGGTAGCTGATGTAGTGGAGGTGGCCGCCTTCCTTGACGAAGACTTCCGTACCCGAAGCGTGAATGCTCATGTCGCCGGTAGGTCCGCCGGTAAACTTCTGCACGAGCGTCGCCTCCGCGCCCGGCTCGATGACCACGAGCGTGTGCGGGAAACCGCTCGCACCGGTAAGCGTGTAAAGAATTTCGAGCGGCACGGTCAGTTTCACGTCGCGCGGCACGTACAGGAACGCGCCGGTATTCAAGCGCGAGACGTGGAGGGCGTTGAACTTGTTC
This sequence comes from Verrucomicrobiia bacterium, assembly GCA_022072455.1. GTDB lineage: Bacteria > Verrucomicrobiota > Verrucomicrobiia > Palsa-1439 > Palsa-1439 > CAINDI01. The sequence continues at coordinate 203,291 of JAJVHY010000020.1, read as the reverse complement.
GGCTCGTCTGGCGAAATGCCTTTGCCGAGATATTCTTTGACGATGTCGCTGTGCTTCGCGATGGCAGTGGCCATGTCGCAGAAGATGACGCCGTTGCCGGGTGACGCGGAGAGCTTCTCGGTGAGAGCTGGTTCGGCGACTTTATCGAGTTTGAGTTTGCGGATGTCGAACCGCTGCCAATCGACGTCCCGGCGGGTGGGGAGGGGGAGACGGTCGAAGGTCTGCCGCGCCACGTCGCGTTGTTTTTCGAGCCAGGCCGGTGCGTTCATCCGACTGAACCTTCCATCTGGAGATTGATGAGCCGGTTGATCTCGACGGCGAATTCCATCGGCAACTCTTTCACGATCGGTTCGATGAAGCCGTTGACGATCATGCTGACGGCGTCCTCTTTCTTGATGCCGCGGCTTGTGAGGTAGAAGAGTTGTTCTTCACTGACGTTGGAGACGCTGGCTTCGTGTTCGACGGTCGAAAGGTCACCGTCGATTTCCATCACCGGGTAGGTGTCCGACCGGCTCTTGTCGTCGAGGATGAGCGCGTCGCAATTGACTTGGACCCGGCAATTCTTCGCCTGCGGGTTCACTTGCACGAGACCCCGGTACGAACTCCGGCCACCGTGGCCGCTGATGGACTTCGAGTTGATGCGACCGGTGCAGTTGTCGGCAAGGAAAACCATCTTCGCCCCGGCATCTTGCCACATGCCTTTGTCGGCAGACGCAAGCGAGAGCACTTCACCGTGCGCGCCTTCCCCGATCATGTAGCACGACGGATATTTCACGGTGCGCTTCGAACCGAGATTGCCGTCGACCCATTCCATGACGCCTTTGCTGTCAATCATCGAGCGTTTGGTGACGAGGTTGTAGACGTCGGTACTCCAGTTTTGGATCGTAGTGTACCGGCAACGGGCGCGGTTCTTGACGAAAATTTCGACGACCGCCGCGTGCACGGAATGCGTGGTGTAGACCGGCGCGCTGCAACCTTCGACGTAATGGCAGAACGCGTCGTCGTCCACGATGATGAGCGTGCGTTCGAACTGGCCGAACTGCTCGGCGTTGATGCGGAAGTAGACGCTGAGCGGGACGTCGCATTTGACGCCCTTCGGGATGTAGACGAACGAGCCGCCGCTCCAAAACGCGGAATTCAGCGCGGCAAATTTGTTGTCCTCCGGTGGGATGGATTTCGAGAAATGTTCCTTGAAGAGTTCCGGGAACTCTTTGATGCCGTCATCGCAACTCAGGAAGACGACACCCTTCTTCGCGAGCGATTCTTGGATGTTGTGATACGCCATCTCGGAGTCGATTTGCGCGCCGAGACCGCCAAGGAGCTTCTGTTCTTCTTTCGCGATGCCGAGTTTGTCGTACGTCTTCCGAATGTCCTCCGGCACGTCTTCCCATTTGCGCGCGGATTTTTCGACCGGGCTGGCGTAGTAGGTGATCGCGTTGTAATCGATGTCCCGCAACCCCGGCAACCACGCCGGCAAGTCTTGCTTGAAGAACAGATCGAGGCTGCGATGCCGGAACTGACGCATCCAGTCGGGTTCTTTCTTCACGTCGCACATGTAGTCGATGACTTCGTGCGTCGCGCCTTTCGGAACGACGTGCAACGGCTTGATGTCGTCGTGAAAACCTTCCTTGTACGCGCCGGGTAGAATGTCGGTGTTGGGTGCGCTCATGCTTTCACCGTGTCTTTGGTGATCCAATCGTAGCCGTGTTCTTCCAAATGCGCGGCCAGATCGCGGCCGCCGGATTTGACGATCTTGCCGTCGACGAGAATGTGGATGAAATCGGGTTGGATGTAACGCAGGATGCGTTCGTAGTGCGTGATGATCAGAATTCCGAGGTCCGGGCCGCGGAGTTTGTTCACGCCTTCGGAGACGACCTTCAACGCGTCGATGTCGAGGCCCGAATCAGTCTCGTCCATGACGGCGAACTCCGGTTCGAGCATCATCATCTGGAGGATTTCGTTGCGCTTCTTCTCGCCGCCCGAGAAACCTTCATTGAGGTACCGCTTCATGAAAGCCTCATTGATGTCGAGGAACTTCATCTTGTCTTCGAGCTTGGCGTAAAACTCCATCACGTCCAGCTCGCGTCCGAAGCGTGCGTTTACCGCGAGCCGCAAGAAGTTGGCTTGCCGCACCCCCGGTACCTCGCACGGATACTGAAACGCCAGAAACAACCCCTTGCGGGCGCGCTCGTCGACTTCCATTTCGAGGATGTCTTCGCCTTTCATGAGAATCTTGCCGCCGGTCACCTCGTACTTCGGATTGCCCATGATGGCGTTGGCGAGCGTGGATTTGCCCGAACCGTTCGGCCCCATAATGGCGTGGACTTCGCCTTTGCGGATGGTCAGCGACAAGCCCTTGAGGATTTCGCGTTCCTCGATCCGGGCGTGCAGGTCAATGATTTCGAGAGTATCAGCCATCGTCATTCCAATCTTTGTATTAAATCAGACAAGTTTTGTCCGATTTCCATTTCACTATACCGGGCGAGGGGTTTGTGTCAAGCATCAGGGTGGCTCAAGGGGTGTTTATCTCGCAATCAGGTGGTTCGAATTTCTTGGATGACCCACCCGAATACTTCGAGGAACTGGGCAAGTGCTGCTGGTTCATCGAGAGAGGTTATGGGGATGCTGGGCCGTCTTCTGATGGCATCCTCCGGAACAGAAACAGCAGCGATTGTGTTGAGGCGGCGTGCAAGGTCTAGTCGTCGCGCGTGGTCGCTGAAGGGGTGGGTGCGCATATGCTGGAATTGGACTTCAATACGCCCGTAAGTCCAGACCGAGAAGAGAAAGTGAGAGTCACCTTTGTAATCAAACATCGGAAAAAATGAGCCAGCTTGTTTGCCTTTACCCCACCAAACTCTCAACTTCTGGTCTTTGGCCCATCGTAGAATTGCCGCCGCAACTCTAGCTTCATCTTGACCTCGTTCTTCTTCCAACACCTTTAAGAAGGAAGTTTCATCCCACTGACGATTTTCACGAGCACCGCTGGACTTCTTCTGCTGTGCCTCCGCGGTCTGGCCGATGACCCGTGGGACGAGGGTCTTCAACCCCTGACCAACGTACTGCCGAATTTCGACGCCAAGTACTTCGGCTGGGTCCATCTGCTCGTTCAGGAATTCTATGATGCGGCGTAGCTCAGATGGAATCTCATCAGCGACGAAGACAAGCCGGATCTTGCCTGCTTGAAGATTCACTTTAACTTTCTGCCATAGCTGATCTGCATTTGTTGTGTCACCGAAGACATTCTTGATCTGCTGTTGAGAATCAAGATTTACCGCCTGACAACGCGCTTCAAACTCAGCTCTAATAGTCTCTACTGACCAGTAAACTACGGCATTCGCCGCGTAATCCAGCATCTGCCCAACTACTTCTCTGCGGATCCGGGTGTCGGTGCTTCGTTTAACCTCAACCAAAGTTGGGATTCCATCCTGATCGAGAAACAGGTGATCAAGGGACCATCGACCAGCGGCTTCATCCGCGTCCGGGACCTCGATTTCACGTGATACCAAGAGCCAGTGCCTTGGCGATTCGCTGTCGATCTGATCTCCGGCAAGTAGGCTCGGATAACTTGCCAGCAGTTCTTGAAATGACTCTTCCGATTTCTGGCGCTCTTCTTTCATCTCAATAAGGCAGTCCTTGCCTTGGATTAGAAAAACGCCTCCATTCATTGTCAGCTTTTCGTATGCTGCAGTTTCTTCGTCAAGCGCGAGCGACGAGTTGCCGCAGCACGAACGGCAGGATGCCGCCGTGCCGATAGTATTCAACCTCAATGGCGGTATCGATCCGGCAAATCACCGGCACGCGTTTCTCGCCGCCTGCCCCGCTCCCAGCGGGGTTGATCACCAGCGTCAACTCCTGCCGGGGCTTCACGTTTTCGCCGAGGCCGATCAAGTCGAACGTCTCACTCCCGGTCAGCCCGAGCGTCTGCGCGGTCGTGCCTTCCTTGAATTGACATGGCAACACGCCCATGCCGACGAGATTGCTGCGGTGTATGCGCTCAAAACTCTGCGCAATGACCGCCTTCACGCCGAGCAACCGCGTGCCTTTCGCCGCCCAGTCGCGCGAACTGCCGGTGCCGTACTCCTGCCCGGCAAAGATCACCAACGGAGTACCGGCCTGCTGATACTTCATCGACGCATCATAGATCGGCAACGTCTCGCCATTGAACTTCGTCACGCCGCCTTCGACGCCCGGCACCATCAGATTCTTAATGCGAACGTTGGCAAACGTTCCGCGTGTCATCACGCGATCATTGCCGCGGCGCGCGCCGTAGCTGTTGAAGTCCACCGGCTGGACGCCGTTCGCGACGAGAAACTTACCGGCGGGGGAATCCTTCTTAATGTTGCCGGCGGGACTGATGTGGTCGGTCGTGACGCTGTCGCCGAAGATACCGAGCGCCTTCGCGCCTTTGATCTCCGTGATCGTACCGGCCTGCATCCCGAAGCCGGTAAAGAACGGCGGCTCTTGGATGTACGTGCTCTTCTCATCCCATTTGTAAACATTGCCGACCGACGACGGGATTTCGTTCCAAGCTGGGTTTTGCGCGGCAAAATCTTTGTAGAGTGACCGGAACACTTCCGGCTTCAACGCCGACTTCATCGCTTCCTGGATTTCTTCGAGCGTCGGCCAGATGTCTGATAAATAGACGTCTTTCTGAATCGGCTCGGTCGTCAAATCAATATCCGCCCGGCCAGCCAGCGCAAACGCGACGACCAACGGCGGCGACATGAGGAAGTTGGCTTTCACGTTCGAGTGCACGCGCGCCTCGAAGTTGCGGTTACCGGACAACACGCTCGCGGTGACGAGATCGTTCTTCGTGATCGCTTCCTCAATCGGAGCGGGCAGGGGACCGGAATTGCCGATGCAGGTCGTGCAGCCGTAGCCGACGAGGTTGAACCCGAGTTGGTCGAGCGGCTTCTGCAAACCGGTCTTCGAGAGATAATCGCTGACGACGCGCGAGCCGGGCGCGAGCGAGGTCTTCACGTGGTCCGGTGTCTTCAACCCAGCCGCGACCGCCTTCTGCGCGAGCAAACCGGCAGCGAGCATCACGCTCGGATTGGAAGTGTTCGTGCAACTCGTGATCGCCGCGATGACGACTGAACCGTGATTGAGTCCGTTCGCCTTGCCGGCCGTCTTGCCGTAACCATCAGGGGCCGGCTTCGCGAGTAGTTCGTGGAACTTCGACTTCAAATCCTTGAGTTCGATCCGATCCTGCGGACGCTTCGGCCCGGCCACGCTCGGCGTCACGTCAGCGAGATCGAGTTCGAGATCGACGCTGTAATCGCACTGACCTTTCTTCGGGATGCCCCACATGCCTTGCGCCTTGAAATAGTTGCCGAATGCCACGACCTGCTCGTTGGTGCGGCCGGTCGCGCGCAGATAGTTGAGCGACTCATCATCGACCGGGAAGAAGCCCATCGTCGCGCCGTACTCCGGCGCCATGTTCGCGACCGTCGCGCGGTCGGCCACCGGCAAGCTCGTCGCGCCAGGGCCGTAAAACTCCACAAACTTCCCGACGACCTTCGCCTTGCGCAGCATCTGCGTCACATGCAACGCGAGATCCGTCGCCGTCACGCCCGTGCGCAACGCGCCGGTCATGTGGACGCCGACAACTTCCGGCGTGAGGAAATAAACCGGTTGCCCCAGCATCCCGGCTTCTGCTTCGATGCCGCCGACGCCCCAGCCGACGATGCCGAGCCCGTTGATCATCGTCGTGTGCGAGTCCGTGCCGACCAGCGTGTCCGGGTAGTAAACATCCCCGGCATTTAGCACGCCTTTCGCGAGATACTCGAGATTCACTTGATGCACGATGCCGATACCGGGTGGAACCACCCCAAACGTCTTGAACGCCTGTTGTCCCCATTTCAAGAGTTGGTAGCGTTCCCGGTTGCGCTTGAATTCCAGTTCGAGATTCTGCCGCATCGAATCCGCCGAACCGAAAAAGTCCACCTGCACCGAGTGATCCACGACGAGGTCGACCGGCACGAGCGGTTCGATCATCGTCGGGTCTTTGCCCATGCGCGCCACGGCCGACCGCATCGCCGCCAAGTCCACGAGCAACGGCACGCCGGTAAAGTCTTGGAGCACGATGCGCGCGACGATGAACGGAATCTCCTCCTGTGCCGGCGCCTTCGCGTTCCAGTTCGCCAATGTGCGCACATCTTTGTCCGTCACCTTCTGGCCGTCGACGTTGCGCAAAACGGATTCGAGCACGATGCGGATGGAAACTGGCAGCCGCGAAATCTTGCCGATGCCCGCTTCCTCCAGCGCCGGCAACGAATAAAACTTTCCTTTACGACCACCACCGAGATCAAATGTTTGCAGAGAATTTAATGAAGACATAGCGGCAGATTATATGGATGCGCTTCCGCGAGCGCAAGCCATCGCGCGCCCGGCAATCCAGCCGGTCGTCCACGCCGCCTGGAAGTTGAAACCGCCGGTGATGCCGTCGATATCCAGCACCTCGCCGGCAAAATGGAGTCCCGGCCGAAGCTTGCTCTCCATCGTCTTGAAGCTGACCTCGCTCAAACGGACGCCGCCGCATGTGACAAACTCTTCTTTGTTCATGCTCTTACCGGACACCGCGAATTCAGTTTGCGTCAGTTGCCACTGGAGCTGGTGATTCTGCTCCCGCGTCAAACGCGACCAACGCGTCTCTCGTGAGATGCCGGCGGCGAGGACGAGTTGTTCCCACAAGCGGGCCGGCAACGGCGACATCGGCGTGTTCACTAGTAAGCGGGCGGACTGTTCGGGCCGGTAGTTTGCCAGCCAATTCACAGCGAGCGGAAACCGGTAATCCAGCGCATGCAGTTCCCGTGCGCCCCAAGCGGATAGTCGGAGAATCGCCGGCCCGCTCAAGCCGGTGTGCGTGATGAGCATCGGCCCGCGTTCGCGCAGCCCCGCGGCTGAGACTTCGACTTCGGGGACGGTGATGCCGGCCAGTTCCCGCAGCCAGGGCGTCGCGATGTGAAACGTGAAGAGGGAAGGGACGGGAGGTTCGATGGTGTGGCCGAACACGCTGGTGGTCGGACGATAACCTCCGGTGGCCAACAGCAGCCGGTCGCAGTCGCTGGGAAAATCGTTCACAGTCTGACCGGTCACTAACTTCACACCGGCAGCTTTCGCCGCGCCGACGAGACAATCAATGATCGTCTGCGATGAATCGGTGACCGGAAACATCCGGCCATCGGCTTCGGTCTTCAGCTTCACGCCGCGTGACTCAAACCACTCGACGGTTTCACGCGCGCCGAAGCGTTGGAGTGGTCCGATCAATTCGCGTTCGCCCCGGGGATACCGGGTGGCGAACTCGCGGGCGTCGAAACACGCATGCGTGACATTACACCGCCCGCCGCCGGAGATTTTCACCTTGCTGAGAAACTCCCGGCTTTTTTCGTAGAGCGTTACGTCGGCACCGGCTTCCGCGGCGGTGATGGCGGCCATGAAACCAGCAGCGCCGCCGCCGACTATCGCGATTCTCACGCGAGCAACTCCTGCAGTTCCGCACCGGTCAGGCCTTGGATGAATGCCTCATCGCTGGTCACCGTTTGCGCGTAGAGTTCGCGTTTCTTCTCCTGCAACTTCACGATCTTCTCCTCGACTGTGCCTTTCGCGATCAATTTGTAAGACGTAACCACTTGCTTCTGACCGATCCGGTGGGCGCGGGCGGTGGCTTGTTCCTCGACGGCGGGATTCCACCACGGATCGAGATGAATCACCGTGTCTGCGCCGGTCAGGTTCAAGCCGGTGCCGCCCGCCTTCAAGCTGATGAGAAACACCGGGATCTTCGATTTCTGAAACCGTTCGATCTCGCTCGCGCGGTCCACTGTGCTGCCGTCGAGGTAACAGTGCTCCACCGGCAATGCCTCCTGCACGAGCTTCAGCAACTTCACAAACTGACTGAACACCAACACTCGGTGATTCCCGTCCGCCGCTTCCTCGATCAATTCCAGAAACGTCGCCAGCTTCGCCGACGGCTCTTTCCATTCGCGTTCACCCGGCAATAACCCGAGATGACAACACGCCTGCCGGAGCCGCAACAACGTCGTCAGCACAGCCAACCGGCGCTGCGATTCCTTTTTCTCCTCGAAGACTTGCCGGCGACCTTGCGCGAGAATGGATTGGTAAACGGATTTCTGCTCGTCGGTCAACTCGCACCACGTAATCTGCTCGATCTTCGCCGGCAACTCCTTCGCGACCTCGTTCTTCAACCGCCGCAGCACAAATGGCCGGAGCCGTTGCCGCAACCGCGTCATCGTTGCCGCATCCGAGGACTGCTTCTCATACCGGTCGCGAAACTCTGTCGCCGGCCCTAAATACCCTGGCATCAGAAAATCAAAGATCGACCATAAATCGCCGAGAGAGTTTTCCACCGGCGTTCCCGTCAACACGAGCCGGTGCTTCGCGCGCAGTTCCTTCACCGCCTGCGCGATCTGGCTGAACCGGTTCTTGATATGCTGCGCCTCGTCGAGCACAACCGCCTGCCACGAAATCTCCTGATGTTCCGCAACATCCCGGCGGAGCAAGGCGTACGAGGTGATCACGAGATCATAATTCGTCAGCCCCTCAAACTCCCGGTCCGCTCCGTGCAACACGAGCGTCTTCAACTCCGGCGTAAACCGCGCGACCTCGGATTGCCAGTTCGTCAGCAAGCTCGTCGGACAGACGACCAACATCGGTTTCGCCTTCAACGACGCTAACCAAAACAACGCCTGCACCGTTTTCCCCAATCCCATCTCGTCGGCCAGAATGCCGGCCAGACCGTTGCTCGATAAATGATGCAACCAGTTCACGCCATCTTGCTGATACGGCCGCAGCAACCTCGGCAGCTCTAGCGGCTGCACCGACCGCACCTCCGCCGGCACCTGCCATTTCGTCTGCAGCGAACTCTCGCGCAACGCCTCGGCCAGATACGGCGCGAACTTCCGTTCCACCCGCAACCCCGTCTTCGACTGTTCGGCCTGACAATCAAAGATTACATCCTGAAACCCTGCGACCGCCTCGCTCGGCACCAGCGCGATGCGCCCATTGGCCTGCCGGTGATGTGCCGCGCCTTTCTGCAACATCCGCGCCACATCCGCGTTGGTGAGAACGGCGGTATCGCTCTTATAACTCACATCCACTGCCAGCCAGTCATTACCGGCCGCCCGCACCGCCACCTCCGGCTCGATCCGGTCACACAGCCACAGAAACCGTGTGAATTGCGGCCCGTACTCGACTTGCCAGTTGTCTTCCCACTTCGGCAAGATGTTCGCGATGAAATGTCCGACGCGATTCTCCGACGTCAGCCGGTAACCATTGCCGGCCGGCTCAAAACCTGCCCGCTCAATCTCCGCCTTGGCCACGATGTAATAGCGATAATACCGGAACGGATTCTGCGGATCGGGAGTCCAATCCGACTCCGCTGGCACATGCAATTCGAGGTTCAACCCGGTCAACCCGCCATCAATTGTCACCCGCGTCGGCGCCGGTTTTGCCTCGAACTCCAACAAATCAAATTCCGGCGAAAACTCCACCTCCGCCATCTTCTCCCAAGCCGGCAACTCCTGCTGATAAAACTTCGCGAACTCCGTCCGCGACAACCGCCGTTCCCCCGTCGTGAACATTGCCGGCAACTTCGGCGTCCGCGTCAGCGTTTTCCCGTCGAACTTCCAATTCCCAAAATCCGGCGTCCCGCCCGCGCTCAACAACAGCCGCAGCTCGCCGGTCTTCTCCAGCGTCAGCTTCAGCGACGGGAGCACCTCGGTTCCGCGCACTTCGATCCGCGACTTCTTCCCGAGCCAGACTTGTGGGTGATTCGTCAGCGCGGCGAAAAACTGATCGGCGTCGTCGTGTGGGAGCATCCACACGCCCGGCACGCGCCCGCCATGAATCCGTTCGATTTCTTCCAGCAACACTTCATCGGATTCGTTCACGGCATAGGTCTTATCTTTCGGAATCACATCGAACGGCAGAAACGCCCCGCCGGCCACGCGGCCCTCGAGGATGATCCGCAATTCGTTCGCCCGCCATGCGCGCGGCAAGTCGAGCGGCAACAGCACCATCAATTCCAGGATTAGATTCGCGTCGGTCGCTTCAGAAAGCGGAATGTAGCCGCAGGCTGAAGCCTGCGTTCTCTGCGCACGGCTGGACGCACCCGTAAAGGGTGCGGCTACAGGCTGCGCCTTCTGCATCGTTGCGAACACCAACGCCAAAACATGCGGGCAGATCCGGCCACTTTCGCGTGCCTGCCGGCAGACGCAGAGATTCTCGACTTCGAACGCGCGCGCGCCGAGTTTGATTTTCGCGTTGATCGGTGCACCGCCGGCGGTGCGCACGGTCCCGCTTAGAAACGGTGGTTCCCAGTGCCATTCTTGGACCGCCCCCATCGCCGCGAGGGCGCGGCCTTCCTTTTCAGTACGCCAATCCCCGAGTTCTTTGAGCAACTCCTTGGTGATGACTGGTCGATTTGGTTCAGCTCCCACTGGCGTGATTTTGGGGGACAGGGTTTAGTCACGGACCGCCACGCCGATGGGGCGGAGCTTGGTCGGACTCAGGATGGTTTTGGCGACGATTTCGGCGATGACCGCGTAGCCGCCGTTCGTGGGGTGAATCCGGTCACTGGTAAAATAGGCAGTGTTCTTCCAATCGGAGAGCCGTGGGTCGCCGCCGACATTGGCGACGGCGATTCCGAGTTTGGGAAACTCCGCCAATATTTTGGCGATGAACCATTGCCGGTCGGCTTCCCAGTTCTTGCGCGGGTAATATCCCTGCGCGATGGGCGTTAACGCGATCAGGTTCTGAAAGCCGGCGGCTTTGCGGGCGAGGAAATATTTCTGGTATTTGGCGAAGATGACTTCGCGGGATTGGTCGGTGTTGCCCCATTGGTTGACCAGTTCCATCCCAATCAAATACTGATACTGTTTGTGGTGGACATCCACGTGGGTCGGCGCGCGTGTTTGCATCTGGTCAATCGTCTGGCCGGGGATGCCGGTGTTGAGCAGCGTGACGGTCTGGCCGGCTTTTTTGAGGAGAGCTTGCACCTGATTCGGGAAGTTGGAACCAGCCGTTGCGCCAGTCCCGGCCACCCACGAGTTGCCGTCGAAAAGAATGTTGAAGGCGGCGCGGTTCTGACCAAATCCAAATGAAGCGCCGGTGAGCCAAAGGCCAAGAATGATGACGAGAATTTTCATGGGGGCGGAGCGGAGCTAACCGCAACACGCAACCCCGGTCAAGGCTGGACTCCGCGCCGGTGACCTGAGAAGTTGCTTGCCGGGCGTGCGGGTGCGTGAAAAACTGCTGGCGATGAAGAATTCAGCCATTTTGCTCGTGGATTGTCCCGACCGCAAAGGGATTGTGGCGGCCATCTCGGACTTTCTGTATCGGCACAACGCGAATATCCTCCACAACGATCAGCATCAGGACGCCGATCTGGGATTGTTTTTGTCACGGGTCGAATGGGATGGGCAGGGGTTTGCCTTGCCGGCGAGCGAATTTCGGCCGGCGTTTCAACCAATCGCGGAAAAATTTGGGATGCGGTGGCGGCTCGAAACTTCGGCGGTACGGCCCCGGTTGGCGATCATGGTATCCAAGTACCTGCATTGCCTTGCGGATTTGCTCTACCGGCATGACAGCGGGGAACTGGCGTGTGAAATCCCGGTCATCATCAGCAACCACGAGGACGCGCGGCGGTTGGCGGAGTTTTATCGGATTCCGTTTGCCTGTGTGTCCGGTAAGGACGAGAGCCGGCAACGGGCGTTGCTGGCGGAACACCGGGTGGATTTTGTGGTGTTGGCGCGATACATGCAAATTTTGTCGCCGGAGTTTGTCGCGCAATATCCGCAGCGCATCATCAACGTGCATCACTCGTTCCTGCCGGCGTTCAGCGGGGCGAAGCCGTATCACCGGGCGTTCGAGCGCGGGGTGAAACTCATCGGCGCGACGAGTCATTATGTGACCGAGGTGCTCGACGACGGCCCGATCATCGAGCAGGACGTGGTGCGGATTTCGCACCGCGATCAGATTGAGGACTTGCAGGAAAAAGGCCGGGATTTGGAGAAGGCGGTGTTGTCGCGCGCGGTGCGCTGGCATATTGATCACCGGATTTTGGTGTATGCGAAGAAGACAGTCGTGTTTGATTAAGGAGCGATCATGAAATATGCGTGGCTGGTGTTGGGCGCGGCGTTGGCGACCGGGTGCATTGAGTCGCAACAGGATTTCACCGTCAACCCCGACGGTTCCGGCAAGGTGAAAGTGGTGTCGGTGTTCCAGCCGATCAATTTTAATCTGACCGGTGGTGAAGACGGGGATCCGGCGACGCAAATGAAGGACAGTGTCCGCGCGGAGTTGGAGAAAGCCACCGGCGTGGAGGCGTGGCGCGAAGTGAGTTACCGGCGGTTGGGGGATGGACGGGTGGAGTTTACCGGGACGGCCTACTTTCGGGAGTTGGCGAAGTTGCGGCTGCACAATGCCGGCTTTCAGAATAGCCTCGAACCGAAGTGGGCGCCGGGCGCGGACGGTTTGCTGGTGCTGGAATTGCAGGAGAAGGAAAAACCCGCCAAACCGGCCAAGGCCAGTGCTCCAGCGACAACTCCCGAGGAAATTCAGCAGCGGATCACCGGCGACCGCGCGAAGTTCCAACAGATGCGGCCGATGTTGCTGGGGGTGTTCACGACGTTGAAGGTCGAGATGACGTTTCGGTTGCCGGGGACGGTGGAGAAAACGACGAACTTCCAGAAGGTGGACGCCGGCACGGTGCGGTTGACTCTGGACGGTGCGAAAATGTTGGCGGCCATGGATGGCATCATGGCGGACGATGTGTTGTTGCAGCAGCAGATCAAGGCGGGCCGGGATTTTCAGCAGACGGGGCCGGAGCCGTTGTTGTTGAACGAAAAATTGTACGGCGAACGCGGCCCGGTCCGCGTGGCCTTCAAGCCGGGGTCGCAGCCGCTCTTCGATTTCGCGGCGGAAGCGGCGGCGGCAAAGCAGGCGATGCCGGCGATGTTGAAAACGCTGAAGCTCGATGCGTTGGTAAGCGCGCGGCCGGCGGCGCAGGCGGGGACATTCAAGGGGTTGACGGTGGCCGGGGTGCAATTGGTCACGGTCGCGGATCAGAAACGTCAGATTAACCCGTTTAACCGGAATGCCGCCGGGCTGGCGTTTTCGCTGGTGGCGGAGTTGCCGGCGGGGGTGATCAGTGTGACGAAGGGCGAGGTGACGAAAGCGGTCACGGATACGGGCGAGGATTTGTTGCCGGTCAAAGAGTGGGACCGGCGGGTGAGTTTTCCGCGCTTGACGCCGGACAAATCGGCGGTGGTTTTTGAGGTCGCCGTCGGGGTGCCGGGACCGCAGGCGCGCGGAATTCAGGAATTGGCCGGGACGCTGGAGTATTTCATGGCGACGAAGACGCGCGAAGTTGATTTGGGGATTGCGGATTTCACGGCGGGCGCGGCCGGCACGGAATTCGGTGCGACCATCAAATCCATCAAGGCCAGTGAGTGGCAGGCCGGCAGCACAGCGTTGGCGTTGCGATTGCGCGTGGCGAAGGACACGATCAAATCCGTGACGTTCTATGATGCCGCGGGTGCGAAGCTGGAGGCGAAACAGGGCGGTAGCATGTCGAGTGGGAATGATGTGACGCTGGATTTCAATCGGAAGGGCGAGTATCCGGCCAAGGGCAGAATTGTCGTGGAGGTGTACGACGACGGCCAGACGTTCCGCGCGCCGTTTGAGTTGAAAAACGTATCATTGTTAGGTCAGCCAAAGTGAGTTGCCAATGAAACTGAAACGGGTCTTTAACGAGCCATCGTGGGTGTTGCAGACGAAGCAAGTCAGCGCGGCGGTCACGCGCGTGGGCGGGCACTTGGCGCCGGTGTATTTCAACCGGGACCGCCGCGCCATTCAGCCGTATCACATCGCGCCGTGGTGGAACGAAAAAGTGCCGGCCCAGACGCCGCCGTTGCTGCGGGTGTTGCGCGGCGATTTTTTCTGCGCGCCGTTCGGACATAATCTCAAACCGTTTCGCGGCGAAAAATATCCGTTGCACGGCGAGCCACCGAATTTACCGTGGCAGTTCATCGCGCACCGGCGGACAAGGCAGGGCACGAGTCTGCATTTGCAGGTCAAGGTCGCGGTGCGGCCCGGTGTTGTGGACAAGCGGGTCGGGCTCGTCAACGGCCACAACGTCGTCTACCAGCAGCATGTGCTCTCCGGCATGACAGGCCCGATGTTGGTGGGGCATCATCCGAACATCCAATTTCCCGACCGGCCCGAATCCGGTAAGATCGTGCTCGCCCCGTTTCTCTTTGGCCGCACTGCGCCGACACCGACTGGCGATCCAGCGCTGGGGAGCTATCCCTTCTTGAAAAACAACGTGGAGTTCCACGACTTGCGCCGGGTGCCGACGATCTGGGGGACGCTGGCGGATTTGTCGGTGTATCCGAACTACCGCGGGTTTTGTGATCTCGCGTTCATGGTTGCGGATCCGCGACTGAAGTTCGGCTGGTCAAGCATCACGTTTCCGCGCGAGCGGTATGTCTGGTTTACCTTGAAGGATCCGCAGGTGCTGAAAGGGACATTGTTTTGGCGCACAAACGGCGGCCTCTGGACCGGCATGTGGCGGGGCCGGCACATCAACTGTCTCGGCATCGAAGACGTCACGTGGTACTACGGCGGCGGCATTGGGGATTGCCTCAAGCCCAATCCGCTGAGTCGCCGGGGGATCACGCCATACCTCACGCTCAGTTCGACGCGACCGACTGCCATCAATTACATCCAAGGCTGTGTCCCGGTGCCGTCGGGTTTTTCGGAGGTCAAGAATATCGAGGTGACCGGTGCCGACGAATTGGTGATCCACGGCAATGCCGGCAAACGGGTGCGCGTGCCGTGCGCGACGTCGTTCATCCACACCGGCAAGCTGGCGGATTTGATTTAGGTCCGATTCCAAACAGTTCGGCTAAGACGGACCCCAAAGCGCGAAACACGATTGTAACTTCCGACTGTTCACAGAGATTGTTGAACGGTCTCGACCATGGCGAGAATGTTTTCCAGCGGCGTGCCGGGCTGTACGTTGTGGCAGGAACAGCAGATGTAACCGGTTTGACGAGCACCGAGTGTGGCGAGGCATTGCCGGACTTCGTCGCGCACGCTGGCGACCGAGCCGCGCGGCAGGACGCTTTGGTTGTCCACGCCACCATGGAAGATCACGCGGTCCCCGTACTTGCGTTTCAAGGCGGCACGATCCATGCCAGGGCACACGTGTTGGATCGGGTTTAGCACATCGATGCCGCACTCGATTAATGGCCCAATCAGCGGGTCGATGCCGCCATCGGAATGAAAAAAGACCTTGAGATCGTGATCGTGAATCAACCGGCACCACCGGCGCAGCCGTGGTTCAAGATGCCGGCGCCACGCGGCGGGCGACATCAGCAACCCGTTCTGGCCGCCCACATCGTCGCTGATGAAGGTCAACGTCAGGAATTGCCGGGCTTGGGCAAAAAACCGGCGCATCATGTCCGTTTGGATCGCTTCAATCCGGTCGAGGGTGGCGTCCACAAAATCCGGATCCAGCGCGAGATCGAGCATGGCTTGTTCGAGGCCGCGCATTTGACAATAGATTTCGAAGAACGAAACCCAGGGCCCGATGACGACAAAGTCCGGTGCCGCTTGCCGCGCGCGGGCCACGGCGCCGTCATAGTCAAACCGATCCGGTATCGGCCACCACGGGTACTCATCCAGTTGGCGGGGTGAGTCGAACGACTGCAGGGGGGCGGCGCCAAACTCCGCATAATGCGCTGCCCCAGCCTGAACGTCCTGCAAAGGCACCCCCCACATCGTGCGACTCCCGGCGTTCTCGGCCCCGGCGCCCGATTGCGCGCCGGTGGACTCGCCGGCCGCGGTTTTGTATTCCATGAAATTCCAGACGATCTTGTCCAATTTCATGGCCCGGTACAGGCTCAGATCATCGGCGACGCCGAACTGCTGGCGCAGTAGCGTGCCGATTTCTGGTGTATGCCACAAATCCACCGGCAAGCGATCGACCGGTTGCCGGTTCAGTACAGCCAGGATTCGTTCGCGGGCAGTCATGGTGGTTGTGACGATTGACGCGGGGCTGCAAGCTGGTACACCCGGAGGGATTTGAACCCCCAGCCTTCTGATCCGAAGTCAGACGCTCTATCCAGTTGAGCTACGGGTGCAGCGAAGAATTCTCTACGTCAAACTGGCGCAACCGGCAACTGGAAACACCGGCCACGGAGGCCGCCGCCTGAATTTCCGTCGCGCAGCGGCATGCCTACCCCCGAACCTGCAACTGTTCCACTCGCTGGAGAATATCGGTGGGCAAAGGTACGGCGTTGCAGGCGGCACTCAGATATTCTTCGAGATGCGCGAGCGAAGCGGTGCCGCCGATGGTGGTCTGAATCACGGGTTCGCTGGCGGCCAGACGCAGGTTGAATTCTGTGGCTGACCGGCAACCCGCGTCCTTGATGAGAACCGCGAGGTCGTTGGCCTTCGCGAGGCTGTGTTTGTCGGCGGGACCGCCGGCCAACGTGCGGAGGGCGAGGGTGGGGAGGCGCTGTTCCCGGATCGCGTTCCAAGCGGTACCGCTGCAATCGCGTTGGCAGGCGTTCCAATACAAGATCACGCCTTCGACTAGACTACTCTTCAGCGCCGCGACTGCGGCATCAGAATTCTGCGGAGTCAAAAAGATGACGGCTTGCCGGATCAATCCGCGCGACCGGAGCGATACCAGTTCATCCACGAGCGCCCCGCTGCCTTTTCCCAACTGGTCCACCAAGTTGCCGGGATTCGGGTCCATGGATACAAGTTGCGCCACATCAATGCCGTCCAACCCGAGCCGCCGGCAACTGTCCTCGACTTCGAACCGCATGAGCGGCACCGACGCATCGCGCACCTTGATGATCAGCTTCGGCACTCGGCTCCGGTTTTCATCGAACGCCGTCCGCAGCACCATGTAGGTGAAGCCGTTGTTGTACGTCGGACTGGAATGAAACCAGACCCCAGCCTCCATGGCCCGCCGGGCGACGACGAGGTCCTGAGTAATGTCCGCCGGCTTCTTCCCGAGCGACATGCTGCCAAAGGTGTAGGGGGTGAGTGGAGTCATAATAAATACCGGTTGGTGGTGCTATTGCCGCGATTGTAAATCTGGTGCCGGGCCGGAGAAAGAACGAAGTGCGAAGTCCGCGCTCACCGGTAATCACATTTCGGCGCCCAGCATCCGGAAACTCGCGCCGGGCAGCCGGTAAACGGTGCGGAGCAGCCAGTAAATGGCGCCGGGCAGCCGGTACTTGGCGCCAAGTACCCGGTAAATCTCGCCACGGAGCCGGTAAATCTCGCCTTGGGACCGATACCCGGCGCCACGGAATGAGTACTTGGCGTCAGGGGACCGATGAATGGCGCCAAGCAATGAGTCCTTGGCGCCAGGTAATGAATAAATGGCGCCAAGTACCGGGTAAATCTCGCCATTTACCGGCTAAATCTTTCCGCATTCCGGGCTGTCTTCGGGAAAAGATGGCAGAAACAAGGCAGGAAACCTCAAAAACATACGAAATTTCGATCAACCCGTCGCTCTTAGGGTCTCAGTGTTCAGTCTTTGAGGTTGGGACTGGAATGAAGCCGTATTGGGTACGCCGTTCGGTCGTGGTGGTGTAACCCGGCCTCAAATCCCGCTCGCACCAAACGCCGCGCCAAGTCACGCAGTTCGCTGATGCGGCGGACAGTCTTCTCGGCGGCAATCGTTCGGGGAACACGTTTCATCATTATTTCTGAAGAGAAAACAGCCCGACCCTAGAACCAAACGCGTCGTGATGCAATCTGTGAGTTGCCGGCATAGCATTGAGCACAAATTCATGATCATCTTCCTATTAGCTCTAGAGTATGGGAAAGCTGATAACCGATGGCTGTGGCGAGGATTAGTCAATTGCTAGTAATGTTTTTGTTGCTGACCCTGACGGTTACTGAGGTTAGAACAGTCTTGGGGAACTCTTGAAAGGATAAAGGCAATCGTGTTCGCGGAAAACATTCAGGCGACATGGGGAGTATCGTTGATCGGTGTACTGGCCCTACTTCCTCTCCTCGGAGCCGCATTAGATAGGTTGTTCTTAACGCGACAAAAAACCTCGACTTACAGGTTTGCTGAAAAGTTTTGGATTCGGCTGGCATACACCGAGATTCCAGACATCCACAGAGTAGTTAGCGGTCTTATGGTTAGATGGATCGAACGACTATGCACCGCTCGTGGACGCTTCAAATTCGTCAAGTTGGCAATCCGCATATTTATTGTCAGTTGGGTTTTGACAACCCTCTGCGCAATCATCGGAGCGCTCATGGTTCATGGCCGTCAGGCAGAATTTGTCAATGGACTGCCATTCTATACATTTTACGGAATTAATCTGCTTTTCGATCTGGCTACCGTATTCACTGCATACTGGTCGTTGCGCGTAATCACGCGATGCAATGCGCTTCTAGGCTTTGGTGTGCTGTTGGTTGAGGCCGGGATTGCCCTCTGTCTCTACACCCTTTGTTGGGCTACGATGTCGTGGTCTGCAGTGGTAATTCAGAAATTCGATTTTCCTCTAGAAACGCTCGCCACGACGGATCCAACCGACCCGATTAGCCCAGAAGAGAAAAATAGTATCCAGCCGCGCCTTATTGTTGATGAGGCAGTGTTTACACTTCCAACAAATACATCGAGTTCTGTTGAATTCTTAAACGTGAACGGTTTTGAAGGAGGTTCGTTGGACGGAGCGGTTGCGTGGAATTATCCTTTGGCTGTTCGCTATGGTTTTGAGCACATTATACGATCCATTATGAATAATGAGGTGGAAAATGCGGTCTTTCCGGTGGTTCTGACCATGTCCAAAGATGACCGCAAGAAAATAGGTGGTGCCGTTTACAACACTGGGGTGAAGGATTGGTATTGGCTATTGGTCGCAGGGCCAACTGCAATTCCAACAGTACTCTACCTTAGCCTGCTATTTCTGTGCTATGTCGGAAAGGCAATCGTAATTTTGTTAAAGAGATTCGGGATGCATTTGTTGGAATTACTCACAGATGGCAAGCCCGAAGCGGCATCGCCGTTTCTTCTTTTAGGTACACTTGCGGACGTGTTGATTATCCTAATCAAGGTTGTGACATCACTACGACTGTAAATGAGAAGATCCTACCATGACGGTCACCAAACAGTCGGTGGTTGAGAAGATCGCGAGCTATCTCCGGCACGAGATTTCGCTCGCGCAGTTGGTGGATTGGGCGGAGAACATCATGCTCGACGGTGAACTTTCCGAATCCGATGCGGACGTGCTCACGTAAGGTGGTATCGCGTCTCGGTCTGGCCGACGTGCGGGCGTTTGGCCTGACCTGGGAAGATTGTGAAGCGTATCTCCGGCAACTCGGGTATTCCGCCCGTGTGGAGATCGTTGCCGGTCAGCCTGCGGCCGTGCGCGAGAAGCCGGATAAGAAGTTCGGGAAGTAATCCGTCGCTATCTCTCCGTCTCCTCCGTGTCTCCGTGGTTAATCCTTTGCCTCACCAAATGATTGACTCAGTCGCGCCGTTCGCTACACTTCGGCCCGCGTGAAAATCCCCCTTGAAGACTTTCCTAACGATATTATTGGCAAAGCCCAGCGCGGGTTGAAATTGCCGGACGAAACCAATCCCGCCAAACTAGGCCTCAGCGCCGCGGCGTTGCAGGCGCTCGAAGCGAAGGCGTGGTATCCCAATGATCCCGGGACGATTGCCGGCTTGGCCTGTTTCAATACGCCATTCCAAGACATGACGGTCAACAGCTACGTTGTGTTCGACCCGGTGAGCAAAGAGGCGGCGGCATTCGATACCGGGGCGGACTGTTCCGGAATGCTGCAGTTGGGAGTGAAGATTCAGCAGATTTTTCTGACGCATATTCATACCGACCACGTGATGGAACTCGATCTCCTCAAGGAGAAGACCGGCGCGAAGGCGTACGTCAGCGAGCGGGAGCCGCTGGATGGCGCCGAGCCGTTTGCCGATGGACGGACTTTCCAAATTGGGAGTTTGAAGGTCGAGACACGGCGCACGAGCGGACATGCAAAGGGCGGAGTGACATATGTGGTGACCGGCTTGGCCAAGCGGCTGGCGATTGTCGGCGACGCAGTCTTTGCCGGCTCGATGGGCGGTGGCGCGGTCAGCTACGCGGAAGCGTTGCGGACGAACAAGGAAAGCATCCTGACGTTGCCCGATGACACGGTGATTTGTCCCGGGCATGGGCCGTTGACCACCGTCGGCGAAGAGAAGCTGCATAATCCATTTTTTGCGAAGTAACAGTGGAGGGACGCGCTCCGTCGCGTCCGTAAGACAAGTATTTGGCCACGACGGAGCGTGGCCCTCCAGAGAGGAAATTCATGGAACGAATCGGCGTGGTAGGCGTGGGACGGATGGGCGCGAATATGGCGCGGCGGTTGGTGGACGTCGGTTACCGGGTGACGACGGTGTATGACGTGCGGCCGGCGGCGGCGCAGGAGTTGGCGAAGGAACTGGGAGCGACGGCGTGTTCCCGGCTCGCGGACGTGACAGCGCAGTCGGACGTGATCATCACCGTGGTTGTGGACGATAAATCCATGGAAGCCATCTTTGCTGGCAAGAAAGACAATCTCCTGCAGGGTGCGAAAGGAAAGTTTTTCATCAACTGCGCGACAGTCTCACCGGAGACGCACGTCAAAGTCGAGAAACTGGCAAAGAAGGTCGGTGCGCGGACACTCGAAGGTTGCATGGCCTCGTCCATCAATCAGGCCCGCGCCGGTACGCTCTATCTGATGTGCGCCGGTGAGAAAGCAACTTTCGAAAAACTCCGGCCGATCCTCACGAAACTCAGCGACGACGGCAAGTTGATGCGTTACATCGGCCCCGCCGGCAAGGCGGCGCAGGTGAAGGCGTTGGTCAACATGGTCATGAACATCAACACCGCTGGGTTGGCCGAAGGACTTGGCCTCGGGGCGGCGGTTGGGCTGGATCTGAAAATGTTGATGGAAGTATTTTCGCAGACCGGCGCCAATTCGCGCGTTCTCGTCAC
Source organism: Verrucomicrobiia bacterium (assembly GCA_022072455.1). Lineage (GTDB taxonomy): Bacteria > Verrucomicrobiota > Verrucomicrobiia > Palsa-1439 > Palsa-1439 > CAINDI01. The sequence continues at coordinate 182,259 of JAJVHY010000020.1, read as the reverse complement.
CGACGGTGAAGACATGGTGAACCGGGATCACGCGTGCTTCTTTTCGGCGGCGCATGCGGCGAAGGATTCCGGGATTGCTCTCGGTGTGGCGAAGAAAGCGAAGCTCAATCTGCCGCTCGCGACCGCGACTTACAAACAGTTCAAGAAAATGACGCAGGTCGGTCTCGGCGATCTCGATAAGTCTGGGATCGCGGAGTTGACCTTTAAGGGACGTGGTCCAATAAAGAAACGGTAGGAGGGGCATTCTTGCCCCGAAGGTCGCGACAGGAATGTCGCTCCTACAGGGCGGCTCTAAACTAATATGAAACTTCATCACATCGCAGGCTTTTGGTCGCAGACTCATTATCCGTCGAAGGAGAAAGAGTGGACGCTCGACGAGAAAGTCGCCGACGCTAAGAAGGCCGGCTTCGACGGGATGGCGTCGGGCGCGAATAAGGATTTGCCCCCGATCTTGAAGAAGTACGGGATGATCCTCTGTGGTTACATCGCGTCGGGAAAGGCCGCGGAGTTCCCGGCAGCGGTCAAGGCCAACAAAGACATGGGCGCGCATCACATTAACGTCCAGCTTGCCGACGAAGACACGCTCACGCCGGAGGCGCTCGGTTTGACGATGCTGATGTTGGAGGAAGGCAAAAAACAGGGGGTCGAACCGGCGATCGAAGTCCATCGTGACACCTGCACGGAGACGCCGGAGAAAGCGTATGCATTAGCGGACGCCTACCAGAAGGTGACCGGCGAGTTGTTGCCGATGACGTGGGATTTCTCGCATCTCGCGGTCGTGAAACATCTCGCACCGAGCAAATATATTGAACGTTTGATCACGCGCCCTGATCTGATTCAGCGGGCGCAACAGTTTCATTTCCGCCCCTTCAATGGCCATCACTGTCAGGTGCCGGTCACGGACGGGAAGGGAAATCTGACGCCGGAGGTGAAGGATTGGTTGCCGTTCGCCGAGGCGGTTTTGAAATGCTGGCTCGAAGGAAAGGGCAACAAGAATCGCGACATCTTCGTTTGTCCCGAGATGGGGCCGGTGCCGGGCGGGTACAATCTCTCAACCTTGCCCAACAGTTGGGAAGACGCCAAGGTGTTGCGGGGCGAGATTGACAGGATTTGGACGAAGTTAACCAAGTAACGAAAGGAAAGTAGCTATGGCAAAGATCGTTCCGTTGATCAGTTCAGGTATCGCCGGCCCGCTCGGCGCGTTGCACCTGCCGCGGTTGTGGCAGAAGGTTTTGTTGGAATCCATCGGGCAGCTCGCCGACGGCTACCCCGGCATCGGCAAGGGGTATGACATGATGGTCATCAATGCGCTCGGCCTCAATGCCGACGCGGTGAAAAAATTCATCAGTGAATCCAAGCCGACCTATCCGCAATTCGAGGCGTGGGTGAAGAAACAGCCCGGCGTCAAACTCGACAAGGCGACGATTCATAAGTCGAACGTTGCGATTGCCGGGTATATTCACACGGATGACGTGCGAAAAACCATCTTGAGCGCGAACGGCATCACCGACGAAGGTTCGGTTTGCCCCGACGCGATCAACTTGAACAATCTCGACGATTGGAAGGAATTTCACGCGTCGGTCACCGGCAAGTAGGAGGGGCATTCCTGCTCCGACCGGTTGCGACAAGAATGTCGCTCCTACAAAAAAACAAAAGCGGCGACCCGGTTGGGTCGCCGCTTTTTGTTTGAACTGATTCTTAGCCTTTCCGACCGCCAATGCCTTTCGTGCCGGCGGTGATGGCTTTGGCCTTTTCCTTGGGGCGCAACGCGCGGACCGCTGCGCCGGCTTGCCACATCTCGCTGTTGCGCATCGCGGCGAGTTCTTTCGCCAGCCGCGCCGGGTAGCCCTTTGCGCCGCAGGTTTTGATGACATGCGCAGCTTCCTTGCCACTGCGGACGTTCTTGTAAAGCGCCTTGAATACCGGCAAGACCGCCTTCTTGAATTTCGGTTTCCAATCGAGCGCCCCGCGTTGGGCGGTCTGTGAGCAGTTGGAGTACATCCAGTCCATGCCCTTTTCGTCCACGAGACGGATGAGCGACTGGGTGAGTTCTTCAACGGTTTCGTTGAACGCTTCGCTGGGGCTGTGGCCGCCCGCGCGCAGGACGTCGTACTGCGCTTCCATCACGCCAGCCAGCGCCCCCATCAGAATGCCGCGTTCACCGGTGAGATCGCTGTTGGTTTCGTGCGGGAACGTGGTTGGGAACAGGTAACCGGAGCCGACGCCGATGCCGAGCGCGAGGCAGCGTTCCTTGGCGCGACCGGTCGCGTCCTGATAAACCGCAAAGCTGGAGTTGATGCCGGCGCCGCTGAGGAAATTGCGCCGGACATTCAAGCCGCTCCCTTTCGGTGCGACCATGATGACGTCCACATTCTTCGGCGGGATGATGCCGGTCTTCTTATTGTAGGTGATTGGGAAGCCGTGGGAGAAATACAACGCGGCTCCGGCTTGGAGGTTGGCTTTCACTTCCGGCCAGACTTGCTGCGCTGCGGCATCTGACACGAGCATTTGCACGATGGTGGCTTTCCGGACCGCTTCCGCGTAGGAGAACAGCGTCTTGCCGGGGAGCCAGCCGTCAACGACCGCCCGGTCATAGCTTTTGCCGGGGCGCTGGCCGATGATGACTTTGAAGCCGTTGTCTTTGAGATTGAGTGCCTGGGCCGGACCTTGGACGCCGTAGCCGATGATGGCGATGACTTCGTTCTTGAGCACCTGCCGGGCTTTGCGCAGCGGGAATTCGTTGCGGGTGACGACGGTTTCTTTGACGCCGCCGAAATTGATGATAGCCATGGTTGTGTTGTCCTTTCGTTGGTGAAAGCCGCCGGGATGACGGCCGATACGACGTTATTTCCGCGCCATTGCGACTTTACCGGTCCGGGTGATGTCGCGAATGCCGAACGGGTCCATGAGATCAATGAACTTGCCGACTTTGGATTCGTTGCCGGTGATTTCGATCGTCAAGGCCTTGTGCGCCACGTCCACGATCTTGGCGCGAAAGATATCGCAGATCTGCATGACTTCGGAGCGCGTCTTGGCGTCCACGTTGACCTTGATGAGCACGAGCTCGCGATCCACGTATTCGTCCTCGCGGAAGTCTTGGACTTTGATCACGTCCACGAGCTTGTTGAGCTGCTTGGTAACCTGCTCGAGCACGGTGTCGTCGCCTTTGACGACGATCGTCATCCGCGACGTGGTCGGGTCTTGTGTCGGGGCGACGTTGAGTGTGTCAATGTTGAAGCCGCGCCCGCTGAACAGCGCCGAAACGCGGGTCAGGACGCCGAATTTGTTTTCGACCAAGACGGAAATGGTATGTCTCATAAAAGCGGCGTGTTTATACGGGAAACCGCCAGTGCCGCGCAACTGCATTGTTGCCGGGGTGGCTAATCGCGATTACTCTCGCCGCCATGAGCGATTACACTTGGGACGAAAGATTCCGGCAACTCTGGGACAAAGCCGTCACCCAGTACACCACTGGCAATCGGCAGCCGGCCAGCTATCACAACCCGCTCCTCGACGAGATCGGCTACACCGCGCAGGAGCTTTACGATTTCGCCGAAGACTGGGTGAAGTACCAGGAGCCGACATTTGGCACGGCATTGCTGATCGCCGCCGCACGGCGCGATTATTTCCTCGTTGTCCAGAAAGGAAAGCGTACCGGGCACACCATTCGGATGGAAGACTTGCCGGCGAAAGACGCCTCGGTGGCCGGGCTCGAATGGCTGCCGCGCGTGATTGAAAAAGCACGCGCCAAGTTGCGGGGGGAGATGCCGGCGGATTTGATGTACGGCTGTGGCGGGGACCGGGTTTTTTTCAAGAAGGTCAACGTCCACCCCGCCGATTTCCTCCGCGTCGTCTGGGCTGCCCACGACGATAATCAAAAAATCATTGATTACGTCACGCGCTGAATCGGCTGCGTTTCGTGTCGGCGGCTTCGGCGGCGGGTGGGGCGAGGTCGGCGCGAGCGATTTTGGCGCAGACTTCGCTGAAGTGCGGGCCGTCGGGATACCGGGGGAGAGGATTCAACGCGGTGACCGGCTCAAAACTGAAAACCCGCGCGTCAGTTTGCCCCCAGGTTTCTTCGATGACCAGCCGTAACGTTTTCGCTGTGCTCCGCAAGGGGACGCGGACGAGGCGTTGATGATTGTTGGTTTCGCGGAACACAGTCCCGGTCTCCGTCTCCAGCCGGTAGGATTTGACAAGTGTGCCCGGCATCGTGGTCTTGTGCGGGAAGGTGCAGGGCATGCGTTTATGGAGTTGGAGATTGCTGTCGAAGACCAGGCGCACGCCCGCAAGTTTCTGTGGACTGTTCCAATGATATTCGGCGTGCCGGCCAGACCAGGCGTGTTTGCGGTCGGGCCGGTCGCGATCCATGCCATCGAGCAACAGCGGCAAGTCTTGGCCGTCGCCGGTTAATTTTCCGGTGTGAGCAAGGTCGGAGAGAGGGCGCGTCACGCCGGGCAGCCAGCAGTCGTCGTCGAGCAAAGTTTGCTGTAATTCGACGAGGGGGACGGTGCGGGGCGAACAGCGGTGTTTGAGGCAGAGCGCGGCGGCGGTGCCGACGGCTTGCCCAAGGATTGAGCAGGTGCCCATGACGCGCGTTGAGGAGAGCGCGGCGTGGGTGACGGAGATATTTCTACCGGCAAAGAGGAGGTTGGCGATGTTGCGCGAGTAGAGACTCCGATACGGGATGCCGTAGGGCGACGGGGCCGGGTGGAAGATCGTGGGCTTGCCGGGGTAGTAGATGCCGGCGGGATGATGATCGTCCATCGTCCAACCGCCGTAGCCGACCATGTCGGAGAAAGCGCCGCCGGCGCGGATGTCGTTTTGCGTGAGGGTGTGGTCGCCGATAAACCGGCGGTTTTCGCGTTTGCCGGGGACGGCGCCGATCCATTCGATGGCCCAGTTCTCGGCTTTGGCACGTTCGGGGGCGTGGTTTTTGATGTAATCCCAGACGCCATAGGTGATGCGCATCAATTCATCGCGAATCGTCTCGGCATCACCAATCGTGTCTTGGAGACCGCCGACTTCGATCCACCAGAAGTTGTGCCCATCCACGCCGTGCAGCCGGTAGGGGAAATCGTTGGGGCTGGTGAACTTGTACGCCCACGCCGGGGGGATGTACGGCTGCGGTGTGGCCGTCTCCCGAATTTGGATCAACAGCGAATTGCCCATCGTCTTGCGGTCGGCTTGCGCAGGTTCGATGTCTTCATTGAATTCGCTCGCCGCTTCCCGGCCGACGCGGAACTCGGCGCCGGTCGTTGCGGCGAGGATGCTGTCGCCGGAGCAATCAATGAAATATTTGGCGTGAATCGTGTGCCACGTCTGGCTGGGGCTTTGCCAGGCTTTGATGGCGACGATTTTGGTGCCATCCATTTCGGCTTCGGTGCAGGAACAATTCAGGAAGGTTGTGAGGTTCGGTTGGAAGAAAATCTTGCCGTAGAGAACGCTGTCCCAGATGGAGTAATTGCCGGTGGGGTTCCGGTATTGGTTTTCGAGTTGGATTTCTTCGAGGATGCCGGTCTCCTTGTTGTGCGGGCCGTGCGCGCCGCAAATCCACATGCGGACTTCAGACGACGCGTTGCCACCGAAGACAGGCCGGTCGTGGACGATGGCCGTTTTCGCGCCGTGCCGGGCGGCCGCGATGGCCGCGCACATCCCGGCCATGCCACCGCCGACGATACAGACATCAAACTCATGTTGGGCTGAATTCAGGTTTTGCATGATAGTTTCAGGACTTTCTTCAGGATCGGGGCGATCCCGTTGGCCATTTTTTCAAAGCCGAGGTCGGTGAGGTGAATGCCGTCCACCGACGGATGGTCCGGGCCGGGCGTGATGAATTTCCGGCATTCAATGAGATGCACGTTCCGGTCACCTGCTCGGCGCATTTGCCGGTAGGTTTGGACGGCGCTGTCGCTGGCGCTGTCCCAGCGGTGCGGGTTCATGTAGCTCTCGTGGGCGAACCGGAACTGCGTCATCAACACCAGCGGCAATTTCGGTCGGCGGGCGCGAATGGCTTGGAGGAAGGGGATATAATCTTTCTGCATCCTTTCCCAACCCATGTTGACAACCGGGTCCACGACCAGACAGGCCATGTCAATTTCATCGAGCAGCGGAACAAGTGCGAGGTCGCAGAATGCGTTGCCGGAGAAGCCGAGGTTGATGACGTTGAGGCCCAGCCGGCGTCCAATCAATGGCACAAAGCCATTTGCCCCGCGCGAGCAGCAGCCCCCTTGCGTGACCGAGGTGCCGTAGAAGACGACCGGCTTCTGCCGCCGGTAACCCGATGGCGCGGCCAGTTTTGCGCCCGGTACGAGGCCAATCTCGAAACGCACAAGGTCATTGTACGTCGGCAGGTAGATGGTGTACTCGCGCAGTTTTTTCGTCAGCGGTTCGAAGAAAAACGGCGTGACGTACGGCGCTTTCGGCTCGGTGGGGTGGTTCGAGCTCCAGTAGGTCATCCGGTGCGGCGGACCTTCGTAGAGGTCGAGACCGCTCGTGGCGACGCTGCACATGAGCGGCGTGCCCAGTTCTGGCCGACTGTGTTGTACGCGGGTATGGATTGCCGTGGAATCGGTTTTGAAACGCACCCGGCCACTGGTGGGCATCGTCCCCAAATCCCACAGCGCCTTGCGCACGATGCCCTTGGCGCGTTTCGGGAGCCGGTAGAACTCGCCGCCGTTCTCCTTGAACCACGGCAAGCCATCCACGACGAACGGAGGGTGGTTGACCGTGAACCAGGCGATGCCGCCCACGATTGCGGTCGGTGCGGCTTGGAAATTCGGGTCGAGTTCTTCGAGACGGTTCATCGCTCTGCCGAGGAGTGAATGAAATTCGCTCCTCGGCGGTTTCTACAAGAAGCACTCATGGAAAACAACTCTTGTCGCTTGGGGGGCGCTTCGCTATCGTACGCCCGCTATGGCAACAACAGTTTTGGTCGGCGCCCAATGGGGCGACGAGGGTAAAGGAAAAATTATCGACGTGCTGACCGAGCAGGCGGACGTCGTCGTCCGCTATCAAGGCGGCAACAACGCGGGGCATACCGTCGAAGTCGGCAGCGAGAAGTACGTGCTGCATTTGATCCCCTCCGGCATCCTCTACCCCGGTAAACTCAACGTCATCGGCAACGGCGTCGTCGTTGATCCGCTGGCGCTGCTCGAAGAAATTGATCATCTGCAATCGCGCAAGATCGCTGTGGATGGCAATTTGCTGGTGAGCGACCGGGCGCACCTCGTGTTGCCGTATCACCGGCTCCTTGATGGCATCCGCGAACAATCGAACAAGATCGGGACCACCAAACGCGGCATTGGCCCGGCGTACTCGGACAAAGTGGGACGCACCGGCATCCGCATGATTGATTTGCTTTCGCCCGAAAAATTCTCGGTGAAACTGCGCCGGAAAGTCCGCGAGACGAATGAAATTGCACGGACGTTCGGCCAAAAGCCATTGAGCTTCGCGAAAATCAACGCCGACTATCTCGCCGCCGGCAAGAAACTCCGCAAGTACATCACTGACACGATCACCTTGCTCAACCGGCACGAGCGCGATGGCCGGCAAATCCTCCTCGAAGGCGCCCAAGGCACGTTGCTCGACATTGACTTCGGGACCTATCCATTTGTCACCAGTTCCAACACGACTGCGGGTGGCGCGTGCGCCGGCTCCGGTATCCCGCCGCACCGGATTGGCCGGGTGGTCGGCGTGATGAAGGCGTACACAACGCGTGTCGGGGAGGGCCCGTTCCCGACAGAACTGCTCGATGAACAGGGGGCGACGCTGCGCAAGGTCGGGAGTGAATTTGGCGCGACGACCGGCCGGCCGCGCCGGTGTGGCTGGTTTGATGCGATTGCCACCCGGTACTCGGTCATGTTGAACGGCATTGATGAATTGGCGGTCACTAAGATGGACGTGCTGGATGCGGTGCCGAAGATCAAGGTCTGCGTTGCCTACAAGCTCGACGGCAAACTGATTGATACCGTACCGGCGGACGTGGATGATTTGCAGCGGTGTTTGCCAGTGTATCAGGAGTTCGATGGCTGGCAGACCTCGACGAAGCACGTGCGTGACTTCGATGACTTGCCGAAGCGCGCGCGGCTGTATTTGAACAAGCTCGCGCAGCTCAGCGGCACGAAACTCGGGATCGTGAGCGTCGGCGCGCGCCGGGAAGAGACGATGTTCCTGTAGGAGCGAATTATATTCGCGACCGGGCGCGATTGAAACTCGCGCCGACGACAGCAGAGAATATGACCGCGTCATCAAAAAAAATCCCGCGGCACGTCGCCATCATCATGGATGGCAACGGGCGGTGGGCGAAGCAGCGCGGCAAGGCGCGGCTCGAAGGGCATCGTGCCGGTGCGGAGAGCGTCCGGGCCATCGTGCGCGCCTGCGGCGAACTCGGCATTGAATACCTGACGCTCTATGCATTTTCCTCGGAGAACTGGAACCGGCCCCGCGCCGAAGTCTCGGCGCTGATGCATTTGCTAGAGTTCTATCTCAAACAAGAGATACCGGAACTCGATAAGAACAATGTTCGGCTGGCCGCTATCGGGCGCATCCATGAATTGCCCGGGAGCGCGCAGAAACAGCTCGCGAAGTCCATCGAGGCGTTGAGCAAGAACACCGGACTGACGCTCGTGCTGGCGTTGAGTTATGGCGGCCGGGCGGAGTTGGTGGACGCGACGCGCGAAATTGCCCGGATGGTGAAAGCCGGGCAAATTGATATCGCCGACATTGATGACAAGTTGATTTCGCAGCATCTCTACACGCGCGGGATCCCGGACCCGGATTTGCTCGTGCGGACGAGCGGTGAGTTGCGCGTGAGCAATTTTCTGTTGTGGCAGATTTCGTATGCGGAGATTTATGTGACTGACGTGCTCTGGCCGGATTTTCGGAAGCCGGAGTTGGTGAAAGCCTGCGAAGCCTTTGGCAAACGGCACCGGCGGTTTGGCTTGGTGAATCAGGAGGACAAATGAGCGAGCCGGTAACGGTGGCGACGACGCTGTCGCCATCGCGTTCAGGGTTCCGTTGGCGCTTGATCAGTTCCATCGTGTTGTGGGGGATCATGCTGGCGGTGATCTTTTGGTTGCCGCCGGCGGGTTTGTACATCTTCTTGAATCTCGTCATCGCTCGGGCGGTTTGGGAGTTTTACGTCATCTGTGAGGCGAAGGGACTGCGAACTTACAAGGTGTGGGGCGTGATTGCCACGGTGGCACTGATATCCGGGAGTTGGTTTTTCTACCGGCATACCGATCGGCTGCAATTGTCCTACGACTTCGACATCTTGATACTGATTGTTTTCATCTTGGGAGTTTTCCTCCGGCAATTCCCTCAGAAACTCAACCCCATCGGCATCGAAACGATGTCGGTCACGATTTTTGGCCTGTTGTACGTTGCTTGGCTCGGCAATTTCATCACGCGCGTCAATTTTGTCTCCGACCAAGGCCGGTTCTTCGTGATGCTCTTGGTGGTGGTGACGAAGTTCACCGACATCGGCGCGTACCTGACCGGCTCAACCATCGGTCGCCACAAAATGACGCCGCGCATCAGTCCGAAGAAAACATGGGAAGGCACATTCGGCGGCATCGCGTTCGCGGTCGGCGGCGCGATCATGTGTCTCTATTGGCCACCGCAACTTAGTGCCGGCATGCGTGCCGCCGGTATGAATCTCCATCACGCGCTTGTACTCGGCCTCCTCCTCGGCGTTGCAGCCGTCATCGGCGACCTGGCCGAGTCGCTCATCAAACGCGAAGCCGGGATCAAAGACTCCAGCACCATACTACCGGGGCACGGTGGCGCGCTTGATCTGGTGGACAGTCTGCTTTTCACCGCGCCGTTGCTCTACGTTTACATCCGTCTGGTCTTACAGTCATGAATGTCGCCGCTCTCCAACTCGACTGCGTCTGGGAAGACAAAGCGGCGAATTACCGGAAAGTTCGCGCCATGTTGGCCGGGATCGCGCCCGGCACGCTCGTCGTTCTCCCGGAAATGTTCGCGACCGGTTTTACCGGGAATCTTGATTTGGCCGAAGATACCGGCGAAGCGGTTGCCGCCATCGCGAAAGAATATCGGGTCAATCTTCTTGCCGGTCTCGTCCGGAGCCGCCGGAATGAAGCCGTGCTTTTCAACCCCGACGGCCGGGAAATCGCGCGGTACGCCAAACTCCATCCGTTCCGGCCGGGTGGCGAAGCGACGGATGCCGGGACCGCGCCGGTCGTCATCCCACTCGCCGGTTTTCAACTCGCGCCGGTCATCTGTTACGACCTGCGTTTCCCCGAGGATTTTCGCGCCAGTGTGAAACTGGGGACCACCGTCTTTGCGGTAATCGCCAGTTGGCCGGCAGCACGGATTGAACATTGGGTGGCGTTGCTGAAAGCGCGGGCCATTGAGAACCAAGCGTATGTCATTGGCGCGAACCGCTGTGGCGACGATCCGAATCACAACTACCCGGGACGCAGCCAAATCATCAACCCGCGCGGGGAAATCCTGCTCGAAGCGGGCGATGCGGAGTGTCTGATTCAAGCGGAGTTGGATCTCGCAGCTTTGGAAGCTTACCGGCGGGAGTTTCCGGCATTGCAGGAACTGCGATAGGTCAGTATTCTGCCCGTCTTGATGAAGCCTAAGAACGTTGTTTTACTCGGTACGACTGGATCCATCGGCGTCTCGACGCAGAAAGTGGCGGCGGATTTGCCGGAGCGGGTGCGCATTGTCGGCATGGCGTCGCGCGAAAGTGTGGATGGGATGGAGAAGGCGGTCCGGCAATTCCAGCCGCTCAAAGTCGCGATGACCAACCGGGAGAAAGCTCGAGAACTCGAAGCCAAGATCAAACAGCCGGTTCTGGCGGGCGAAAGGGGCTTGGTCGAACTCGCGACGATGCCGGAGGCGGACATCGTACTGATCGCGATTGTCGGGACGGCGGGGTTGGAGCCGGCGTTGGCAGCAATTCGCGCCGGCAAGGATATCGCAGTGGCGTCGAAAGAGATTCTCGTGATGGCCGGTGAGTTGGTGATGAGCGAGGCTAAGAAGCATCGCGTGAAGGTGTTACCGGTGGACTCGGAGCACTCGGCGATTTTCCAGTGTCTGGAAGGCCGTGAGCCGGCCACGGTGAAGCGCTTGATTTTGACGGCATCCGGCGGGCCGTTCCGGCAGACGCCCCGGGAAGAGTTCAAAAAGATCACCCTGGCGCAGGCGTTGAAGCATCCATCGTGGAACATGGGACAGAAGATCACGATTGATTCAGCCACGTTGTTCAATAAGGGGCTGGAGATGATCGAGGCGCGGTGGTTGTTCGACGTCGAGATTGACCGGGTGGACGTGGTGGTGCATCCGCAGAGCGTGGTGCATTCGATGGTGGAATTTGTGGATGGCTCGATTCTGGCGCAACTGAGCGTGCCGGATATGCGGTACCCGATCCAGTACGCGTTGACGTGGCCGGGGCGGGTGCCGAATTCGATGCCGCCAACCGATTTTGCGAAAATCGGGACGCTGACGTTTGAGGAGCCGGACCCGGTGAAATTTCCGTCGTTGCGGTTGGCGCACACGGCGGGGCGCACGGGGGGCACGATGCCGGCGGTATTCAATGCCGCGAATGAAGTGGCGGTCGCGCGGTTTGTGGCTGGGCAGATCCAGTTTTTGCAGATTTTCGAAACCGTAGAACGGACAATGAACGCCCATCGACCGGTTGCGCACCCGACTTTGGATGCTATACTGGACGCCGACCTGTGGGCGCGAAAGGAAGCCGAACGTGCAGTTTGATTTACTTAACATAATCGCAACTAAAATTTACCCGGCCGTGCTGGTGGTTTTTTTCTTTGGGTTGACCATCTTCATTCATGAACTCGGGCACTTCCTCGTCGCCCGGCGACGGAAGATGGTGGTCGAGCGGTTCTTCATCGGCTTCGGCCCGCGCATCTTTAGTTGGAAGCGCGATGGCGTCGAATATGGTGTGGCGTGGATTCCTTTTGGCGGGTATGTCGCCTTGCCGCAGATGGCGCCGATGGAAGCCATCGAGGGTAAAACTGAGAACCAAGCCGAGAAGCTGCCGGCGGCATCACCCGCCTCGAAGATCATGGTCGCGTTTGCCGGCCCGATCATGAACATCTTTTTGGCGGTGATTCTCGCGACGATTCTCTGGCAGGTTGGGCTGGCGGTGCCGGTCAATCCGTCGGTGGTGGGCTGGATTGACCCCGGCAGCCGGGAGGAACAACTCGGGATTCAAGTCGGCGATCGCATCGTCCAAATCAATGACCGGCCGATCAAAACTTGGATGGAAGTTCAGCGTGCTGTTGCAATCAGCCGTGAACCGCAGACGACGGTTGTCCTCGAACGCAACGGCGTCCGGCAACAGTACGAGTTGGAGACCGAGATGAACGAGACGTTTGGGGTCAAGACCATCGGCTTGTATCCGCGCGGGCGGCCGGTCGCGGGCGGGTTTCTGGAAAATTCACCCGCCGAGGCAGCTGGCATGAAAGTGGGCGATAAATTTCTCTCCGTGGAAGGTGTGCCGGTCACGACTGCTCAGGAGCTGCGCGAATTGATCGGTAAACGGCCCGACATGGAAACCGAAGTCCGCGTCATGCGCGATGGCAAGACGCTCACGCTGCGCGTCACGCCACGGGTTGATCCCCAGGAGAAAGTTGGACGTATGGGCGTGAAGTTGGATGACGAACTGGAGTATGAGGTCGTGCAGCCAGGGCCGACACCGAAGCAGCAATTCAAGGACGTGCTCGGGTTGATGGGCGACACCGTGTACGCGCTCATTCATCACAAGCAGACCGGCATCGGCGCGAAGAGCTTGAGCGGTCCCGTGGGGATTGCCGGCGGGTGGTGGCATGAGATTGTGAACGGCGGCTGGCGGCGTGGGTTGTGGTTCGCGGTTTTGCTGAACATCAACCTCGCCATCATCAATCTGCTACCGTTACCGGTGCTCGATGGCGGTCACATTGTGTTTGCGATTTTCGAGGCGATCTTCCGCCGGCCGCTGAACGCGAAATTTGTCCACGCGACTTCCGTGGCATTCGCCGTGTTGCTCATCAGTTTCATGTTGTATGTGACGTTCTTCGATATTCAACGCCTGGCGGGCCGCTGGACGCGTTCCAACCGGTCACCCGCCACGAATGACGACGCCAGCGTCAGCGAAACCAACCAGCCATGAATTACTGCGCCAATCCATTCTTCCGGCAGCGGCGGGTCACCCGGGAGGTGAAAGTCGGGCACGTTGGCGTGGGCGGCAATAATCCGATTCGCGTCCAGACGATGTTGATCTCGGACACGATGAACACGGAGGCGTGCGTTAAAGAAGCGATCCCGATCATCGAAGCTGGCTGCGAAATCCTCCGGATCACCGCGCCGAGCATCAACGACGCGAAGAACCTCAAGAACATCGTCGCTGAACTGCGCAAATGCGGGCTTAACACGCCGATTGTGGCCGACATTCATTTCGTGCCGATTGCCGCATTGGAGGCCGCCGAATGGGTGGAAAAAGTCCGCATCAACCCCGGTAACTACGCCGACCGCAAAAAGTTCGCGACCCGCGAATACAGCGACGACCAGTACGCCGAGGAAATGGAGCGCTTGGAGAAGGCGTTCACGCCGCTCGTGCTCAAGTGCAAACAGCTTGGGCGCGCCATGCGCATCGGCACCAATCACGGTTCGCTCTCCGACCGGATCATGAACCGGTATGGCGACACTCCGTTGGGCATGGTCGAAAGCGCATTGGAATTTGCGCGGATTTGCCGGCGGAACGGCTACCACGATTTCATCTTTTCGATGAAAGCCAGCAATCCGAAAGTCATGATCGAGGCCTACCGGATGTTGGTCGCTCGGCTCGATGCGGAAGGGCCGGATTGGAATTACCCGCTCCACCTCGGGGTCACTGAGGCTGGGGAAGGCGAGGACGGTCGCATCAAGAGCGCTATCGGCATCGGCGCGTTGCTCGAAGACGGCATCGGCGACACGGTACGCGTGTCGCTGACAGAAGACAGCGTCCACGAGATACCGGTGTGCAAGGAACTCGTGCGCAAGTATAACACGCCGGCTCCGCCCGCAATGACTTTGGCCATTACCGAAAAGCGCAGCCCATTCAGCTATTTCCGCCGGCCTGTGCCGGAAACCAACATTGGCAAACTCCGGCTCCGGCTTGGTAATGAATTTCCACCCCGCGTTGAAGTGCCGGTGCCGACAACCATAACGGTCGAGGAAGTCCAACGCATCACGACCGCCGAGCCGGACACGTTCGCGGAGATTTTGCAGTTCCCGGTCAAAACCATGGCCGACATCGGACGCATCGCGGCCCTCATCCCGAAGTTGCGCGCCCGACATATTGAGACGCCGATTGCCGTGAAACTCGAAAGCGCCGAACTCACATTGCCGGTGACGGACGTGGCCGAGAAGGTCAATGTTCCGTTCAACGGCAAGGAAGACGTGTCGCCTCTCCTCGCGCTGGGCGTCACGGTGCAATTTGATGTCGAAGGCGACTCACCGGAGGCTTTCGTCGCGAATTGCCGGAAACTCGCCGAAGTCGTGAAAGGTCACCGAGTCATGCTGGCCGTGGGGCGGGCGACCGGCTTGGATGTCATTGCCGCCTACCGGATTCTCGCGGCGACTGCGGACGAAAATAATCCAATTTTGTTGCGCGACCGGAGTAACTCGTTGCTGACCGCGAGCACGAACATCGGCGCGTTGCTCTGCGACGGGATTGGCGACGCCGTCGAAATCGCCGGTAACGTGAAACTCGCCTACAACATTCTGCAAGCGGCCGGCTCGCGGACGTTCAAGACGGATTATGTCGCGTGCCCGAGTTGTGGGCGGACGCTGTTCGATCTGCAGACAGTGACGGCGCGCATCAAATCGCGAACGTCGCATCTCAAGGGCGTGAAGATTGCCGTGATGGGCTGCATCGTGAACGGTCCCGGCGAAATGGCGGACGCCGATTTCGGCTACGTCGGCACCGCGCCCGGCAAGATCTCGTTGTGGATTGGCAAGACGCAGGTCAAACAACACATCCCGGAGGATCAAGCCGTGGACGAGTTGATCGCGTTGATCAAAGAGCACGGCAAGTGGATCGAGCCACCGGCTGCTGCCGAACCGGTTCACGCGTGATCAAACCCTGGCCAGTTCAACGGTCGGAGACTGCGTTGGACGGACGCATTTTCAAAGTGCGCCGCGATACTGTGATCAATCCCCGCACCGGCCACCCTCACGACATGTACGTTCTCGAACAGTCGGATTGGGTCAACGTCATCCCCCTGACTGATGACGACCAGGTCGTGATGATCGAACAATGGCGCCACGGGACGCGCACCGTCGAATTGGAAACTCCCGGCGGATTGATGGACGAGGGCGAGGGAATCGAGGCGGCTGCGCGGCGCGAGTTGCTGGAAGAAACCGGCTATGCCCCGGCCAAGGTCGAGCGGTTGGGCACGGTGTTTCCAAATCCCGCCATTCAGCACAACCGGCAACATTACGTTCTGGCAACTGGCTGCCGCAAAGTTGCTGAGATGCAACTTGATCACGCCGAGGATATCATCGTGCGGTTGGTGCCGTTGCGAGATGTGGCCGGATTGATCCGGACCGGCAAGATCATGCACGGGATTGTCATTGGCGGGTTTTACTGGTTAGATATGTATCGCCGTGGCTGATGTTGTCGCCAAATTAAACGAGGTGCTCGCTGATGAGTGGGCGTGCGTCCGCGTGTTGCGCCGCGCCGAAGCGTTGAGTGACGAACCCGGTCAACTCGAAGTCCTCAAACGTGTCCGCAAAGATTGCAGCCTCAATTGTGTCACTCTTGCGAACGCAATCCGTGTCGTGGGTGGCCGGCCGACCGATATCCCGAGCACGCGATTCACGTTGAAACTCACGCCCGAATCGTTTGCCGACGCGACGGACATGGTGCAATCGGCCCAGCGGCATATCATTGATGGCATCGGAACGCTTCTCGACGAACCGGCATTGAAGTCCGTGCGTTCGCAGTTGGGGCAGATACAACAACTTCACAAGGACGACGTGCGCTGGCTGGGAAGTCTGCTGCAATGACCCCGCAGTTTCACCCCCGCCGGGAGTTGGGACGAACCGGTTTCCGCGCCACACAACTCGGGATCGGCGACCTCGCGGATCGGAATGTTCCGCTGGCTGACTGCGTGAAGACAATCCACCGCGCGCTGGAAGCCGGTTTGAATCTGATTGATACCGCGCCGAGTTACGAAAACGGTTACAGCGAGGAGATCGTCGGGACGGCTTTGAAAGGGCGCCGCGAGGGCGTTTTCCTCATTGATAAAATTGATGATTTGGAAAACCCGGTCGCGCCCCAAGTAGCGGCCAGTCTCCAGCGTCTCGGCACCACTCCCGATTTGTTTGTCTTCCACGGGGTCTGCACACTGGAGCAATGGCGCAAACTCCGGTTTGATGAGCTAAGCGGCCGCCGTGGTATCTCGTGTCACAACCCGGAGGTGCTGCGCGTCGCGATTCCCAGCGGTCACTGCGACGTCGTGATGTTCCCGGTTGGTGCGTATGTGGATGACCGGTATGTGACGGAGATTCTCCCGTTGGCCCGGCACCACAACGTCGGTACGGTCTGCTTCAAAACCTTCGGCGCCGGCAAGCTGCTCGGCGACACCGAAGGCTACAACCAGCCACTGTCGAATCGTCCACGTGGGAAACTCAGTTCTGGCGGCAGTGATGCCGGTGGGGCGACTTTGCCACGGCTGAGCGTGGCGGAGTGTCTGCGTTACACGCTGACCTTGGACCCGGATGTCACATTGCTTGGGATGAGTTTTCCAAACGAACAAGACGCGGTATTCGCAGCGGCGCGCGAGTTTAAACCGTTGACGCCGGTACAACTGGCGGACACCCGCCGGCGGGCCGTGGCGGCGATGGCAGGGAAGGGGAGGTGCTGGTGGAATCCAGCCCCAACCCCCGCCAGCCATTGAGCGTGTGGGCGGCCCAACGCAGCGCTGCCGACAGTGTGGTGGTTGACCGACTGGCCACTTGACCACAAATGTCTTGACCGGCATGGCGGTGCGGAGTTGACTCGCTTTTCACGGACTATGTCGACCGGGAACGAACCAGCAGGGCAGGCCGGGCAGCGCGCGCAACAGTTTGCGAAGTCAACTTTCGATCACCTCAACACGGGCGCGTTCTGGGTGGACCGGCAAGGCCGGTTCGTCGAGGTCAACGCTGCCGCGTCCCGGCTGCTCGGCTACACCCGCGCGGAACTGCTCCAGATGACGGTGCACGAAGTGGATTTGGAGTTCCCAGCGGCGGACCTTGACCGGCGCTGGAACGAAATCCAAGCGCGGGGCAGCGTGCTTTTCGAAGCTCGGCACCGCACCAAGGATGGCCACGTAGTCGATGTGGAAGTCCACGCCCACTATCTTTGTCTGGACGGCGCCGAGTTTATCTGTGGTCTCGTGCGCGACATTGCCGCCAGCAAGAAGGTCGAGGACGCCTTACGCCTGTCGCAAGACCGCTTCCGGCTGATGATCGAGTCCATCCCGATGTTGGCGTGGCAATGCAACGCGAAAGGCGAAGCCGAATACTGCAACCACCGCTGGTACGACTACACCGGCGCTGGCCCCGAAAAAACCCTCGGCGACATGTGGCAAAAAGCCCTTCATCCGGATGACGAACAACGGATTGCCCGCGAAACCGTCCGCACCGCGCAAACCAGCGATCCGTACGACGTCGAGTACCGGTTGCGGCGGCACGATGGTCAATACCGGTGGCATTTGGCCCGCGCCCTGCCGGTTCGGGATGCCACCGGCAAAGTCATCATGTGGGTGGGTTGCGCTGCCGACGTCGAGGATCAGAAACGCGCCGAGGCCGCCCTCCGCCAATCCGCCGCTGACTTGGAGCGCCAAGTGCAGGACCGCACCGCGACTCTGCAACGACTGGCCAACGACCTCCGCCGCGAAGTCACCCAGCGCAACCGGGTGGAGCTGCAGCTCCTCGAGATCAGTGAACGCGAACAGCGGCGGATCGGCCAAGAACTGCATGACAGCCTCGGCCAACTACTCGCGGCAGTCCGCTTCCTCAGCGCCAACCTGCACCACCAACTCGCCGCCACCAAGCACCACACGACCCCCATGGCAATGAGGGTTCACGACGAACTCGGCACCGCGATTGAACAATTACGGAGTGTGGCGCGCGGCTTGCACCCCGTCCGCCAGGAACCGGAAGGCCTCACGGCCGCGCTGACGGAGTTGGCCCATTCGACTGCGAAACTGTTTCGCATCCCGTGCCGTTTCCATTGTCCCGCGCCGGTCCTGCTGACCGATGAGACCGCGGCCGCCCACCTCTACCGGATCGCGCAGGAAGCCGTTGCCAATGCCGTCAAGCACGCCCGGGCCCGGCAGATTGTGATCGAACTGAAACACACCGGCAAGACCCTGAGCCTCCACGTCCACGACGACGGGTGCGGGCTGCCGGCCCGGGCGCGCCGCACCGCGGGCCTGGGCTTGTCTATCATGAAATACCGGGCGAAGGTGATTGGCGCGACCCTCTCCATCCGGTCGGTCGCCAAACGCGGCACAGTGATAACCTGTCGCTGGACGCCAACGCCCGACCGGCCAAGAGGCCGCTCCCGCCCTCGATAGACTGATTGCCAACAGCCTTCTCCGAAAATCTTCAGGCGCGCGGCCCCGACGCAAGCAGTCGCCGGTAGGCGTTCAGCAGTCGCGTGCGGAGCGCCTGAGCCTTGCTGAATAATTCTTGCTGGAAGCGTTGGTATTCCTGCCGGCCGGCGGGGGTCTCAATCGGAATCGGGGCGTAGCCATACCGGGTGAGGTCGTAGGGGGTGGCGCGCATGTCCACTTCGCGAATTTCCACGGCGAGGAGGAACGCGTCCACCATCAGGTCGCTCGGTAACCAGGGCTGGAATTTGTAGGCCCACTTGTAGAGATCCATGTTGGCGTGCAGGCAGCCGGGTTGCTCGAAAGCCTGTTGGGATTCGCGGGTGACCGGGACGCGGTTCAGCGGGAGGGCGGAAGGGGTGAAGAACCGGTAGGCGTCGAAGTGCGTGCAGTTGACCGGCAAGGATTCAACGAGGGCGTCAATTTCAGCTTGGGAGAGGCGCAGGGGAAGGTCATGCCGGCGGGCTTCACCGCGGTAGACCATCGCCCATTCGTGCAAGCCATGGCAGGCGAATTGGGGTGGTCGGTGGAGTGTGGCTTCGAGGAGATTGGCAATCCACTCGGCGGCGCGGCGGCGTTCGGCGGGAAGGGGAGATTTGCCGGGGCTATAGCGGAGCAGTTGGGCGGGCCGGTGAGTGTAGTACTCGAAGAGGAAATCAATGACGGGATGCTTCTCGTGCCGTGCTTGCCGGGCGAGGTGGGCGGCGACGATTGACGCCAGCTCAGTATTGGATGGCAGAGAAGATCGGGTAGTCGCGGAGGCGTTCACGGCCTTTGAGGAAGGCGAGTTCGATGAGAAAATCGATCTCGGCAATGTTGCCACCGAGTTTTTTCACCAACGTTGCCGCGGCCATCGCGGTGCCGCCGGTGGCGAGGAGGTCGTCCACGATGATGACGTTGTCGCCCTTGTTGATGGCGTCAATGTGCATCTCGCTGGTTTCGCTGCCGTATTCGAGGGTGTAGCTGGTGACGACGGTTTTGTAGGGGAGTTTGCCTTTTTTGCGGACGGGAACAAAACCGATGCCGAGTTTGTAGGCCACGGCGCCGGCAAAGATGAACCCCCGGGCGTCGATGCCGACGACGGCTTTGAGGTTCTTGCCCTTTTGCCGGTCGGCGATGGTATCCACGGCGAGACGGAAGAGTTTCGGGTCTTGCAAGATGGGCGTGATGTCCTTGAAGAGGATGCCCTTGATCGGGAAATCGGGTACGTCGCGGACGGCGGCTTTGAGTTGGTCTTGCATGGCGCGTGTTTTATCCCGTTGAGTTCGTTCCGGCAATCCCTATAATCACGGCATGCTGCAAGCCGATACCGCGCAGCGACCGCGCCTGAATTGGCGGCATTTTCTGGTCAACATTGTCTCGCCGGTGCTCCTGACCTTGGCGCTGTGCCTCGGACTGATTTTTGCCGTGGTCATTCCGACGATGCGGCGGAACATCGTGGAGCGGAAGAAGGAGATGATCCGGGAGTTGACGCAGACGGCGTGGAGTGAACTGGCGGCATTGCATGAACAGGAAACCGCCGGCAGCCTGACGCGCGCCGCGGCCCAACAAGCCGCCAGTACCCGCGTTCAACGGCTGCGGTATGGCGACGATGGGAAGGGGTATTTTTGGATTACCGATGGCGAGCCGCGCATGATCATGCACCCGTACCGGCCGGAGTTAAACGGTCAGGCTTTATCCACCTACACCGACCCCGCCGGTAAGAAGCTCTTTGTCGAGTTTGCCGCGTTGGTGCGCGCCCAAGGAGATGGGTACACGGATTACCTCTGGCAGTGGAATGACAACGAGCAGCGGGTGGCACCGAAGCTTTCCTATGTGAAAGGTTTCGCGCCGTGGGGGTGGATCATCGGCACCGGCATTTATCTTGATGATGTTCACGCCGAGGTGCGGCAGGTCACGCAGCGGGTGATTCAGATCGCGGTGGTGATCTCGATCGGGATTGCCGGTTTGCTGGCGTACATTGCCCACCAAGGGTTGCAACTGGAACGACGGCGGTGGCAGGCGGAGATGGCATTGCGCGCTTCGGAGGAAAAATACCGGCTCTTGGTCGAAGGAACGACGGAGGGTGTGTTGATGACCCTCCACGACCGGCCGGTGTATGCGAACCAAACGTTGCTGGCGCGCTTGGGGTATACGGAGACCGAGTTGCACGACCTCACCTTGGACAGGATCATCCAGCCGGTCTCGGCGGATCACGCGAAATTGCTGAGCAAGACCGGGACTGTCAGTGATGTGTTGCTGACGACGGCACCGGTGACGATTGGCGATAAAACCGGTCAGATTCTCTCGCTCAAAGATGTCACGGCTCACAAACAAACGGAGCAAACCGTCGCGCGGTTGTTGGCGGAGTTGCAGACGACATTGCCGTTGACCACCCGGCCGGTCAAGGCGGCGGCGCTCAGTCAGCTTGCGTGTGAACTGGAAACGCCGATCCACAAAGCCGCGGCGGCGATGGCGCGCGCGAAAGTCAGTGCGATTCTGGTGACAACGCCAGCGGGTGAGCCGGTGGGCATCGTCACTGATCGCGACCTGCGGGACCGGGTGTTGGCGGTGGGCCGGTCACCGACGCAGTCAGTCGCGACGATCATGAGCGCACCGTTGGTTCGGATCGCCGGTCATGCGTTGCTGTTCGAAGCTGCCCGTCTGATGCAGGAACGGGGGCTTCAGCACCTGGTCGTCACCGCGGAAAGCGGGGCCACCTTGGGGGTGCTGGCTGGCACTGAAATTCTCCATGCACAACGCCATGCGGTCGGTTTATTGCTGGGCGAGATTGAGCAAGCGCAGTCACCCGAGGAGCTCAAAGACTGTGGCGTGAAACTGCCGCACTTGGTCCGTTCGTTGTTGGATGCCGGGACGCGCGTGGAGCACGTCACGCGCATCATGTCGAGTGTGGCGGATGCCGTGACGGTGCGGCTGATCGGGTTGGCGGAAGCGGAGCTGGGGCCGCCACCGGTGCCGTATACATTCGTGGCGTTCGGCAGCGTGGCGCGGGGCGAGCAGACCCTGGCCACCGACCAGGACAATGCCATCATTTACGCCGATGGAGTTGAGGCGCAACCGTACTTTCTTCAACTGGGTGAAAAAGTCTGCGGTTGGCTGGATCAAGTCGGCTACCGGCGCTGTAAAGGTGAAACGATGGCCAGCAATCCGAAGTGGTGTCAGCCGTTGAGCCGGTGGCGGCAATATTTCACCGACTGTGTGACGGCCGCCAACCCGCAAGATCTGCTGGACGTGAACATCTTTTTCGATTTCCGCTGTGCTTATGGGGAGGCCGGTCACGTGACCGAATTACGGCAACATTTACAGCAATTGCTCGAACCCGGGCAGGCAGTGTTTTTCTTTCATCTGGCGCAGAGCACGCTCCAGTTCAAAGCGCCGCGCGGATTCTTTGGCAACATCCAACTCGAAAGCAGCGGAGAACACCCGGCCACGTTCAACATCAAGAGCGCCATCATCCCGCTTGTTAATTTCGTCCGCCTCTACGCACTCCGGCATCATCTGGCCGAGACCAACACCTTGGAACGCCTCGCCCGGCTTCGCGATCAAGGCGTGCTGGTACCGTCGAGTCACGACGAATTGGCGCAGGCCTATACCGCGCTCATGCAGCTACGGCTGACGCATCAAGGCGCGCAGGTTAGCCGGGGTGAGGCGCCGGATAATTACATCAACTTGGCGGAGTTGACCCAGTTGGAGCGGTCGCTCTTGAAGAAGGTGTTTGCCGACATCGCCGTTTTTCAGGCGCGCCTCGAAACCGATTTCGCGCGGACGACTTGAACTTATGCGCGTCCTGATTGTCGGCGATGTCCATGGTCAACACCAGGAATTGGCGGAGGTGTTGCGGCAGGCGCAAACAGATGTCGGGATTGCCGCCGCCATTCAGGTGGGCGACTTTGGTTTTGATCAGGAGCACATGGCCCAACTCCCGCGCTTCCCGGTGCCTGTGCATGTGATCGACGGCAACCACGAAGATCATCGGTGGTTGCGGCGCGCCTTGCTGACGGGAGCGGCTCGAGGTTGGAAGGCGACGGCAAACCTCATCTACCAGCCACGCCCGTCGGTCGGCCGGTTCGGCTCGTCTGCGGTTGGATTTTTGGGCGGAGCATTGCATGTGGACCGGCCGCAGAAACACAACTTGGTGGGGCGGTTTCCGAATTACATTTTACGGCAGCATCGGGAACAGGCGGCCAAGTTGTTTAATTGTGAGCAGCCGGAACTGATCATCACCCACTCCTGTCCGGCGGGGGTGGGAATCGGAATGCGCTGTTCCCCTGAGTTGGAAGCCGGTGTGGTTGAGCATGTCGTGAAGGCCGGGTTCGATCCAGGACCGCCGGACGATTGTGGTGAGTTGGAACTCCGTGAGTTGTGGCGGGCATTGAACTACCGGCCGCGCGGGTGGGTATTTGGACATTTCCATCGAACACATGAAGCGCTTGTGGAAGGCACGCGGTTTGTCTGTCTTGGTGAAGAGCGCGCCGGTCAGCCACAGCCGCTGTGGTTGTGGGATACGGATGAGCGAAAACTGCTCAAGGTCCGATTGTGAAGTCGGATTATCCGCCGCGTTTATGGTTCAGGCTGTCGGCTTCTCTGCCTTCGGTTGCGTCAACAAGGAGACGAAGATCAGGACAATGAACCCGAGCGGAATCGTCACAATGGCCGGTTGGCTGAAGGGGACGATCGCTTTCGCAGGGTCGAGGCCGTACACGTCTTTGTAGGCTTGGGCGCTGAGCAATATCCAGCCGAGCGAGGCGACCATGCCGACGATGATGGCGGCGGTAATGCCTTGCTTGGTGGTGCGCTTCCAGAAAAGCAACATCAGCAGAGCCGGCAGGTTTGCCGAGGCGGCGATGTTGAAGGCCCAGCCGACAAGGAAGTTGACGTTCATCTTGGCGAACAGGATGCCGAGGATGATGGCGATGACGCCAACGCACAGGGCCGCGATCTTGGCCGCGCGTACCTTGGCGAAATCGTCCAACTTCATCTTAAAGAAGTTGGTCATCAGGTCGTGCGCCACGGCACCACTGGCGGCCATAATGAGACCGCTGACGGTGCCGAGCACGGTGGTGAACGCCACCGCTGAAATCACGGCGAACAGAAATTCGCTGATGCTGCGGGCGAGGAGCGGGGCGCTCATGTTGGAGTCAGTCACGTCGAGTGCGCCGCTGGTCATGGCCCCGAGACCGAGGAACAGCGTCAGCACGTAGAAGAAGCCGATGGCGGCGATGCCGACGACCGTGCTCTTGCGGGCGCTGATCTGGTCCTTGACGGTGTAGTACCGGATCAGGATATGCGGGAGTGACGCTGTGCCGCAGAACAACGCCAGCATCAGCGACAGGAAATCCAGTTTGTCCAGGAACTTCTCGCTGCGCACCTTCTTGAACGTCGGACTGGAGCCGGGGGCCATGAAGTCTTTACCGGAGGTCGGTTTCTGAAAATAGATGGTTGTGACAGTGCCATCGGTGTCCGTGATCTTATCGTTGGCCCAGAGGATGACTTCACTGTCCTGCATGGTTTGAATAAACCCGAACGGGCCGACACGCCCGGTTTTCTCGACGCCGCCGGGCAGTTGGGAGGCGTAACCCACCGGGTTGAGATCAGCCTCACCGGTATTTTTGCCGCGCGGCTTGCCGTTGACGAGTTTCTTGCCGTCCTTTTTCACCGCGAGGGTTTGCGTCTCGGAAAACGTGCCATTTGCTTCTTTGCGCCAGACGGTGACGACCCCATCCGCATCTTGGATGCGAACATAGGGCTTGCCGGCCCAGGCGCTCGATTCGGGGAGAACGGTCCCAGGGAGTGCAGTGACGTTGCGGGCGGCGATATGACGGGGATTGCCGGCTGAATCGGTGGGCTTGGTTGTCACGCCCCGCATGAGCAGCATTACGGTGATGATCGCACAGAGCACGACGAGCAAACTTCCTTTGATGAATTGGACCCAAGTGGTCGAAACCATGCCGGCGGTGGTGACAATCAGGGTGACGATGGCACCGACAACGATGACGCCAACGTAATGGGGAAATCCAAGCAATGGCTGGACAAGTGCACCGGCGCCGACCATTTGCGGGATGAGATAAAAGCAACTGACCACCAAGGTGCTGATGGCGGCGGCGAGTTTGATGCCGCGGGAGTTGAATTTATTGTCGAGCGCATCAGCAAAAGTGAAGCGGCCGAGGCGTTTGAGTGGTTCGGCGATGATGAACAGGGCAACGATCCAGCCGGCAAGGTAGCCGATGGAGTAGAGAAAACCGTCGTAGCCGTAGAAGGCGATCATTCCACAGATGCCAAGGAACGAAGCGGCGGAGAGGTAGTCGCCGGCGAATGCGACGCCGTTGACGGCCCAGTGGATGCCGCCGCCGGCGGCGAAGTAGCCGGAGGCGGATTTCGCGCGGCGCCCGAGATAGAAACTGATGCCGATGACGGTGCCGGCAAAAAAGAGAAAGATCAGAACGGCCATCAAAGAGGTTTCGTGGATCATGGTCGGAATCTCCTACTTGCCGGCTTTGCGGCAGACTTTCATGTAAACCAGCGCCAGCAGCAGCGCGACGACAATCAGGGCAAAGCCGTAGACGACCGCCAAGTTGGCGCCGCCGATAAATGGTTGACTCATTTTGTCGGGTGCAAAGGCGCTCAAAGCCATGAAGCCGGCATAGAACGCAACGTAGACGATAAAAAGGATGACACCCATGCGGGTGTTGTGCGCCACCACCCCGGCATCTTCCTGCTCTTTGGGAGCCACTTCCTTGAAATTCAGATCAGCCATGGTGTGTTCTCCTTGTTGGCTTAAAATTTGTAGATCACAGCGAGTTGTTCACGCCAGGCGTCGCCGGCAACAGCCTGCTTGTAGGCTGTGCGCAAATAGGCAATTTCAAACGCCAGTTGCAAGTTGGTCGTCAGTGTATAGTTACAGTTGCCAAAATAAACATAATTCGAGAGTCGTGGCGGCGCCTTGGCATTCACGCCAACGTCGTCCGAGTTCACGGTGTCAATCCCGGCGCCGAGATTGAACTGCCATTTACCCCAAGGACCAAGGCTGACCGCCGTCCAGCCGCCCAGAGCGGCGATTGTGTCTTGCGTGACCGGATCGAATCCCTGGCCAATTCCGCCGAGATAAGCGCTCAGATTTTCGCCGATAAATCCCTCGCCCTGGAGGAGGAGCCAGTCCGTCACGGGCAGACGCACGTCCACGTTGGCCGACCATGAGTCGAAATGGAGGTGGCTGTCGATCACACCGAGGGCGTTGGTCTGGTGTTGGTCTTCCTGCCCCCAATGGCCGGACAGGCCGACCGTGGCCGGCTGACGGTTAAATGACGGAAAGCTCAGACTCACCCGGCCCTGGACACTCGGAAACTCCGAATCCGCCCCACTGTCAGGATCGGTCGAGCCAGTGTAAACGAATTTACGGTCAGTAATCGTGCGGGTCGGTCCAGCCTCCAGTTTCAACTCAATGTCATCGGCCGGCTTGAACGCTTTGGTCAAGCGAAGTTGCGCGCGCCGGTAGCCGATGTTGCCCTGCCACCAACACACAGAGTAATTCACCGTCGGGGCCGCAAGTGGGGAAATGATATCCGCCGTTTGGCCGGCGAGCAGGCTGAAGTTCCATGCGGACCAGTCCGCTTTCACGAAAGCATGCCGCAACATGGGGTCCGGCTTGTTCTCCGCCGCACCGGCTCCATAGAAGTCAATCTCGACTTGTCCGGCGGTTTTGATGCCATTCAGGTTGGGGCCGTTGATTCGGAGTCCAAGCCGCGTCTGATTCGCGGTCATATTGAACTGAGCATCGTTGTTGAGGACGCCTTCGGATTCGACCCAGCGGGCGAAGTTGCCGGCCGAGACGCGGGAATCGTCATGCGCGGCGTCAAGTTTGATCAAGCCGTAGAGTTGAAGGTCAAAGGACTGCGCGGTTACGTTCTTCGTGGTGGTCGGGGTGGCGGGGATGGGGAGTCCTTTTTCAGTCAGGACTCCTTTGATGTGCTCAATTTCGTTATTGAGCTTGTTGAGGAGCTGACGGAGTTCAGCATTCTCGTTTTTCAATGATTGTAAATCGTCTGCTGTCAGCAGGAGGACGGATGCCAAGTAGATTCCGATTGATGATAAGACACACCGCAAACGATGTTTCATATTGGCTTTCTCAATTTTGTTGTGGGAATTGCGAGGCAACCCTGATGCCTCACCGCGAAAGTTTAATTGTCTCTAGCAGCGCGAATACCAAGTGGGTCTGGATGGTGTGGATGTGTATGATTATAAGCCAATTACGACTTTTTAATCAGACCGAATGAGGTCGCCATTTGGCGTCAACTTGTCGCGCACTCGCCAAACTGTCAGTCGCAATTGGCTATTTTTTCTTCAGAGCAGGAATGGGTTTGTCCTGCTTTTCCATCAGGCGGCGCATCTTGTGGAGGGCAATGTTCTGGATTTGGCGGACGCGTTCCCGGGTGACTTTGAATTTTTTGCCAACTTCTTCGAGCGTACGCTCCTTGTTGCCATCGAGACCGAACCGGGCGGTCAGGATTTCGGCTTCGCGTGGGTCGAGCTCTTCGAGCAGGGCGCGCACGTCTTCGCGCATGTTGCGGTCGCGGAGAAGTTCGAAGGGATTCGCGGCGTTGTCGTCGCCGACAATTTCGCTGAATTCAGTGCTGTCATCGTCGCCGATGGGAGCATCGAGGCTGGCGGGGCGGACGCTGATCTCGCGTAACTGGGCGACTTTGGCGCGTTGCATGCCGAGTTTGTCGGCCAGTTCCTGGTCGGTGGGGTCGCGGCCGAGTTGTTCGCTCATCCGCATGGCGACGCGTTTCATCTTGCTGATCTTATCCACGAGATGAACCGGCAAGCGGATGGTCTTGGCTTGGTTGGCGAGGGCGCGCTTGATGGATTGTTTGATCCACCACGCGCCGTAGGTCGAAAGTTTACCCCCTTTGGCGGGATCGAAACGCTCGACAGCTTTCATCAAGCCAATATTTCCTTCGCTGATGAGGTCGAGCAGCGGGAGGCCAAGATTGGAGTAGTCGTGGGCGATTTTGACGACGAGGCGGAGATTGGCCTTGATCATCTTGGCGCGGGCGGCTTTGTCGCCGCGTTTAATTTTCGCGGCCAATTCGATTTCTTCTTTGACGGTCAACAACGGAATCTGGCCGATCTCCCGGAGGTAGATCTTGATTCCGTTTTCGCTGTCTCGATTACGCTCAATCACCATGACTACCTCACTGGCAAATGCACGCCCCCCACGTTGGTGGGACGGATATATGCGTTTGTTTCATTCGACGCAAGCTCTTTGCATCGCATTCAGCCTGTGGCTTAGATGCATGAAGCCAAGTTTTGGTTCAATGCGACGAAAACGAACAGGGGCACGGCGAACCGTGCCCCTGCCGGGTTAGATGTTTCTGCGAATTACCCTTCGAGCGCTGCCTGCGCCGCTGCCAACCGCGCGACCGGGACGCGGTACGGACTGCAACTCACGTAGGTCAAACCGAGGCGATGGCAGAACTTCACCGAGTTCGGGTCGCCGCCATGTTCGCCGCAGATGCCGAGCTTGATGCCGGGACGCGTGGCGTTGCCTTTGGCAACCGCGATCTTCATCAGCTCCCCGACGCCCGTCTGGTCAATGGACGCAAACGGGTTGGTCTTGCAGATTTCCATTTCCGCGTAGGGCGGGAGGAAACTGCCGGAGTCGTCCCGGCTCATGCCGAGACAGGTCTGCGTCAGATCGTTGGTGCCGAAGCTGAAGAACTCGGCCGACTCGGCAATCTCATTCGCGGTGAGCGCACCGCGCGGAACTTCGATCATCGTGCCGACGAGGTAGTTGAGTTTGACCTTCTTCTCGGCCATGACTTCCTTGGCGACGCGGTGAACAACTTCGACCTGGAGGTCGAGTTCGCGTTTGAAGCCGACGAGCGGGATCATGACTTCCGGTTTGACCTTGATGCCGGCTTTCTGGACTTCCGCCGCCGCTTCGAACACCGCGCGGGCCTGCATCTCGGAGATTTCAGGATAAACAATCCCCAACCGGCAACCACGGAAACCGAGCATCGGGTTGAACTCGTGCAGCTCCTTCACGCGCTGCTTGATGAGGTCGACCGGCACGCCCATCTTGTCCGCCAAATCCTTTTGCGCGGCTTCTTCGTGCGGGAGGAATTCGTGCAACGGTGGGTCGAGGAAGCGGATCGTGGCCGGATAGCCCTTCAACGCTTTGAAGATGCCGGCGAAGTCGGCCTTCTGATACGGCAACAGCTTCGCGAGCGCTTTCTTCCGGTCGACCACGTTGCCGGCGAGGATCATCTCGCGCATCGCGTCAATCCGGTTGCCTTCGAAGAACATGTGCTCTGTCCGGGTCAAACCGATACCGGTCGCGCCGAATGCGAGGGCGTTTTCGGTCTGGTCGGGCGTGTCGGCATTGGTGCGGACTTGGAGCTTCGTGACCTTGTTGCACCAATCCATGAGTTTCTTGAACATCTGGTATGTCTCGCTCTTTTTCGGATCGAGCGACTTCTCGACGAGCACCTGGACGATTTCCGACGCCGCCGTCGGGAGTTGACCGGCGTACACATTGCCGAGGGTGCCGTTGATGGACAACGCGTCGCCTTCCTTGAAGGTCTGGCCGTCCACGGTGAGCGTCTTGGCCGCGTAATCGATCTGCAACGCACCGGCGCCGCACACGCAGACCTTGCCCATTTGCCGGGCCACAAGCGCCGCGTGCGAACTGACGCCGCCCTTCGCGGTAAGAATGCCTTCGGAGGCGATCATGCCGCGCAAATCTTCGGGCGTGGTTTCGTTCCGCACGAGCAACACCTTCTCGCCACGAGCGGCCGCCGCATCCGCACGGTCGGCGTTCAAATACATCTTGCCAGAAGCTGCCCCCGGTCCAGCCGGCAAGCCGCGGGCAATCACGCGCGCCGCTTTCTCCGCTTTCGCGTCGAAGATCGGGGCGAGCAACTGATCGAGTTGATCGGCCGGGTTGCGCTTGATCGCGGTCTTCCAGTCAATCAAGCCTTCCTTCACCATGTCCATCGAGAACTTCAACGCTGCAAACGCCGTGCGCTTGCCGTTCCGCGTCTGGAGCATGAACACCTTGCCGTCTTGGATCGTGAATTCAAAGTCTTGCACGTCCTTGAAGTGCTTCTCGAGGGTGGTGCGAATCTTGTCGAGTTCCTTGTACGCGGCCGGCATCTCGTTCGCCAACTGCGCGACCGGTTCCGGCGTCCTCACGCCGGCCACCACGTCTTCGCCCTGTGCGTTGATGAGGAATTCGCCGTAGAACTCTTTGACACCATTGGCCGGGTTGCGTGTAAACGCCACGCCCGAGCCCGAGGTCGGGCCGGTATTGCCGTACACCATCGCCTGCACATTGACGGCGGTACCCCATTCCGACGGGATGCCGTATTTGCGCCGGTAAACGATCGCGCGATCATTCATCCATGAGCCAAACACCGCGCCGGTCGCGCCCCAGAGTTGTTTCCACGGGTCTTGCGGGAATTCCTTGCCGGTGCGTTCCTTGATCAACGCCTTAAACCGGTTCACCAGCTCCTTCAAATCGTCCACGGAAAGCTTCGTGTCCTCGACGTCGTCCTCGTGGCGCTCGTGCTTGAGCTTGTGGATGACGACTTCGAACGGTTCGTGGTCTTCGTCCTTGGACTTCTGCACGCCCATGACCACGTCGCCATACATCTGGATGAAGCGGCGATAGCAATCCCACGCGAACCTTTCGTTCTGCGTCGCCGCGACGAGCGCGAGCACGGTCTGGTCATTCAAGCCGAGGTTCAGAATCGTGTCCATCATACCGGGCATTGAATCGCGTGCGCCGGAGCGGACCGACACCAGCAACGGCAACGCCGTTGTGTCGCCGAACTTCGTCCCCATGATCTTCTCAATCGCCGCCATGCCGGCCGTGGCTTGCGCGTTGAGAACGGCGGGATACGTCCGCTTGTTCTGATAATAATAGGTGCAGACTTCGGTGGTGATGGTGAACCCGGGCGGCACCGGCAAGCCGATGCGGGACATTTCCGCGAGATTCGCGCCCTTGCCGCCGAGCAACGGTTTCATCTGTCCATTACCGTCGGCCTTACCGCCGCCGAATAAATATACATACTTCGCCGACTTGCCGGATTTTTTTGCGACTTTTTTAGCCTTAGCCATATAACTTGTTTACCTCATTGGATGATCCTGTCGCGGTTAGCGCGGCAGAACTGTTCAAAACGGGGGGACAACGGCGGCACTTTACCAGACACGTCTCCACTGTCAACGCTCCAGCACAACCGCTATACTGTCGGCATGCAACCCCTGCCGCGCACCTTCTACGATCGCGACACGACACTGGTTGCCCGGGAATTGCTCGGCAAATACCTCATCCATGGACGGCAAATTGGGCGCATTGTCGAAACTGAAGCCTACCTCGGCCCGCACGATTTGGCGGCGCATTCCGCCCGTGGGCGGACCCAACGCAACGAAGTCATGTTCGGTCCGCCCGGCTACGCCTACGTCTACATGATCTACGGCCTGTACTTTTGCATGAACGTCGTCACCGAAAGGGAAGGGCACGCGGCGGCGGTCTTGATTCGCGCGCTGGAGCCGGTCGCGAATCTCACCGGCAAAACAAATGGACCGGGCTTGTTGTGCAAGGCCCTGGGCATTGACAAACGACTGAACGGCCGCGATTTGTTGCGGCCGGATTTCTCGATCGCCGCCGGCAAACCACAGGCGTTTCGCGTGGTCAAGCGTCCGCGCATTGGCGTGGACTACGCCGGCCACTGGGCGCGCCGGCACCTGCGTTTCTACATCGCCGGCAATCAGTTCGTGTCCCGGCTCTAACTAAACCACTGCCAGAGCCGCGTGCTCAAATCGTCGTTTTCGTGGGCTTGACCGGCCCACTCAAAATGCGCGGCGCGGCGGACGAACAATTCCTTCTGGACCGGCAACGCATTGAAAACCGCAAATTGACCGGGGGGCGGCACAGCCGGGTCAAACAACGCCGCCGCCACCAACACGGGGATCTTGATATGCCGGGCGGCCGTCGCCGCGTCGAAGTACTGCAATACGTCAATGACTTCGGGATGTTCCTTGGCGTACAGGCGAACCGCCTCGCCGCTGCCAGTGCATTGAAAAATCAGCCGCAACGGGTGTTGCCCGAAACTTGGCACATCCAAAAACGCCTTATGAAACCGATTGTCCCACGGCAACGCCAGCGCGCCAATGCCACCGCCAAAGCTGCCGCCGTGATAATGCAGATGCCGTGCGGCGCCCGGATACAATTCGAGCAATGCCGACGCCGCGCCCCACACATCCGCCACGCACCCCCGATGCACGTAGGTGTCCTTGTCTTCAATCCCATGCAGCACATGCCGGCTTGCGTCCGCCGGGATGTCGCCCCGCGCCGAGCGGTGAAACCCGCGCGCACACGGAAAAATCGCGACCGCGGCCGGTGGCGGCAAATCAAAGTCCGGTGCTTCCCGGCCGCCATAACCATGCCCCACCACCACGCCGCGCCGAAATTTTCCATCGGCCGGCACGGTGATCCAACCGCCGATCCGCACGCAATCAAGGGAATCGAATTCGATTTCGTAGAGAGCAAACTGCGGATTCGGGCTGGCAATTTGCCGGCGGGCGAGGCGCAGTGGCACCCGCCGCGCCGCCGCGTAGGTGAACTCCCAAAAACGGATGAAGTCCGCCGGCCCGACCGGGGCCTTGATGATCCGCAGTTTTTGCTCGTGGTAGCCGTAGGTCGGATCGAACGGGAAATTGTGGTGGAAGGACATACCGGATGCGTTACGAACTCGCCAAGGCCGCTTCGCGTTCGAGGACCGTGTCGGCGGCCAGCGTGCCGGTCGCGGTCGGCAATGGGGGGACGTAGCAATATTGCGGATCATTTTGCTGCCGCCGGTGAACGTCGAGCAGGCCCTGCCACGTCGCGCGCAATCCGTGCGGAGTGGGGGGCAGGTCGTGTTCAATCAGCTGGTGCAGCTTCGGCAGGTTGAAAAACGGGACAGCGGGGAACATGTGATGTTCGATGTGATACTGCATGTTCCAATACAAAAACGCCGGCAACCACGAGCAGGTGTACGTCCGGCAGCACAATCGGTGGTCCGGCACATCCGGCGACAGACCGTAATGTTGCGGCGTGCCGCAGAGGAATCCGAGCCACCCGGCGTAGTGCCCACTGAACGAGAAAATGAAGATCAGAAACCAATGGCCGGTCGCGATGAACACCGCCGCCAGCACCGCGTGCCCGAGCAAGGTGAACAGCGCCCACTGACGATCTTGCCGGCGGAGCGTTGCGTTTTCGGCCGGGAGCACGAACTCCCACCATTGATTGTCGAGCTTGCCCGCGGCGCGCCGGCAATACAGTTTGAGTGTGTTCCACGTAGTCAGCGGATTCCACGCGAACAGCCCCAGCCAAAATTGCCAGTCCTTGAACGTGAACCGTTGCGGCAGCCGCACCTCGCCATCGTAGTCATGGTGGACGGTGACCTGATGATGCCGGATGTGACTCGGCCGGAACCAGACCGGATCCCACCACCCGAGAAACGCAAACACCTTGAGGAAGATTTCGTTGACCGTCTTCGTCTTGAACGGCGTCTTGTGGCTCAATTCATGACACGCCGTTCCGCCTAGAAACGTCCCGACCGTTCCGTGTGCGAACAGCGTCACAAGCAACAGCGGCACCGCCCACCACCAAGTGTGCGCGTGGATCTGGCGAAACGCGATATAGGCGAGCGACCCGGTCACAGTCCACAATCCTAGATGCCCCAGCGCCTGCCGGTACCCGGGCCAATCCCGGCACTGCATCAACTCGCGCATGGCCTGCGGGTCCACTTGGCTGCGGTACCAGTTGATCTTCGCGTCCTTCTTGAACGTTGCCGGCATATCGGCCGTCCAGAAAACGGCGGCTTTGGAGTTGTTACCCATGGTTCGTACCGGCGGTGAGGTTAGTCCGTGGAATCGGAACCGTCAAGATGTGCTCCACCGCGCCGAAGTGGTGGGGTTGAACCCGATCTGGCCGGCGGCACTCGGGGGCGCTACCATTGCAGTTGCCGGATGGTTGCCGTCAGGAGTTCCGGTGCACGCCGCATTGCTTCTTGCGCCGGCATCTCGGCGGGGGCAATGCTGAAAGCGGCGCTGATACCGGCATGCCGCCATGCGGATTCCGGCAACCGCACCCGCCCGGCAACGACGGCGACTTTCACCTGGTTGCGGCGCGCCTCCGCCGTCACACCGGCGACAACCTTGCCGTGGAGCGATTGCTCATCGAACTGGCCTTCACCGGTAATCACCCAGTCCGCTCCCAGCAACGCCGCCGGTAACTGGCTCACTCGCATGATGGTTTCGATGCCGGGCACGAGTCGGGCATTCAGAAACGCGATCGCGCCGCCCGCCAGCCCGCCAGCCGCGCCACTGCCGGGCACGTCGAGGATATCGGCTTGGACCAGACTGGCGAGATGTCGGAGCCCGTTGTCGAGACGCTCGACCAGCGCCGGCGTGGCGCCTTTTTGCGGTCCGAAAATGGCAGCGGCACCGCGTTCGCCGCAAAGCGGATTGCTTACGTCGCAGAGCACTTCCACTGGCGGGAACGATGTCGCCGGCGGGAGGATGGACGCGATGCGTTCGAGTCCGCCGCCGCCGAGGCCGACCGATTCACCACGCGCGTCGAGAAACCGCCAGCCCAATGCCATCGCGGCACCGACGCCGCCGTCATTCGTGGCACTGCCGCCGACGGCCAGCCAAATGTGTTGGGCGCCGCGGTGGAGGGCATCGGCGATCAGCTCGCCCGTGCCGTAGGTGGTCGTGAGGAGGGGATTGCGTTCCTCGGGCTGCAGGAGCACGAGCCCGCTGGCTTGCGCCATTTCGATGAACGCGTTGTGGCCGCTACAAAGATAGCGCGCGGTGACTTTCATCCCCGGCAATGGTCCGGTAACCGGTTTTGAAATCCACTCACCGCCGAGGGCGGCGTGGAGCGCGTTGACCGTGCCGTCGCCGCCGTCAGCCATGGGTTTCTGGATGACTTCGTGGCGCGACAATTCGCGCGCCACGATCGCACAAGCTTGCGGGGCGGTGAGACTGCCTTTGAATTTGTCGAAGGCGACGATGATTTTCATGGACACTAAATCATCGCCGGTTGACGGGTGGGATTCAAGAATGGAGGCATCAGGCTCTGCCGTTGCGCGCCGGAAAGATTCTGTTAGAGTCACCGCTCTTATGTCGCTCCAGTCTGAAATCGCCAAGCGCCGCACGTTCGCCATCATCTCGCATCCGGATGCCGGGAAGACGACGATGACGGAGAAGTTGTTGCTGTATGGCGGTGCCGTGCAGCTGGCCGGCTCAGTCACGGCGCGGAAGAATCAACGCGCTTCGACTTCCGATTGGATGGAGTTGGAACGCCAACGCGGGATCTCGATCAGTTCGACGGCGCTGCAGTTTGACTACGACGGTTTCAAAATCAATCTGCTCGACACGCCCGGTCATAAAGATTTCTCCGAGGACACCTACCGGGTGCTGACGGCGGTGGACGCGGTCGTGATGGTGATTGATGCCGCCAAAGGCATCGAGAGTCAGACCCGGAAGCTCTTCGAGGTGTGCCACCAGCGCGGCGTGCCGATTTTCACGTTCATGAACAAGTGCGACCGGCCGACGCGCGATCCGTTGGCGTTGATCGATGAACTGGAGAGCGTGCTGCAACTCGGCGCGTTCCCGGTCAACTGGCCGATCGGGACGGGGGTGGATTTCAAGGGCATCTTCGACCGGCTGACGAAGCAGGTGCATTTGTTCGAGCGGACGGAAGGTGGGCAGTATCGCGCGCCGGTCGAGATCGGCGGTTTGTCCGACCCTGTGATTCGCGAGCGCATCGACGACGCGACGTACGAGCGCATTACCGAAGAACTCGCCATGCTCGACGCGGCCGGTGAGACATTCGATCCGCACGCCGTTCTGGCCGGCTACACGACGCCGGTATTCTTCGGCAGCGCGTCGAATAATTTCGGCGTCCAACTTCTGCTCGATGGTTTTCTCAAACACTCGACGCCGCCGACGGCGCGCAAGGTTGGTGACCGGCTCATCGAACCGACGTACGAGGAGTTTTCGGCTTTCATTTTCAAGATTCAGGCCAACATGGACCCTCGCCACCGGGATCGGATCGCATTCCTGCGAATCGTCTCCGGTAAGTTCGAACGCGACATGACCGCGACGCACACGCGTACCGGCAAGAAAGTGCGGTTGTCGAGTTCGCACAAACTTTTCGCCAATGAACGCGAGACGGTCAATGCCGCGTTCCCCGGTGACATCATCGGGTTGGTCGGGCACGACGAGTTTGGCATTGGCGACACGTTGACGACGGATCCACGCATCGTTTACCGGGAAATCCCGCGTTTCCCGCCCGAGAGTTTTTCCTACCTCCGCAATCCGAGCACGGCCAAATACAAACAGTTCCGGAAAGGTCTCGACCAACTCTTGCAGGAGGGCGTCATCCAACTCCTGCGCCTGAAGGACGCGTCGGCAAACACGCCGTTGCTGGCCGCCGTCGGCCCCCTGCAATTCGAGGTGGTGCAGTACCGGTTGCAGAGCGAGTACGGCGCGGAGTCGAAACTCGAACCGACGCCGTGGATGACGATCCGGTGGTTGCCGAAAAACGTGAAGGATGAAGATTGGGGGCGCGGTCTGCCCACCGGCGCGAAGCTCGCGTACGATTCTGACGAGAATCCAGTCGTGCTCTTCGTCAACGAATGGTCAGTGAATTATTTCTGCGAGATCAATCCAAAGATCCCGCTCGAAAAACTCCCACCCGCCCGCGAAGTCAATCCCGTCGCCGTGTAACTGGCATCACACCTGCCCGGCGTGCAGCATGTTTTCCAGCTTCGCCAAATCTTTTGGCAACGCAGCCGTCCACGACATCTGCAGCCCGGGCTTGAGCGGATGTTCGAGAGTCAGAACCTCGGCGTGCAACGCCTGACGTTCAAACTCGATGCGCGGCTTGCGCTCGGCGTCGGCGTGATATTTCGGGTGATACGTCCGATCGCCAACCAACGGCACACCGGCAAACGCGGCTTGCGCGCGAATCTGATGTTTGCGGCCGGTCTCCAATCGTAAACGGAGCTTGGTCACACCGGCCTTTGGAAATTCCGTGATGACTTCGTAGTGGGTGATCGCTTCCTGCGCTTCGACTTTCGGGTCTTTGGCTTCGGCCGGAGAGATGATGAACTGACGTAACTCGTCCTCGCTCAACTTCAACCAATTTGTCCACGTCCCTTTGGGCTGCGCCAACTTGCCCTCGACGTACGCCACGTACTCGCGCCGCATCGTGTGCGCCTTCAACTGTTCGATCAAATGTTGGCGCGCTGTGGAATTCATTCCCATGCAAAAAACGCCACTCGTGTATTGGTCGAGCCGATGCACCGGCAACGGCACCAGCGACCGGTACGCTGGCGGCAGAGAACGCCCGGCGATTCCCCGATCATAGGCGCGGAGTTTGCCGGCAAGAAAGTCGGCCAGAATGCTGAGTGCCGAGAGTTCGTTGGGTTCCGACGGGACCGAGAGCAAGCCCGGCCCCTTGTTCACGACGGCGAGTGCGGAGTCGAGATAGAGCAAGTTGACCCGGGGATGAATCTGCCAACCATCCGGCCCGCATTCGAGCGTCGTGGAATGCTGACCAAGTAGCTGAAGCGACCCACCGGGATCGGTCATCTGTTCGTGCGGTTTGCGGATGATGACACCGTTAACACTGACCCGGCCAGCCGTGATCCATTGCTTCGCGCGCTTCTTCGGCGTTTCCGGGAATTTTCTCACCAGCCAATCGAGCAGCGGTTGCTTTGTTAATTCTATGGTCATTTGTCTAATTCGGCCCAGCGTGCGTAGAGACGAGCGACCTCGGCTTTCGCTTTCTCCAACTCCAGGGCGAGACTGGCGGCTTCTTTGGCGCGTGTCGAGTAGAAGTTCGGATCGTTAAGCGTGGTTTCGATTTCCGATACGTGGGATTCGGCGGTGAGGATGGCGGCTTCCATGCCGTCGAGTTCGCGTTGTTCCTTGAAACTGAGTTTGCGTTGGCGTGCCGGCTTTGGGGTTGCCGGTACGCTGACCGGCGGAGCGGGGCGGGTGGGGAGTTCGCGTTCTTTGCGTTTTTCCAAGTAGTACGAGTAGTTGCCGGGTTGGACGATGACGCCGGTGTCTTCGAAGGCGACGATCTGGTCGCAGATGCGGTCGAGGAAATACCGGTCGTGGCTGACGACGAGGACGCTGCCTTCGAAATCGGCGAGCGCTTCTTCGAGCAGGCGGAGGCTGGAAAGATCGAGGTCGTTGGTCGGTTCGTCGAGAACGATAACGTTGCCGCCGGTCTTGAGGACTTTGGCAAGCAGGAGCCGGGCGCGTTCGCCGCCGGAGAGATGGGCGACCGGTTCGCGGAGACGTTCGTCGGGGAAGAGGAAGCGCGTGAGGTATGTCCGTGCGCTCATCGTTTCCGTGCCGAACAGCACGGTGTCGCTGCCGCCGGCAATCTCGGTGAGGACGGTGTTGGCGTCGTTGAGTTGCAGGCGCGTTTGGTCGACGTAGTTGAAGATGACTTTTTTGCCGATGGTGACGGTGCCGGTATCGGGGGCGCGTTGGCCGAGGCAGAGTCGGAGTAACGTGGTCTTGCCGGCGCCGTTGCGGCCGACTACGCCGGTGCATTGGCCGGGTTTGAGGGAGAGCGTAAAGTTTTGGAAGACCCACCGGTCGGCGAAGCGGGCGCCGACTTGTTCGAGTTCGACGACGGTGTTGCCGAGTTCCGGCGGTGGTGGCAACAGGAGGTCCATGTCGCGTTCCTCCGGTGGTGCTTCTTGGCCGGCCAACTGGTAGTAGTTGCGCATCCGGTGCTGGGCTTTGGTGCGTTGTGCGCGCGCGCCGGAGCGGACCCAGGCCAGTTCGAATTTTAGGAAGCGTTGACGGCGGCGTTCGGCTTGTTCGGCGATTTGTTGCCGGGCGGCTTTGGATTCGAGGTAGGCGGTGTAGTTGCCGGGATGCGAGTAACACCGGCCTTCGGCGAGTTCGATGATGCGCGTGGCGATGACGTCGAGGAAATACCGGTCGTGCGTGACGAAGATGACGGCGCCAGGAAATTTCTGGAGATATTCTTCGAGCCAACGGATGGATTCGGCGTCGAGATGGTTGGTCGGTTCGTCGAGGAGAAGGAGGTCGGGTTGCGCGACGAGGGCACGGCAGAGGGCGACGCGGCGTTTCTCGCCGCCGGAGAGTGGGCCGACGATGGTGTCGAGCGGCGGGGCGGCGAGGGCGGTGGTGCTGGCGTTGATGCGAGTTTCGAGATTCCAGCCGTCGGCTTGGTCGATGTTGTGGAGGAGTTCGTCGTCTTCTTCGCCAGCTTCGTACCGGGCAATCCAGTCGAGCAAGTCGGCGGCGCCGGCTTCGATGTTTTGCCGGACGGTCTTGGTTCCATCCAGTTCGAATTCTTGGGGAAGGTAGCCGACGCGGAGGCCGCGGCGCCGGGAGATGTCACCAGCATCGGCGGGTTGGGCGCCGGCCAGAATCTTGAGGAGGCTGGTCTTGCCGGAACCGTTGCGGCCGACGAGGCCGACTTTTTCGCCGGGCGAGACGGAGAGCGTGACGCCGTCGAGCAGCTTTTGCCAGCCGTAGGCGAGGGCGAGTTCGTTGACGGATAGGAAACTCATTCGGAAGTCACGTTACGACTACTTCGCGCTACGCTGCATCTTCTTCGGACTGGCTCGGTAGGATTTGGCGCTCGGTCGCTTCTTCTCGAACACGAGTTGTGGTCGTCCGTTTTCGAATTCACGTGCTGCGGCCAAGTGTCGCTTGGCTTCCGCTTGGAGTCCCAACTTTTCGGCGAGGCGTTTCAGATCGATGCGATTCAGTACGTCAATGGTGACGGGGCGTTTGGCGTCGAGGAAGACCAGCGCACGGAGAAACCGCTGGCACAAATCCGAGTTTAGCAGGCCGCAGATGAACTCGGCCTCCTGCCTTGTGTGACACGGAATGAAGTAGCAAGTGTCGTCAACGACGATAGGCTTGCCTCGAACAGAACCGAGAACGCGAAATTTCAGAGTTTTATACATGCCGGAAATCGCAACTTTCCATGGGGCGAACGTGTACGCACCGACGCCAAACACTGAGAAGCGTGCCCGTTTCTGGTAAATGATGCTTTGCCGTGCGTCCAACTGCGCACCGTAGGTGTGCAGGTATTTCCAAGTGGCCGGTGCTTTCTCGCGAATCGCGGCGGTATCGTCGCTCGGATGCTTTTGCGTGACTAAAACCAACCGGGTAGGATCGATCTCGTCATTCGCCAAGTCCGATGACTTCAACATCGGGTAGAGATAGGTGTCCTCGATAGCGACTTCATCTTGCAGGCCGTTGCAAAAGTGGCTGCCCGTCTTCGTGAACTCCATGACTTTCGCGGCATCGTGTTTCACGCCAGAGCGCCATGTGTAGTAGCCAATCCCGTCCAAATCAATCAGCCGGTGAAAGTCTTCAATGTTGGCTATCAGTTCTTTTCCGTACAAGCCTAACGTGTTGGCCTTTTCAGCGAAGGATAAACTGCGATAGACCGTCGCGGTCTTCGCTGCGCCGGTGATTCCTGTGTGTACGACGAGCAGGCACGCATCGACCGCCACTTGAAAGTGCGCTTGAGCGTCAATCAAGTGTAACGAGGCGCGGCCAACCGGGAACTCGTGAAGCCAAGCGTGCTTGAGGAGTTTCCGTGCCGTGGCCGTCTTGCAGAGCATCGCCAGACACGCCTGATGTTGTCCCAGCGATTCGAGCAGCTTGATCAACATCCATTCGGAAATGTCGAAGTTCGCCTTGCCGGTCTTGGCGGCGAAACCCCGGTGGTTCTGGAAATTGTTTTTTTCCGGGAGGTTGCTGCCGCGAATCGCGCCAAGCCCTGAATTCGTAACCCACGGCGGATTACCAATGACAAGAATCTCCCCGGCAAGACCAGCGAAAAACGTTTTCCAATCCTTCGAAAAAAAGTCCTGTTGTTCTACGGAAACTCTCTCCCCGGCCACAGCGAAGCCGTCAACGTACCCGTGGTTGATGTCGAATGCGAAACACTGTGCCGACGGAAAGACTTCGGTCGCCGCTTCCACAAACGCGCCGAGGCCGCACGTTGGCTCGACGATCACGCGTGGAGACAGACCAACGGACTTCAGAAAACCGGCAACCTCACGCGCCAACACAGCCGGCGTTTGATAATCTCCAAATTCAACGCGTTGAGCTTCCTGAATCATGCAACACGTTCAACGCCGACCACGTTGCCGGCTTTTTCAATAACACGGGTGTACTGCAGTCGCCACTGGAGCGCGTTCGAGATCGTGAGATAGCCAACGTCCGGTCGCTTCTGGAGAATCTCCTTCGCCAAGTCTCCCGCCTGAATATCGTCCACCGGCAAGAATCGCTCCATCATGAATGCCACCAAATCATCTTGGTTGCCGGCGTTATCTAGAATCTTGCGAATGCCGGATGTCGTCTGGAAATCTGAAGTGCGTCCGGCTTCGACGAAGATCACGTGTTTGATAATCAGCGTGGCCGATTTCGTCTTGCGGTCGTCCTTTTTGTCGTACACGAAAACCAGCAACGAATAGCCGAGGCCGAAAACTTTCTGCCGAGCGGACTTGAACGGACAAGACGACTGCGGTTGGCGAATGCTCGTGACCTTGATGTCCACTCCGAGCTTCGGGAAGTCGATCCCTTTAGCAGAATTGCCGCGCGCGTAGTCGTATCGAGCCTGCAATGACTCCTGAAACTTGTGTTCCAAGTACGTTCCGACCGCCTTGCCGTCGGTCACTCCGAAAAGGCTTTTCTCCCGGTGGGCTGATTCACGCTTCGCGAAAGCCCGCGCTTCTGACTTCAAGGAATCTACGGTCAATCGTTGTTTATCATCACGCAGCCTCAGTTTCATGCGCAGTATGCCGGTTGCATTCGTTTGGGGCAAGCTTCGCGATTTTTTCTGCCGGTAACTCCCTGACTCATTTGTGCCGGAGCTTTAACAGGCGTTCGCCGGCGGCGTCGAGGGTTTCGGTCTTTTTGGCGAAGTGGAGGCGGATGAGGTGTTTGACCGGCTCGCGGAAGAAACTGGAGCCGGGGACGGCGGCGACACCGATGTCTTTGGCGAGCCATTCGCAGAACGCGACGTCGTCTTTGGCGTTGAAGTCGCTGATGTCGATCATCACATAGTACGCGCCGTTGGGTTTGGTGTACTTGAGGCCGGCAGCGTCGAGGTGGTTGAGGAACCGGGTGCGTTTGTCGGTGTAGATGGTTTGGAGTTCTTGGTAATAACTGTCGGGCAATTCGAGCGCGGCGACGGCGGCTTCCTGGAGTGGGGCGGCGGCGCCGACGGTGAGGAAGTCGTGGACTTTGCGGGCTTGGTTGATGATGGCGGGCGGGGCGATGACGTAACCGAGTCGCCAGCCGGTGATGGAGTAGGTTTTGGAGAGGGAGCTGCACGAGATGGTGCGGTCGAACATGCCGGGGAGCGCGGCGAAGTAGACGTGTTCGGCAGGGGCGTAGATGATGTGTTCGTAGACTTCGTCGGTGATGACGAAGGTGTCGTGTTCCTCGGCGAGTTTCGCGATGAAGAGGAGTTCGTCGCGGGTAAAGACTTTGCCGGAGGGATTGGCGGGGTTGCAGAGGACGAGCGCTTTCGGTTTTTGGGCGAAGGCGCGGCGAAGCTCCTGTTCGTCGAAACTGAAATCGGGCGGATGCAACGGGACGTAGATGGGCTCGGCGCCGGAGAGTATCGTGTCGGCGACGTAGTTTTCGTAGAACGGGGAGAAGATGATGACTTTGTCGCCGGGATCGCAGGCCGTCATCATCGCGACCATCATCGCTTCGGTGCTGCCGCAGGTGACGACGAAGTTTTTCTCCGGGTCGAGCGGGAGGCCCATGAACCGCGATTGTTTGCGGGCGAGGGCTTCGCGGAACCGCGGTGCGCCCCAGGTGATGGCATATTGGTGCGGGCCAGTTTGGGCAGTCTTTTCCAACGCGTCCTTCAGAATGGCCGGCGGATCGAAGTCCGGGAAGCCTTGGGAAAGATTGATGGCACCACAGGAGTTCGCGACGCGTGTCATGTGGCGGATGACGGACTCGGTGAAGTGATGGAGACGTTGGCTGGTCTGCGGCATTTCGTGATTGTAGCCGGTCCGGCCCATCGGCGTCACCAAATTCCATGGCAAAAGATAGTTGTTGCTATTTAGGCGGGATGCCGTATGGTCGCGCCGCTCGCAGATAGTAGCAGTTGCAGTGAGATTGGTAGATCTTCAGTCAGGCCTCGCAGCTCGGTGATGATCCTAAACTCGAATCGTTCGAGAACAGTCACTGAGACCTCCTAACCGCAGCAGAAAGCATTAACATCATGGCTACCAAGCTATTCGTAGGAAACCTGTCCTTCAACACAACCGAAGGCGACGTGCTCGACCTCTTCAAAGGCGCAGGCAATGTCTCCAGTTGTGAACTGATCATGGACAAATTCACCAGCAAATCGCGCGGATTCGCGTTCGTGACGATGGGCACGCAGGAAGAAGCCACCAAGGCCATTGCCGAATTCAACGGCAAGGAACTCGATGGCCGTGCCCTCACCGTCAACGAAGCCAAACCCCGTGAAGATCGCCCCCGCACTGGCGGCGGCGGCTTCGGCGGCGGCCGCAGCGAACGTGGCGGCGGCCGGCAATATTCCGGCAATCGTTACTAAGACTTGACGAGTCCCGCTCCAAGCGGGATTCCAAACAGAAAGGCGTCCCGGGCAACCGGGACGCCTTTGCTGTTTCGGGAAATCGGCTGCGGCGTTACTTCAACTGCGCGAGACAGGCCTTGATCGCGTCGAAGTTCGGCAAGTCGCCGGGGCTTTCGTTGACCTGCGCGTAACGGATCACGCCGGTCTTGTCTACAACGAACGCGCTGCGCTTCGGCACCCCACCCATCGTGAGGTTTTTTGCCGGCAGGAAGCTGTCGTAGGCGCAACCGTAAGCAGACGTGACCTTGTGGTCGTAGTCGGACAGCAAGGGCAGGGTGATCTTTTCCTTCTGCGCCCATTGTTCTTGGGCGAACGGATTGTCGCCGCTGATGCCGAGGACGGCGGCGTTGAGCGAGGTGTACTGGCCGAGACCGGCGCTGACTTCGCAGAATTCTTTCGTGCAGACGCCCGTGAACGCCATCGGGACGAAGAGAATCAGGGTGTTTTGTTTGCCGAAATTGTCGCTGAGTTTGATCAGCTTGATTCCGTCTGCCTGTTTCGAGGGCAGGGTGAAGTCTGGAGCTTTATCGCCAACTTTGAGTGCCATGATGATTTATTCCTTTGATTGTTTGGGGTCAAAGCCCGCCTCCGCCAGATGACAGGCTTCGGCGCGCATTTATCGCCTGCGGCGAAAAATGGTGGACGATACAGGACTCGAACCTGTGACCTCTTCCATGTCAAGGAAGCGCTCTAGCCAACTGAGCTAATCGTCCCTCCCACGCCACGGGGTAAAG
Source organism: Verrucomicrobiia bacterium (assembly GCA_022072455.1). GTDB lineage: Bacteria > Verrucomicrobiota > Verrucomicrobiia > Palsa-1439 > Palsa-1439 > CAINDI01. The sequence continues at coordinate 138,211 of JAJVHY010000020.1, read as the reverse complement.
AACTACCACATTACATCTCCAGGAATCAACTAAACATGCTCTGGGGTAATCAACGACCATTCTCCGCCCCGACGTACCATGTTTCTGTCCGAGCACTCCGCACCTTTCTCTTCCGCCCTCCACCTTAACGACCTTACGGCCCACGCTCGACTCGCGACACGACCGCTGCGTCGCTCAATGGAATCCTCCAGAGCCGGATGGGCTCTCACGGACGCCCCAGCATACGCAGAGGCCTCTGCGCTCCTCAGAAATTGACACGACCAATTTCCGGTGGTGCTCGACCCCTTCGGGGCAAGGGTGTCAAGGACACTACGAAAGCGACCCTGAAGGGTTCGCCGCCGCGCGGTCACTGCGTGACTTTCGTTCCTCCTTGACCTCGCGGCTTAACGGAATCGAGACGACCCGCTTCCTACCGCGACCCTGCGTGACGGACTCAGGCGTCCGTCAGGTGAATTAACACCCATTGAACAACGGATAGAAAGAACGACATGAACCATCATCATCAAATCAGTGTTGAAGAACCCACAGGGCGCTTGTTCTACCGTGACGAGCATCTCGACGAGTATCCCGACACCCTCAACCCGCAATTCAAGGAGAATCCAGCATGCAATTCACAACCGACGAAAAATGGAAACAAGCCGTCCTCCGCCGCGACGACTACACCTGCCAAGTCCCGCACTGCGGCGCGCAAACGAACCTCGACGCGCACCACATCCAAAGCCGCCGCCAGCGCCCCGATCTCCGGCGCGTCTTGTCCAACGGCGTCACCCTCTGTCGCACCCACCACGACCACTTCCACGACCGCAAAGGCGAATGGGAACGCTTCCTTGCCATCCTCACTGTCAACCGAAGTCACTCCCGCTTCTACTGCGCCGGAATCGCAGAACCGCGTCCGGATCAAATGGAATACTGACTACGTCCTTGAATACTTCAAAAAGGTCGGAATCAAAGACCGCTGCTATCCTGAATTCCGCTTTCATCCCGTCCGCCGCTGGCGGTTCGACTATGCGTTCCCCGACAAGAAGGTGTATCTCGAAGTCGATGGCGGCATCTTCGGCTTCTACGTCACCAACAAGACCACCGGCGAGCGCAAGCTCATCCTTGGCGGTCACAACTACGGCGGGCAAATCCGCAATGAACACGCCAAGCGCAATGCGGCCACTGTCATGGGTTGGCGCGGTGTCTGGTGCGAACCCAAATGGCTTCTCGGGGGTATGACACTGCGGATTCTCAAAGAAGCGCTCGGGTATTAAACAGCAAGCGGGAGGCTGGTACGTCTACCAGCCTCCCGCTTTTTTTGTCCGTGGATCAGAGCGCCATTAAAGCATCTATTTCGGATACAGAGGATACTGCTTTCCTTCTTCCGGAATCAGCGGGTAATCGGGGTTTGCTTCTCGGACCTGCTCCCAATCCCAGCCATCGAGGACGGTATCTCCGTCGCAGTCAGGATAGGGACACATTTGGAGACCGTCGACCAGCCGGTACGCCCCACGGTTATAGGTGCGCTCGCAATGCAGACACCAGAGAAAATCCGAGCGCCGCTCCTCGTCGAAAATCTGATCGCGGTCATAAATCTTTTTCATAACTTCAACCTCCTTTGTTATTGGAGCGGGAGGCTGGTATGTCTACCAGCCTCCCGCTTTTTTCGTGGATCTAAGCCACCGTTAACGCGGAAAATTAATTCCCGTCTTCAATTACGTCATATTCAGTGACGTTTAGTTTTTGCATGCCGCCCTTCCAGGCCGCCGATGTGCAGTACAACACTACGTGACCGCCACGCTTCGCGAGCTCGCGCAACAGCGCCTCGTGCTTGACGCCCTCGGCCCGCTTCTGCTCATCACTCTCGCCGTCCAACCGGAGGTTGCCAATCAACGCCCGGCCTTCGCCGTCGAGTGTTTCACAGTTCATGGCCACCCGGATCCATTCCTCGCGCAAACGGTCGTTGCTCTTAGAAGCCCGGCCCGTCTGAATCAGTTTGGCTCCGCGGAGTTCCACTTCCACTCTCAAACGCCCGACAGAATTCGTCATCATACTCATATTCCATTTCACCTCCTTCCACTTCTACAAGCCGGCGACATACTTCCGCCGGCTCTGTCGACCTCAAGTAATCCAAAAACAGATGCGTCGCGATGCGCTCGACCGTGTCGATGCTTTCGCCGGGCTCCCGCAGCGCCAGTGCCGCTTGGTAACACTCTGACTCCGGGCCCGTTACATAGATGTCCCGGACCCGTTGCCGCCCAGGAAAATTGCCGAACGTTCCCCAGCGCCGCGCGTTGATCGTCCACTGGTCGTCGTGAAACTGCTTCACGCACTCCGCCTTGATGCGCTTGACCGGGTACTGAAAATTCGGACTCACCTTGCCGGCGCAATGATAGATGCCCACCAACGTGTCAAGCGCGCACTCCTCGATCTGCTCCGAATACGACCCGTACTCCGGCCCCATCGGGTTGGGCATGTACTCGACATCGGCCACCATCACCGTATGCACGTGCAAGCCGGCCTCCTCGTGCGCTTCCCAAACCCGGAAACCGTATGCGCCGTGCTTGTGCACCAGTTGCTCCTGAAACCGTGCAAACTGCTTTGACAAAATTTTGTAGCACTGCTGACTCCAGAACGTGAAAGTCCAGAAACACGCCTGACCGGTCGCCGCCAAAAGTTCGACGTTCCACGTCGCCGCGGTGAGCGATTTGCGGGAGGGTTGGCTCATTTCTCAAATCCGCGTTCGCAAGGTCGTCGGCCTTCGTCTTCATCTACCTCTTCTTGGTTTCTACCGGCTTCAACTCGTTCGTCAAAGCCCGGTACGCGGACTCAAGACATCGCTCGCGCGTCTCCCGATCCAAAACATACCAGCGTTCGCCCAGAAGCCGAATCCCTGCCTCGAATGCCCAGAGTTGCTCCATCCAGGCATCTTTATTGTCACCTTCGAGCTGCGGATCCTTCGGCTTGAAAAAATCGAAATCCGCTTTCGACCACAGCAGCACTGTCCGGAGATCGAATTTCTGACCAAGGTACTCCGGGGCATCAAGGTGCGCCGTCAGCATTCGCGCCGCCGGACGGATGCTTTCATACAATTCACGCCAGTAACGCTCTTCCTCCCGTAGCGCCTTGGCAATGGTGGCCGCACTTAACTTGACTTTATGAGCGTCGAGTAACCACCGGCAAATTGCCCGAGCGCTCATTCGCTTCGACGCCTGGTAGATAAAAGGAAACAAGTCGTCCACCGCCCCACGGCGGGCTGTGAACTCAGCTTCCTTTGCGTAGTTCAGTAGCGATACCCCGACTTGAGTGAGACTAGTCGGTGATGAATTACCTGCTTTCGACAGTGTAATACTTTTACTTTTCATAGTGACTATATATTACAAGGTTTACAATATTCTGTCAATAATTACATGGCTAAATTATCACCTTAGCATACAATGCGGATGCGCTACTCTCTTGGGTCAAACTCGTGACGGCACTGGTCTCCCACCTGCGGATTGACACCCATCGCCATCACGTTGACACCACAAGCAGAGCAGGTAAGAGGATAATTCGCCGGTGAGTTGAAACCTCCGAGCAGTGCGAGCCGCCCCCCACCGTCCTATAGGGCGGTGGGGGCGCGGCCCGCATACCGCTCGTCGTTTGTCGCTTTCTTTGGCCTATGGCTGCCAATTTCCTGAGTCGTATCCTTTTTAGTGTGGCCCCGGATTCGTGGCGCTGCGCGCTCGTAATGCAAAACGCGAGGCATTCCGGTGGCGCTCCGTGAAGTCTGATAGAATTTTGTTAGGCTCGGCGGTGGAAGGATGGCCAGCGCTATTCGCCGGTAGGTAGGCTTAGGCAAACAATTTGCCGAATGGGAAAGTTCTTACGTACGGGTAATGATACACTCCGTTAATCCAACTCAAACACCACCGCGTCCAGTGTGGCCAATAACGTCTTATATCATCGCGCTTTAGCCCAAATGGCACCCAAAGGCGTTCGACGTCGTTTCTAAGTAACAGAGCAACTGCCCTTCTATTGATTTCCTCTCCCTCTTCGAAGAAAGAAAGCGGCACATCCATTCTTACATTCTGCTGTTCACTCTTGAGCGTTTCGCCGTTTCCTCCAGCCACAAACGCTGCAAGCTCATGCACACTTAGTGCCATGTAATATGCAGAAAGTCCCACACGGTACTGCTGCTCGCCACCGAATATTTCACTGAGCCATGTCCATTGCTTCGCACGAGCCGAAAGATACTTCCAAGCATGTGTGCAGTTGCCGCCAAGTGCCTGGGGCCACCCTATGAGCTCATGTATCTGCCACAAGCTTTCGGTACCCTCAGAGTACGAGTTACTTGTTTTGAGATCTGCAAGCGCTAAAGCCAAATCTAGTTGTTCCGTATCAAGACACAACGCACCGTGTAGACCCTGGTATATATAGCCAAACGTGTTAGGTAGTTCTACGAGGGAAACAACTCCGGAACGTTCCCATTTACCTATGTTTGTCAACTCATCAAATACAGCCCTCTGATTGCTGAAGACTGGTTTTCTCGACTCGACTCCAACAAGCGCGAGAGCAATTCGCGGTGCTAGACGCTCAAATGCCTCATCGATACGTTGAGGAACCTGATCCCATTGCAATGGCGGTGTCTTCGATGCCTCTTCTCTCCAGCTTATGAGAGCACTGGTGGCAGAAGCTCGCGCCCGCTTTTCAAGCATGCGCCATCCAAGGGTATCGTCTAGCCGTGCCAAATCGATCGCAGTCTCGTAAGTCTGAATTGGATCGGTTATTGATTGCGGAATTCGAAGTGGCAAAGGCTTAAATTCTGAACTGTCATGTTCCTTTCTGCCGTCTTTCATTCAGACATTCACCCCTTCCTGCTTCGCAACAGGCTTAGCTCTGGCTGCCAGGTCTTTGGAAATATTCGTCTTCCTTGTAATCCAAGCACCCGTTTGAAACGAGCGATTCTTATCCACTCGTTCCGTCCCCGGTATGCAATGCGTCGGGATGTCACGATGGATGCAGAAGGCATAATCAAATTCATACGTAGTTGGCCGACGACCAGTTCCAATCTCATTCACTTTGAGAATGTTGTGCTCGTTTGATTTCTCACAGTACTTGGTCAGCAAAGGTGTCATCTTAGGGAATTGGAATTTATAGCAAGAGCGACTCTTACACAATTTGACTACGTCTTCCAAGAAGCCCAACTCTTCCTCGGAAAATAGAATCTCCATCGCTTCCGATTGGCGGACTAGCGCACCGAATGCGTTTGCTATCGTTACCCTGCCTTTGCCCCCGTGCTCGGCATGTGCAATCTCCATTGCCAGATCCAAGATGAGCATCAATCTCCGAATGTTGCCATCGGATCCGTAGATGATCTGCTCTAAGCAATCCCCAACTCCGTCCGGCGAACCGTCGGTATCGAAAATCTGTGAAGCGACAGTCGGCTCCCCGGCCGAGACTGATAGATAGTTTTGTATGATGTTCAACGTCTTTCCCCGAAACCGTTTGTAACCAACATCGCTTCGAATAGGGTCGGTGAGAAGGAGCAGGTCGCCATACCTTGTTTCCGTAAGAGTGTCAGAATACGAGTGAGGATATACGGCGATCTTCGTGCGAATGTACTCTTGCGTCCGCAATTGGTTCATCAGGGTTTCAAAAAGCGAGCTGCCAGCATTTGTCCTGAAGAATGACTCGTCCAACTGACCGGCTTCATCAATAAGAAGCAATATGCTTCCTCCGCTATTACCCAGCAAAAAGTTGAACGCATCGCGGATGTCTGCAACGCCGGGTTTAGCCTTTTTCTTGACACCCAGAACGCCTTCGGTCTTGAGTTTTCCGGCCAACTCTATCGGCTTGCACTTGATCGCCGCCGTAGTTCCCAACTCACGCGTGATCGTTTCTTCATACTCATCCGCACGGAGCAAGACGAGGGCGCGTCTCGCCGCCGCAATCTTCCCTACGTCCAATAGGTTCGCAGGCAACGATTGCATGCCCAAGTGAAGTTGCGCCACTCGTTGAGCATTGAGCAGTTGAAGAAAACTGTTGGCCAGTTCATCAACAATGCTGATGACAACCTCTCGGTAAATTTCTTCTGGGTTTCTGATGTGTTGAAAATCGCTCAGTCGAAGGAGGACCGGCAAGGTTGGGGGTTGGCCACCCAAGAGCGAAGGGACAATGGAATAAGAATGGTATGCAAGATTGGCTCTCAAGTACATTGTCTTACCGGAGCCTTGGCGTCCTTTGACAATGACATTCTCAAACTCAAAGGGGTTTCGAGCTCCTTCGGCCGGATCCACGAAAAGGTCAAGTACCTGATTCAGTTCGAACTCTTCCGCGTTCCTAGTTTTGAACGGTCGATTTTCAAATAGATTCATGGCTCTCGGCGAGTCTAGCGCGTGGCAGCCCTTTGGACAAGTGTCTCTAAAGCCCCTTACAGCGTGACCTGATTTGCTAGAGTCACGTTTGCGCGCTGAAATTCGCCTGCGCCGCCTGCCGACTCCATGACCCACGGCAGTCATCGAGATCGTCAGGCGGCGCACCACCCATTGAGGCCGACCGCACACGACGCGGGACGGCCTTCAATTTCGGCTCACTCTCTCCAATCGGTGGCCTGTGGCTCCACTCCAGCGGCCTGCTGCGACACGCCACGCACCAGACTCGCTTCCGTTCCGCACCGCCACCGACCGCTGGCAGATCATCCGAAACGACCCGGATGAGTCGCCGCTTTGGACAGAATGAGCCGAAAGTTGGCAACTTCGGAGACGACGAGGACAAACTCAAACCCCGCCGAGACGACCGGCGGGGAGTTTGTAGATCGCTTCCCTTGATAACCCTTCCCGAGGGAGCTTCGCGCCCGCTGAAGCGGGTAAGGGGAGAGTCGCTTACTATATAGTTACTCTATATAGAGTAATAGTTACTATAGAGTAGAGTTAGCGGAGTGCTCTGGAGTTGTGGGGAAGAGTTATCAAGGGAAGCGCTCTAGCCAACTGAGCTAATCGTCCGCGCCAACGTGCCGCGCATACTACTGACCACACCCAAGCCTGTCAACTCAGTGACGATGCGGGTCTCCGGCCGTGCTGATTCACATTTTTCCGGTCAGCTTGCCGGCGGTGATGCCGAGGAATTCGCGGACGATTTTGATTTCGGCGATCAGATTGTTCCAGACGCCATATCGCAGGCTGGCCCAAGAGCCGGGATCGGCTTCCGCGCCGGTGCTCGCGGCGTTCAAGCCGGTGACGTTGCGAAACCCGGCTCTCTGAAAATACAGCAGCGCCCGGCGCAGGTGATACTCGGAGGTCACCACCACGACCGGTTCCGCCAACGCGGCCGGGCCGAGCAGGGCAGCGACATTCATTGCTTGTTGCCTGGTGTTGAGGCCGCGCGTCTCCAGCTTGATTGACTCCGCCGGGAGGCCGCGGAGAATCAATTCATCACGCATCCGCCCGACGCTGGTTTGATCAGGATCGCCATCGGTGGGCATGGCGACGACGACTGTCGCGCCAGTATAACTGCGGGCGAACTCGGCGGTGTAATAGGCGCGAATCAGGCTCGAACCGCTCGGGATGCCGCCGCCACTGAGGACGACAACATAACGCGGGGTGCCGGTCGGGGCGTGGTCGGTCGCATTAAGCCAGTTCACCAGCCAGCGGGGTGGGCCAAGGACGGCCCCGGCCAGCTGAAGGAGAAACAGGCAACCGGCAATCAACAGGAGCCGGCGGCCATATCGGCAGAAATTCTTCATGCCGGTGAGCTTACCGGAAGGCTGACGCGATTTCCATGATTGAACGGACACGGGGAACTGGGCGTCTCAGGAACGTGTGTTGGTGTCGACAAGGAGGAGATGACCGTCTCCGGTTTTGGGTTTTGGTGACGGTGGTGATTGTGTTTGTCGCGCGATTATTTGTCGCGGCGACGGCAGAATTGTTGCCGGAGGAGGCTTACTACTGGACTTATTGGAAAAACCCGGCTTTGAGCTATTTCGATCATCCTCCGATGGTGGCGTGGGTGATTGGGTTGGGAGTATCGATTTTTGGGGATACGGAGTTTGGGGTGCGCGCGGGGATGTTGGGGCTGGCGTTGGGTTCGACGGTTTTGGTCTTCGCGCTTGGCCGCCGGTGGTTTGGCCGGCAAGTGGGGTGGTGGGCCGTGTTGTTGTTCACGTTGATGCCGATTTTCATCGGAACAGGCGCGTTGGCCTTTCCGGACGGGCCTTTGATTTTCTTTTGGTTATTAACCCTGTATGCGGTCACACGGGGGTTGAACGGGGTGGGGGAAGCGCGGTATTTGCTGAGCGGGAACCGGTGGCGCTTTTCACCGACGACGGTGGCGTGGCTCGGGGCTGGGGTGGCGTTCGGCGCGGCCTTGCTCTCGAAATACACGGCGGTACTGCTGGCGCCGTCGTTGGCCTTGTTTCTGGCGTTGTCGCGCCGGCAGCGCCACTGGTTGCGACGACCGGAACCGTGGGTTGCGGTGGTGATCGCGTTACTGGTTTTTAGTCCGGTGATCTGGTGGAATGCCCAACACGATTGGGCGTCATTTCGCTTTCAGACATCGCGGACGGACGACGCGGGAGAGAGCGTCGCGCTCAATGTCGGCAAATTCTGGATGTTGCAAGTCGGCGTATTGACGCCGGTATTTTTTGGGTTGTGCGTGGTGGCGGCATGGCGCGCGATTATTCGCGGGTGGTGGCAACGCGATGACCGGTGGAATTTTGTCGCGGCGTTCTTTTTTCCCCTGTTCGTGGTTTTTGTGCGGGCCAGTTTCAAGACGGAGGTGCACGCGAACTGGACGGCCCCGGCCTATCTGACGTTGATTTTGGCCGCGGCGGCGGTGATTGCCGAAGGGATGGGTTCCGCACAGCCGCAAATTGTGCGGCGGTGGCGGTTGGGTGGAGCCGTGACGGCAGGTTTTTGTTGCGTGTTATTTCTCGTTGGTTTGACGACTTATGCGTGGGGGAAACCAGCGAGCCTCGCGTACCGGCAGGCGGGCGGGTGGCGGGAGTTGGGCAAGCAGGTCCACGAAATCGAAGATGCATTTGAGTGTGTGACCGGAGAACGAGTCGTCACGATCGGGGTGGATAAATACAATTTGGCCGCGCAATTGGGGTTCTACATGCAGGAACAGGAGGACACCGTCAACGCGTTCATGTTCGGCAAGAAGGGGCTGGCTTATCCGTATTGGACGGATTGGCAGAAGTTCCAGCGACTGCCGGCGGTGTTGGTTTTCAAGCGCCTGGATGCCGAGACCGATGAGATTCTGAGCAACAATTTTGAGCGGGTCAGTGAACCGCAACGATTGGAGGTTGCGGCGGGGCCGAACCGGCGCCGCGTGGTCTACGTCGTCACGGCGCATCCCAAGGGATCAACCACGCCCGAGCATGTAGAGAGCGATGGCCGCCCCATAGACCACGACGACGGCCCGCAGCCAGCGCGGTGATAATTTTTGGGCGACATGGGCGCCGACGTAGCCGCCGGCAATGGCCGCGACCGCGACGATCGCACCAAGTTGGTAATCAATCTTTCCGGCAACGATAAAATAAACAAGCGCCGTCCCGTTGATGACCACGGCCAGAATGGCCTTGAGCGCGTTGGCCGTCTGCAAGTCTTCCGGCAAAAAGATCGCCATCGCCGCCAACATCATGATGCCAATGCCGGCCCCGAAATAGCCCCCGTAGATACCGATGACGAGTTGGCTGCCCCACAGCAGGATCGCGTGCCGTTTCGGATTTAAGTTCGCGCGGCGGGTCATCCAGCGCCCAATCGGTTCGTTCAACACCAACAGCACACATGCCAATAAGATGAGAAAGGGAACGATGGCTCGAAACAGTTTTTCGGTTGTCGCCAACAACAGGACGGCGCCGGCCAGACCGCCGATCACCGACGGCACGCCGTAGGTGATGATCAATTGCCGGTTTTCACGCAGCCGTTGCCGGTAAACCCAGGCGCTGGCGATTGCGCCGGGCACGAGGGCGAGGGTATTCGTGGCGTTGGCCACAATCGCAGTCAACCCACCGAACATCAGCGCCGGGAATGAGAGCAACGTCCCCCCGCCGGCAATTGCGTTGACGAAGCCGGCGGCAAAACCGGCCGCCAACAAAACCAGCAACGTCATCACTTGCCGGACAGACCGAACGCATCATGAATGGCACGCGCGGCCTTTTCAGCATCCGCCAAGGCGATGATGACGCTGATTTTGATTTCGCTCGTGGAGATCATGCCGATGTTGATGCCAGTGGCGGCCAACGTCTCGAACATCTTCGCCGCCACGCCGGGATGACTGCGCATGCCAATGCCGACGACGGAGAGCTTCGCGATGCCTTCGGTGGCGGTGACTTCGCGGGCGCCGATGTTTTTCACGACCGGCTGCAAAACCTTCGCGGCCTTGCCGGCTTCGGTGGAGCCGACGGTGAAGGAAATGTCGGTAAAACCTTTTTCGCTGACGTTCTGGACGATGACATCAATGTTGATGTTCGCGTCGGCAATCGTCTTGAACACCTGCGCGGCGATGCCGGGTTTGTCGGGCACGCCGGCAATGGTGACCTTCGCCTGGTTCTTGTCCACCGCGACGCCGCGGATGACGACGTCTTCCATTTTCGCTGTTTCTTCTTTCACGATAGTTCCCGGGTTGTTGTTGAAACTGCTGCGCACCTCAAACACGACTTTGAACTTTTTGGCGAACTCGACCGAACGCGCCTGCATGACCTTCGAACCGAGCGCGGCCATTTCGAGCATTTCGTCGTAACTGATTTCTTGAATCTTGGTGGCGGCCGGCACGATGCGTGGGTCGGCGGTGTACACGCCGTCCACGTCGGTGTAAATCTGGCAGACGTCGGCCTTGATGGCGGCGGCAATCGCAATGGCGCTCAAGTCGCTGCCGCCGCGCCCCAGCGTGGTGATCTGGCCGTCCGGTGTTTCGCCTTGGAAACCGGCCAAGGTGACGATGTTGCCGGCGTCGAGAAATTGGTGAACACGCTTGGGCGTGATGTTGGCGATCTTGGCTTTCGTGTGGAGGCCGTCGGTCACAATGCCGGCTTGGGCGCCGGTCAGACTGACGGCTTTCGCGCCGAGTCCATGCAACGCCATCGCGAGCAGGGCGATGGTGGTTTGTTCGCCGGTGGCCAAGAGCACGTCCATCTCGCGTTCGGCGGGTTCGGGGTGGACTTCCTTGGCCAGTTTGATGAGGCTGTCCGTGACGCCGCTCATCGCCGAAACGACAGCAACAACCTGGTTGCCGGCTTGTTGGGTTGCGAGGACGCGTTTCGCGACGTTCTTGATGCGCTCCGGATTGCCGACCGAAGTTCCGCCATATTTTTGAACAATCAGTGCCATAGTCGTAGGGCGGGAGACTAAACATTCTCTGGCGGAGGCGTCAATCTTCGTTTCGGCGTTGGCGTGCCGGCAGACCCGGATCGAGTGCGGCGGCAAGAATTGGCTATTTGGGCTGGAAGGGCGATTCGGCGGGAGGCCATTGCGGGATCGCACCGGAATCCAGATCGTTGTCGTCGCCGCGGTTCTCGTCGTAAATGTGCAACTGCAATTCGCGGAATGCGTCCCGCGCCAGGCTCACCTTGCCGAAATTCTCACTTGTGCCGGTCAACACCTTTGCATCGACGCTCTCCATCGCCACCGTCACCCGCCCCCCATCATGAAACGCGGCGATGACGTCCGCCGCCATGCGCCGCGCGCGTTCGTGCTGCTCACCGGCAAAGACGATCTCCGCCACGCGCTCCACTGGGATCGTCAGCGCCGCCACCGGTGATTCGACGTGGACTGCGCCGGCTTCGATCGTCTTCACGGTCCCGCTCACCCGGTCGTGATTGACCAGACACACCAGATCCTCCTTGCCGGGGAGCGGCGTGGCAGCGACCTCCATCTCGCCGGACCACTCGCGCACCCGAAGATTGCTGATGCGCATGTTCTGTTCGCCATTCGACTGGGAAAAAAATGTCAGACAACCACCCGTGCCTGACCAGGCGCCGGGATCAGTCCACGCTTTGACCGGCTCACCGTTCAGGCGGAGCGCGATGGTCTTCGTCAGCTTGTCGGCGAGAAGCGTGACCTGCAGCTTGCCGGCGCGCAGGAATTTCCGGATATCAACCTGTCCCAACTGCGTCAATTGGTGGCCCGCGCCGCGCTGCAATTGCGCCGTGGCTCCGGCCAGGACGACCCAATAGCCACTGCCTTCCCCGTCGCCCAACACCGCGTCGGGCCGCTGCCCATACAGTCCGATCTGCAGCAACACCGGCGGCTGTTGCCACGTCACATCGAACTCAATCCGGCTCTGCTCCGGCAACCTGATGTCCCGGCCAATTGATCCGTAACCCACCGCCACCAACGCCGCATTGCGCAACTGCCATGCTTCCGGTGTGCCCCCCCGTTTCCAGTCCGCCAACGAGCCGATGCCATCCAACACCAGTGCCTCACCGCCGAGCACAGGCGTGATCCGGCGAATCATCACCCGTTGAATCGGCAGTGTGCCGGCAAACCAGGTCGCCAGCGTCAGCGTCTTCGCATCGAGGGATACGATGTCGCCGCGCAGCGTATCGCCATTGGTCAAGACCACGGTCGCCGGCATTGCCCCGGCGCGCGCTGCGGGGGCTGCCGCCGGCGGCTGACCCGCCAACAAAATCTGCATCACATTGCGGATTGAGAAGCGCAAGGGATCGCTGGCTTCCGCGTGGCGCCACTCCACCTGGCCGGTGGCGTCAATCGTTTCCAACTCGCCGTGCAGGCTGTCTCCGTTGCGAAAACGGAGCAACCCATCGGCCGCGCCGGTGGGGCGGGGAATCGAGTTGTAGACCGGTCCGCGGGCCGGTTTGGCCGGGGTGATGATTTCCCGGGGCGCCCGTGCTTTCGGGAGCGGATCGACATTCGTCGCATCCGGTAACCCCAGTTCCGCCCGCACCGGCGCAGTCATTGCCAACAATAACAACCAAATTCTCATCGCTCGTAAATCGGCAAAAACCGGTAATTCAATGCCAACGACAACAGTCCCGCCGCCGTCGCGAACGCCGGCCCGTGTTGACTCTCCCAACTGCCTTCCGCGCTCTGCGTCGTCGCGAGCCATTTCAAGTTCGCCTGATTCCATTCGTTCCATGCCTTGCTGTCCGACTGAAACAACGCCTGCGCGGCGTAGTATTCATAGTAAAACGGATAACTCGACCGCTGCATCTCATTTCCCTCCGGTCGCGTCACGGCCCGCAATGCATTTCTGAACTCGGCGCGATCTTTCTGTCGGGCCAGCGCGTACACCAGCAATCCAATCGCATTCCGCGGCCCGCTCGGACTGTCCGGCCCCGTATAGCCAAATCCGCCGCCGGCCAGCGCGCATTTCTTGTAAAACGCGAGGGCCCGCGTGATCGCGTCCTCCGGCACCGCCAGCCCGGCATTGCGTGCCGCAATCAACGACACAAAGATCGCGCCCGAGACCGTCGTGTCGGCATCGCGCGATTCCGGGCCGTAGCGCCACGCGCCTTCGGGATTGCGCGCCTGCGAACTCAAACTCAACGCCACCGCTTTCTCCAACGCCGGCCCCAGCCGGTCATCCTGCACCGCGCCATACGCCTCCGCCAACGCCAACGTCGCGAACCCATGATTGTACATGGACATGCCGAGGTAGCCCGTGCGGCTATCCTGATTCTTCAACAAATAACCCAACCCGCGTTTGATGGCTGGCGCATATGGCCCCGAGTTCGGATCATCGCCGTGCGCCAACATCGCCAGGATCGCGAGTCCGGCAATCGCGGGTTGCTTCTGATTCCCGCCCCAGCCACCGTCTTTCTCCTGCGTCTTCACGAGGTACGCCAACCCCTTCAAATACACGCCCTCCAACTCCGGGGGCAGGTTGGTGCTGTTCATGAACAACTCTTGGGCGGGCGCCTGACCGGCCGTGGCCAACAACAAAATGACTGCGAGTCGCCTTACCATTTCTCCACCTTCTCATAATAATATTGCAACGCCTCGCGGAACTCCGCCGGCACCTTGTTCAGATCCGGCCCGCTCCCTTTGTTCACATTCCGCCGCTCCGTTGCGTTACCGGCGGGATCGCCCGTGACCGGCACATTCTCCCGTTCCGAAACCCCGCCGGCCTCGCTGCCGCCGCCATTCTTGCCAGGTTGCGAACCTTGTTGCTGTTTCAACGCCTGCATCATTGCCGCCAGCCCCGCCGTATTCCCGCCGCTGCTCTTGCCGGCTTGGTCCAACAGGTCGCTCAACAACTCAATGACCTCCGTCTCCGCCGCGATGACCTCCAAATCCGTCTGCGGCCGCGCCAAAATGAACGTCGCATCCTTCATCGCGCCGTCAACTTTTCCCAGCAACTCCGGCACGCCTTGCAGCCCCTGCAACACCGCGCCGGCTTCCGCCGTCTCTGCCCGCAACTGCGCCTGTTGATCCGACAAACTCTCCGCGTGTTTCCGGTAATCCGGATCCGCCCGGCGCGTGTCGAGCGCACGGGTATGACTCCGCAAATCTTCTTCGCCCAACCGGACGCGCATCAATTTCATGATCGCCGCCACGACCGCCGGGTCAGGTTTCTGGTTGCCGCCCCCGCCGCCAGCCCCGCCCCCGCCGTCGTCTTGGGGTGGGGGCTGGAGCCGGTCCGCCCACTCATTCAATTGTTTCGTCCACTGCTGCGCCCCGGCAATCCCTTCCTGACTGACTTTCTTGTCGAGCAACCCGGTCAACCGTTCCAGATCTTCGACCACTTTCATTTCCACCATCTCCCGATGCACCCGCCGGTATTTCTCCTGTTGCGTCCGCACCACAAAACTGCCCATCTCATCGCGGATCTGCTGGACGCCTTGCTGCGCTTGAAATTGCTGATCACCAATCCGCTGCACCTTGATGCGCAAGGCCGGCGCGATTTGGTCGAGCGTCGCGCCAATCGTCTGCGGGAACAACTCCGTCAGTTTCTCCCCGATGGTTTTCTCGACCGCCGCCATCTTTCGCAACCGCCCGACGAAATTGCCGGCCTGCATCATCTCACCGGCCTGATTCATCTGCTTCAACGCCGCCGCCAACTGCTTGAGGACTTCCTCCTGCCGCTGCAACGCCTCGCGCGTGTTGCCTTGCTGCTCGCCGCTGGACTTGCTCGCCGCCGCCTGCTGCAACGCCGTGGAAACTTTCGGCATCGCCGACTTCGTCAGTTCCGCCAGTTGCGCCACCAACTCCGCCCACTGCGCGACCACGTCCGCGCCGATCTGATCATTGCGCAACGCTTCCTTCGTCAACTTCGCCAGATCGCTCTCCAGCTTTTTCAACTCCGCGGTGTTCCGGCGTTCCGCCTGTTCCTGCTCGGCCAGTTTCTCCGCATGCTCGGCCGGGTTGCGGGATTTCTCGATCTCGCGCTGCAACTGCTCGTTCCGTTCAAACAACGCCTCCTCGGTGCGCTGCAACTCCTCCAGCTTCTCCACCAGCCGGTCAAACTCCCGTTGCACCAACTTCGCGTGCTCGGTCTTGTCGAGAATGATCACGTAATACGGGCTCGACTCCACCGGCTCCCGCCCCGGCCGGTAATCATTCGCCACCGCCCGCAATTCGATCCGTTGCGGCCCGATCCGCAGCGTCTTCGGCGCAAAATGAATTTTGCCGGACAACTCCCGCATCAGTTGCCCACCCTCGGTGACCGCCAACTCGCCTTTCGCCGCCGCCACGCTTGCCGCCGTGTTCCCGCCGCCGGTCCACGTCAACTGCAACGCGCGCACCCCATAATCATCCTCCGCGACCGCTTCAAACTCCAACACCTCGTCCTCCAACATCGCCACGATCCGCTGCAACCCGCGAAAATCCGCGCGTGGCGGCTGATCATCCACCACGTTCAACTTCAACTTGAACGGCGCCTTCGCCGTCAACCCATGTGCGTCCTCCCATTGAAATTGAATCGTCTCCGGCGCCTTCACCGCCAGCGCCGGCAAACTGAACTGCGCCCCGGCCACCTGACCGCCCTGATCAACCCGCGCCAACTCCCGGCTCGTTCGTCCGTTCAACGTGAACCTGCTCTCCGCCACCAACTCAATGGTCCCGCGCCGCACATCCTGAGTGACCGGCGGATACCCCAGATACGCCGGTAACTCCACCACCGCGCGCAATTCCAGCAACTCCGGCCGATGCAACGGCTCAACCTGTACCGCGGTCTGCGCGTCCCCGGCCTTCACGCTGAAAGTCCCCGCCGCCGTCTGTCCCGGCACCTGGAAGGTGAACGAATTCTCCGCCACTGGCGCTTCAATCACCGGTTGCTTCTCATACCGGCCGCGGGCGACGGCAGGAATCCACTCTGAACTCGGCTGGACTTTTGCCGTCAACGTGAACGGTTCCCCGAACGCCACGATCAACCGCGTCGGCAAACCGTCCAGTTTCGCCAACGTATACCGCGCCGCGCCGCCGAACGGATTCAGCAAGCGGTGCCACACATTCACGCCCGCCAACGGCAACACCGCCAGCGCCGCCACCGCCAACACGCCGAGGCATGCCAGCACGATGCCCCACCGGCGTTCCTGTCGTTTCGGCACCGCCGTCGCAAAGTCGAGCGCCTCGGTCTCGCCGGCCACCTGGCGCATGGCCGCTTCGGAGAGTGCTTCCGAAATGTTATTCGGCCGGGTGGCGGGGTGGGCGAGTTCCACGATGCCGAGCAGCCGGTCGCCGAGTTTCGGGAAATGCCGTTGGATCATCCGCGCGAGTTGCCGGTTGTCGCGTTGCCGGATACCCCACCGCGTCAACCAAAACCACGCCCAGCCGGCCACGAACGCGAGACACCCGACCGTCAACAATACCCGCAACCACACCGGCGTCTCCCAAAGCCGGTCAGAAACGAACAGGACCAAATACGCGCCAAAAATGCCGGCGACTGCGCCGAACACCGCCGCGAGAGTTTCCGCGACCCATAGCCCGCGCCGGAAAGCGCCCAACTGCCGCGCCACGCTCGCCGGTAGTTCAAGATGATTGCCGTTGGCCATTTCGTTACACCATTCCCACGAGTTTGCGGCCCGTCCAGTAAATCGTCAGCAAAATCATGAGCAAACCACCCCACACGGGATGACACCATAATCGGATCCGGTGTTCCGCCGCCTCGCGCTCCGGCAACTTCTCGATGCGCTGGACGAACGTCTCCAAATTCGTGCCGGTACCGAAGTCGCCCTGCGTGATCCGCGCAATCTCCTTCAACACCTCCAACTGCGCCGGTTTGCCGACCTGCTCGCGATCCTCGCCGCGCACGCTCATCTGGGCGGTGACCTCACGCCCTGTCGTCTCGCTCCGCGCCTTCAAGTGGTAATCGCCCTGATCGGGCGCCTTGAATTCGCTCTCGAACACGCCCCAATCGCCCGGTACCGCCCGCAGCTCCAGCCGTTCCACTTTCTTGGCCGGCGTCGTCACTTCGACAATCACCCGCCCGCCGCGCAACGGCAGCCCGGCATTGTCGAATGCCGTTGCGTGCAAATGGACCGTGCCACCGCGCTTCGGATTTTCAGGCGTGAAAAACACGCGGATGCCTTGTTCCTGCGCGAGGTGCCGCTGATACGCCATCCACCGCACCACCTGTCCCCAAAACCGGTAATGATAAGTGTCTTCGACTCCGCGGCGCCATCGCCAGGCACCATCGGTGCCGAGAAAGAGCACCTTGCCGCTGCCGTGTTGCCGGGTGACTAGGAGGGGAATTCGCCCGTGCTCATTGCGCGCCAGTTCGTGCACCGCCAACACATCCGCGCCGCCCTTGCTCTTGCGCACCGGCGCGAACCAGTAAAAGCCGGGCAGGTTCTTCCATAATTCCGCGTTCCCATCTTCCGTCGTCGCCAACATTGTCAGCAGATGCCCGCGTCCGCGCTGTGTAAGAATCAAGCGCGCCGGATCCGCCGATCCCGTGCCATCCGGACTCTTGTCGTCCAACTCTACCGGTAACAATTCTCCGAGCGCACTTTTCGCTAGCGATGAAATGCGCCCGCGCCGTCCCGGCAAAAACACCAGCCCGCTTGCTTGCTGCTCGACCAAGCCCTTCAGATTTTCGGCATCCTCCGGCGCCAGCTCATTCTCCCCAATCCCGACATCGCCGAGAAATACGACATCGAACTGCGACAACGCCTCCTTCGTCTGCGGCATGCCGGGGATGTAATCGCGCCCGGCGCCGACGGTCATGCCGAGATGAAACAACACGCACTTCACATCAATGCCGGGATCGCGCTGCATCGCGTTCCGCAGAAACCGGTATTCCCAGCGCGGCTGCGACTCGACGATCAACACCTTCAAAATCTCCTTCCGAATCGCGATGCTGAATTCTTGCGAATTGTTGTCCTGCCGGAACTCGCCCTCGACGGCGGGTACGGACACGCTCAACTTCGATTGCCCCTCGTACAACGACGTCCAGAAAATCGCCTCCTGCGTCGTCCCCAACGCCGGCACGAGGACCGGCTTCTTGACCTCGCCGCCCCGGTTGTCGCGCAAGGTCACCGTCGTCTTCACGTCGTGATCGAGAAAATTCTTCAACGTGAACCCGACGTACACCTGTTCGCCAAGCAACGCGTACTCCGGCGCCGTCACGCGCTCCAACACCAAATCCGGCAAGTATCTCTCCGCCCCGACGCCGACCGCAAAGACCGGTACGCCTTGCGACCGGAGTTTTGTCGCCGCCGCGACGGGCGAACTGCCGGTATTCCAATCGCCATCCGACAACACCACGACCGCCCGCAAATTCGCCCCGCTCCCGGCAACCTTCGTTAATGCCGCATTGATATCAGTCTCATCCGCGGTGCCGAAATTCTCCGACACGAGCTTGAACTCATTGCTCAAGTTTTTCCACACCGGCAAGCTCCGCTGCCGCTCGACCCATTCCTGTCGTTCCAGCGCTTGCTCGCCCTCGACCACGTCGCGCGTCGTCATGCTCCGCGACGAATCCCACAGCACCGCGACCGTTGGTTGCAAGTTGCCACTCAACAACCGTCGCATTTCCGGTCGCCATAACGTCAGGACAATCAACCCCACAATGATGAACCGCAATAATTCGAGCAACGCCACGCCGCGGCGGGGATTCCGCTGCCAGTTCATGATGCCGAGCCAGCCGAAGCCAGCCCAAACCGCCACGCCGAACACGATCAAGAGCCAGGAAGCTGAGAAACTCATACTGGGACCGTGTCTCTCTTCGTTGTGGGCGCGGCGTCCCCACGGCGATTCTGTGGATCCAGTCGCGGCGCGGACGTCGCTCCCACACCACTCGTCGTCAAAACGGCTTCGCTAATCAATGCCAACAACATCAACCACACGAAAACGCGCCAAATCTCCCCGGCCAACTTGCCGGTCTGATCCTTCTCCTCAAACACCCGCACTGGCACCGTCCCAAACAACGCCTTCACCATGTCTGGCTCCGCAAACTCTTCGACATCCTCACTGGCCGGCCGGTTGACCGCAATCAACTCCGCGCCGCGCTGATAAATCCCGGCTTCGCCGTGGCCGGTTTCCTTGTCGATCCGGCGCGCCTCCCCGAGCGCCTCAACGCCGCACGTTTGCGACAGAACCGCCCCGAGCCGCCGCCCGCCTTCGCGAAGAATACGTTGCACCAGCGGCACCAGCACCGTGCCTTCCGCCAGCGACGACCATGACGACGCCGGCAACGTCGCGCACGAATAGAGAAAACCCTTGCCAACCTGCTCGCGGGTCAGAAACGGCTTGCCATCCTCAAACGTCGCCAACACCGTTCCTGTTGCCGGTATCGCGGCGCGCCGCGTCACCGACACCTCGCGCACCGGCAACTCGTCACCTTCATCGGAGGACGCCAGCGGTCCATCGGTCACGCGCCAGGTCGTGATGCGCGTCTTGCCCTCCTCGCCGGCATCTTTTGCCGGAAACACCAACGCCACGCCGCCGCCTTCGACAAACCCGCGCACGCGGTCGAAGTTGCCGGCTTGCCAGACAACCAGCGCCACGTCGGTCATTTCGCCCGGTGGAAACTCGCTGGGCGCGATCACGCTGCTGGATTGGTTCAACAGTTCCGGTGCCGGCGCGGCGGCCAAGGCCAATATCCGGCCGATTTCGGCATCGCCGGCCACCACCAGTGTCCGTAAATGCCGTTCGCCATCGAACGCAAAATAGCTCGTGTTATCGCGCCTGTTCGCGTCCGCCGGCAGTTCGACCCAACCCCAACCGCGCGTCGTCCGGTCCCCGAGATCAAGTTTGTGTTGCGTCCGCAATTGTGGCCCGTCCATGCGCACGTTGATGACCGAACGCGCGCCTTCCAGCCCGACCGTAACCGGCAACTCCAGCGGTGCGGTGCCGGTACGAGTCAGGTTGAGCAAGAGAATCAGGTCGGTTCGCGAACCGACTTTCCGCCGCCGGGCTTCGACGACGTGAACGGCGACATTGTCGGCTCGGTTCGGTTCCCGTGCCGCAAGCAAGCGCACCCGGATATCTTGGGGGAGGGCGCTGATGCGAGCCGACACTTCCGCCCAACGTGCCACGTTGTCCGGTTGCCAGTCGCTCGCCTGCAAATCCGACGCGAGCCAAAACTCCGTCCGTCCGCTCTGACTTGCCGCGACGTAATCCACCGCCGCCTGCAACAAATCCGGGATGCTCCCGCTGGCGTCCGCTGGCTGCGTCTGCGGCAACTCCGCAAGCAGCCCCGGACTGCCGACTTCGGTGGGTTTGCGGGTCAGGCTGTCAATGAGAACAAACCGGGTACTGCCATCGAGTTCGCGCGCGGCCTCCGCGAGCCGGCTGACGACCGCCGCGCGTTTCCCGTTCAACTCCATGCTCGGCGAGCGGTCGAGCAGCAGCACGACGGTATCCGGCGCCCCGTGGAACGCCCAACCGAGCCACCCGCCCGCCAGCGGTCGCGCGAGAAACAAAATGAGAAACAACACCGCCAACACCCGGCAAGCCAGCAAGAGGATTTCACGGAGCTTCGCATGGCGGACGGATTGCCGGGTCGCCGTCAACAGAAACATCATCGCCGCCCAGGCGACAGTTCGGTAGCGCATCCGGTTTAGGAAATGAATCAAGACCGGCACCAGAACCAGCGGCAAGGCCCAGAGGAGATATGGCTGGAGGAAGGTCATCGCGGCGAAGGATGAGACAGCTGGCGAGTCGATGCGTTCACGCGTCACACCGTAGCGTGAATTGAGAACGGAAGAAATATCATTCTGCACGGTCGACGCCGAAGGTCCGCGAAGCTTGCCGAATTGCGCCGGTCTGACTATTCTCCCGCCTCAACCGTGCGTGACCTTCTCAAACAATTCACCGGCCGCGAGCACTCGCCGTTCGTGCAGTTCATCAAATACGCGATCTGTGGCGGAATCGCTACGGCGGTCAGCATCGTGTTGTTCTATGCGTGCGCGCTGTGGTTGATGCCGGCGCTCTCGCCCGATGATCCGGTCGTGCGCCGCCTGGGGCTGACGGTGGTGCCGGTCAGTGACAGCATCCGCGCGCGCAATTCGATGATTGATAACTCAGTGGCGTTTGTCTTCGCGAACTTGGTGGCGTATCTGCTGAACATCTGGTGGGTGTTCAAGGCGGGGCGGCATCATTGGTTGATGGAGATCGGCTTGTTTTATCTGGTGTCGGGCGTGAGCTTCGTCATCGGGACGGCGTTGATGGGGTGGTTGATCAAACAATTCGGGCTGCAGACTACGGTCGCGTTCGGCGCGAATATCCTCACGGCATTGCTGATCAATTTCGTGATGCGGAAGTACGTCATCTTTAAAGGGTGAGAATCACTGCGTGCCGAGTTTGGCGAGCAGCCCTTTTTCGCGGGCGCGTCCGTACATGAACCGGAAGAACAGACCGGCAGCGATGAGGTAGAGAGCGTTGAGGCCGGCGGCCCAGAGGACCCGCGACCAGGAAAGTCCGTGGCCGGCCAGGACGGCGCGCATGCCTTCAAAGACGTGCGTGGCCGGGATGGCGAGCGCGATGGGTTGAATCCAGGCCGGCATGCTGTCCAATGGATAAAACGCGGCGCAGAACGGTTGGATGAGGAAGGGGATGCCCCAGGCGAGCGCTTCGGAGGCTTGCCCCCAGCGCATGATCATGGCCGTGGTCACCATGGCGACGGCCCAGCCCATCACGAGCAGATTCGCAAACAACGGTATCAAGGGCCAGCCCATCGCCAGCAGATTGAACTCGTAGAACACGCTCGCGAGCACCCCCAACACCGCCACGGTGACGAGGATTTTCACGAAGCCGACACAATACGTGGCGAGGATGAATTCGCTGACGCGCACCGGGGCGACGAAGATGTTCATGAGGTTGCGCGCCCAGATGTCTTCGAGGAAGGCGATCGTGGTGCCTTGTTGTGCCCGGTAGAGGATGTCCCAGAAGATCATCGCCCCCAGCAGAAACCGAATGAACCCCGGCAGCTTGTAAGGCCCGGATTCGAGGTATTGCGTCAACATTCCCCAGACGAGCAGCTCCATGACCGGCCAGAAGAAGATTTCAAAGACCCGCGGCAGACTGCGCGTGTAGAGAAACGTGTAGCGCAAGACGAGGGCGGCGACGCGCTGGAAGTTCATTTCCCTTCCTCCGCCAACAAATCGCCACTCCGAGCGACTTGGATGAAGACATCCTCCAGTGACTGCTGCTGAAATTGGTCAATGATTTGCCGCGGGGTGCCTTCCGCGACGACGCGTCCCTTGTTCAGGAACAACACGCGGTCGCAGACCTCCTCGACGTCACGCATGTTGTGCGAGGTGTAAATCATCGTGATGCCGCGCTCGCGCTGGACGCGCCGCAGGAGTTTCCGGACCTTGTCGGCAATGTTCGGATCGAGACTGGCGGTTGGCTCGTCGAGCAGCAGCAGTTCGGGATCATTGAGCAACGCCTTACACAGATTGACGCGGGTGCTTTCGCCTGAGGAAAGATGCCCGGTGATGTGTTTGCGCAGTGGGGTGATCTCCAGCAATTCGAGCAGTTCATCCGTCTTCCGCCGGTGATCTTTCACTTGATAGAGCTTCGCGAAGACCAACAGGTTTTCCCAGACCTTCAGGTTGCCGGGCAGGGCGGTGTACGCGGAGCAGAAATTACTGCGTTGCAGGATTGCGATCCGGTGCCGCTCGAAGTCCATGCCGAAGATTTTCACCAAACCACTGGTCGGCGTGGTCAACCCGAGCAGCACTTGAATGGTGGTCGTTTTGCCGGCGCCGTTTGCGCCGAGCAAACCGACTATCTCGCCGCGTCGGACTTGGAATGACACGTCCGCCACGGCAACGGTACCGTTGAATTCCTTGCGCAGATGTTCGACTTGGACAATCGCTTCCGCCATGGCGCGCACCATAGCATAATTTTGCCGGTTTCATGGCGGCGACTCTGTGTGCCGGCGATTTCACCCCGCTGCGGTGAAGAACCGGCCTACAGTTCTTGCTTTTGCCGGTAGGTCGCGTTAACAAAATCCCATGCAATTCTCCAACGTCACCGTTCACGCCAAAGCCAATGTTTATTTCGACGGCAAAGTCGTCAGCCACACCGTGCTGCTGCCGGATGGAGCAAGGAAGACGCTCGGCTTGATCTACCCCGGCACCTTCCACTTCGGCACCCAAGCCGCCGAACGCATGGAACTCACCGCCGGCGCGTGCCGCGTGAAGCTCGCTGGTTCGACACAATGGCAGAACTACGCCGCCGGGCAGGCGTTCCAGGTGCCGGCCAACTCGGGGTTCGACATCGAAGTCAAGACCGGCATCTGCGAATACATCTGTTCGTTTCTGGCCTGATTCCGCGAACACAGTTTGACGCGCACGGCGGGGGGGGCTAATAATCATCGCCATGAATTCCCTCGCCCATTTGCCCAATCGTGACGTCATTGACTTCACCACGCAAGACCCGTGGCGGTTATTTCGCATCATGGCGGAGTTCGTGGACAGCTTCGAGCAGATGCACAAGATCGGCCCGGCTGTCACCGTCTTTGGCAGCGCGCGAATCGGCGAGACCGATCCCTATTACTTGAAAGCAGTTCGCGTCGGCCAGTTACTGGCGCAAAATAATTTTGCGACCATTACCGGCGGTGGGCCGGGGATCATGGAAGCCGCCAACAAAGGCGCGTTCGAGGCCGGCGGCAAGTCCGTGGGATTAAACATCGAGTTGCCGCACGAGCAAAAACCCAACGCCTTCCAAAACCGGCTCCTGAGCTTCCACTACTTTTTCATTCGCAAAGTCTGTTTCGTGAAATACGCCAGCGGCTTCATCCTGTTTCCGGGCGGGTTCGGGACCCTCGACGAACTTTTTGAATCCATCACTCTGATCCAGACCGGCCGCATCCCGCAGTTCCCGGTCGCGCTGGTGGGACGCGAGTATTGGGGCGGGTTGTTCGAGTGGATGAACAAACATCTGCGGGACGCGCAATTGATTGGCGCGCACGACCTCGATTTGTTCCGCATCGTGGAAGAACCAGAGGAAGCCGTGGAATTCATCGTCAGTGTTGACCAAGCGCGCCGGGCCCGGCAGGGAGCCGCATGACCGGCGTATATCCGATCACGACGCTGCCCAACGGCTTGCGCATCATTACCGCGCCGATGCCACAAATGGGCAGCGTTTCCGTGGGTATTTGGATTGGGATCGGTGGCCGGTACGAAAGCCGGCGCGTCACCGGCATCTCCCATTTCATCGAACATCTCCTCTTCAAGGGCACGCACCGGCGGACCGCCAAACAAATCAGCCAGACCGTCGAAGGCGTCGGCGGCTACCTCAACGCCTTTACCGGCGAGGAGAACACCTGTTACTACGCCAAGGCGAGCGACCGGCACATGGCCATCCTGCTCGATGTACTGGCGGACATGTACCGGCATCCCAAGCTGGCCAACACCGATATCGCCAAAGAACGGCAGGTCATCAAAGAAGAACTCCTGATGTACCGCGACCAGCCGGATCATTACGTTCAGGAATTGCTGACGGAATCACTCTGGCCCGATCATCCGCTGGGCCGGGCATTGGCCGGCACGCCCGCCACACTCGATGCGATTGACCGGGCGACGGTGGTCAACTTCAAGGCCAACCACTACACCCCCGGCAAAACCATTGTGGCCGTGGCCGGGCACTGCGAGCATGCGGACATTGTGGCGCGCGTCGAAAAAATCTTCCCCGGTCCCCGCGCCGGCAAACCCGGCCGATATGAGCCGGCCCGCGACGGTCAGCGCGCGCCGCAGCTCAAGTTCCTCACCAAACCGGTGGAGCAAGCGCACCTCGCGATTGCGCTGCGCAGTTATTCCCGGCACGACTCGCGGCGGTTCGCGCTCAAACTCTTGAGCGTGATTCTCGGCGAGAACATGAGTTCCCGGCTGTTCCAAACGATCCGCGAAAAATACGGGCTGGCGTACTCGATTCAATCGGCCACGAGCTATTTCTCCGATACCGGCGCGTTTCTCATTTCGGCGGGACTGGATGCGAAGCGGTTGCCGAAGGCGCTCAAGCTGATTTTGCAGGAGTTGAAAAAACTCGCCGTGCGGGCCCCCTCGGCTGTTGAACTCCGCCGCGCGAAAGATTACGCGATCGGGCAGATGCGACTCGGGTTGGAAAGCACGAGCAACCAGATGATGTGGTGCGGCGAACACCTGTTGGCCTACGGGCAGGTGCAGACGCCTGCTGAAATCGAACAGAAGATTGAAGCCGTCACCACGGACCAGGTTCAGGAAGTCGCCGTCGCGGTGTTTCGCGATCAACGGCTCAATGCCGCCGTCATCACGCCGACCAAGGAAGAGCGGGTCGTGAGCGATTTGTTGAGCTTCGCCTGAGCTACAGCCGCCGCGCGACGGCGCCGATCACCGCCGGGACGGCCCAGAGCCATGCCAGTGGGAAATCGCGCAGTTCATCGAGTGTCTTGGTGACTGCGTACAGGTGCCGGAGGCGTTCGGGCCGGTCGTGGTAGTAGGTGATGAAGTCGTAGAGCCAAACACCCCAGAATCCCCACGGCAGTAAGTGCCAGCTAGTGGCGAAAACCACGACAGCGAGGACGGCGTGCGCTGCCCGTTCGAGATGCCGTCGTTTCGGTAATTGTGCCAGCAGCAGATCGCGTTCTTCGCGTGCCAGCTTGAAGCGCAGCTCGAACACCTTCACCGCCAACCCCAGCGGCACCCCGGCCACCACGAGCAACAACACCTCCAGCCAGTCCCACCGGTTCATCTCCACGAGGCTCGATTGCAACGCACTTCCGGCAACGAGCGCGACGAAGGCGATGTTCATCCACCGGCGGCGGATCCGGTCGTGCTCGGCTTCGGACGGATCGTGCATGCGGGCGCTGCCGCCCATCGCGTTGTTCGGGTTCACGCTTGGATTGAACCACAACCGGGTGTAATGTGAAACGCGGAATGAAACGAGGTTCATCATGATGCTCGAACTCAATGATCGGGAACGCGACCTGTTGATCCGTCTGCTGGAGACGGCGCGGGGCGAGACCGGGACGGAGATCCATCATGCTCGGGACTACAAGACCCGCGATAGCCTGCGCGAGGAGCGTGAAGTGGTCATGCGACTCCTCGAGCAACTCAGCGCAACCACCCCCGTTGTCCGGTGAGTGGTCCGTGGGTTGAAGAGCCACCGGCTGATGGTGAATCGTTCGCCCGGTTCGCCGCACTCGCCCGGCGACAAAACTGCGTCTGGCTGGATACGGCGACCGGCGAGGGGAAGTCAATTCTTGCGTCCGATCCCTTTCAGATCATTCGCGCCAAAGGCTCACAAATTCAGGTCGTCAACTCCGCCGGCACACGGACGCTTTTCGGTAACCCGTTTGCCGTTCTCGAGACCGAACTCGCGCGACAGTCTGGTAACGGTGCCGCCATCGGCTACTTCGGATACGACCTCAAAAACTTCATCGAGAAGCTGCCGGCGCGCGCGGGGGATGACATCGGGTTGCCGGATTTGTGGTTTGGGTTTTACTCCAAACTTCGCGTCGGGGCTGCCGCCCGCGGCAGTCCGCCCTTGCCGGTCAACCCACAGGACCGCCACGGGGGGCGGCCCCGACAATCGAACTTCACCCCAGCCACCTACCGCGCCGCTGTTCTTCGCGCCAAGGAATACATCGCAGCGGGCGACATCTACCAAGTCAACCTCTCGCAACGGTTCCAATGTGAGGTCAGCGCGCCAGCCCCCGAAGTCTATCTCGCCTTGCGCGCCGCCAACCCGGCCCCGTATTGCGTCTACCTCGATATCGGCGACGCGCAAATCCTTTCCTCATCGCCCGAATGCTTCCTCAAGATCGACGGCCGGCAAGTCATCACGCGTCCAATCAAAGGCACGCGCCCGCGCGCGACCGATCCGGCCGAACTGTTGGCGTCACCAAAAGACAACGCGGAACTCCTGATGATCACCGACCTCGAACGCAACGACCTCGGCCGGGTCTGCGAATACGGCAGCGTCCACGTGCCGGAACTGGTGCGCGTCGAAAGCTACGCGACCGTGCATCATCTCGTGGCGACCGTCGCCGGGACGTTGCGCTCGGCCGTGAGCCATGTGGGCTGCGTGCGCGCCTGTTTTCCGGGCGGCTCGATTACCGGTGCGCCGAAGATTCGGGCGATGCAGATCATTGACGAACTCGAACCGCACGCCCGCGGCATTTATACCGGCGCGATTGGCTATTTTGGATTCGACGGCCATTCCGATTTCAACATCGCGATTCGGACGGTGGTGCAACAAGGAAGACGCTTGACCTTCCATGCCGGCGGCGGCATCGTCGCCGATAGCGAGGCCGACGCCGAATACGCCGAGACGCTCGCGAAAGCGCAGGGAATTTTCAATGCCCTCGATCAATTACGCCTACGTCAACGGTAAGTTTCTCCCCGAGGCCGAAGCCTGCGTTTCGATTTTCGACCGCGGTTTTCTCTACGGCGACGGCTGCTTTGAGACGCTCCGCCTGTACGGTGGCCGATTGTTTCGACCACTCGACCATTTCGCGCGCTTGTTTGCCGGGTTGCGGCTCCTGGAAATCGAGTCGCCATTCTCGCCGGAAGAGCTTCGCGCGGTTTGCCGGGCGCTCAGCCGGTGGAACAACGTCACCGACGGCGTCGCGCGGATTTACCGGACGCGGGATTCGATCGTGGTCACGGTGCAAGCCCGGCAATTTGCGCCGCGTGAACTCCGGGTCATTATCAGCAACGTCACGCTTCCGCCGTTCCTGTCGCGGCACAAGACGGCGAACCGCCTGGCGTATCTGCTCGCCCAACGCGAAGCCGAAAGCGAAGGTGCCGACGATGCCATTCTGCTCAATTCGCACGGGTCGGTGGTCGAACTGACTACCAGCAATCTGTTCGTCGTCAAAAAGGGGCAACTCTACACGCCGCCGCTGGCCGACGGTCCGTTGCCGGGAATCACGCGGGCGGTGGTGCTGGGTTTGGCACGGCAGGCCGGCCTGCGCGTGTACGAACTGAGTTTCCGACCGGAATTTCTGACCAATGCGGCGGAAATCTTCGCGACCAACAGTCTCCTGGAAATCGCGCCTGTGCTCAGTTGGGGGCGCCCCGGCAGCGTTACGCGCCGCCTCCAGACCGCTTACCGGCAACTCGTGCGGGAAGAGTTGGGCTTGTAGGTTAAAAATCGCCTGTGTTAGCTTCCCGCCATGATACGAAAAGCTTTTGTCATGTCCGTCAATCCCGGTCAGGAAATCGAATATGAACGCCGACACCGGCCGATCTGGCCGGAGCTGGAAGCCGTGCTCAAAGCCCACGGCGTCCACAACTACTCGATCTTCCTCCACCCGCAAACCCGGCAACTCTTCGCGTATGCCGAAATTGAAGATGAAGCCCGCTGGAACGCCATCGCCAAAACGCCGATCTGCCAGAAATGGTGGAAACACATGGGCGACATCATGCCCAGCAATCCGGACAGCAGCCCGGTCGCGGCCGGTTTGAACGAAGTCTTCCACATCGATTGACGCCATGAAGTCGAACGTGAGAATTGGGCTGTTCGGCATCGGACTCGACACCTACTGGCCGCAGTTCAAGGGTTTGCGCGAGCGGTTGGTCGGTTATCAGAGGCAAATTGGCAAAAAGATCAAAGCCAGTGGCGTCCAACTCGTGGATGCCGGTCTGGTGGACTCACCGGAAAAAGCCCGCGAAGCCGCCTCGCTCTTTCGCCGCGAAGAAGTCGAATTCATTTTCCTCTACGTCTCGACATACGCGCTGAGTTCAACCGTCTTGCCGGTCGTGCAGCACGTCGGCGTCCCAGTCGTTGTGCTCAATCTCCAACCGGTGCCGCAACTCGACTACGAGAAATTCAACGCGCTTGGTGACCGCGGCCTGATGACCGGTATCTGGCTCGAACATTGCCAGGCGTGCAGCGCCCCCGAAATCGCCTGCGTCTTCAACCGGGCCGGCATCGCGTATCATCTCGTGACCGGCTACTTGCAGGACGAAATCGCGTGGCGCGAGATTCTCGACTGGGTCGAGGCCGCAAAAGTTGCCGGCGTGATGCGGCGGAACCGGGTCGGTGTTCTCGGCCACTATTACTGCGGCATGCTCGATGTTTACAGCGACATGACGCAACAAGCCGCGACGTTTGGCAGTCATTTCGAGTTGCTGGAAATGTGCGAACTCCACGCCCTCCGGCAGGCCGTCACGAAACAACAAGTCGCCGCGAAACTCCGGCAATTCCAGAGCGAGTTCGCCGTCGCGCCCGAATGTGAGCCGGCCGAACTCGAACGCGCGGCCCGCACGTCAGTCGCGTTGGACAAGCTTTGTCAGAACCACCGGCTCGGTTCGTTGGCGTATTACTATGAAAGCGTGGCGGGCAACGAGTATCAGGACATCGTCACCAGCGTCATTCCCGGTAACACCTTACTGACCGGCCACCACATCCCCGTCGCCGGTGAGTGTGAGGTGAAAAACTGCCAGGCGATGAAGATCATGGACAGCTTCGGCGTCGGCGGTTCATTCTCGGAATTTTATCTCGCCGATTTCAAGGACGACGTCGTCTATCTCGGCCACGACGGCCCAGCGCATTTTGCCATCGCGGAAGGGCGCGTCAAGCTCGTGCCGTTACCGGTCTACCACGGCAAACCGGGTAAAGGCCTTTCAATTCAGATGACCGTGAAACACGGCCCGGTCACGCTCCTGTCGGTCGTTCAGCGAGGCGACGGCAAGTTGCTGCTGTTGACGGCGGAAGGCGAAAGTGTCGCCGGCCCGGTCATGCAAATTGGGAACACGAACAGCCGGTACAAGTTCAGCCTCAGTGCGACGCAGTTTATGAACAACTGGTCCAATGCCGGCCCCGCGCATCACTGTGCGATTGGGGTCGGCCACATCGCCAGCAAGTTGGAGAAACTCGCTTCAATCCTCGGGATTGAGTGCAAGCGGGTTTGCTAGGGGACTTTTTCCCACGCGAATTTCCCTTTGATGTTTTGCAGGAAAAATTTACCGGGGGAAGGCGTGGTGCGGAGCGTTTCGTAAACTTCAGGCGGCACGGAGAAGTAATGGTAAACGCCGGTGGCTTTGAATTCGATTTCCAGCGTTTGCGTCACCGGGTCATAGCCGATGCTGGCGAGGTCACTGGAGATGACAGGCTGGCGTTCCATTTTAGTCGGCGATGAATTCCACTTTGGCGCTGAGTTCGGGGGTGAGAAAAGTGTCGGGATTCTCGATTTGGACTTTGACCTGCAGCGTGCCTTTGGAGCGGTTCGCTTCGGGTGCGATCTCGGCGACGGCGCCGGTATATTTCTTGTCCATGTACGCCTCGGGGCTGATCCGGCAGCGCTGGTTCATCCGAATCTTGGAGAGGTCGGCTTCGTTGAGGTCAATTTCGACCTGAAGGTCATTCAGGTCGGCCAGCGACACGAGCGCGGTACTCGGGCCACGGGTGCCGCCGAAGCTTTGGGGGACGACGAGTTCGTCGGGGTCCACCAGCTTTTCGAGGACGGTGCCGTTGATGGGGGAACGGATCGTACACCAATCCACATAGGTCTGCGCCAAGGCGAGCACGCCTTTCGCGGCGGTGACTTGGGCGCTGGCGACGTCGCGGGCGCGTTGGGCGTCGTCGCGAGCGCGCTCGCTATCAACATTGGTGCGGGCGAGTTCGATTTGGCGTTTGAGATTGAGTTCGGCGTTGGTGAGATTGGCTTCGGACAAGGCGAGATTGCCTTGCGCTTCCAGAAGACGGGCGCGGAATTCAGCGTCGTCGAGTTGCACGAGGATGTCGCCCTGTTTCACCTGATCGCCTTTCTTGACGTTGATGAATTTCACCGTGCCTTGGAAGCGTGGGCTGATTTCAATGCGCGCGCGTGGGATGATGTAGCCGCTGACGGTGAGGACGGCGTCGCCGGGTTTTGCGGGTGAGGCGACCGGCGCGTTCGTGATGGCGGCCGCGGGCGCGGGTTTGCCGGTTCCCTTGGGTTTGCCGGCGGTGAGGAAGACGATGCCGCCGGTCAGCAGCGCGAGCAGGACGATGCCAATCATTAATGCCGGGCCACTGGTGCGCCGGGTTTTCTTTTCGGCGGGGATGGCGAGGCGGTTCAAGTTGTCAGTGGAGTCCATGGTCGGGGGTACCTTGTTCATACGGAGCGCAACGCGTCAAGCACGGGTTTGCGCGCCGCCAGTCGCGCCGGCAAGAGTCCGCCGATTACGCCCATGATGAGCGCGAAGAGCAGGCCGGTGCCGAGCAGTTGCGGGGTGACGCGAAATTGGAAGGCGACTTCGGCGAATGAGGTGCCGCCGAAGGTGCCGGTGGAAATGAGGTTAAACGACAGCGAGATCAGGCCGCCGACAATGCCGCCGAGCAGGGAGAGGACGATGGATTCTAACAGGAACGAGATGTAGATGTGCCGGCGGTGGAAGCCGAGGGCGCGCAGGGTGCCGATCTCGCGGGTGCGGGCGCCGACGGCGGCGTACATGGTGTTCATGGCGGCGAAGGCGGCGCCGATACTCATGATGATGGCCAGAAACGAAGCGAGGAATCGGTAGAAGCCGGCCGACTGCGTTTGCTCATCCCAGTATTCGGTCTCAGTCTGGACTTTGATGCTGAGCAGCCGGTCGTCGAGGAGACGTTTCTTCAATGTCGCAGCGGCGGCATCATTCTCGGGGCGGAGGAGGACGGAGCCATAGAAGTTGCGCTTGAAGGCGGAGCGCGCTTCGTCGGCATCGACCCAGATTTCGGATTCGTAGGCGGTCTGCGCCGCGTCGAAGATGCCGACGACGTTCCAGGTGGTCTTGCCGGATTGGAAGCTGTCGCCGACCCGGCATTGTTGGAAGCGGTCCGCGATGCGGCGGCTGACGATGCATTCGTTGAGACCGGCGCGGAGCATGCGGCCTTCGGTGATTTTGATTTCGGGCCGCAACGCGATGGCGGTATTGCTGATGCCGCGGACGAGGACGTTGGCGGTACCGCTGCCGTCCATGCGCTTGAGCAGGATCAGGACGATGATTTCGGCAGACGCGAGCGGGTTGCCGGCTTCGTCGCGGGCGATGCCGGTCATGTATTTGATGCGCCGGGCGTCTTCCCGGGAAATCTGGCTGCTGGATTCGGCGGTCGAGCCTTTGCGGAGGACGATGAGGTTGCGGGAGTCGCCGGTCTTCACGTAGGTGGCTTCCATGCCGTGGGCGAAGGAGCGGACGAAGATGAACACCGTGACAACAAGCGCAATGCCAAGAATTGTCGCCAGCGTAGCGCGCCAGCGGACGCGGATGCTGCGGAGGTTGTATTTGAGCGGGATGGCCATTTTGAGGAGGAGTGGGGGAATGGGTGAGACGGTGAGTGGGCGCGACGGCTATTCCTTTGGTTTGGGGCCGATGGCCCATTTGTGAGGTTGATCGACCATGCGGACAAGTTGGCCGAGGACTTTTTCGTAAGCTTCGTCGAGACGCTTGAAGTCAGACTCCTGCAAGTAACCGGAGCGGTGGGCGATTTCGAGCCAGACTTGGGTTTCCGCGGCTTCGGCTTCTGCGTCGTTGAGTTTGGAGATGAACGCCGCGGTGTACCGGCGCTTGCGCCATGCTTCGGCAAGATTGGCGCAGACCGAACGCGACGAACGGCGAATCTGATCAGTCAACGAATAGCGTTCCTCACTCGGAAATGGCTTCGTGATCCGAAAAAACTCCATCGTGAGTTCCATCGCGCCACGGTAAACCTCCAACTCGCGAAAAGTTTTGATCAACATTTGTCGCCCCCATTCTCGCGCTCGCCCAATCGCCCCTTCATCCTCAGTCAAGCTCCTTCAGCCCGGCCACGACCGTGGTCTTGAGTGTCGAATACGCCGGCACGAGGCTGCTGACGACGCCGAGGAGGCCGGCAACCAAGAGGCCGAGCGCGATTGTCTCTGTGGAGATTGGGAACATCGGGATGAATCCCTGCGACATTTTGTAGATGTCGAGGTGTGAGAAGAAAAACTTCGCGCCGAAACAACCCAGTGCACCGCCGGCCATCGCCAGGCCGAAGGCTTCGGCGAGGATCAACCCGAAGATTTGCCGGCTGTCAAAGCCGATGGCCTTGAGGATGGAGATTTCGCGGCTGCGCTCGCGGATGGCCATGCTCATCGTGCTGGCGGTGACCAACAGCATCGCAAACACGATGGCCACGAGAATCGAGCCGAGGAACAGGCGCACGTTGCCCATCATCGAGACAAATTCGAGTTGGAAGGCGCGCTCCGTCTCGGTCTTGGTCTCGGCGTCGGAGTTGGCGAACGCCTTGTCAATTTCGGCGATGACCGATGGAATGACTTCCGCGTTCTCAGTCTTCAACCAGAAGGTGCCGACGAGACCGAGGTTGTTCATCGCCTCGTTGAAATACTCGTGGTGAAAAAACACGAGCGTCTCGTCAATCCCCTGTCCCCGGTACGCCGCCCGGATCGTCAGGTCGAGATCGCAGCCCCAGGCGGTACCTTGCAGCGTGATCCGGTCGCCGAGTTTCCACCCGAAGCGCTCCATCAGCTTGTAGCCGACGAGGCAGGCAGTCCGTTCTTGGATAAACGCGCGCTCTTGTTCCGGGGGAACTGCCATTTCCGAGAAAATTTTGAGGATCCGGTCGGCATCCACACCGAACTGCGCGAAATTGCTTTTGCTGATGTCCTGATAGATGCCGCCGAACCACGTGAATTTCGAGCAGACCGCCACGCCGGGCACGCGTTCGATCCGGTACTGGTATTTTTCCGGCAACACGTTCGCGAGCGAAACTTTGTGGCGTACCGCGAGCCGCAACGCCGCGGTGTCGGTGGTCGGTGGGTCAGTCATCAGATCCAAGGCGGTTCGCAGGGTGGTAAAAAGAAAAAGCGACAGCGCGACGCTGAGGATCGTGAGAATCAAGCGGCGCTTGTTGCGGAAGGCGTTCCGCAATATGAACCCCGGGATTGTCACGGATGCTGGCCGTTGCCGTTGAGGAGTTGGCCTTTTTCCAGATGAATCGTCCGCTGGGCGAAGGCGGCAGCTTTCGGGTCGTGGGTGACCATGATGATCGTTTTGCCGGCTTGCCGGTTCAGCGTTTGCAGCAGACCGAGGACTTCTTGCGCGGAATGGGCGTCGAGATTGCCGGTGGGTTCGTCGGCGACGATGAGAGTCGGGTCGGTGACGAGGGCGCGGGCGATGGCGACGCGTTGTTCCTGGCCGCCGGAGAGTTGCCGGGGGAGGTGGCGCATCCGGTCGCCGAGCCCGACGAGTTCGAGCGCGGCTTCGACGTGTTGCCGGCGTTCGCGGCCGGTCAGGCTCGTGAGCAGGAGCGGGAGTTCGACGTTTTCATAGGCAGTCAGGACCGGGATGAGATTGAAGGTTTGGAAGACGAACCCGACATGGTGGTTGCGCCATTCGGCGAGTTGGGTCTCGGTGAGGTCGGCGACGTTGATGTCGCGAACGTGGCAGTCGCCACTGGTCGGGCGGTCAATGCCGGCAATGATGTGGAGCAAGGTGCTCTTACCGGAACCGCTGGGCCCCATCAAGGCGACGAACTCACCACCGGCAATGTCGAGCGAGATGCGGTCAAGGGCGGTGACTTGGATTTCGCCGTGGCTGTACAGTTTGGTCAGTTCGCGGATTTGAACGAGCATGATGGGGGGGACTGTAGCATAGCCAAAAGAATTTGGGAAACGGCCCCTGGACTGCTTTTGGTTCTGGCCAAGCTGCGGTGGAAGGTGAGAATGTGAGGCGTTTGATGAGGACGGACATCCTACTATCGTTGGTCGGACTGTTAGTCTGGCCGATTTTGGTTGGCGGACAGCAAATTGTCTGGCCACAGCCGCGGTTGCTGCAACCGGCGTGCGGGTCGCCGCGGGAGCCGTTGATTGCGATGACCGGCTCGAACGTGGTTGCGGTTTGGGAGCGAAGTCTGGCGCGCCGGATTGATGCGGCAACGTCCACGGACGGTGGCGTGACTTGGGGAAAACCGCGCGTGCTCGACAGCGGCAAGCTCGGGGCGATGACGCCCCAACTCAGTACGTCCGGCTCACGGGTGGTGGTGGTGTGGGTTCAATATGAGGGTGCCGTCGCGCAAATTGCCGGGAGCAGTTCTGTCGATGGCGGAGTCACCTGGCAGCCGGCGCAGCGAATTAGTCAGGGTGACGGTCGCGCCACCGAAGTTCGCGTCGCGATCGTCGGCACGCGAGCGGTCGCGGTGTGGGTGCGGGAGGAAGCCGGCGGCAGTGTGCTCGTCACTGCCCGGTCAACCGATGGTGGAATCAGTTGGGGAGGCGAACAGCAAATTTCCAGCGGGACCGGGAAGGTGGCGGATCCGAGTCTCGCCATGGCTGGGGACCGGGTGGTGGTGGTATGGGGACAAGACAACGGTGCGGGGATGGATTTGTTGGCGAGCAGTTCGGCGGATGGGGGCCAACAGTGGGAACCGCCGCGATTCATCGAGCAGGGAGCCGGCAAGGTTTACGCCGGGGTTTCGTGGACGTTCTGTCCACAGATCGGCATGGCCGGGTTGAACGTGATTGTCATCTGGTGCCAAGAGGTCGCCGGCCGTCTTGCCGCGATTACGAATCATTCCAAAGACGGCGGCAAAACTTGGGGCACCGCGCAGCGATTGGAATGGGGAACGACGCGCGCCTCATTCCCGCACATCGCGGTTTCGGAGAACAGCGCCGTGGCGGTGTGGACGCAGTTTCACGTGGTGGCCAGCCATTCGGCTGACGGTGGCGCGACTTGGGAGCGGCCGCAATTGATTCAGACCGGCAGTCGGTCAGCCGATAATCCGGCCGTCGCCAGCAGTGGTGCGCGCGTGACGGTGGTTTGGCGGCAGCATGATGGGGCGGCGCTCAGCACATTTTTCAACACCTCGACCGATGGCGGCCGGACGTGGCAGACGCCGCAGCAGTTGGACACAAGTTCGGCGATGGGTTGGTATCCGCAAGTCGCGGTGGACGGCGACCGGGTCGCGGCGATCTGGATGCATCTGACGTTGCTGTCGAGTTGGAGCGTGTTTGTGAATTATTCCTCGACCGGCGGGGACCGCTGGCAAGCGCCGCGCGTTGTCGCGAGCGCGGCTGGCGATGCGGTCGAACCATGCCTCGCGCTTGCCGAGAAGCAGGCGGTCATGCTCTGGCCGCAGTTTGAGAACGAGCAGTGGATTCTGCACGGCGCTTTTTCGGCTGACACCGGTGAGTCGTGGCAGCGTTCCACGCTGACGGCGACCGGCATGGCAGCGGCGGTGGCGTTGGCCGGGAGTCGGGCGGTTGCGGTCTGGCAACAACCGGCGGGGACGATTGCCGGCGGGTGGTCGCGTGACGGGGGGGCGAGTTGGGAGAGTGCCGGGGGGCTTGCCGGAGCGGAGGGGAGTCAGCCGTCGGTGGCGGTCGGGGAGGGGAACGCGGTCGCGGTTTGGCGACGGCGCGGTGCGATTGACGCAGTCAGCTCCCCCGATGCCGGCAAGACTTGGGCAAAGGCGCAGACGATTTTTGCCGGCGGCGGAGCGGCGGAGCCGCAGGTGGCGGTGGCCGGGCAATTGGTGGTGGCCACTTGGTTTGCCGGGAGCGGCACCAATTTTTCGGTGTGGGTGGCGCGGTCGTTGGCTGGCGGGAAGGGCTGGGAGAAAGCGCGGGCGTTGCAGACGGGGTTGCGCATCGTCGGTGGTCCCCGCGTGGCGATGGCCGGCGCGCGCGCGGTGGTGGTGTGGCAGCAGCACGACGGTGAAGCGAATCGGATTTACGCGACCTTTTCCAGCGACGCCGGTCAGACGTGGAGCGGGGCGGTGCCGGTGCAACGGGGTTTTGGAAATTGTTGGGGGCCGGAGGTGGCGTTTGTCGGTGAGCGGGTGTTGGTCGTCTGGCGGCAACGCGAGGAGCGGGCGGAACCGATGACGGAGTACAGTCATCAGAGCATGCAGAACACGCAGTTTGGTTGTTATTCGGCCGATGGCGGCCAGAGCTGGTCGGCCCCGCAGATCATTCTGAGCGGGTTTGGGGAATCGGTCGTGCCCGTGTTGGCGTTCAGTGGGGAACGTGTTTTCGGAGCGAATCTCCGGTCGGATGGAAGTGTTTGGACGTTGTCGGGCACAATCGGCGAGGTGACGTTTCCATGAGAGCCAGTTTTGTCGTCGGTCTATTGCTGTGGTGTCAGATGGCGCAGGGCGAGTTTGTGCGGATTGCCGCGCAGGGGATGTGGTTGCCGGGGGGACAATTGTACTCGGATGCCGGGTTCGATTTGATGGATTGGAATGGCGACGGGCGGCTGGATTTGTTCCTGCCGAATCCTTCGATGATCGCTGCTTCGGTGCATGGGAATCTGGGCAGCCAAGCTGAGCCGCAATTTGGACGGAGTCTCTGGTATCCGATGAATTACACGGAGACGGAGCCGGAGACGGTGGTCTTCAATCAAATGCAGGTCGTTTGCGATCTGAATCAGGATGGGTTGTTCGATCTGATCTTGTTCGATGGCCAGTTGCGGTTGGTTTACAACACCGGCACGACGGCCGCCCCGAATCATTGGAATCTCGCGTTGCCGGCGCCGTTTTTTCCGGCCAGCCGGCGGATGCTCAAGGAAAATGCCCGCGCCACGCACGCGCCGGAAAGTATGCATTGGGGCAAAGGCGTGTTCCCCCGGCAAGTGGTCACCTTGACGGCGGCGGATTGGGATGGCGACGGCTTGGATGATCTGCTGATTTGCCGGATCAAAGAGGAGTCGGTGGCCACCACGAATCCGGTGGAGGCCAACTGGACGGTGAAGTTGCCGGCAGCGCCGGCGCGGGGGGTGTATTTTTACCGGAATTTGGGGACGCGGGCGAAACCGTGGTTTGATGGCGGGGTGGAGATTACGACGCCTGATGGCCAGTCCATTGCCGCGCCGAATCCGGTCGTGCTGGATTTGGATGCCGACGGCATCGCGGATTTGGTGAGCACGGAGACAGCGTATGCGTGCAACGCGTTCCGCGTGGATTGGCCGACGGCGCCGGCGGTCATGTGGTACCGCCGGGTGAGCGCGACTGATGTCGCGCGGTTGCAGCCCGCACAACCGGTGTTGGATGCGGCCAAGAAACCGATTCCGGCGGGAACGCAGGTCCGATTCGCCGACATTCGGGGCGGCGGGGTGTTGGATTTGTTTGTTCAAGATCCGCTGACCGGGATTCGTTGGTACTCGAACACCGCCAAATCCAGTGCCGTGCGCCCGCGCTACGGCCCGCCCGTGGTGTTGCAGGGCGATGATTTTGCGCGCTTTGGTTTTATGTTTCAGCCGGTAATCGTCCCGTGGTTCGGGGCGCAGTCGCGGGATTTGCTGCTGCATGGGAGTTACGATCCGCATTGCCAGTTGGCGCTGCGGCGGACGGCGTTGTACCGGAATGTGGCGACGCGGCCGGGAGAAATCAAATATGCGTTTGCCGGGTTCTGCAATTACCGGGGCGACCCGGCCTTGGTGCCGCAGACGCCGGCCTTTGAACGCAGTCACTACAATATCTATGGCAGCTACGTGGCGGTGATGCCGGAGGATGGCAGCGGCAAGAAACGATTGGTGATGAGTGTCGGCGGGCGGCTGTATTTGTTTTCCGATCTGGCAACGGATGGTTTGACGTTTCAGGAGCGGAAACCGCTGGCGATTGCCAATCCCGGCAAGGAAATGATTCGCAGTTGTCCGGTGTTCGTGGATTGGAATTCGGATGGCAAGTTTGACTTGATGCTCACGGCGATGACTGCCGGTCGGGCAGTGCCGTTCGAGAAGGAGTACCGGCTCTACTTTAACAAGGGCACCAACGACGATCCCCGGTATGAGGACTATGTTTTGTGTCGCGACGAGACCGGCCAGCCGCTCAAGTTGCAGGCGATCGGGATGCCATCGGTCGCGCCGCAATGTGGGTTGGCGGTGCTCGATCTGAACGGCGATGGCAAACTCGACCTCGTTCTCGAAGATGTGCCACCGCGAACCGGTTTGCGCGTTTACGAGAACATTTCGACGGCGGAACCGCATTTCAAGTTCGTCAAAAACCTCGGCGATCCGGTACCCATCGAGTACTCGGCCGGCTACCGGTATTTCTTTCTTGGCGACGTGGATGGAGATGGCGTCGCCGATTTGCTCAACAATTTGGTTTACTTCAAAGGCGCATCGGCCCGCGCGCCGTTGGCGGTGACCAATCTGGTCGTCGCAGGCGTTGAACAGCAAGGCGCGGAATTGCGCTGGAGCAAACCGGCTGCTGCCGCCAAATACGATTTGCGTATCAGTGACGGGGAACTGATCACCGAAGTTAGTTGGGCCGGGCTGGCCTCGATTCAGGGGGACTACACGGTGGCGGATGGCGAGACGCAAACGGTCCGCGTGCCTTTACCGGCGGGCAAAGAGGTGCGGATCGCCGTGAAATCCAGCACAGCCACCGGGGAGATTTCACCGCTCTCGGACACCGCGACGGCCGTGGCGGCACCGCGGCGCCGCATCGTTTTACAGAACGGACCGGCATATGCCGGTACCGAGGCGTGTTATGTGGAGGCGACCAAGCCCACCCAGCGCCCGCCCAAGCAGCCGGCCAAGCTGGAGGCGCGCACGATGACCCGGTCGACTTCCTCGGTTTCGCCGAAACAGAAAATGATTTTGATCCGCTTTCGCGATCTGCCCCGGCTGGCGCGACTGGACCGAGCCACGCTGGAGTTGTCGACTGATCCCAAGCTGGAGCGGTATCCGATCATGGGTTCCGGTGGCGAAATGGAAATCTCGTGCAGCCTGATTCGTGATGAGTGGGATGCCGCCACCGCCACCTTTGCCGAAGCGGCCACCGGTAAGCCGTGGGCGGCAGGAGAGTTGGATGCCGGTGGTGTCCTGCTCGCGAAAGCGCCGCCGATTCTGGAGGTCCGCCAGCACCAGACACTAACGTGGGATGTCACGCGGGCGGTGCAGGAAGCCCTGCAAGCTGGCAGGACATCGGTGAGTCTGTTGGTGCGGGCGGAATACACCGGCAAGTATTCCTGCGGTAGCGGCTACAACTTCTGCGGTCCCGACTGGCCGCAGGCGGAGTACCGGCCACGATTGTGTCTCGTCGGTTTGGAATGAACGCGGCGATGCCGGAAAATTGGGCCAAAATTCAGGTTGATATGCCGGGGCTGATACAGTAGAAAGACGGCTCGCTTGATGGGCCATGGCTGTTTGGCGTGGCCTTAATTTTTCGCGAGATTGAACCTTTGTGGAACCGGAATTGAAGATTTTCTCTGGAAATGCGAATCGGCCGCTGGCGCAACGCATCGCTGACTATGTCGGTGTGCGATTGGGCGAGGCGACCGTCGAGGCTTTTCCCGATCAAGAGACATTCGTCAAGATCAACGAAAACGTCCGCGGGCGCGATATTTTCATCATTCAGCCAACATGTCCGCCTGCCAATGAACATTTGATGGAGTTGTTGATCATGATTGACGCGTGTCGGCGCGCCAGTGCGACGCGGATCACGGCGGTCATCCCGTTCTTTGGTTATGCGCGGCAGGATCGGAAAGATCAGCCGCGGGTGCCCATTACCGCCAAGCTGGTGGCCAATCTGATCGTGGCGGCGGGGGCACACCGGGTGTTGACAATGGATTTGCACGCGCAACAGATCATGGGGTTCTTTGATATCCCCGTCGATCACCTCTATGCGGCGCCGGTGATGTACAAATATTTTCAGAAGAAAGACCTGTCGAATCTCGTCGTCGTTTCGCCCGATATTGGTGGCGTGAAGATGGTGGCGGCTTACGCGAATGTGTTCCACGCGCCGTTGGCCATCGTCGCCAAAAAACGCAAGAGTGCGACGGATGTCGAAGTTTTGAACGTCGTCGGCGAAGTGAAAGGCAAGGACGTGCTGCTGGTGGATGATTTGACGGAGACAGCCGGCACGCTCACCCGCGCGGCGGAAGTGTTGAAGGCAAAGGGGGCGCGGAAGGTCTACGCCACCGTCTGCCACGCTGTGTTGGGGGCGCAAGCAGTGGATCGCTTGAAGAAGTCCAAAATTGAAGAACTGGTCACAACCGATACCGTGCCCCATGGAAAGGTCAATGGATTCAAACTCACCGAGTTGAGCGTGGCCCCGGTTTTGGGCGAAGCAATCAAACGCATCCACAATTCTGAATCGGTTTCCTCACTTTTCGACATCAATGGGAGCCGCCCCGAAAGTTAATTTTTAGGAGAACATCAGTATGGCTAAACAAGTTAAATTAAACGCGAAGGTTCGCACCGTAGCCGGCAAAGGCAAGGTCAAGCAGCTCCGCGACCAAGGCATCACTCCCGGGATTGTGTACGGCGCGCACACCAAACCCTTCAGTATCACCGTCAACGCCCGCGAATTGGGCGAAGTCCTGCACCACGCCACCGGCGAAAACGTCCTCGTGGATTTGGCGGTGGACGAAAATGGCAAAACCAGCAACCGGCTGGCGTTGATTCAGGAAGTCCAACATCATCCGTTTGCCGACACGATTCTGCACGTTGACCTCCACGAAGTGCTCGCGACGGAGAAGCTCCGCACGAAGGTGCCGGTGCGTCCGCTCGGCGAACCGGCCGGTGTCAAGACCGGCGGGGGCGTGCTCGAATTCATTTTGCGCGAACTCCATGTCGAATGTTTGCCGAAGGACTTGCCGGATGTGGTGGAAGTCAATGTCGAGAAACTCGAAATCGGCCAGAGCATCCACGTCGGGGAAATTGTTCCGCCGACTGGCGTCACTTTCCTGGATGACAAGGGCCAACCGGTGTTCCTCGTCGTCGCGCCGATTACCGAAGAAGAAGCGACCCCAGCCGCTGGCGCGCCGGGCGAGCCGGAAGTTATCGGAGCGAAGAAGGAAGAAGGCGAAGCAGCCGCCGAAGGCGAAGCCAAGCCTGCCGCCGGCAAAACCGAAGCCGGCAAAGCCGAGGCCAAACCGGCGGCTGGCGCGAAAGCCGAATCGAAGCCCGCGGCTGGCAAGGCCGAAGCGAAGCCGGCCGCCAAGAAGTAAGGCGCCGTGGCAGACCGGCCCAAGCTGGTCGTGGGACTCGGCAACCCCGGCAAGGAGTACGTTG
This sequence comes from Verrucomicrobiia bacterium, assembly GCA_022072455.1. Taxonomy (GTDB): domain Bacteria; phylum Verrucomicrobiota; class Verrucomicrobiia; order Palsa-1439; family Palsa-1439; genus CAINDI01. Next base: position 95,961 of record JAJVHY010000020.1, on the reverse strand, counting down.
GGACGCGCCACAACATCGGGTTCGCGATTGTGGATGCATTGGCCGCGAAGTTGGATTGTTCTTTGCGAAACCGGACGAAGTTTGCCGGCGAAGTCGGTGAAGCCGGTCGAGTGACGGTGTTGAAACCGCAGACGTTCATGAACCGCAGCGGCACGGCTGTCGCCGCGCTGGTGAACTGGTTGAAGCTGGCGCCGGTCGAGGTGCTGGTAGTCGTGGACGACGCGGATTTGCCGCTCGGGCAGTTGCGGTTGCGACTGGCCGGCGGGAGCGGCGGCCACAACGGCTTGCGCTCGATCACTGAGTCGCTCGGCAGCGAGGAGTTTCGCCGGTTGCGGGTCGGCATCGGGCGCCGCGAAGCGGTCGGGGCGGACATCACGAATCACGTCCTGGGCCGGTTCACCGCGGCGGAGCGACCGGCAGTCGACGAGGCAGTCAGTGCAGCAGTGGCGGCAATCGAGTGTTGCCTCAGCGACGGTTTTGCGGTAGCCATGAATCGGTTTAATCGAAAAAAGGGAGACGAAGTTTGAAACGATACGAAGGTTTATTGATTTTGGATGTGATCGGCAATGAAGACGCCGAGAAAAACATCATTGAGCGCGTGCAAAAGGAAATCGAGCACCAAGGCGGGACCGTCGAGACCGTGCAGAAGATGGGGCCGAAGCCCTTCGCGCGCCCGACCACCAAACGCAGCGCCGCACATTACGTGAATGTGATTTTCGCCGCGCCCGGCAAGGCGATTGGCGCATTGGACACGAAATTCCATCTCGATAATGAAGTGTTCCGCTGGCAGATCACCGAGATCGTGCCGGAGAAACCCTATAAACCGCGCCGCGAAAAGAAGGCCGCTGCCGCCGCCGCCGCCGCCGCTCGGTAACGGGTCATGGCGAATTTCAACAAAGTCATGCTGATGGGGAATCTGACGCGGGATCCCGAGGTGCGTTACACGCCGAAGGGTACCGCGATTGCCACGATTGGCATGGCGGTGAATCGGACGTGGACTACCGAGTCCGGCGAGAAGAAGGAAGAAGTCACCTTCGTAGACGTGGATGTCTGGGGCAAGCAAGCTGAGACAATCGGCCAATACATGTCGAAGGGGAAGCCCATCTTCATCGAAGGGCGACTCAAACTCGATTCATGGGACGATAAGGAATCGGGGCAGAAGCGCAGCAAGCTCAAAGTCGTCTGTGAAGCATTCCAATTCATCGGCGCACCCAAGGGAAATGCCGAGTTCAGTGAAAAACCCCCGGCGCGTACCGGTGGTGGCAGCCGCCCAGCACCGCCCGCCCGCCCGGCTGAAGAAGACGTCCCGCAATCCGGTGGCGGCGACGATAATATTCCATTTTAAGAGGAAAGAGTAAGGACTATGCCAAGAGAACGAGATAACGAATCCGCCCCGCCGCGCCAGAACAAGCGCGACGTCATCATCAAGCGCGACTGCAAGCTCTGCAAGGACCAAGTCAAGATTGACTATAAGCAGCCGGACTTGCTGAAGAAATTCATGACCGAACGCGGGAAAATATTGTCGCGCCGTCTTTCCGGCAACTGCGCGTCGCATCAACGCGAACTCGCCACCGCGATCAAGCGCGCGCGCGCGATGCTGTTGGTCCGGTAACGAATTGGAGACCCATGAGCACCCAGATCATTCTCACCACCAAAGTCGAACACCTCGGTGACGAAGGCACGACTGTCAAAGTGGCAGATGGATACGCCCGCAATTTTCTTTTTCCGAAAGGGCTGGCAATGCCGGCGTCGGCAGCGAATCTGAAGCGGATTGAAAGTCTCCGCAAGAAACGCGAAGCCGAACACGCCGCCGAATTGGCCGCCGCGAAGGAACTCGAGAGCAAACTGACCAAGGGCACGATCACGATCAGCGCGCCGGCGGGAGCCGATGAGAAGTTATTCGGTTCGGTGACAGCGGCGGATATTGTGGAAGCGTTGGCCAAAGAAGGCATTACGATTGACCGGAAGAAGGTCGTGCTGGAACACCCGATTCGGGCCTGTGGTCACTACGACGTGGACATCAAGCTGCATGCGTCCGTGGCCACGAAGGCCAAAATCTGGGTGGTCGCCGCCGAAGGCGGGGCGCCCGCGGTTGCTCCCGTCGTCCCGGCCCCGGAAAGCCCGAAGAAGTCCAAGAAGAAATAGTCGGCCGAAACCGTCTCCCTCATGCCTCCGACAAAAACCATGGCGTCGGACAAGGCAACACCACTCGGCGGCGCGCGTGGCGTGTCCGGGTTGGCGCTCGACCGCATCCTGCCCAACAGTCAGGATGCTGAAATGGCGGTGCTGGGGGCGATCCTGCTCAGCCCGGTGGAAGTCGGCGCGCAAGTCCGCGAGCGCCTTGACGAGTCGCATTTCTACTATGCAACCCATCAGGTTATTTTCCGCGAGATTGCCGGCTTGCAGGACAGCATGGCAGCAGTGGATGCCGTTACGCTCTCCCAGCGTCTGCAAAACAAGGGATTGCTCGATGAAATTGGTGGCCCGGCCTTTCTCGCCGACCTCTACAATCACGTCCCCACCACAGCGAACGTCGAGCACTACATTGACATCGTTTGGGAAAAGCATCTCCTTCGCAAACTGATCAACGCGGCCCACGACATCATCAGCCGGTCGTTCAACGAACAGGACGAAGTCAAAACCTGGATTGACGAAGTCGAGCAGCAGATTTTCAGCATCAACTCCGAAAAGTCCGCGAGCGGTGCGAAGCCCACCCGGGTCCTTGTGCACGAAGCGATGACCAGCATTGAGAAGATGTTCGAAAACCGTGGCACCATCACTGGTCTTTCGACTGGGTTTCGCGATTTGGACAAGCTCACCACGGGGCTACATCCGGGCTCGATGTTTGTCATTGCGGCCCGTCCCTCAATGGGGAAAACCGCGCTGGCAATGAACATTGCCGAGAGTGTCGCCATTGATCAAGGCCGACCAGTCGGTGTGTTCAGCTTGGAAATGTCGTCTGAAGAACTCGTCAAACGCATGCTCTGCTCACGCGGTGCCGTCAACTTGCGCGCGCTTTCGGACGGATATCCAAAAGAACAAGACCACAGCCGGCTGACAACGGCTGCCAGCGAGTTGGTCAAAGCGCCGATGTACATTGATGACACCCCGGGCCTTGCGATCAACCAACTCCGCGCCCGCGCCCGCCGGATGCACTCCCAATTTCACATCGAATTGATCGTGATTGACTACATGCAGTTGATGCGCGCTCCGTCCCGCCGCGCCGAGTCCAGCCGGCAGGTCGAGGTGGCCGATATTTCCGCCGGCGTGAAAGCCTTGGCAAAAGAATTGAAAATTCCGGTCATCGTCCTCAGCCAGTTGAACCGGCAACCCGAAGCGCGCGACGAAGGCAAGCCGCGCTTGTCCGACCTCCGTGAATCCGGCTCGATTGAACAAGACGCCGATATCGTCGGCTTGCTGGTTCGCCCGGAAGTTTACGAGGACGATCTGGAAGCCCGCGACCAACTCAAGGGCAAGGCGACACTCGTCATCGCCAAGCAACGGAATGGTCCGACCGGCGACGTGCCGTTGACGTTCCGGCACGAGTTCACCCGGTTTGAAGATGCCGCGCGGATCACCGACGAAGACCTGCCGGGCGGGGGGCGCGAATGATTCGGTGGTTGGGGGCATTGCTGACGCTCATCCTCTTGACCGCCCCGGCAGGGGCGGCAGACGAGGTTGGGCCGGTCATTAACGAAATCGTCCTGCAGTTCGTCGGCCCGGAAACCGTCAACCGCGCCATTGTTCGCGCCAATATCCAGTCGCTCGTCGGCAAACCGCGCGTCCGCAAAACGGTTGAGGAAGACGTGCGGAACTTGATCGCGACCGGATTTTTCTTCGATGTCCGCGTCTTGGAAGAGCCGGCCGGTGACGGGTTGAAGTTGATTTATCAACTGACCGGCAAAGCCACGCTCAAGGAGATTGTGATCGAAGGCGCGAAAGGGTTGAAGCCCGATCGTCTCAAGCGGGAAGTGAAATTGAAAGTCGGCGACGTGTTCGACGAACGCAAAGCCCACGAGGATGTGGTGCGGATGCGCGAGTTATACGAGAAATCCGGTTTCCCCGACGCCAAGATCGAGTCGCTCAGCAACATCGACCGCGACACCGGCAAAGCCATCTTGCGGTACCAGGTGAACGAGGGCGGGCGGATTTTCATTCAGAAAATCCTGATCACCGGCAACTCGGCGGTGAAGACCGGTTTGCTGCTCAAGATCATCAAAACCAAACGGCGGTGGTGGGGGTCATTCTTGGCCGGTTCGGGTGTGCTCAAGGACGAACAGTTCCGCGATGATTTGGACAAGATTCGCGACCATTACCGGACCAAGGGCTACATTGACATGGAGATCAAGGACGTGCGGATCGAGCGCGTCGGCTCGCAATGGCTGGTCATCCATTTGGATCTGGTGGAGGGGCAGCAGTACAAGATCGGCACCGTCAAAATCGAAGGGGCCAAACTTTTCCCGACCCTCACCTTGAACGAACGCTTGAAACTGGTCGCCGGTCAAACCTTCACACCGGATGGTTTTTCGAAAGACATCAAAGCCTTGGAAGATTATTACGGTTCGCGGGGCTATCTCGACACGCGGGTTCTGGCGGCGAAACAGGCGAATGTCGAAACCGGCAACCTGGACCTGACGTATACCGTCCGGGAAGGTGAGTTGGCGTATCTCGAAAAAGTCATCATTCGTGGCAACACGAAAACCAAGGACAAGGTCATCCGCCGTGAATTGGCTGTCGCCCCGGGCGACATTTACAACACCGTTCGCGTCGAGGCGAGCAAGGAGCGCCTCAAAAACCTCGGCTACTTCTCCAAGGTCGAGATGACACCCGAGCCGACTCCGATCCCGAATCGCCGGGACTTGGCGATTCAAGTCGAAGAGCAGCGCACCGGCAATGTCACGTTCGGCGCCGGGTTCAGTTCGGTGGACAATCTCATCGGATTCGTCGAAATCACGCAGGGAAATTTTGACCTGTTCAACTGGCCCAGCCTGACCGGGGCCGGTCAAAAAATGCGTGTGCGCGCCCAACTCGGCCTTGAACGGCAGGACTACACGATGTCGTTCGTCGAGCCGTGGTTTCTTGATCAGCGACTCTCCTTGGGCGTGGATGTCTTTCACACCCTCAGTTCCTATTACAGCAATGACTTTGAGGAGCAACGCACCGGCGCCGCCCTGCGATTCGAACGCGCTTTGAGTGAATTCTTCCGGGCATCGGTCGAATACCGAATCCAAAACATCGACCTTTCCGTTGACAACTCCGCCTCGCAGGAACTGCAATCACAAGAAGACGATAACTTGCGCAGTTCGATCGCGTTCACACTCACCCATGATTCGCGCGACAGTGTTTTCTTGACGACCCGGGGGAATCGGACGGAGTTGACGGCGGAAATTGCCGGCGGCCCCCTTGGCGGGGATGTTTCGATTTACAAGTTAAACGCCAAAACCTCATTCTATTTTCCTTTTTTCGACAAGCATGTCCTGCAGATCGTCGGGGCCGCCGGAGTCGTGGATGCTTTTGGACAATCCAGCGGGGCCGGCCCCATCGTGGATGAAGACCCCACACCGTTCGTCTATCCAGTCAAAGTCAACGACGTGCCAATTTATGACCGCTTTTTCCTCGGTGGCGCCAACACCCTCCGCGGGTTTTCCTACCGGAAGGTTGGCCCGAAAGACATCAACAACGAGCCCGTTGGCGGAAATTCCATGGTCAACGGCACGGCCGAATACTCCTTCCCGATCATCGAGAAAATTCGCGGCGCGTTCTTCGTGGATGCTGGCGAGGTCCTGCGGGACTCCTTCACCTTCAATACCGAAGACATCAAAGTGGATGCAGGCATCGGCGTCCGGCTGAATCTCCCGATTGGCCCGCTGCGCTTGGACTACGGCTACCCGCTGATCTCGGACAAACAAACGGGCCGGACCGGAAAAATTCAATTTAGCGTTGGCTACCAATTCTGATATAGTGCCACCGGCTTTAACAGTTAACGAAAAAGGAAACGCTATGACTAAAATCTTGAGATTGACCCTCGGCTTGGCCCTGCTGACCGGCACGACCGCGCTGGCCCAAGTGGGCGGAATGCGCATCGTAACCATAGACCTGAACCGGGTCTTCAACGAGTACTACAAAACCCCGATTGCCTCCGCCAAACTCAAGGACACCGCCGAGCAATACAACAAAGACCACGAAGCCCTGATGGCCAACTACCGCAAGCTCGTTGACGAACTCAACAAACTCCGCGAAGACCAGGACAAACCCGAATACACCGCCGAAGTTCGCGAACAAAAGAAAAAAGCCGTCAACGACAAACTCGCCGAAACCCAAAAAGGCCAGCGCGACATCGAGGAATTTCGCACCACCCATCGCCAGATGCTCGACCAACAGACCCAGCGCATGCGGCAGGGCATCCTCAAAGAAGTCCGCGACATCATCCAAAAAGAATCCCGCGATGCCGGCTACAGCCTTGTCTTCGACAAATCCGGCAACACCGCCAACGGCGAACCCGCGATCATCTTTTCGCAGGAAGCCCTCGACATCACCGAGGACATCCTGAAAATCCTCAATAAAAACAAGCCGGTTGACGCAGCGAAGCCGGCTGTTGACAAGAAGTAAGCGTGCAGCTTACCGCCCGCGATATCGCGAGCCTGACCGGCGGCACTCTCGCCGGCAACCCGGACATCATTGTCACGGGTGTGGCGGGCATCAAAGAAGCCCAGCCAGGCGATGTGACCTTCGTCGCGCATCCCAAATACGCCGCTGCGCTCAAGACGACTCGCGCTTCTGTCATCCTCTTGCCGCCGGCAATGGATGCTGACTTGCCGGCCACGCGGGTTCTGGTGGGGGAGCCCATGTCGGCTTTTGCCGCGCTCGTCCAAAAAATTTCCCCACCGCCTATCCGTCATGAATCGGGCATTCATCCCACGGCAGTCATTCACTCCACCGCCACACTCGGCCAAGCCGTGTCGATCCAACCCCATGTCATCATCGAAGCCGGGGTCGTCATCGGTGACAATACCCTGATCGGTGCCGGCAGTTACATTGGGCATGGCTCGACGGTTGGCGCCAACTGTCATTTTTATCCCCGTGTCACACTCCGGGAACACACGGTTGTCGGTGACCGGGTGATTCTCCATACCGGCGTCGTGTTGGGGGCCGACGGCTTCGGGTACGAACTTAAAAACGGCGCCCACCAAAAAATTCCCCAACTTGGCAACGTGGCCATCGGCGCCAACGTCGAAATCGGCGCCAACACCACGATTGACCGCGCGCGTTTCGGCACCACGCGGATTGGGAAGGGGACGAAGATAGACAACCTCGTCCAGATTGGCCACAACTGCGTCATTGGCGAACACTGCATCGTCTGCGGCCTCGTCGGCATGGCCGGCAGCACCATCGTCGGCAACTACGTCACCATTGCCGGCCAAGTCGGCATTGCCGGACATCTGACCATCGGCGACAAATCCATCATCATGGCCCAAGCCGGTGTCACAAAGGATGTACCGCCCGGCTCGCTGATGCTCGGTTCACCGGCAGTCCCGCACAAAGACTTCAAAAAAATCAACGCCGCCACCCAACGTCTGCCGGAAAAACTCCGGCACATTGAAGAAGAACTCGCCACACTCCGTGCCCGCTTGTCGCACTCGGCTTGACTTGACACAGTTTCGGCTCCGCCACCCTGTCTCACCCCTTCAGATTTCGCCCGTTTTACGGGTCGGCACCGGGGGTGCTAAAGCAGATGGAGGTTTATGATTCGACCCGACAAACTTACGATCAAGGCGCAGGAGGCATTGCAGTCTGCGCAGGAGATTGGCCGGAAACTCAATCATCAGGAGATCGATTGCGAGCATCTCCTTCTTGCGCTGATTCAACAGCCAGACGGACTCGTCCGGCCCTTACTCGACAAACTCGGCCTGAATCCTGACGCGTTGCTTCAGAAACTCGATGACGAACTGAACCGCCGGCCGCAAGTCCATGGTGCCGCCGACAACTTTCTGAGCAAATCCCTCAAGGAAACTCTCGACTCCGCCCAAGCTCACGCCGACAAACTCAAAGATCAATACGTCAGCACCGAGCACTTGCTTTTGGCGTTGGCCGAACACAAAAAGCTCGCGGCCAAAGTTCCCGACATCCTGAAAGCGCTCCGGGAAGTCCGCGGCAACACCCAAGTCACCGATCAAAATCCCGAAGACAAATATCAGACGCTTCAAAAATACGGTCGCGACCTCACCGAAGACGCCCGGCAAGGCAAACTTGACCCGGTCATCGGGCGCGACACCGAGATTCGCCGCGTCATGCAAGTCCTGTCCCGGCGCACGAAGAACAACCCGGTCCTCATCGGCGATCCTGGCGTCGGCAAGACCGCCATCGTCGAAGGTCTGGCGCGGCGGATCATCAGCGGCGACGTGCCGGAGGGCTTGAAAGGCAGGCGTGTCGTTTCGATGGACATCGGCGCGATGCTGGCCGGCGCGAAATACCGGGGCGAATTTGAAGATCGGCTCAAAGCATTCCTCAAAGAAGTCATCGCCGCCGAAGGGCAGATCATCCTGTTCATTGACGAACTCCATACCATCGTCGGCGCCGGCAAGGCCGAAGGCGCCGTAGACGCCGGTAACATGCTCAAACCGTCGCTGGCCCGTGGTGAACTTCACACCATCGGCGCGACGACACTCGACGAATACCGGAAACATATCGAAAAAGACCCAGCGCTCGAACGCCGGTTCCAGCCGATTCTCGTCGGTGAGCCGACCGTCGAAGACACCATCGCGATTCTGCGCGGCCTAAAAGAACGCTACGAAGTCCATCACGGTGTCCGGATCCAAGACAGCGCGCTGGTCAGCGCGGCGGTGCTCTCGCACCGGTACATCGCTGACCGGTTCTTGCCGGACAAGGCGATTGACCTTGTTGACGAAGCGGCGTCCCGGCTCCGGATCGAACTGGATTCCATGCCGACCGAGTTGGACCAAATCGAACGGCGCGTCATGCAATTGGAGATCGAGCGCACGGCGCTGAAGAAGGAGAACGACAAAGCGAGCAAGGAACGGCTCGCGAAGTTGGAGAAAGACCTCGCTAATCTCCAAGAAGAAGGCCGGCACCTCAAGTCGCAGTGGCAGAGCGAAAAAGGAATCGTGGACGAAATTCGCGATCTCAAATCAGCCATCGAGTTGTCGAAGGAACAAGCCGAACAAGCCAAACGTACCGGTGACCTGACCAAGGCCAGCGAGATCCAGTATGGCCGGTTACCGGAGTTGGAAAAGAAACTCAAAGCCGCCGACGCCAAACTCCAGAAGTCCGGCAAGATCCTGACCGAAGAAGTGACCGAGAACGACATCGCCGAAGTCGTCGGCGCGTGGACCGGTATTCCCGTGTCCCGGCTCCTCGAAGCCGAGAAGGAAAAGCTCGTCCACATGGAAGACCGGCTCCGGCAGCGCGTCATCGGCCAGGAAGCCGGTATCGTCGCCGTCTCCAATGCCGTCCGCCGGGCGCGGAGCGGTTTGCAAGACCCAAACCGGCCCATCGGCTCCTTCATTTTCCTCGGTCCGACCGGCGTTGGCAAAACGGAGTTGGCGCGGGCACTGGCCGAATTTCTGTTCGATGACGAAAACGCGATGGTCCGGCTCGACATGAGCGAGTACATGGAAAAGCACACCGTCGCCCGGCTTATCGGTGCGCCGCCCGGCTACGTCGGGTACGAGGAAGGTGGGCAATTGACCGAAGCCGTCCGCCGGCGACCCTATGCCGTTGTGCTTTTTGACGAAATCGAAAAGGCGCACCACGACGTTTTCAACGTGCTCCTGCAAATCCTTGACGACGGTCGGCTGACTGACGGCCAAGGCCGGGTCGTGGATTTCAAGAATACGGTCATCATCATGACCAGCAACGTCGGCAGCCGGCATTACGCTGAGGGCAACGATGTCGAAAAACTGGTCCTCGAAGATTTGCGCCAACATTTCCGGCCTGAGTTTCTCAACCGGGTGGATGAAACCATCATCTTCCACCGGCTGGCCATCGAGCACATCAAACAGATCGTGGACATCCAACTCAACCGGGTCATCCAACGTCTCGCCGATCAACGCATCACGCTCACCATGACCGATGCCGGCAAGGCGCTCTTGGCGCGGGAAGGTTATGACCCGGTCTTCGGCGCCCGTCCGCTCAAACGCGTCATCCAGAAGCAAGTGCTCGACGCCCTCGCGCTCGAGCTCCTCGCCGGCAAATTCAAAGAGGGCGACCGGATCAAAGCCGACAAGACGGACGACAAAATCGTTTTTAGCAGTACTCGTTGAACCGGTCGGCGCGCAGAAAACCGACGAGATTCACGCCGAACTCTTTCGCCAGATCAATGGCCAAGCTCGACGGCGCGCCGATCGCAGCCACGGCGGGAATGCCGGCCATGACGGCCTTCTGCACCAACTCAAAACTGGCGCGGCCACTGAGCAGAAGAACTGTCTCACTGGCCGGCAGCTTGTCGGCCAGCAGGAGCGCGCCGATGAGTTTATCCAGCGCGTTGTGCCGGCCAACGTCTTCGCGGGCCAGCAGCAGATTGCCGGCGGCGTCGAACAGCGTGGCGGCGTGCAAGCCGCCGGTTTTGCTGAATGCCGGCTGGGCGAGTTTGTCCGGTAGCGCCAGCAGAACTTTCGCGGTGGGGCGAAATGCCGAAACTCGCCCCGGTGCCGCAGTCCGAACAAGGTCCAGCGAAGCTTTCCCACAAATACCGCAACTCGACGTTGTATAGACGTGCCGGCTGAATCGGGCTCGATCGAATGGCGTGCCGAGCGCGACGTTGACGATGTTGTAGTTTTGCGGTCGGGCGCAGTAGCTGATGCCAACAATGTCCGCCCGGTTGCGGACGCCGCCTTCGCTGAACAGGAAGCCGGCGGCCAACTCGAAATCTTCGCCCGGTGTGCGCATGGTCACCGCGATGCTGTGGCCGGCCACTCGGATTTCCAGCGGCTCCTCGACGGCAACGGTATCGGTGCGCCGCCCGCGCGCGCTATCGTGAATCGTGACGCGGGTGGTCGGGCGTTTCATGTGGCGAGTTTTTCGACGCGGACGACGGCGTTGTAATCCGGCACGCCGCCAGCCGGGTCGGCGACTCCGCGGCGGATGAGGACGTTGCCTTCCGGCCAGTGGATTTGCAGGTTACCGGCGGCGATGGGGGCGAGAAAAATGTTTCCATCGAACCGGCCAATGTCATTGACGAGCGCCACCCGGTCACCGTTTTCGAGATGCAATTCGGCGGCGTCATCGGGGTTCATCAGGACGGCTTCGCGGCCGGCGCCGGTCAGCGGGTCAACTTCGGCGTAGATCAAGGTGTTGAATTGCCGGCCACGCCGCGTGCTGACGTGGAAGGTGCCGTGCTCGCGCCGCCGCTTCGGTAATGGGACGGTGCGAAAATGCGCCTTGCCGTCGGCGGTGGCAAATTGAGCGTTGGCGCACAAATGGGGGCCGCCGTATTGAATCGCGTCGCCGAGTTTCCGGAGATTCTGGATGCCGTCATAGAACGGGACGACTTTGGCGATTTCGTCGCGAACCGCTTGGCCGGTGGCGCAGCCGAGGTTGCCGGGGCGGACGGCGGCGGCGAGTTCGAGGAAGATTTTCCATTCGGCTTTCGCTTCGCCGACTTGCCGGGGGAGTTCGGGGCCGAAAATGATGCGGCGTTCGGTGGTGGTCTCGGTGCCGCCGTCGTCCTGTTCGTACCGGGTTTTCGCCGGCAAGAGAATCACGTCTTCCTTGGGTTCGATGAGCATCTGGTCGGTGACGATGATGTCTTGGTGGACGCGCACCGGCACGTTGGCGAGCGCGGCGGCGACGTATTGCGGCTCCGGCAAGGTGCGGAGAAAGTTGCCGCCGACGCAGTAGAGGAGATCGAGTTCGCCGCGAGCGGCGGCTTCGATTTGTTCCGGGGCGCTGAGGCCAATCCAGTCGGGTACTGGGAAGTCGTAATGCGCAGCAAGCGCTTTGGCATTGCCGGCGTTGATGGGTTTGCCGCCGGGGAACGCGGTGGCGTAAGCGCCCATTTCTGCGCCGCCTTGGACGCCGCTGTGGCCGCGAATGGGCATCAGGCCACATTTGTCGCGACCGACGAATCCCTTGAGCAGACCAAGGTTGAGGATCATCTGGACGTTGTCGCCACCGAACGAGTGTTGCGTGATGCCCATGCTCCAGACGAGCACGGCGGTGCGGGCATCGCGAATCAACGCGGCGAATTCTTCCATGCTGGCGCGAGTGAGGCCGGATTGGGATTCGAGGACTTCGTAGGGGAGCGATTCGAGGGCGGCTTTGAGCTCAAGAAAGCCGACGGTGTGTTGGGCGACGAATTCCTGGTCGTGCCAGTTCTTTTCGATGAGCGTCTTGATGACGCCGCAGAGGAATGCGATGTCGCCGCCGTGGGCAACCGGATACCAGTAGTCCATCACGTCGGTGCCGAAGACCGCGCTGCGCGGGGTGGACGGCACCCAGTAGCGTTCCATGCCGGGTTCGCGGTAGGGGTTGACCATGACGACCTTGGTGCCGAGGAGTTTGGCCTCGTGGATGTACTTCATGGTGACCGGCTGGTCGTTGGCCGGGTTTGCGCCGAAGAAGATCAGTAGGTCGGTGCCGTACCAGTCCCGGTAACTGCACGTCGTGGCGGCGACGCCGAGAGTGTGCTTCATCGCGGCGGTCGAAGGCGAATGACAGATGCGGGCGGCGTTATCAATATTGTTGGTGCCGAGGAAGCGGGCGACTTTTTGGGCGACGTAATAGACCTCGTTGGTGATGCCGCGCGAGGTCAGGAAAAAAGCCATTCGTCTCGGGTCGCCGCACCGCGCCGCAATCCGCCGGTATGCTTCTGCCCACGTGATGCAGTGAAAGCCGGCATCGCCCCGCGACCGGAGCATGGGGTAGGGGAGACGACCGAGTTCGCGGAGTTGTTCGTTGTCGAGCGACCGGAGTTGTTCTACGTCCGCCAACACGGCTGGGTCGAGTGCCGGCATGGTGTTGAGGCGGAGGAGATTCAAGCGGGTCAGGCAGAGGTGGGTGCTTTCGATGGTCCAATCGTGAAAGCCGGCCACGCCGAGCGCGCAACCGTCGCAGACGCCCTGGGAGAGGACTTTCCAAGCGTAACCGAGATTGTCCCGGTTGCGCCACGTCACTTTCAGCATGTCGCGAAAGTGTTTGGGTTTGGTCAGTCCCACGCCAAATGGAATCCATTCAGACGGGGACCGTGATGGAATGTGTTGGGCCACGAGATCCTGCGCTGGCCGGCATTATTGGCAGACTGGTCAAAATGTTGCAAGGAATGGGTCTGAAAGAAAATGATTGCATTGAATCATAAAAGACTATAAACAATCACAATCAATCATGGTAGCTCCCAAGGAACTTGCGCCCCAGCGGCTGGATAATCTGCGCGAATTGATTCGGCAGACGGGCGTGATCCGTGTCGAACAACTGTGCCGGCAGTTGAATGTGTCGCCGGCCACGGTCAGGCGCGATTTGGATGAATTGGAAAAGTCGGGCGCGATTCGGCGGGTTCATGGCGGGGCGGTGAGTGTGGAGAGCCGGTTGGATGAACCGTTGTTTGATAGCAAGACGTCCATTGCAGCGAAGGAGAAGCACCGGATTGCGCAGGCGGCGTTGGCGTTGATTGGTTCGGATGAGACGATTTACTTGGATGGCGGGAGCACGGTGTTGGAGTTGGCGCGGTTGCTGCGGGAGCGGACGAATCTGACCGTGGTGACGAATTCCTTGCGGGCTGCCATTGAACTTTCTGGCCGCGGGCCGCGCTTGATCCTGATTGGCGGCGAGTTGCGCCGGTTGAGTCAGACGGTGGTCGGGCCGTTGAGCCGGCATGTGCTCGAAGGATTGCATCTCGACAAAGCGTTCATGGGGACGATTGGATTTGCGTTGAGCGAAGGACTGACGACGACCGAACCGAGCGAGGCGTTCACGAAAGAGTTGGTGATGGCGCGCAGCCGGGAAGTCATCCTGCTGGCTGACAGCAGCAAGGCCGGCAAGGTGTCGTTCGCGCGCGCTGGCACGCTGGAGAATTTGCATGCGGTCATCACCGATGCCGGCATTGATCAGAAATTTGCGAAGGAACTCACGAAGAAAGGTATCAAAGTCATCAAAGCATGAAGTGTAGCTGCAGGCTTTAGCCTGCGAACACACTACGCGCACCCATGAAGGGTGCGGCTACAGGAAGAAATTATGGCAAAAACAGCACACCTCTCCGATATGCGACCGCAGTTTGAGCCGTTTGTGATTGATTGCGGCAAGATCCCGGCGTTCCAGTACAAGGGCAACCTGAAGAAGGAACTTGCCGCCAAGACCATCACGAAACTGGAGGCCGTCAATCTCCTCGAAGACATGCTTGTCATTCGTGAGTTTGAGGAAATGATCGTGAAGCTCCGGTCGGGCGCGTACGAGCCGTTGCCGGGGTATAACTACCGCGGGCCAACGCACGTCTCGATTGGGCAGGAAGGCTGCGCTGCCGGCGCCTGCTGCCAGTTGACACTCGACGACAAGATCACTTCGACGCACCGCGGCCATGGTGAATCACTCGCGAAAGGCACGGTCGCGATTCGTGCCATGAGTGTTGAGCAACTCAAAGCGCGCGTCCCGTGGAGCAAATCGAGCCAGCGTGAAGACCTCATCGAAGACGCGCTCGAAGAACATCTCTACAAGACTATCGGCGAGTTGTTCGGCAAGGACGACGGCTACTGCAAAGGCCGGGGCGGTTCGATGCATATTGCCGACTTCACGGTCGGACACCTCGGCGCGAACGCTATCGTCGGCGGTGGCACACCGATCGCGACCGGTGCAGCGATGGGACTCCGGTATTTGCGCAAAGACGCGGTCGTGGCGTGTTTTGCCGGCGACGGCGCGTTCAACAACGGCGTCGCGATGGAAGCGATGAACTGGGCGAGCCAGCAGCAGTTCACGAATCACTATGCCGAGCGGAAACACGGGCTACCGCTGATCTTCGTGGTCATCAACAACCACTACGGCATGACCCATCGGACCGACGACGAAGTGACCGGCATCGAACGCGTCGCGCGGCGCGCTGCCGGTTTCTCCGACGGCAACATGCACGCCGAAGTCGTCAACGGCATGGATGCGCTTGCCACGCGCGAAGCGATGCGCCGCGCCATTGAGCTGTGCAAAAAAGGTCAGGGGCCGGTCTTTCTCGATGTGGATTGTTACCGGTATTTTGGGCACTCGCTGAGCGATCCGCGGATGGAATACCGGACGAAGGAAGAAGAGGCGTCCTGGAAAGCGGTTGATCCGATTGAGAATTTGAAGGCGCAGATTCTTGCCGCCAAAGTGCTCGATAAAGATGGACTGGCCGCCTTGGAGAAGCGGTGCCGGGATCGGAACGGTCGCGCGGCCAAGCGGGCGAGCGAAGCGGCTGATCCGCCGGCCACCGATGTTCTCAAATACATGTACACCGACACTAAGTGCGAAGTCGTGCCGGCCGAGTACAGCAAGGTGACGACGCACGCGGCGTTGCCGGAGATCAAGCGCGTCAATGGCGAGCTGTCGTACAAAGACGCGCTAAAGGAAGCGTTCGTCGAAGAGATGATGCGCGACAAACGCGTCATCTTCTATGGCGAAGACGTGGCGGATTACGGCGGTGCGTTCAAGGTCACGAAGGGTTTGCTCGAAGCGTTCGGGCGCGACCGGGTGTTTAACACGCCGATCAGCGAAGCCTGCATTTGCGGCACGGCGATTGGTTTGGCGATGATTGGGCTGCGGCCGGTGATCGAATTGATGTACTTCGACTTCGCGTTGATGTCATCCGATCAGATCAGCAACCAAGCCGCGAAGTGGCATTATATGAGCGGCGCGCAGACGGAGGTGCCGGCGGTGTATCGGGTGTCGGCAGGTGCCGGCAAAGGTTATGGTGGCCAACATTCGCAGATGTTGGAGTCGATGTTCTGCCACATTCCCGGGCTGTACGTTATCGTGCCGTCTACACCGGCGGACGCGAAGGGCTTGCTCAAGTCGGCGATTCGCGACAACAACCCGATCATGTTCGTCGAGTCGCAAGGGCTCTACGGCAACAAAGGTCCGGTACCGGAAGGCGATTACCTCGTGCCGATTGGCGTGGCGAATGTCGTGCGCGAAGGCAGCGACATCACGTTTGTCGCGTGGGGGCCGGCAGTGCATGATTGCATCAAGGCCGCGGACAAACTGAAAGCCGACAAGGGCGTTTCGGCAGAAGTCATCGACTTGCGCAGTCTGGTGCCGCTCGACATGGAGACAGTTCTCCGGTCGGTACAAAAGACCGGGCGTTGCGTCGTCGCGAGCCACACGATTCATATCGGCAGTTATACCGCCGAGATTGCGAGCACGATTCAAGACGAAGCGTTCGATTACCTCGACGCGCCGGTCAAGCGGGTCGGAGCGAAGAACGGCATCGCGCCGCAGAGCCACATCCTCGAAGCCGCGTTCCTCCCGAGCGTCAACGACATCATCAACGCTGCCAACTCGATCCTCTAAGGCCCGGTATGCCGAACCCAATCATCATGCCGAAGTTCGGTCAGATGACCGAAGAAAGTTCCATCGTCGAATGGAAAAAGAAGGAAGGCGATAAAGTCGCCAAGGGCGATGTCTTGTTCACCGTCGAAACCGACAAGTCGGTGATGGAAGCGGAAAGCTTCTTTGAAGGCACGCTTTTGAAGATTCTCGTCCAACCCGGCGTCAACGTGCCAGTCTCCAGCACGGTCGGTTGGGTGGGAACTGCCGGCGAGGCGTTGCCGGCAGTTGAAGCGCCCAAGCCGGCGGCGCCGAAGCCCTCGGCTGTTGCACAACCGGCTGCACCGGCACCGGTCGTGGCGACGCCGACTGTCACGACCAACGTACCGGCACCACGGCCGGTCGCTGTCGCTGCTCCGGTATGCGCACCGAAACTGTTCCGCATCTCACCGCGGGCGGCAGCGTTTGCGAAACATGCGGTCGTCGATCCAATGCCGATACGTGGCACGGGGCCGGAAGGGCGTATTGTTGAAAAGGACGTGAAGGATTACCTCGCGGCGAAGGGGTACGATAAACTCCGCATCAGCCCGGCCGCGAAGAATCTCGCTGCGAAGGAAAACGTCTGTTTGCTTTCTGTCCAACCGAGCGAAGCCGGACGCATTTCGGTCGCCGATGTCGAACGCGCGTTGGCGGAGCGACCGAAGCCGATGTCGAAGATGCGGCAGGTTATTGGTCAGCGTTTGACGCAGAGCATCGTCACGCAACCACACTTCTTCGTGACCGTGTCCGTGGATATGACGGACTTGATTGCGCTGCGGGCGAAACTCAAAGAGCAGGGCGCACCGTACACCGTGACCGATTTCATCTCACAGGCGGTCGTGCTCACGTTGCAAGAATTCCCGGAGGTCAACAGCACCACCGACGGCAAGTCGATCCGCTGGAACAGCCGCGTCCATCTGGGCGTGGCTGTCTCGCTGGAACAAGGCTTGGTCGTGCCGGTGATTCGCGGGGCCGATGAACTGACTCTCGCGGAGATCAACGCTGCGTCGAAAGCACTCGCTGAGAAAGCGCGCGCCGGCAAGCTCGCGCCGAACGAGATGTCGGGCAGCACATTCACCATCTCGAACATGGGTATGCTCAACGTCGAGAACTTCACGGCGATCATCAATACCGGCGAGGCCGCTATTCTGGCGGTGTCGTCGACGTTGCCGCAGCCGGTCGTGCGTGACGGCAAAGTCGTGGTCCGGCAGATCATGAAGATGACGTTGTCGAGCGATCACCGGATCGTCGACGGCGCGATGGCGGCGAAGTTCATCAATGCGATCAAAGCGAAACTTGAGGACAGCGAATTATGGAAACGTTTGACGTCGTAGTAATCGGCGCGGGGCCGGGGGGATACCCGGCCGCGATTCGGGCGGCACAACTTGGCGCGTCGGTCGCCATCGTGGAGAAGGAATTCCACGGTGGGACGTGCTTGAACTGGGGCTGCATTCCGACGAAGGCAATGATCGCCGCGGCGGATTTGTACCACCACATCAAACATGCCGGGCAATTCGGCATCGAGGTGAAAGGCGTGTCAGTCAACTTTGCCGGCTTGGTCGCACACAAGAACAAAGTCGTGCAGCAATTGCGCGGCGGCATCGGCTCATTGCTGACCGGCAACGGCGTGAAACAGTTTGCCGGGACGGCGTCGTTCGTGGATCGCAATACCATCGAAGTTGCCGGTCAGCGGATTGGGGCGAAGAAAGTTATTATCTCGACCGGCTCGACCTCAGTGATGCCGGGGTTCTTACCGAAGTCACCGAAGATTGTCGAAAGCCGGAAGTTTCTCGAATTGGAGAAGTTGCCGGCGACGCTGATCGTGATGGGCGGCGGGTACATCGGCTGCGAACTGGCCTGCATGGCGGCGCAACTCGGCGTGAAAGTCACGATTGTGGAGTTGCTCGACGATGTGCTGCTCTTGCTCGACGCCGACGTGCGCCGGGAAGTCCGGATGCACATGGAAAAAAATCTCGGGATCACCATTCGGACCGGTAAGCCATTGGAAAAAGCCGAAGCCGAAGCGGCGGAGATGGTGCTCGTTGCGGTTGGGCGCAAGCCGGTCACGGACGGCTTGAAGTTGGAAGCTGCCGGCGTGAAGACAAACGAAAAGGGATTTGTCCCGGTTGATGATTTTGGTCGGACGAATGTGGCGAATATCTACGCCATCGGTGACGTGACCGGGCGGACGCAGTTGGCACACTATGCGACGTCCCAGGGCATCATCGCCGCGGAGAATGCGGTCGGACAAAAACCCAGCAAACACGAATCGCTCGTACCGGGCGTGATCTTTACTTCCCCCGAAGTCGCGCTCGTCGGCTTGACCGAAGACGAAGCGAAGAAGCAAGGCCGGGAAATTATTACTGGAAAGTTCCGGCTCGGTGGGTTGGGGCGGGCGATTGCGGTGGCCGAGACTGGTGGATTCGTGAAATGGATTGCCGATGCGAAGACCGATCAGTTGCTTGGGGCCGCTGTGGTCGGCGCGCACGCGACGGAGTTGATTGCAGAAGCGGCGTTGGCGATCCGCAGTGAACTGACCGCGAGCGAACTGGGTCGCACGGTGCATGCGCATCCGACGTTTGCCGAGTCGTGGATGGAAGCGGCGCATGCGGTGCACGGCACCTGTGTCCACGCGCCGCCCAAGCGGAAGAAGTAACTTCCGGCAAGAGAAATTGGCGTAGAACCGGCGAGAGCCCGCCGTGCATTTTTGGCAAAGACCGATTTGAGCATGAGCATGGCGACGGCGAACCGTTCGTGATCGCGGGCCAGGCGACGAAACCCGCCACCCACGCGATCGGTCACTTTAACAACGATACGACATGAGGCAAGTTTCCTCTTGCAATGAGCTTGCCGGTGGATAGTATGCCCCTCCCGCGCAGAGCGGGATCAACGCCCCGGTCACACGGGGCACAAAAACAACAAACCACAGCCGAGTCGGACGAGAAGTTCCCTCGGCAATCCAGTCATATTGACGGGATGTCCTGTCGCCCCGGCCAGCCAGCCGCGCGTCGGATGAAAATTGGAGGACACATTGGCAAACGTAACCGTTAACGAGTTGTTGGAAGCGGGAATTCATTTTGGTCACCAGACGAAACGCTGGAATCCCAAGATGAAAAAATTCATTTTCGCCGCGCGCAATGGGATTCACATCATTGACCTCAACAAGACCCTCACCCAAATCCAGATCGCATGCGGTTTCCTCCACGAAATCGTCTTGAACGGCGGCAGTATTCTCTTTGTCGGCACCAAGAAACAGGCCCAACCAGAAGTCAAAGAAGCCGCGGCCAAAACCGGCATGTCCTACGTCACCGATCGCTGGCTCGGCGGCACCCTGACCAACCTCCGCACCATTCGCAACAGCGTCAAACGCATGCAGCAAATTGACAAAGACCTCGCCGGTCCCGAAGCCCATCTGATTCCGAAGAAGGAACAGGCCAACATGCGACGTGATGCGGCAAAACTCCATCGCAACCTTGACGGGATCGCCAACATGGACCGGCAACCCGCCGCCATGTTCGTCATTGACATCCAACGCGAAGAAATCGCCATTCGTGAAGCCCAACGCCTCGGCATCCCGATTATTGCGATTGTGGACACCAATTGCGACCCCGACTGGGTCACGTACCCGATTGCGGGCAACGACGACGCGATTCGCGCGGTCAAACTTATCACCAGTGTGATCGCAGATGCCATTGTCGAAGCCCAAGCTGAACTCGGGCGCAAGCAACCCGCGATGCAACCTGAGCCAGCACCTGCTGCTGAAGCCGCTCCTGTGGCCCCGGCAGTTGCGTCCGTGTAACCATTGCCATCATCATTTAGGATACCGTCGCCCATGAGCACCACCGTCGAAATCGATCCGAAGCAAGTCAAAGACCTCCGCGACAAAACCGGCGCGGGCATGATGGATTGCAAAGCTGCCCTCGTCGAAGCCAAAGGTGACGCCGCTGAGGCTGAGAAAATTCTCCGCAAAAAAGGCATTGCCACCGCCAACAAAAAAGCCAGCCGCTCCGCCAACGAAGGCTGCATCGCCAGCTACATCCACCACGGCAGCAAACTCGGCGTCCTCGTCGAAGTCAACTGCGAGACCGACTTCGTCGCCCGCAACGATGGCTTCCGCGAATTTGTCAAAGACATTGCCCAACAGATTGCCGCCGCGAATCCGACCTACGTTCGGCGCGAAGACGTGCCGGCCAGCATCGTGGCCGCCGAAACCGAAATCTACAAAGATCAGGTCAAAGACAAACCGCCGCAGGCTGTGGAAAAGATCGTCGCCGGCAAGCTCGAGAAATTCTACTCGACCGTCTGCTTGATCGAACAACCATTCGTCAAAAACCCGGAAGTCGTCATCAAAGACCACATCACGGCGAAGATCGCCCAGCTCGGCGAGAACATCGTGATCCGCCGGTTCGTCCGTTGGCAGCTTGGCGAAGACATCGGGACGACTCAACCCGCCGCTTGAGGAAATCCCCATGAGCCAGACATCGCCGAAGTTCAAACGAGTGATGTTGAAGCTTAGTGGCGAAGCGTTGCTCGGCAAACGCGACCACGGGATTTCCCCGGAGACCTGCGCCTCCATTGCCCAGGAAATCAAAGAAGTTAAAAACCTCGGCGTCGAACTGGCCATTGTCATCGGCGGTGGCAACATCTTCCGCGGTCTCGCCGGCGAAAAACACGGCCTCGACCGCACCACCGGCGATTACATGGGCATGCTCGCGACGGTCATCAACGCGCTGGCCTTGCAGGACTCGCTCGAAAAAGCCAACGTCCCCACCCGCGTTCTCTCCGCCATCGAAATGCGTGCCGTCGCCGAACCATTCATCCGGCGGCGCGCTGTCCGGCATCTGGAAAAGGGCCGCGTGGTCATCTTCGCCGCCGGCACCGGCAACCCCTTCTTCAGCACCGACACCACAGCGGCGCTGCGTGCCAACGAAGCCGGGTGCGAAGTCTTGTTGAAAGCCACCAAAGTTGACGGCATTTACACCGCTGACCCGAAGAAAGATCCCAAGGCGACGCGCTACGACAAGCTCACCTACATGGACGCCCTCAAAGGTCGGCTCAACGTGATGGATTCGACCGCGTTCAGCCTCTGTATGGACAACAAAATCCCGATCATCGTGTTCGACCTCTTCAAGCCCGGCAACATCCAGCGCGTCATCTGCGGCGCGCGAATCGGCACTGTCGTCAGCGAGTGAGGGTTTTTCAGGCCGGCGTCCTCACTGTGTTGAGCCGGTTCTGAGGGGATTCGTTTCAGGCACATCCCACGCTTGGGATTGCTTTTGGACAGGTTGTTTTGCATTCTGCCCGCCTATTGAAAGCGTTTATTTTAGCTGCCGGGTTGGGGACGCGACTGCGTTCTCTTGGCTTAAACATACCGAAGGTGATGGTCCCGATCGCCGGCAAGCCGTTGTTGCAGCATCACTTTGAGTTCTTCCGACAACAAGGGATTAGTGAATTTATCCTGAACCTGCACCACTTGCCGGAAAAAATCACCGAGTACTTCGGCGACGGCAGCCGGTTTGGGGTTAAGGTCACGTACTCGCTTGAGACTGAAATCCTCGGCACCGCGGGTGGGGTGAAAAAGATGGAAGCCGTCTTGCGCGCCAGTACTTTCCTCGTGCTTTATGGCGATAATCTCATCCGCGTCGAACTCACGCCACTGCTCGAGTTTCACCGGCAGCGCCGCTCCATCGCGACGGTCGTGCTGTTTGAGTCGCCAGAGCCGTGGACGGGCGGGGTGGTGGAGACCGATGCGACCGGACGCGTCACGGCGTTTCGCGAGAAACCCGACCCGAAAACGATTTCGACAAATCTCATCAACGCTGGTATTTATCTACTCGAACCGGCCGTGCTGGATTACATCCCGGTGGGGAGGTTTTGCGATTTTGGGAAGGATGTGTTTCCGAAATTACTGGCGGCAGACCAACCGGTGTACGCAACCAAACCGTTGGCGTACATTCAGGACGTGGGGACGCCGGAGCGGTTGCAGAGAGCACAGCAGGATTTTGAAAATGGGTTGGTTTTGAAATGATTATTACTCAGACACCCTTGCGAATCTCGTTTGCCGGTGGCGGGACGGATTTGCCGGACTTCTACGAGCAACACGGTGGCGCGGTCTGCAGTTCGGCAATTGACAAGTTCGTCTACTGCATCGTCAAGGAACGGTTCGACGATAAAATCTATGTGAACTGGTCGAAGAAGGAGATTGTGGATTCTGTTGACCAGATCGAACACGATCTGGTCCGGGAAGCAATGCGCAAGGTCGGCGTCACAAAAGGCATTGAGATTTCCTTTCTGTCGGACATTCCCTCGGAAGGCTCGGGCCTCGGCTCATCGAGTACGGTGACCGTCGGTGTCTTGCACGCCCTCTACGCTTTTATTGGTGAGACTCCGACCGCCGAACGGCTCGCCAGCGAAGCCTGCGACATCGAGATCCGGCAACTCGGCAAACCCATCGGCGTCCAAGACCAATACATCGCGGCGTACGGTGGTCTCCGATATTTTCAGTTTGGCCCCGGCAAAGATATCAAATCCAATGCTGTGTCATTGGCGCGCGGCACGCTTGAAGACCTCGACAATATCCTGATGCTTTTCTTTACCGGCAAGACCCGCAAAGCGGACAACATCTTGTCGAAGCAGAAAGCGAATGTCGTCTCGAAGGCCGACACGTTGAAGCTGATGACGCAGCAAGCCAACGAAGTCCGGCAACTCCTCGAAACTGGCGACGTGACGGCGCTCGGCGCTCTGTTACATCGCGGTTGGGAAGCCAAACGAAAAATGACCGATGGGAGCGCGAGCGCCAGTGATCTGGATGAGGTGTACGAACGCGCCCTCAAAGCCGGCTGTCTCGGCGGCAAGATTGCCGGTGCGGGTGGCGGCGGATTTTTTCTTCTGGTCGTGCCGAGTGACAAACGCCAAGCAGTCCGACAAGCCTTGGCAAACCTCAAAGAAATGCCGTTCCGTCTCGAACGCGGCGGAAGCCGCGTCGCTCTCAATATGCAGAGGTATTAAAATGCAAAAACCCAGCGAATTCGCCAAATCCTATCTCACCGACTTGAAAACCGTCCTCGACCGGCTCCCTCTGGCGGCGCTCGACAAGCTGTTCGCCGTCATAGAAGAGGCGCATGCGGCCGGAAAACAGATCTTCGTGATCGGCAACGGCGGCAGTGCTGCCACTGCGTCCCACATGATGAACGACCTCAACAAAGGCACGCTCGGCCACAAAGGCGATGCCCCCTGGAGGCGGTTCAAAGTCATCGCGCTCACCGATAACGTCTCGCTCATGACCGCCTGGGCCAATGACACCGACTACAACACCGTCTTCAGCGAGCCCTTGAAAAATCTGGCCAATCCCGGCGACGTTCTCATAGCCATTTCCGCTTCCGGTAATTCACCGAATATCATTGCCGCCGTTGAAGCCGCCAAAAAACTCGGCGTCAAAGTACTCGGCTTCGGCGGTTTTACCGGCGGGAAACTTGCGCAACTGGCAGATGTCTGCGTCGTCGTTCCTTCCAACGAATACGGGCCGGTGGAAGACGTTCACATGATCCTTGACCACATCTTGACCAGCTATCTCTACGCGAAACTATCTGGCAAATGAGCCACGGTCTCGTCCTCATTACCGGCGGGGCGGGGTTTATTGGGTGTCATACCGCCAGCGAACTGCTGCGCGCGGGTTACCGGGTGCGGCTGCTCGATAATCTCACGCCGCCGATCCATACCGGCGGGTGGCCGGACTGGTTGCCGGATTGTGAAAAGATGTTGGGCGATGTGCGTAACCGGGCGGATTGGGAAAAAGCACTGGCCGGCGTGGATGCGGTGGTTCACCTCGCCGCGCATCAAGATCTGCTGCCAAACTTTTCGCAGTTCTTTCACGTCAACAGCGTCGGCACCGCGCTGCTCTATGAAATCATCGTCGAGAAAAAGCTGCCGGTGCGGAAAGTGGTCGTGGCCAGCAGTCAGTTTGTTTACGGCGAAGGCCGGTATCAATGCGCGAACGATGGTGAAGTCTTCCCGGTGGGCCGTGAGCTGACCAAAGGTCAGTGGGATCCGGTCTGTCCGAAATGCCGGGGCGCGATCACGTCGCTCCCGTTGCTCGAAACCCATGCCGGGCCGCGCAACCAGTATTCCATCGCGAAGTATTCGCAAGAGTTGATGGCGGTCGCGCTTGGTAAAAACTACGGCATCCCCAGCGTGGCGCTCCGGTATTCCATCGTGCAGGGGCCGTACCAATCATTTCGCAACGCGTACTCCGGTGTCTTGCGTGTGTTCACACTCCAGATGTTAAAAGGCGAACCGGCCAGCGTGTTTGAGGACGGCCGGCAACTGCGCGATTACGTCAACGTCGAGGATGTGGCGCGGGCCAATCGGGTGGTACTTGAAAGCGACGCGGCGAATTACGAAGTCTTCAACGTCGGCGGTGGTAAGGGGTACACGGTTTTGGAATTTGCCGGCATTGTTTCATCCTTGGCGCCCCATGTGACAGGCGAATACCGGGTGGGCGACACGCGCCACTCGGTGTCTGACATCACGAAGCTGCAGCGGCTCGGGTGGCAGCCGACGAAGACGCCACGCGACAGCGTCCGCGATTACGTCGAGTGGATTCGCCGGCAAAAGCTCGACAAGGATTACGCGGCGGAAGCGTTGGCGAAGCTGCGCGCGGCCGGCGCGTTGCGAAAGGTGGGATGAGCGAACCGTATCTGTCCGTCGTCATCCCGGCTTACAACGAGGAGGAACGCCTCAAAAAGTTTGTTCCCGGTATCGAGGCTTACCTCCAGTCGAAAGGTTGGTCGCACGAAATCATCGTGGTCAACGACGGCAGCCGGGATAGGACGGCGCAGACAGCACAAGCTCTCGGCGTGCAGTTGATCGATTTACAACCCAACCGGGGCAAGGGCGGCGCCGTGAAAGCCGGCATGCTGGCCGCGCGGGGCCGGTACGTGTTGTTTACCGATGCCGACCAGAGCACGCCAATTCAGGAAGTGGAAAAATTGCTGATGAAGTTGGAGGCTGGTTACAACATGGCCATCGGCTCACGGGCGGTGAAGGGTGCCGAGGTCGAACAACCGCAAGCGTGGTACCGCGCGTTGGCCGGCAAGTTGTTCGGGATCGGGACGCGCATCTTTTGCATCCGTGGGATTGCCGACACGCAGTGCGGTTTCAAGTGCATGACGAATGCGGTCGCGCAGAAAGTGTTTCCGCAGGTCACTTCCAACACGGCAATCTTCGATATCGAAATGCTCGTCGTGGCAACGCGCGAGGGCTACCGGATTGCGGAGGTGCCGGTGCACTGGGTGCATGATCCCGATACGCGGATTCCGTATAACTTCCGACGCGCGTTGAAAATCTGGGCGGAGCTGTTTCGGATCAATCAGGCGCAGCGGGTGACTTGGGCGCTGAAGGTGAAATCGTGAGCAAGCGCGCTGAATGGATCGGGTTGGCGGTGGTCATCGCGGTCGGTGTCTGGCTGCGGTTTGCCTATTTTCACCTGCTCGAATTTCAAGGCGATGAAGCCTTTGCCGCGAATCTGGCGTTGGACGCGCTGAAGACCGGTAAGCTGCCTTTGGCCGGATTGATGTCGAGCGTCGGGGTGACGAATCCGCCACTGTTTGCCTATTTGCTGATTCCGATGTTTGCGATTAGTGCAAATCCGGCTTTCGTGTCGGGTTGTATTGCGGTGCTGGGACTGGCGGCAGTGGTGATTACGTGGCATATCGGTCGCAAGTACTATGGACCGCTGACCGGGTTGGTGGCCGGGTTGTTTTTTGCGGTGTCGCCGTGGGCGGTAGTCTATTCGCGGAAGATTTGGGCGCAGGATTTCGTGCCGTTTTTCGCGACCGCCACGATGTGGGCGGTTCATTCACTGGTGCTCGGGAAGAAACCGCGAACGATTTTCTGGTGTTTGTTCCTGCCGTTGTGCGTGATTCAGATTCATTTTTCCGGTGTGGCGTTGCTGGGGGCTGTGGTGGTGATTATCGCGTGGTTGCGACCGAAGATTGATTGGCGGTATGCGGTTGGTGGGGTGGCCGCGGCGTTGTTGTTGATGGCGCCGTATTTCTATCTGCAACACCAGAACCAGTGGGCGGATTTCAAGCAGGCCATGAATCAGGTCGGCGGTGGACAGCAGTGGGAGAAATTGGGTGGAGTGACGACGCATCCGATCAATGGGTACCGGCTGCCGAGTAAACAAAATGTGTCGTACACGCTGGCCATCATGAACGGCGGGCGGATCGAGGATGTGTTGGGAATCGGTACCGCACGCGAATTGGATCGGGCGCAGATTTGGGGGCGACGGACCGGCGGCGATTATTTTACCGGTCACCAGACACTCGGCGAGTGGCCGTTGACCCTGCAACAGTTGGCGTTCGTGGTGGCGTTGGTTTGGGTTGGGATTGTCGCGGTTAAGGGAACGCGGGGATTGAAAGTGGAGGCCGGCGAACCGCAGGCGGGGTGGATCCTGATTGCGTGGGTTGTGGTGCAACTCGGAGTGTACACTATGGCCGGGTTGTGGACGTATTTGACCTATTTTGCGGTTTTTTATCCGGTTCACTTTTTGGTGTGTGGCGCGGCGGCACGGCGCTTCAAACCGGCAGTGGTCCTGGGAATAGCGGTGGCCTTGGCGCTGGGTAATGTGGTGTTCATGTTTGATTTCTACCGGTTCGTGGACAAATACGGCGGAGCGCAGGGGACATTCGGGACGGCGCTGGGACACAAGCAAGTCGCGGCTCGGTATCTGGCGGAGCAGGGCGGGGATAAGCTGCACAGCGATAGCGAAGCGCACTTGGCCGGCAAGCCCAATACTGTCAGTCCGTTGTTGATTGAATTAAACCACGAGGGGCGGCCGGAATTGCCACAGTTGGAATGGTCGTTTTTGATTTCGCAGGCTGCCGGGCAAGGTCGCGGTGCGTTGCTGACGAACACGACGATCGTGATGGTGGATGGAAACCGGGAAGCGTTTCCGCCGGAGTTGTGGAAACAGTTGAACCAGAATCCGAGTACGAACTTTGGGCCGATTAAACTATTCTTTGTGAAACGATCATGACGCGCGAACGCTGGATCATGGTGGCGCTGATTGCATTGTGGGCGCTGCTTTACCTGCCCAACTTGCGCACCAGTCCGAACTGGTACGGCGACGAGGGCGAGTGGATGGAGAAGTGTTGGCAATTGGCCAACGGCCACGCGCGCATCGGGCCGGTCGCCAATGACTTTGTTTATCCGTATCCGTACCCGCCGTTGTATATGTGGGCCAACGGCGCGTTGTTGCGGATATTCGGCAATGACGTCGTAGTGGGGCGCGCGTTCGGCGTGGTGACAGCCTTGGCGGCGGCGTTCGTGCTGTATTGGATTGGCCGGCAGTTGAAGGACGAATGGTTCGGCGCATTGTGCGCGGCGGCATTGCTCGTGTACGAAAATGCTGATGTGAATTTCCGCTGGGTCCGGTCGCATCCGTTGACCGGCACGTTGGCGCTGGCTGCGGCCGGGTTTTGCATCCGCTATCTGAGGGAAAAACAACTACGCGATCTCGCGTGGGCCGGGATCCTTACGACGCTGGCGACCGGCTGCAATTATTATGCGGTGGGAATGATTCCCGGCGTGATTGCGGTGGCCGTGTGGGTGAACTGGCGACGGTGGCGCGAGTGGCCGGCATGGCGGGATGTTGGTGTGGCGACGCTGACTACCGGTGCTTTTGGTTTGATTCTGTTAGGTTGGTACTTGGCGACGCAGGGGGGAGTCGACCATCTCCGCGAACAAGTCCGGTTGATGATGGGGATGACGGACTCGACCCCATTCGGGACGATTCTCACGCGCATCGGCAAGTTTCTATTCGACACTCCGACGGCAATCGTGGCCGGTAAGCCGACCAGTAAGGATTGGTGGTTGGTGGCGGCGGCCATCGGGTTGGTGGCGTTCCCGGAGAAGAAGCTGCGGGTGTGGTTGGTGGTGTGGGTGTTGTTGTTGATGTGGCCCATTTTCAAACGGCAGGACAACGTCTCATGGTTCTTTTATCCGGCCATGATGTTTTTGCCATTGCTCGCCTTGGGAGTTGGTGGCGCATTGTATCAAGCCGGTAAGCTTGCCGGTCTGGCTTTGAAGAAGGAGTTGCCGGGATACTTGCCGGCGGTGGTGTTGGTGATCTGGTTTGTGCCGACGTTGAATGGCGCGACCGGGCATTTCAACACGATGATCGATGGGTTCGCGCAGCACTCGATACCGGAGGCGGAGGCGGCGCTGGAGTTTGTGAACGCGAACACGACCGCCAAGGATTTTGTGCTGGTGCCGAAGCAGATTTACTGGCTTGTGAAGGACGCCCGCAAGAGTATGATTTCGCACTGCGGGCCGTATGCCGGCCGTCCGAATGGCACGTGGCCGGTGCCGATCCCGCGGTCGGTTTACTGGTTCGATTGCCGGTGGGAAGAAGCGAAGTACGTGGTGCTGGCATCGGGAGTGGATTCGCAGGGGCAGGGGCGCGGGATTGATTTGGTGTATACGATGAATGTGTCCGGTGGACGGGAAATACTGGCGAAAATGACCGCGGAACGCTGGCCGGTGGTGTTTCCGCCGAATGCCCAAGTGGTTTACCCGCCACAACTGGGCGGCGGCTGGCCGTTGATTGTGGGCGGAGAGTATTTGGTTTTGGCCAATCCAAGATTTGCAAAATGATCAAAGCGTTACTCATCATTCCGACCTACAACGAAAAAGAAAACGTGCGCGGCATCGTCGCGGCGGTCCTCGAACAGGCGCCGAACGTCGAGGTGTTGATTGTGGACGACGGTTCGCCGGATGGTACGGGTGACATTGTGGTGGAAATGCAGCAGACCGAATCGCGGCTCCATCTGCTCCGCCGCGCCGGCAAGTTGGGGTTGGGGACGGCGTACATTGCCGGCTTCAAGTGGGCATTGGCGCGCGACTTCGCGTACATCATGGAAATGGATGCGGATTTTTCGCATGACCCGAAAGAGATCCCGAATTTTTTGAGGGCGATTGAAAACGCCGATCTGGTGTTGGGGTCGCGATATACCGAGGGTGCGGTGCGGGTGGTGAACTGGCCGTTGTCGCGCTTGATGTTGAGCAAAGGCGCGTCGTTGTACGTGCGGATCATCACGGGGTTGCCGGTAATGGATCCGACCGGTGGGTTCAAATGTTTCCGGCGGCAGGTGTTGGAGACGATCCCCTTGGACAGTATTCGCAGCAATGGATACGCGTTTCAGATTGAGATGAGTTATCAGACGTGGATGCGCGGGTTTCGGATCCAGGAAATCCCGATCACATTTATTGACCGGACCGCCGGTAAGTCAAAAATGTCGGGGCATATTGTGCGGGAAGCGTTGTGGATGGTGTGGGGAATGGCATCGGCGCAAGGTTTTCGCCGGCGTCCCCGCCGGGTATGAGAGAGCGTTTTTACAATCGTTGGGATTGGCTGGCCGCTGGGATTGCGGCGAGCGTGGTGCTGGCCGGTTATCTCTGGACGTTGGCGCCGAGCGTGACGTTGGAAGACTCTGGGGAATTTCTGACAGCGGCGTATGGGTTGGGGGTGCCACATCCGCCCGGCTATCCGATTTGGACGATGCTGGCTTGGGTGTGGGTGCATGTCTGGCCATTCGGCAATATCGCGTGGCGGGGAAATCTGTTGTCGGCAATTTTCAGCGCGGCGGCGTGCGGGCTGGCCGCGCTGTTGGTGGCGCGGAGCGGGCGGGAATTTTTGCTGAAGGTCGGCGGGTTGTGGGGAGAAAGTGACCGGCGGGTGCGCGAACTGGCTGTGATAGCGAGCGCGATTTGCACGGGCTTGCTGCTGGCGTTCGCGCCGGTGATGTGGTCGCAGGCCGTGATCACGGAAGTTTACGGGTTGAACGCGTGCCTGTTGCTGGCGGCGTTGGGGGTGTTGTACCGGTGGAGCTTTGAACCGGAGATCCGGTGGCGGTTGTATCTGGCGGCGTTTATTTGGGGCGTGGGGTTGACGGCGCATCAGACGTTGGTGTTGTTGACAGTGGCATTCCCGGCGTTCATTTGGTTCACGGACCGGAAATTTGGCCGGGCGGTTCTGGTGCCGGTTTTGGTGGTGTGCGGGTTGGGATTTCTGCTTGGGATCATGGACACGTGGGTGCTGGCGCAGAAGTTGAACGTGCACCGTGATGCCATGATCGCCGCCGGGAAGACGGATGTGCCGGGGGCGTGGACAACTTTCAAATTTCCATTGTTGGTTTATTTGGGGTTGGTGGTGGGAGTGGGGTATTGGTTGCGCGAGATTCTGAAGGACCGGGATTGGCGCGCGGCGGCGTTGACGTTGTTGGGTGTGGTGGCGGTGGGCGGGTTGGCCGGTGGAGTGGTTTCGGTGTGGTGGTTGGTGCTGGGAGTGGCTGGCGCGATTGGATTGGGTGTTTGGATTGTGGCGATCCGGAATCGATCCCCAGACGATGTGCGGCACGCGAAGCAGGCGTGGTTGGTTTATGGCGCGGTCTGTCTGGGCTTGGCGTTGTATGGCTATCTGTATGTGGCGGCCTGTACGAACCCGCCGATCAATTGGGGGTATTGCAGCGAGTGGGCGGGGTTCAAGCAACATTTCACGCGTGGCCAGTATGAAAATGTGCGACTCGACCGGACGTTCCTCCAATTTTGGGGGCAGCTCAACATGTTCTTTGATGATTTGCAGGGGCAGTTCAACATTCTCTATGCGTTGCTGGCCTTATTCGCGCTGTTTTTTTATCGGGATCTCAGTGACTCCGCGCGCAACTGGCTGAAGTTTTTGTTTGTTGGGTTTCTCTGTCTTGGATTGGGGTTCATCTTTCTGTCGAACCCGACATTCGACAAACAGAAGCAATTCGTTGATCGGGTGTTTTTCCTGCCGGGCCATTGCCTTTATGCGTTATGGATTGGGTACGGTTTGATTTTGGGGTTGGGGTACCTCTTCAGCGAAAAACCGGTGTTGCAGCGAATCGCCGTGGCAGTGGCAGGAGTGGTGCTGATTTTGCCGGTCGGTTCGTGGTGGCGCAATTGGTCGGCGCAAGAGGAGCGTGGTCATGATTTCGGTTACCGGTTCGGCTATTTGATGTTCAAACCCGGTCGCGATTATCCCGACATGGAGCGCAACGCAATTTTGTATGGCGGGACTGATCCAGGTCGGTTTGTGCCGACGTATCTGATCTTTGTGGAGAGTTTTGTTCCGACGCGAACGAAGAGCCGGATTGCCAAGTGTCCTGAGAGCACGACCTTCGATCGGCGCGACGTATATATCATTACCCAGAATGCCTTGGCTGACCCGACGTATTTGGCGTACCTGCGCGATCATTATTCCGCAAGTCGCCCGCGGCTCGACGAGCCTAGTTCATTGACGAATCGGTCGGGGGTTTACCGGGCCTTGTTTGGACTTGCGTGGAGTGGGCTTAACCGACAGGCCTTGTACCCACCTGAGCCCATTTGGATTCCGTCGGAAGCGGATTCACAAAATGCATTTGCCCGATACGTCGAGGAGTTGAAGACTCGTGCACCCCTGCCGGGTGAGGAGGTGCGTGTCGAGGATGGCCGGGTCAGTGTGCAGGGCATTGCCGGGGTGATGGCGATCAATAGTTACCTGACAAAGGATATTTTTGAACGCAACAAAGCGCGGCATACGTTTTATGTCGAGGAAAGTTATGTCATTCAATGGATGTATCCGTATTTGGAACCATTCGGAATCATCTTCAAACTCAACAACGAACCGCTGGCGGCTTTGCCGCCGGCGATGGTGGCACGTGATACGGCCTACTGGGATGCGTTGACGCAGGATTTGACGAGTGACCCGAAGTTTCGCCGCGATGGCATGGCGCGGAAGACGTTTTCTAAACTGCGCTCGGCGATCGGCGGGCTGTACGTCTACCGGCACATGGTGGCGGAAGCGGAGCATGCGTTCAACCAGTCCATTGAACTCTGTCCGGATAGTCCCGAAGCGAATTTTCGGCTGGCGCAATTGTATGTGGAGCAACGCCGGTTCGATGACGCGCTTCAGGTGCTGGAGCAATATCAAAAACGCGATTCGTACAACGCGAAAATCCGGGACGCGATCGAACAAGTCAAGAAGCTGCGCGCTGATTTGGCCGCGACCGGTGATTTGGAGAAACAGTGGGCCGCGCAACCCGGCGATCTCGCGGTTGCGATGCAATTGGCGCGGGCGTATGCCGCGGCGCAACGGTTGGAGGCGTTTGACAGACTCGTCAGTCAACTGGTGAATACGCCCGAACTATCGGAGACGGATTATTTGCAGTTGATCAACTACAACGCACAGCTCAACCGGCGCGAGCGCGTCGCGGCGTTGCTGGAAGATTTCACGCGCCGGCATCCGCGGCACGCGTTGGGTTGGTACAACTACGCGTGTGTCTTGAGTGTTCAGGGCAATTGCCTTGATGGTCTGGCGGCGCTGACACAGGCGCTGCAATTGGATGGGCCGGACCGCCAAGTCTACCGCGCGGCGTCTCAAGACAAGCGGCTGGATGGGTGCCGGGGTTTGCCGCAATTTCAGCAACTCCTCGGTGGGGGAGGAGCGGGGGTGACGCCAGCGCCGAATTTGCCGTTCCGTTTGTCTCAGTAACCGGTCAATCCCCGAGAGGGATGATGAGTTTCACGCCGACGAATTGCCGGTTGGACAACCGCAGATCAATGTTGGACTTGAAGCGCGTCTCATTGAATGTGTCGAGCAGGACGCTCCCACTGCTGCCGCGTGGCGCCGCCTTTTTGGTTGGTGACGTGCCCAAATCCCGCATGACGAAATCGAATCGCAAGAGAGACTCAACATGGTGAACAAACTCTTGGACTGCAAATGTGGTGTGGTCCAGTTGGTATTTGGCGGTTTGAAGGGAGCTTTTGAGCGGGGAGGTTTCTTGCTCGGTGATCCCAAACTCCGCCTCGAATTTCTCCCAGCGCTCACCGGCGGAAGC
This sequence comes from Verrucomicrobiia bacterium, assembly GCA_022072455.1. Taxonomy (GTDB): domain Bacteria; phylum Verrucomicrobiota; class Verrucomicrobiia; order Palsa-1439; family Palsa-1439; genus CAINDI01. The sequence goes on along the minus strand of JAJVHY010000020.1, from coordinate 62,566 downwards.
TGGCCGTTTTTGGGTGGGTTGAAACTCGGAGGCGGGCAAATCTGTCCGGCGGTCGGTATTGCTGGGGGCTGCCAGCAGCGAACGAGGTACCTGATTAACAATTAAATCCGGCCAACCGCTGATCGACAAAGTGAGCAATACCGCCAATAAATAAGGCAAATTTTTCATTCTCGCCACAATTTAGCCCAAGAAAACAGACAGTAAAGTGCCCGGTTCGAAACCGAGCCTTGAAATCTGGCCCAAGCAGTGCTTTGTAATGGGTGTGCAGACCATGCGACAAACCAAAGCCAAAATGAGCCATGAGCGCGCCAGCATCCTCCGGGCGTTGAAAGTGGCGGTCGTCGAAGGCGCAACTTGGCGGTATGATCACTTGGTCGCCAAAGCCACAGCAGCCGGCGCGACAGATGAAGAGATTGATGCCGTCGCCTCCGACGCAATTCAGACCTTGTTGACCGGGGCTGAACAACCATTGACGGCACGCGAATTAGCCCACGATTGGCCGGTGGCCGAATTCCGGGCCTGATTCAGTTTTCTTTTTCCACTCGCGCCGAGCTTGCTTCCCGGTAGGGTGCGTGGTAGCGTCCCGCCTCTATGATTAAGTCACTTCTTTTGCTCGTGGCCGGATTGTTATCCACCATCACCTTTGCCGCTGACAAGTCGGCAACCCACAAACCCGATGACGCCGCGGCGCGGGTTGGCGATACCGTCATTCAATGGAAGGACGTGGATACTGCGGTCAATGCCTTCACTCGACAATTCACTGCCTACGGCCGGGAGTTTCCGTCTGAACAACTGCCGCACCTGCAATACAACATCGTCAACGACATGGTCAGCCAGGAAGTCGTGGTGCAAGCCAGCCGCGGTCACGAGCCGAAAGATCTGGATGAACAGGTCACCAAACAAATTGACCAGGCTAAACTTCAACTCGGCGGCGACGAAGGTTTTACTCAAGCACTGGCCGAGATGGGAATGAAACGGGCTGACTACGAGCGTCGTTTGCGCGAGGGTCTCGTTGCCCAAGCCTTCATCAAGAAATACGTGGACGACAAAGTCAAAATCAGCGCCGACGACACCAAGAAATTCTACGACGAAAACCGCAGCAAATTTGTCACCCCGGAACGCGTTCGCGCCAGTCACATTCTCATCCTTGTGCCGGAAGGTGCGACTGATGAAATCAAGGCGCAGAAACTGACCCAGATCAAAGCCGCGCAGTCGCTCATCAAGGGGGGCGACAAATTTGAAGATGTCGCTCGGAAATTTTCCGAAGATCCCGGCAGCAAAGAGCAAGGCGGTGACCTCAGCTATTTCACCCGTGACCGGATGGTCAAACCGTTCGCGGATGCTGCCTTCAGTCTAAAACCCAACGAAGTCAGTGACATTGTCACCACGCAGTTCGGCTACCACCTCATCAAATCCACCGATCACCAGGCGGCCGGTGAGCGCACCTACGCCGAAGCCAAGGACGATATCGAGCGTTACCTGAAAAACCAACAAGGCCAGGAAATGGTGCAAGCGTACGTTCAAGAATTGCGCCAAAAAGCGAAAATCGAAATCCTGCTCCCGCAACCCGAAGCGCCGGTGCCCACTTCGCGCGTTGCACCGAATGGCAAGGCGATGCCGTCGGTCGAAACCAAGCCTGTCGCCGCGCCGAAGCCCTGACCGGTTCTGCTTGCGGGTTTGACGCTCACGCGTTGACTCCGTAGACTAGCCGGCCAGCATGAGCACTACTGTCCTCGTCGAGATATTCGCGCTCGTGTTGTGTCTGTCGTGTTCGGCATTCTTTTCCGGGTCGGAAATTGCACTGTTTTCACTGAGCAAGCTGCAAGTGCGCCGTATTCGGCAAGAACACCCGGCCCGCGGCCAGTTGATCAGTGAACTGCTTGACCAGTCACAACGCCTCCTGTCCGCCCTTCTCTTCGGGAATACGCTTGTCAACATTGGGACTGCCATTCTCGGTTATGACCTCCTGCGCAAGCTCGCGCCCCTGCACGCCGATTTATTGGCAGTACCGGTCATGACATTACTTTTGCTGGTCTGCGGCGAAGTGGCCCCGAAAGCGATCATCATCCGCCATCCTGAATTCTTTGCGGTCCGGCTGGCTCCGCTCATTGGTTTCTTTGAGCGCGCGACCCGGCAAGTCCGGCACGGCTTTGAAGCGCTCGCGGCTTATCTCGTGCGCACCATCGAACGCGTGCCTTTTTTTGCGGGCCGCAAAGCCCGCGGCAGCGAGCCGACCACTGACGAGTATCGAACGCTGCTCAACGTCAGCGAACGCGCTGGCATCGTCCGCCGTGAGGAACGCGACATGGTCAATAAGATTCTTACCTTGGACAAAATGCAGGTCCGCGAGATCATGACCCCCCGTGTGGACATGCAGTGTCTGGAGGACGGACTCACGCCGGAGCAGATGGTCGAGACTTTGCGAAAATTCAAACACCGGCGCGTTCCCATCATTCACGACTCGGCCGACACAGTGGAAGGCATCCTCAACGTCAAAGATTTCCTCGTTGATCCCCGCCGTGAACTCGACGAGGTCGTGGAATTACCAAATTTCATTCCGGACACAATGAGTGTCGGCAAGTTGCTGAAAAGTTTTCGCAAACAGGAACACCCCGTTGCCATCGTCGTGGACGAATACGGCGGCACCCAGGGCATGGTCACCCTCGAAGACATCCTCGAAGAAATCGTTGGTGAAATCGAAGACGAATTCGACGCCAGCGAGATCATGGTGCAACAAGTGAGTGAGCACCGCTGGCTGATCAATGGCAAAGCCCGGTTGGAGTTCGTAAATTCCCAATGCGGCCTGCAACTGACGGCGGCCGGGGTTGAGACCATTGCCGGCTGGATGATTGCGCAGCTGGGGTCGTTGCCGAAGGACGGCGAGCGCGTCCAAGTCGCGGGGGTGCGCGTCACGGCGCGCAAAGTCGTGAAAAATCGCGTTCGGGAAGTGGAATTGGAGGCGACAGAGTAAGCCATGGAATACCTCTGGCTTTTCATCGCCTTTGACATCGGGTTGATCGGCAGCGCCTTCTTTTCGGGCATGGAGACGGGGTTGATTTCACTGAACCGGCTCCGGCTCCGGCACGAAGTCGAACGGAAAAATCGCCGCGCCATCATCATCAACGGTTTTGTCGAAAACTCCGAACGCCTCCTCGGCACCACGCTCGCCGGTAACAACCTCTGCAACGTCGTCTTGGCGGTCGCCAGTTCGGCGTTAACGTTGCGGTTGTTTGGTGACGGTTTTGCCATTGATATCACGACCACGTTGGTTAGCGCGGCGGTAGTTCTTGTAGTGGGGGAGATCGTCCCTAAAACACTCTCGCGCCGCTATTCGCATCGGGTTTGCCTCACCTTTGCTGATGTCCTCAATGTCATTGCGTGGGTTCTCGCGCCTTTGGTCTGGTTGCTCGGCATGCTGATGCGCCTGCTCTCGCGCCTCAGTGGCAGCGGGTCTGCCAAACCGGCCAGTTTTTTCGTTTCGCGCGAAGAATTAAAACATCTCGCCAAAGAAGGCGAAGCCGGCGGCGCATTAACAGCCGAAGAACGCCAGATGATTCATGGTGTCTTTGATTTTCCCTACAAAACCGTCGCCGAAGTCATGGTGCCGCTCGCGCGCGCCGTGACCGTTGCGCCCGCTACCGGCTTGCAGGAACTCTTCGACATCTCCCAGCGGACCGGCTATGCCCGCCTGCCGGTGCGGGAGGGCGATAAAATCATCGGCATGGTCAACGTCTACGAAATTCTGTTTCAAGGCACCGCGCCCACCGGCAAAACCGCGCGCGAGCTCATGCAAAAACCCCAATTCATTCTCGCCACCGACCGCATCAACCGCGTCTTGCCGGTCTTGCGCGCCAGCCGCAACCCGATCAGCATCGTTCTCAGTCCGGAGGGCCGACCCGCCGGCCTCATCACCATCGAAGACATCGTCGAAGAAATCGTCGGCGACGTCGAAGGCTGACGCATGCCCGGTGAGACCGCCGCGCACCGGCAACTTAAACACCTCGCCGCCGAGTGGGCCCGGCACGAAGGCTTTACTGGAATCGCCAGTGAAGTTCGCCTGCCCAAATCAGCCTACCGGGCGGATGTGGCGGCTTACAAACCGGCCCGCAACCAACTCGGCACCACCGCCGTCTTCGAGTGCAAACAATCCCGGAGCGACCTGCTCAAAGACTCCTACCGGCGGGATGCGACCAGCATGCGGCTCCGGCAACTGGATGTCCGCCGGCAGAAGCTCGAAGAATTGTTGAAACTTCATTATCCCTCACTCCGGAGTGGCGACACGCTCTTTGCGGAGTTTGACGCGATCCATCTGGCCGGTTTCCAGCACGAGACTTACCGGCGGGTGCTCCGCGAGATCGAAATCCTCCAGCGGCGACTTGCCGGCAAAACTAAATTCGACAAACTCACCCGCTACCGGTGCGCGAATTTGAACTACCTCGTCGTCGAACCCGATATTCTCGCGCCCGAAGAAACGCCGGTCGGCTGGGGCTTGCTGGTGCGGCGTGACTCCGTGCTGACATTGGTGCGGGTGCCGCAGTGGCAGGAAGTCGCGACGGGCGAGCGATTGCGTCTTTTGGAAAACATTGCAGCCCGCGCGCGGATTGATTAAGCAACTCAGCATGACAACAGCCAAAGATGGAATGAATTACGCCCCGCAAGGGAAACCAGCTCCGGTGGTCAAGCCGGGTGAATTTCGGTTTGCCGCCGCGTACCTCGATCACGGCCATATTTACGGCCAATGCAACGGCCTCCTCGAAGCCGGCGGCCAACTCGTCGCCGTTTATGACACCGACGCCAAACGCGCGAAGGCGTTTCAGGACAAATATCCCAGCGTCAAAATCGTGGATTCCTTCGAGCAGATCCTCGACGACCCGACGATTCACCTCGTCGCCGCCGCAGCGGTGCCCTGTGAGCGCGGCCCAATCGGCTGTCGCGTCCTCCGCGCCGGTAAGGATTATTTCACCGACAAGACGCCGTTCACGACGCTGGCGCAACTCGCGGACGCCCGGCAAACCGTGGCGGCGACGAAGCGCAAGTACGCCGTGTATTTCAGCGAACGATTGCACGTCGAATGCGCGGTTTTTGCCGGTGAGTTGATCCGGCAGAGTGCGATTGGCAAGGTCGTCGAAGTGATTGGCTTCGGACCACACCGGCTATCGGCCCCGAGCCGACCGGCGTGGTTCTTTGAGAAAGCCAAGTACGGCGGCATCATTTGCGACATCGGCAGTCATCAATTTGAGCAGTTTCTCTATTACTCCGGTGCGACTGACGCGACCGTTCTTTCAGCAACCGTAGCCAATCGCAACAACCCGGAGTATCCCGAATTGGAAGACTTTGGCGAAGTCCATCTGCTTGGCGACAATGGCGCCACCAATTTCATCCGCGTAGACTGGCTGACACCGGCCGCGTCGCGCACCTGGGGCGACGGGCGGACGTTCATTCTCGGCACGAAAGGCTACATCGAAATGCGCAAGTACGTTGAAGTCGGGCGCGGCGAAGGCGGCGACCAACTCTATCTCGTCAACGGTGAAGTCGAGAAACGCTTCTCCTTGGCCGGGCAGGTTGGTTTTCCGTTCTTTGGGCAACTCATTCTCGATTGCTTAAACCGAACGGAAAACGCGATGACACAGGCGCACACGTTCAAGGCCGCTGAATTGTGTTTGCTCGCGCAACAACAAGCGCGGCGCTTGTAGGTTAGGGAAGCAGGCGTACCCGGTAAAACCGGCGCATCACATTGGTGGCACTCAGGTCCTGAATCGGGATCACTGTACCCGTGCCGGGAATGTTGTTGGAAAGCGTTGACCAGGAATTATTGGTCAAATCCTCGCACATCTCGACCTGGTAAGTCATCCCAAGCACCGACGAAAAACTGATTCCGCCCGGCGACAGATTCAGCGCGTGGAGCATGTTCGCCGCATCCAGCGGATTCGTGCCGGCGAAGTACTCCTGCAGGTTTGTGAACCCGTCGCCGTCTGCGTCGCAGGCTGCGCAGGTCACTCCCCACGTTTCTTCCCACGAATCCGGCAAGCCGTTCACGTCAGAGTCCGGCCCGAACCGAATCTGGGTCGCGCCGCCGGTGTGCATGAAGGTGATCTCGACGAACCCATTCGCGTTGGTGAACGAGGTCAACCGCACGCCATCGCGTTCAGCGCCGGCGGCCGGTGGAGCGAAGACACGGAGTTTGATGGGGCGGGGGACGGACGTCAGATTGGCGGTAATAAACGTGCCATTGGTTTGGACATTGACCGAGGTGCCGTCGTACACAGTGAAACTCGAATCGGTCGTCGGATAAACGAGGAACTCCAGCGCATTTGTCGCGAGGTTGAAATCCGTCAATGTCAGGGTGTTGCTTGAGATGAGCGGCACGATGGCGCCGGCACGCAGGAAGACCGGCAGCTGCGATTGGTTCGCGTTGGTCCAAACGATGTTCTGCCCGCCGGTGTACGTGATGTTGGTGAAGAAATCATGCCAGCGTCCTGCCGGCAGATAGACGATGCGCGTGGTCGCGGTATTGGTGATCACGGGTGCGATGATCATCTCGTTGCCGAAGTAGTACGTGTGGTTAAGGCCGTACACGTTCGGATCGTCCTGATGCAGTAACACAAGCGGACGGATGATCGGCAAGCCGGTCTGGCTTGCTTCGGTGGCGTAGGTGTAAATGTACGGGAACAACGCCGTGTGGAGTTTGGTGTAAAACCGGTAGTTCGCCAACGCCTCCGCCCCGTACCCCCACGGATAATGCGGCGCGACCGGACTCCCGACTTGCCGGTGCAATTGCATCAAGGGCGAGAACGCGCCAAACTGCGTCCAGCGCATGAACAGATTCGTCAGCGTCGAACTGAACTGTGTGTTCTGGTAGCCGCCAATGTCATGCCCCCACGTCGAATATCCACACATCGCGGCCGACTGACCGGCGACGATGACGCTGGGCAGACCGTTGCTCTCGCCGAAGTTAGGTACATTGTCACCGGCCCAATAGCCGGAAAACGCCTGACTGCCGGTAAAGCCGCTGCGCGCAAACAAAATGCCGTTGGTGCCGAGCACGTGCCAGACCGCCTTGTGGTACTCAGTCGCGTAACCGTTCTGCATTTCCTCACCGGTGCGCCCGTCGAAATAGACCGCTGACTTCGGGATGTACGAACCGGGCGGGTTACCGGACTCGCCGTCGTCCGTCTTGAATCCGCCGATTACGCCGTCGCTGATTGCGACGAGGTTGCTGAGCTGCTGCTGCGTCCACCGCACGGCGTCGGGATTCGTGAAATCAATCGGGCTGCCGGTCCCCTTCCACCAATTTGTCAACAGCGGTGGCCCGCCCAACGATGCGCGCACGAAATAATTGCTCGCGGCACCCTCGGCGTAGTTGGCGGCTTGACCGAGGTTCTGGCCTGGAACTTCGCCGCAACAGGCGGAAGTCGTGTTGATGAATGGAGTCATCCAGTTGACCGATTTCCAGCCGTTGGTTTTCAGGAACTGCATCATGTCGCTCACGGACGAGAACCCGGCATAAAACTGTCCCTCAAAGGTGCCGCCGTTGCCGAACTGCGTCATGTTCCACGTGAAATCGTTATAGGCAATTTCCCACGGAGAATCGAAGACGAACACCGAACCCGGCAGGTCATGCTCCCGGTATTTCGACAACACATACCGGACTTCGCCACCATTGGCCCAGCGGTCACTCGACAGCCACGGTGCGAACGCCCACGGCGGTGACATCTGCGGTCGCCCGGTGTAGCCGGTAAATCGCGTCAACACCTCGGTCAGTTTTGGCCCGGCCACGATGTTGAACTTCAGGGTTGAGAACAAATTGCTGACCACATACCGGTCGGCAAACTCCGCGCGCAAATCGAAGAAACTTTCCGCTGACGAATCGAGATGGAAACCATAGCCGCGCGTGCTGATGAACCACGGCATGACTTTGTACGATTTGTCGCCTTTGTCCCCGGGCGGATCGTCGGTAATGATCCGCGTTTTCTTGCCGGCTTGATTGAAGGTGTTGAACTTTTCGCCCAACCCGTAGAAATGTTCGCCGGCATCCGATGGCCCGCCGATGGCGGTCGCGGTTGGCGCGGGGCCGGCCCAATCCACGACTTCATAATGCACCACCCCGGCCACGCCGAGGTGCGGCGAGGTCAACCGGACGACCACGCTGGTCGCGCCGAAGGTTTGCCGGAACTGGATTCCATTGAACAACGGGACGAAACTTCCCGGCACATATCCGCCCAGCCGGTACGACACGCCGCCGACGGTCGCACTGCCGGGGAGGAAGGTGTTGGTCAGGCCCAACTCGAACCCGTCCAGCGACTGGCCGATGATCTGGAGGTAACCGGTGTCGTTGAAGAAGCGAGCCTTGATCTTGTCGGAGCCGCTGCCCCAGACCGTTTCAATGGCGCTGCCGGCGGGGCCGTAAGAAAACGTGAACGGATTCGCTTGCGCGACATTCTCGAAGCGCGTGGCTAATGATGTGGTGTCCGTGCCATGCAGGAAAGTCGGGAGCCGGTCAATATAACCGATGCGCCAGTAGTACTGCACCACGTCGCCGAGGTTGAACGTGTTGGCCGGTATCGTGACGGCGTGGTACTTGTTGTTGCCGGCTTGGCTGTGGAACGTCGCCGGCACCGCTGTCCAGGTCGAGTTTGTCAGATGTTTGTAGTAGAGGAACGTCGTCGAAGTGGATTGGTCCGCCGCGTTGCCGCAGCCTTGGAACTGATTCCCATTGTAGAATGTGACTGGCAGATTGGTCGCGAGGACATGGAACGGCACCCGCATTCCCGCGTCCGGTTCGGCATTGGCCGGGATATGCCAAGCGTTGCCGGTAAGGGGTGGGAACGGTGCGGCGTTGGTCGTCAGAAGTATCTGGTCGACCCGCATGCCGTCCTCGCGCATCCAGAGCCGGAATGTGTTTGTGCCCGGGGCGCTGACCGGGAGCGTGGCGATGTTGCCGGCTGTGGTGCGGTTGGTCCACACCCAGCAGCCGTTGTATCGATCCTGCCAGGTCATGTTCGCCGCCGAGTTGGTCGCCGCCGGCAGCGTGAAGCCCAAGCCGGCATGGAGCGAATCGTTCACGTCACTGGTCGCGGCCCCGCGAATCCACACGTAGTACGTCGCCGCATTGGAGAAGACGACCTCGTATTGCAGCTCGGGACTTGTGTCCACCCACGTCGAGTTCAGATTCGCGCCGCTGTTGGGAGTCGCCTCCATGTAGCCGGTGCCACTGAACTGCGGAACGGCGTTGGAGAGCGCCCACTCGTGAGCGCTGCGGGGGGAGAGATTTGTGGTGTAGTCTTCGGCCTCAAGCGCGAGGATGCCGGCGTTCTCAATTACCGGGGCGGCCAGCGCTTGACCGGCCAGCAGGAAACAAAGTTGGAATAGTCTGCGCATCCCGGAAACGGGTGAACGATACGGGTTCAGGGTGAATCTGTCCACGGTTGCAGCCGGTCACCGACTTTACAAATTCGGCCATTTACCGGAAACTATGACCATGCTTCAGCATTTGGCAGCGGGCATGCGGCATTTCGGCAAGTTCCCGATGTACATCCACCGGCGCACCAACTGGGAGTTCTTTGCGGTCGTGCGCGGGCGGTGTGGATACCTGATGCCGGAAACGACCGCACCGGTTCTCAAGGAACGCCGGTTGTGGGTTTTCGCTCCGGAAACGGCGCATGGTTGGGCGGGGCAGGGAGCGCAGAGTTGTTCCGTGGCGATTTTTCATTTTGGGACAGTTCCGCCGCTCCTCGAAAAAATCGTTCGCCGGCAAGGCTGGCTGGAACACGCGCTGACGCCGACCCAGGCGCGGCAGGTCACCCAACTCGAGCGCTCTCTCCGACCGCATTACCAATGCATGAATGAGTTAAGTGGCTTACTCTTCGAGCGCGCTTTGTTGGAGTTGACGCTGCTAGTGCTGGAAGGTCAGGAATTCGCTCGGGCCGAACCGCGTCGCGAGACGGCATTGCGAAAGGTTGAAGCGGTGATGCTGTGGTACAACGAGCACATGGCGGAACAGCCCAAGCTCGAACTTGTCGCCGCTGCCGCGCATGTCTCTGTCCGCCACCTGCGCCGGCTCTTCGAGCAAACCCGGCACGAAACTCCGCAGGAGGCCTTTACGAAACTGCGATTGCAGCGCGCGATGGAACTGTTGGCGGCTTCCGGCGATAAGCTCGATGTGATCGCCGGAAACTGCGGTTTCTCGAGCGCGAGCGATTTCTGTCGCGTGTTCAAGGCGAATCACCCGGTCAGTCCCGACACGTGGCGGCGGGAAAAGTTACCGGTGTATCGCGAGCCGAAGGATTAGCGCAGCGCTTTCGTCAGCGCGACAACCTTGTCGGTGCGTTCCCACGTCAACGCGGGGTCGCTCTTGCCGAAGTGACCGTAGTTAGTCGTCTTCGAGTAGATCGGGCGCCGGAGATTGAGTTGATCAATGATGTCCGCCGGCTGGAAACTGAAGACGCGGTTGATTGCGCGGGCGATGCGGTCGTCGGAAACGATGCCGGTGCCGAACGTGTCCACATGGACGCTGACGGGATCGGGATGACCGATGGCGTAGGCGAATTGGAGTTCGCACTTGGTGGCGAGTTTGGCGGCGACGACGTTCTTGGCAACCCACCGGCCCATGTAGGCGGCACTGCGATCCACTTTCGTCGGGTCTTTGCCGGAGAACGCGCCACCGCCATGCCGGCCAGAGCCGCCGTAGCTGTCCACGATGATCTTGCGGCCAGTCAAGCCGGTATCGCCTTGGGGGCCGCCGACGACGAAACGGCCGGTCGGGTTGATGAGAAATTCGGTGGCGTTGGTGAGGAGCCGTTTTGGCAGGACTTTTTTGATGACGTTCTCGATGCAGAACTTTTCGATTTCCCGGTGGGAAACATCCGCGGCGTGTTGGGTGGAGATGACGACGTTGGAGATGGCGACGGGCTTGCCATTTTCGTAAACGACGGAGACTTGGGACTTCGCGTCGGGCCGGAGCCACGGCACAGTGCCGGTCTTACGGATGCGGGTGAGTTCCCGGCCGAGGCGATGGGCGAACATGATCGGCGCCGGCATGAGTTCACGGGTTTCGTCGCAAGCGTAGCCGAACATGAGGCCTTGATCGCCGGCGCCTTGTTTGGCGGTCTTCTTGCCTTTGGCTTTGCGGGCGTCCACGCCTTGCGAAATGTCGGGCGACTGCTGGGTGACGATGACATTCACAAAAACTTTGTCGGCATGAAACACGTCGTCTTCATTGACGTAGCCGATCTCGCGAATGGCGGTGCGGGCGATTTTGACGAAATCCAGCTTGGCCTTGGTGGTGATTTCGCCGCCGACGATGACGATGTTCGACTTGACATATGTTTCACAGGCAACGCGGCTGAATTTGTCCTGTGCGAGGCAGGCATCGAGAACGGCGTCCGAAATGGTGTCGGCCACTTTGTCCGGGTGACCTTCGCCGACTGATTCCGATGAAAAAATATAACGATTCTTGGCCATAATTCCTTTGTTGTTGGGGAGAGGACTGCTTGGAAGTACTCGCCGTTGCGAGCGGACTATAGCAAGCAGTGTTTGATTCTCAAGAGATTTTGCTCGGTTGGAGCCGCGAGGACCAGAAAACGAAGGGCACTGTCACAAAGTCTGTCCCAAAGCCCAGCCCTCGGATTCTGTGTTGTAGTGGACGGGCGGCGAGGAGCGTCCTCCGGGAAACCGGAATGCTTCGCCTGCATCGTTCCAGCTCAGAGCGTCACGACGAGGAAGCGGCGGCCGATGAGGCTTTTGAGATACGTATAGCCTTCGAAATCGTTTCCAGTGTAGTGGTCGAGAATATCACGGACCAGTTTGTGGCGCATGACGAGTTGGATGAAGTCCAAGTCGCCCGGCGCGAGGTCTTTGAGTGGGGACGGCAGGGGATTGGCGACTTCGACTTCGGCGTGCAACGAAGGCAGCGTCGGGCCAAGGTTGTTCAGCTCATCGAGTTCGTGCATGGCTTCGAGGAGGAGATGGTCGGTATTCTCGTTAATTCGCGTTGGAAAGTCCCGGCGGTGGGGGCCGTCGAATTCAAAGGTACCTTCGGTCCACCGCAACAGCCGGTAGAGGACTTTCTGGGGGTTGACCGGCTCAATTTCATCCATGGTGGCGTAGACGATGCGGCCTTTCTCGACGAAGATCTTGCCGAGCATGTCAGCGGAGCGGAGGATCAGCACGCCGCTTTTGCGCGAGGTGGAAAGCAGTTGCAGGAGATCTGTCAACGCGATGTCGCCAAGCGAACCGCGGAAGTGTTCGCCGGTGGAACTGCCCACGGGTTGGGGTTTATTGAATGCCGAGACGGCCCGGTTGGGGGCTGGGACGCCGGTGATGACCGTGTTTTCAAAACCAACAGCGCTATCTGTCCCGAGCCACGCGAAGGCTGGTATGGCGGTGGGGACGAGCGCGGGGCGGGGGGCAGCGATTTTGAGGATGGATTGGCCGATGTAGATCAGGTCACCCGGCATCAGGACGGCTTTTTGGATGAGGCGGCTGTTGACGTAGGTACCATTCTTGGAGAGGTCTTCGATGACAATTTCGTCATTTCTGAAAAAAATCCGCGCATGTTTGCGAGAAATGGTGTCCTCAACGATCTGTAAATCCGCTTCGTCGCCCCGGCCAATGACGAGTTCTTGGTCGCTATCCAGCGGGAACTCATGGCCTTGCAACGGGCCGGAAATGCATTTGAGGATCAGTTCTGCCATGGCACGACAACTAATTGCAGGTTGTGTGCCGCAGGGTGTTTACCCAGCCAAGTCGGGATCAATGCGACGGAGCAGGGCGTTGAGCATGGCCAGAACGTCTTGACTGCGGGTGGCGTGCAAAGTCGCGGCGGCCAGTTCCTGGGCTTCACTGAGTTTGAGCCGGCGGATAATTTCTTTCACGCGGGGCAGACTCGCCGCGGCGACGCTGAGTTCGTCCAAACCCATGCCCACGAGCAGCGGCGCATACAAGGGGTTGCCGGCCATTTCGCCACAGATGCCGCACCAAATGTTGTTGTTGTGCGCAGCTTCGACGCAGTTGCGGATCAAGCGCAGAATGGCCGGGTGGGTCGGGTCGTAGAGGTCAGCCACTTTCTCGTTCACGCGATCCACGGCCAAGGTGTATTGCACGAGGTCATTGGAGCCGATGCTGAAGAAATCCACTTCTTGTGCGATCATCTCGGCGGTCATCGCAGCCGAGGGGATTTCCATCATCGCGCCGACATCAATGTTTTCGTCGAACGGTATCCCTTCCCGGCGGAGGTCGGCCATGACGACTTGGAGAATTTCGTTGGCCTGCAAGACTTCGCCGATGCCGCTGATCATCGGGTACATGATCTTGACGTTGCCAGCGGCGCTGGCGCGGAGGATGGCGCGGATTTGGGTTTTGAAGACGGCCGGGTTCGCAAGGCAAAACCGGATGGCGCGGAAGCCGAGGAACGGATTGACTTCGTTGGGGGTGGCTTCTTCGCTGTGAAATTTGTCGCCGCCGAGGTCGAGGGTGCGGATGATGACCCAGTGCGGTTTCATCGCTTCGCAGACTTGAACGTACTGCTGATATTGTTCTTCTTCGGTGGGGAAGTCCTTGCCTTTGAGGTAGAGGAACTCGGACCGGAACAAACCGACGCCCTCGGCGCCGACGGCCTGCAATCCGGGAACGTCTGCCGGCAGTTCGATGTTGCCGGAGATGACGAGCCGGTGCCCGTCGAGTGTTTCCGCCGGCAAGTCGCGGAGCAGGGCGAGGCGTTCTTCGATGGTGTGGCGTTTGACTTCCAACTGGCCGTAGACAAAGAGCGTTTGTTGGGTCGGCTCGATGACGAGGGCGCCGCTGTAGCCGTCGAGGATGGCTGGTTGGCCGTCGCGGAGATGTTGGCTGGCGTCGCGCAGGCCGACAACGGCCGGAATGTTCATCGAGCGCGCGACGATGGCGGTATGGGACGTGTGGCTGCCGACGTCGGTGGCGAAGCCGACGACATTCTTGCGGTCGAGCGATGAAGTGTCGGATGGGGAAAGGTCGTAAGCGACGACGATGGTGTTCGGCGGCAGGTTGTCGAGGGCGCGGACGTGGCGGCCGAGGAGGTTGCGGAGGACGCGGTTGGCGACGTCCTGAACGTCAGCGGCGCGCTCGCGGAGATATTCGTCGGGCAGTTCGGCGAGTGTTTTGATGTAGCGCTGGGCGACCGCGTTGAAGAGGTGTTCGACGTTTTTGTGATCTTTTTCGAGGCCGGTCATGACCGGCTCGATGAGGGCCGGGTCTTCGGTGATGGACATGTGGACATCGAGGATGCTCGACGGGGCGTCCGAGCCGACGCCGGCGGCGATGCGGCGTTGGAGGTCGTGGAGTTGTTCGCGGGTGGTGACGAGGGCGGCTTCGAAGCGGCTGATTTCCTGGGCGATTTGCTCCGGGGCGATGTCGTATTCCGGGACGACTTCGTCGGCAATTTTGTAGACGAAAATATTCCCGCGTGCGACGCCCGGGGAAACCCCGATGCCGCGGAGAACTTTTTCGCCAGTTGCCTTTTTTGCCATGCCGGTCAGTCTTCGTTGAATTTTTGTTGGAAGAGGTCTTCCAACGCTTTGAGGGCGGCCTCGGCGTCACGGCCCTCGGCGGTGATGCGGAGTTGCGAGCCTTGGCCGGCCGCCAACATCATGAGGCCCATGATACTCTTGCCATTGATGGTTTCGCCATCCTTTTCGACATGGATGTCGCTGGCGAATTTGCCGGCGACCTTGACGAAGAGGGCAGCGGGGCGGGCGTGAATGCCGAGTTTGTTGATGACGGTCAGTTGTTTGGTGACTTTGGCGGACATGGGTTCAGTTACCGGGGAGCCGCATGCGTTCGATGAGGCGTTGGTTGAATTCCTGAGCGGCGTTGTGGCCGAGGCTCTTGAGTTTTTGGTCCAAGGCGGCGACTTCGACGAGTTGCGCAAGGTCGCGGCCGGGCCGGACGGGGAGGATGACGTGGGGGACGACGATGTTGAGAATCGTGTAGCTCTGGTTATCAATACCGACTCGGTCAATTTCTTCCATTTTGTCCCAGTCCATCAGGGTGACGACGATGTCGAGGCGTTTTTCGGGGCGGACGCTGGCGACGCCGTAGACCGCGGGCACGTTGATGATGCCGATACCGCGAATTTCCATGTGGTAGCGCGTGGTCTCGGAGGAGGTGCCGACGAGTTCGCGGCCTTCGATGAGGCGGAACCGGGTGATGTCGTCGCTGACGAGGCTGTAGCCGCGTTCGATGAGGCCGAGGACGGTTTCGCTTTTGCCGATGCCGCTTTCGCCGCGGATCATGACGCCGATGCCGAGGATGTCCACCATCGAACCATGTTCGCTGGTCTGCGGGGCGAACTCCATTTCGAGGGCGATGGTCGCGGCATTGATGAATTTCATCGTGACCATCTTCGTGCGGAAGGCCGGGATTTGCTCGCGGTCGAAGAGTTCGAGGAGATAAGCCGGGACGTTGATGTTGCGCGCGAAAACGAGGCAGGGGATTTTCTGGGCGATCAACTGGCTGACGCGGTCAATGGCCGCTTCCTTGCTCAAAGATTTGATGTACTGCCATTCCGCGCCGCCGATGACCTGGACGCGCTTGAAGGCGAAGTACCGGAAGAACTCGGCGAGCGCGAGGCCGGGGCGGTTGACCGAGCCTTCTTGGATTTTGCGCGCCAAGCCGCCGCCGCCGGCAATGAGCTTGAGCTGCAATTGCTCCGCGTGGTTCAGGTAGAACCGTTCGACGGTGACCACCGGAATGGAGGCGTGATCCATGGTCAGGCCAGCGTCGGATCAATCAGGCCGAAGTCGCCGTTGCGGCGCTTGTAGAGGACGTTGAGTTTATCCGTCTCGGCATTCATGAAAACGAGGAAGTCGCGTTTATCCTGAACTTCGAGTTGCAGCACGGCTTCGTCCACGAACATCGGTTTGCAGGCGTATTGTTCGGTGCGGATGTGCTGGGATTTGGGAGTTTCTTCGTGCAGGTCGTGGGTGAAGACATGCTCGGCCAAATGCCGGAGTTGCGCCTTGCGCGGGCGCGCCCGGTGATCCTGGATGCGGGTCTTGTATTTGCGGATCTGGCGCTCGGCTTTGTCCACGACCTTATCAATCGCGGCGTACAAATCTTCGTGGACATCGCGGGCTTCGATGGTGATGTGGTTGCCGCAGTGCATGACGACTTCGGCGACTTGCCGGTACTTGTCCACTTCGAGGATGAAGTGGACGTCGAGGATCCGCGGAAAATCAATGTGGATGCCCGAAACTTTCTTGCGCGCGTATTCTTCGATGGCCGGGGTGATGGTCAAATGCCGGCCGGTAACAGTGATGTCCATGCTCATTTCCTTTCTACATGCTGAACCGCGGGCCGAGATACAATTCCCGGCTCTTCGGATCGTTAATTAGGAACTCCTTCGGGCCTTCGACCTCGACTTTGCCCTGACAAATCAGGTACGCGCGATCCACAATCGCCAGTGTTTCGCGCACATTGTGGTCGGTCACAAGAATGCCGAGGCCCTTCTTCTTCAACTCCCCAATGATCTGCTGCACTTCATAAACGGCGATGGGATCCACGCCGCTGAACGGCTCGTCCAGCAGCATCAGTTTCGGCGCTGTCACCAAGGCTCGCGTAATTTCCAATCTCCGTCGCTCACCGCCGCTGAGGGTGTACGCCTTGTTTTTCCTGAGCGGCGCAATATCCAACTCATCCAGCAAATAATCCAGACGGAATTTCCGTTCCGCCGCGGACAACGGCAGCGTCTCCAGGATCGCGAGGATGTTTTCCTCGACCGTCAACTTCCGAAAGACGCTCGGCTCTTGCGCGAGATAGCCAATGCCCAACCGGGCGCGCTTGTGCATCGGGACGCGGGTCACGTCGTGACCGGCAAAGAACACCTTGCCGTCATCAGGTTTCACGAGACCGACCGTCATGTAAAACGTCGTCGTCTTGCCGGCGCCGTTGGGGCCGAGCAGGCCGACGACTTCCCCGCGTTTCACGTTGATATCCACGCCGTTGACAACACGCCGCCCGCCATAAATCTTGACGAGTTGTTCGGTGTGCAGCAGGACGTCGTTATGGGGAGCGTCAGCCATTGACGCGCGCAGTGTAGCAGAAGCCGCCACACTGACAAGACCGGCGCGGGAAAAATCGTTACCAACCGAGCGCGTAGGCCATCATGGCGCGGGGGGAGGCAGCGCCTTCGAGGGTGCCGTGTTGATTGATGCGAATGGCCAAGACCCGGCCATTGCTCCACGCGCCGGTCACGCCGACGTTGTGGCCCCGGGCGGTGAGTTCCTGACGAATCGCCGGCGCGATGCGCTCTTCGACGTACATTCGATTCGGTTCCGCCGGCCGGGGATGGAACGACGAGGGGAAATGCGTGGTATGGATGGTCGGCGCATCAATGGCTTCCTGCAAGTCCATCCCAAACTCCACCACGTTGAGAAAAAACTGAAGCGTCCACTGGTCTTGCTGGTCGCCGCCGGGCGTGCCGAACACCATGTACGGCTGGCCGTCTTTTGTGACGAGTGACGGTGTCAACGTCGTGCGCGGTCGCTTGCCGGGTTGGAGTGCGTTGGGCCGTTTGGGATTGAGATAGAACATCTGCCCGCGCGTGCCGAGACAGAAACCGAGACCGGGGATGACCGGCGAGGATTGAATCCAGCCGCCGCTGGGCGTGGCGGCGACCATGTTGCCCCATTGATCAATCGCGTCGCAGTGGGTCGTATCGTTCGCGTGCACCCGGGCAGAATGATTATCCGCCGCAACATCCTGCGGTGCGTGGAGGTAGGCGGGCGGATTGCCGGGGCGCAATTCGCGCGAGGCGTGGGCCCCGATCAGTTGCCGGCGTTCCGCGTTGTACTTTTCGGAGAGCAACAATTCGAGCGGTACCTTGTCGAAGTTCGGGTCGCCGTAATAAGCCTCGCGGTCGGCAAACGCCAGCTTCGCGCATTCGATCCACGTGTGAATGTACGCGGACGAATTGTGTCCCAGCGCCGGCAAGTCGTAGCCCTGCAAGATCGCCAACTGCTGGAGAAAGACCGGCCCCTGCGACCACGGCGGACATTTGTAGACGTCGTAGCCGCGGTAATTGAACGATGCCGGTTCCTCCACCGTCGCGTGCCAGCCGGCCAAGTCGGCGGTGGTCAAGAAACCGGTATGCGGCTGGCCAGTCTCGTCCGGCACGGCGGTGTTCGCGACAAACTCGGCGATACGCTGCGCTGTTTCGCCGCGATAAAAATCAGCGCAGGCCGCTTCGATGCCGGCCACGCGACCTTGCACGCGTTTTTCTGCGGCGATCATCCGTTTGAGCACTTGCGCCCAGTCGGGATTCCGGAGTAATTCACCAACTGCCGGGGGCGTCCCGTTGCGTAGATAGATTTGGGCGGTGGCCGGGTAATGTTCCGAGATCCGTCGCGCGTTGTAGGCGAGGCCGCCGCGCAGATCGGGGTAGACGGGATACCCGGTTTCGGCAAGTTCAAGTGCCGGCTGCAATATCTGTGCGAACCGCATTGTTCCGAACCGCGCCACCGCTTCCGCCCAGGTGCCGACTACCGCCGGCACCATCGCCGGCAACAAACCGTCGCCGGGAATCAAGTCCAGCTTGTGCCGTTGAAACCAATCAATGGTCATCGTCTGCGGTGCGCAACCTTGGCCGCTGATGGCGTAAACCTTTTTGTCGCGCGCCGAATAGATCAGCACCGGCACCTCACCGCCGATGCCGTTGTAGTGTGGCTCGACGAGGTTCAGGCAAAACACCATCGCCGCCGCCGCGTCCACCGCGTTGCCGCCTTGTTCCATGATCCGAAACCCGGCGGCGGTGGCGAGATAATGGCCGGCGGTGACGACGCCGCGCCGACCACGAATGACCGGTCGCGTCGTGAAACTGGCGGTGGGATGGTAGGGCAAAGAAGTTGGTTCCGGCATGGCGGGCAATTGTAACGGCGAGCCGCCACGCGTCAAGGATCGCCATAAGAAGTTGGACGCGCTGGCGCGGGGATGTTATAGAACCGCCCGCTTTATGACGAAGACTGAACAACTGATCGCCGAGTTTGACAAGTACGTGATGCCGACGTATGGGCGGTTGCCGCTGGCGTTCGTGCGCGGTGCCGGCTCGCGCGTGTGGGATGCGGACGGCAATGAGTATCTGGATTTCGGCGGCGGTATCGCGGTGAACGTGCTCGGCCACGCGGCGTTGACGCAGGTCTTGCTCGAAGCATCGTCAAAGCTCGTGCACGTCTCGAATCTTTATTACACCGAACCGCAAGGCCGGTTGGCCAAGAAACTCGTCGAACTCGTCGGCGCGCCGGGCAAAGTCTTCTTCTGCAATTCCGGCGGCGAAGCCAATGAGGCTCAATTCAAACTCGCACGAAAGTTCGGGAATGGGCGGTACGAGACGTTGACCTTCACCGGTAGTTTTCATGGCCGGACAATGGCTGGCATCAGCGCGACCGGGCAGGAGAAGGTCAAACACGGCTTCGCGCCGCTGCTCGAGGGATTCCGGCATGTGCCGTTCAACGATCTCGCGGCGGTGGCCAACGCGGTCGGACCGAAAACAGCGGCAATTCTGCTCGAACCGATTCAAGGCGAGAGCGGCATCAAGCCGGCCACACCCGAATTCTTGCGCGGCCTGCGCCGGCTGTGCGACGAGAAAAATCTCCTGCTGCAATTCGACGAAGTTCAATGTGGCATCGGCCGCACCGGTAACTTCTGTGGTTGGCGGTCCATCGCGCCGGATGTCGTGCCGGATTCGATTTCGTGGGCGAAGGGATTGGCTGGTGGATTCCCGATGGGCGCGATGTGGGCCCGGCAACCCTATCAAGACGTGCTCGGGCCCGGGACGCACGCGACGACGTTTGGCGGCACCCCGTTGGCGTGCTCGGTTGCGTTGGCGGTGTTGGAACAAATCGAGAAGGCCGGGTTGATGGCCAACGCGAAAGCGCTGGGGGATTACTTCATCCAATGCCTCAAGACCGTACCGGGAGTCAAAGAAGTCCGCGGCATCGGGTTGATGATCGGTGTCGAGCTTCCCGTGGAGTCGAAGCCGGTGTTGTTGAAGATGGCCGAACACGGTTTGATTGGCGTGCAGGCCGGCACGCACGTCGTGCGCTTCCTGCCGGCGTTGAACGTGACACGGGCCGAGGTGGACGAAGCGGTGGAGAAATTCGCGCGGGCCTTGGCCTGAGTCTGTCAGGCCGCGTTGCTTTTGCCGTCGGGATCCAGGATATCGGCGCACGCTCACAGCGCGGTCTTGCGTTCGTGGCACGGTATCACCATAATCCGCCCCCTTATGGCAAAGGTTGGTCAACATATTGAGACGGTGGACGTGGAGAAGGTATTGCCGGTGGCCACGACCAAGGAAAAACGAATGCGCTTCACTTGGGAGACGCCGCCGTCCACGGATTTTCTGATGAATTGGAATCACCGGATGGAGCCGAACAGCATGTTCGTCGAGGACATCAGCGATACCGGGATTGTGGTGACGTTGCGGTGGGGATTGCTGAACGCGACGCCCGAAAAAGTCCGTGACTATCTCAATAACTGGCTCGCGAAAGTCGAAGGCGGATCGTACCGGCGGAGCGGGGTGCGGGGGGCGCATTTATGAAGCATTTATTGTCGTTGGCGCAGTTAAGCGCCGGGGAGATTGCGGCGATTCTGGCGCAGGCCCGACAGTTGAAGGCCGACCGGTCGCAACCGGGCGGGCGCTCCCACCTGCCGCTGTCCGGGCAGACGTGGGCGCTGATTTTCACGAAGGCCAGCACGCGGACGCGGGTGAGTTTCGAAGTGGGCATCCGGGAACTGGGCGGCAATGCACTTTATCTTGCCGGCAGCGACATTCAGATGGGGCGGGGCGAAACCGTCGCGGACACGGCCCGGGTGTTGTCGCGGTATGTGCAGGGTGTGGTGATCCGGACGTTTGCCCAGAAGGACGTCGAGGAGTTTGCGCAGTTCGGCTCGATTCCGGTCATCAACGCGCTGACTGATGACGAGCATCCGTGCCAGATTCTCGCTGATTTGCAGACCATTGAAGAGAAGCTGGGGACGGCGAAGGGGAAGAAAATCGTGTTCATCGGTGATGGCGCGTGCAACGTGCCGGCGTCGTGGATCGCGGCGGCGCCCAAAGTCGGATTTGAGTTGTGGATCGCGGCCCCGAAGGGGTTCCAACCAGCGACGACGGCCGGCATTCAGGTGACCGAGGATTTGTTTGCGGCGGCCAAGAATGCCGACGTGTTGTATACCGATGTGTGGGTTTCGATGGGCAAAGAAGCCGAAGCCGCGGACCGGCTCAAGGTCTTGGCCGGCTATCAGATCAATGAACAGTTGCTCAAGGTTGCCAAGCCCGGCGCGTTGGTCATGCATTGTTTGCCGGCGTATCGAGGCAAGGAGATCACGGCCGAGGTGTTTGAAGCCCACCAGCAGACGATCTTCGACCAAGCTGAAAACCGGTTGCATGTGCAGAAGGCGATCCTGATTCAACTCGCCCGCCGCTAACCGCCGTGACGACGCGCGTTCAACGCAGCGTGCGAGTGACCGCGTTGGGGATGGTAACGAATGCGGTGTTGGCGGGCGTCAAATTCACGGCCGGCGTGCTGGGCAATTCGTATGCGCTGATTGCGGATGCCATCGAGTCGCTGGCGGATATTTTCAGTTCGCTCATCGTGTGGCGGGGCGTGGTCATTGCCAACAAACCCGCCGATGCCAACCATCCGTACGGTCATGGACGCGCCGAAACGCTCGCGACCGCGGTCGTGGCCGTCATGTTGATCGGGGCGGCACTGTTGATTTTGGTGCAATCGGTCAACGAAGTCCGCACGCCGCATCATTCGCCGGCAGCGTTTACGTTGTATGTGTTGCTCGGCGTGGTCTTCGTGAAGGAGACTCTGTTTCGGTTTGTCGGCCGCGTCGGTACAGAGCTGGAGAGCGGGGCCGTGAAGGCTGACGCGTGGCATCACCGGAGCGATGCGATTACTTCAGCGGCGGCGGCGTTGGGGATCAGCGTGGCGCTGATCGGCGGAGAGGATTACAAGTCAGCCGATGACATTGCGGCAATTTTTGCGGCCTTGATCATCGGGTGGAACGGGTACCGGCTGTTGCGGCCGGCAGTGGGGGAGTTGATGGATGAGGCGCCGGATACCGGGTTGTTGACGGTGGTGCGGACAATTTCGTTGCAGGTGGAAGGTGTGCGGCGGGTTGAGAAGTGTTTGGCGCGCAAGATGGGCTCCGGGTATCTGGTGGATCTGCATCTGGAGGTGGATGCGAACATGACAGTCGCCGCCGCGCACACCTTGGCGCATCAAGTCAAAGATGCGATTCGCGCGCAGCAACCTCGCGTCAACGATGTCACCATCCATATCGAGCCGTATTCGTTGACCGCCAAGGCTTAACGTTGGTTGGCTGCGAGCTGGCGGCTTTGATTGGTATGCGGTGTGCTCAATGGAGCCTTGTTGAACCATGAGGAATTGAGCATGCGAACCCAAACCAAGTCCTTTCCACAGCGGTTGGCCACCAGCTTGGCGGCTGGGCTGCTCGCTTTGCCGGTGGCGAGTTGGGCCGGATCGCCGGGGGCGCTTTCGGGCGCGGCGACGTTGATTCGCCCCGAACTTTCCAGTCTGTCAGTTACCGAAACGGTGGTGGAGGTTACGTCGCAGACAAATGCCGAATTAATCGCCGTGGGTCAGATTCCTGTCTTGGCGACCAATATTGATTATCAACTCATTTTTTCCAATAGCGGTCCGGTCAACATCTATTACGACACGCTGATCCTGACAAATTCGCCAATTTTATCTGGCGGGCCCTATGTGTGCAGCGACTTGATGATTACAAATGTCGCGTCGTATCAAACAAATGTCGTGACCGACATCATTGCCGTCGGGCAAATCCCCGTTTTTGCCACGAACATTGCCTACCAACTCGTGATCACCAGTCCGGACGTCATCAACATCATCTACGACACGCTGATCCTGACGAACGCCACCGGCACCCCGTTTCCCGGCGCGCCGGTCGGACCCTATTTTTGCACCGATGTCACGGTGACGAATATCGTGGGGACGGAAACGAACGTGACCATCATCGGCACCACGTGTTCGCTCAGCAACAATCCCACCGTGCTCGTCATTGCAACCAACACCATCCTCCCGCAGGTTCAATATTACACCTTGGTTACGACCAACGCCTTTTTTGATCCCACCAATCCCGCCTGCTGGCAGACGATCTATCACACCAACACCACGACGCTGACCATCAGTGAAACCAATCTCGTCAAAATCGGGACGACCTGCATTCTTTCCAACAGCTTGCGCACCGTGTCGATCGTGACCAATGACATTCTGGCCAGCCTCCAGTATTCCATTCTGGCGACGACCAACCTCGTCTTCGATCCCGACGATCCCCGCTGCTGGCAAACGGTCTACCAAACCAACTTGACCATCACCACGGACACCAGCACCAACACCACGGTCACCGAGTTCAACTTCACTTTTGCCGGCTCCGAAAATGCCCGCGGCAGCGTTACCTTGGAGCAAAACGGCAACCGGCAAAGTTTCTCCGTCGTCGGTCGCGACCTGCTACAGGATGCCAACAACCCTCCTGCCGCGTTGGGCGTCTTCATCGGCAACTCGATCCTCAATGTGAACTGGCAACTGGTCGGCATCATGGACAAGGCCGGCACCAACAACCTGTATCGGCTCGACTTGAGTTCCGCAAACGGCGCGCCACCCACCTTGGGCGTGACCGATGTGGGCGATCTAGCCGGGATGCTCGTGCAAATCCGCGACCAAGCCACGAATGTCTACGCCCAAGCTGTCATCCCCAAACTTGCGCCCGTTCCCAAGGCGCTCAGTTACAGCCGCACCGTGAAAATGCAGCGCCCCACGCCCACGCCCAGCCCGCGTGCCAGCGGCAAGATCCGCGTCAAATACAACGCCCAGACCGGTGCATCCTTCCTTGATGTCAGCGTCAGAAAACTGGCCGGCGGCAACATCTATTGCGCGCTCTACACCGGCAATCCAGTCCCCGATACCAGTGGCTGCACCGACGGTTTGACCTTGGTCAACGGCAATGGCTTCGACCGGTATGACACCAGCAAAGGCCAGGACCTGCCGTTTGGCGTCGGCAACTACATCGCGACAGTCGAAGATTTGGCCGGGCTGCATCTGTTCGTGATTGATGCCTTTGGCAACATCCATCTCTCCGGCGTCATCCCCGGGCCGTAACCGGCTGGTGGACGCTTGCGTCGCCTCTGGCCGGTTGCCATAATCACCGGCAATGCGACTGGGGATTTTACTCATGGTCATCGCGGCGAGTTCGGCGGCCGTGGCGGGCACCCCGGCAATCCCCGAGCGGCGCGACTTATTACCGCAACGAGTGCGTTGGCAGACCTATCCAGTGGATGTGACGCGGGTAATAGTCGACCGCTCCGGCAAACCATGGTTCGAGGTTTCCGGTACGAGTGACTTGGCCGGAGTCAAGGCGCAGGTGGAAGGTGCTGCCAAACTCGCCGCGCCCTATTTGCGCGGAGCAAACATCCTGCTGTTTGACCGGCGGGGGCGAGTGTGGCTGATTCCACAATGCAATCAGATGTTGCTCTTAGGCTATGACCCGGCGACGGGACAATGGCAGGAGCGAGCCGGAGTTCCAGTCGAGTAACGAGCCGGTTACCCGGCGTACCCGCGTGATGCGACGCCATATTTGCTGACGGGGCCGGCTTTCGAGAGTCAGGCGGGCCGGTTGTACTTCGGGGATCGCACCGGCGTCCATGTGCTTGATGGTTCGACATGGAGCTACCAGCATCTTTACGAACGCAACCTCCGAGAAAAACGGTACTACGACGACCTCAAGTGTTTCAACACACCTGAATTCACGGAAGATGATCAAGGTCGCGTTTATGTTTGGTCGGGGTGGGGCCGGTTTGGGTGGACGGGGACGATTGGCTATTTCATTCACGATGGACGCACCTGGCGTCAGGAGACCGGCAAAGCGCCAGCGGAGTTTGAACGAATCAATTCCATCATTCCGCTGGAAAAGGGTCGGGTCCTCGTCTGTACTGCCGACGGTCCAACTTTTATCAACACCGCGCCCGATGCGGGCGGCGACAGCGTCGAAATCGTCAAAGCCGAGATCAAACGCTTGGGACATGCAGAATTCGCGCACCGTGAAATCGCCCAGCGGCAACTGGAAGCATGGGGTGTAAGGATTTTACCCGTTTTGGAAGAGGCCTTGCATGACCAAACGGATCCCGAAATCAAAATCCGTCTGGAGGAAATCGTCACGCGCCTCACCGCACAACGCGAGCGCGGGCCGTTGGTCGGAGGGCGACGAATCAAGTCGGCACGGATGTTCGGTTGCGATGCTGCCGGCAACGCCCTGATCTGGGCGGATTGGGTTGACGAAACTCGCACCTCGATGTGGTTCGTTGGCCGCGATGGCAGTGTCATCAAGCCGGCCGAGGCCATTCGCGACTGGTATCCCGACAGCACATTCCTCGACAGTCAAGGCCGGCTCTGGTTGGCCCGGTATGATCGGGGCGTCGTGGTCGTGGCCGGCGAGAAGTTCATCCCGATAACGGACGAAACCGAAAGTTCGTTCCGGTACGTCTTGGGCGAAGACCGGCAGGGGCGGGTCTATCTCAGCAACGAGCGCCTGGTCGTGGCCTACGACTTTACGGCACCCGAGGAACGCGCCGGGTTGCCCACCACGTTCTACGAACTATCGGCCGGCAACCTGACTGCCTGTTTATCCAGCACTGGCGAGATGTGGGCCAAGCTGAAGGGGGAGGCGTATCCGTTTTTAAGCGTTTTTCGTGACAAGCGCTGGCAGGATGCAACACTGACTGGCGAGCCGGTTGCGTTCGAGCGCTTGACATTCCTCATGCCGCTGAAAAATGGACGGCTGATCGCCCAGGCGGAAATGGGGCAGTCGGCGTTCTTCTTTGACGGAGAACAGTGGACAAGCTATCCCAATCTCCGGGAACTTATTGAGCGGCGTGCGGTGGAGGTCGGAACTCAGCTTGAGAACCGCACTACCGGGGTGGACTTTTATGTCAAGCTGCGGGTGGATTCGCAGACGAACATTTGGGTAACCGAGTGGACGAAGTGCGGCGTCTTCACCGGCCAGCGGTGGCTGGAGGTGGCTGATCATATCCATGGGAAAGGGTTGCGCCTCGACATCATCAATCATTGCCTGCCGGGAACGGACCGCCGGCACATGATTTTGGGCGATAACTATTTTTCCTACCGGGTGGCGGTCGGGGTGGAGCAGGTTCAAGCGGAGGTTTTGGATTTCCATTGGCCGCCGGTCGGCAGTGGCAAGATGGCGCACGCCTGGGTTGACTCACGCCAGCGCATTTGGGTGCCCTTGGATGAAACCAGGGCCGGCCTCATCCAGACCGGCCAAGTCGCGGTGCTTTCCGGTTCCGGCATTCCGCGGTTGGAGGACAAGGATGGCGCGATTTGGTTTCTCAATCTCAAAACGCAGAAACTCGTTGTCGAGGCCCACGACGGCACCCGCGCTGAATTGGCAGAAGACGCACTGCTGGAAAACTCACGACTGGTGGAGGATCGCGGCGGCTCGATTTGGGTAACGACGAAACGCGGTTTGTTACATGTCCGCAAACAGCGAACCGGTGCCCGCATTACCCTCGAACGGGTGGCCCTGTATGAACGCCACGTTCCCAGAGGTGAATGTTGGGGCTTGTGGTTGGATCGCGACCGGAATCTCTGGTTTCTTGGGCATGGGGCCGATCGGAATGGTTTGTTTCGCGTTGAATTACCGGCGGAATCCATGTCCGTGCCGAAGTAGCCCGAAAGCAAACTTGCCTCCATTGCCTGACCCCGCCATAATCACTCGCGATGAGCGTCAGCGTTGCGGAATCGTACCGGCTTTGTCATCAGATCGCACGGCGAACCGGTAAGAACTTTTACTATTCTTTCCTCGTCATGCCGGAACCGAAACGGCTGGCGATGTGCGCCATTTACGCGTTCATGCGCCGCAGCGACGACATTGCCGACGGGGCCGCCAATCCTGCTGTCGCCTCCGCCGGCCTCCGGGACTGGCGCGCGCAAGTGGACGCCGCGCTCACCGCCGGCAAGTTTGAAGATCCCACCTTGCCGGCATTGGCGGACACGGTGCAGCGCTACCGGATCGAACCCCGGTATTTCCACGAACTGCTCGACGGTACCGAGATGGATCAAGCCGTGACTCGGTATGAGACATTCGATCAACTCTACCGGTATTGTTATCATGTCGCGTCGGTGGTCGGTTTGGTGGTGTTGCCGGTGTTTGGGTACAAGGACGACGCGGCGAAGATTCCCGGCGAGGCGTGCGGGATTGCGTTTCAACTCACGAACATCCTCCGCGACGTGAAAGAGGACGCGCAGTTGGGACGAATCTATTTGCCGGCTGAAGATTTGCGGCGCTTCGGCGTCTCAGAGACCGACATCATGAACAACAATTTCACGCCGCAGTTTCTGGAGTTGATGAAATTCGAGGCGGCCCGAGCGCGGGAGTATTACGCCAAGGCGGCGCCGCTGCTCGGGATGATTGACGCGGACAGCCGGGGTACGTTGGCGACGATGATCGGGATTTACGGTGGGCTGCTCGACAAGATCGAGGCGTCCGGCTACGCTGTCTTCGACGGACGGATTCGGCTCACGGCGCGCCGGAAACTCTGGATCGTGGCAAAGAATTGGATGAAATACGGCCTATGAACTTACCGATTCTGTTGGCAGTTGGATTTCTGTTCCTCAAGACCGGCGAGAAATTCGCGACGCAGGAGGCCGCGGGGCCGACGGTCGCGGAGTTGACGCAACAACTCGGCGGTGATTTCGAGCCGCGGATTTTCAACGACCCGGCCAAGGCCATTGAGTACGTCGCGAAAAGCAAACCCGCCGCCGGCATTGTCACCCCCGGGTTTTACATCACCTACGCCAAAGCCCTCGGCATGACCCCGCTGCTCGAAGTGAAACGCCACAAGATACCCGTCGAGCGGTATGTGCTCGTGACAAAACAAGCGACCGAACTGACCGCCATCAAGTCCGTCGCGACCGCGTTGGCGGCGGAACAGATGTATGTCATGCGCGTGGTTTTGCAGAACAAGCTGGGCGAAGAATTACGATTGCAGCCGACGCTTGACGAGGAAGGCGCAGTTTTTGACCTGGTCGAAGGCGGCAAGAGTGCCGCGGATGCGGTGTTGCTCGAAGAAGCTGCGTGGGAAGTTTTACGGGCGGATCCCGAGTTGGGCGCTCAGGTGAAAGCCGCTTTCACATCGGCGGAGTTACCGGGGAATCTGGTTGTGACGTTTGGCGGGCGGGCGGACAGCGCGAAATTGGTGGAATCGCTGAAGACCACCCCGCCGGCAATTCTGGAGAGCATTCGCGTCGAGGTTTTTTCTGACATTGCGGCGGAGCGATTGAAGCGCGCGGAGGAGTTGTTTCATGCGAAATAACTGGCTGGTCATCGCGGCCATCGCCGGCCTTGTCATTGGCTGCAAGGGAGTCCGCGGCGTGCGCCTGGATCCGACGCAACCGCTTGTGCTGACGGCTGCCGAAGCCAGCCGGCAACGGAGCGTCGCGCTCAAGCTGACCGAAGAACAACCGCGGACGCTCACCCGCATGACGCAGGCCGCACAGGTGTTGGAAGCGGTGGCGCGGGCGTTGCCGGGTGATTATGACGCGCACTGGCAGGCGGCGTCGGCTTTGAGCTTCGGCGCGGAAAACGATCCGCAGCAGACCAATCGCGTGCAGTTTGCCAAACGCGGCATAGTGATGGCGCGGCAAGGACGTGAGTTGCAACCGGACCGGGTCGAGGCGCATTATTGGTACGCACTCAACGTCGGTTTTCTGGCGGATGCCGACAGGGCGTATGGCTTGAATGCCGTCGGCGAAATGGAAGCAGCGTTGAAACGCGCCGGGAGCCTCGATGAAAAATACGATTATGCCGGTCCGTTGCGGGTGCTGGGAATTTTGCATCTGCGAACGCCTGCGCCGCCGGTCAGCATTGGCAGCGCGCGGAAAGGGTTGCGCTTGTTGGAGCGCGCCAATGAATTGTTCCCCGATTATCCCGAGAACCAGCTCTACCTGGCTG
The DNA here is from genome assembly GCA_022072455.1 of Verrucomicrobiia bacterium. Lineage (GTDB taxonomy): Bacteria > Verrucomicrobiota > Verrucomicrobiia > Palsa-1439 > Palsa-1439 > CAINDI01. The sequence goes on along the minus strand of JAJVHY010000020.1, from coordinate 33,529 downwards.
AAGCACTGCGCGATAATCAGCGGCCCGCCGAGGCGCGCAAACTGATTCGCCGGGTGCTTGCAGCCGCTCCGTGGCCGGACCGGCAATTCGAGAGTGCCGGCTGGAAAACCGCCGCCAGCCAATTGCTCACCACTTTGCCCAAGCCATGAAACCCAAGAAACCCAACTCCGCCGGTAAGCCAGTCGTCTGGGGCTTGTTGGTTGTCGTACTCATCATCGTTGTCCTCTGGTTCCCGGTGCTACGACCGGCCTATCAACGCTACAAAGCCGGTCAAGACACCGCCGCTTTGGTCGAAGCTTTGAAGATGTATGCCCAGATCGAAGGTGAATTGCCGGGCGGTGATCTCACCACGATCTGCCGGCTCTTGCGCGGCGAATCAGTTGCCGGCCAGAACGCTCGCAAGCTTGATTACGTCGAATCGTACGTTGTGAATGACCGCGGCGAGTTTCTTGATCCCTGGGGCACGCCGTACCAGATCATCCTGCAACCGCAGATGCGCGTCTATTCGTGCGGCCCAAACAAAACCGACGAACATGGGCAGGGCGACGATCTTGCCGCGGGCGCCGCTCGTTAGCACACGCGCGCCTGTCGGAGCGGAATGACAAACGCCGGCAGCGAACGCCCGGCTTGATCGGTGATGTTGCAATACGGATCGGTGCCTTGCCCGTAGTAAAGTGATTGCGTCAGGACTTCGACCGGTGGCAACGCGGTGCGGACGATCGCGCAGTTGCCGGCAAGCGTGACGCCATACACACAGGATGGATTGCCAATGGCAAAACCGGTCGGTCGGCCGCTGCTGACCAGCTTGCCGGCGACGTGGTCGAACTCGACGATCACTTTCGTGCCGCCCCACCAACTCAACGGATCGGGCACGACGTGAACGCGCCGGCAGACAATTTGCGGTCGCGTCCCGGTGCCGCCACGCAGTCGGTGCATCGCTTCCGCGAGCCGGCGACCGAGCCGGGCATTCCCATCGCCACCGATGTGGGCATCGTCGTCGTACGGCAGATCAACAGTGGGGACGACGGCAAGATGGCGAACCACTTTGGGCAGGCACCGCTGTTGGTCTTGCACTGAATTCCACAGCGGCCCGGTGGTGCGGGCGGGAATTACCCGCGCGATTTGCGTCATCGTCACTGGTAAGCGTGGGGCGTGGAGGTCGCGCCGGAAGGCTTGCACTAACTCGGCCATTCTCGCGGTGTAAACACCGGCATCACTGGCGACACCGGCTTCGCTTTCGCCTTGCGACCAGAGGAGGCCGGCAACGCGCCCGCCGTTTTTCGTCACGCGGCGCAGGGTCGCGGTATAAAGGCTGGGTGCCGGCAACGCTGCGTTCCATTGCGCGAGTGACGAACCGCCGTGGGCACAGGAAATCAAACCTTGGGGTACACCGGTCCGCCGCCGCATTTCGAGGGCGAAACTCAGAGCGGGGCCGACGCCTTCGAGTGGTTTCGGCCATTTGTTGTCGCCGACCAACAGGCCGTGGATTTCATCCACGCAATTGCCGTAGGTGTGCAGCGGATCGCGCGCGATGGCCCAGTGGTCGTCCAGGTAGAATGCCCGGACTTGCGAGTGCGGTTTCTCAGCGTGCTTGAGGTAGCCCAGGCCTTGCATGTTCGACTGCCCGGCGCAAATCCACAGATCGCCGACGAGGATGTCGTTGACGACCAACCGTTCGGTGCCGGCGGTGAGCGTCACGGTGTACGGTCCGCCTGCCGGTAAGCGCTGCAATCGGAGCGTGAATTGTTGCCGGCGAATCGGTGCGGTGGCATGGGCGATTTTGCGTCGGCCTTGGGTGATGACGGCAACTACCTTGCCGTGGGCGGCGGTGCCGGTAACGGGCACGCTGCCGTCGCGTTGGAGGACACAATGATCGAACAGGCCGGTGATGATTTGCATGGGGATCAGCGGCGGAGGGTGATCTGGGAATGATTCCAGAGGTTGTGGCCCCAACTCAGCAGGGGGATGAAGGCGTACGGCTGAAAGTCGGAATTGCGGGTCGTCCGATTCATCCGGGCGAGCATGATGGAAAAGGTCTGACCGGGAACGGGGACGCCATTTGTGTGGCCGGGAAGCTGGTTGAAGGGCACGGCGACTTCCACGGTGTAGCCGGCGTCGCGGTCGCTGGAGTCGTTGAGGGTGCCGTGTACGACGACGCCGATTTGGAGGCCGGCAATGTTTGCGGTTGGCTCCATCGCGGCACTCCATTCGTTTTGGTGCTTGAGTTGGAGCGAGTCGAAGATGCCGGTGGCGGGGCTGATGGCGATTTCCCAATACCGGCGCGCGCGCCGGTCGGGCAGGATGAACATTTCCACGCTATCATTCCGGTACACCTCCGCCGAATCCCGCGGGACGGTGGGGGCCACGACATCCTCATCCACGCAGTCGAACGCGAAATAGAGGTTGTTGGTGTCCCAGAGGAGCCGGTAGGTGGTCTGGACCGGGGCGGGGTTGGTTTCGTTGAAGCGATAGGAGTTCGTCAAGACGAGCGCCTTCGCCCACGCCACGTCGTTCAGTCGTCCATCAATGACGGGCGGGTTGCCGGCGTGGGGCACGTCGAGGGCCGGTGGTTTGGGCCAAGTCAAACCGCGGTACGCCAGGCGCGTGAGTTGGTGGATCGAGTACAGCGTTGACGCGCGCGGAAGTTGACCCTGCCCAAGGCGTGCCACGGCGTTGGAGAGATGGCCGGTCCGGAGGAAGTTGGCCGCTTCCTTGCCGGGGGTGTTCTCGGCAAGCCGGATGGCTTCCTGAACAAACTCATACAGATTCGAGCAGGCCAACGCACGCGCCGGTCCGTTGGTCGCCGTGATCGCGGCGGCCAGAGTGGCGAACCGGTGCTCGTCCGTTTCTGCTGCCAGGGCCGGCACCAGCAGGAGCAAGCCCAATTGTAAGCAGTGGCGGATCAACTCAGATCGCCTCGGGGAACATCAACTTTAGTCCGCGTTTCCGTTTATTTACCGGGATGGCGAACCGCAGGAAAAATCCCCAGCCCAGGCCATTCGCTGTGTCGAGGGCGACCTGTAACGTGTGCACGCCTTTGGTGAGCTTGACCGTGGCCACCGTCCGATCCGGGATGGCGGGGTTGCGGCGCTCCGGTTGTTCCGCAACGAGTTTCCGGTCCACGAACAATTTGGCGCCCCCATCATGGCCCAACCGGATTTCCCATGCGCCGGCGAACGGCACGCGCACCCGGCAGGTGGCGTGCGCAATGCCGTTCCGTTTGCCGAAGAGTGGATGCAGGTTGACGAAGCCGTTCTGGGCGCTTACGACTTGCGGCGCTTGGAGTGCGACCGGCTGCCAGCTTTTCGTCAGCTTGCCGGCGCGCCAGTGGGACAGGAACGGTGAGAGCCATTTATCAGCGGTCTGATTCAACTGGCCGCATTCCTTGCGCAGTGCCTTGGCGAAGGTCGGCTGACCGGTGATGGCGGGTTCGGAAAGGTCGAGCATCTCCTGCAACATCTGCGCGCCGAGACTATCGGGATGCCGGGCGACGATGCGTTGCGCCATCTGCTGGCTCTGCTGCAACATCGGCATCTTCTGCAACAGCTTGACCGCGGCATCGCCGACAGCACTGGGATTATGCACCTCGCTCATCAACAACTTCGCGTCCCGATACGCGCGGTACAGAGTGGCCGTGTTGACCAAGTCGCGCATCGTCTCGGAGAAGTGCAGCGTCACCGCGGTGTCTTGATCCGCGGGGAACAGCGCCGTGCGCGGATCGAGTTTTGGTTGGTCGAAATTGTCGTCGCGCCACAGCGCGCGCTGGACCGGGTCGCGAAAGTCCGGCACGTCGTACGCCTGGCCGTTCTCCCTGGCCGACCGGTATGCGAGAATGCCGGGGATCGTGCAATCACAAGCCTTGTAGATTTCAAACGGACCGGGTTCGCCGAAAAGGATGTGGCGGGCGAAATAGTAGAGCACCCAGAAATCACCGCCGCCGTGGCCGGCGGTGGACGCCAACTCGCCCAGCTCGCCCCAATTCGCCTTCACATCGAGGATCGGGCCGTGACCGCTCGCGCCGACGCGGACGCGCAACTTGCCGTCGTGGATTTCCGCGGCAGCATTGGTGCCCCAAATGCGTTGCGTGTGCGAGTCGCTCGTCGTGCCGCCCATGAGGTTGCGCACGATTGCGCCGTTGGACATCGTGATCAACGACGGCGCGACGCCGCCCAAGCCGCGTTTGGCGAAGCCGCGCAACCGCACCGTACCGGGCAACGCGACGACGCGCGTGGGGCGCTGACCGCTGATATGCATCATCGGCCCGAGCGAATGCGTGTTATAGAAATGGCCGTTCAGCCAACTGCGCCACGAGTGAAGCTGATTGCCGGGATTGATCGGCGTGCCATCGATGTAAGTGTAGGCGAGCGTCCGGGTTTCGTGCACGTATTCGTACTCCGCATACATCAACTCGCCGAAGAAACCCTCGCGCCACTTTCGCGCCAACCACATGTTCGCCATCGTGAACGGATAATTTTCCGCGAGATTGTAGACGAGCTTGTGCTTCTCGACTTCTTCCACGAGCCGGACGCCCTCGGCCATCGTGTGAAACGAAGTCACTTCCGATAACACATGCTTGCCGGCGCGCAGACAGGCAATGGCGTCGTCCGCGTGGGCGACGCAGTACGTCGCCAGCAAGACCGCGTCGAAATCCATCGCGAGAAATTCTTTCGCGTCGGCGGTGGCGTATGAGCCGGGGTTTTGTTTCAGGAAGTTGTCGCGCATGTGCTGGTTATAATCGCACCCGGCGACGACGTCGAAATTGAGCGCCCGGCAACTGTCATAGAACGACATGCCGCGCCCCAAGCCCCAAATGCCCAACCGGATCTTTTTGTCGGTAGCGAATATCTTGCTCATCAGATTTCCCCCAATGAGATGTGGAATAACCAGTTTGAAAAAACGAAGATGCGGTTTTTGCCTTTTTTCAGTGTGACCGTGAGGCGATCTTGGGACGGATGGTAGCCGTGCAAGACGTGGCCGTTCCAGACCATCTGGCCGTTCAGCCAGACGGCGTACGGCGGCGAGCCGCCAACATGCAGCGTGGTTTGTTTTTCCGCGTCCGAAATGATGATAGCCAAGGCGAACGCACCGGCATCGCGGGAAGGGGAGCCTGGTTTCCCCGGGACGACGTCTTGCCCCATTGGCATCACGCCGCCACGTTCGAGCCAGCATTTCTGCCACCAACTCGTCTTCGCAATTTCGGCTTTCCGGTCATACTGCCGCCAGCCGTCCGTGTTCGTGGGCAACGGTGGATACGCGCCTTTACCGGCGGCGATGGGGTCGTAATCTTCCGGCATGTTTTTCAGATGGACTGGTGCCGAGTTGGTCCACGGAATTGCCGGCCCGATCACCCAATCAATGATCGAGTTGTGATAGATCGAAGTCTTCTCGATGAGCGGCGCGCGACAGTCAAGCACGTCGAGAACCGCGCGCGCCATGCCGCGCCATGCTTCAATTTTGTGATGCACGCCGTCCGGCCCCCACATCTCTTTGCCTTCGGCGAGACCCTTGTCGAACACCGCTTGCGTATCCACGACCAGACAATCGTACTGTTTGGCTAACTCGTGGATGACCGGCGTGTACACGACCGACCTGTAGGCGGGATTGTTCGTGTTCCGAATTGGGGCGGGCGTCATCAACACCATCTTCGCCCCGGTCTTCCGCGTCGCTTCAACCAGCGCGCCGAGATCGCGCCGGTAATCTTCCGGGGGTTTGTTGTCCACCGTGCCGACGTTGACGACCACGAGATCCGGTTTCACGCCGAGCACGTCTTTGTGGTAACGCGCCTTCAACAACGCCGTGGAATTGCCGGCAACGCCCGCGTTGAACATGATCAGGTTCGGGTGGCCGTTGGCTTGCAGCGTTTCGACGACCCAGTCGCACCAAGCCGAGCCGTCGGTCAGGCTGTTCCCGCAAAACACAATGCGGCGCACCCCGGTCATGGGAGCGGCGTGGGCGATGCCGGTTAACAGCATCAGGAGCCAGATTGTACGCGTCATCGGACGATCATCCAGTCCAGCGTTGCGTTGGCGGGTGCCGGCTTCTCAAACTCGACGGTGAACCCTTGGGCATCCTTCTTCGTGATGGCCCGCACGCTGAGCCAGGTTTGCTCGACGAACACCGCGTAGCTGGCGTCCGCTTCCGGAGTCGCGAAGGTGATGGTCTTGATTGTTTGACCGGCGGCGATGGCAACGTCCTTGCCGCGAAGGTTGCGGGCGGGAGTCTTGCCGTCGGCGGACAGGCCGGTCACGGAGATGGGGCCGGAGAAGTTGAACTCGCCGGTCTCGCGGGAAACGATCAGGCTCGCGGTCTTGCCGCCCCCGTATTGCCATTTGATCGGCTGGACGTGGTGCGGTTGTGAGAAGAGGAGCGCGGCATTGGCGGTGTCGCCGCCGAAATGGATGCCGATGTTGCAGGCGGAATCGAGCCGGAAATATTTGTCCCAGGGCGGATTGCGGTCGTAGTTGCGTTCGCGGTCCGTGACGTGATTGCCGGTGGAATTGCCGCGCACCCAGAATAGCGCGTCGCGCATCACGCCGTAGTTGGCGATGTCGAAGACCGGGGCCGGGAACGCGCCGGGGATTTGGTCCCACATCCAGCTCCGAAACGGGACGGGCTTGAACGGATCGGGGCCGATGGCTTGTTCCACTTTGTCACCCGCCGCGAAATCGAGCGATGTGCCTGTCACGGGAGTGGGAACGAGCTTGATGGTGCGATTAGGGTGGTTGACGCCCTCGGCGACGTTGAAGACGTTGGCACCGGGGGCGATGATGTAGCGGAGTGGTTTGGTGTAGCTTTCTGGTTTGTAAAGCAGGGGAGCATCGGCAGACTTCGCGCCCCACCATTGCCGGATGATGCGGATGTCGGCGGTGCCGTCGGGATGGAGCGCAACGCTTTCGATCAAGTACCACCGGCGGACGTCCTTGGTTTTCATGACCATTTCATCCGGTTCGTCCACGGCGAAATACCGGCCGGCGACGGCAGCGGTGATGCCGGCTTCGGCGGTGAAACGGATCGTGCGGCCGGTATTCATCGCAGGGATCCGCCGGGTGCTCGCACCGCCGCCGGGCGGCAGGTTGCCGATGCGGACGGCCCCATTGGTGAGCCATTTGGCCGGGTTCATGTTGATCAACGGACGACCGGTGCCGAGCGTTGTCCCGGCGCTGCCTTTGAACACGAGTTCGCCGGTCGCCGCGTCCCATTTCTCGACTTGGGCGCGGAAGATGTCAGTCAGGCTTTCGATGAATGCCGCGTAAAGCACGCCGTTTTCGTCGCCGGCTGTGGAATGCACGTCGCCCATGTATTTGAAGCGGGCGTCAAAGAGATAGTTGTCGCCCTGCGAATAGTTATGCCGCCACATCCGCACGTCGAAGGTTTGGTTTTCGTTGTGTGACGACGTGAGCATGTCGAGGACGTTGACGTGGTTTTTGTTGCCCATGATCGTGCCTTTGCGTTGACCGGCGACGGTGTCGGCGGTGAAGTACCAGAGTTTTTTCTCGGTGTCGTAACCAATTGATTTCACGTAGAGCCGCTCGACGGTGCCCCATTCGCCGATGCTCATGAACATGCCGGGAAAGACACCGCGAATGGTCGCGACATAGAATTTCGAGTCGTTCCCTGCCGGCGCATCTTCGAGCAGCCATTCCCGGTAGCTGGTTGAGCCTTGGAGGACGGTGTTGCGGAGTTTCAAGACCGGGTAGTAGTCCCAGAATGGCAGACTCTGGCCTGCCGGGATGTTGAGGGTACGGTCGATTTGGATGCCGGTGGCTTGGGGGGGTTGAATCTTCACGGTGCCGCCGCGCGCGTCCACGACGGTAACGCCCGGTGCGGCACGCCACGATTTTGCCGGCGCGGGCGGGGCAGGGATGCGGAGCTCTTCCTGTGAATTATTTTTCGGCTGCCAGCCGGGCGGCGCGTTGGTTGGGATGAGAATGACGCCACCGCCCGCTGCGATGATGTCGGCGGAGGCCTTCTGAAAAGTTGCTTCCGCTTCTGTGACCGAGCGGACCGGTCCGAATTGGTCGAGCGAGAAAATCGGACCCGCGGTGGTGGTGGGTTCATTGGTTGAGGCCAGCGTAGTGGTTGCGGCGATGGCGCCCGCCAGCAGGACGCGCCGGAGATGAGAAGGCTGAATCATGGCCAACAGGATAATCAACCAAGAGATAATATACCAATTCAAACCATTCGATTTATGATTGACTTCGCTCATTAGGCGGCGTACCCATTTTGGCTGTGAGAGTTCCCCTGCATGTCGTGATGGCGCGCCGCGAAGAGCTGGCAAAGCTCCTCCAACAACATCGGTACATGCCGTTGACCGAACTTTGTTCGCGACTCAACATTTCGGTGGCCACCGCCCGGCGGGACCTGGCAGCACTCGCGCGTGACAAAGTGATTACGCGCACGCGGGGCGGGGCGTTGGTGGATTTCAATCAACGGTTCCCGTCCTTCCGCGAACGCCAGTTCCGCGCCAGCCTGGCGAAACGGCAAATGGCGCTGGTGGCGATCAAATTGATCAAGCCCGGTACGACCGTGTTTCTTGATGCCGGCACGACGACCTATGCGATTGCCGAGGCGCTCACCGTGCAGCCGGTCTCACGCGTCACGGTGGTGACGAATAACCTGCCGGTTGCCGAAATGTTGACGGGCGTGCAAGACATGGAGATTCACGTCGTTGGCGGACAATATCTCGCGCGGCAATCCGTTCTCTTCGGCGAACAAGCGCGGCGCTGCCTCCGATTGTGGAAACTCGATCTGGCCTTCATCGGCGGCGAAGGCATGACCCAAGCCGGCCTCTGGAACTCGCAAAAAGATGTTGTCGCGTTTCAAAAGACCGTCGTCGAACTCAGTCCGCGCACGATTTGCTGTTTGGACTCGACCAAGCTCGGACAGGAAGCGCCGGAGTTTCTCCTGCCCTGGGCGGAAGTTGATGCCCTCTTGACCGATGTGACAGCCGAACAACTCAAAGCCGCGGGGATCAAACTTGCCAAAGGGCAGTTGATCACCGCCAGTTAAAGGAATCCGCACTATGGCCACTGCACTGAAACTCAATCGTCCCCACAATCGTCTCGTTGGCTCCAATCCCAAGATCGGCATTCGCCCGACCATTGATGGCCGGCTCGGCGGTGTCCGCGAATCGCTCGAAAGACAAACCATGACCATGGCGAAAAACGCGGCCCGGTTTCTCACCCAGAATCTCCGGCACGCCGATGGCACGAAAGTCGAATGCGTGATTGCCGATACCTGCATTGGCGGCATCGCCGAAGCGTCATTGTGTGCCGAAAAATTTGCCAAAGAAGGCGTCGGCGTTTCGCTCACCGTCACACCGTGCTGGTGCTACGGCAGCGAGACGATGGACATGGATCCACTCACGCCCAAAGCTGTCTGGGGTTTCAACGGCACCGAACGTCCCGGCGCCGTCTACCTCGCGGCGGTCAGCGCCGGTCACAACCAGAAAGGGTACCCCATCTTCAACATCTATGGCCGCGATGTGCAGGACGGCGGCGATCAGACAATCCCGGCCGACGTGCAGGCGAAGTTGCTTTCATTCGCCAAAGCCGGTCTCGCGGTCGCAACGATGCGTGGCAAGAGCTATTCCTCCATCGGCGGCACTTCGATGGGCATTGCCGGCTCCGTCGTGGACACCGCGTTCTTTGAGGCTTACCTCGGAATGCGCGTAATGTTCATTGACGAAATCGAACTCATTCGCCGCATGGACCGTGGCATCTACGACGCGAAAGAATTCAAAAAAGCTCTGGCATGGGTGAAAGCGAACTGCCCGGAAGGTCTCGACGTAAACAAAAACCAACGCAGCCGGGAAGCCAAGGACAAGGAATGGGAGATATGCGTGAAGATGGCGCTCATCACCCGCGACTTGATGATTGGCAATCCGCGTCTGGCCGAACTTGGTTTCGGCGAAGAAGCGCTCGGTCACAACTCGATTGCCGGCGGCTTCCAAGGGCAACGCCAATGGACCGATCACTTGCCGAACGGCGATTTCCTCGAAGCGATCCTCTGTTCGTCATTCGACTGGAACGGCATCCGCCAACCCTACATGGTCGCCACTGAAAATGATTGTCTCAATGGCACGACGATGTTGTTCGGGCATCTGCTCACCGGCAGCGCGCAAGTGTTTGCCGACGTGCGCACCTATTGGAGTCCTGACGCCGTCAAGCGTGTCACCGGCAAGTCGTTGACTGGCGACGCCGCGGGCGGATTCCTGCACCTGATCAACTCTGGCCCCGCCGCGCTTGACGGCACCGGTCACGCCTTCAAACCGTGGTGGACGATCACGCCCGAAGAAGCCGGCAAGTGTCTCGCAGCAACCGAATGGTGTCCGGCGGTGTACGAATACTTCTGTGGTGGCGGATTCTCGACGCGGTTCAAGACGTTGGGCGGACTGCCCATCACCGCCGCCCGACTCAACATTGTCAAAGGCATCGGTCCGGCATTGCAAATTGCGGAAGGCACGACGGTCGAGTTGCCGGATGACGTTCACGACGTGCTCGACAAACGCACCAATCCGACCTGGCCGACGACATGGTTTGTGCCGCGCACGACCGGCAACGGTGCGTTCCGGGATGTTTACTCAGTGATGAACAACTGGGGCGCGAACCATTGTGCGTTTGCCCCCGGTCACATCGGGCACGAACTCATCACACTCGCGGCAATGCTTCGCATCCCGGTCTACATGCACAACATCGAGGAAGACCGCGTCTACCGACCGAGCGTCTGGATCGAATGCGGTGACGATTCCGCGGCATGTAAGAATTTCGGGCCGCTCTACGGGAAATACTGATGAGCCGGCATTACATCGCTTGTGATTTAGGTGCGGAGAGTGGCCGGGTCATGCTCGGCACGCTGACTGACGGCAAGGTGTCACTCAAGGAAATTCACCGGTTTCCGAATGGCGCGATCAACGTCAACGGCGGGCTGCGCTGGGATGTCTTGCGGTTGTTTGATGAACTCAAGACCGGCATCCGCAAGGTTGACGTCAAAGCCGAAAGCCTCAGTTGCGATTCATGGGGCGTGGATTACGTCTGGCTCAAGGGCAACGAACCGTTCCTGACCGCGCCGTATCAATACCGGGACCTGACGCGCAATGACGGCGCGTTTGACCGGGCGTTTCCGTTGGTAGCGGCGGACGAAATCTTCGCGGAGACCGGCATCCAATTCATGACGATCAACACCGCATACCAACTGCACTGGGACGCGGTGAACCGGCCGTGGGTCTTCAAGGCGGCGGACCGGTTCTTGCCCATTGGCGACTACTTCAACTTCCTCTTCAGCGGCGTCGCGAAGAGTGAGGTGTCACTCGCGAGCACGACCCAACTGTACAATCCCAAGAAAAAGAAATGGTCGCGTCCACTCCTGAAGAAACTCGGTTTGCCGGCAAAACTCTTTCCGGACATTGTGCCGTCCGGGACGGTATTGGGTGCCTATAACGACATCAAAGTCATCGCGACCTGCTCACATGATACCGGCGGGGCGGTTGCGGCTGTCCCGGCGGCGGGGAAGGGCTGGGCGTACCTGAGTTCCGGCACCTGGTCGCTCGTCGGCATCGAAGCGAAGAAGCCAATCATCAACGAGCAAAGCCGGCAATTCAACTTCACCAACGAGATTGGCTTCGGCCACAGCATCCGGTTTCTCAAAAACATCATCGGCCTGTGGATCCTCCAAGAATGCCGGCGTGCGTGGGGAGGGAAATACGATTACGCGGAGTTGGCGAAATTGGCGGAGGCAGCGGCACCGTTGCGTTCGCTCATCAACCCCAATGATGAGCGGTTTGGCCAACCAGACAACATGCCGGACAAAATCGCGGCGTTCTGTCGCGAGACCGGTCAACCCGTGCCGGCCAATGAAGGCGCATACGTCCGCTGCATCCTCGAAAGTCTCGCATTGCTGTACCGGAAGACTCTCGACCAAATCGAGCAAATGACCGGCAAGTCAATCAAGACGCTCCACATCGTCGGCGGCGGCAGCCAGAACACGTTGTTGAACCAACTCAGCGCCAACGCCACCGGCCGCACCGTCGTGACCGGCCCCGTCGAGGCGACCGCCATCGGCAACATCCTCATCCAAGCCATCGCGCTCGGTCACCTGAAAGACCTCGACGAACTCCGGCAAGTGGTGCGGAATTCGTTCGCGGTTCAGACGTACAAACCGCAAGGCGACTGGCAGTCCGCGTCCGAACGTTTCCAGAAACTCACCCAATGAACCCCGCCATCCAACTCGACAGTTTCGACCCTGCCCAACGCCGGGCCGCGTTGGCTGAATTGCTCGCGCAGAATCCCAAACCGCCGCCGCTGACCACGGACGTGAATCTGCACAGCCACACTTTTTTTTCGTACAACGCCTACGGCTATTCGCCGACGAAGTTCGCCTGGCTCGCCCGGCAACGCGGCTTGGCGGCGGCCGGCATTGTGGACTTCGATGTGCTCGACGGTCTGGAAGAATTCTGGGAAGCCGGCAAGCTGTGCGGACTCAAACGGTGCGTCAGCATGGAGACGCGGGTGTTCGTGCCGGAATTTGAAACGCGTGTCATCAATTCGCCCGGCGAACCCGGCATCGCCTATCACATGGGGGTCGGTTTCACGAAGCCGGTTGAGCACCCGACGCTTCGGCAGACCTCGGAGCAGCGCAACCGGGAACTCGTTGCGCGCGTCAACGCGTTTACCGCACCGATAACAATTGATTACGACAAGGATGTCCTGCCGCTCACGCCCAACGGCAACGCCACCGAACGCCACATCTGTGAAGCGTACTCCAAGAAGGGCGACAAGGCGTTTTGGATTTCGAAACTCGGCGATGCCCCGCTGAACGCGGCCAAGTTGCAGGCGATGATCCGCGCCAAGTTGATGAAGAAGGGCGGGGTGGGGTACGTGCAGCCCGGTAAAGGCTCGTTCCCGTTGATGGCTGAGGTGAATCAATTCATCTTGGATGCCGGCGCGATTCCGACGTTGACGTGGCTCGACGGCACGAGCGATGGCGAACAGTGCATTGCGGAATTGTTTGAGGTTGCGATGAAGAGCGGTGCCGCGGCATTGAATATCATCCCCGACCGCAATTACACCCCCGGCGTGAAGGACCAGAAGCTCAATAATCTGTATCAGGTTGTCAATCTGGCCGAGAAACACAATTTCCCGGTCATCGTCGGTACCGAGATGAACGCGCCCGGCAACAAGTTTGTGGATGATTTCGCGACGAAGGAGTTGAAGCCGCTGGTGCCGGTCTTCCTGAAGGGCGCGTACATCGTCTATGCGCATAGCGTCTTGCAGCGACGCGAGGGGCGTGGTTATCTCAGCGACTGGGCCAAGCAACAATTTCGCAGTGTGGCAGAGAAAAACGAATACTTCATGAAGTTCGGAAAGGAAAACCAAGAGTAATGATCCCGAAAACCCAACGCGCTGTCCAATTGGTCGGCCCAGAAAAACTTGCCCTCAACGACGCCAAACCGGTCCTCGAACCCGGTCCGCATCAGATCCTTTGCCGGGTCGAAGTCTGCGGCTTGTGTTTCTCCGACTTGAAACTGCTCAAGCAATTCTCCGGTCACGCCCGCAAGTCCGGCATCGCCTCCGGGATCGACCAGCAGATCCTTCCAGAAATGCCGAACTACGTTCCGGGTGAGAAACCGACCGTGCCCGGTCACGAGACTGTCGTGCGCGTGGTCAAAGTCGGCAACAAAGTCACAAAGTACAAAATCGGCGAACGCTATCTCATCCAAGCGGATTACCGGTGGCTTGCGACGCAGAACTCCGCCGCAGCGTTCGGCTACAATTTCGAGGGTGGCCTGCAGGAGTACACCCTGTTCGATGAACGCGTCATCCACGCACCCGATGGCGAGTCCACCTTGATCCCGGTGCCTGAGGAATTCTCCGCGTCAGCACTCGCGCTCTGTGAACCGTGGGCCTGCGTCGAGGAAGCGTACATCGAAAAACAACGCCGCACACTCCGGGAAGGCGACGTGGTTTATCACGGCAACGATCCCGCCGAAGTCGAACGTCTCTTCACGACGGTGCCGACCAACGGTTTGATGGTGATTTGCCAGCATGGGAGGAAATTTGGCCGCCCGGTAGTCACGCCAGTTGGCCGCACCCACTACGGCGGTATCCGCATCGTCGGCACCACGGGCAACACCGTCGAAGAAGCACTCGCGAACATCCCGGCGGACGCCGAGATGCGCCCGAATGACAAGGTCAACATCATCGGCGCCGCTGGCCCGATGGGTACCATGCACGTCATCCGCGACCTCTGCCAAGGTGTGCCCGGTATCGCGGTTTATGCCGGTGACTTGAGCGATGAGCGACTCGCGATGCTGAAAAAACTCGCCGAACCGCTTGCGAAGAAAAACAAGCTCACGCTGCACCCCTACAACCCAAAGACCAACGCGCCGACCGACAAGTTCAACTACATCGTGTTGATGGCACCGGTGCCCGCGCTCGTTGTCCAAGCCGTCAAGGACGCCGCGCCGAACGCAATCATCAACATCTTCGCCGGCATCCCCGCCGACAAGACCGCCGAAGTTGATCTCGACCTGTATATCGAGAAAAAGTGCTACTTCGTCGGCACGAGCGGTTCGACGACGGAAGACATGAAGACGGTCCTCAAGAAAGTCGTCACCCGGCAACTGGACACGAATCTCTCCGTCGCCGCCATCTCCGGTCTCGAAGGCGCGATTGATGGGATCCACGCTGTCGAGAAGAACCTGATGCCCGGCAAGATCCTCGTTTATCCGTCGGTCAAAGGCATGAAGCTCACGCCGTTGCCAGAAGTGGCGAAAGACTTGCCACTCAAGGACGGTCACTGGACGATTGAAGCGGAGAAGGCGCTGCTGAAGAAATGAAGTCGCTCGAAAACAAAGTCGCGATCGTGACCGGCGGCGGTCAGGGGCTCGGTCAGGCGATATGCCAACGTCTCACCGCCGAAGGCGCGAAGGTTTATGCGGCCGACGTCAAAGGCACGGACTACAAAGTCGACGTGACTAACGAGGCCGACGTCAAAGCGTTGTTCGATCAAGTCGGCAAGGTTGACATCGTCGTCGCCAACGCGGCGATTCTCATCGCCGAGCCGATTGCCGAGGCTGACGCCGAGAAATGGCGCGCGGTGATGAACGTGAATCTCTTCGGCAATTTTCTCACGATGAAACACGCGTGCCGGGTGATGAAGCCGCACAAGAGCGGTTCGATCATCCAGATCAACTCGAAGTCCGGAAAAAAAGGCAGCGCCGCCAACTCTGCCTATGCCGCCAGCAAGTTCGGCGGCATTGGCCTCGTTCAGAGCGTCGCGCTGGAAATGGCGGCGCACGGCATCCGCTGCAACGCCATCTGCCCCGGTAACCTTCTGGATTCACCGTTGTGGACGGATCCGGCGAAGGGTTTATTCGTGCAATACCTCAAGGCCGGAAAAGTTCCCGGCGCGAAGAACGTTGATGACGTCAAGCAAGCCTACATGAACCAAGTCCCGATGAAACGCGGCTGCGCGTACGAGGACATCTGCAACGCGCTCGTCTTCCTCGCCAGCGACGCATCCAGCTACATTACCGGCATCGCGCTCAGTGTGACCGGTGGCCAGGAGATGAACTGATATGGCCAAGAAACCACGCATCCTCACCACCACCGTCGGTTCGTACCCGGTCCCTGATTGGCTGGCGGCCTTACCGAGCGAACAGGCGGTCATCGACGCGACGAGCGTCGTCTTCAACTTGCAGCGGCGTGCCGGCATTGACCTGCCGACCGATGGCGAGCTGTACCGGTTCGACGTGAACCATCCCGACACCAACGGGATGATCGAATACTTCATCGGCCCGCTGGACGGAATTCAGCGGCGGTTGGGTCGGTCAACGGCTGAGGAATTCTGCCGGCATGCACCGATGAGTTTCCGACGCAAACCGGCAGGTGTTGTGACCGGCCCGTTGGGGGAGGGGGGGCTCGATTTGCTCGCCGACTGCCAGCGCGCTGCGAGTGTTGCCGGCGGACCGTTCAAGTTTACCGTCACCAGTCCGTACATGCTGGCGCGGACGTTGATGGACAAGCATTACGGGAGTTTCGAGAAATTGGTGATGGCGCTCGCCGAAGTGCTGGCCGCGCAGATGCCCGGTTTGCCGTGCGCGTGTATTCAGGTGGACGAAGCCAACATCCCCGGTAATCCCGCCGATGCGCCGGTAGCCGCGCGTTCGATGAATGTCGTGCTCGATGCCATCGAGTGCGAACGCGCCGTGCATTTTTGTTTCGGCAACTACGGCGGGCAGACGATCCAGAAAGGCGCGTGGAAACCGTTGCTCGATTTCCTCAACAGCCTCCACTGCGATCATCTCGTCCTCGAACTCGCCCACCGGCCTGCGTCGGATTTGCAGGCGTTGAAGGAGATCGATCCGAAGATCGCGCTCGGCGTTGGCGTGATCGACATCAAAGTCAATCACGTCGAGACACCCGACGAAATTGCTGCGCGGATCGAGCGGGTCGAGAAGGTGGTCGGCCCCGGCCGCCTGAAATGGGTGCATCCCGATTGCGGTTTCTGGATGCTGAAACGTTCCGTCGCCGACCGGAAGATTGAAGCGCTCGTCAAAGGCCGCGACAAATACCTCGGCCTGTGAAGAGGACCGCGATCGTGACCGGCGCGAGCCGCGGGATTGGCTTGGCCATCGCCCAGGCGCTGGCCAAGGCCGGCATCCGGACCGCGCTGCTGTCGCGCACCAAACCGGCCGTGCCCGGCAAATTCATCCGCTGTGACCTCAACGACTCGGCCGCCATCCCGGCTGCTGTCGCGGCGGCGCTGCGGCACTTGGGCGGTTGCGATTACCTCATCAACAATGCCGGCGTCTTCCTCGAAAAGCCGGTGGCGGAGATGACGCTGGAGGATTGGGAGCGCATCCAGCGGGTCAATGTGACCGGGATGTTTCTCGTGACGCGGGAGGTTTTGCCGGTGATGTTGAAACGCCGGCAGGGGCGCATCTTGAATATCGCCAGTACCGCGAGTCAGCAGGGGTACCTGCATCAGGCCGCTTACGTTGCCAGTAAACACGCGATGCTGGGGTTCGCTCGGGCGCTCGCGATTGAGGTCAAACCGCATAACATCCACGTTCACAATCTTTGTCCGGGCGGCGTGGACACGGATTTGGTCAAGGGCACCTTCCTCGGGAAACGAATGGCCGGCCAGCCAATGATCGCCCCTGCCGACATTGCGGCGATGGTCGTGTTTCTGTTGAACCAACCCGATAACATTGATTTACCGGAGTTGGTGGTGCGGCGATTTGTTTAATTTGCCCCCTAGACCGAATCAGGGGGTATCTCAGGTTGACATAAAAACAGTCTCGGCACTATAAAGCGCGCGTTAGCCCCGTTTGTGAGTCGCTGAAGTGTTCAAGCGATGTAGTCGTTTTTTGGTGTGGATATGGGAAACGACGGAACGGGGAATCAAATTAACAGCCATTCTCGGCGAACGACCTGCCGGTGTCTTTGGCAGTTATTTTCAATCCCCAGGTTTGGGAGCAAACCCAAGAATCACCGGTCAGTTGGGATCGTGGTTGGATTGTTGAGTTTTGCCGTGGTGCTGGGGATTGCGGTTTATCACCGGTTATCCTTAACGTCTTCACAGGATTCGCCTTCTTCAGTCAACGGCCAGGTTCCGATGACGGCGGAGCGTACGAAAGCTCTGAGTTCGCCCGTGGGGTCTGAGGGGACAACGGCCAAAGCGCAGTTGCCCAATCTTTTGGCGGATGCGGTCAGTCGGCTCTTTACCCGCGCTGCTGACCGGCAGGTGGCACCGGCGAGTTTGGTGGAACTGAAGACCATCCTCCTCGATGCGACCCAGCCGCGCGTGGTTCGCTTACGCAGCGCCAAACGTCTGGCGACAACTTTTGGTGAGACTGGCTTGGCCATTTTGAAAGAAGCGGCGGCCAGTCCGGACACTGTTGTGCGGGCACTCGTCGCGGAAGCTTTGGGAGAGTGTCGAACTCTCGAGGCTCGCGAGGTTGTCTTGACCTTGGTGAGCGACGCCGATGCGATTGTGCAACGGCGGGCGCTCCAATCGCTCGGAGCGTATGGTGATGCGACAGTGCTTGAGCTGCTCACGACCCGGCTGGCGCAGGCAATCGAATCTGACGGTGCCACGAAAGAAGTGCTGCAAGCGTTGGCGCGGAATCCCGCACCAGCGGCGACAGTAATTTTGCAGGACGCGCTGAGCACTGCCGGGCGCGCAAGGGATCAGTCGGACATTCTAGTAGCGCTGGGGCAACGTCCGTTGGAACAGACGCAGCGATTCTTCGAGTCGTACCTTCGCTCGCCGAACACAGCGGCGGAAATGCGGGTGGTCGCGGTTCAGGCTTTCGAGGGGGCAACCTATCCCGTGACGGCATTTCTGCTTCCGTATGTGGACGATCAGGATCCCGATGTGCGCGCCGCAGCGATCTGGTCAATTGCGACAGCCGAGGATGGCGCCGGTGCCGCGAACACTTTGGTGGCGCGTTTGACGGTGGAGGAGGAGTCGGATGTTCGCTTGCGGCTCTACCAAGCACTGAATCAGTTCGGCGCAATTGATGTCCAAGCAGTGCTTGGCCGGATTGTGACTGAGACGGATCTACCGGCGCAAGTTGCGGGGTATGGCCTCTGGGCTAACCAGTGCCGGCTGTCGCGCGATTCCGCATTGGGAATTGAGTTTGATCGAATCGCCGTGCCGCTTCTGGCGGATACCGCGCTCTCCGCTGCCGCACTTTCCCAACGGCTCCAAGCGGTGATTGCCTTACGGCAGGCCAAGACCGGCGGAGCAACACAAGCTCTTCAAACGATTGCCGCCAATTCCACCGATGACCGGGTGGCTGCCGCTGCCCGTGGCGGAATTGACCGGCTTGGAGTCGGCGTCCCCATCGCAATCAACACCAAAACCACCGGAGGATAAGTATGCAACGCAGCCTGAAACTCAGCGGGATATTCATGGTCGCAACAGCGTGGTGTCAGTTCTGCCTGGCAGAACCCTTGCCGGCTGGCATTTACCCCTATGCGTTGCCCTGTGACCAAGGTGTTTGGGATATTTCCGGACATTCCGAATATTGCGAATACGGTGGCGCGCTCGACGACATTTGCCTTGATATGGTCCTTGCTCAGGATGGGAAAGGGAAATTCACCGGTACCGGCAGTGGTTCAGCTTACTACTCTGGAGTTGATTTCGATTTTCACGCCACTGTCGCTGGTAGTGTCAAATCAGACGGGTTCGCGACCTTCAAATTGAATTTGACCGGCTCGGCATATTACGGCGGCGACACCTACGATTTTACGGGGTCAGGTGCGTTTACTGGACAAGCTGACTGCCAGACGCTCATGCTCGTTGGCACCGTCCGCGGGAAAGCCTGTGTCAGTGGTTACGGCTGTGCTTCGAGTGCGCCGGGTGAGGCCACGTTGGATTTGCCTGCCGGGATGAACGGCTCCTGGGTGTTGACCTTGAATGTCCCGACTGATGGCGCTGAACTCATCACGGCTTCCGTCCGGTTGTCGAACGCCGAGACCCTGCAAATGACTGCCAAGACCAAATACAATGCGAGTACCGACACGACCGGCATTTCGGCATCCGGTGACAAAACGTCGTCGTTGAGCAGTGGCGCGAAGATAAAAGCAGTCGTTAGCGGCGCCGATTTCGGCATCGACGCCCTGTCAGGAAAGATCCTCGGGCAGAAACTCACCGTGACTCCCTGAACAACTGCGGCTCAACAAAATCAACCAAGGAGAAAATACACCATGCGAACCGTGAGGCAGTTGTTGAAATCTGCAGTCGTCGGACTTCTGGCGTTAAGCGTCGTGGGCTGTGCCCATAATCTGGAGGTCAAGAATCTGAACGCTTACCGAAATGTCACGAACCAGCCCCTGCTGAAGCCCGCGGTGGTGGGGATCACCACGACGAGTGGCGATTTTGATAGCCGGCGAATCATCCGGGCCGTGACACAAGAATTGGCCAGGTATTCCGCCGAAACGGTGTTTCCGTATGCGCCGGCTGGGGCGAAGCCGGTGGACATTATCGCGAATATCGATGTCAAACCGCAGTATTATGGCTCCGGAGTCAATTTCCTGATTTCCTGGCCTGGGTTTCTCATCTTTACTCCCGCGTGGAACGGGTATGTGTACACCGTGAAGTTTGACGTGACTGTCTCGCTCGTTAAGTCGGTCAATGGCGAGCAGATTGACCAGTTCACGGTGCCGCTGAACCTGAACGTCCGTCACGCGGATATCAACCGAACTTGGGTGGAGGGCGCGGGCTGGTTTTTCTGGACGACACCCGCACTCGTCGGAGCATTTTTTCACATTCAGTACGACGACAACGTTACCACGTTGTTGCTGAACAAAGCCGAAGTTCCGCTCGCCGACTACATCGCGCAGGAAATTGTCGTCCGGATTAATAAATCGGGCAAGTTCACCAAAATCCAACGGAACGGAATCGATTTTTACTTCGCTGGTCTTCTGCCAGTGGAGGGATTCCAACTTGGCGGTAACCCACCAATGTTCTGACCGAATTGATGACAGTCCAAATTTCAGGATTCGTAAACCCAACCCTACACAAGGAGACCCATGATCCGAGCGAACGATAAGTGTCGCACCTCATTGGCAAGTCGTTCTCAAAAGAAAACCAGCGTCCAAACAAGCTTTACCCTTGCGCTAACGGCGATTGTCGTGGCCCTGAGTGTCGGTTGTGCTGGTTACAGCGTGCGCTATCCCCTCAAGAAAAACGATAAGTGGCAAGGCCCACCGGTTGGCGGGATACTGCGGGTGCTGCCATTTGACGATCAGTCGACACCGCTCACGCAGAAGGAAGTGAAGGAAGGCGACTTCACCTATCGACTGAACAGTCGTGATTACTATGAGAAAAAGGAAATTGCGCCGAGTGCCACCAAGATGGTCATTGAGCATCTGCGCAAGAGCGGAATGTTCAGTGACGTCATCGGACAGAATAGTCCGAAGGCTGCCGATATGGAACTGACCGGAACGCTGGCAGAATACTACGCTCGCGGACGAGTGAACAAAGGCGCTGAATCTACGGTTTTGACATTTGGCATAATTGGAATTTTCACGATGCCGCTCGGGATTCTCGTCTTCAATGGGATTGGCGCGGGGGTGACTGCCGGCGCAAAATCCGAGGTGGATGCCGCGGTCACCTTGGGTGATATGACGCTCAAAAAATCCGGCACCGGCGACATCCTTTGGCAAAACACGATCAACGTGAAAACCAATTTCGTTGGTCATTTCAGTCACGCCTACCCCCAAGGTGTCTTGATGAACGCCGACAACTGCCTCCGCATCGGCGTCAACGACATGATTCAGCAGATCGGCACTGCGCTAAATAAGGATACAGCAAGAGCGGTGAGCCAGTAGCCGCCAACCACAACCGACAGGAAAACATGAAGACAAGAAACCTGGTCCAGTGTGCACTGATGTTGTTGTTTTCGCTCAGCGTTATCGGGTGCGCCTCGACGGCACCACGAGCAAAGTTCACTCAACCAATCCCACCGGCGTCCCTGATCGCGGCGAAGGATGAAACGAATGTCAAAATCGAGATGGATGCAAAGGTTAAGATTTCTGACGCCGCGCAAGTGCGACTGGCAGACAAGATCAAGGAGGCCGTCGCGACGCGGCAAGCTGCCAATTCGCCGATCCGCGAGCGGAAAAGCTTCGAGGTCGCCATTCGCTTGACGAATTACGACGAAGGGAATGCCTTTGCTCGCGCCATGTTAGCAGGACTGGGGCAGATGCACATTGACGGTGTGGTCAACCTCTTCGAGGAGCCAGTGCACACGAAAGTCGGGGAGTTCCGGATTAACAAAACCTTTGCTTGGGGCGGGATGTATGGCGCCTCGGTCTCGATGGCCGATATTGAGAACGCCTTCGCCGATGGCGTTGCCGCCGCGCTGACAGGCCAGAAGGAGAAGCCGAAGAAATAGGCGATTGCAATGGAGCAGAAGCTGACAACGGCGCGGATGAACTAACCGCTTTCGTCGCCAAGCAATATCAGGAACCTGCTGGCCAGCAACGACAGATATTTTCTCGCCCCGGAGGCGCAAACGCCAACAGTGCAATGCTCAGGTGGTCTGCGCGACCGGTAGGGCGGCTTTCTTCCCGCGTTTCTTCGGCTCGGCTTTGGCGACGACGCCCATTTTGCGGAACTTCTTGTAGCGGTTCTCCAACAGCTCGGACATTTTAACGTCCATGAGTTTGTCGAGGTGTTTGAGAATGGCTTTCTTCAAGGTCGCAGCAGTGGCGTCGTAATCTTTTTGGGCGCCGCCGAGGGGTTCGGGGATGACTTCGTCCACGATGTCGAGTTCGAGGAGGTCTTTTGCGCTGATCTTCAGAGCGGCGGCGGCTTGGGAGGCGGCGGCGCGGTCTTTCCAGAGAATCGCGGCGCAACCTTCGGGGGAGATGACGGAATAATAGGCGTTCTCCATGATGAGGACGCGGTCGCAGACGCCGATGCCGAGCGCGCCGCCACTGCCGCCTTCGCCGATGACGATGGCGATCATGGGGGTTTTAAGAACCATCATTTCGCGGAGGTTGACGGCAATGGCTTCGGCGATGTGGCGTTCTTCGGCGCCGACGCCAGGGTAGGCGCCGGGGGTGTCAATGAAGCAGATCACCGGCAGGTCGAATTTCTCGGCGAGTTGCATCAGGCGCAGGGCTTTCCGGTAGCCTTCGGGGTGGGGGCTGCCGAAGTTGCGCATCAGGTTTTCTTTGGTGTCACGCCCCTTTTGTTGGCCGATGACCATGACGCGTTGGCCGTCGATGGTGGCGAGACCGCCGATGATGGCGTGGTCATCACCGAAACGCCGGTCGCCATGGAGCTCGGTGAAATCGGTGGCGATTCGTTGGAGGAAGTCGAGCATGTACGGTCGTTTGGGATGCCGGGCGAGTTGGACGCGTTGCCACGGGGTGAGATTGGTGAAGACTTCTTTCCGGGTTTTCTCCAGTTTTTCTTCGATGGCTTTGATTTGGGCGGAGAGGTCAATTTTTTGTTCGTCGGCTTGTTTGCGGAGTTCCGCGATGGTTTCCTCCAGATCGACGATGGGTTTTTCGAAATCTAGGGTAAAGAGGCGCATAAGATTCTCCGGTTAGTCGTGAATGCGGACCGGCGTCCCGACCGGTAGGATGGTGTAGAGCTCGGCGATGTCGTTGTTGAGGAGACGGACGCAGCCGGCACTGGCTTGTTTGCCGATTGAATTCGTCTCCCAGGTGCCGTGTAGCCCATAGCCGCGGACATCGAGGCCGAGCCAGTGGGTGCCGAGGATGTTTTCAGGATCACCAAACGGAATGGTTTTGCCGTCGCCGCGGTACCAGGGTGGGTTGGCGACGCGGGTGGTGATTTTGAATTCGCCGGTCGGGGTTTTGCTGAACTCACCGGTGCCGACCCGGTAGCGTTTGAAGTACTTGCCGGCGTCGGTGACGGTGAGGGTGTTGGCGGTTTTGCTGACTTCGACGGCGAATTGACCTTGGTAAATGCGGAGCCGGTCGCCGAGGCGGATTTTGTTGCCGGCTAGGTTGTTGGCTTTTTGGATGAGTTCGATGGTGGTGCCGTATTTGGCGGCGAGTTTGCCGAGGGTGTCGCCGGTGACGATGGTGTGGTCAACTTTTTGCGGGGCGGGGGTGGCCGTCATGACGATTTGGGTGTTGATGTCGTTGAGCAACTGGTAGGCGTCGTCAGTGGCGATTTCTTGCAGGAGTGCGCGGGCGTCGGCGAGTTTGCCGTCGCGTTTCAGGGCGAGTGCTTGCGCGAGGCGGTCGTCCACCGGCGGGGCAGGTGGCGGTGGCGCGATGGCGGTCGGCGGTTCGGGCGGAGCAACGGGAGGCGTGGTGGTGGTCGGTGTCCGATCACAACCCATCAACAGCAACGCCACGAGTGCTAGGAAAAGCCAGTCGTTCATGATTGCAGGTCGCGTACGACCAGACTCATGGAAGGGTAACGACGGGCCACGTCCTTTTCAAGACATTTGAGGACGACGCGCTCAATGACCGGCGGAATGGTGGGGACGTGGGTGCGGAGGGGTTTGAGGTGTTGGTTGAAGTCGGCGTATTTCTGGAGGACTTCGTCGCGGGTGTTGCCGGTGATGGGTTTTTTGCCGCTCAGCATTTCGTAGACGGTGAGGCCATAGGCGAAAATGTCGGCGCGTTCATCCACGGGCTGACGCATGAGTTGTTCGGGGGCGAGATAGGTCGGAGTGCCGGAAAGTTTGGCGACTTTTTTCGGGGTGGCCGGGCGCGGGATGGCGAGGTCGAAATCAATGATTTTGGGGTCGTAGCTGCGGGAGATGAGGACGTTTTCCGGTTTGAAATCGAGGTGGAGGAAGCCGCGTTCGTGGATGTGGGCGAGGCCGGCGGCGAGGCCGGTAAGCAGTTTCATCTGGTTGGCGCGCAGTTGGGGATCGTTGCGGAGGATGCACTCCTTGAGGTTGGCGCCCTCCACGTATTCGAGAATGCAATACCGGCGCCCGCGGAATTTGCCGCATTCGGTGCAGCGGGCGACGTTGGGGTGGTTGAGCCGGCTGGTGACTTCACAACCCGTGCGGAAGCGGCGGCTGTGAGTCCAGTCAAACCGGTATTGGGGTAGCAACACGCGCAGGACCGAACGTTGGCCGCTGCCGTCAACGACAAGGTATATTTCCGCCATGCCACCGTGGGCGAGGCGTTCGAGGATTGTGAAATTTGCGAAAGTGCTGCCGACCATGAGTGGCGGAATCGTACCGGAGACGGTTCAGTTTGACAATGGTCAATGCCCGTGGACGCTTGACTTTTCAAGGGCGCGGTCGAAAACTCCTCCCAGCGTGTCGGCTGATGTCAATATTTATGCGCTGGTCTGCGGGATCGGTTTCTGCCTGTTGAAACTGATGGTGCGGTGGGTCTGGTACCGCCCGGAAGAACGCCGGCCGGGGTTTATCCGGCACTTCTTCATCATCCGCTCGTTGGATTTCTTGGCGGTGATGTTTCTGACCGCGACGGTGTTTTTTATCGTCAATCTGCAAGGGTGGCTTCGGGCGCTGATAGTCGCCGGCGGGATGATTGCCTTCGATTTGCTGTTGCGGGCATTTTTCCTGCACTTGGAAGCGCGCCGGCTGTGCAAGCGGTCGCGGCATCACAACATGAGTATGCGTCACGCCCGCCACCGCCTCCGGCGCCGCGCCCGGCAGGAATCGCCGTTTTAGCTACTTCACGTACTTTCCGATCAACAGCTTCAGCTTCTTCTTCAGTGCCGGCTTCAGCGCGCTTGGTTGGGTCATGATGGCCGTGGCCAAGGCATGCTGACACGGGCAATCCGCGCCGGTATCCAAGGCGCCGACAGTCAGGCGAATAATTTCCTGTGCCATCTTGGCGTTCTTCTGGAGACAGGCGATGACCATCTCGACCGTGACCGCCTCCTCGGACTCGTGCCAACAATCATAGTCGGTCACCATCGCCAGCGTTGCATAACAGATCTCGGCTTCGCGGGCACAGCGGGCTTCACCGAGGTTCGTCATCCCGATTACGTCAAAACCCATCTGGCGGTGAAAATGCGATTCCGCGCGTGTTGAGAAGGCTGGGCCTTCCATGTTGACGTAGGTGCCGCCGTCATGGATTACCGCGCCGGCAGTTTGGCCGGAGTTGATCAAAGTCTTTCGCAGCGTCGCGCAGACTGGATCCGCAAACGCCACATGCCCGACAATGCCATTGCCGAAGTAGGTGAAATCCATGCTCCGCTTCGTGCGATCAAAAAACTGATCAATCACCACAATGTCTGTCGGCCGGTAATCTTCCTTCAATGACCCGACTGCGCTGACGCTGATGATTCGCGACACGCCGAGTTTTTTCATCCCGTAAACGTTGGCGCGATGATTCAAATCGCTCGGCAAGAGGCGATGCCCACGCCCATGGCGCGGGAGAAACACCACGTCCCGTCCGCCAATCTGGCCGGTGAGAAACTGGTCGGACGGTTTGCCGAACGGTGTCGGGACCGTGACCCAGCGTTTTCGCTCCAAACAGTTCATTGCATACAACCCGCTGCCGCCAATGATGCCGGTTTTCATGCCGCCATTCTTATCGGCGGCGAGACGATTGTCGAGCAATGGATTCGACTTGGCAGACTTGACGACTGCTCCTAAACTGCTGCCCCCTATGAATCCTTTACCTCTCGGCCTCAAGAAATCATTCGGCTTTGGCGACCGGCTCGGACTCGCGACGCCTGGGCATTACGCGGCATTCAAGAAATTCAAATTTGCGCCCATCTTTGCGCAGCAGTCCATCCGCGAAATGGAACGCACGCAACGCACGCCGCAAGACGTTGTCAGCGCGGCAACCAATGCGCTCACAAAGCTCGGTTATACCGGGCCGTGGGGGGCGGATGCCGATCATCTGAAGGTGCCGGAGCACGTTGACCGCACCGCAGCGGCCGGCTTCTGCTTTTTCACCATTGACCCGAGCGAGTATGTCGGGAAGGGGACGCTGACACCGGAATTAAAATCCCTCTATCCTCAGTTGCCGGCGGCGACGGCGGTCAAATATGGCGCGGCGCTCGCACATTGCGGACTGATGGGCCGGCACATCGCCAAGGTGATGGGCAACCGGCCGTTCGAGATCGAAATCAGCGTGGATGAAACCGACGAACCGACGACACCGGCTGAACATCGCTTCATCGCCATGGAGTTGAAGCGGCACAGCGTCCCCAACGTCGTGAGCGTTGCACCCCGGTTTGTGGGCGAGTTCGAGAAGGGGATCGATTTCAAGGGCGACCTCAAACAGTTCGAGGCCAGTCTCCGTGAACACGTCGCCATTGCGCGGGAATTCGGCCCATACAAGATCAGCGTCCACAGTGGGTCGGACAAGTTCACCGCCTACCCGGTCATCGGGCGCGTCTGCGGCGAGTTGCTGCACGTCAAGACGGCCGGCACGAGTTATCTCGAAGCCATGCGCGTGGTGGCGCGGACAAATGTGGCGCTCTTCGCC
Source organism: Verrucomicrobiia bacterium (assembly GCA_022072455.1). Taxonomy (GTDB): domain Bacteria; phylum Verrucomicrobiota; class Verrucomicrobiia; order Palsa-1439; family Palsa-1439; genus CAINDI01. Next base: position 6,599 of record JAJVHY010000020.1, on the reverse strand, counting down.
ACGATCGCCGAGTTTTGCCGCGGTCGCTTCGAGACTGACCGGAAGAGCTATCACATCTCGGCAACCAATGCGCAGGTGGCCGGCTTGCCAAAATTTACCGGCCAGGAAGAAGCCGTGTACCTCGATGAAATCGCCGGCCGGCAATTGCTGCATGTGACGTTCGGTTCCGTGCTGACCAACCCCGATTTCAAGCCGCGCATTTTGGAGACATTGAACAAGAACGTCGCGTTGCATGAGGAATTACTCGACCGGCATTTCACCAAACATTTGAGTTTACTGAGCAATGGCTAAACGCGCCTTCATCCACGAAGATTTCCTACTTCACAGCGATGTCGCCCGAGAGCTGTACCACGACCACGCGAAAAACGAGCCGATCTTCGACTATCACTGTCATCTGCCGCCCGATCAGATCGCGGCCAACAAGAATTTCCGCAACCTCTACGAGGTCTGGCTGGCCGGCGATCATTACAAATGGCGGGCCATGCGCGCCAACGGCATCGCGGAAAAATTCTGCACTGGCGCGGCATCCGACTGGGAGAAGTTCCAGGCGTACGCGCGTACCGTACCGGCCACCTTGCGCAATCCGCTCTATCATTGGACCCACCTCGAATTGAAGCGGTTCTTTGGCATCACCAAACTCCTCGATGAATCCACCGCCAAGGAAATCTGGGACGCGGCCAACAAAAAACTTGCTGACTTGCCGGTCCACACGATTCTCGAAACCAACCGGGTGGCCGTGGTGTGTACGACGGATGACCCGACGGATTCGTTGGAGTCGCACCGCAAGGTTGCCAACAGCCGGCTCAAGACGCGTGTCTACCCGGCGTGGCGACCGGATAAAGGGCTGGCGATTGACAATCCCGCGGTCTGGAACATTTGGGTGGATAAACTCGGAGTGACCGGCTCGCTCGGGAACTTTCTCGAAGCCTTGAAAGCGCGGCTCGATTTCTTCCACGAGAATGGATGCCGGCTCTCCGACCACGGCTTGAACCATCTGTTTGCCGACGATTATACCGAAGCCGACGCAACGCGCATCTTCGCCGACGCCCGCGCCGGCAAGCCGGTCACACCGGCCGATGCCAACAAGTTCCGGAGCTTCCTTCTCGTCTGGCTCGGTGAACAATATCACGCGCGCGGCTGGGTGCAGCAGTTTCACGTCGGCGCGCTCCGCAACAACAACGGACGGTTATTGCGCGCGGCCGGCCCGGATACCGGGTTTGATTCGATTGGCGACTGGCCGCAAGCCAGCGCGTTGTCCCGGTATCTCGACCGGCTCGACACGCACAACCGGCTCGCCAAGACAATCCTCTATAATCTCAATCCGGCCGACAATTACGTCTTCGCCACGATGATTGGAAATTTTCAGGACGGCACCGTCCCCGGCAAGATTCAGTTCGGCAGCGGCTGGTGGTTTCTCGACCAGCAGGAAGGCATGGAGTGGCAGCTCAACGCGCTCTCCAACCTCGGTCTGCTCAGCCGGTTTGTCGGGATGCTGACGGACTCGCGGAGTTTCCTCAGTTACAGCCGGCATGAATACTTCCGGCGGCTGCTCTGCGACATGCTCGGCCGCGATGTCAGCAGCGGCGCGGTGCCGAAGGACATGAAATTGCTCGGCAACCTGGTGCGCGACATCTGCTACGCCAACGCCAAGGCCTATTTTCCAATGGAGCCGGGCAGAGTCTAATCCTTCAGGAAAAGCTCCACGACCGGCACCGTCACGTTGGGTTGGGTTTGTGGCAGATTCAGAACCACCGAACTCTTGGCGTCGGTTCCCGCTTGCATGGCGTGCCAATCATCCAGACCAAACTTGATCTCACTGGCATCGTTCAGCAGTTGCGCATACTCGACGCGATCGACAAACGCCTTGCCGTCCAGGAAGAGATGTTTGTACGGCCACGCGAGGATGTGAAGGTATAGCCGCTTTTTCTCCGGATTGTAAGTCAGCCGGCAATCCGGCGGACATTGGAACTCGGCGGGGGCCTGCGTGCAGCCGTAGATTGAGCGGCTGTGGCGCTTCATCCATTCGCCGATGCCGGTCAGGCGGGCGAGGGCGCGTTCGTCGAATTCGCCACGGCCGGTCGGACCGACGTTCAGAAGCAGATTGCCGCCTTTGCTGACGCAATCAATCAACGTGCGAATCAGCTCATCGGTGCTCCGCCAGGAATTTTCGTCGCGATGGTAACCCCAGGAGCCGCTGAAGGTCTGACACGCTTCCCAGACCACACGTTTCCCGTCCACCATTGGCCAGTCGCGCGGCTGGAATTGCTCGGGGGTTTTGACATCGCCGACACCGGGTAAATCGAGCCGGTCATCGAGAATGACTTTGGGCTGGAGTTTGCGGATCAGCTTCACCAATTTCTCGCTCTGCCAGTCCGCCCGGCCTTTGCCGTCGCTGCCGGGGTAACTGAAGTCGAACCACAGGATGTCCACTTTGCCAAACTGCGTGAGCAGTTCGCGGACTTGCCCGTGCAAGTAGGCGGCATACCTTGCTTGGACGCGCGCTTTGTTCAGTTTCTCGCGGTCGGGGTGACTGCGCTGGGGATGGATCCGGTCAATGACGAAATCCGGGTGATGCCAATCAATCAGCGAATGATAGAAACCGGTCCGCAGACCTTCTTTGCGAAACGCCTTCACCATTGGCGTCAACAGATCGCGACCGGCCGGGGACTGCGTCGCCTTATAGTTGGTCAGTTTGGAGTCCCACAGACAGAAGCCTTCGTGATGTTTCGTCGTGATCACGAAATACTTCATCCCGGCATTGCCGGCGGCTTTCGCCCAGAGCGTCGGCTCATAGAGATCCGGGTCAAACCGTTTGAAATACCGGTCATAGATGTTGTCCGGTATTTGCTCGTTGTGCTTCACCCATTCATGCCGGGCGGGCAGGGAATAGAGTCCCCAGTGAATGAAGAGCCCAAACCGGTCATGCACAAACCATTTTGTATCCGCGCTCACTTTTCGTCCTCCACGGGGTTGGTTAATTGGCCGATCTTTTCGATTTCCACCGTCATGGTGTCGCCGGCCTTGAGCCACTGCGGTGGGTTCATCGCCATGCCGACGCCGTGCGGCGTCCCGGTCAGAATCACGGTGCCGGGCAGCAAGGTTGTGCTGCCGCTGAGAAATTCGATCAACGTGGGCACGTTGAAGAGCATATCGTTCGTGTTCCAATCCTGCCGGACTTCACCGTTGAGCGTCAGGCTCAACCGGAGCGCATTGGGATTGGGGATTTCGTCGGTCGTGGTGATGCACGGGCCGAGCGGGCAGAAGGTGTCGAATGTCTTGCCGCGGCACCATTGACTGCCGCCTTTCTGCTTTTGCCAGTCGCGCGCACTGATGTCATTGGCGGCGGTGTAGCCGAAGACGTACTTGAGCGCATCGGCTTTGGCGACATTCTTGCCGGTCCGGCCGATCACGACGGCCAGTTCACATTCGTAATCCACCGCGTCGCTGCGCAAGTGCCGGGGCAACAGAACCGGGTCGCCGGGATTTTGGACGGCAGCCGGTTGTTTCATGAACAAGACCGGATACTCCGGCATCTTCGCCCCCGGCTTGGACTCTTCGATATGCCGCCGGTAATTGGCGCCGATGCAAAGAATCGCGGTCGGCACGAGTGGCGCGAGCAGCTTGCGCACGTCGGCCGGTTCGTTGGTGACGGTGAATTTGCCGAACAAATCGCCGGTGATCCGGTGGCCGTCGGCCGCCAACTGAATGCGCCCGGCTGAATCCAAGTAACGGGTAATTTTCATGAGTCCGCGCGGTATACCGCACGCGGCCCGGTTTGGAAAGGGGGAATTGCCACCGGCGACGCGTCCGGGACGGACGCCACTACACCGGTGGCGGTGAGCGACCTCCGCCCGGCCCTAGCTTGCGGCCAGGCTCAAGACCGGTAACGGATCACACCCGGCCACGCGGGTGTAGTCGCCCACCGGGTCATTCCCGCCGGCTTTCACGCCGACCCACACCGGCACGACGGTGCCGGTCACGAATTGCGTGGCTTCGATGACGAGCTTCCAATGCCCCTGACCCGTCCGCTCCGCGTCCGACCTCTCCCCTGGGGGGAGAGGTGGCGAGCCCGGCGAGCGGTGAGGGGGCTCCCAGTACAACCGCGGAGCGGCGCCGGTCAGCATTTGACTCAGGTTGTCGTGGGCGAGATGACACCAGCCGCCGCCGAAGTTGAACCAGAACCCATTTTGATTGCCGGGCGCGCTGCCGGGTTTGAGATATACGCTCCAGAACAGCGAACCGCCGGCAGGAAAGCGGGCCAGGTCCCGATACAACGTCCCGTCCCAGGTGAGACCGGCGCGGACACCGCCGTCCCAACGAAAATCGTCGGGCTGCGGGTTGGCCGGGTCGGGCCATTTCAAACCGGCATCGTAATGTGGCCGGAGAATGTTGCAGGCCGGGCTGGCCCCGAGCAGCCCGTCGGTGTAGCCGACGATCCGTTAACTATCGGCAGTCGGACCGGGGGGCGGGGTGGGTAACGCCGGTTGCCCCGCGACAGGTCGTTTCTTTTTGTGGGGCCGCCGCCAGCCGCCGCCGGCGGCCGGGCCATCCCTTCAGGCACTGACGATGACGGTGATGCTGGCACTCATCCGGCCGTACGGCTGGTTGTGCCGGATGAACATGCCGGTATACGTCCGTTTCTCCGGCTTACCGGCCACGAGGAGGGGCCGGGTGTCGATGTAAGGGAAATGCAGACAGCGCATGAGGAGGACCGGGGCCGCATCGCCGTCGCGTTGGCAATACAGATCCACCGCTTCGGCACCGCCCTTGGTGGATTTGATTTCCGCGCCGCCGGTATCCAGCGCGCGGCCGCGCAGGACCGGTTGCGGGCCTTCGGAGTCCATGTCGCTGGCGGGTTGCGACTGGGGCCGTTCGATGCCGAGGGTTTCGCCGATGGCGGTGGTGTAACCGGGGCAGGCCTTGACGCGTTTGACCAAGGCGCGGAAGCGCGGGACGATGCCCGGCGGCACCGGTGCCGGGAAATTGGCCGGCAAGACGGGGAGCGTCTGGCCGGAGGGGACGGTATCGCCGCCATCGCGTTCGTGGTTTTTCGTGGCTGTCCAGGCTTGGGCGGCGCCTTGCATGACGCTCCCGAAATCCACCAAGGCCCGGAACCGGGCGGCGTCGAGCGCCTGTTGGACGATGTCCGGATCGGTCGCTACCAAGCCCAAGGCCGTGAGCTGGCCGGGCAGTTCCGAGGCAAACCGGGTGAACTGCGACGCTTTGCCTTGATCATCGGTAGCCATATAGTCGTTCTGTGACATGTGGATCTCCTTTAGGTCTGGAGGGCCACGCTCCGTCGTGGCCGCATTGTGCGAACGGACGCGACGGAGCGCGTCCCTCCAATGGTGGAGGTGGGGAATCGGTGCCAAACTGATTTCCTGGTGCCGGTAAATGCCGCCGTGCGACGGATAAATCCCGCCGTGCCGTCACTAAATCCAGCCACGGAGCCACAGAATCCAGCCGTGGTACCGCAGAATCCCGCCGTGCGGCGGATAAATCCCGGCACGGCACCGCAGAATCCAGCCACGCGGTGGATCAATCCAGCCGTGCTGTCATTAAATCCCACCGTGGAATGACTGAATCCCGCCGTGGAGTGACTGAATCCAGCCATTCTATGATCCACCGGCTCGGTGGAATCCTGGATTTGGCTGGAAAAACGAGAATTCATGACTGGACGAGGCGGCACTGGGGACATTTACCGGTGCACGGTTCATAGCCGAGAATGACTTTGTCCGAACATCTCAGTCCGCGGGCCAGCTTCGCCACATGAACCAGAGTGACGCCACGCTGGCGATGTTCCCACAAGTGAAACGTGGCATCGGAGATGCCGGTAAGTTGTTCGAGTACAATCAACGTTACTTTCTGCCGCCACATGCGCACGAATCGGAAGACCGCCTCATTTCGTTCATCGAACATGGCGCGAATTCTGGCACAGAACCCATCCACGATGGTGGAAAAATGAAAGTATTTTTCCGACGCTGCCCGAGGCGCGGAAAACGGGCATGGGGATGACTTTCGTTACCGAGTCTTCCAGCCGTCCGTCAGGCGGTGTCCAGCGGGCTTTTGACGGCGAGACCGGGGCGATTCAGGACGTGGGTATAGATTTGGGTGGTACTCACGTCCTTGTGCCCAAGGAGTTCCTGCACCGTGCGAATGTCGGAGCCACTTTCGAGGAGGTGCGTGGCGAAGGAATGCCGGAAGGTGTGGCAGGTTACCGGCTTGGTCAGGCCGGCCTGACGGACGGCTTGTTTGACAGCTTTCTGGAGACTGTTCTCGTTCACATGATGCCGGCGGGTTTCGCCGCCCCGGGGATCAACCGCCAGACTTGCCGCCGGGAAGACATACTGCCAGCCCCATTCGCGATTCGCGTTCGGATACTTCTGCGCCAGCCCAAACGGTAGGTACACGCGACCATAGCCACCTTTCAGATCTTCTTCGTGAAGGATTTTTACCCGCTGCAAATGTGTTCGGAGTGTCGCCGCCAGACTGTCCGGCAACATCGTCATCCGGTCGCGCGGACTTTTCGTCTCCCGCAACGTAATGAGCCGCTTCTCGAAGTCCACATCTTTGACGCGGAGCCGGACACACTCCATCAG
>JAJVHY010000005.1 GCA_022072455.1 Verrucomicrobiia bacterium | reverse complement strand
AGTTCGGCCACGTCAATGCTATGCTTCTGCCGGGTCATGGATTGGTTCTCCTTGTGTTTGTTGTTTGGCTAGCAGGGAGAACTACCATGACCCTTCTATTTGCTGAACCTTTCAGACACTACCTCCGGGCGCGCCGGCCGCGTTGGTCAACGTTGCATTGCATGCTTACAGTCGCTTGCTGGTCCAACTACCGGCGAACACTGCCCCCAGCGTCAACAAAAACACCATCGCCAATCGCAGTGGCAGCGCCGGCACCTCCATCTTCAACCACGCCGGCCAAATCGCCCAAAGCAGTGCCGCTGCGCCGAGAAAAACCACCCCAATCCAGCCGAGAAACTCGAATGTCCGGCGCTCCTCCTTCAGTTCGGCGCGCAACCGGTGGATGGTTTCCTGATTGACCTGCAACTTTTTAGCGGCGGTCTCGACCAACACTGATTCATCCGTGACCGCCGTGCTGAACTCCACGCTCAACTCCTTTGCGCGGGCGGCGTCGTCCGCATTCACGAACACGCCCATCGTCTCGTCGCTGGTTTGGAGCAGTTCCTTCATATCGAAGGAAACATTCGGATCGCCTTGAAACGCGGCCTCGATCCCATTATCGCGCAGATAACTCACCAGCAACACCCCTTCCGTCTGACTGCGCGCCTTGTGAACCTCGACGAGCTGCCCACGACCGTCGCGAACTGGTTCATTCATGGAAGGAGTGTAAGCCTGACTCGTGGCAGATGCCACAACTTTTCCCGCTCACGCCGCGTTGATCTCTTCGTACACCCGCGAAATCAGGTCATTCAGATAAAATGGCTTCTGAATATACCCCCGTAACCCCTGCTCAAACATCCGCCGCGCCACATGATCATCGCAAGCCGTTAACAACAAAACCTTCGCATACGGATTCTGTCGGAGCAGACACTCGAACACCAAATCCCCCGTCATCGCCGGCATCATATAATCCAACAACACCACCCCGATCTTGCGCCAGTGCTCCTCGTACAACTTCAACCCCACATTCGGATCACTGGCCGTCAACACCTCATACCCCTCCTCATCCAAGGCGGTCTTGATGATGTCGAGCAAATCCGGCTCGTCATCAATGGCGAGCACGCACGGTTTGTCGTGGGAGAACAGTGGACTCATGAACCGCTTGGTTCTATACCATACCGGTGATGAAAGGAAAGGTCGTCATCATTACCGGCGCCTCCAGCGGCATCGGCAAAGAAACCGCCCGCGCCTTGGCGCACGCCGGCGCCACCGTCGTCATCGCCGCCCGCCGCGCCGAACCCCTCCGGCAACTCGCCGCTACCCACCCCGGCCTCGTGCCGATCCCGGCCGACGTCACCGATGACACTGCGGTCACCCGGCTCATCGAAACAACCGTCGAAAAATTTGGCCGCCTCGACATCCTCATCAACAATGCCGGCCTCGGCATGCGCGCGCTCGTCGAAAAAACCAAACCCGAAGACGCCCGGCAGGTCATGGACATCAATTTTTTCGGGGTGCTACGTTGCACCCAAGCCGCGCTCCCCATCATGCGCCGGCAAGGCGCGGGCCAGATCGTCAACATCGCCAGCGTCCTCGCCGTCATCGCCACCCCGCGCAACTCAATCTACTGCGCCAGCAAATTTGCCCTCCTCGCCTTCAGCGATGCCCTCCGCCTCGAAGTCCGTTCTGCCGGCATTGATGTCATCACCATTCTCCCCGGCTACACCGACACTCCGTTCTTCGACAACCTCGTCCGGTACGACGGCTCCGCCAGGATGAGCCCCTTTGCCGGACAACGTCCCGAGCACGTCGCGCAAGTCATCCTTCGCGCCTGCCGCCGCCGCCGCCGGCAAGTCTCTCTCACCTTCCTCGGTATTCTCGGCGGCTGGGCCAAAAGACTCGTGCCGGGCTTTGTGGATTGGTCGTTACGCCGGTCGGTTTGAGGCTTGCCGGGGAAGGTGGGGTGCGCTACGATTTCTTCACACCCCACAAACCCAAAGGAGACCCTGATGAAGTTGAAACACATTGTCGCAGCCGGATTAACTGCAATCGTCATGAACAGCATGACCCTTTCCGTCCGTGCCGACGAGGCGACGCTGAAAGATAAGATTGCGGCCATTGATAAAGAGTTGGCCCCGCTCAAACGCAAAGCCGCGGCTGATCCCGATGTCAAAGCCGCTCAAGAAGCAGCCAAAGCCGCGCAAGCCAAAGTTGCCCAAGCCACCGAAGCGGCAATGATCAAAGCGGATCCCAAAGCCAAGGATCTCCTTGAACAACGCGCAAAGTTGATGGAAGAAGCTGCCGCGTTGCGCAAAGCCGAGATGGATGCCAAGAAAAAGCCGGCTGAGAAAAAAGACTGATTTTCGCCACACACGAATGGCTGCCGCGAATTCACTCGCGGCAGCCATTTTGTTTTCCGCTTTCGCTCCGAAGCCGGACTTGATAGGCGTCGGCGCTGATGAAAGAAATTCGCCGCTTTCTGCGGTACCTGAAAGGCTACGAAGGCCAGATTGCCCTGGCCATCGTCCTCATCCTGGCCGTCTCAGCTTTGAGCCTGCCGTACCCGATGATCGTCAAGCACATGCTCGATGTCGCCTTGCCGAACCGCGATTGGCAGTTACAGAAACTTCTGATGCTGATCTTTCTGGCAAACTTCGTCCTGAAAGGCGGTCTCCAATACCTCAACCGCATCATCCTCCAACGTCTCGGTCATCGTGTCACCAGCGATCTCCGCAAAGACATCTTCACCCATCTCCAATCGCTCTCGATGAAATACTACGAGCGCCACCAAACTGGCAAAATCGCCGCCCGCGCCTCCCACGATGCCGGCGCCGTCTACAACCTCATCACCAGCGTTCTCGTCAATCTCGTCAACGACTCCGTCAGCCTGCTCACCGTGATCGGGATGTTGTTCTACATTAAATGGCAACTCGCACTTGTCGTTATCGCCGTCTTACCCCTGTTCCTTCTGAACTACCGGCTTTCGCTCAAAACCATCCGCATCCTCAGCCGCCGGCATCGGCGCAACTGGGACCGCGTCGTCGGCTTCCTGCACGAACGCGTCGCCAGCGCCCGGCTCGTGAAAAGTTTCAGTGCCGAAGCCCGCGAGATTGAACGCTTCCGCACCGGCATCGAGCGCGATTTTCGGAACCACAACCAACTCCAATTCTTCAACACCCGCCTCTGGGTTTTTGCCGCCGCGATTGGCGACCTCGGCGTCCTCCTGCTTTTCAGCGTCGGCGGCTGGATGGTGATCCATGACCGGCTCACCATCGGCGAACTCGTCGCCTTCAGCACCTACATGGGCTTCCTCTACTCGCCGTTGATCCGGCTCAGCGACATGCACGGCACCGTGCAACAAGCCAGCACCAGCCTCGAAAAAATCTACGAAGTCCTCGATACCCCCTCGTTCGTGACCGAAGGTCCCGCCACCAAAGACCTGCCGCTCGTGAAAGGCCGGGTCGAATTCCGGCACGTCCAATTCAGCTACGACGCCCACCGGCGAATCCTCCAAGACATCAACGTCACCGTTGAACCCGGCCAACTCATCGCCCTCGTTGGCCCGAGCGGCGCCGGCAAGACCACGTTCATCAACTTGCTCTGCCGGTTCTACGACGTGGACAGCGGCGCGATCCTCCTCGACGACCACGACATCCGGCAAGTCACCGTCAAATCCCTCCGGCAACAAATCGGTTTCGTGATGCAAGAAAGCATCCTCTTCAGCGGCACCCTGCTCGACAACATCCGCTACGGTCGCCCCGACGCCGACATGCCGGCGATCATCGAAGCTACGAAGGCCGCCAACGCCCACGACTTCATCCTCGCGTTGCCCAACGGCTACAACAGCGCCGTCGGTGAGCGCGGCGTCAAACTCAGCGGCGGTCAACGGCAGCGCATCGCCATTGCCCGCGCGATTTTGAAAAATCCCCGCCTCCTCATCTTCGACGAAGCCACCAGCGCACTCGACACCGAAAGTGAGCGGTTGATTCAAGACGCGATGGAGCGGTTGATGGCTGGCCGCACCACATTTGTCATTGCCCACCGGCTCAGCACGATTCTGAAAGCCGACAAAATCATCGTCATGAAAGACGGCGCGATCGTCGAGACCGGCAGACATGCCGAGTTGATTGAGCGCGGCGGCCTCTACAAGCGGCTGCACGACCTGCAATTTCGGGACGAGTAGTCGCCTGACCTGGTTTTTACGAAAGACGGTGGATTAAGGGTTGGACAGAGGTGAGATTGATAAACCGTCCGGGCGTGATGACACACACTTCACCGTATCGGCGTTGATCGAAGTGACCCTTGGCAGTGTTGACAGTGATCAGATAGTCGGCATTGACCGCCAATGCACACTCCAGAAACCGGTTGTCTGGTTCGTGTCGGATTACGGCGAGCGCAGTCAGCGGATAACACACTTGGAAATGACCAGCCAGTTCCGCGAGAAACAGTGACTCATCCGCCAACACGTCGGTGTATTCTTCAAGAATGGCCGGTGCTGTCCAAAGTTCCACGAGGTCGTGGAGTCCAAGCTCAATAATTAGAGCGGCCGGATTGTCAGCCGTTCGTAGCGTGGCCAACTTGAGAATACAGGTGTCGAGAACCAGTTTCAAAGGTACGGCTGCGCGGTACGCAACAGGCGTTGCCGCCGCTTTTGCTCGACAAAAGCGACGGCTTGGGCGGCGGTCATGGATTTCCCGCGATTCTTTTCCTGAGCCCTCGCCAAGCCGGGTGAGAGTCGGAACCGAACCACTTTTCCGCGCACGATCGCTGTGGCTGTCATGGCAGAATAATAAACGCCATTTTGCCGGCGCACAAGCGCCGGAAAACTTGCTCGCCATCATGTCGCCTAGTGTTAGGATGCCGGCATGACTGGCAGCATCATCGTTGCCTGTGGAAGTGATTGTCCAATGGGGACTGCCGTTGGGGTGATCTCAGGGCTGCTTGTCGCAGGCGCGCTGCTGGTTATAACCACACTTCTCTGGCTAATCTTCCGTTTCGTTTTTCGGTTGAAAAAGCGGTGGTGGATATCATGGGGGTCCGCTGTCGCCGGCGCGGTGCTGCTCGCTGCGATTGCCGCACCGGCGCTGCACAACGCACGTCTCAGCGCGCGGCGCACATCTGGCAACTGCAATCTCAAGCAGATTGGGCTGGCGCTTGCTCAGTATAGCTCCGAGCACAATGAAGTCTTGCCTGCAGATCTGAATGTACTGATTGACAAGTATCTTGGTTCGGCCAAGCCGCTCACAGATCCAGCCACCTGCAAGCCTTTCATCTATGTTGGAGCAGGTTTGAAATGGCAGTCCGACTACGATACAATTCTTGCCTTCTCGCCCGATGGCGACCGGGGGCGCAATGTTTTGTTTAATGATGGGCATGTCACTTGGTTGACGGAAGCGGGATTTTCCAAATTGGTACAACGCGGTGCGATTAAGTCGGGAACTTACTTCTAAGAAAAGGTCTCACGGAACGTTATCTTACAAAAGATACCGGCCGCGAACAAACTGAAGTCCGCGGTGATAGAGTCAATGTGTCGAAAGTTATAAGGAGTCGTCTGATGAAAATAAAAACTCTATGGTTGCTCGCTTGTATCGCCTGTGTCGCAATTCCCGCCCACGCCCGCGTCAAACTCGTGGCTCTGCCGGAGCGGGCGCGGGTCGTCGTCTCGCTCGCACACCCCGACGCGACGCTCGTCGAGGAGGAGCGGATCCTCACGCTTCAGAAGGGTGTGAACAAGGTGGACTTCTCGTGGGCCGGCGTGAACATTGATCCCGGCTCGATCCAAGTCCGGATGCTCACCCGACCGGATAAAGTGCTCGTGCTCAACACGAGTTATCCCCCCAACGAAAACGCGCTCGTCTGGGAAATCAGCAGCCCGGCAGCGCAGGAAGAACGCGTCCGCATTTCCTATCTGCTCAGTGGTTTGAACCGCGACATCGTTTACAAGGCCGTCGCCGAGCCCGACGAGAAAGCGATGACGTTGCGGAACTATCTCCGGTTGCGCAACGATTCCGGTGAAGACTTGACCGACGCCGAGATTGGCATTGGCTATGGCGCCGACTTCAAGAAGACCATCGCCGCCGGTGAGATTCTCGAAATGCAATCGGAGAAGATTGAGCTGATGCCGGTGCGCAAGATTCTCACGTGGGACGCCGCCGCCCAACCGTGGGATCCCGAGTACGAGAAAAAGACCGTCGGCATCCCGTTATCGTACGTCTTCACCAACAGCGTTGCCGGCAAGCTCGGCCAGCACACCCTCCTCCCCGGCAAGGCGCGCATCTTTATTCGTACCGGCGACAATGTCGCGTTTACCGGTGAGGATTGGGTGCAACTGACGCCGGTCGACCGGGAAGCCAAACTCTTCATCGGCCAGAGTCGTGATGTGAAAGTGACACAACGCAAGGTCCGGGAAGACAAACAGAATATGCGTCGTAACACCGGTAACGCCGTCGTCCTCTGGGATACCGACGAAGAAATCAAAATCGAGATCGAGAACTTCAAGAAAGACGACGTGAGTCTGGTGATCATCGAACACATTCCCGGCTACTGGAAGCCGGTGAAGAGTTCGCATGAGTTCGTCAAGACAGACGCATTCACCATCGAGTACCGGCTGACATTGCCAAAAGAATCGAGCGGCACCAAGAAGACAACGGTGACGCTGAACTACAACCGCCTGAACGTCCAAGGCAACGAACCGGCGAGCTACTAACATGAAAACGCCCTTAGTCCTCCTGACTTCTGTCTTCTGTCTCCTGACTTCTGTCGTTCAGGCCCGCATCAACGTCGTCACCCTCCCCGGCCGCGACACGGTCCAACTCACGATCTACAACTCCGCCGACCTCACGCTCGTGAAGGAGACGCGCTTCCTCACGTTCCGGAAAGGCATCAATAAACTCGAATTCTCCTGGGCCAACACGCTGATTGATCCCACCTCCGTCGAGTTCCGCGCCTTGACGCAGGCGGACAAAGTGGAGGTGCTCGACGTGAGCTTTCCGCCGCGCGTGACCAATCTGCTCGAATGGCGCATCCAGAGCGAGTTTGCCGGCGAAGTGCAGGTGGAGATCCGGTATTTTACGAGCGGCATCAGTTGGAGCGCCGACTACGTGGCCGCGGCGAATAAACCGGAAAAATTGATGGCGCTGGCCGGCAACGTTCGCGTGAACAACAATTCCGGCGAGGATTACGAGAACGCGCAAATCCGCTTGGTCGTCGGCGTGATCCGGTTGGTCGAGGAAATCCGGCAACTCGCGCAGCAGGGACGACCGGGACAAATGCCGCCACCGCCGCCGGGCGCACCGGCTGCCAGCGGAATGCTGATGAAGGCACAACGCGCCATGGCATTTGCAGCCGATGAAGCCGCCGCTCGTCCGCGCGAAATCATCAAGGAAGGCGTGAGCGAATACTTCCTCTACACCGTCGAGGGGCGCGACACGATTCCAAGCGGCTGGGCGAAACGGTTGCCGTCGTTCCAGACGGCGGACGTACCGTTCGTCAGCTACTACAAGTTTGAACGCGAACGCTACGGCGACCAAGTCATCCGCTATTACCGGTTCAAGAACGACAAGGAGAGCAAGCTCGGCAACGAACCGTTGCCGGACGGCAGCGTGTTAGCGTTGCGCACGGTTTCGCAGGACAACCTCTACAACTTCGTCGGCCGCACCAACGTGAAATACATCCCGATCGGCGAACAGGTCGAGCTGGAGTTGGGCAACGACCGGGAAGTCATGGTCAAGCCGACGCTCATGGACTGGCGCAAGGAAGACATCCGGTTCGACCAATGGGGCAACGTCGCCGGCTGGACGATCAAGGAGCAATGGCAGTTCGAGGTGCAGAACTCGAAGGACATCGACGTCGTCCTCGACATCCGCCGCAATTTCCCCGGTGACTGGGATCTCAAGAGCGAGGCGAAGTACGAGAAGGTGGACAAGAGCAAAGTGAAATTCGTCCTCCCGCTGAAGAACCGCGAGAAGCAGAAGTTCACCTACGAGCTGACGACCCGGTATGGGACGAACATCGTCAAGTAATCCAGTTGTTGGTAGGGGCGAGCCGCCGGCTCGCCCGCGACGTTGCGCACCGACGGACGAGCCGGCGGCTCGTCCCTACCGGCGGATCGGCGCGTTTCTGCTCCTGTGGTTCATTGCCGTTTCCGCAAGCAACGCCCGCATCAACGTCGTCACTCTCCCCGGCCGCGACACGGTTCAACTCACGATCTACAACTCGGCCGATCTCACGCTCGTGAAAGAAACCCGGCATCTCACCTTCCGCAAGGGACTGAACAAACTCGAATTCTCCTGGGCCAACACGCTCATCGACCCGACCAGCGTCGAGTTCCGCGCGTTGACGCACGCCGACGCGGTCGAAGTGCTCGACGTGAGTTTCCCGCCGCGCGTGACCAACACGCTCGAATGGCGCATTCAGAGCGAGTTTGCCGGCGAAGTCGTCTGCGAGATCCGATATTTTACGAGCGGTATCACCTGGAGCGCCGACTACGTCGCCGAAGCCGACAAGGCCGAGAAGTTGATGGCGCTGGCCGGCAACGTCCGCGTCACGAACAACAGCGGCGAAGATTACGAGAACGCACAGGTGAGGCTCGTCGTCGGTGTGATCCGGTTGGTGGAGGAAATCCGGCAACTCGCACTCCAGAATGGGCGACGTGATGAGCGGGCTAAGGACAAGAACGAAGTTGAAGTAAAAGAATTGTTTGTGGTGGCAGGTGTCCCGTTCAAGATGAAGATAGCTGAAGCAGAAAATCGTCCCCGTGAGATTATCAAAGAAGGCATGAGCGAGTACTTCCTCTATACCGTCGAAGGGCGCGACACGATTCCGACCGGCTGGGCGAAACAGCTGCCGTCGTTCCGCACCAACGCCGTGCCCATCGTCAGCTACTACAAGTTCGAGAAGGAACAATGGAACGATGCCGTCATCCGCTTCTACAAATTCACGAATGATAAACCGAGCCACCTCGGCGACGAGCCGTTGCCGGACGGCGACGTGAAAGCGTTCCGGGTGGTTTCACCAGACCAGCTCCTCAACTTCGTCGGCGCGACGAGCGTGAAGTACATCCCCATCGGCGAAACGGTGGAGTTGGAGTTGGGTGAAGACCGCGAAGTGCTGGTGCAGCCGACGTTGATGGATTGGCAGAAGACCGGCCTCCACTTCGATCAGTGGGGCAACGTGGACGGCTGGACGATCAAAGAGCAATGGCAGTTCGAGGTGCAGAACTCGAAGGACATTGATGTGGTGCTCGATGTGCGGCGAAATTTCGAGGGCGATTGGGATATCGAGAGCCGGCAGAAGTTTGAGAAGGTGGATGCGAGCAAGGTGAAATTTGTGTTACCGCTGAAGTCGCGGGAGAAACAGAAGTTTTCGTATGAGTTGACCACGCGATATGGAACGAACGTCACGAAGTAGTCCGGCTGTTGGTAGGGGCGAGCCGGCGGCTCGTCCCTACCTGATTCTATGGGTGATTCTGATCGTCCTTGCCGGCTGCGCCACACCCCGGCCAGATCCACAGCCACTCTTCTCCGCCGCTGTCAAAGCCCACAATGACCGGCAATTCGCCGTCGCCGCGACCGGCTACGAGCAAGTTCTTCAGCAATACCCCGAGCATGAAAATCTCTGCGCGCAATCACTCCGCAGTCTCGCCGGCATTCGCGCAGCGCAAGACAAACTCGACGCGGCAATCAAACTCTACACTCGAGTTGGCGAGAAATATCCCCGGCAAGATTGGGAAGTTCTCCAGGCTTGGAAATCGGCGGGCGATTTATTGTGGGCTGCCGGGCGGCCGGAGGAGGCGCGGAAGTTCTACCGGCAGATTGTCGTGCGGTTTGATCAGGCGGACAGCGCGCCGGTCGTGGTGTTGATTGTGCGGGCCGCCCGGGCTAGACTGCCCGGCGCGCAATGAACATTCTCATCGTTGAAGACGAAATCGCGTTGCGCGATGGCTTGGTGGATTTGCTGACCGCTGCCGGGCATTCTGTCGAAGTTGTTGGCGATGGCGTGACAGCCGCCAAGCGCGCCCTTGAGCCTGCTTTCCAACTAATCCTCCTCGATGTGATGTTACCAAAACTCGATGGGATCGAAGTTTGCCGGCGGGTCCGCAAGACCCGCCCAGGGTTGCCGATCTTGATGCTGACAGCCAAAGGCTCGGAGGAAGACAAAGTCCGGGGCCTGAAAGTTGGCGCGGATGATTATGTGACGAAACCGTTTGGCGCGCGCGAACTGCTGGCACGCGTCGAGGCGGTGGCGCGGAGGGCGCAGGTGGTGCCAGCGGAACCGGAGGTGGTCGTGGTGGATGACTGCCGGTTCGATCTGGGCCGGTGCGAGGCGGTGCGCGGGCGAACGATCATTGCGTTGTCGCCGCGGGAGACTGGGATTGTGCGGTGGTTGTACCGGCATCGGGCGCGGGCGGTGACGCGGGCAGAGCTGCTCGAACAGATCTGGGGCGTGCGCAGTGATACCGAGACGCGGACGGTGGATGTCACGATTGCGAATCTCCGGCAAAAGATCGAACGCGACCCAGCGGAACCAAAGGTGATTCGGTCGGTGAAAGGAGTCGGTTACGCGTGGGGCGAACCGTAAAGTTTTCCGGTAAACGCACGGTTCTGGCGCTCGGGTTGATCGCATTGGCGGTCGTGGTGCCGGGCGCGGCGTGGTATCTGGTGGGGTCGCGCGAACTCGAACGGCAGATCACCGATCAATCGTTGACGGCGCAGGAAGAGGCGCGCGAGACAGCGGTGCGGTTGGCCCGGCAACTGGCGGATCGCTTTAGCGTGTTGTTGGAGGCGGAAGCGCGGCGACCGTACTTTCATTATCAGACGTACTTTCAGGATCCGAAAGGCGGACCGGTGGCGTTATCGCCATTGACTTCGGGGCCGACGGATCCGTTGGTGGATTTTTATTTTCAGGTGGACGGTCTAACCGGGAAGGTCACGTTGCTGGGGAAAGATCGCGAGGATGTGGAGTTGGTCGGGTTGTTGCAGCCGCAGTTTGATCCGGCGATCACGACAACGTTGAGCGAGTGGCGCGGGGAATGTCAGGCGACCAACGAAACGGTCATGGTTGGCCCGCTGAAATGGCGGACGGTGTATCTCGCGAACAAGCCAGCGTTGGTGGCATTGCGCGCGGTGTGCCCGGGGCCGGGGCCGGTGTTGCAAGGGTTCCTGATTTCGAGCACGTGGGTGGAATACATTTTCAAGAGCAGCGGGGTGAAGGCGCGGTTTCGGCCGGGGCGGGCGGGGTTGGATTACGAGGCGGCGGTGGCGTTGGGCGGGGAACCGTGGCGGGTGGTGGCGCATCCAAGCGCGCCCGGCGATGTGGTGGATAAACACGGGACCGACCTCCGCCGGGCTTTTCTCACCATCTATATCGGCGGGGTGGCGATTGCGGCGGTGGCGGGCTTGGGGGTAGTGTGGCTGGTATGGCACAGTGACCGGCTGGCGCGGCAGCGGGTGCAGTTTGCAGCGAGCGCGGCGCACGAGTTGCGGACGCCGTTGGCGGGGTTGCGGATTTACAGTGAGATGCTGACTGATGGTCTGGGCGATCCCGGCAAGACGCGTGATTATTCGCAGCGGATCGCGGCGGAGGCCAACCGGCTGGGGCGGGTGGTGGCGAACTTGTTGAGTTTTACGCGCTTTGAACGCGGCGTTTTGAAGGCGCGGCCGGTGGCCGGCGATTTGGCGGGGACAGTGCGTGACTGCGTGGAGCGGCAAAAGTTGGCGCTGGAAACAGTCGGGGCAAAACTGACGACCAATATTGCCCAAGATCTGCCGGCGGTGGAGTTTGACCGGGATGCGGTGGCGGAGATTGTCGAGAACTTGCTGGATAATGCCGAGAAACACACCCGGCAAGCGGTGGATCGCACGATTGAGTTGATGTTGACCGGAACGGCGGAGGGCGTGGAATTGGCGGTGGCGGATCGCGGGCCGGGGGTCCCGGCGGAGTTGCGGCGGCATTTGTTTGCGGCGTTTGCACGCAGCCGGGATAACGAAGCGCCGGCGGGTTTGGGTTTGGGTTTGGTGTTGGTGAAGGCGCTCGCGGAGGCGCAAGGGGCGCGAGTCACGTATGCAGACAATCCCGGTGGCGGGGCGCGGTTCGTGGTGACGTTTCCGCGGTAGAAAAAAGAAGCGCGGCGTTCGGGGAGACACCGAACGCCGCGCGCGCGAGGGCGGCCCCAAGGAAGGGCCGCACGGGTTAGTTGCTGCCGTGGACCGGCTGGCGGTTGACGCGGCTGATGGTTTCCAACGCTTCTTTCACGCGAAACGGCTTGTGAATGTAAGCGTTGATTTTGTGCTGGGCTTGAATTTGACGCAGCCGGAGTTCATCGGCACCGGAGCAGACGATGACTTTGACGTTGGGGCTGATTTTGCGGAGCCATTCAAAGGTTTTCGCGCCGTCGAGTTGGGGCATGTAGTAGTCGAGGAGGACGAGTTTGTATTTGTCCTTGTCGCGTTGGAAGACTTCGAGGGCTTTGACGGGGTTGATGGCGGTGTGGACTTCGTACCCGCAGGGTTCGAGGAGGTCTTTCAGCAGTTGGAGGAAGTCGGTGTTATCGTCAATGGCCAAGACGCAGGTGCGCGGCGTTGCGGATTCGGGGGCCGTCGTGGTGGCGGTCTCGGTGGGGGCTGGGTTGAGCATGGTTTCCATGGTGTCTCCTGATTAATTTCGCTGTCTGTTGACAAAATTAGCATCCGCGGTGCCAGTCACGAAGGTTTTCGGGGTCAGTCTTGACCCATTCTGAGGTGGTCGGTATCATCGGCGCAGAAATTAGCGAAAATGTCGCCACCGGGCATATTTATTACTTTTGAAGGGGGGGAAGGCTCCGGCAAATCGACTCATATTGAGCGAGTTGTCTCACGTTTGCGAGAGCTGGGCCGGACAGTTTTGGTCGTTCGAGAGCCCGGGGGAACGGATGTGGGTGAACAAATTCGTCACATCCTCCAATACAGCAAAAAGTCCGCCGCGATGGTGCCGGAGACGGAATTGCTGCTTTTTTGTGCCAGCCGGGCACAGCTCGTCCGCGAAACGGTGTTGCCGGCGTTGGCGGCGGGGCAGGTGGTGATCGCGGACCGGTTCGGGGATTCGACGACGGTTTATCAAGGGGTCGGCCGGAAGATTGCCGTGGAGCAGGTGGCGGCGATCAACCAGTTCGCCATTGGGGCTTGCCGGCCGAATTTGACGCTGGTGATTGATTTAGATCCGCGGATCGGGCTGGAACGCGCGCGGGGCCGGGAATTGTTCGACCGGATGGAGAACCAGACCCTCGACTTTTATGAGCGTGTCCGGCAGGGTTATCTCGCTGTGGCCCGGCAAGAGCCGGACCGGGTAAAGGTGATTGACGGGAGCCAGAGCATTGCCGTGATTCAGGAACAAATCTGGGAATTGATTCACCGTGTCCTTTAGCGATCAACCAGAGTTGGCGGCGCAGCTCCAAAGAAGTTTGGCGCGCGGCCGGCTGGCGCATGCGTATTTGTTCAGCGGCCCCCGCGGGTCCGGCAAGGAAGCGGTGGCACGGACGCTGGCGCAGGCGGTAAACTGTGAAGCTCAACCACACGACGCCTGTGATGAGTGCGAGAGTTGCCGGCGGATTGCGGGGGGGAATCACCCGGATGTTTATTGGGTGCGGCCGGAATCAAAAAGTCGGCGGATCACGGTGGAGCAGATCCGGGATTTCGAGAAAGCCGTGAACCTCAAAGCCGGCATGGCGCGGATCAAAGTCGGGATCGTGGTGGATGCGGATTGCATGGGGGATGAGGCGAGTAATGCGTTTCTGAAGACACTCGAAGAACCACCGGCGCAGACGATCATCATTTTGCTGACAAGCCAGCCGCAACGGTTGTTGCCGACGATTTTGTCGCGGTGTTTGAAGATTTCGTTTGGGGCGGTGGCGCTGGCGGTGTCGCCGTACCGGGCGCAGGTGGTGGAGGTGTTGCGCAAGTTTGGCAGTCGGAGCGTGGCGGAGGTTTATCAGTTGCACGCGGCGGTGACCGGGCTGTTGCAGCGGATTCGGGAGAAACTCCGTGAGGAGGCCGAGGCGAACCTGGAACAGTATGACGAAGTGGAGGTGAAGATTCGCGCCCGGCTCGAAACCCAATCGGATGCCCGGCTCGAAGGCGAATACCGGGCGGCGCGGGAGCAGGTGCTGGAGGAGTTGTACACGTGGTTTGGGGATGTGTGGTTGTGCGTCGAGCAGGCGGAGACCGACTTGCTGGAGCATCCGGAGGAGTTGCCGGCGTTGCAGCAGGTGGCGGCGGGCTTGAGTCCGGCGCGGGCGGCGGCGAATCTGGAAGCGGTGGAGCAGATTCGGGACGCGCTGTCCCGGAATATCAATGAAACCCTGGCGTTGGAGGTCGGGTTGTTGAAGTTATTGAGGCCGGTATGAAGAGCTACACCCGCTGGGTAATTTTGGTTTTGGCGGGGCTGACGTTTCTAGCGCCGCTGAAGTTCGGGACGCCGGTGGTGTTGACGGCGGCATTGGTGCCGCCGGGCAGTTTTTTTGATTGGGTGTTTTTTTCGTGGCCGAATTCGGTGGCGGTGTTGGCGACGTTTGCGGCGCTGGTCTGGGTGGTGGTGGACAGTGGCCGGCTGGCGGCGCGGGTGGATTTGTTATTCGTGTTGCCGGTGGTGTGGTTGGTGACGCAGGTGGTGGCGACGCCGGGATCCATTTGTCCGCAGACATCGGGCGACACGTTGCTGTATTTCGCGTTGTGCGTGTTGGTTTTTTACGCGGCGGCTTGGTACGTGCGGGATGGCGCGGCGGCTTCGTGGATTTTTGGGGCGTTTGGGCTGGCGACGTTTTTGATTTTGGTGTTTTCGCTGGAGCAGTATTTTGGGGGGTTGGAGCAGACCCGTCAGTACGCGGCGGTGTACGGGGCGAATCTGTCGGATGATCTGCGGTTGCGGCTGACGAGTAACCGGGTGTTTGGGACGTTGGTTTATCCGAATGCGTTGGCGGGTTTTTTGGTGGTGGCGTTCGCGCCGGTGTTGGCGTGGATTTGGGTGCGGGCGCGAGGGTGGGAGCCGAAGGTGAAATGGGTGGCGCTGGGGTTGTTTGGCGGGTTGATGATTTTTGTGTTGGCGTTGACCGGGTCGCGCGGCGGGTTCATTTCGTTTGCGGCGATGGTGATGGCGGGGTTGTTTTGTCTGGTGCCGAAAGGGTCGCGGCGGACGTGGTGGGTGGTGGTGGCGTTGGTGGCGATCGCGGCGGTGTTTGTAGTCGCGCAACGGGCGGGGGTGATCAAGTTGGGGACGGAGAGCGTGTCGGCGCGGGGGGATTATTGGCGGGGGGCGATTGCGATTGCGCGGGATCATCCGTGGTTGGGGACGGGGCCGGGGACGTTTGGTTCGATTTACCCGAAGTATAAGACGTCCCTGACGGAGGAAGCGCAGATGGTGCATAACAATTTCCTTCAGATGTGGTCGGATTCAGGGGTGGCGGGGTTTGTGGTGTTTGCGTTGTTGTGGCTGGTGGCGTTGCGGGACAGTTTCGAGTTGGCCCGGCAACGGTACGGGGATGCGGCCGGGATCGCGATCTGCGCGGCGCTGGCCGGGTGGACGGTGCATTCGTTGATGGATTTTGATTTGTATGTGCCGGGAGTGGCGTTGCCGGCGTTTGTATTGTTAGGGGTGTTGCAGGGGTTGAAAGAGGTGCCGCAGATCGAGCCGGTCACTTCGCGGCGCCAGCCGCGGATGGCCGTGGCGGCACTGGGGGTGGCCGTGGTGGCGGTCGTGATTTGGTGGGAGGGCCGGTCGGTTTTGGCGGGGTTGGCGTTTGCGGAGAGCCGCACGCTGCAGGGGGAGAATCCGCCGGCAGCCGTCGCGGCATCAAGGCGGGCGCTGGAGTTGAGTCCGCTGAATCCGCAGTATCAGGCAGCGGCGGGCGATTTGGCGGCGCGGTTGGGCCGGTTTGATGAGGCGATCCAACACTACGAGGTTGCCATCCAGTGCGATCCGTACCGGGCTTCGTTTCATTGGCGGTTGGCGCGGGTGTTGATGGCTTCCGGTGAGAATACAGGTCGGACGTTGGCGGAATTGAAGCGGGCAGTTGAGTTGAATCCGACGAAGCAGGCGTACCGGGAGGACTTGGAGTGGTTCAAGGAAAGCATTCGACAACCAGCCGCGCCTTTGCTAGAGTCGCGCCCAGATGAGAGCCACCCAGCCAGTCCATCTGACTAACCACCAACGAGATGCAGCGGTGTTCCGGGTTTTGCGGTGTCGGGGCGTTCAGCGCTGATACTTGACAGGCGGGCGGCCAATCAGTAAAAGGCCGCCCCTTTTACATAGGGAATAAGCCATGGAATTGGATCAAATCAAAGCCATCATCACCATGATGAAGGAGAACGACCTATCAGAGTTCTCCATGGAGCAAGATGGCCTGAAGATTCGGATAAAACGCGGACCGGAAGGTTTTCAACCGACGGTGACTGTGGCCGCCCCGGCCCCGATTGCCTTGCCGGTCGCCCCCGTTCCCACCCCCGCCGCCCCGGCTCCCGCGCCAGCAGCTCCGGCCGCTGCGCCAACCGACATCAAATACATCACCTCCCCGATGGTCGGCACGTTTTACCGGGCGGCCGCGCCCGACGCGCCGCCGTATGCCGAGCCGGGCAAAGCCGTCGAGGACGAGTCGGTCGTTTGCATCATCGAAGCGATGAAGGTCATGAACGAAATCAAAGCCGACCTCAAAGGCGTGATCGTTGAATGTCTTGTCGAAAACGCCAAACCGGTTGAGTTCGGCCAGAAACTCTTCGCCGTCCGCGTCAAGTAGGGACAACCTTGTTCGACAAAATTCTCATAGCCAATCGTGGCGAGATCGCCGTCCGCGTCATTCGCGCTTGCAAAGAACTCGGCATTCGCAGTGTGGCCGTCTATTCGGAGGCCGACGCGAATTGTCTCCACGTCCAACTGGCCGATGAAGCCATCTGCATCGGCAAACCGCCGAGCAACGAGAGTTATCTCAAAATTGACCGGATCATCAGCGCGGCGGAAGTTGCGGACGTGGAAGCGATTCATCCCGGCTACGGATTTCTGTCCGAAAACGCCCATTTCGCCGAGGTTTGCGAGAACTGCAATATCAAGTTCATCGGCCCGCCCAGCAGCGCGATCCGGGCGATGGGCGACAAAGTTGCCGCCCGCGAAACGATGCGCAAAGCCGGCGTGCCAATCGTCCCCGGCAGCGATGGCCCGGTTGAGAAGGAAGCGGAAGCGCTCAAGATTGCCCGCAAGATTGGCTACCCGGTCATCGTCAAAGCCGCCGGTGGTGGCGGCGGACGCGGCATGCGAGTCGCGCACAACGACCCGGCGCTGATCAAAGGTTTTCACACCGCCAAAGCCGAAGCCGAACGCGCGTTTTCCAATGGCCAGGTTTACATCGAGAAATACATCGAGAACCCCCGGCACATCGAATTCCAGATCCTCGCCGACCGGAAGGGCCACGTCCTCCACCTCGGCGAACGCGATTGCAGTCTCCAGCGCCGGCATCAGAAGCTTGTCGAAGAATCGCCTTCCCCCGCCCTGACTGCCGACATGCGCAAAAAGATGGGCAAAGCCGCAGTCAAAGCCGCCGAAGCTGTTGGCTACGTCAATGCCGGCACCATCGAAATGCTTTTGAGTGACAAGGGCGAGTTCTACTTCATCGAGATGAACACGCGCGTTCAGGTCGAACATCCCGTCACCGAGGAAGTTACCGGCATTGATATCGTGAAGGAACAAATCCGCATCGCCGCCGGTGAAGAGCTCGGTTACGGCCAAGGTGACATTACTTTCACCAAACACGCCATTGAATGCCGGATCAACGCCGAAGACCCGTTCAACAATTTCCAGCCCTGCCCCGGCCGCATCGAATTTCTCCACGCGCCCGGTGGCCATGGCGTGCGCATTGATAAACACGCGTACTCCGGCTACGTCATCCCGCAGTACTATGATTCGATGATTGCGAAGCTCATTTGCTACGGTCGCGACCGGCGCACCGCGTTGGATCGCATGTCGCGCGCCCTCGATGAATTCATCATCCGCGGCATCAAGACCACGATCCCGCTGCACAAGATCATCATGAAGGACCCGAACTTCCGCCGCGGCCGGTACTCCACTGCGTTCATTGAGCATTTGATGAACAACACCCAGCCCATCGTGGACGCCAAGGCCAAAGACACTCAAGCCCCCGCGACTCGCGTCGCGTAGGTTTCAGTCGTATTACGACGCGACGGAGCACGGCCCTCCAATCGTTCTCGCAGAGATAGTGCTTTTCATTTTCGACGGTGTTTGGCAGTTTCGCGGCTGCCCCGTTTTGAAGGAGACTGAAAACATCTATGCGCGCAAAAAATCTCGTTGGTAACATGCTGATCGCCCAGAGTGGCGGTCCGACCGTCGTCATCAATCAAAGCCTCGTCGGCGCTGTGCTCGAAGCCAAGAAGCACAAAGAGATCAAGAAGATCTACGGCTCGCTCCACGGCCTCAAGGGAATCCTCGAAGAAAACCTCTGCGACCTCGGAAAGGAAACCAAAGCCAATCTCGAACTCGTTGCCGGCACGCCGTCCTCCGCGCTCGGCTCCGTTCGTAAAAAGCCGACCCCCGAGGATTGCGCCAAGGTTTTCCAAGTCCTCCAAAAGTATAACATCCGGTACTTCTTCTACATTGGCGGCAACGACAGCGCCGAGACGACCCACATCATCAACGAAGCCGCCCAACAATCCGGCTACGAGATGAAATGTTTCCACATCTGTAAAACCATTGACAACGACCTCCGCGAAAACGATCACACACCCGGCTTCGGCAGTGCGGCGAAGTTTGTCGCGCAAGCGTTCATGGGCGACAACCTCGACAACCGGTCGTTGCCCGGCGTGAAAATCAATGTCATCATGGGCCGCCATGCCGGCTTCCTCACCGCGGCGGCGGCGCTGGCGCGCATTTATCCTGACGACGGCCCGCACCTGATTTACCTGCCGGAACGTCCGTTCTCGATGGAGAAATTCGTCGCCGATGTCAAAGCCGTGGTTGCGAAATATAAACGTTGCGTGATTGCCGTCAGCGAAGGCATTGCCGACGAAAAAGGCGAAGCCATCGCTAGCAAGTTCATCAAGGAAGTGGACAGCCACGGCAACGTCCAGCTTTCCGGCAGCGGCGCGCTCGGCGACGTACTCGCCAAAGAGATCAAAGAAAAAGCCGAAATCAGCCGTGTCCGCGCCGACACGTTTGGTTACCTCCAACGCTCCTTCTGCGGCGTCGTTTCCGCTGTGGACGCCAAGGAAGCCCGGCTCGCGGGTGCGACCGCGGTGAAGTTTGCGACCGGCGGCCAGTTTGCCAACGGCAGCACCGCCATCAAACGCAAGCCCGGCAAAAAATATCAGACTTGGATCGAACGTACCGAATTGCACAACGTCGCCAAGGAAACGAAACACATGCCCGACGAGTTCATCAGCAAGTCCGGCAATGATGTGACACCGGCCTTCATCGCCTACGCCAAACCGATCGTTGGTGAACTTCCCAAGATCGGCCGGCTCAAAGCCGTCAAAGTCACCAAAGCGTAATGTCGCATTCCGCCATCGCAGGGTGCCGGCTGTACGGGTTCATCGACACCGGCTACCTCGCGGGGCGTTCACCGGCGGAGTTGACGCGGGCTTTAGTGACCGGCGGCGTAGACATCATTCAAGTCCGCGCCAAAGAACTCCCGCACGCCCAACGCGTTGAACTCGCATTGGCTGTCATCGGCGTCGCGTTTCGCGCCGGCGTACCGGTCATCGTCAACGACGACATTGATGCCGCGTACGAGTCGGGTGCCGACGGCGTCCATCTGGGCCAGGAAGATTGGGCGGCCACCCCACGGGACCGGCTCGCAAACATGCGAATCGTCGGTATCAGCACCCATTCACTGGCTCAAGCCCAGCAAGCCGAGCGCGACGGTGCGAGTTATATCGGCGTCGGCCCGGTTTTCCCGACCGGCACCAAACCCAACGTCAAGCCGGTCGGTTTGGAGCTGGTGAAACAAGTGGCCGGCAAGGTGGCCGTGCCGTTTTTTGCCATCGGCGGCATCAACATGAAAAATTTGGAACTGGTCAAAACCGCTGGTGCGACCCGCGTCGCCGTGGTTTCTGCGATCCTGCAAGCCCCCGACGTCGCCCAAGCGGCACGTAAATTCAAAGAAAAACTCGGCGGCCCGGCAGTTTCGCAAAAATAATCTTCCCGGCCAGTCATCCTGCCGACTAGTATCACGCCTCGCGAGTTTCTCTGTGAATTCTGTGATTGCCATCGTCGGTCGTCCCAATGTCGGGAAGAGTGCGCTCTTCAACTGCATTGCCGGGCAGCGCATTGCCATCGTCCATGAGGAAGCCGGCGTGACCCGCGACCGGGTCAGCGCCCGCGCGGCATGGCGTGACAAACATTTCGACGTGATTGATACCGGCGGGATTGCCTTCATGGACGATGAAAAAGGCGGCGACCTCATTGCCATCGCCTCAAAACGTCAGGCGGAAGTCGCCATCGAAATGGCCACCGTTTTGGTAATGGTCGTGGATGTGACGGCCGGCGTGACGCCGTTGGATCTGGAAATCGCCCGCAAACTGCGCCGCAGCGGCAAGCCGGTCTTTCTGGCGGTCAACAAAGTGGACAACTCCCAGCGCGCCAAAGATGTCACCGAGTTTAGCGAATTGGGATTCGAGGCGACATTTGCCATCGCAGCGATTCACGGCCATGGCGTCGACGGTCTACTGGAAAAGGCCACCGCTGACTTCCCAGCCAGCGAACCAACCCCGACGGCCCGGCCCACGAAGATCGCCATTGTCGGTCGCCCGAACGTCGGCAAATCGTCACTGATCAACGCCCTGCTGAAAAGTGACCGGACCATCGTCAGCGACATCGCCGGCACAACGCGCGACTCCGTGGACGTGCCGTTCTCGCTGGCCGGCAAGGATTACGTGCTCGTGGACACTGCCGGCTTGCGACACCGCAGCAAGATCAACACTTCGGTCGACCAATTCGGCCTGATGCGCGCGGAACGCTCCATCCGGGAGTGCGACGTCGCGGTGTTGGTGCTTGATGCGGTGGCTGGCGTGACGAAGCAGGACCAGAAAATCGGCGGACAAATCGCTGAAGCCAAACGGGCCTGCGTGATTTTGGTGAACAAATGGGATCTCGCCGCCGAGATGGACGCGAAAACCCGCCACCAAAAAGCTACCGGCAAGCGCCAGAAAGATTTCCGCGACGAATACATCGAAGCCCTGCGCCGGGAGTTGTTTTTTCTGGATTGGGCCGCGGTGTTGTTCACGTCGGCGCTTACTGGCAAGGGAGTCACGGAGTTGTTCAAGGCAGTGGGGGCCATCGATAACGAGATGGATAAGCAAATTGAGACACCGGCCTTGAATCGGCTGCTGGCGCGCGCGATTGACTCGTATCCGCCGCCTTACGTGGGCGGCAAGCGCTTCAAGATTTATTATGCGTTTCAAAAATCCACGCGCCCGCCGCGGTTTATGCTGTTCGTCAATGAAATCAGCTGCCTGACGCAACACTACGAACGGTTTCTCACGGACAAAATTCGCGCGGTGTATGGCTACACCGGGTGCCCAGTGGTGCTCGAACTACGCGCCCGGTCGCGAAAAGATTTTGTGGCAAAACCGCTGCAAAAACGCGGTTCCGAAAAAAAGTTTTGAGCCGGAGAGTTTTTTTCTTGAAACACCATATGTGGGGTCTTAGAGTAGCGCACGTCACTATTAGAGGGGGTTGGGGGCACGTTTCCTCTTTCCCAAAATTGCTAGGATTTCGACGCGGGGAGTTCAAAGGAGGCAGTTGTGATCAATTTGAAGCAAGGCACGGGAGTTTTGTCCGTGCATAAGGCGAAGCTATCTCGAAAAGAAGTGGAAGCGGACATTCCGACCACGCCCAGTCCGACCAAACGCTCCAAACCCAGCGCTAAAAAATCCGGACTGATTGTCGCCCGGGTTTTCAGCCGCGCCGGTGTCAAACCGTTCGACGAACTCGAATGGGACCGCCGCAAGGCTGAGATCACCGATGACGCCGGCAAGACCATCTTCAAACAGGAGAACGTCGAGGTGCCGAAGAATTGGTCCATCCTCGCGACGAAAGTGGTGGTCTCGAAATATTTCTACGGCGAAAACGGCACCAGTGAACGTGAGCAGAGCGTTCGCCAGCTTGTCCATCGCGTCTCCAACACGATTGCCGACTGGGGCCGGCAACAGGGCTACTTCGCCAGCGACAAGGACGCGGAAGTTTTCTACGACGAATTGACCTGGTTGTGCGTGAACCAATACGGCTCATTCAACTCGCCGGTCTGGTTCAACTGCGGCCTGCATCACGAGTATCACATCGGCAAACACAGCGGTCCCGGCAACTTCTATTTCGACCGCGTCTCCGGCCAGATCAAGCAAGCCAGCACGCAATATGAATATCCGCAGTGCTCGGCCTGCTTCATCCAATCCGTCGACGACACCATGGAAGACATCATGGAACTGGCGCGCGCGGAGGCAATGCTGTTCAAGTATGGCAGCGGCACCGGCACTGACCTCTCGACCTTGCGCAGCCGGCGGGAAAAACTCTCGGGTGGCGGGCGGCCCAGCGGCCCGATGTCGTTCCTCCGCGTCTATGACTCCATCGCCAGCGTGGTCAAGTCCGGCGGCAAGACGCGCCGCGCCGCCAAGATGAATACGCTGAAAATCTGGCACCCCGACATCAAAGACTTCATCGAAGCCAAACCCAAGGAAGAACGGAAAGCTTGGGCACTGATCGAGGCGGGTTATGCCGGCGATTTCAATGGCGACGCGTATGGTTCGGTCTCGTTCCAGAACGAAAATCTCAGTGTCCGCGTGACCGACGACTTCATGAAGGCCGTCCTCGAAGACCGCGATTGGACCACGCATTGGGTCACCGATCCGAAGAAGCCCGGCCCGACCTATAAGGCCCGCGAACTGATGCAAGGTATCGCCGAAGGCACGTGGACCTGTGGTGATCCGGGCGTGCAGTATGAGGACACGATCCAACGCTGGCACACCTGTAAGACCACCGGCCCGATCAATTCCAGCAACCCGTGCTCCGAGTACATGTTCCTCGACAACAGTGCCTGTAATCTCGCGTCGCTGAACTTGATGAAGTTCCTCCGCGACGACGGCAGCTTCGACGTCGAACGCTACAAAGCCGCCGCGGAAATCTTCATCACCGCCCAGGAAATCATGGTGGATAACGCGAGCTATCCGACGCACGACATCGCGTTGAACAGCCATTTGTTCCGACCACTCGGCCTTGGCTACGCGAACCTCGGTTCACTGCTCATGGCGCTCGGCTTGCCGTACGACAGCGACGAAGGTCGCGCGATTGCCGGCGCGTTGACCGCGATCATCCATCTTCAGGCGTACGTCCAATCCGCCCGCATCGCTGAAAAAATCGGCGCCTTCGAAGGTTTCGAGAAGAATCGCGAACCGATGCTTCAAGTCATGGAAATGCACCGGGATTCCGTGAAACGCATTCACCCGAGTTGCCCCGATTATCTCCGGCAAGCCGCCCAACGCTGTGGCGATGAAGCCGTCGAGCTCGGTCGCCGGTACGGCTATCGCAACTCCCAAGTCACCGTGCTCGCGCCTACCGGCACGATCGCGTTCATGATGGACTGCGATACGACCGGCGTCGAACCCGACATCGCGCTCGTGAAATACAAACTGCTCGCCGGCGGCGGGATGCTCAAGATCGTCAACCGCACCGTCCCGATGGCCTTGAAGAAACTCGGCTACACCGAAGCGCAAGTGGCCGACATCATCAAATTCATCGACGAAAACGATACCATCGAAGGCGCACCGCATTTGCAGGAAAAACATCTGGCGGCGTTCGACTGCGCGTTCAAGCCAGCCAAGGGCAAGCGCTCCATTCATTACATGGCGCACCTCAAGATGATGGCCGCCGCGCAACCGTTTCTCAGCGGCGCGATCTCCAAGACGGTCAACATGCCGCAAGAAGCGACCGTCGAAGACATCATGCAGACGTACATCGAGGGCTGGAAGCTCGGCCTCAAAGCCGTCGCGATTTACCGGGACGGTTCGAAGCGGTCCCAACCGCTCAACACGGCCAAGACCAGCGAACGCTCGACCGCCTCCACGAAAGAAGTGGACGAACTCAAATCCCGCATCCTCGAACTCGACTCCGAGATCAAGGAACTCCGCACCCTCGCCGCGGCCCCGACCCGGCATCGGTTGCCGGACACGCGGCAGGCCATTACCCACAAATTCGATATTGCCGGCCACGAAGGCTATATCACCGTCGGCCTCTACGAAGATGGCGCACCCGGCGAGTTGTTCATCACAATGGCCAAAGAAGGCTCGACCATCGGCGGCTTGATGGACACCATCGGCACCCTCGTCAGCATGGCGTTCCAGTATGGCGTCCCGCTCGAAACACTCGTCAAAAAATTCGCCCACCAACGCTTCGAACCCTCCGGCTTCACCAAGAACGCCGACATTCCGATCGCCAAGTCCATCACCGACTACTTGTTCCGCTGGCTGGCGTGTCAATTCATCCCCGGCTATCGCGAATCCAATTCGCCCAATGCCGGCCAGACCGAATTGCCACTCAAGGAAGTCGCCGAACAAGAACAAAAGGTCGTCAACCGGCCCGTGCAGGACTTGGAACAAACCAGCGAAGCGCCGGCCCGCCCGATGACCGGTGTCCAAGCGTTGAGCAAGACGGTTGCGCATTTCATGACCGACGCCCCGACCTGCGACACCTGCGGCGCAATCACCGTTCGCAACGGCGCCTGTTACAAGTGCTTGAATTGCGGTAATTCCATGGGCTGCTCCTGATCCACGGAGCGCTTCACAACACGCAAGCCCCGGGCCAACCCGGGGCTTGTTGTTTTTAGAGATTGCAATCGCCGGTAAAATCGGCTTTTTTACGAACGTATTCGCTGGAATGGAGGCCAGCAACAGATGCGACGTTTCATTAGTAATTTGGTATTGGGGACCGCAATCAGTCTACTGCCGGTAGTGAACACAAGTGCCGGCGAATCCGCCGTCACTTGGCAATCTACCATCATCGGCCAAGACCGGGGCATCATCTTCCTGACCTTTGTGGATGACTTGACGCTGACCGGCTATGGGATTTCGCTGAACTTCCTCGGGCCGTTCACCACATCCGGAACCTGGGGCGAAGGCGCCAAAGAAAGTGTATTGGGTGGCTTCACGAGCTTCAGTGACCGCGGCAATCAAGCCGGCCTCTTGGAAGGCAGTGTCCGCGGCAACGGCGGCTTCTTTGCCAAAGTCACCACTTCCGGTGGCCCGCAAAAATTTAAAGCCCCCGCCCCCGCGGCGATTGCCGACCTCAGCGGGAGCTGGACTGGCTCGTCCCAATTGCAGGGCAAAAAATCGCTTCTCTCTTTCGTGCTCACGCCGTCCACCAACAACCTGCCCGGCTGGTTTGATCTGACTGGCACGGGAATCGGTGAGACCGGCTCGTTCACTCTGACCGGCGCCGTTCTCATGACCAGCGACCGCAACGCAGCCGCTTACACCGTCAGCAATTTCGGCACGAGCACCACGCAAGCCGCCTTCATCGGCAAAGTCGGCCCCAAAGCCAACAAGTGGACATTCAAGGGCAAAGACGAAGACAACAAAAACATCCTCTTCAAAGCCGAACGCCCGAAACCGTAGTTGACTATCGGCCGGTGGGTTTACTTCACCCACCAGTGATGATACCCCGACTCTGACGAGTCACCGCTGTGGTGGTCTAACGCTCGGCAAGAGATAAAGAGCGTCTTCTGCGAGCAACACCAAGCCGTTGGTGGTTGAAACGAGATCGCGTATGACAATTCGGTCGGCAACCGACGCGGGGAAGCATTCCTTCAAGATGAGCTGCGGCTCGTTCGTGCCCTCATGGAAATGCAGCAGTTCTCGGCCTTGGGTGCAAAACAGATCAGTCCCAACCGGAGCAAGTCGGCGCAAATTGTCAAATGGACTGACGCGTTTAATCTTGGAGGTGTTTCGTGGCGCGAACGCCCATACCGGCAATGCGCGAATGGGGCCGCCTTGGCGCAGATCGAACTGGTAACCCGCCCAAGCTGAGGTGAGGAGGATCCGGTCGTCTATCCGGCGCAGCCGAACACTGTCGATGTAAGAAATGCTGTCCGGCAAACCCGCCACATCACGAATAGTATCTTTCTGTGGCTCCCAAGCCACGATCTTTGCATTGTTGCGCGCGTCCTTATCGCGTCCAACATTCAATAGAAGCACGTGCTTCTCTGGGATGGCAGCGAGGGACTTAATCTGTCGACCATCCAAGATGTTTGTCCCAATATTGGAACGCGTTGAATACAAGATCTTCGACGCGCCGGATGACGGGTCGATCACCATCAGACCATTATTTTCATAGAGCCGCCCAACCGCCGCGTACAATTTACCATCAAGCGCGTCGAGGCTCCGAATGTATTGCGCCGCCAATCCCGTTTCTTCAGTCCACCAGCGCGCCCGTCCGTTCGGCCGGAGGTTGACTATCCCCCCGCCGGGCAGCCCCAAGAACACTTCCTTCCCCACTACCGCTATCTCAGGGTCATAGCCAAGCAGTTTTTCCTGATCACTCCCCCACTCGAATGGGGCCGATACCGCAATTGTTGATTCATTGAAATTAACTGGTTGCAACAAGGACGGATTCAGGTGCAACACGCCATAGCGTTCCCCTTTGCCAATCCCACGCGAGTAGACGATGGCTGTCCAACCATCGTGGCGGATCAGCCGCCGGAAATGCAGATCAGGCGTGGGGGCGGTTCCGCCCGGCAATTTAGCCAGTGCCTGGTCAGCCCTCAAGAGTTGCTCCGCCCGGTAGGGCAACATTTTCGCAGTGGTTGTGGCTGTCGGAATCGGCTGGCGCTTCCGCAGCTCCGCCAGCTTGGCATTTGCCTCCAAGTCCCACTGGCCGGTTATGGCCAACACCCGCTCCCATGTTCGGATTGCTGCTGACAATTCGCCAGCGAGTTCGCACTGCGCCGCATACCTGGCCACCACTGATCGCCAGTTCGCGAGCACCTTGGCATCGCCGGTCTTCAACGCCGCCTCAGTCAATCGCCGATAATATTCCAGTTTCCCGCGCGCATCGTCTTTAGGGGTTTGACCAAACGTATAATACCGGGCTTGGTCGGCCAGGTCCTCGACGATGTTGCGACCTTTCGACTTTTGTTCATAGTGGCCCACAAAATTGTCCGCCAGCAGTTGAGCAAACCGCAGGAAATGTTCGCGGGCGCGGTCTGGCTGGGGCGGTAGTTTGGGGCAGTTGGCCGCGCTGGCCATTTCACCAGCGCCAAACTCGCCGACCGCTTGCACGAGAAAATCCGGTGACTTAGTTAACTGCTCGTAGAGAGCCGCGAAAGGTTGCCGGGCCGTTTCGTCGCACGCAAACCGACTGTTGAGAAAATCCGGTAATAGACTCCAACCCGCCACGCGACTCATGTCCTGCCGACAGAGTCGTGCCGATTCAACCAACACCATCCGACTCAGCGCAACCGCATTGGACGAGGTCCGGCACATCTTGCCGGCTTCGCGACCCCGTTGGAGATAGTTGGCGATGGCCGGCGAGCCGCGTTCACGAAAGACCTCACCACAGCGCCAAAACACACGCCAAAATTCCTTCTCGACCCCCAAATACTCCTCGCGCATGTTGCCATCTGAGTTGGTCATTCCGTCTTCAATGACTCGGTAATCGAAGCGGGCAAGCAACCCGCCAAGAAACTCGTTGATCTCATGCTCGGTTTCCGAACCGTAGTAGCCACGTTGCGCTTGTCCAGCCGGGGGATGGTCGAGGAATCGCTCCGCTAACACGAATCCCTGCCGCGCCAATGCCACCGCGTGATCCGTGTCAGCACTTTGCCGTTGCAGCAGACTCTGGCCGAGACAACGCAGCAACAGGAGTGCGTGATGCCACTGCTCAGGTTGCAGCGCGCAGGCGGCCTGGGCCAATGGCACAGCGCGGCTCGGTTCTCGCAACATCAGCGCCACCTCGGCTTCGGCCCCCAACATCTCCGCTTCCGACGCCCGGGCCATCGGGCTGATGTCCTTGGTGATTCCGGCCTGTCCAGCGATCGCTTGGACGGCGACTTGGCACAACCCGCCAAGTTCGGTTACCGACCCGGTCACATTCGTCTGACCAATGACGAAAACGTTACGCCGCAATCGCAGGCGCAACTCCACCCGATCCGTGCCTTTGGCGCGATCCAGTTTGACGGAACCGTCCACCAACAACGCCGCGGCGCGCAATGCTTCCGGCAAGTCAGCCGTCAACGCCCGCTCTTCTCGCAACGGCTGCGTCCGGTCACGTTCAAGCACGACGAGTCCCGGCAGCCCATTCAACTGCAGTTGCACTCCGTCGGCCAAGGCGTCCGCCAGCCAATCCCACCGCCGCGACAATTCCTCACTCCGAAACGCCGTCACAGCGATTGGCGTCACCTGACGTATGTCTCCAAAGGCCAGCTTGCGGCTGGTGTGCTGCGCCAGCGCCTCAGCTTGCTTCAGAAACGTGTCAGGCTGCCGTGAAAAAGTGAACACAGCATCCCAGAGCTTTACCCCCAGCCGCGTTTCCACCAAGCGGACACGCAACTGATCAATCCCGTTCGTCCGCGTTGTTAACTCCAACATCAAAAACACGTCGGCGGACCAGACCCGGCCGGCTGCCACAGCGTCGTTACCGCCCAACGAAAGTCCGAACGCCTGCTCGCGAAGCAGCCGATTGATTTCCGTGCGCGCCAGCAAGGCGACCTCTGCTTGCTTGGCAAACGTGGCCACCAGTAAATCTTGGAATATGGGTGGCACGCGCTCCTTTGCCCCGACATCGACGATGGCCAGCCGTGTGGTGTTCATTTTCTCAGCCGACACCGCCGACATGCCAAACCCAACCAGCCAGACAACAAGTACCAATCCGGTTCGGATCGCTGATTTCATCAGTGCAAACCCATTCGGCTTACTTGACCACCAGCTTCGGCAACATCCGCTCTGTGAGTTTCGCGGCGGCTTGCTGAATGGCAGTCTTACCGGCGAGGTGTTCGCTCAGGTCCACGGCAATCGTCGTCTCACGGTCAATGAAGATCACGCGGCCGGTGGCGTTGTCGATGGCTTTCAACTCCACTCGGGCTTTGCAACTCACCAAGTTGCCCTTGCGCATCCCGAATTCACTGAAGGCTTCGCCGGTAATCTCGACATCGCGCTTGCCAGCGGCGTCTTTCGAGTCGAGCACGGTCGCCCCAAGTTTTTCGAGGATGAAGCTGACTTCGGTCTGACCGGCGGGGTCAATGGTCGGCGAACCGATGTGGCGCTCGGGGATCGAGACGGACACGACCGGGAATTTTTTTCCTTCATATTGTTTCGTCAAACGGGCCATACGATCGTCGACCTTTTCCACCTTGGCGACGAGCGTGTCGCCTTTGGTTCGGATGAGCTTGGCGAGCCGCATGGCCATCTCCGCCGCCATGTCGGCAATCGCACCGCCCCCGGCCGCTCCACGCACGACTTCGCCGTAGACCCGGCTGGTCTCGGTGCCGATGACTTTCGCGACCACCATCGTCTCCTTGCCGACGGTGAACACGCGCCCGGTCACGAATATTTTAGCGCCGGTGAGATGGCCGACCTTGGCGGCGGTCTCCGGGTTGACTGTGCCGGATAAACCGAGTTCCTGTTCGCTGAGCAGCTTCTCCAATTCCGCGCGCTCGACGGTAATCAGGTTCGGGTCGACGGAGAGTCTGACGTTGATCAGACTGGCGACTTTGGGGCCGAGGTCACGGATGGCTTCGTCCTTCGATTCGAAATCGAAGACGGCCACCGACAGGATCTGCGCCGGCGGGTCAGCCGCAAAGGCGGGGAGGGTAAAGGCAATCAAGGCAGCGAGGGCGAGTTTCATGGAGTTCCTTTCTTCAGGGTTGATTGATGTCCGGTAATTGTAACGCCAGTTCGGCGAACCGGAGCAAGTTGGCTTGCGACTGCGGTGAATCTGTCAACGCCGTCAGCACGGAAGGCGGGACGGTAACGAGGATGCCGGCATCCCGCCGGACGGCAAAGGCAACCGGTGATTTCGTGGAGCGAATCCAGACCGCCCCCATGCCGTTCTTCATGCGCAACGAAACGTTTTCCGGCAAACGCGCCGACCACACCAGCGCGAGCCGGCAATCTTCCGTTTCGATTTCAAAATCGGCGTACTTCACGCCGGCCTGTTTCAAGACCGGCTTGAGTTTGTTTTCGGGATCGAACACCGCGACGGGATTGTCGCCGGCCAGCTTGCTCAGGCCCTTGAGTAAATCGTCAGGATAAACAACGACCGGCGTGCGACCAAGCTCGTCCCACTGCACGAGGAAGCGCGTCGCGGCCCGCACCGCCGGGAACTTGAATGTGGCTGTTTCGATGACGGTCTGGCCCGGTAACACGTGGACAGTTTTCCACGGTTGCGCGTCGCCAACCGGCGCGGCTGTCGCTGCCGTGGTTTGAAACAATCGCGTCGTCACGTCTGCATCAAATTGTTTGTCGCCTTTGTTGTGAATCACCAACCGCACAGTCTGCGGCTTGCCGGCGAACACGGTCTGCGGTTGATCGTCCGGGACGATTTCCAGTTGAGCAAAGACCGGAACCACGAGAAGGAATGTCAGCATTACTTCAAGCCGGCTCATAATGTTCGCGCCTCGATCTGATACCGGTCCGTCGAGCGACCGGCGACGACGACTTCGTTCTGGCCATTGACGAGCACGTCCCATGTGTCGCCGTTGATCTTCACTTGCTGGCCGCTGAAGGTGATGACATGTCGGCAACCGGCGGGGTTGCACGCGTTGACCAGCAACGGCTGCGAGCGCGGCACGTTGGCCGTTTCGGAAAGCTCAAGTTTCACTCCGTGCTCATCCACGACGATAGCTTGGACTTGATTCGGGAATAGCGCGGTGATTTCACGGTACAAGCGACCATACGCTACTGGCGTTGGCGCGGGGGGGCGACTGGGGAGGAATAAGAAAATCCCGGCCAAAACTCCCGCTCCCGCCAAGCTCATGGCCCAGGCCCCCCAGTGGCGCGGGTCCCGGGTTGCGGTTGCGGTGAGGTGCCGGATTACGCGCTTCGGAAAATGCTCCCAGTAACCCAGTGACCGTTCCGGCACGCGACCTGATTTCAGCAATTTGTCCAAGTCACTCTTCATTGTTTCACCCGGTAAGACACTTGATCATGGCAAATCCTTGGAATGACCGGTGACTTGGGTCGCATACGCCCTCCAATCCTGTACGGTGCGGCTCCACGAAGTGTTTGGGTAGAGTTCGCTGAGTCGGTCGCCAGTTTGTTGCCACTTTTCGGGTTGATTCAAGCCCCACGGTGATTGGATGAAAAATAGTGTCAGGAAGTACTCGGGCTCCGTGATGTCTTCCGCAACGGCCTTCTCAAGGCAGACTGCCGCCCGTTCAAATTGGCCGAGCGCAAAGTACAGGATGCCTTGGTCGCCCAGTAGCAGTCGGGCGATGGCCTCCTGAATGTCTGCATCCGTTAATTGATTCGGGAGACCGTGGGCGGGCGCATGCTGGAGGATGGCGGCCCGATCAAGAGTGAGCAATTTGTCGCCGCTCAGCCAGATGGTGTCGCCGGCGACCGCGATGCTGTTGGCCGCTTGCGGAAGTTCGACGCAGCCGTGCCAAGTCTGAGTCCCGGGGCGAAACAGAAACAGCTTCTTGCCGGACAAGGCCCAGACCCATTCCCGGTCCGGCACGAGGGTTGAGAGAGAAGGCACGCGCGTTCTAGGGAGCAGCCGGTCTTCCTTGCGTTCCCAGCGCTGCTTTTTCCAGGGCACGGCACCTTGTCCCGAACGGAAATGTTGCAGCTCGGCGATATTGGCCTCGACTTGATCGCGCCAGTTATCGGACCGGCTCTGAAATCGGAAAAAGTCATGGCCAAAGCCAGACCCAATGATCGGCCGGCCGGCGTGGGCAATGGAACAGACTTGGCAAAACCGACTCTGGTCGTCCCGATAGAAATCCTGGTTGGGACGTCCAAATGAAGTCACCGCCAAGTTCTGACTCACGGCAAAGAGTCCGTTCTCATCCAAGGCGTACCAACGGTGTTGCTGTTCTCCCGGCGGGATGGATGGGTTGGAAGGCTGGCGGGCCACGAGCCGGCTGGACTGCGGATCAACTTCGCGCAATGTCCGCAGCGAACCAAACCACAGGCGATCTTGCCAAAGGGTCAACGCTTTGCTTTCTCCCCACGGATCGTGGAGCGGGATCGTGAACACTTTCCAAGTGGACAAGTCAATTCGTGCCAGTGTCGGCCACTGCTCGCCACCACTAATCCAGAGTTGGTTGCCGACAATAGCCAAGTCCGCGACGAACAGCGACGGCAGTCCAGCCTCCAGCGTCAGGATGCGGCCTGTGCCAGCCTGCAGATCAAAAACACA
Source organism: Verrucomicrobiia bacterium (assembly GCA_022072455.1). Lineage (GTDB taxonomy): Bacteria > Verrucomicrobiota > Verrucomicrobiia > Palsa-1439 > Palsa-1439 > CAINDI01. The sequence continues at coordinate 108,280 of JAJVHY010000005.1, read as the reverse complement.
CAACCCGGAACCCCGCGTACCAGCAAACACTTGTTGACCCAGTGTGAGGATCGCGGTGATAGGAGCGTGTCGAAGTCCGGCCGCGTCGCTCAGATTGCGCCAGCGTCGCGCGCTCTCATTATAATCGAGAAGACAGCCGAAGGATGTTTCCGAGGGGCGTGTTTGCAATTGAGCTTCAAGCGAGAACAACGCCTGCGACGCCGTGTCGCTCCACACTTTCGTGGCAAGGCCGTAGACTGATTCCGTTCGAGGCGAGAGCGGTAAATCTTCTGCCGCCGCCACTTCACGCGGAGTAACCTGAATCGCCGGCATCAGTAAGCGCAGCGCCGGGTAGTGAATCACGGTCTGGGTGCCAATGCTTCGCGGTCCAAGCGTGGTCTCCTGCCAATCGCCCCACGGAGTTTTACCCAATCGCAGTCGTTCTCGTTGCAGCTTGATCCACCAAGCCGGCGCGCCAAGAGTTTCATAGGTTTGTTGCACCAACCCAAACTCAAGCACGCTGAAACGATGCTGTCGTTGCGTCTGTTCATCCAACCAACGCGTGACGGTTGCGATTACCATGGCACGTTCCGCCACGCGAGCGTAGAGAGGGAAATAGGTCAGCGGCGCCGCGTCGTGCCATTTTTTGCGGATTTCATTCTCAATCACGTTCGCCGCTTCGGTCGGCGGTACCTTGTTCAGCTTCTGGCGGAGCGCCGCCACTTCCGGCGTGTCAACCACTGCGGTTGCCGGAGTTGTTGTGACCACGGTGGCGGAGGAAGCAGGAGGCAACGCCGTTGACGCACCGGCCGCGCCTCGGCGCAAGCCTTCGATTTCCTCCTGATCGGCTCGTTCGTCTCCCAAAAACGTGATGCGATAGATTTCGCGGAGTTGGAGAAATTCGGATTCCGTCAGCGGCTTGTTGCGTTGCGCGAGCCAGGATTTCAATTGTTGCCGGACTTCCGTCTTTTGCGCCGGCGAAGTGGCTGTGCGCCCGTAATCGCGAAACGCCATCAGCCGCGCCGCGGGCAGCCACTGCGGTGCCGTCTGCGTGAGGAGTTCCCATGCGCCCATCTGACACGGGACAATGCTCAGAGAAGCAATTGTTAGGGCGATGTCGCGTGCCATCCCTTCTTCGATCCGTAAATCCGCGCGGTAATCACCCCCCCAGTTTCCCTTCAACGCAACCGCATCCCCAACCCGTGAGACAATCTGAAGAAAGGCCGTTCTGGCAATGTCCAATAGCAGTTGATGACGTTGGCAAAACTCCGCCCGCTGAGTTTCCGACAGGCCGTGGCCGAGGAACGCAAGTTTGCCGGTAATATCTGAAAAGAGCAGACAACACATGTGTCGCCCTTCTGGGCTTGTCAAACCTCCAAACCGGCTCAGGTACTCCAATCCCAACGAAATCCGGTCAACACTCCAGTGCGGCTGCAGGGCCACCAAATGCCGCAAGGGAGCTTCCCGCTCCGGGGCGAGGAAAGTCGCCAGCAAGAAATTGCGCGCCGCTTGTGTCGGCGCATCTTCAAGGAATTCCTCGGGAATATCCGAGCGCCGCCCAAACGCATCGGCCTTGGCCTTGAGCAGCCGGTTGCCCTCCTCCACGAGGCGCGCGGCTTCGACGCGCGCCAGCGCCAACGCATTGGTCGCGCCGACTGGCACCCGCTGCGCGTCCGTTGAAATCTTCTCCGCGATCTGCTGCACCGAGTTGCTCCAAGTGGCCGTCGTCAGCGTCAACTCGTTGCTGACGGAGCCGCCCCTGGCGCGAAAATAGATGGAATATTGAACGTGGATCGGCAGTTCATCGGCCGCGACGTTCGGATCCGGTGTCGCCGTGTAAGTCCCATAAATCAGGATGTCGGCGTGTTGTGCCTGCCAGCGTTCGGATGGTTGCAGCCAGCCGGTCGCGGCCAACACCGTCTCCGGGCGCGCCGCCGCCGCTTCCTCGCGCCGCAACAAATGAAACTTGCCGGTCCGCGACAAAGCCGGAGTGAGATCGCGCCGTAACTTCTCACCCACGTATTCCAATCGCCCTTCTCGCGTGCGGTTTGCAAAGAACAAGATCGCGATGGTCTTTTGTTGGGCAGCGCGCTGCAACGCTGCGCGGGCTCGCGTGACCGCCGGTATTAGTTCCGTCTGGCAGAAAATGCCCGCCGCCGGCAATGGCCTTTTAACTGGTAATTCGGCGAGCGCTTCACCAAGGCGGACGCTGACGAGTCGGAGTGCCAGTGTCGGGCTTTCCTTCGTTCCGCCGACGACCGGCCTGATCAGTAGTTCCGCACCGAGCCAGCCGCCTTGGAAAATGGCCTGCTCCCCGCTAGCTTGCCCCAGCGCGCGCAGGCCGAGCTCCTCCGTGATTCGATCCAGTCGGGCGCGTTCGATCAACTCAACGCCGGCGTTTTGGCTCAAGCATTCCTCCACTAACGCCCGCCAATCCTGCCACTGCTTTAATGACTCGCCAGCGAGTGAACCCTCAGACACGTCCAAGAACGCGACACTCGTACCGGCGTGACATGCGCTTGCAATCAGCAAGGCCAGCAACCAAATTATTCGCATTGCAGCCACACTTTCAGTTTCTTGCGGGCCATGAAGATGCGCCATGACACCGTCGTCTCCGAACAACCAAGGATCCGAGCCGCCTCGGCGTGGTTCAGTTCTTCATACACCGTCAGGATGAGGGCCGCCCGCTGTTTGTCCGGCAACTGCAATAACGCGGCCTGGATTTTGGCGGTGATCTCATCCGTGTTGTCGGGTTGAGTCTCTTGTTGGGTGAACTCTTCGTAGACCTGTTCGCGGCGGTTCCGGCTTTTCTTCCAGTTCAGGCAAGCGTTAATGCCAATCCGATACAGCCACGAGGAAAACTTCGCAGCTCCCCGGTAGCTCGGCAGTTGCCGGTAGGCACGAATAAATGTCTCTTGCGCCAAATCTTCGGCATCGGCCATGGAGCCGGTCATGCGATAGGTGAGGGCGTGGATCATGCGTTGATACTTGGCGACCAGCGCTTCGAAGGCGGCGGCATCGCCGTCGCGGCTCCGCTTGATCCAATCCGCCTCCTCGTCCCCAGTAACCATGAGTTTGATTCTACGGGGTTGGACAACCGGCGGCGACAATTCCTTTGACCATTCCCGGCAGTGTCCCCTAGAGTGCCGCCGCGAGTTATGAAAGTCTTGGTCATTGGCGGCGGCGGCCGCGAACATGCCTTGGTGTGGAAACTGGCCCAAAGCCGGCACGTCACCAAACTCTTTTGCACCCCCGGCAACCCCGGCATCGCCCACCACGCCGAATGCGTCACGCCGGCCGACTTACCGGCGTTCGCGGCGGCCAATCAGATTGATCTGACCGTCGTCGGCCCGGAGGTCCCGCTCTGCGCCGGTATTGCCGACCAGTTTCAGGCGAAAGGCTTGCGCCTCTTCGGACCGAACAAGGCGGCGGCCCGACTCGAAGGCAGCAAAGCTTTTTCCAAAACCTTCATGCTCAAACACGGTGTTCCGACGGCGCCCGCCGGCATCTTCAACAACCCGGCCGATGCCCGCGCCTATGTCCGGAAAAACGGCGCCCCGATTGTTGTCAAAGCCGATGGCCTTGCCGCCGGCAAAGGCGTCATCGTCGCCAAAACCGTCGCCGAAGCTGAACAAGCGATCGCTGACATCATGGAGAAACGCGTTTTCGGCGAGGCCGGTGCGCAGGTCGTCATCGAAGAATGTCTCGTTGGCGAAGAAGCCAGCGTGATGGCATTTGTGGATGGCCGGAGTTTCAAAATCATGGTGCCGGCGCAGGACCACAAACGCGTCGGCGATGGCGATACCGGGCCGAATACCGGCGGGATGGGGGCGTATTCGCCGATGGGCGTGCCGGTGGACGCGACGGAGATTTTCACGAAGACGCTGGCGGGCTTGCAGGCGGAAGGAATTGATTACCGGGGAGTGTTGTATGCCGGGTTGATGCTGACGCCGGCCGGCCCAAAAGTTATCGAGTTCAATTGCCGGTTTGGCGATCCGGAGACCCAGGTCGTGGTGCCGCGCATGGATTTCGATCTCGTCGAAGCCTGCCTCGCCACGGCGGACGGCACGCTCGACAAATTCACGATGACTTGGAAGAAGGAAGCGGCGGTGTGTGTGGTGATGACAGCCGGCGGTTATCCCGGTAGTTATCCGCGCGGCCAAGTGATTGCCGGGTTGAAAGAAGCCGGCAAGTTGGCTAACGTCGCGGTGTTTCACGCTGGGACGAAGCAGACGACAGCCGGCTTGGTCACAGACGGTGGCCGGGTGCTCGGCGTGACCGGGTTGGGCGCGAACATCAGTGCCGCGCTGGAACGCGCGTATGCCGGAGTTAAACTGATCCAGTTCGACGGGGCGCATTATCGCCGGGACATTGCGGCGCGATACAAATGAAATACATCCTGAGTTTACTCCTGTTGGTCGGCGCGGTTCACGGTGACGAGATCGTGGACGCGCTCCAGCAGCACTATGTTGACCGGGACGAACTCGACGCCAAGAAATTAAACGACGCGTCAACCGCCGGCATCTTGCAGATGCTCGGGGCTGGCGCGAAGTTGCTGTCCACGGCGGAAGCGGTCTCCAATTCAACGGTGGTCATCCCGACCAAGACCTTGACCGACGAGCCACTGGCGCGGGTCGAGGTGGTGCAGCCGGATATCGGTTACATCCGCCTGACCGACGTGACGCCGGAAACTCCACTGGCGCTCGACACCGAGTTGAAGAAATTCGCCGATGCGAAAGTAACCGGCTACATCCTCGACCTGCGATTTGCGAACGGCACGAATTATTCCGCCGCCGCGACTGTCGCAAGCCGGTTTCTCCAGCCGGGCACCGTTGTTTTCACGCTAAAACAATCCACCGGTGAACCGCAGGTCTTCCGCACCACAGCAGTCCCCCAGACGCTGGCCAGTGAGTTGGGCAGCGCACCGCTGATGTTGCTCGTCAATGGTCACACACGCGGCAGCGCGGAGGTGTTGGTCGGCGCGTTACGTGCACAGGAGCGCGGCATTGTCATTGGCGGACCGACGGCGGGTCTGCCGGTGGCGTGGAAAGATGTGCAGCTGTCCGGTGATCGCGTGCTCCGGTTGGCCACAGCGAAAATTTCCTTCCCGCACGGGGGGGCGACGTTTCCCGGCGGGCTGATTCCCGATATCATGGTCAAGATTGATCCGAAGACCGAGCATGCGGCGGTCTTCAATTTGCAGACGAACGTAACGTTGACAGCGAGTCTGGCGCCACGCGTGAAGAAGAAAGGTTATTCCGAAGCCGAGTTGGTGCGCGCGTTTCGCGGGGAACGAATCGAATCGCCGGGGTTGACGCTTGAGGCGGAATCCGAGTTGGGCGCAAATCCGATGGCGCTCGGAGCCACCGCCGCAGAAAGCGAGTCTGAACCTGTCCGCGACATCGTCTTGCAACGAGCGGTGGACATCTTGAAGGGCATCCGCGTTTTGTTGTCATGGCAATGAAAACCATCCTGTTTGTCTGCACCGGTAATGTCTGTCGCAGTCCGATGGCTGAGGAGCTCATGCGCGCGGCGTTGGGAAATAATCCCAATTACCGGATCGCCTCCGCCGGCATTGGGGCGCTCGACGGGCAGCCGGTCACGCCGGAGTCCGCGCGGGCGATGGCGGAGATCGGCCTCGATATTTCCAACCACGTCAGCCAGTCGTTGCGCGTCCCCTTGGTCGAAGCCGCTGATTTCATTTTCACGATGACCCGGCAACAACAAGACACCATCCAGGCGTTCTATCCGATGGCGGCCGAGAAAACGTTCCTGCTCCGCGAATTCGAGGACGCCGAAGTCATCGGCAAAGATGTCTCCGACCCGATTGGCCAGTCGCTCGACGTCTATCGGCGGACGCGCGACCAGATTAAACAGGCGATCCCCAGCATCATGGAATTCATCAAAGGCACCGAAGTCCAACGCGAAGCACCGGCCCCGCAAAAAGTCACCCGTGTCGCCATTGCCGCCGACCACGGCGGGGTGGGGATGAAAGACGCCGTCAAAGACTGGCTGGCGCAACACGGCTACCAGTTCACCGATTTCGGCACCCACTCGACCGACGCCGTCGACTACCCGGACTACGCGTTCATTGTCGCCCAGGAAATCGCCGCCGGTAATTTTTCATGGGGCGTGCTTATCTGTAAAAGTGGCATCGGCATGAGCATTGCCGCCAATCGCGTCGTCGGCGCGCGGGCGGCCTTGGTCAACGACGAACACTGGGCCAAACTCAGCCGTGAGCACAACGACGCCAACATCCTCGTTCTGTCCGCGCTGGAAATGAGCAACGAAAAAGCCGCGGCGATTCTCGCCGCGTTTCTGAAAACCGAATTTGAAGGAGGCCGCCACGAGCGGCGTGTGAAAAAAATGGATCATCCCCCCGCACCCACCCCCGGCAAGAAAATTTCCGCGCTCGCGCAAGTCGACCCGGAAATCTTTGCCGCCACCCAGCACGAGAAACAGCGCCAGCAGGACAACATCGAGTTGATCGCGAGTGAGAATTTCGTCTCCCCGGCCATTCTCGAAGCCGCCGGCACGGTACTCACCAACAAATACGCCGAAGGCTATCCCGGTAAGCGTTACTACGGCGGCTGCGAACATGTGGATGTTGTCGAACAGCTCGCGATTGACCGCGCCAAGAAATTGTTCGGCGCCGAGCACGCCAACGTCCAGCCGCACTCCGGTTCCCAAGCGAACATGGCCGTCTATTTTTCCCAACTGCAACACGGCGACACGATCCTGACGATGGAACTCGCCCACGGCGGCCATCTCACCCACGGCTCGCCCTACAATTTCTCCGGCAAGTTCTACAAAGTCGTCCACTACGGCGTCCGGCAAGACACTGAGACGATTGACTACGACCAACTCGCCAAACAAGCGTTGGAATGCCGGCCGAAGATGATCACCGCCGGCGCGAGCGCCTATCCGCGCATCATTGACTTTAAACGGATGCGCGAGATTGCCGACAGCGTCGGGGCGTTGTTGTTTGTGGACATGGCGCACATTGCCGGCCTGGTGGCGGCGGGCGTGCATCCCAGCCCGGTGCCCTACGCGGATTTTGTCACGACGACCACGCACAAGACGTTGCGCGGTCCGCGCGCCGGTCTGATTCTTTGCCGGGCCAAATACGCCAAGGACATTGACCGCTGGGTGTTGCCCGGCATCCAAGGCGGCCCGCTCATGCACATCATTGCCGCCAAAGCCGTCTGCTTCCTCGAAGCGCTCAAACCAGAGTTCAAAGATTACCAGCGGCAAATCGTCAAGAACGCGCAAGCCTTGGCCGGCGCGTTGACGAAGCTCGGTTTCCGCATCGTCAGCGGCGGCACCGACAATCATGTAATGCTCGTGGATCTCCGTCCGAAGAAACTCACCGGCAAAATCGCCCAAGAGTCGCTCGACAAAGCCGGCATCACGGTGAACAAGAATCTCATCCCCTACGACCCCGAAAAACCGCTCGTCACCTCCGGCATCCGCCTCGGAGCGCCCGCGATGACGACGCGTGGGATGAAGGAAGCCGAGATGGAACAAATCGCCGCGTTGATCAACGAAGTCCTCGATAAACCTGACGATGCTGCGACCCAAGCCCGCGTAAAAGAAAAAGTCAAAGCCCTCACCGGCAAGTTTCCGTTGCCGTATTGAAGTCAGCACCGGGCCGGCGAACACAGAACCAACTTGCATCCCGCGCTCACCCCGTTCATAGAATCCGCGCGATGAACAAAGCCAGCGAGTTGCTCGCGCGGTTCGCGTCGCACTCGGGAAAGATCACACTCGAAATCCAACCCGGCATCGGCGCGGAAGGGTTTTGCAGCGCGAATGGCAAGATCACCGGTAATGACGACCGCAGGTTGATTTACGGCGTCGGCAAGTATCGGCGCGAACGGGTACCTCCTCACCGGCGCTCCATCGCCTGCGAAACGCCGCCGCGCTCCGAACGAACAAAATCAACAACCGCCCTCTTTCCGCGATTGGTCTCCAAGCGATGAAAATTCTGCATGGGTTGCTGCCGGGACAGGTGTTGCAGCGGAACCGCAGCGGGTTCGGCACCGCCACCATTACCGGGACCGCTTCAACGGTTGGTCCCGTCGAGGTCCGCGTGGGGCGGGGCTGGCGCCGGTGCGGCAAAGCCCGGCAGGGCCGCTGGCACGCGACCTTGCCCCCGTTGCGGGCCGGCGGCCCTTATCGAGTGGAATTTCGGATCGGTGTGGAGCGGTTGGTGGTAGCGGAGATTTTTGTCGGCGATGTGTGGTTCATGGCCGGCCAGAGCAACATGGGCGGAGCCGGCAATCTCGACGCGGCGCCGCCGGCACATCCGCTGGTGCGCGCGTTTTATCTGCGGGACGAATGGGACATCGCGCGGGATCCCCTGCATTTTCTGCCAGAAGCCGTGGACGCGGCCTATTGCGATCCGACCAAACGCGTCGGACCGGAGGAGTTGCGCCGGTATCTCAAGAATGAACACAAAGGCGTCGGCTTGGGGATCTGGTTTGGGCGGGAGATGCACCGGCGGACGGGTGTGCCGCAGGCGTTGGTGCCGTGCGCGCTGGGCGGCAGCGGACTGGCGCAATGGTCGCCCCGGTTGCAGAATCTCGGCGGCAGTTCGCTGTACGGTGCGCTGCTGCGCCGGTATCGGAAGCTCGGCCAGCCCATCGCCGGCATCCTCTGGAACCAAGGCTCGTCCGACGCCTACGACGAAGCAGTCGCCGCCTACCCGGCACGCATGAAAGAACTTGTCGCGGCGGTTCGCCGGGATTTTGGCCTGCTGAAAGTACCATGGCTGGTCACGCAGATGGGGCGCGTCGTTCTGCCGGTGAGGCGGACAATCGCGTGCTGGAACAAACTGCAGGAAGCCCAACGGCGGTTGGTGAAGATGATTCCTCACTTGGGCCTGGTGGGCGCGGCGGATGTGGAGTTGGACGACTTTGTGCATTTCAGCAGTGCGGGACAGCACCGGATTGCGCGGCGGTTGGCACATCTGGCGGATGGGTTGGCATTCGGCAACCGGCGCGCGCCGCTCGCGCCCGCGCCGCGGGGCGACCGACCGGTTTCTGTCTGGTGGACCCGCAGGGGCGCAAGCTGGATGATTTCTACGCCACCCGGTTGGATGGTAACCGTGTGATCTTGGAGATCGAGAGCCAGTTTGATCAGTGGCGGGCATTTGCGCTGCAGTACGGCCACGCCACGAATCCCTACGTGAATATCACCGATGCCCGCGACCTGCCGCTGCCGGTCTTTGGCCCGTGGCCGTTGAAGGCCATTGCCGGCTCGCGGTTCATCACGCAATGGCAGGTGGCCCCCGTGCCCGGCGATGCGCTGGCGCTCGAATATAGTCGCGCACTGCTCCGCCGCGGTTGGCAACCGGCGCCGGTCAAACCCGTCCCCGCTGTGCCGGAATTGGTGATGCCCGCGCTGCCAACAGCACCGCGAACCGGTAGTTATCTGTTCCAGACGGAATTGCGCAGCCCCTGCGACCGGGCGGCGGAATTGTTACTCGGCGCGGACAGTCCACTGCAAATCTGGTGCAACGGCACGCGCGTGTTCTGTGACTCTCAACTGACCAATCCCGCGCTGCCGGACCAGTGTTTCGTGCCCGTGACGTTGCGGCGCGGCGCAAACGAAATCGTGATCGCGTTCGACGCGCGAGGCGGCACGGGCTGGGGTTTCATGCTCCGCGTCGGCCCCGAATCACCAAAACCACGAAAGTAGACCTATGCCAATTTTGAATAAAGCTCACGAACTCCTGGCCCGGCCCGGTGGACAGTCGGCCGCGCTGCGCATCCAACCCGGAATTGGCGCGGAAGGGTTCCGAATTGATGCTGCCGGGATCACCGGTAACGATGAGCGCGGTTTGTTGTACGGCGTCGGCAAGCATCTGCGCGACCCAAGCTGGCGCGGGACTTCGGTGCCGGACCGCGCGTTGCGGCCGGTGTTTTTTGCGTCGCACTTCCACAATTTCTACCACGATGCGCCCATCGAGAAGGTTTGCCGGTATATCGAGGAGCTCGCGTTGTGGGGCTGCAATCTGTTGATGGTCTGGTTCGACATGCACCATTACTCCGGCATCCACGACCCGGCCGCGCAGGCGATGATCAAGCGGTTGCGGGCGATGTTGGAGACGGCCGAAAGCGTCGGGATGCAGTCGGGCTTGGCGATGTTGGCCAACGAAGCGTATGCCAACAGTCCGTTGGAGCAGCGTGCCGATTTCCGCTGGAAGGAGAACGGCTACAAGAGCGACATCGGCGCGTACGGCGTCGAGATTTGCCCGAACAAACCGGGCGGGATGGAGTTGATCTGTCGGTACCGGCAGGAAGTGCTCGACGCGTTTCGCGGGTTGAACATCGGGCTGTTCTCGCTCGGTGCGTACGATCAAGGCGGCTGCACCTGCGCGCAGTGCAAGCCGTGGGGCGCTCATGGTTATCTGCAGACCATCGCGATGGTCGCGCCGCTGGTGAAACAATCTTTTCCCAATGCCAAGTTCATGCTGGTGACGTGGTATTTGGACAAGAACATTGACGGCGAGTGGGAACGGTTGACCAAGGCGTTCGCGAACGGCGCGCCGCCGTACGTGGATTATGTATTGGCGGATAATGCCGGGAGTTTTCCGGAGTATCCCTTGAAACACGGCGTGCCGGGGGGCTTGCCGGTCATCAGCTTCCCGGAGATCAGCATGGTCGGGATGTGGCCGTGGGGCGCGTTCGGCGCGAACCCGCGCATCGCCCATTGGCAGCAATACTGGGACAGCCTCGACCACCGCATCGCCGCCGCGGTGCCGTACTCCGAAGGCATCTACGAAGACCTCAACAAGGTCCTGCAACTCCAGCACGGTTGGGATCGCCGCCGTCCACTGCGCGACATCGCCCGCGAATATGCCGCCGCCGAATTTTCGCCCGCCGCGGCCGACGCCGTCGTGGAAGCGATGTTGACGATGGAAACGACGCTCCGCCACGACCTCGATTACGGCAACATTCGTGACGTCATGACCAGTGGCGGCTGGGACAGGCTCACCGGGGAAACTCCCGCCATCTATTCGATACCGAAAGTCACCAAGCCCGTCCGGTACGCCGCCACGCTGCGGCGCGTGAACGCGCAATTGCCGGCCGCGAAACGGACCGCATGGCGTTGGCGCGTCCTCTACTTGCGGGTGTTGCTCGACGAAGAACTGCAGCGGACCGGTGGTCGTCCGACGGAGGCGAGTGATCGCTACTTCGCCGAACTTGGGCAAATCTATCACGCCGACCAGGCCGAATGGATTGTCTCGCCGGTCGGGCGGAAGGATCTGACTCGTCATCGCAACCGACTCCCGTTTCCCGTGACGCCGCCTGTCACCATACCGGCGCGGCCGCGGTGGCGTTCCCCATTCATCACCACCTGGCAAGCCTCCAAACTGCAACCCAAGACGATCGCCGCCGCGTCGGCCAAGTCTCTGGCTGACCCGCTCGGCTGGCAGCCGGTGACCGCGGGCGAAAACCCACCCGGCTTCGTCAACATCCACCCGTTGGTCGGCGAGGCCAACGGCATCGTCTATCTCGCCAACAAATTCCGCGTCACCAAAGCCGGGCGCTGGATCTTGCACATCGGCCACGACGGCGGCGTGCGCGTCTTCGTCAACGGCCGCGCGGTGCTCACCGTCCCCGAGCGACAGAATCCCGCGCCGGTCTTGCGCTCGAAAGTGGCGTTGCGGCTTGCGAAGGGAGTCCACGAGATTGTGATCGCGTTCGACACCTCCCACGGCCTGGGTTGGGGCATCTTCGCTTGCTTCGACAGCACCGGCATGAGACGTCCCGTGTTTCCCAAAAGAGTTCAGAAAGGTTGAACGCATGAACCTCAGTATTTCAATCTCGAATAGCACCCAGCGCACGCCGTTGGTGAACAAGACCATCGAACTGCTGGAGCGGTACGCCCGCCAAGCCGGCAAGATTGAATTGACCATCCAACCCGGCATCGGCATTGAAGGCTTCCGGATCGAGGACGGCCAGATCATCGGCAACGACGAGCAAGGGTTGCTCTACGGCGCCGGAAAGTTCTTGCGCGACCCGGCATGGCGCGGGACCTCGGTGCCGGAGAAACCGATCCGGGCGATCTACTTCGCCTCGCACTTCCACAATTTCTACCACGACGCGCCCATCGAGAAGGTTTGCCGGTATATCGAGGAACTGGCGCTCTGGGGCTGTAACACACTGACGGTGTGGTTCGACATGCATCACTACGCCGGCATCCACGACCCCGAGGCGCAGAAGATGGTGGCGCGGTTGCGGGCGATGTTGCGGACAGCGCAGGACGTCGGGATGCGGCCGGGGTTGATGTTGTTGGCGAACGAAGGCTACGCGAATTCGCCGGTCGAACTGCGCGCAGATTGGCGGGCCGGGCAGAATGGTTACTTCCGCGAGCCGGGCGGGCATTATCACGTCGAGATTTGCCCGAACCAGCCGGGCGGGCTGGAACAGATTCTCAAAGACCGCGCGGAGATGCTCGATGCGTTCGAAGGCGTGCAGCCGGGTTTCATCGTGATGTGGCCGTATGACCAAGGCGGTTGCACGTGCGCGAAGTGCACGCCGTGGGGCGCGAACGGTTTTCTCAAGGTCGCCGAGCCGCTGGCGCGCCTGCTCCGGCAACGCAATCCCGACGCGAAGCTCGTGCTGTCCACGTGGTACTTCGACCATTTCGTGAAGGGCGAATGGGAAGGGCTGAGCCGCGCGTTTGCCGGCAAGAAACCAGACTGGGCCGATTACCTCTTGGCCGACGACTACGGCGGCTTCCCGGAGTATCCGCTCCAACACGGGATGCCGGGCGGCTTGCCGGGGGTTAACTTCCCCGAAATCAGCATGAACGGCATGTGGCCGTGGGGCGGCTTCGGTGCGAATCCGCGCCCGGCGCACTGGCAGAAGTATTGGGACACCGCGGGCGCGAAGCTGGCCGGCGGTTTCCCGTATTCCGAAGGCATCTTCGAGGACTTGAACAAAGTCATCCAACTCCAACTCAACTGGAGCAGCCGGCAAAACACCCACGCCATCGTCCGCGAATACGCCGCCGCCGAGTTTTCCCCAGCCGTGGCCGATGAAGTCACTACGGCCATTTTCACAATGGAGGAAACCCTCGACCACAATATTGCCGGTGCGAAGGCACGCGAAATCGTGGAAGCCGGCGGTTGGGAGCAATCGACGGAAACCATCTATTGGCTGCCAAAAGTCACAAAGCCCGAACGCTACGCCGCCGCATTGCGTCGCGCGGACAAGAAGTTACCGGCAGCAGCGCGGACGGCTTGGCGGTGGCGGATTCTTTTCCTGCGCGCGTTGCTCGATGAAGAACTGCTACGTTCCGGCGGCAAGCCGACCAACGTTGCCGACGGCTACTTCGCCGAGTTGACGCGCATTTATCACGCCGACAACGCCGAATGGCTGGTCTCGCCGGTCGGCCGCCCGGAGTTGACTCGACTGCGCGACCAATTGCCGCGCTCCACGCCGACGCCGCCGGTCACGATTCCAAAGCCATCCAAGTGGTGTTCGCCGTTCATCTCATCGTGGCGAGTCTCCAAGCTCCAGCAGAAGACAATCGCCGCTGCGCCGGCAAGAAGCCTTGCCGACCCGCTCGGCTGGCAAACCGTCAAAGCCGCCGCAATCCCGCCGGGGTTCATCAACATTCATCCGCTAGTTGACTGGGCCGATGGCGTTGTCTATCTCGCCAACAAATTCCGCGTCACCAAGGCCGGTTGCTGGACGCTGCACATCGGCCACGACGGCGGCATCCGCGTCTTCGTCAACGGCCGCGCCGTGCTCACGGTACCGGAGCGGCAAAACCCCGCGCCGCCATTCCGTTCGAAAGTCGCGCTGAAACTCGGCAAGGGCACTCACGAAATCGTCACCGCGTTCGACACCGACGCCGGCCGGGGCTGGGGGATTTTCTGCTCGTTCGAAATTCCGGCAGCCAACCGGAACCGGAGCGGCAAGCCGGTGTTTCCGCAACGTGCGCCCATCCGCCTATGATCCGGCCTGAAACTCCCCGCGCCAACTTGCTGTGGCGCGATGAAGTTGGCACATCGCAAAAAGGAAACGCTGAATGATCTCGAAAGAAAGTCACGCCTTCTGGTTGGAAGGGAAAAAGAATCCGCAGTTCGGCTCGCCGGCAAGTCCGTTCAATCTTGCCGGCTTGCGCGAGGGGATGAACGCGCGCCAAACGCCAGCCGACAAAGCCGTTCAATGCCTCCGCACGCAAGTCGACCACGTCCCGTGTGAATGGGCGGTGGCGCCGGGCGCGGATCCGGATGTGCGAGTGCTTTATCTGCACGGCGGCGGGTACGTGTCCGGCTCCGGCGGGAACTACCTGCCGTTCGCGGCCGACATCTCGGCGGCGGCAAAATGCGCGGTGCTGACGGTGGATTACCGGCTGGCGCCGGAACATCCGTTCCCGGCGGGACTAGAGGATTCCATCCACGCTTACCAGTGGATGCGGACGAACGGACCGACCGGGCCAAAGCCGGCCAAGGCCACATTCATTGCCGGCGACTCGGCGGGCGGCGGCATGACGTTGGCGACGTTGCTCGCGATGCGCGATCGGAAATTGCCGTTGCCCAACGGCGGCATGCCGCTGTCGGCCTTCGCCGATCTGACCTGTTCCAGCGAATCCATCCGGACGCAGGCCGACAAGGAACTCTATATGTACCCGGGCTGCCTCCCGCAATTCGTCGAACTCTACGCATCTGGGAAAGACTTGCGCGACCCGCTGATTTCACCGGTCTTCGGTGATTACACCGGCATCCCACCGTTGCTGATTCAGGCCGGCGACTACGAAGTGATCCGCGACGACAGCATCCGCGTCGCGGAGAAAGCCAAAGCCGACGGCGTGGACGTGACGCTCGAAATCTGGCCGGGCCAAGTCCACGTCTTTCAAATCCGCGGTCTGCCCGAAAGCCGGCAAGCCGTTCAACACATCGCGGAGTTTATCCATGCCCATTGCTGACAATTTCCCCATCCGCGAATGCTACTGCCCGGCACACTTCGGCAATTCCTACGAGGCGATGTGGCCGCGCGAAATGGCCGCGTACCTCGCCGAGATCAAGCACCTCGGCTTCAACCGGTATGGCGACTGGATCACCACCACCGACACCTCCAACCCGTACGCCACCGACCACTGGTTGCTCGGCCGCGAACTGCTTGAACGCAAGAAGCAGAACTTCCGCGCCGCCCAGGCGCTTGGCCTGCAACTCGACCTCGTCATCAGCGCCAACCACGTTTATCTCGACCAACTCCAGCGCGAGCACGCCGCGACATTCGGCCCCGGCATCATGGGGCAGTTGATCTGCCCGAGCCGACCGGCTGCGCGCGCCGTGATCCTCGGCAACTACGAAAACTGGTTTCGCGACCTGGCCGCCGCCGGCATTCGGCTCAACAGCTTCACCGCGTTCGCCTACGACTACGGCGGCTGCGCCTGCGACCAGTGCCGGCCATGGATTCTGACGTTCGCCCGGCTGATGCGCGAGATTCACGCCATCGGGGAGAAACATCATCCCGGCCTCGAGCCGTGGCTTTGTTCGTGGTGGTGGAAGCCGGAGGAACACGCGCTCTTCAACGACTGGGCCGAACGCGAAGCGCCGGGCTGGCTCAAAGGCATGACGCTGCACATCGAGTACAATCACACGCGCGTCAAAGACATCGCCGTGCCGGCCGGCTGCCGCAAACTCGCCTTCTTCCACATCGGCTACGGCGACACGCGCGACAACAATGACATCTACTCCAAGTTCGGCGCGGTCATCGCCCCGCGTCGCATCCCGCAGACGTTGCACGACCTCGCCGCGCAAGGCGTGACCGGCTTCCAAGCCTACAGCGAAGGCGTGTTCGACGACGTGAACAAGGCGCTCGTGGCCGGCACGAGTCTGCGCGAGTACGCCGCCCGGTATTTCGGTTCGGCAGACGGCTGGCCGGAATGGTTGTCGCAGTGGGGCGACCGCCGGCAAGTGGACTTACCGGCGGCGCGGGCGGAGTTTGACCGGCTCGCGGCCAACGCCACGCCCGGTTGGCGGCTGGAACACTGGCGCGCGAAACTCAAACTGGAAACTTTCGACCGCGAGAAACAGGCCGAGCGATTCTTCGCCGAGTTTGAGCATCTCCAGCGCGACGTCTACCGGCTCGGTCCGTTGCGGCACATTTTCTCGAAGCCGTTTGCCGCCCCGGCCTGGGCCGCCGATTTCAATCCGCCCGACCTGCCGGCGGAGGCGTGAGCTACTTCTTCTTCGCCCGCTCGATCACGAACTCCAGCGCCTTGACCGTGTCGTCGTAGTTCGTGGCGTGGCCGCCGTTTTTGCGGGCGATGACGAGCACGTTCTTGTTGCCCTTCTTCTGAATCGCTTCGGCCAGCCGGAGTGTGCTGGCCGGCGGGACGATATTGTCTTTCTCGCCGACGGTGATCGCGACCGGCATCGTGAATTTCTCCGGGAAGAACACCGGGCTGCGCTTCCGGTATTCCGCCGTGTCTTTGCCGTACGACGCCTGAATCGCCGCATCAATGCCGGCAAAGCTCTGCCGGTACGTCGTCAGGTCGGCGATGCCGTTCTGGCTGCTGACGCCATCCACGAGATTCGGGTGCAACGCGGTGAAGATCAGCGCCGACGTACCGCCCATCGAGCCGCCGACGAGGAAGACGCGGGCGATTTTGTATTTCGTTTTGAGTTCACCGATCAACTGCACCATGTCGGCCTCGGCGGCCGGTCCCATCCACGAGTTGCCGCGGTAATCGGGCGAGACGTAGATCATCGAATGCTTCGCCGCCACGTCGCGCGCGCCTTTGCATTCGCCGCGATTGTCTTTGATGTACTGCCGCCGGTCGGACGCGTGGCCGTGAAACGCGATCAGTAGATCGTGTGCCTTGTTCGCATTGAACTCCGCCGGCAGGCAGAGCGTGTATTTTTGTGTCGTGCCGTCGAATTGCGCTTTGAAATTGTTTTCCATTGCGGACTCCATTGCCGCCAGCAGCAAGAAGGAAAGTATGCAGTGAATCATGTTTTCCTGGTGGTTACCCGCGCGAAATGCCGGGAGCTGTGCCAAGCGTTGTTGGGCCAGCCGCTGGCGGCGGCACGGAGGGTCGCGGCGCGGGGTTGGGGGACGTTGACGGCAAGTTCGAAGCGGAATGTTTTGGCTTTCGGGTCGAGGTTGAGATTTGCAAAGGGGATCAACGCGGTCAATTGATAACCACCCCGGACGCGCCGCGTTCGCCAGGGGAAGACGGCGGCATTGGGGACAACGTGCGCGTGCCGGTAAGTGTGCGCCGCGCCGGCATGGCGGTCGACCGGCGGGAGGAAGACGACTTGGCCGGGTTCGGCGTTGTCGTCGTCAATCGCGCCGAAGACTTCGAGCGATGTGCCTTCCCAGAAATTCGGCAGGCCGCGACGCGGGTGTTTGTCGCGAACCGTTGCGCGAACGGCGAGCGAGTCGCCAGTGCGGGCGAGTTGGAACGTGGCAAACGGGCCGGCCCTAAGACGCGGACTTTTCGTGAGCTTGCCGGCCGGGATGGTCCAGTGGCCGGGCTTGTGCGAGGTCGGGACGATGGTCTTGCCGGCGGGGTGGACGTCTTTGGGAAGCGTGATGCGCGGGCCGGGACATTGGATTTCGGGTGGGTTGCGCCAGACGCCGAATTGATCGCGGAGGACGGGGCGGCGTTGCCGGACGGGCGGCGGGGCGAGGACGCCGGTCGGGCGTGCGGCGTACCAGTAGCCGACGCTGCTGACGTCGTTGCCGAGGTGGTTGCCGTGGCCGACTTCGATGGTGACTTTGAGTTCGCGCTGGAAGTAGACGGGATTTTCGAGGTGGAAGACGTAGCTGGTTTGGTAGCCGTTGGTGTGCGCTTCGAAAATGGATGAGCCGTTGCGGAGGTGGGCATTGGCTTGCATGCCCCAGGCGTGACCGAGGTAATCTTCGCTGCCGGTGCCGTGGAGATCGGGCGGCCATTTGTAGCCATCCACCCAGATCATGTCGTCGCCTTCGCCCCACCAACCGCCGCAGATGTTGGCGACGCTGAGGTTGCAGCCGATGTATTGGCCGCGGCCTTTGGTTTCGGCGATGACGTAATTGGAGTTCCAAGCGAAGCGGCCGGTGTTGTTGATGTCCACGTCGGGAGTGTTGACGGGAATCTCCGGCGCCCAGCCGCCAAACGGATTCGTGCGCCGGAATTCGGCGTGGAAGTAGCCGAGGTTCTTGTCCCAGCCGTCGGTGAACGTCTCGTAGTCGATGTAGAACCATTTCTGGTGCGGCGCGTCGCTCTCGTTGATGAGTTCGATCTTCGCGCGTTTTCGGAATGGCATCGGCGCGTAGCAATTCAGGCCGCACATCGAAGCGCGGTTCAGGCCAGTGGCAGGGTCGTAGCCCAGGACGTTGTTTTGGTTGGCCGACGCGGTGAAGAGGGCGGACTGGTACGAGTTGGCGATGCCGTTGCCGAGGCCGAAAAAATCGCCGACGGGACAGAGCACACTGGGCTGGTGGGCGTCGTCCCACGTGATGCGGAGCAGGACTTCGCGGAAGTGCGACGGTTGCGCGAACCAGATGTGCGTGATCTGGCCGGGGCCGCGGATGTCCGCCAGCACTTTGGTCTCGCCGGGAGCGAGAGTCCACCAGTCGGCGTTGCGCCCGGTTTTGTCCCACGAGGAGACCCGGCCAGTGCGGCGGTTTTTGCGGAGGATGGCAAGTGAACTGATTTGCGGAATCATGATGGAGTCGTGTAGTCGTTTACCGACGCAAATTCAAAACAATTTGTGCCTAAGAGATTGGTCTGCTAGAGACGGCGGCATGACCACTATCGAATCGCGGATCCGGCGCATCCTGGCGCGCATGACGCTCGAAGAGAAACTGGACCGCTGCAATCTGAAGGGCTGGCTGGAACCGATTCCGCGGCTCGGAGTGCCAGCCATGCCACTCGGGGACGGGCCTGCCGGAATCCGCGACGGCGCGCAGCTTGTCCCAGTCCCGTCACCAGAGGAAGGAAAAGCAACGGCGTTTCCGGTCGGCGTCAATCTCGCGGCGACTTGGAATCCGGAGTTGCTGCGGGAGGTCGGCGCGGCGATTGGCCGGGAAGCGCGCGCGACCGGCATGGCGGGCGTCTGGGGGCCGGCGTTCAACATGTTGCGGACACCGGAGTGTGGGCGGGCGTTTGAGTACATGGGGGAAGACCCGTATCTCGCGGGCCGGTTGGCGGGCGGGTTCATTGCCGGCGTGCAGGGCGAAGGCGTGATCGCAACGGCAAAACATTTTGCCTGCAACAATCAGGAGTTTCACCGGTTCACAATCAATGCGGTGGTCTCGGAGCGCGCGCTCCGGGAAATTTATTGGCGGGCATTCGAGATGGCGGTGCAGGATGCCGGCGTGTGGTCGGTGATGGCGGCGTACAACAAACTCAACGGGACGTGGTGCTGCGAGAATCGCCGGTTGTTGCAGGACGTGCTCAAGGATGAATGGGGGTTTCGCGGATTTGTTCTTTCGGATTGGGAAGGTGTTCACAGCACGGCGGCGACGTTTCAGTCGGGATTGGACGTGGAGATGCCGCCCAAATATCTCACCCGCGAGACGTTGCTCGACAAATGGCGGAGCGACTGGGACGCCGCTCCCGCATCGCTTTCGACCCTCCATGCCATGCTCGACGAAAAGATCGGCCGCGTTTTGCGGGCGTTGTTCACGCTGGGGATTCAGCAACCGCGCCGGTGGAACAAGGCGAAACGTGCGGCGTTGCTGAAACGACACGAGCCAGTCGCCTTGCAAGCGGCGCGGGAAAGTTTGGTCTTGCTCAAGAACGACGGCGGTCTCTTGCCGTTGAATCCGCGCCGCACCCGCCGGTTGCTCGTGATCGGCGAGAACGCCGAGACGCTCCGGTCTGGCGGTGGCGGCTCGTCCGCGGTGAAGCCGACTCACGCACCGGCGCCGCTGGAAGTGCTCTACGAGAAATGGCCGGGCGAGATTGATTTCTGGCCGGGGCAGTTGGTGACCTCGCGCGATGAACCGCTGAAGACCAGCGTGACCGGCGAGTATTTCACTTCGCTGGATTGCAGTGGCGCGCCGGTTGCGACGCGAACGGATGCGGGGCCGAGTTTTTATTGGGAGCAGGCCGGGCCAATCGCGGGGATTGCCGGCGATCAGCAGTTTTCGGTGCGGTGGACCGGGACGTTCACGCCGGCGGCCCGTGGAACGTGGCGGCTCGGCGCGTGGACCGGCACCTGTGAACAAAGCGGGCTGAAGGTCTGGCTCGATGACAAACTCGTGCTCAAAACCTGGTCCGACGATCTGACTCACGAGGCCTGCCGGCATGAGTTGCTGACTCTCGAAGCGGACCGGCCTTACCGGCTGCGGGTGGAATACGGGAAACGCGCGGGATCGCCGTTTTCGTGGGTGCAGTTGACGACGCGGTATCTGGGGGACGTGGAAATACCGGATCCGCGACAGGCGGATGCAATTGTGATTTTTGCCGGGACGTCTGGGGCGTTTGAGATGGAAGCGTATGACCGGCCAAATTTGGATTTACCGGATGGGCAGGCGGAGTTGATTCACCGGATGGTCAGGCTCAATCCGAAAACGATTGTCGTCTTGAACAACGGCGGGCCGGTGCGTTTCGATGCGTCGGTGCCGGCGATTTTGTGGGCGGGGTTTCCCGGTCAGGAAGGCGGCCGCGCGATTGTGGAAGCGTTGCTCGGGGAGATTAATCCCGCCGGCAAGCTGCCGTACACGCTGGCCAAAGAATGGCCGGCTCCCTGCAAGGATCCGGTGACGGTGACTTACGACGAAGGCGTGTTCATCGGTTACCGGGCGAATTTGCCGGTGCTGTATCCGTTTGGACATGGGTTGTCGTACACGCGCTTCAAGTTCAGCGGGCTGCAGATTACCGGGCGGACGGTGAGTTTTACGGTGCAGAATACCGGGCGAGTGGCCGGCGCGGAAGTGGCGCAAGTGTACGTGGAAGACGTCGAAGCCAGCGTGCCGCGCCCGGTCAAGGAATTGAAAGGGTTCGTGAAAGTGTGGCTCAAGCCCGGCCAGTCGCGCCGGGTGAAAGTGCGGTTGGATGACCGGGCGTTTGCGTTTTGGGATGGGCAGTGGCGCGTCGAGCCGGGTGAATTCCGAATTCACGTGGGGAGTTCGGTGGGCGACGTGCGATTGAGGGGGTCGCTGTGGATTGGGAAAATGTCAGTCCTGGTGCGGATTTTCGGATGATTGATTCCTCTTGATTGATTGGGCGAACTGCCGCCATAGAATCAGACATGAAAACCAAGTCAGTGTTTCCACACAATAAACGCATCCGCCTCGGCATTTGGGGGCTGGGCCGCGGGATGAGTTTTTTCAAAACCTGCCAAGCGCTGAACATCGACGTTGTCGCGGGTTGCGATTTCAACGAACACATGCGGGTCAATTTCCTCAAACACTGTCCCGGGGCGTTCGTCACCGCCAATGAAGAGGAATTTCTGAAGCAGGATTTTGACGCCGTATTGCTGGCCACATTTTGTCCGGCACACGGGCCGCACGCGATCAAGTGTCTCCAAGCCGGCAAGCACGTGCTCTCGGAAGTCACCGCGTTTTTCACCCTGGCCGAAGGGGTGAAACTCGTCGAGGAAGTCGAGAAGCGCGGGCTGGTCTACAATCTCGCCGAGAATTATCCGTTCTCCGCCGCGAACATGTGGCTGGCCAACCGCTGGCGCGAAGGGTTGTTTGGCGACCTGATGTATGCCGAGTACGAATACGTCCACGAGTGTCGGTCGCTCTGTTACACCTACATTGACGGGGTGCCGATCCAGCCCGGTCACTCGGTTCACAATTGGCGGAGCTGGTTCAATTTCCACTACTACTGCACGCACTCGCTCGGTCCGGTCATGGTGATTACCGGCACGCGACCGACAATGGTTGAAGCGTTTCCCGGCAAGCCGCATCTCGCCGGCTATCTGCGTGGTCGCGCCGACAACGGCACCATGACCCCGTCGCTCATTCAAATGAATAACGGCGGCATCGTCCGCAATCTGATGGGCGCCTCCAGCAGTGACGACCATCATCAACGCATCTGGGGCACCCGCGGCGCGTTCGTGAACGCCGGAGGCGACGGCCTCCGCCTGCGTCTCGGCGCTTCCGGCACCTCGCCGGTCATGCGGGTCAACCCGCGCTGGGAAGGTCTCGGCGAACTGGCCGCACAAACCGGCCACGGCGGCGGCGATTTTTGGACGTTGTACTATTTCGCCCGTGAAATCTTTACCGGCGAAAAAGGGCCGTTCGACATCTACAGCAGTTGCGACGTCACCATTCCCGGTATTCAGGCGTACCGGAGTTCGTTGCAGGGCGGGAAGCCGCTCGAAGTGCCGGACTTCCGCAAGAAGGCCGCCCGTGACCGGTACCGCGACGACGACTGGCAGCAGGAGCGCTACGATGTGAAACGCGGCGTGTTCGGCGGCGCGGCGCTCAACGACAATGCCGCGAAATTCAGCACCACGATGAAAGCGGTCGTCAAGTACGCGCCAATGTACCGGGCGTATGCCGACTGGCGAAAAGTGCAGTCTGCACTGGTCAAACCGGAAGAATTTCTCCCCGTCGCCAACCGTTTGCTCGACAATTATCCCGCATTGGTCGCGGCGTACCGGGATGCGCAGGCGATCATCAAGGATTACCCGGGGACTGACGGCGCGCAGGTCTTGGGCGAAATGCTCGAAGTCGGCGGCGAGAAGGAAGTGTTGGCGAAGGGTTTCCTGCCGGCGTTGAAGCGCGAAGTGGCCGGGTTGCGCCGGAAGTTTTTTGGTCACGAAGCGCCATTGCTCGTAGCCGAAGCCAGCCCACTGTTGCCGAAGGCGGCGGATATCCGGCAAGTCAAACCGCCGACGGCGAAAGTGAAATTCTCCCGGATCGAACACAACACGCAATATAACTTCCACGACATCCGCCCCCGGTATGGCGCGAGCAAGGACGGGCTGATTTATGTGCGCGGCTTCATCAATGTGCGCCGCGCCGGCCCCGGTGTGTTGTCATACGGGTCGGACGGCCCGATCAAAGCCTGGGTGAACGGCAAGGTGGTGGATTGCCAGCCCGGCTCGACCAATCCGTGTGCGCCCGACAAGTTCCGCGCCTTGGTGAAATGGAAGAAGGGCAAGAACGCGTTGTTGTTCGCGTTACACACCAATCAGGGTCGCGCGTGGGGCATCACGGCGCGCGGGTTGTTGGAGTAAACCCGGTCACTCGCACAAAATTTCGGTCACCGGCACACGCCGGCCACCGTCGGTCCGGCTGCGGCTGCCGGCGATGATGATCTTCATCAATTCCACCGTTTCCGCAAACAGCACCGGCGACACGCCCGTGCGGAGGTATTGCACGAACGCCGCCAACTGCGCCGTGAACGCAAACAGCGTATCGCGGAACGCCACATGCCGCGTTTCGTTTGTGCCGTACAAACTCAATTGCCCAAACGCGCCGGTCAGTTCCTGAATCGCCGCCAACACCACATCCGCACCGTCCGCATGCCGGATGTGAACGATATTTGCCGTGGCCGTGCCGGTATTCGTCACTGATTCCCAACCGCCCGGCCGCAAGAACGGATACACGCCCTCCAGCGCATGAATGCCGTACCGCTCCCAACTTTTCGGCGTTGTCATCGTGAGCAACCGCCACTCCCCGCCCGCAGCCCGCGCCGCCGCAAACTCGCGCGCGTACCGCAGACAACTCGTCGAGAGAAAAGCCCGCCCGGCCCGGTGCCACTTCACGAACTGCGCGAGATGATCAGCCCGGTCCGTCAACGGCTTATCAATCAACACCGGCACACCCGCCTCGATGAACGGCCGCGCCCGTTCCAAATGTTCATGCCCCCAATCGGTCGCGATCACCACGGCGTCCACCTGCCCAATGACATCGTCCGGCGCCGCGACCACGTGTGGGATGAACGCCGCCCGCGCCACCCGTTCCGCGTCGGTCGCCTGATCGCACCACACATGCGTCACCCGCACTCCCGGCAACCCCAGTGGCTGATCCTGCAAGTATGCGTTGATCTGCGGATAACCACCGCCGGCAATGGCGGCTGCGTCGTACCGGCCATTGATGATGGCGCTCCAACTGTACGGATGCCCATTACCCGCGACCATGCCGAGCATCGCCAGGCGAATGTTTGCCGGATCATTCACCAGTGGTTGACTCATTGCACCACGACCCAGCCCTTTCCAGTATCGGCCGATTCCAGCGCTGCGAGATTGACGCGGAGCGTTTGGATTCCCTCCGCCAACGAACACAACGGCGCGCCCCGGCCATCGAGCGCATCCAAAAACGCCTCCGCCTGCCGGACAAAATTTTGGTCGCGTTCCACCGGCCCGCTCGTCTCCACCTGCCACTCTCCACCGGGTTGCGTCACCCAACTCCACCGATTTGCCGCCAACTCACACCGCACCGTGCCCCGCTCGCAAACGACAGTGAGCGTATTCTCATTCGGCGCCTGGTGCTGATTCAACGCATACACTCCCAACACCGCCCCTTGCCGGGTCAACGCATGCACCGTGTCCTCGACCGTCACCCCCGGCAGAGCCAGATGCGCTGCGTCCACGCAAATCCGCTCAATCGGCCCCACCAACCATTCGCCGGCATTGAACACATGCGTCAGTGCATCCTGAATCGCCCCGCCTCCCTGCGCGCGGTCGCGATAATAAATCTCCCGGTACGCCGGCCGGTAATGCGGAAAACTCTGTCCCGCCATCGCGACAATCTCCACTGGCTTCCCAAACCGGCCGCTCACGATCGCCGCCCGCATCGCCGCCAGACACGGAATCGCCCGGTACACATACGCCACTCCGGCCATCAGTTGCCGGTCGCGAACCAAATTCGCCAACTCCGCCACGCCGGTTAGATTCGTTGCCAACGGTTTCTCAATCAACAAATGAATTCCGGCCTCCACCAACTGCCGGGCCATTGGAATATGCGTCGGCGCCGGCGTGGCAATCACCGCCGCCGACCATTCCTCCTGCAGAGCCGCTTCCAAAGAATCAAACAACGCTGTCACCGCATATCGGCTCGCCATGTCCTGCCGCAGCGCGGGATTGACCTCGACAACGCCGGCCATCACGCGGCCCGTCGCCAGCAGGCACCGCAAGTGCCGCTCGCCAATCGAACCGGTGCCGATGATTAAGATCCGGTGCATGACCACGGGAAAATATCAGGACCGACCCAATATCACGAACACCATTCGGGGTACCAGCGCAGCACGAGCCGGTTGTTCTCGATGAACACCGGCAGCCAGACGTGCCGGCCGTCAATGTGGTTTTGTGGATTCCACCGGTCGGCCATCAAGATGAACGCGCCGGGGCGGTTGGCAACCGGGAAAATGTAGGAGCTTTGGGAATGGTACGTCAGGAGTGAATCTTCGGCGGGATGTGGTTCGCAAGGGTCACCGGTCTCTGTCCACGGGCCAAACGGATGCGGAGCGCGGGCGGCGCGGGCCTGGTTGGGATCCCAGCTCGTACAGCCGGAGGCGATCAAGTAATAGGTGTCATTCCATCGGCACAACGCCGGCGCTTCCATGAACCGGTCGGGAAAGATCGCCCGGTACTCGCCACTGGCGGCCAGATAATTGTCGGTCAACCGGGCGACGTGCATCGTGTTGTTGCGTTGGTCGCCCAGACCAGCGGCGTAGAAAAGATAAACCGCCCCGTCCCCATCTTTGTAGAGCGTCATGTCGCGCACGTCGAAACCAGCCGGGTGGATTTTCTTCAGGTACCGGTAGGGGCCGGTGATGTAATCGCTGACAGCAATCCCGGCCCAGGCGGATTCGTGGCCGTGACCGGATTCCACCAAGTGAAACCACAGGACGTATTGCCGGGTGCGGTCGTTGAAGACAATCTTGGGCCGTTCGAGCCGGCAACCGACGGTGAGATCGTGGCCGGGAATGTCGCGTACGACCGGCAAGATGACGCCGACGTTTTCCCAGTTGTAGAGGTCGGTGGACCGGTAACAGACGATGCCGACTTCGGCGAGGTTGCCGGTTTTTCCTGCGCCCATGTGGGTGCCGTACCAATAGTACACGCCATGCTCGTAGAACATGCCGCCGCTGTGGGCGTGGATTGGCTCGCCGGAAGTGTCGAGCCAGACAGCGCCGGGACGGAATGTGTGGTTGACCATGATGCGCGCAGGTTACTACAGTCCGCGGCACCATGAAATATCTCGGTTGTGCCTATTATCCCGAATACTGGGGGCCAGAACGCGTCGCGACGGACGCGAAATTGATGCGGGCGGCGGGAATCAACCTGACGCGCATCGGCGAGTTTGCGTGGGCGCGGATGGAGCCGGCGGATGGGACTTTCACTTTCGACTGGTTGCACGCCGCGGTCGATACGTTGGGCGAGCACGGGATTGAGGTGATGCTCTGCACGCCGACGCCGACGCCGCCGGCGTGGTTGACATTCGCGCATCCGGACACACTGTTGGTGAACGCGGACGGCCGGCGGCTGGATCACGGGAGTCGCCGGCATTATTGCTACACGTCGGAAACATACCGGCGGTTTTCCAAGCGGATCGTGGCAAAACTGGCGGCGGAGTTTGCCCGGCACCGCAACGTGGTGGCGTGGCAGATTGATAATGAGCCGGACTTGATCGAGACGGGGATTTGTCACTGCGAGAATTGTCAGCAGGAGTTTCGCACCTGGTTAAAGAGCCGGTATGGTTCACTGGCGGAGTTGAATCAACGGTGGGGGACCGGCTTCTGGACGGTGGACTATTCGGATTGGCAACAGGTGCGGCTGGCGCGGGCCAATCATGCCCCGAGCCGGCAACTGGATTCACGGCGGTTTGCGAATGAGAAGTTGTCGGATTTCGTTTTGTTTCAGTCGGAGCTGCTCAAGCAACAGCGGGCGGATTGGCGCGTCTCCACGAATCTGAACGGCGAGGTTTTCACGTCGCTGGATTATTTCAAGTTGTTCGACCGGCTTGATGTGGCGTGCAAGGATTTGTACTTCGACATCTGCACGATGGATGTGAACGCGATGATCATGGAGCAGTTCCGGTCATTCAAGCCGGGGCAGAAGTATTGGGTCACAGAGACCGGGGCCGGGATGTGCGGGTGCGGCCGGCCGGCGCATCCGGGCCAGTTTCGGGCGTGGTTGTGGAGCAGTTTCGCGCACGGTGGTGACGCGCATGTGGTGTTCCGGTGGCGGACGTGTTTGTCCGGGCAAGAGCAGGAACTGGAAGGGATGCTGGAACATTCCGGTGTGCCCGGCCATCGGTACAAGGCGATCCAGAAAGCGTTTCTCGAAATGCGGGAGCAGAGCGCGAAGTTGCGTGACTTGCCGCTGCCGGAGACGGCGGTGGCGTTTGTTCACGATTACGACGTGGCGTTCACGTACCAATCCACCGGCATCGGGACACTGGTGCCGTACGAGAAGAATTTCACCGCGCTGCACCGGGAGTTTTACCGGCGGAATGTGCGGACGGCACTGGTCCCGCCGACCGCGGATTTGTCACCGTACCGGCTGGTGGTGTTGCCGTCGCTGGTGATGATCAATCCGACGTTGGCGGAACGGCTCAAGGAGTTTGTCGCGGGCGGTGGCGTGGTCTTCGCGCAGGGACAATTGGGGCTGCGCGATGCAAATGCCAATTACATGCGGCACCGCGGGCCGGACCAGTTACAAGATTTGTTCGGCGTGTTGATCAATGGCGGGATGTATTTACACAGTTGCGTGGGCGTGGACGAAACGTCGGCCTCGCGGACGCCATTTACGGTGAAGCTGGCCGGCAAGCTGGCGCGCGGTACGGCGGCGGTCTGGCTCGGTGATCTGGAGGCGCAGGATTGCCGGGTGTTGTTGAAAGTGCAGGAGGACACGTACGCCGGGCAGCCGGCAATTACGGAAAAGAAAACCGACAAGGGGTTGGCGATTTACAGCGCAGCGGCGAAGTTGGATGACCGGCTGGTGGGGAAATTGGTGGATTATGCCTTGGGTAAGGCCGGAGTGGCGGCAGTGAAGGGAATACCGGAGCATGTGGAGGTGATTCGCCGCGGCACGCGAACGTTTGTGATCAATCATCGCGCCAAGCCGGTGCAGGTGAAGGTGGCGAAGAAGCGGCTCAGATTGCCGGCGTACGGCGTGGCGGTTGTGTCAGGTTCTTGACGTACTGACTGGGGGAGACGCCCATGTGGGCGCGGAAGACGCTGATGAAATGGCCGAGGTCTTCAAAGCCGACGGCGAACGCGGTATCGGTGATGGTGCGGGTCGGTTCAAAGAGCAACGCGGCGGCCCGGTGGATCCGGTAGCGCTGGAGGTAATGGACCCAGGAGGTGCCGAGGGTTTTTTGGAAATACCGGCGGAGTTGGGATTCGCTGACGCCGGCAGCTTCGGCCAGTTGCTGGGCGTAGACGCGGTCGGTAAAATGTTCCCGGAGGTATTGGAGGGCGCGTTCGACGGGCGCCCAGGGTTCGGTTGCGGCGAGTTGTTCGACGCCGGTGGGGTGCTCCTGTTCCCAGCGGAGCAGTTCCACGAGGGCTTGGATGAGCAGGGTTTGGAGTTGGAGCTGGCTGCCGAATTGGGGGCGCGTAAATTCCACCAGCATGCTGCGAAACAGGATTGTCAGGCGCCGAAAGACGCCGGGCGGCGGGCGAACGCAAATGCTGGCGGGCGTGGATTGGGCGGTGAAGCGGTGCAGAATCCGCGCGCCGTCCCCCCGGGGATCGAGGGTCATGAGCGATGCAGGGAGAAAGTGCGCGGCGATGAGCGTGAGTGGCTGGGTGATGGAGGCGCAATGCGGCAGGCCAGGGCCGGCGAGAAAGACATCGCCGGGGCGGCGGTGGAATTGGAAGCGCCCGGCATACTGGATGGCGGCGCCGGCCAGACAGAGGTTGAATTCGCAGGATGGATGATATTCCGGACGCGGCGCGAAGGGCCCGCAGGGTTTGACCGGTTGCCAAATCCAAATCGGCTGTTCCTCGCTCAAAGGGCGGACGGTTTTTTCAGCGTCAGCCAGCCATGTGAGTTCGGTGTTCATCACCACGGGGAATTACGTGCGCCGCGCGAGGTTCTTGATGTACTGACTCGGGGAGACGCCCATGTGGGTGCGAAAGACGGTGATGAAATGGCCGAGGTCTTCAAAGCCGACG
The DNA here is from genome assembly GCA_022072455.1 of Verrucomicrobiia bacterium. Classification (GTDB taxonomy): domain Bacteria; phylum Verrucomicrobiota; class Verrucomicrobiia; order Palsa-1439; family Palsa-1439; genus CAINDI01. Next base: position 79,252 of record JAJVHY010000005.1, on the reverse strand, counting down.
GCGAACGCGGTTTCGGTGACGGTCTTCGTGGGTTCGAAGAGCAAGGCCGCAGCCCGATGGATCCGGTAGCGTTGGAGGTAATGAATCCAGGAGGTGCCGAGGGTTTTTTGGAAGAGCCGCCGCAATTGCGATTCGCTGACGCCGGCGGCTTCGGCAACTTGTTGGGCGTAGACGCGATCGGTGAAGTGTTCGCGCAGATATTGCAACGCCCGCTCGACTGGCGCCCACGGTTCGGGGGCGCCGTGTTCTTCCAGGCCGCTCCGGCGACTCTGTTCCCACCGAAGGAGTTCGACGAGGCATTGGACGAGCAGTCCTTGGAGTTTGAGCTTGCTGCCGAAGCGCGCTTTTTCAAACTCGGTCAGCATCTCTTCCAGCATGGTGGTGAGGCGCTGGAAAACCGCGGCGGAAGGCGTCGCACAGAGGCTGTCTTTCGAGGATTGAGCGGTGAAACGGTGGAGAATCCGCGCGCCGTCGCCTTGCGGGTCGAGATTGAGGAGCACGGCCGGCAGAAAATAAACGATCAATGCGGTGAGCGGCTTGGTGATGACGCCGTAGTGCGGCAAACAGGGGCCCGCCAGAAAGACGTCCCCCGGCTGGCGGCGGAATTGGTAGCGGCCGGCGTACTGGATGGCTTCGCCGGAGAGATAGATGCAGATTTCACAGTAGGGATGATACTCAGGCCGGCGCACGGACGGGCCATGCGGAATGATGGCGCGACGCACCCAAATTGGTTGGATGTCGGAGAGCGGGTGCCGTGATTCTTTGACGTCAGCCAGCCACGCGAGGTTGTTCGCTGTTAATCGCGAGTTCGATTTTTTGGCCATCGAAGTGGATGAATGAACCACAGGCGGGTGGGATGCAAGTCCAAACAAAAACCCAAAACATTCTTGGAAAACCAAAAGCAGTGCCGCCGGCAACCCGCTAGGGTTGCAATTCCATGATAATATCGTTTTTCTCAGCCGCATCAGGAACCGCGGCTCCAGTCCGCGGTCCCCGCGTGCAAAATCCATCCATCAACCAAACGCCTGTCCAACATATTCCATGAAAATCGCCCTTGTTTTCGCTGAACCACAAACTCCGCATCTGACCGTCCACGACGGCAAGCTCGGCAAGGTTGCCGGCGCGGCCGTCGAAATCCTTGATGCCAAACTTAATCCCGGCGCGCCGGCAACCCGCGTGACTGTGCGCACGAAGCAGTTCGGTTTTACGTTCTTTGTGCGCGATGTCAGCAGCCAATGGCCAATCTGGATTCCGCAGTACAAGGTGGCGGTCGTGCCGGCGAACGACAGGCGGACGTACCAGGAGATTGCCGATGACATCCGCGGGCGCGGTTTACAGAGCGAGTTGGACCGGATCGCCAGCGAGCCCGAGGAAACCTTCGCCCACGCCGCCGCTACGAACCGTGCCGATTCCTGCGAAACGTGGCTTGGGCTGAGCCGCGACATGCGATTCTTTCGCGTCGGCTCATATCCGCGTGACGGCTATCTTGGCTATTTTCAAGCGAAGAATGCTTCCTGCATTGCGCCCCAGGAAGGGCATCCGCAAGGCGTCGAGTTTGGGATGATGGTCGGGCGGGGTGCGGCGTGCTCGATCAACATTCGCCGGCGGCTCGAAGACGGCGTGCTGCCGATCCTGCATGCCGAGCAACGGGACGGCGACATCACTTATCACATGACAACGTTTTGCACGTTGGAGAAATCGCCGCTGACGACGAAGACTTTGCGCGGAACTCATTTTCTGGTCGCCGACGATCTCAGTGGTGGCCACATGCACATCGAGAAAGACAAGGTCATCGTCGCGGCCAACAAAGAAAAGGAGACTGTCGGCCGGGAAGAGGAAACGGTGCTGCTGATCCGCGTCGAGGCTGTCAACACCGGCACCGTGCCGCACTACGCGTTCCTGACGAGCGTGTATCCGCGGACACACTGCAAACAACGGCCCTATGACGGGCGGCGCGGGTTTGGGTGGATCGAGACCGGTCAGGTGTTCAGCATCAACCGCCTCAATGGCAAACCGATGCCGCAACAGGAGGTCGCCGTCTTGCTGCAGCCGGGCGAGAAGGCGGTGGTCGAATCCGCCATGCCGCACCGGTTTCTCGCGGAGGACCGGGCGGTGGCGCTGGCGAAGTTTGATTTCGAGAAACGCCGGCAGGAATGCCGGGCGTTCTGGGAAGCAAAACTCGCCGCTGCCGCTTCGATTCAGGTGCCAGAGCAGCGTGTGAACGAGATGATCCGCGCCGGCTTGCTGCATCTCGACATGATCACCTACGGCCTCGAACCCAGCGGTACGACCGGGGCAACGATAGGTTGGTACAGCCCGATTGGCTCGGAGAGTTCGCCCATCATCCAGTTCTACGATTCGGTCGGCTGGCACAAACTGGCGGAGCGGTCGCTGCAATTCTTCCTCGATAAACAACACGAGAACGGGTTCATCCAGAACTTCGGTGGCTACATGCTGGAGACCGGCGGCGCACTCTGGTCCATGGGCGAGCATTACCGGTACACGCGCGACGAGAAATGGCTACACCGCGTCAAACCGAACCTGCTCAAGGCGTGCGAGTACCTGCTGGCGTGGCGCGAACGGAACAAGACACCGCAAGGGATGGGCTTGATCGAAGGCAAGTGCGCCGACCCGGAAGATCCGTTCCGGCAATTCATGCTCAACGGTTTTGCCTACGTCGGCATGCAGCGCGTGGCCGAAATGTTGGGCGATAAACGCTTGGCGCGCGAAGCCGCCGCGTGGCGCGCGGACATTCGGAAGGTGATCGAGTTGGTGATGGCCGAGTCACCGGTGATTCCGCTGGGGGACGGCACCTGGACGCCAACCTGTCCGGCATGGGCCGAAGCCCGTGGCCCGGCTGCCTTGCACGTGGACGGCTCGACCTGCAACTCCCATGGCGCGACGACATGCCGGGATTCCCTGATCGGCCCGCTCTACCTGATCATCCAGGAAGTGATCGACGCGAAGGAGTGGATGGGTGAATGCCTGCTGAAGTCGCACCACGAGTTGTTCACACTCCAGAATGCCGGCTACAGCCAGCCCTACTACGTCCGGCATGACTACGCTCACATCCGGCGCGGCGAAGCGGCGGCGTTCATCAAGACGTACTACAACCAGTTCTCCGCGTTGGCCGACCGGGAGACGTACACGTTCTGGGAACATTATTTTGGCGCAAGTCCGCACAAGACGCACGAAGAAGGTTGGTTCTTGATGCAGACGCGGTGGATGCTCTGGCTCGAAGACGGCGCGACGTTGCGGTTGCTGACCGGCGTGCCGCGCGCGTGGTTGGAGCACGGCAAGGAGATCAAGCTGGAGAAGGTCGCCAGCCATTTCGGCAAGTTTTCACTGACAGTGAGGTCGCGCGTGCAGGACGGCCGCATCGAAGCCGAAGTGAAATTCCACGAAGTCGCGCGGAAACCCGGCAAGGTCGCGCTCCGGTTGCCGCATCCGCTCGGCTTGAAGGCGACCGCATGTACCGGCGGTCAATACGATGCCGCGACGGAAACTGTGACAGTTGCCGGCAATGGCAAAGTTATCGTACAATTCTAACCTTAAGGAGAAGTTATGAAACTCGGCCCCTACACCAGCAAGATTCACACTGACGAACTCATCGAATTGCTCGACCTCTGGCAGTACCCGAAAGGGGTGAAGGAGCAACTCACCAAAACCATTCGCGCCAACGCGAAGGGCATCGAAGGGCCGCACTTGTTCCGGTATTACAATCCGCGTCCCAGCAAAGTGGCGGAAGCGGAGTGCATGATGGCCGGGTTCATCGGCACGAAGTACGCCTTGGCGGTGAACTCCTGCACGTCGGCGCTGATCACGGCCTTGCGCGCACTCGGTGTCGGCGCTGGCGATGAAGTAATCGTGCCGGGTTACACTTTCTTCGCGTCGGCAGCAGTAATCGGGACTTGCAACGCGATCCCGGTGATTGTGGACGTGGACGACACGTTGACGATTGATCCGCGCGCGTTGGCCAAAGCCATCACCAAACGCACGAAGGCGATCATCGTCGTTCACATGCGCGGGATGCCGGCGCAGATGGATCAGATCATGCGCATCGCGAAGAAACACAAAATCCCGGTCATTGAGGACGTCGCCCAGGCGGCGGGCGGCAAGTACAAGGGAAAGATGCTCGGGAGCATCGGAACGATGGGCTGTTTCAGTTTTGATTATTACAAGGTGCTCAACTCCGGTGAGGGTGGGTTTGTCACGACGAATGATCAATGGTTGTTGACGCGCGCCCAATCGTGGCACGACTGCGCGGCGTGCTGGCGGCCGGACCGGTACGCGACGGAACGCAAGGGCGGTGAATTGTTCTGCGGCGAGAATTACCGGATGAGCGAGTTGCAGGGCGCAGTGGCGCTGGCGCAGATCCGGAAAGCGCCGAAGATTTTGGCGGGTTACCGGGCGGCGAAGGCGCGGATCATTGCCGGATTGGATTTACCGAAGGGCGTGACGTTGCAGCGCGTGGCGGATCCGAAGGGCGATACCGGGATTTGTTTGATTCTGTTCATGCCGGACGTGGCGAGCACGAAGGCGGCGTTGCCGGCGTTGCAGAAGGCGGGGGTGCCGGCGGGCGGAATTTATGATCACAAAGTGAAGGATTGGCATGTGTATGTGCATTGGGAACATATTCTCACGCACAAAGCAGTCGCGCCGGATGGCTTGCCGTGGACGGGCGTGAAGAAGAGTGAGTTGCCGAAGTACACGAAAGACATGTGCCCGCAATGCAATGAGTATTTGAGCCGGGCGATCATGATTGATACGCATTGCGAGTATAGCGCGGCGGATTGCCGGGCGATTGCGACGGCGGTGAACCAAGTTTTGGGAGGGATGTGAGCATGGAACTCGGACTGTGCGTTGAGATGGCGTTGAGCAAGTTGCCGTTTGAACAACGGTTGAAGAAGGCGGCCGCCGCCGGCTTCAAGAACGTCGAGATGTGGTTCGTGGACATGAGCTACAAAGGGCAGCCGGAAGCGCTGGCGGTCATGGCCAAGAAGTACGGCGTGAAAATCACCAACACGGTGATCGGGGCGCCGGATGGTTCGATCGGCGGGGGGCTGACGAATCCGAAGAACCGGCCGCAGTGGTTGGCGCGGACGAAGCTGACGCTCGACTTCAATCAGCGCGCCGGTATCGGAGCGACCATCGTCTGCACCGGCAATGAGGTGCGCGGGATGTCCGACGCGGCGATGATGAAGTCGGTGATCGAAGGCTTGAAGCCCACGCTGGAACTCGCCGAGAAGGCGGGGGTCACGTTGTTACTCGAACCGCTGAACACACGTTACGACCATCCCGGTTACTGGGCGCATTCGAGCGATCAGGGCGCGGAGATTTGCCGGCGATTGAAGTCGAAGCGGCTGAAGTTGTTGTTCGATTGTTATCACATGCAAATCATGGAGGGCGATCTGCTCAAGCACATCGAGCGCAACCTGGATGTGATCGGGCATTTTCACTCGGCGGGCGTGCCGGGGCGCAACGAGGTCTTCAAGGGCGAGACGAATTATCCGTTCGTCTTGGCCGGGATCAAGAAGCTGGGGTACAAGGGCGTGTTTGGGTTGGAATATCAACCGACGATGGATGACGTGAAGTCGTTGAAGGAAACACGGAAATATTTGGGGATGTGACTTGATGAAGACCCGCAAAGTCGCGATGTGTTTGATGGCGCACCCGGATGATTGCGAGTTTCTCGCGGCCGGGACGCTGGTGTTGTTGGCGAAGCACGGCTGGGAAATTCACATCGTGACGATGACGGCCGGTGATGTCGGCTCGGCAACACTCGGGCCGGAGACGATCGCTCGGATTCGCCGGGCGGAAGGCGCAAAAGCCGCCGCCGTGATCGGCGGCCAGTATCACTGCCTCGAATCGCGCGATTTGTGCATCACGTTTGATGAAGCCACATTGCGGCGGGCGATGAGTTTGACGCGGGAGATCAGTCCGACGCTGGTGTTGACGCACAGCTTGGAGTGTTACCTGTTGGATCACGAGATCACGGCCCGCATCGCGCGGACGGCGAGTTTTGGGTTTGCGTGTCCGAACACCGTGCCCGGCCCGTTGCGCAAGGATGCTGGTGTGCCGCATTTATATTATGCTGACCCGATTGAAGGGCTTGATCCCTATGGCCGGTTGATCCAGCCGACGACGTACGTGGACATCAGTTCGGTCATCAAAACGAAGACGAAGATGTTGCATGCCCACGCCTCGCAACGGGCGTGGTTGCGCGCGCATCACGGCGTGGACGAGTACACGCACTCGATGCAGAATTGGAGCCGGCGCCGCGGTGGTGAGATCGGGGTCAAGTTCGCCGAAGGATTCCGGCAGCACAAGGGGCACGGTCACCCCCACGATTGTATCCTGGCCAAGGAGTTGGGCGGATTGGTCAAGGTGCAGCCATGACCGGCAAAGAGCGAATGTTGACCGCGCTCCGGCGGGGCAAGCCCGACCGGCTGCCGGTCACCATTCACCAGTGGCAAGCCTACTACCTCAAGAATTTTCTCGGTGGTGTTGACCAGATTGAAGCCTTTCGCGTGACCGGCCTCGATGCGGCAGTGACCCCGTGGGATGTCGTAACGCTCGTGGAATCACCGGCTTGGCGCGTGAGTCATGACGGCAACCGGGTGCGCATCGCGACCCCCAGCGGCGAACTCACCTACACGTGGGCGGCCAACGAGTACACCACCTACAACGTCGAACATCTGCTGAAAAACCAGCGGGACGCGGAGATTTTCCTCAAACACTGGCCCGACTCGCGGCTCGATCAAAAACGGCTGGCGTGGTGGTACGACCAGACGGGTGAAGCCGGCATCGTGCGCGGGTTTGTCGCGCATGCCGCGCAGCCGGGACCATGGCAGGATTTTTGTGAATTGGTCGGGACGCAGGAAGCCATCATGTGGGCGCTGGATGAGCCGGCGTTTGTGCATCAGTTTCTCGACGAACTGACGCGGCGCCGGGTGGAGTACATCCACCGCGAGATGCCGGGAGCGAAGTATGACTTGATCGAGCATGGCGGCGGCGCGGCGAGTTCGACGGTGATCAGCCCGGGGATGTTCAGCGAGTTTTGCGCGCCATACGACAAACGGATTGCCGATGCGCTGCATGAACATGGTTTCCCGATGGTCTACCACACCTGCGGCGGCATGCTGGCAATCCTCGACCGGATTCCATCGAACGGTTGCGACGCGAGTGAAACACTCAGCCCCACCGGCGTGGGCGGCGATATCCGGCCGCAAGATCGGGCGCGGGTCAAACAAGTACTCGGCAGCAAAGTTGCGTTGATCGGCGGGATTGATCAGGGACGGATTTTGACCGAAGGCACACCGGCGGAGGTGACGGCGGAAGTCCGCGCGTGTTTCGAGACGTTTGGCGCCGGCGGCGGCTACATCTGTTCCGCGAGCGACCATTTCTTCCACACGCCAGTCGCCAACCTGAAAGCGTTGGCCCAAGCTGGCGCCGAGTGCCGGTATGCTTAAAATTCGTCGTAGGCGATTTGGGAGTCGGCGACGCCAAGTTGATTGAGCATTTTGAGGCAGGCTTTGATCATCTGCGGTGGGCCGCAGAGATAGAATTCGACGGCCCGGATATTCGCGTGGGATTTCAGATATTGTTCCAGCACCACTTCGTTAATGAACCCACGGTGGCCGGTCCAGTTGTCCTCAGACAACGGTGCGGACAACGCGCGATGGAAATGGAAGTTCGAAAACTTCGCGGCCAACCCGGTGAAATAATCGTCGTAAAAGATTTCCTGCCGGGACCGCGCGCCGTACCAGAAACTCACCCGGCGTTTCGTCGGCGCGCTCTCAAACAAATGCGCGATGTGGGAGCGCAACGGCGCCATACCGGAACCGCCGCCGATGTAGACCATTTCTTTCTGGGTCGGTTTGATGTGGAAATCGCCGAATGGGCCGATGGCGGTAACGGTGTCACCGGGTTTGAGGTTGAACATGTAGGCGGAGCCGACGCCGGGCGGGCAATCTTGTCCCGGCGGCGGCGTGGCGATGCGGATGTTGAAGCGGAGATTGGATTCGGTCTGCGGACTACCGGCAAGTGAGTAGTTGTTCCGCCGGCCCGGGGCGGGATTCTGCGCGACAAGATCAAAGATGTGTTGGGCTTCCCAGACGGCGGCGTAGGGTGCCGGAATGTCGAAATCCCGGAAGCGAATAGTGTCGTATGCCGGGATGTCGAATTGCAGGTAATCACCGGGCGTGAACTCGATTTTCTCCAGCGGCTCGAAAACCAACTCCCGGATGAACGTGGCGACGCTGCGGTTGCTGACGACGCGCAACTGCCAAGTTTTTTGTTGGCGCGCGCCGACGCCACCGGCACGGAGCACGTTGAGGAACAATCGGCCTTGCCGGCTTTCGAGGGGATATGTCGCCAAACCGCGACAGACCGGCGCCCGCGCCGGTGAGCCGTCGGCGAGGTTGAACCGGCCGTTGTGTTTGGGGCATTCGATCAGGCCGCCGATGACGAGGCCGTTGCCCAAATGCGTGTTGCCGTGGGTGCAGATGCCGTCGGTCGCAAACAACTGGCCGGCTTCGTCGCGAGCGAGCGCAAACGTTTTGCGCCCGTAGTCGAACCGCAGCACATCCGCTTTGGCCAGATCAGCGTCGGCGCAAACCTCAATCCAACCGTCGGCATCCAGTGTGGCGGAGGAGGTGCGGGGCGCATCAGTCGTCCGTTGTTGCGGTGCCGGCAACTGGCGTTTGATGTGGTAGCCGGGATCTTTCACTTGCCGGCGGATTGTGGGGAGGATTTCGCGCCAGGCAGAGAGGATCGAAGGATACGGCGGCGGGAAGTCGGCCTGGACGGCCTGATGCAATTTGGGCAACGCGTGGTACGGCACGAGCGGGAACATGTGGTGTTCGACGTGGTAGTTCATGTTCCAGTAGATGAACCGGCTGATCGGGTTCATGTACACGGTCCGGCAGTTGAGCCGGTGGTCGAGGACATTCTCGGCCAAGCCGGCATGCTGAGTCGTATTGTGAACAATCATCAGCCACGTCCCGAAAAACTGCGGCAGGATAAACAGGAAAATCGGAATCCAACTCTGCCAGACAATGGCCGCCGCGATCACCGCCGCGTAAATCGCGAGACAAATCCGGGCATTCCGCGCGACCTTCCGGAATTCGCTGGGCGGGATGAAGGTGCGCTCGGCATCGGTGACTTTTCCGAGCGCATGACGGAGCAAGTTGGGAAAGTATTTGCGATAAACGCCAATGCAGAACAGCGCCAGCACCAGCCCACGCAAATCTGGCGGTCGTGGAATCTGGATTTCGGGATCGCGCCCCACGATGATGGTGTCGCTGTGATGCCGGGTGTGGCTCCAGCGCCAAACGACAGATTCGCGCATGACCATGAACGACGCCACTTCATAGACGACGGTGTTCATCCAGTCGGTCTTGAACGCGGTAGCGTGGCCGCATTCATGCCAGCGCGAGTCCGAACTCGTCCCGTAGAGCACGGCGTAAATCAAATACGGAATGACCGCCCACCACGTCCCCCAGAGTGCGACCGTGGCGTAACCGGTGCCGACCAGCAGCGCGATGAGCAAGAGCGTGTCGCGAATGGCCGGCCCGTCGCGGCGTTCGAGAAACTGGCGCAGGACCGTTTTCGGGATCGGGGTGGTGTACCACTCGGCTTCGGCGAGGCCTTTTTCCACCGCGAGCGCGGCATTGACGCCGGTAAGACTATAATCGGGCGTGATGGTCTGACTCATTGGTTGCAACCCTCCAGCTTGCAATGATAGTGCCAGATGGAGCATTTCGACGGCAACGGAAAAACCGGATTATCGGCGCGAAAATCCCGCGCACCGGCCGGGCTTTTCTAGTAGTCTGCCCGGCCTAATGACTACCGCTACGAGTCGCACTGATTGGTTTACGCAGGCCCGGTTCGGATTATTCCTTCACTGGGGATTGTACTCGATCCCCGCCCGCGGGGAATGGGTCCGCCATTACGAGAAAATCCCTCTCGAGGCCTATCAACCGTTTTTCGAGGAGTGGAATCCGCGCCGGTACGATCCAAAGAAATGGGCCGCGCTCGCCCGGCAAGCCGGTCAGAAATACGCCGTGATGGGCGCGAAACATCACGAAGGTTTCTGCATGTTCGACACGCAGCTCACCGACTACAAATGCACGAACACTCCGGGTGGACGCGATCTGGCTCGCGAATACGTCGAAGCGTTTCGCGCGGAAGGCCTTCGCGTGGGTTTTTACTTTTCGCTGATTGACTGGCATCACCCCGATTATCCCGTGGACCGGCTGCATCCGCTGCGGGACGACGCGGCCTTCAAGGCGAAGCCACGCGACTTCAATCGCTATCTCGACTTCATGCACGGCCAAGTCCGGGAACTGCTCACGAACTACGGCAAGATTGACATCATCTGGTTTGATTTCAGTTACGACGACATGGCCGGCGAGAAGTGGCGCGCAGCGGAGTTGGTGAAAATGACCCGGTCACTCCAGTCCGACATCATCATGGACAACCGGCTTGTCGCCGGTCACGAAGACCCCAGCAATGCCGCCGCCTACGGCGATTTTGCCTCGCCCGAACAAATCATCCCGCCCGAAGGCGTCGTGAACGCGCGCGGCGAACCGCAAGTCTGGGAAGCCTGCATCACGATGAACAAACATTGGGGCTACGCCCGCGACGACCACGAGTTCAAATCGCCCCAGCAAATTGTTCACATGCTCGTCGAATGCGTTTCCAAAGGCGGCAACCTTCTCCTCAACGTCGGCCCAACAGCACTGGGTGAATTCCAGCCGGAAAGCATTGACCGGCTCGCCGCCATCGGCGCGTGGCTCGACCGCAACGGCACCAGCATCTACGGCTGCGGCAATGCCAACCTGCCCAAACCCGAGTGGGGCCGCTACACGCGTAATGGGAACATGCTTTACGCGCATATTTTCAACAAACCCGCCGGCCCGATTGCCTTGCTCGGCCTCCAAGACAAAATCCGCAAAGCCCGCCTCCTCAGCGACGGCTCCGAGGTCAACATGAGTCGCCCGTGGAATGCCGGGAAAACCAACGCCGAGTTCCTCCACCTCCCCTGCGCCCAATTACCGGACGAACTCGATACCGTGGTTGCCTTGGAACTCAAGTAGCCGAACTGCCGTCAGCTCCGAGCGCGCCGGCGCATCAACGCCGCCAAACCCACGCCACCGAGGACTAACAGCAACAGCGTGGATGGTTCGGGCACCACCACCAACAAACCTTGGGCCGCCAACTGGGTCGTGTCCCACGTCAGACTGAACGCCGTCAAATCCGGCAAGTTCGTCAGACTGAAACTCCCCACCTGACTGCCAAAATCAAACAATTGGAAAGTCTGGCCCGCGGCGAAGGTGAATCCGGTGCTGTTGGTCACGATCAACTGACCGCCGTAGGTCATGAGCCCGCTCACCACAAACTGGTCATTCGTTCCACCGCCGGTCAACTCCATTACCGTCACGGCACTGCTGGCCAAGGTCAGATTGCCGGTGATGGTCAACGTCCCAACCGAGAAGCCCGGGCTGTTGGTACCAAAGCTCACCACCTCGCCGACTACCACCCCGTCCCCTTGGAGCGTGCCGGTCGCCAAGTTGGTGAAGGCGCCGGTCAGCGTCGAGTTTTGGAGCGAGAATACCCCGGCATTGATCACGCCGCTGGAAAACGCGGCGGCGCTGCTGACGAGCCGGGTTTGCCCTTGGTTGGTAAAGAGACCGGTCACCGTGGCGGTCGTACTGGAAACCAACATCGAACCCGTACTGCCAATCGTGAGATTGCCGCCCCGGTACGCCGTGTGGCCATTGACCATGGCGAGGTTCACATAGTTCGACGGGTTGCCGGCGACTTGCTGGAAGGTGTAGGTCTGGCCGGCGGTGGTGTTGCTGGCGGCGTTTAACTGGAACGTATTGACCCCGGCAAAAGTGATCCCCTTGAGCGCCCCGTTGCCAAAGTTGTTGGTCACGTCTGCATTGCTGATCGCCCGGAACGAGATCGTGCCGTCCGTGATGGCGATTCGGTCGGCCCCATTGGGGGTGATGACCGGGGAGGCCAAGGTGAACTGATAGGTGGCGTTGCGGTTACTGAGGGTGTTGCCGGCGCCCGCGCCTGTGACCAGCGTGTTGGCTTCGAGCAGGGCCCCGTCGAGAACCAGCGCGCGATTGTCGGTCGCTACAGCACCGCCGAGACTGACGCTGGCGGCAAAGAGTTGGGCGCCGTTGGTGAGGACGAGTTGATTATTCACAGAGGTTGCCGCCGTACCGATGGTGAGGCTGTTGATGTTGGTGAACACGCTGCCATTGACCGTCACGGTGTTGCCGGTGGCCGCGCCGCTGCCGACAGTGACGTTGTTGCCCAGCGCGTTCCAGTTGACGCCGCTCCAAATCGTGGCGCTGTTGCTGTTGGCGCCGGAGCCGACGACGAGTCCGCCGATGATGGTGGAGTTGGTGGCGGTCAAGGAGTTGCTCCATGCGTTGGGGCCGCCGAACCCGACCGTGATCGTCGCATTCGAGAAATACGGAGCAGCCCCGGCTCCGCCAATGGTCGCGCTATTGCCAATGGCTTGAGCCGCGGGAATATTCGCGTAGCCGATGTTCAGTGAGGCCACCGTCACCGTGCTCGCGCCCGAAATGAGGAATTGGTTACCCCAAGCGACGGGCGCGCCACTGCCGCCGAAACCAGAGCCGCCAATGACGAGGCTGCCGTTGTTGAGGACGCCACCGTCGGTGACACTCAAGAAGTTACTGGCTACATAACCACCGCCGCTCCACGTGTGCCCGATGATCAGCACTTTCCCGCCCAAGTCCCACAACCCGCCGGTGGTCACGGTCGCGCCATTGGCAAGGTTGGTGCCGGTGCCGCCGGACGTCGTGCCCACGTAGCTGTTGCCGGCCGTCCAGAGTTGGCCGCCGTTGGCAATGATCAGGTAATTGCTGTATGTCTTGGTCGATGAGGTACTGCCCACCGTGCGCCCCAGCATGAAAGAACCTGACACCGTTGAGAAATTGGTCACCACGGCGCCGTCGTCAATGCGCAGCGTGTTGTAGAACAATTTGTTCGAGCTGCCGGCGTTGTTGTCCCACGCAATGGTGAGGCTGCCAGCGTTCATATTCCAGCTGGATCCCAGGCCGGTCACCAGCACGACGTTGCTGCTGGACTCGGCGCCGGCGGTCGAATTGTTGAAGGCAATCGTGCCGCCACTGCTGAATAGCTTGCCGCCGTTGGTGATGATCAGACTGTTGTTGCGCATGGTCACGCCATTCCCCGTGGCTCCCATCGAGAACTGGGCATTGGTCACCGTACCGGCGTTGATGGTCACGCTGTTGTTGGAGGTGACCGTGCCGCCTTGAATCGCCAGGAAATTACTCTGCAGGTTCACAAGGCTATCGCGGTTGATGTTGACGACTGCATTGGAACCGCCGTTGCCTACCACGAGGTTGCCGCCCAGTTGCACCGTCGCATTGGTCACGGTCATGAAGTTATTGCCGTTGATGGTGACCGCGCCGTTGGAGACGACGCTACCGACGGACCCGCCGTCAATGATATAGGCATTATTGCTGCCGCCGACCGTCACTGCCCCGCTGAACAGCGCGCCACCGTTGGTGACCACAAGACCATTGTTGGCAGCCGAAGCCACGTTGCCGATGACAACTCCCCCGCCAGCATTGGTTATAATTCCGTCTTGCCGGATGAACACCCAGTTGTTCGTGGCGTAAACCGCGGTCCCGCCGATTTGGAGAGCCCCGGTACCGTTGAGGTCAATGATCGCCTTGGCCCCGCCCGTGTTGGCTCCTGCCACGATGACCGTATTGCTCGCCGCGCCGATACCCGCCAGCGAACCCACGTTCAAGGTGGAGAGGCGAACATAGCCGCCATTGGTGACCACGAGGAAGTTGTTGCTCCCACCGACGCCCCCAACAGTCAAATAGTCGACGGATGTAAATGTTCCGTTATCCACGATCACCCGGTTGCCGACCCGACCTTCGCCAAGGCGCACGGCGTTGCCGACCACCGTCACCGCCAGCGCGCCGCCATTGCTGATGATCAGGCTCTGGAAGTCGCTACCACCGGCCCCGCCGATGACGAGTGGCGCGCCCCCGCTGGCGCCGCCAGTGTTCCCAATATTGGTCACCACCGCGCCGTTCACAATTCCGCCGCCGTCCACCACAAACACATTGCCGGTACCCGTTCCAGCGAAATTGCCCCCGAGGTTCAACGCGTTGCCCTGAAGATCCCATATCGAACCAGCGAGAACGCGAACGGTATTGCTGGAGGTGCCGTTCCCAACAATCGTCACGGTGCTGCGGAGGCTGGCGTTGGTGACGGTCATGAGCTCGCCGAAACCGTTGAGGGTGATCGTGCTGTTGGAGACGGTGCTGAGTGAGCCGACGCCGCCGACATTGTAGAAGTTATTGGTGCCGCTGACGGTCACACTGGTGCTGCGGAACAGGCCGCCATTGCTGATCGTCAGGCTATTGCCGGCAGTGCCCACTGTCGCGCCAATCGCCGTCGCGCCGACGTTGGTCAACGCGCCGCTGTTGACGACCAGCGCGTTGCTAATCGCCGCGCCGGTGCCGATGGTCAGTGTCTGCCCCACCATATTCCAGGAGCCGCCACTGAGGACTTGGGCGGTGTTGTTCGACGAACCGTTGCCGATGATCACCGCGCCACCGCTGAGGAGCGTGGCGTTGGTCACGGTCATGCGATTGAAGCCGGACCGGTTGCCGCCAACCGTCACCGCGCCATTGGAGGCGATGCCGCCGCCCAGCACATTGAAATAGTTGCCGGTCGAACCGTTGTTGCCGACGGTGATGAGGCCGCCGCGGACGGTGCCGCCATTGCTGATGATGAGGCCGTTGCCGGTGGCGGTGGTGCTGTTGCCGATGTTGATCGCGCTGGCGAAGAGGCTGCCGTTGTTGGCAATGGTGACGGCGTTGTTGACGGCGGCATTGGTGCCGATGGCGAAGACGGCGGTATTACTCCAAGTGGAAGCGGCCCCGGTGATCAATACGGTCTGATCGTTCCAGCCGTTACCCACGATGTAGGACGTGCCGGCGGTGCTCGCGAAGACGATGCCGTTGCTGACGGTGATGGCGTTGGCGCCGAGAGCGTACAAACTAGCCAGCGTCAATGTCCCGCCGCCGGGGCTGTCCATGAGCACCGGGGCGACGAATGTGTTCGAGCCACGCAGCACGAGATTGAACGCCCCCTGTTTGGCAAACTGACCGGCCGTGCCGGTGATGTTGCTGGCCAGCGTCACGGTTCCCAAGCCATTGCCGCGTACCGTCAGATTCGTCGCCAACACCAGCGCGTTGCTGATGACAAACGCGCCCTGGTTTTGTTGCACGATGGCCGCCGCATCGCCGGTGATTGTCAGGGCGTTGCCGACGAGGAAATTGGTGATCGGCGCACTGGCTCCGCCGTCGAGCACCAGCGCATTGACCGCGCTGATGCTGGTGTTGGTCGCGGTGAATTGGGTCAGCGTGTTTGTCCCAAATTGCAGCTTCAATCCGTCGGCAGCCGGGGCGACTCCGTTGGTCCAACGCGGGCCGTCGCTCCACTTGCCGCTGCCAAAACCCCAGACAAAGTCCGGCGTCACGGCGGCGGTGCCGAAGTAGGTTAAATACATGTTCGTGCCGATCTGCGTGACCTGCCAGCCGCTCGCGCCGAAGTTGTTGTTGACCGTGAAGTTGCCGGCGCTGAAACCGAATTGCGTGTTAAACGAGCCGATCAAGAGTTGGTAATCAGTTGCCGGGTTGAAGGCTGAGCCGAGACCATTGGTGTTCAGATTGACCACGAGGCCGGCGCCACTATTGGTCAGTGCGCCGGTCAGGCGCAGGAAATCGTAGTCCGTGCCGGCGACGCCGAAGTTCTGCAGATCGACTTGCAGAATGCCGCCGCTGAGCCAGTTCAAGTTGTTGGCGGTGAGCACGCCGATGCCGGTGGTGCCGAGCCCAGCGGACAGGATGCCGCCGTTGGTAAGAGTGACGCCGAGCGGTCCGCCGGCGAGGATCGTGCCGGTGCCGGTGAGGAACGAGTTGCTGGCGATGATGATCCCGCTGCCGAAGTTGTGGGTACCGCCAAGGGTGTTGAACACACCGACACCCGTGCCATCGCCGACGGTGAAAACGTTGTTGGAGATGAACGTGCTGGGGCTATTGATGGTGCCGCTGTTCAGAATCACTTGGTTGCCGGTATTGGTGGCGCGCAAAGTGGTCGCCCAGACGGTCCCGCCATCGACGATGAGTTGGTTGTTGCCGCCCGCGCCGCCGCCAACATTCAACGCGGTCGACGCCAAGAGGACACCGCCATTGGCTACGGTCAACTTGTTCGACTGGCCCGTGCCCGCGCCGATGATCAAGGTCCCGATGTTCGTCCAGACAGCCCCACTCCCAGTCACCAGACTCGACCGCTCGGTCGCGCCGTCGCCACCGTAGATCACCGTTGCCACATTGCCGATGGCGATGCCGTTGCTGACCACGACCGCCGCGGCGCCCAGCCCGTCCTGGTTGGCAATCTGCAGGGTGCCGCCGTTGACATAGACCGTCGCGCTGCCGAGCGCGTTGCTCATCGCGCTGGCCACCGTCGCGCCGGCGCGAATTTCAACGCCGCCGTTGAATGTGTTGTTGTTGCCGACAAAGGTCAGCGTGGCGTTGTTGCCGGTGGAGTTGGTCACACTCAGCGTCTTGCCGGCGACGCCGGTCACGTTCGAAAACAACACTGTCAACCCGAAGCCGGCATTGCCGCTGCGGGCCAGCTCCACCGTCGCGTTGTTGGTGACGGTCACACTGTCGAACCGATAGCGGATCCCGCCAGCGGTGCCGTCAATGATCGAGGCCAGGGTTAGCGTTGTGTCAGCCGCCGTGAAATCCAAACTCGCGTGCGTAAACGTGCCGCCGCTGTTGGCGTTGCCGGCGTTGGCGAAGTTGCTGATGACCGAGGACGATAGGATGCGAATGGCGCCGCCATCCACCACGGTCAGGCTCAAGGAGCCAATATTCCCGCGCTGCCACAGGGTGCCGCCGTTGAGTTGGATCGTGGCGTTGCTGAGCGCTCCCTGCACAGCATCCACCGCCAGCCAGCCGCCCGTGTTGATCGTGCTGGTGCTCGTGCCCAACCCCCACGCCACCGTCGGCGTCAGGGTCGCGCCGTTGCCGACGATGATGCTGCCGCTGCCCAACGAATTGCTCATCGCGGCCTGCAGGGTGATCCCCGACCGGACATCATTGGTGCCCACCACGCCAAAATTATTCGTCCCCAGCACCTGGACAATCGTGTTGAGCGCGCCGGTAGAGTTGGTCAGGGTCAGCGTCGTGCCGGCCGTGATGGTCAGGTTGGATAACTGCGCAATCAGGGAATTGCCGAGGCCACCGGTTCTGGCGAAGACAATGGTCGCGTCGTTGGTGACGGTCACACGGTTGAAGACATCGCGGATCCCCGGCGAGGTGCCGGTGATGTCAGCGGCCAACGTCAGCTTGGGCGCGCCGGCCATGAAATCCAAACTGGAATAGGTGAACGAGCCACCGCCGCTCGCGGAGCCGGAACTGGTGTAGTTGGTGATTGTGGAATCACCGGCCACTTGAAGGTCCCCGCCGAAAACAATCGCGATGTTCTCAGCAATGTAATTATGGAACAGCGTGCCGCCGTTGAGGCGGATCACCGCCCCGGCCAGGGCGTTATTGATATTGAGGACGCGTAGCAAGCCGCCGCTGTTGATGGTTGTGGTGCTGCTCCCCAAGCCAAACGCGACTGTCGGCGTCAAGGTCGCGCCGTCGTTGACTGCAACCGCCGCGGTTCCGAGCGAGTTGCTCGCACTCGTAACCAACGTCACGCCGGAACGAACGTCCACCGTGCCGATCATATTGCTGTTGTTGCCCAAGAATGTCAGGGTACCGGCGTTGAACGTGTTGCGATTGGTCACGCTGAGTGTTTTATCGGCCGAGAGGAAGATGTTGGAAAAGGTCGTGGTAAATTGCCCCGCGCCGGCCCCGGTGCGCGAGAAGACCACCGTCGCGTCATTGGAAACGGTGACGGTGTTGAACCGGTAACCGATGGCACCGTTGGCTGAGATGCTGCCGGCCAGGGTCAGCGTTTTGTTGGCGGCGGTGAAGTCGAGGCTCTCGTTGATGATGGTGCCGCCGGAGTTGTTGCCGTTGCGATTAGTGATGGTCGAGTCGTCCCACACCTGCAAGATCCCGAGCGGCCCAGTCGCGGAGTTCCACGGCTCGCTGTTGAAGTAGAGCAGGCCACCGTTGAGTTGCACCAACGTGTTGGTTAACGCGTTGTTGAGCACGGTCACACTCAGGATCCCGCCGGTATTGATGATATTCGTCCGCCCGGCGGCATACCCGGCGGCAATGCTGAAAGTGCCACCGTCGTTGATCGTGACAGTGGCATTGCCCAAGGCGTTGCTGGCGTTGGCGACAACGGTTACGCCCGCCCGCACGTCCACTGTGCCGACCAAACTGCTGTTGTTGCCCAAAAACGTCAGGGTGCCGGTATTGGCCCCGGGCGTTTGGTTCGACACCATCAAGGTGCTGCCGCTCGTAATCGTGACATTGGTGAACGTTGCGGTCATGGGCCCACCTGCGCCGGTTTTCGAGAAAGTGACCGTGGCATTGTTCGACACCATTACGCTGTCGAACCGATACGCGAAGCCCCCCGTGCCGCCCGTGATGGCCCCCAGCAGCGTCAAGGTGTTCCCAGCAACAGGGAAATCCAAACTTGAATTCACGATCGTACCGGCCGTGTTGTTATTGTTGGATCCGGCAATGGTCGAGTTGCCCAATACTTCCAGTCTCCCCGCTGAGACACCGTAGTTCCAGGCTTCGGTATTGAAATTCAACGTCCCGCCATTCAACCGCACGACCGCCCCAGACAGGGAATTCGCCGCATTGCCAATGAGCAAATTGCCGCCACTGTTGATACTGATCGTCGCCCCACTTAAGCCGAACGCCGTTGCGTTGGTGAACAGGCCGAGGTTGTTGACGTTGATGAAGTCGTTGCTGGCGGCATAGGCAAACTGAATGGCCACGGCACCATTGGTGATGACAACATTGTCGGCGACGTTGGTGTTGCCGGGGTTGGTGAGCACTCCCCACGTGTTGGTGGTGTTGTACCCGCCGCTCGTGGTGTTGGTGTAGTCCGCCGCCAAGGTCGTTACACTGAAAAGTGAACTGGCCAAGAGTAGGCCGGTCAAGCTGACAAACTTCCGACTGAAGATCTTAAAATCATGCATTTTCAAATACCCCCCGCCTAGTTGGTTAGGATACAAAAAACCTTCATGAATTACTTCTGTTTTTCAGCCGATTTGTGGTCTTTTTCATAACGGCGGTCTGCCCGCCGGCGCGGGTGCTCCGACTGAAAAACACCAGCGCCGCGACTGAATAATCCTAGCCACAATCCGGGCGGGCGGCTAGGCTGCTTGGGTAGACGAAAGAACCCTGATGAAAATTGATCTCCCGCTCGAACGCTACGCCGGTAATCCGATCCTGACGCCGGACCAAATGCCGTTCCGCTGCTACACTGTGTTCAATGCCGGCGCGACGATCTTCAACGGCCAAGTGCTCCTGCTCTTGCGCGTCGAAAAGTGCGACCGCGAGACGTACTTTCATGTCGCGACTAGTCGGGATGGCATTCATTTCGACGTCAACCCCGAGCCGATTCAGTACCCGCTCAGCGAAACCGAGAAGCGCACGCGCAGGGCGCACCGGTTCGACATGCGCATCACGAAACTCGAAGGCACGTACTACGTCTGCCATGCGGCGTGGCTTGATCCGTGGGGTTGTTGCATCGGCATGGCGACGACAACCGACTTCGTCCACTTCAAACCGTTCCCGCACTTGAGCGAGCCGTCCAACCGCAACGCCGTCCTCTTCCCGGAAAAAATCAATGGCCTCTACGCCCGTCTCGACCGGCCGCAGAACGTCCCGAACTGGGGTTCGCTCTGGGTGAGTTACTCACCGGACTTGGAGTTCTGGGGCCGCTCCATGCCGTTGAACCTGCCCAAGACCGCGTGGTTCACCAACAAGGCCGGCTCCGGCACGATCCCAATCAAGACGCCGCATGGCTGGCTGGAGATTTACCACGCCACCGCGCCGACCTGTTCCTCGGAAAATTACTACCTCGGCGCGATGCTTTTGGATTTGAACGATCCCTCGCAAGTCATTGCCGCTCCCAAAGAATTCATCCTCGCCGCCGAAAAAGATTACGAGTGCATGGGCCAATCCCCCAACGTCGTCTTCACCTCTGGCGCGGTCGAGATGCCGGACGGCACGTTGAACGTTTACTACGCCGGCGCTGACACGCGGATGTGTCTCGCCCAAACCACCGTCAAGAAACTCACCGACTGGTGTCTGAAGTAGGGTGCGCTATTGCGCACCACCGCCGAAACGCCAACCACCACGGTGCGCTATAGCGCACCCTACCCCATGACCACTATGAAAACCCCTCTCAAAGTCGGCATGATCGGTGTCGGCAATCACGCCCGGCAAGTCCTGATCCCGGCCCTCGAACAACTCCCCGGTGATTTACGGCTCGTCGCGTTGGCCACCGCCCACGAAGAAACCGCCCGAACGGCCGGCGAATTCTATCGGCTCCCCTGCTATGTGGGGGCCGACCGGCTCATCGCTGATCCGAATGTCGAAGCCGTGATCATCGCCAGCACTGGCGACCACGAACCGCTCGCCTGCGCCGCCCTCCAAGCCGGCAAGCCTGTCTTCAACGAAACTCCGGCCATCCATAGCGAGGCCGGCGCGGAACGGATCCGGCAACTCGCCACCGAAAAGAAACTCACCTACCTTGTCGGCTCGTGCCTCCGGTACGCGCCCGTCTACCAGAAGCTCCGCGCCCTGCTCCACCAATGGCGCGCCGAGGAGCCAGGGTCGCGGGTGTTCAACGCGTCGTACTACTTTGGCGGCGGCCACTTTCAGAATTTACTATTGTACTTGGCTGGGCCGGTTGACAGCGTGCTCCTGACTGCGACGGAAGGCAGTGGCTCCATCACATTGCTCCGCTTTGCCAATGGCGACCTCGGCAGTATTCGCGACTGCGGCTTTCGCAACTGGTCGCCGCCCTATGAACGGGTGGAAATTGTCCATCCTAGCGGCTTGTTGATCGCGGAAGACGGCCGCGCCATCCAATTCCACCGGACTCCGCGCAGTCTGCAACCGATGAAAATGTCCTTCACGGATGCCGGTGGTGAGTTGTTCCATACCACGTTCTCCCTGCCGTACGGCCAAATCCAGCAACTACACCTCCGCGGTTACATCCCGGAACTCAAAGAGTTCGCAGACTGTGTCCGTACCGGAGCGATCCCGACATGTGGTGTGGCCGATGCGCTCGCGACGCTCCGGGTTGGTGCAGCCGCCCGGCAATCCCGCGAGGCCGGCGGTCAATGGGTGACGGTCCGTCGCGACTGAAATGCCCGGCGTACGACGGGCGCCAACGCCTTCGCCAGCCGCAGAAAACCGACATCCGTTGGATGCGTACCATCCACTGTGCCGAGATTGTCAGTGCCCAACAGTTTGCCGGCAGGCACGTAGAACAAGCCCGGCACCCGCGCCTTGCGCAATCGCTGCCAGACCTTTTTCAACTCGATATTCTTCGCCTCGTGTCCCGCCGTACCGGCGATTTGGACGGGGGCGCGTTGATAGATGATGTTCTCGACCAGCACAATCGGTGTTGCCGGTCGCGCCGTACGCAACGTCTGCACAGCCGGCTCAGTCCGCTCGCTCACTTGGCTCGCGCCCATATTGGGGAGACAATCCAGGATGAACACCGCCGGATCCAATTCCGCCAACAGCCGGACCACTTCAATCTCCATGGGCCCGTTGCCGGAGAAACCCAAATTGATGGAGTGACAATCCAGCGCTCGTGCCAGAATTTCCGGATATCCCATCCCCGCCCGGCACGCGCAGCCGCCTTGCACAATCGAAGTCCCGTAGATCACAAAACCCAGCGGACGCTTGGCCGGGCGCGCCAGCTGCGCCGTCGGCGCAATCCCGATGGCGACGGATTCGACGCCGTTGTAGAGCGGCAAGTACAACAGATACTCGCGCAGTTCCGGTACGAGATTCTGCGCCAACACGGCTTTGGATTCCTGGCCGCCCGGAATCCCGACACCGGCCCAGACCCACTGGCCATTCACCTTGGCGTACAAATCCAACCCGCTCATCCCCGACGCCGGCATGTGCGGCATGGCGAGATTCGCGTTGCGCAATTTCCAGCGTGCGGAGATCGCCGGGGCGTCGGTGACGAACCGGACACACAGTCCGGCCGCATGCTGCGACAGTTGCCAAACCGGCTCTCGCACCGTGCCCTTGGCGCGGGCCGGTAAACGGTCGTAGAAATTTTCGGTATCACGCCACCCGCGCCCTTCCACCTCCAAGTCACGAATGTCATACCAACTCACATCCCCGGTCACTTCAATCGGCGCGAAGTTCTTGTCCAATTCGTCAATTCGTTTGCTCATTGTTAGCTCCCATTGAAACTCAGCGTCCGATACCGGCGCGGCGGCTGGCCGTAGTGCTTGCGAAACACCCGCGAGAAATAGAAGGGATCGGTATACCCGATTGCTTCCGCAATTTCGCTGACCGTCTTGCTGGTGCCGGACAAGTATTGCCGGGCGGCAGCCATGCGACGTTCTTCGAGCCAGCGGATGGGATTGAGGCCGGTTTGTTGCTTGAACACCCGAGCGAAATGCACCGGATGCCAACCCGTCGCGCGCGCCCACTCGGCCAGCGTGATCACCGAGGCCAGCCGCGCGTTGGCCCACGCCTGCGCAAAAAAGACGCGATCCACACCGCTGTGCCCGGCCTCGCTGTGCGGCTGCAACGGCGCGTTGGTTTCCTCCAGCACCACGATCAGCCACTGCAACACCGCCGCGTTGACCGCCCAATCGCGCGTCGGCACCGGACTCTGCAACGCCGTCAACACTGCGTCGAACGCTTCCCGATACCGGCGCGGCTCGCGCAACCGGTAGCGCGAGGCAAATTTCCGTTGCTGCAGCAGGTTGGGCACAGCGCCTTGTTCGACCGCCAGCGCGAGGCTCAACGCCGTGAGCGGCCGCGCCGGGGCGTGTCCCATCCGAAACGGCGCGCCACCGCGGAGGATCTGCAGGTCGCCGGGGACGAGGTTGACCCGGCGGCCATTGATCTCCACCCAACAGCCGTTGCGTTCGACGTAGAAGAATCCGATGAGGCCACCGGGCAGCCGGTCGGACTCAATCCGCCAATTCGGCTCGCAAACATACCGGCCACAGTAGAGCAGGCGGAGGCCGAACCGGGATTCATAAAGCGGACGGTCAAGCATGTTGAAAAACTACAGGTTTTGCAGGGGCGTTGTCCATTCTCATCCGGCGGCGGAGTGGTAGCCTGCCGGCATGATTCCAATCACTTCCCAACAACAACAGCAGTATCGTGACGAAGGCTACACGGTGGTGCGCGACCTGATTCCCCGCGACGCCGTGGCAGCGGTGCGCACGCGGTTGCTCGAATTGCTCGAAGACGAACCGGCGTGGGGCAAGAAACACTTTCAAGTCCTCGACCCGGCGAAATACCGGAACGCGAAAGGGCAGCTGATCCCGGTCGGCGTCCAATCGCCGGCAAGCCAGGAGGCGGTCTTCCGCGGCGTCGCCGATCATCCGAACTTGCAGGCCGCGATGGCGCAACTGCTCGGCGGGCCGGTGAAGCGATTCACAGATCAGGCGCTCATCAAGAACAAAGCCATCGATGGCCAGTCCTTCTACCATCAGGACTCGTATTACTGGCAACTCAAGCCCGAGCTGGGTTGCAACTGCTGGATCGCGCTCGACGAAGTCGGCCAGGACGCCATCGCGCTGGGGATGTTGCCGGGCACGCACAAGTCATGGACGTTGACGCCGCACGAACAGTATTTTGACGAACCGTCCTACCACAGCGCGACGACCGGGCAGGCGTTTCAGCGGCACCGGATTCCGTTTGCGCAGATTGATTTCTCGAAAGAAGTCCTGTTGCCGATGTCGCCTGGCGACGGCGCGTTCTTCACCAACTACACGTGGCATCGCGCCGAACCGAATCGTTCCGGCACCCACAAGTGCGCGTATGCCATCGCCTACCAGCGGCAATGAATCGCGCCCAGCTCGCCCTCGACACGATTCTCGGCAAACCCGCTCGCGGCATCCCGCTCTGGCTGATCAACCCGATGGAGTGGTCGGTCATTAACCGCCTGGCCGGCCTGCCGGCCGGTAGTTATCAGCGCGACCCGGTGGCGACCTATCACCGGATGTACGAGAACATCGGCGTTTGTCTCGTGGATCAGTGGATCCCGGAGAATCCGCTTTCGATGGGAGTCCACGGTTATCAAGCGGACACACCGGCCAGTGCCACCACCGGCGCGCAACAGATCGTCTGCGACGGCATCGTGATTGATTCACCCGAAGCCGTCGTCGAACATTTCGAGCGGTTTATCTTCCCGCGCCTCCGGCAAGCCATCGCCGGGTTTGACGAAACCGCGCGCGTCCAACAAATCCTCCGCAGCGAGACCGAGATCCAACGCGTCCTCGGCCCGAACATGCTCAAGAGCGGCTATGGCTTCGTCTGGTTTCCCAGTTTCGACTACAGCCGGTATGGCTACGAGTATTACTTCATGGCGTTCGCGCTGTATCCCGAGATCATCGAGCGGCATTTCGCGTTGGCGGCCGATTTGTCGTTGCTGAACAACCGCGCCGTCGCGCGCGCCTACCGGGAAGGTGGCTTGCCGCCGCTGTACCGGCTCGACCACGACATGGCCGACTCGCGGGGCACGCTGGTGGACATCAAGGCGCTCGACAGATTGTGGTTGCCGCATTTCGCTCGCTGCCTCGAACCGCTCTTGAAGACCGACGTGAAACTGATCTGGCATTGTGACGGCAATCTGATGCAAATGATCCCGCGGCTGCTCGAAGTCGGTCTCAAGGGTTTCCAAGGATTCCAGTACGAGGACGGCATGGACTACGAGAAGATCTGCCGGCTGAAAACCCGGGATGGCGACGATCTCTTCATCATTGCCGGCGTGTCAGTGACGCGCACCTTGCCGCACGGGACACCGGCCGACGTGAAACGCGAGTTGGCGTGGCTCGTCGAACACGGCCCGAAGACCGGGTTGATGCTCGGTTGCTCCAGCAGCATGACGCCCGGCGTCCCGTGGGAGAACGTGAAAACCCTCGTAGATGGATTCGCCTATTATCGAACGCACGCGCGCGGTTAATTCTTCCGCTGCGGTAATGCCTGTTGAATGGATTGGGCAACGCGCTTGCCGAGTTCGGCATTGCCCTTGTCGTTGAAGTGCGCCTGATCGGGACTTTGCCATTCCTTCACGTGGGGTAACACATAGTCATAGAGGTCATTGACCACCACACCATTCGTCTGCATGACCTCGGCGGCGACGCGGTTGAGCGTCGGGATCGCTTCAAACCGTTCCCCTTTGCGGCGCATGACCGGCGTTGTGCTCGCCCAGATCAGTTTCGCGCCGGTGCGCTGCAGGCGGGTGACGATCTTGATTAAATTCTCCCGGTACTGTTCGGGCGTGTGGCGGATGCGGACGCCCGGCGGTAAAATTTGGTCGTCCGCGCGCACCAGATTTCCTTTGGCGTCGAGGAAATGCGTGTCCCAGATCCCGCAATTGAAATGGATCACGTCCCACTTCTTGCCCCCCAACCACGCATTCAGCTTGGCCAGAACATAACCGGAATGCTGACAATTCTCATTGGGCCGGAACACATCAGCAATCCCTTTCAACTCCAGTCGCACGGGCGCAGTGTAGCCGATCGAAATGGAATCCCCGATTATCAACACCCGCGGCAACCCGGTCGCAGTCTGGGGATTCACAAACGCATCGGTGAGATGCGTATGTAATTCCGCTTCGACGACAGGCTCACCGGCCACCACGCCGGTCGCGCTCGCGAGCAAAACCAACCACGGTGCGATATTCATATTCCCTCTTTCTGATACTCGACGATGACCGACCCCGGTCGGTCTTCGATCTCGATTTTGAATTGTTCCAGCTCCGCGCCGGTCAACGTGACCGGCGGGTCCGGCTCATAACTCCGCAAGACCGTGACCCGGTAGCGCGCCGCCGGTTCAATGTCCCGCAGCCGGCACCGCCACGCGGTGTACGGCGATTCCGGACGGCAAAAGGCGATGACCATGCCATCGCCCTGCTCCGCGCGATGATATTGCAGGACGCACCAGTCTTGCGGGTCAACATTGATACGCGACAACGGATAAAAGTCGCCGAAGAAATATTTGCGCAACCGTTTCCCCTCGGCGATGGCTTGCCGGAGGAGTTCCCGGGGATAATCGGCCGCCCGAATGTCTTCACAGAACGCGATCCCAGCGTTGAAACCGCTGCGGAACAGATACGGTGTCGCACCCATCTGGCCGACAACGCTGAACGGGACATACCGGTTCAAACCGCCGCTCATGCACTGGTTCTTCATCGCCGCCAGCGCGATGGTCGCAGCTTTCAAGTCGGTCATGTCGCACGTGTTGTCGCTGCGCCAGAGCGCGACGGCGCGCGACATGGCTTCGAGATCAATGCGCCGGCCACCGCTGGCGCAATTATCAATGTAGAGCTTGGGGTTGGCGGCCAGGATGTCGTCCCACATCCGGTAGAGACCTTCGACGTACCGGATCTCAGCGAGGCCGACGCGCTGCTTGTCTTTCGCGTTGGCCGACTGCCAGAATCGGAGCGGGTCAATGTTGTAATCAATCCGCAGGCACGTCATTTTGTATTCTTTGATGACGGCATTCAGGTAATCCGTCATGAACTGGCGGGCCTCGGGGTGGCCGAGATTAAACAAGCCGCCGCCGTCGTTACCGAGCGAAAAGATCCAGTTGGGGTGTTCCTTTGCGAGGAACGTCCCGCCCACCACGCGTTCCGGCTCGAACCACATCAAGAATTTCTGCCCGGCCTTTTCCACCGCGGCGCCAATCGCGCGCAATCCGTTCGGAAACCTGTCGCGCGGCTCAACCCTTTCGATGGGGAAACCGTAGTTGCCCATGCTCGACGGAAACCCAAGCGGCCCGGTCCAGAACGCATCCAGCCAAAACACCTCGAACCCCAAGCCCTTCGTGGACTCCAAATGCGACAAGACATTCTGCTCATTCGAGTCGTTTAATTCATAAAACGACGTGCTCAGATGCGCGATCGGCGGCACGACGACTTCGCCGTTCAACCGCGGCATGATGTGCGCGAGCATTGTGCGGCGAAACAGACTGTAGGCCCGGTACTGGTCGCCGCCTTGCCAGCGCAATTGCAGAATGCGCGGACTGCGGATGCTCTCCCCGGGCCGCAGCACGGTGTGCAGAAACTGCATCCCGGCCTCGACGCGCACGCGTCCGTCCTTGTGTTCGACCGCCGCGCACCATTGTCCCGACCAACCGATCGCCGTGATGACGCCGCCCGTCCCCCAATCCACCGTGAACCACGGCGAGACGTTCGCCGACCGGCCATGTGTCGCTGCAAACTCAATCCGTTGTCCCGCCGCGACCGGCTGATCGAACGGCATCCAATCGTCCACCAAACACGGCGACCCATTGAGCCGGCGCAGTACAACATCCTTCCCGACCACATCGCCGGCATCCACGGCTTTCACCTTTTCAATGATCGGCGTGTCCTGCATGCCGGTATTCGTGAAATGAATCGTCCAATCCACCCCCGGCGTATCGTCATAAACCCGGAATTCCACGCGGACTTCCAACCCAGTCACAGGATCAGTCCACCGCTCACCTTCCCGGCGCCACGAGCCGATAAACTCCGCCGAGTGCCGTCCGCCATACACGAACGAGAACGGCAACTCGCCGCCAAACACCCGCTCCGCCCATTGCTGATTGAAGAGAATATCTTTCGTCATCTTGCCTTTGTGATGAGAGAGTGCCACTCCATCAACACGGCGGCGACGCGCCATTCGTCATGCGGCTGCCGTTGCCGCCAAGCGGCGGCCAACACCGGCAAGTTCACTTTCGGTGGCTGGCCGGTGAAGTGGCGACCCATCGCTTCGAGCAAAGCCGCCGCCGCTTTCGCATACAACACCCAATCCTCGAAATGCCGGCGGATGAAGTCGCGCTGTTCCGGCGGGAGATGCGCCGTCGCCACACCGGCGCGGCTCGCCAATTTCTCGGCGTCGGCCACCGCCTCCTGCTTCTCGCTAATCAACGCCCGTAAACCAGTCGCACGCAAACCCGGCACGATCGGCCAGCCGGCGAATGCAGCGCGGCCGGCGCGTGGGTTGTCGGGCCGGACGAACGGTTCGCCCGGCGCGGCGGTCAATTGTTCTTCCAGCGCCCAGAACGTCGCGAGGTACGGCACCGGCAAAATGGATTGGGCATTGAAGTAGTTCTGGCCGGCATAAAAAATCCGCGCGTTCACCGCTTCGACCTCCAGAAAAATCTGGGCGAGTTCATCCACCGGCTCGCCAAATTCCCGCCGGAGAAAATCGCGCACGACCTTTGCCGGGTCGGCGTCTTCACCGGCGCAGAAGAACTCGGCGTTGAAACCGCCCAGCGTGTCGAAGCAACAGACTTCCTGCCGGGTCGGATAATAGTGGCGGCGGGACGGCAGCACATTGAAATGCGGACTGCCGGCATCGTGGCCGGTCGAGATGCGGCCGTTGACGGCGACCGCGCCGAGTTGCCGGGCTTCGCGTAAATGGGCGGCGTATTGCTGGAGCGCGGAAGTCGGGTAAAAGTTGCGTCCCCAGTATTCGCCGTTCAAATCGAAATGCACGAGCACCGGGTTGGTGGCGGCGGCGCGCCAGAGGTGGAGATTAAACGGGAGGTGGAGGTGAAAATCACCCACGACGTTGTCGGCACTGACAATGATTTCCCGATTGGCCCGCGCGGCGGCGAGCAAGCCTTCCAACGCCTCGCGGTGGCCGCCCGCCGTGTGCAAGTCCACGGTCATATCGAGGCCGTGGTGCCGGCATTTGCGGAAAACCGTCTCGGCGATGCGCCGGTAGATTTCGGCGATGGAGATGGACTGATGCTGCAAGTTCGAGATGATGACACTGGCGCATTCCATCACCCACAACTCCACGCCGGCCAGCTTCGGCGCGATGGTGAGCAGATCGTCGAACTGTTCCTCGATGAGCCGGTACACCGCGGTGCCGGCCATGTCGGGTTCGCCGTGTTCGTTGAAAAACTCGCGCGGCCCGCGTTTCGGATCTGGGACCATCAACACTTGGAAGCAGTAACCGAACTCGATCCCCGCTTGCCGGGTCAGCTCCGCAGCGGCGGCCATTTTGCGGCGGACGCCTTCCCGCTTCGCGCGCTCGGCCTCAGTGAGCCAGCCCGGATATTTCGTAAACAGAAACGGCGACGTAAATCCCGCCGCCGCGTAATTCCCCCAGAACACCAACCGCTGCACGCCGTGTTCCCGCGCGAAGGCCACCAGCCGTTCCCAGTGATGTTGCGAACCGAAGTCAGTCGAGAGTTGAAGTTTCATGTGATTGACACAACCGCAACTCCGTGACGACCAATCATGGTTTCCCAGCCGGTCGCGAAAACGCCCAGTTCCGTTTGTCGCCACAAATCCCGGACGCGCCGCGGGCCGGTCAGGCCAAGCTGTTCCCAACTCACGCGGATTGGGAGAACGACCTCGCTGAGGTTGAACAATCCAACCGCGATACTCCCAGCGGCGAGCGGCTTCGCCAGAATAAACTCCTCATCGCATTGCCGGACAATGCGGGCTTGCCGGCCGAGTTCGTCTTGGTTGACGGCAATGATTTCGTGATTGCAGAGGATGTTCAACGTGAACGGGTCGAGCTTCCGCATGTCGCCACCGAAGAACAACGGCGCAGCCATCAACGCCCATAGCGACATATAGGAGTACTGCTCGTTGGGCGTAATGTGCGCGTCACCGCAGACGCCGAGCAGGAGGTAATCGGGATCGTTCCAGCGACCGGGGCCGGCATGCTCGGCGAGCGCGGCGTTGGCGAGCGCGACTTTGTAGAAACCCGGCAACGCGGCGTTCGGTTCGAGACCGACGTCGCCGGTCGTGCGCCAGCAATGGCCACCGATGCCCGGTGCCCATTCCCAGACGTTGGCCATGCCGTACTGGCAGAGGTTGAAGACGATGTCGCGCAGTTGTTCGCGGAGTAACCGGCCCATCTGCCGGTACGGCGCAATGAAATCTTCGGTGGACTTGCCGGGCATTACGTTCCAGTAGGTGCAGAAGTCGTACTTGAGAAAGTCCACGCCCCACGCGGCGTATTGCCGGGCGTGTTCCGCCTCGTGTTGGTAGCTGCCGGGAAGCCCTGCGCAGGTCTGTGGTCCCGGTGACGTGTAACAGCCGAACTTCAAACCGCGCGCGTGGATGTAATCGGCCAGCGTCTTCATGTCCGGGAAGTTGGCCGCGGGTGCGTCGTCGAGGTTGCAGTAAGTGTAACCGTGGTCGGCCATGCCGGAGTTTACGAGCGCATCGGCGGCGGCGCGCATGTCGGCATCCGCAATCTTGACGCCGTGCGCGTACCAACCATTCCAGCCCAGCGGCGGCGTCAGCGCGAGGGTATCACCACAGACGATTTTCAACTGCCGTTCTGCCACGCCGAGGGAGTTGCCGGCGCGTAGCGTCACGACGTACTCGCCGCGCTCCGCGAGGCTGCCGGTGATGACATTCGCTTCGAGTTTCAATCCCGCCGGCAAGTTCTCCACGGCCAACTTCAGCGGTCGGGCGCCGGTACACGGGATCCGATAGAGGAACGGATTGCCCGGTCGGCAACCGACGATGGGCGGACCGTTGAGGCGCGGAGTGGCGGGTGGGTTCGGCGTGCGAATCTCCGCCGGCTCAACCGGCGCGCTCGTGGGTTGTGGGCGCGTCCCGGTAAATTGCGCGTCCACCCAATTCGCGTGACCGAAACGCACGCCACCACCGGCATCGTTGACAGTCAGCACGAGTTTTTGGACGCCGCGCAAATCCACGTCCACCGGTACGGCGGGCTGACCGGATTTCAGCACCCCCGAATCAAAGAACCGCCGGCCATCGCCGTAGATTTTGAAGATCAGGGTTCCGACGCCTTCCGCCGCATCGTCCACACCAACGGCAGCCGTGAACCGCGTCGCGCCACCGGCCAGATCCAACCAGTAAACGCTCCGCGCATGGGTGCCGACGCCACGGGCGTATTCGCGGCCGGCAATCCGGAGCGGGTTGCCGGTGACGGCGCGACAGGATCGGGCTTCGAGCCAACCTTGTTTCATCCCGCGGAGGTCGAGTTCATCAAGCCAGACAAGGTTGCTCATTTGGCGGTACAACTCAGTTCTTGCGACGGGCGGAGTGATTTCATGGGCGGCGCCTTTTACGCCCAGGCCACCATCGCGCCCACGCGGAAGATGGCGCGAGTCGGTCTCATCGGCCGGGATCAAAAACAATTTTGTTTTTGGTCAGCGTGTTGCCTTCGGCGCGGGCGAGGGCTACGAGCGATTTGTCGTAGTCGGTGCGGGCGCGGATTTCGGCGGAGCGAGCGGTGGCGAGTTGGGCTTGCGCTTGGAGGACGAGGAAGCTGGTGGAGGTACCGGCGCGGAGTTTTTGTTGTTCGGCTTTGAGGGATTCTTCAGCGAGGCGCGCGGCCGCACGGGTGGCTTCGATGCGTTTGAGGTTGGTGGCGACTTTGCCGACGGCGTTGTCCACTTCGACGACGATGTTTTGTTCGACGCGCTTGAGATCGAGGACGGCTTGGGTGGATTGGAGGCGCGCGATCCGATAGTTGGCGCGGTCGGTGCGGCTGCCGAGCGGGTAGCTGACGGCAATGCCGACGCTCCAGACGGGGGCGTCGCTGTCGGCGAGGTTGCTGACGTAGTTGTTGAAGGAGGCGGTGGCGTTGGTGGTCAGGGCCGAGCGGGCGTTATTGCCGTAGGTGCCGAAGAGGTCAACTTGTGGCCAGAGTTGGTTGCGTTGGAATTGGACGGTGATGTTTTGTTTGTCACACGCGGCTTTGGCGAGGGCGTATTCGGGACGCTGGGCCAGCGCGGTGCGGGTGCTGCGGGTGACGTCAAGTTCAACCATTTCAAATGCCAGTGAGTCGGCGGGGACGAGTTCGTGGCCGGCAAATTCGCTGACGTCCTGGGTGATGAGCCGTTTGAGGA
This sequence comes from Verrucomicrobiia bacterium, assembly GCA_022072455.1. GTDB lineage: Bacteria > Verrucomicrobiota > Verrucomicrobiia > Palsa-1439 > Palsa-1439 > CAINDI01. The sequence goes on along the minus strand of JAJVHY010000005.1, from coordinate 47,177 downwards.
CGTTTTCGGCGTCGCGAATGGCGCGGTCGGCAACGACGACGGCTTCTTCGCGTTCGGCAGCGCCGGCTTCGGCCTGGGTAACGTCAAGGGGGGAGAGGACGCCGACCTCGACGCGTTTGCGGTTTTCGGCGAGGAGGGCTTTGGCGCTGTTGAGGTCTTCGAGTTTGGCTTTGTAGTTTTCGCGGGCAAACATGAGTTCGTAATAGGCATTTTGGACGGCGGACACGGTGTCCATGACTTGCCGGACGAAATCGTCTTGGGCGATCTGGTGGTTTTTGCGGGCGATGCGGATGGCGGCGCTGTTGCTGGCGAACCACGCATTTTTCAACAGGGGTTGGGTGACGGTCAGGAGCCAGCCGCCGGTGTAGTTGCGCGTGGAAGCAAGCTCCAAGTCGGTGCGGGTTTCACTGACGCCGATGTCGTAAGTAGCGCCGGTCGGGAGTCGACCGCCGAGATCAATGCCGGCGCGGAGGAACTTATCGGTCGGCTGCGGGAGCAGCGGGTCGGTGTCTTCCTGGTAGCTGAGGCTCCCGGAAAGAACCGGATCATAAACACCTTGTTGGCTGACGACGCCCCAGCGGCCAATTTGCGGTTGGAGGCGGTTGACTTGGATGTCGAGATTGTTTTGCAGGGCGCGTTCGACGCAATCAGCCATGGGGAGAACTTTTTGGGGCCGGGTTGGTTCGGCGGCGAACCCGGTCACTGTCGCGCCGGCAAGAAGTAGGACACAGCAAAATTTCATTGTGGCGTCATGATGCCGAATCCTTCGCCAATGTCAACGCACCCGGCGCTCACTGGACGGTGCGAAAAGTGACGTTGGAGTGGCCGGCCAGTCGCAGAAATTCACGGATACTGGTTTCGGCGTTGACTTGAGCATTGCTAATGATGCCCATTTGTTTGGCCGTCAATTCGACATCCACGAGGGCCGCGCGCCGGGCGCTTTGTTCGAGGTCGGGATTGGGACTGACCCACACCGCCCAACGCGAGAGGCTGTGATCCCAGACGCGCGTGGCGCGGTCGTCAATTGCCACGTCAAAAATCCGGGCGGGCGGCAATTGGATTTCCAGCCCCGCCGGCCCGGCGTTGACGGTCACGGTTTTCAAATCCACGCTGCCATAGACTTTGGCCTGGACGGTGAGCAGGACGCGTTCGGTGCCAAAGGGGATTTTTTGTTCTTCGAGGCCGATCATTTTCTGGACGCTGTATTTGACGGTGACCAGTTCGCTGAGTTGTTGAATCTGGAGCACGAGCGCCGGCACGTCGACCGGGCGGGTGACGACTGCTTGTTGGGGAAAATATTTGTAATAGAGCGCTGCGCCGGCCAAGCCAATCAGTAACAGGGAAACTAAATAGAATTTGATTTTATTCCACATTGCCCACCTCACCAATCGCGTTGCCGGAACTTGTAGAATTGCCCGGGTTCGAGTTGCCGGGTCATGGGTTTGTCGCTTTTGAACGTCGCCAAATATTGATAACCCACATTCAGAGCCAGCAGCCCGGCCAGTGTGTCGTCCGGGACGACGTAATGCAGTTCTTCCTTCTCGAGCAGACCGTTGGCCGGCATCGCAATGGTGGGAAGCTGGCCACTGGTAAGGATCGGTTGATAGTAGTCCTTGTCGTGGTCAATGAGGACGAACCAATCCCGCAGCAGGGTCAGCGGAAACGGATTGGGATTCTCCAGCCGGGCGGACACAATCAAGACATAGCCGGTCGCCACGCGGCCGACGGTGGTTTCGATGAACTGAAAGACGTAATTCGTGCCACTGACTGTGCGCACTTTGTACGCCTGGCCAAATTGCCGGGCATCGTCCACGCGCAGCCACGCCAAGAGCGCGAGCGAGGCACCGATGACAAGCACCGCGCCGAGACCGAGCGTCCATGCGAGTTTATTTTTCACGGCAGATGATCCACCACCCAATGCAACCCGGCAATCAAGGCGACTCCGCCGGCAAAATTGGCCAGCACCACGGCTTTCCCGTGTTTCACCAATTCCCCGAGCACGGCATGCATCGCCAAAAAGAGAAACCCACCGCCGGCATGAGCCAAGACCGCGTTCAACCAAAAACCCGACACGTGGGACAAGGCCAGCCAACCCACCAAGCCGCCGAGCAACGTCGTGGACTCCACCAGCGCGACCCACACGACCGCGCGCCGGCGTGGGTAACCGGCGCCCAACAACAACGCGCCCAGCGCCAGCCCTTCCGGGATTTTATGCACGCAAATCGCCAAGAGCATGGACATGTCCGTGTGATGATGGTGCCCCTCATGGCCGGCCACCAAGGCAATCCCATCCATCGTGCTGTGGACTCCCAGCGCAATGATCAGCGCCCCGGCAATTTCACTGAACCGATGTGTGGTTGTCTCATCGAAGTGACTGGCCGCGCAGGCCGGACAGACGTGATAGACGTATTTACTGATCAGCACAAACACAACATAGCCCGACGCCAACGCCACCAGCAGTTCCCACCACTGCATTGATTCACGGCATTCCGGCACGATGGCAAACAGGGTGACCCCCAGCAGCGTCCCGGCTGCCAAACTAATCAACGCGCACAGCCGTTGATGCGACACACCCACGGCGGCACTGATGCCGCCGCCGGCCACGGCCAAGCCAAACGCCAAAAGAACCCGCAGAAAAATTGCTGTGTGATCATCCATAACTATTACTGAGTCTCCGCACTGGGCACAGGTTGTGCCAGTTGCTGGCGGGCCTGGTCAAACACCGGCGCCAAAGTTTCATCGGGGACGGCTTGCCGGAGCTGTTCCACGAGGCGCAGTCGCAGCGGGTAGTTTGGTTTGAAATGTGGCGGGGGCATGATGCCGGTCCCGCGCACGAGACGCGACGCAAATACCGGTGTCATCAACCCCGCCAACGCCGCCTCCACCAGCACCGGATCGCTGGCCACCCCGACCAGCCAATCCGCCCCACGCGGATTCACTTCCACCGTCGCGGCCAACAGCGTGGCCGCCCGCACCTTCCCCGAGCCTGTCAGGTTGTTGGAGTGCCACACCCGCGTCAACGCCTCGGCATTATCGTATTCCGCCAACAAAGCCAGGGCGTCCAGGGCGTTCAAATCGGTTTCGGCCGCCTCTTCCAATTGGGCGACGGCTTGCTCGTCGGGATTCAAGACGGCCTCGAGTATCCACCCCGCGACGCCCGGTGCACTGTTGCCCTCTGGTGGCCGGCCCGTCCGCAACTCCGCCACCGTCTGGCGCAACCGCGCCGCTTCGGCGGCAGTCTTGGCTTGCTGGTGCTGGAGGAGTTGAATTCGCTGGGATAATTGTTCAACGGATTCCGACGTCCCGGCCGCCGGCGCGCGGTCCAGAATGCGCCAATAGACAACGCCCACACCCGCCATCACGAGCGCGCCCGTCCATAAGCCGACCGCAAACGCTGCCACTGGTTTCATGTGTCCGCGACTATAACCGCCCCCACCCGGTCGCGAAAGAATTATTGCCGCGCTGCTTGAACAAAGCTGCCCGTTCCCTGTCTCAGACTTCAGTGCAAAGAGTTCGGTTGACACATTTTGGGTTTAGTGTAAGCGTCAGAAGCACGGTGCGCCGGAAAGCATGGGTTCAGACTTTCCGGCGGGAGGTATGTAAATCTGACCATAACAGCTAACACTTGAGGAAAGTCTTATGGCGACAAAACCCAATCGGAAAACCCCTACATTCCTGGCGGCGGACCTTAGCGCGTTTGACAAGCTGGATACCGCGATTCATTCCAAAGTCCGCCTGGCACTCGTGTCCACTCTCGCCGTCAACGACGCGGTGAGCTTCACTGAGTTGCGCGACGGATTGAAATTGACCGATGGCAATCTGGCGGCCCATCTCCGCGCGCTGGTCAAGGCCAACATCATCCGCCAACGCAAAGTCGGCAACCCGCTGAAACCGACCACCTTGATCTCGTTGTCCGCCAGCGGGCGGACAGCCTTCCGCCAGTACCTGGGGGGAATGGCGTACTTGGTGAAGCGGCACCTCTAAATCGCCGCGCCGGAGCCGACCGCTTGGCCGCCAAGATGACATGAACTCTGCAGAATGGTTGGCCTACTACCGGCAGAATCGCAGCGACCGGTTGCCGATTGCCTGGGACGTGCCGGTACAAATCACGCCGGCGCTCCGCGCCAGCGTTCTGCGCTCCCTCGCCCGGTTTCAATTGGGCGAAAGCTCAGCCGGCACGAGTTTGCGGCGCGCGGCGCGAACCACCGGCGATGCGGACTTCATGGCCGCCATTGAGTTGTTCATTGCCGAGGAGCAGGAACACGCGCGGTTGTTGGGCCGGGTGCTGGCGCGGTTTGCGGTTCCGCCGCTCCACCACCATTGGAGCGACTGGCTCTTTCGCCGTTGCCGGCACCGGTTGGGATTTTCAGGGGAAATCACGGTGCTGCTCATGGCCGAAATTGTGGCGCTGAAGTATTACAGCGTCGTCCGCACCGGGACTGCGGACGGCGCGTTGCGGGGGGTCTGCGACCAAATGCTGCATGACGAGAAGTTTCATGTCCGGTTTCATTGCGAATATCTCCATCGCTGGCTGGGGCGGCGCTCCCCAGTTGTTCAGCCATTGGCCAGTTGGGTTTTCACGGTGTTGTTCGCCGGCGCGACGACGGTGGTGGCGTGGGATCATCGATCGGCATTTCTGGCACTCGGCAGTTCGGCGGATGAATTTCTGAATGATTCATGGCAGAACTTTCAAGCCGCCCAAACCGCCATCTTGACTGGCCGGCCGTTTGTCTGGAGCCGGACGCTCGGCCGCGCCGAAGCGGGACCGGCGTGGGTGGCGCCGCGGTCGGAGTTCCAGCAGGCGTGGGCGCTGGCCCGCCAAAGCGCGCGGTGGTTATGGACGCTCAGTTTTCAGCCGCTGGTGCTAGCTGGGCCGGCACGGCATTAGTTGCCGGCGCGGCTTTCTTGTCTTTGTCGCCTTCCAGCACCAGCCCGATCGGCCGTTGCTGCCACCGCGGTTCGACCGCGAAAAGAATCTGATCGGTGTCGGGCGGAACCAGCGTGACGGAGCGGAGCGGAAAGCGCTCCGGGACCTGCCCGCGCACAATGGTGGCCCAAGGTTTGAATTCCCCTTTGACGATCTCAGACTGCGACCGGCGATCCAACATGTAGGGCGTCAGAAAAATAAACTGCGTGTTGCGCGGCGCCACGAAGTCATGAATCGCCACAAATTGGTCCGGGGATTGGGGCAACCAGATGCACCGCCGATCCGCATACCACGCCACCGACCACGGCGCATCCGACACCCCCAGTTCGTCGGGATCAAACCAATGCGACAGCAACCGCGTGTAGGGCGCGCAATACGGCGGATACGGATACGGCCCACGCGCCGGCGGAAGTAACGTCAGCAGTATCGGCGCGACGTTCGCCAGACCAAACACAAAAATAGTCGCGCCTTGTGTCAGGCGCATTTGAAAGGGGATCCGGTCGAGGAGGAGATAGAAAAATGCCACGCCAAAAACCACGACCAACGGCAGCCACACCACCAGCAAATTGCCGCCGTTGATTGCGGTGACATGCCCGGGATCGCTCTCCATCCCCACCACCGCGAGGCCGACCAAACCGGCGAGCAGCGCGCCCCCCACAATCCGCCGCAATCGCGAGGTGTCATCCCGGCGAAAAGCGTACAACAGTCCTACCACAAAAAAGAAAATTCCCAAATCGGACCCAATGTTGCGCAACCCGTCAGTCCACCCGCTATTCAATTGCTGCATCATCCGCGACGCCAAAGTCCGCATCGACCACGCCCCCGGCAGGTTAATTTCAAAATTCCGCAACAAACCGTCAGTCGCAATGATCTGATAGCCGGCAATCCCCAGGAGGCTGTGGGAGATTTGGTAATTGCGCACCCACCAAGGCGTGACCACGGCCAAAAAGATCACAACATAAATCAACGCTCCCACCACCGCCCGCCGCCCGCGCAGGACCCGCGCCGCGTAGATGGTCAATGGAATCAGCAGGAAAATGCTGCTGTACCGGGTCAGATAACTCAACCCCAGCAACACCGCGCTCAGTCCGACCAGCGCCCAGGCGACCACATCCACCGGCCGCGCCGTGTCACCACCATTCAACCGCACATCGGCCCGATACAGGCAATACGTCGCGACCAGCACCAGCAACATCAGGAATGTGGTGGGTAATCCGGAAATAGAATACGACCAGAGCGTGTTGGACAACAGGAGTACCAAGCCGGCGGTCAGAGCAATGCGTTGATCGAAAAGCTGTTTGGCCCAGAGATAAACCAGCAACAAAGTCAGCAGGAGACACGCTTGGTTAAACGGTATAATCAACCACCGTTCCGGTGCGTAGAACTGGTCCGACAATTTGGACTGGAATACCTGGTCACCCGCCAACCGAAAAATGCCACTCAACATCAGCGGATACAGCGGCGGGTTATGCAGATCGGGATGCTGACTGATCAGCCGCGCGCGCACGGTGCCGTCGCGCAAGTCCCAACCACCCCGCTCCGTCAAATGCCACAAGCTGATGGGGCGAATCACCGAAGTCGTGAAGCCTTCGCCGCGCGCCAGATTGCGCGCCAACTGCGCCATGTCCTGCGCCTCACGTTTCTCCAACCCGCGAAACTCACTCGCCGTGTACCACAGCGCCAACGCGATCGCCCCCAATACGGCCACCACCCACCAGAGCACGGCTTTGCCGCGACCGAGTTCGATTTGAAACACCGCGTTTTGTACTGTTTGGTCGGCTGGCATATTCCTCACAAATCTTCCAAGTGATATTGTTTCAACTTCCGGTGCAACGTCCGCCGGCTCATCCCGATCTTGTCGGCGGCATGCGTGCGATTCCCACCGGTATCCTTGAGCGCCTGCACAATCAACTGCCGCTCGGCTTCCTCGACCGTCATCGTCACGCCCGGTCGCACCACGGCGATCTTCGTCAAATCGGCTCCGGCGCGAATCGGCAGCGGCACATCGCGCAACGTCAGCCGGTCACCACGCGCCAGCACCACCATCTGCTCGATGGTGTTCCGCAACTCGCGTACGTTGCCGGGCCAATCGTACGCCATCAACATGTTGACAGCTTCCTGCGTCATCTCACGAACTGGTTTTTCATTTTCTTCACTGCATTGCCGGACAAACGCGTTGATCAACAACGGAATGTCCTCCCGGCGTTCGCGCAACGGCGGCAAGTTCACCGTCACCACACTGAGCCGATAAAACAAATCATCCCGGAACTTTCCTTCGGTGACGAGATTTTTAAGGTTACGATTTGTTGCCGTTACCACGCGCACGTCCACCTCGATGGTCTTCGTCCCTCCGAGCCGCTCAAACCGGCGCTCCTCGAGCACTCGCAACAACTTCACCTGCATGGCCGGCTCCAGTTCGCCGACTTCATCCAGGAAGATCGTTCCGCCGTCCGCCAGTTCAAACCGCCCCGCCCGCCGCTCCACCGCGCCGGTAAAAGCGCCACGCTCGTGCCCAAACAATTCACTCTCCAGCAACGCCGTCGGCAACGCCGCTGCATGCACCGCGACGAACGGGCCAGCCTTGCGCGGACTCAGGTTATGAATCGCGTGCGCCACCAATTCCTTGCCGGTCCCCGTTTCGCCGGTCACCAACACCGTCGCCCGTGACGCCGCCACCTGCCGGACGGTGTCGAACATGGACAACATCGCCGGCGACTGGCCGATGATGTTTTCGAGGCCGAACTTCTGGTCGAGCTGCTCATGCAGATTGACGTTTTCCGCCTCGATCTGCCGGCTCTTCAACGCCCGGGCAATGACAATCTCCAATTCATCGAGATTCACCGGCTTCGTCACGTAGTGATAGGCGCCGGCCTTCATGGCCTCGACGGCATTATCAATTGAGCCGTACGCCGTCATCATGATGCTGACCGGCGGACTCCCCAGCGAACTCGCCCGCCGCAGCAATTTCATCCCGTCATCGCCCGGCATTTTCAAATCCGTGAGCAACACATCCACCGGCTGCGACTCCAAAATCGCGTACGCCTTGCTCGCTTCGTCGGCGAGCACAACGTCATACCGGTCCTGCAACGCGCGCTGCAACCCCTCGCGCTGCGGCCGGTCGTCATCACAAATCAAAATTGTCGGTCGATTATTCACGGGCATGGGATTCCAACAACCGCGTCTGCTTCTCGTAAATCGGTAATTTGATCCGCACCGTCGTCCCCCGGCCGGCATCGCTTTCGACATCAATCATGCCGCCGTGTTCACGCACGATGCGTTGCACGATCAACAACCCCAGCCCGGTGCCTTCATTTTTGGTGGTGTAATACGGCTCAAAAATTCGCCCAATCTGTTCCGCGGAAATCCCGCGCCCAGTATCAATGAACGAAATGGCCACGTGCGACTCACTGGTTTCCGTGCGGATCCGCAGGATGCCGCCCGCCCGCATCGCCTGCAGGGCGTTGCGAATCAAATTGTAAAACGCCTGCTTCAATTGCAGCTGATCCACCAGACACCGCGGCAGGTTGTCCGCCAGTTCCAACTCGACGAGAATATCCCGGTTCGTCAGTTCGCGCTCCATCAACGCCAGTGAATCGGTCACGATGTCATTGACCGCCGCGCGTTGGAGATCGGGCTTGGTCGGGCGAATCGCCCGCAAAAATTGGTTGATGATCCGGTCGAGCCGCGTGACTTCGTCGCGTGCGACGCGGATGTCTTGCCGGAGCCGGTCCGCCGTGGTCGCCGGCAAGCTCCGCAGTTCACGCTCCATCAATTGCAGGTGGATGTTCAGCGAATTGAGCGGGTTGCCGATCTCGTGCGCCACGCCGGCAGCCAGCAACGTGAGCGCGGAAAGTTTTTCAGATTCGATCGTCGTCTCGGTATGCCGCCGCGTTTCGGTGATGTCGCGGAGAATCACGGCCATGCCGGAAACCAGATCGTGATCCGAGTCCACCAACGGCACGATGTAGAAACTCAGCAAGCGTTGCCGGGGATAGAAGACCTCGATTTCGTGCGCAAGCACCTTGCTCCACTCGGCTTTGTCGGCGGTAAAGATTTTGTCCCAGTCGAGATCGCGCAAATAGTTGCTCAACGGCGCACCGAGCGCGCGTTCCCGGTCGAGGCCCAGCATGTCCCCGGCGGCGGTGTTCAAATAATTGATCCGCCCGTCCGGATCGGCCACGATGATGCCTTCTTGGATCGTGTTGAAGAGCGTTTCGAGAAACCCTTTCTCGCGCGCGAGCTTGAGGACGACACTCTGCAGACTCTGCGGGTCCACCCGGTCGAGCCGCCCAATCAACTTGTCGAGGAACGTGCTCTTCACAGCCAACCCTTGCGCTTCAACCACAAATACAAAATGCCGGTACACACGCCGGTCACACCAAAAACCCACAGATATGCGGTGATCGGATTACTGCCCTCGGGCGGAAAATGCCCAAAGTTCATGCCGTAGAAACTCGTGATGATGAAAATCGGCATTGCCAACGTCGCCAGCACCGTCAGCACTTTAATGATCTGATTGACTTGGGTCTGCTGGAGGTTGAGATGGACCTGCATCACGTTGGTCAATGCATCCCGGTAGGAGTCCGCGCTGTCGCTGATGCGGACGAGTTGATCCAACAAATCCCGGTAATACGGCAGCAAGTGCAGTCGCACGAGTTTGAACTCGCCCCGCGCGAACCGGGCCACAACTTCCCGTTGCGGGGTGATGATCTGCCGGAGCTGCTGCACTTCCTTGCGGACCCGGAGGACTTCGCTTAGCACGTCGAGCGATGGTTTCACCAACACCTGCTCTTCCAAATCCCCAATCTCACCGGAAAGCTCCTCCAGCACCGGCCGGTAATTCTCAAACAGGAAATCGAGGATCGTGTGCGCCAGCCGGTCGGGCGCGCGGGCAACCGCCGGGGCATTCTTGGCCACGCGCTCCATTGTCGCCGTGATGCTGCGCAATTTTTCCCGGTGGAAGGTGACAAGAAATTCTTTCCCGAGAAAGATGTTCAGCTCCGTCGTGCGAAACTCCTCCGTCCGTGTGTAGTCCACCGCGTGGATAACGAGGAAGACGTAGTTCTCGTACTCGTCCGCCTTGGGGCGTTCACTTAACGTCAAACAGTCCTCGATCGCCAGCGGGTGAAACCCAAAGATGGTTTCCAACACCTGTTTCGCTTCCTCGTCGGTCGGATTCTCCATGTCCACCCAGACATGGAGGCCCTTGTCGTAAAGCACGAGCCGGAGGCTGTCGAGGTCCATGTCCTGCCCGACTTGCCGACCCTGATTAAAAACAAAGGAGCGGATCATGATTGTGCAACTTCGTCCCGGTGTTGTGGTTTTCGGCTTTGACAAGCCGCCAAAACGTGTGCCACGATGTCGCGAGTTTCACCCGATTTCAAGCCTAAAACCCAAGGAAGACATGAATCTCGACAAAGTTTACCAAAACCTGACCGTTCCCAATCACACCAAAATTGCACTCGTCGTTCTCGACGGCCTCGGCGACATCGCGACCGAGTCCACTGGCTACCGCACCCCGCTCGAAGCCGCCAACACCCCGACACTCGACGCGCTCGCCAAACGTTCCGCGCTCGGCCGGATGATCCCCGTCGCCCCCGGCATCACGCCCGGCAGCGGGCCCGGTCACCTGGGATTGTTCGGCTACGACCCACTCGAATTCGAAGTCGGCCGCGGCGTCATCGAAGCGCTCGGGCTTGGTATTGACCTCAAGGCTGGCGACGTCGCCGCCCGCGCCAATTTCTGTACCCTCGACACCAAAGGCCTCGTCACCGACCGGCGCGCCGGCCGCATTGACACCCCGGTGTGCGAAGCCCAAGTCGAACTCCTCAAAAAGAAAATCAAAAAAATCGGCGACGTCGAAGTCATCCTCAAAGCCGGCAAAGGCCATCGGTTTGTTGTCATCTTCCGTGGCAAAGGACTCGAAGGCCCCCTCACCAATACCGATCCCGGCCGCGAAGGCCAACCAATTGCCGTGAGCAAGCCGGTCAAGAAAACCGCCAAGAGCAGCAAGGCCGCCAAAGTCGTCGCTGAATTCTACAAACAAGCCCTGCCGCTCCTGAAGAATTGCCGGCCCGCCAATGGCTTCCTCCTCCGCGGCATCGCCCACCAACCGGCCATCCCGACTTTCGAACAACGCTACGGCCTCAAAGCCGCCGCCATCGCCGTCTACCCGATGTACAAAGGCCTTGCCCAACTCGTCGGCATGAAAAAAGTCGAAGGCACACAGACCGTCCAGGACGAGTTCAATGCGGCGGTGGACGCACTCAAGGCGTTTGATTTCGTTTTCGTCCACGTCAAATACACCGACATGTACGGCGAAGACGGTAACTTCGACGGCAAAGTCAAAGCCATCGAAGAAGCCGATGCCGCCCTGCGCGTGCTCCTGCCGGAAGTGGACGTCATTGCCATCACCGGCGATCACAGCACCCCGGTGCCTGTGAAAGGCCACAGTTGGCATCCGCAGCCGGTCATGATCACGAGCGAGATTGCCGGCTGGGACGGCCTCGATCGGTTCACCGAACGCGCCGCCAACTCCGGCAGCCTCGGCATCTTCGAAGCCAAACACCTGATCCGCCTCCTCCAAGCCAACGCCCGCCGCCTCGACAAATTCGGCGCATAAAATCCGTTACCAAGTTGTAACCCTGCACGAACATTCTCGGCACAGGGTTGGCAGAGACTGCGCAGACGGTTGAGGAATTAACAATGCGCAGAATTAAGCCCGGTGTTGGTAAGGTTTGCGGTGGTTGTATGGTCATAATGCTGCTGGCCGGCGTTGTATTTCCCCCGGCCCGGGCAGCCAACTTCTCATGGAACTCCGGCACCGCCACCGGCGGCAGCGGACTTTGGACCAACTCCGCCCTGTGGAATCCCGGCGGCGGTCCGCCCACCAGTCCTGCCGACACTGCGTTCATCACCAATTTTGTCACCGCCAACCGCACCATCACGGTTGATAATCCGTTCACCATCGCCGAACTGACCGCCGCCAGCGCGGCCACCGGCACCTCCCAGCGCATCCTGACTCTCAACAACGGACTGACACTGCAAATCACCACCGCGACAACGCTCGGATCGAATACCCTTTTCAACGTTGGCAATAACACAACCGGCGGCAGCACTCTTTCCAACAATCACCTCACCCTTCAAGACAACGGCACGCTCACCCTGAATGGAAACACCATTGCCAATATCAGCACGTTGATTGTGGCCGGCACTTTTTCCAACAGCACCACGAGCACCATCGTCGGGGCCAGCGGACTGGGGCGATTGCGCTTCACCGCCAGCGGCATCACCACCAATCGCGGGACGCTCAACTTCGTGACCGCGTCCGCCGCGAGCGGGCAATCCAATTTGGTGCTGCAAGCCGCGACCTTCTTCAACAGCGGCACCATCAACCTCGGCATCACCGGCAACACCACCGCGCGCCAGAGTGTTTTCTCCAACCAATTCATCAACGCCGGACTCCTCGTCCTGACCAACAACAGTTCCAATGCCGGCGGCACCTACAGCTTCACCGTCACCAGCGGAACCGTGACCAACACCGCGTCGGGCACGCTCCGCTTCATCACTGACGGCACCGGCAGTGGCGTCCGCAACGTCGCCACTTTCACGAGCGGCGGCCTCGTCAACCTCGGCACCCTTTCGTTCCTCCAAACCGGCGGCACTGCCGGCAACAACAACGATCTCGTCATCGCCGACGGCAGCACCTTCTCCAACGCCCCCGGTGGCCAACTCATCGTCGCCGCCGGTAACATCGGCAACATCCGCGTCCTCGCCAATCGCTCCCTCAATCTGGGCACCAACCTCGTTCAAGCCGGCACCCTCACCTACCTGACCGCCACCGCCGGCAACGGCTTCCTCGACAATGCTGGCGTCATTCAACTCGACAACGCCAACCTCGGCGCCGCCGCCAACCTCACCAACCTCGCCGCCGGCCTCATCCGCGTCGGCCCCGGCAACACCGGCACGCTCGTCAACCGCGTCATCAACAATACCAGCGCGACCCTCGCGGCCAACGGCGGCACGTTGGCGCTCCTCGCCACCCCCGATCAACGCGGCAACATCCTCGTCACCAATACCGGCACCTTGCAACTCGGCACGACCGGCACCCTGGCTTGGACAAACACCGGCACACTCTCCCTGCAGAACGGCACCGTCCTCTCCGGCAACCTCACCAATACCGCCGGCGGCGTGATTCAGGGCAGTGGCTTCGGCACATTCACCGGCAACATGATCAATCGCGTCGGTGGTGTGGTCACCGCGAAGCAAGCCCGCTTGACCTTCCATGGCGTCGTGACCAATGCCGGCTCGGTCAAGATGCTCAACAGCATTGGCACCTTCAACGCCGCCGTGGTCAATTCCGGCGCGTGGATCACCGACCCGACTACCAACATCTTCCACAATACATTCACCGTGACCAGCAGCGGCTCAGTCAATGCGGATGTCGGCGACGTGTATGAGTTCCGCGAGAATTTCGTCAACCAGAGCGGTCAGACGCAGACTTGGAACATGCTCAACGCGCCGCTCAACACCAGCAGCACCGGCGCCGCCAATCTCGGCACGAAGTTCCTCTTCAGCGGCGACAGCGTGACCACGCAGGAGTTTTTCCATGCCGGGCTGACGCTGACAGGCGGCTTCCTCGGCCTGGCATCAACCGCAACCGAGACGCAAGCCGTGGTGAATTTCAGCGCGGTGGCCGGCTTCCAAAACAACTTTGCGCTCGGCACCCTGGAGTTGACCAATACGATCCTGAAACTCTCCGACACCTTCGGCACCGTGAGCGCGGACGATGGATTGACCGGCGGATTATTCGTGAAGAATCTCTTTCTCTACGGTGGGACCGAATTGATCATCAGCAACAACATGCGGCTCTACTTCATCAACTCCAACAACTGGGTCGCCGCTGGCTCGACCGTCACCCTCTTGGGCAATGCCGAGATTCATCAACTCACCGGTCCGCTGGCGATCGTTCCTGAACCGAGCGTGTTGCTCTTCCTCCTGACCGGTGGCGCGGTCATGATCGCCCGCCGCCGCCGGCAACGCCGGGCGGCGTAAACTTCAAAATGCCTTGCCGGCGACGATCTCGGTGCCGGCCAGCCGCAACGCAACATGCACTGCACGCAACAGGCCGGCGGCCGGTTGGCGGTAGATGATTTCGATTTGGAGCGTTGCTGGTGTGGTGCGGACGCGAACCACGCCGGGGAGTTGCTGGATTTGTTCGGCGACCAGCCGTAAATATTCCGCGTCGCGCACTGGGCTGATGGTGAGTTTGAGCATTCCGAGTTGATTGGTTGTTGGCATGGGAGTCACCTTGGTTGCCGGCAGTAGACCTTTCGCCAGTGACTGCCAGGTGACGAACCGGTCGCATTTCGGAAACTTCCCCCGTGACAAGGCGACTCCCGCGAGGGATTTCGGGAGCGCACTACGCGAGACCGGCAAGAGTGCCGTTGGCGACGCGAAGGTGGGCGGTGAGGTTGGCGTCGCGCGATGTCGGGGTGACTCTGCCCGATGCGTGTGTCAGTTCCGCGTCGGCGGCATCACGATTGTGTAGCAAGAACTAGGGTAGGATCTCGTGGAGGACCCGGCCTTCGGCGCCGCTGGGTTGCCGGAGTTGCAGCACTGTGGCGAGCGTCGGGGCGAGGTCCACGACTTCGATTGTTTCATTGCGCTGACCAGGTTTGATCCACGCCCGTCCCATGAGCATGACCGGGACGTGCGTGTCGTATGTCCACGGCGAACCGTGAGTGACACAATGTTCGTCGGGGGTATTGAAGAGATACCAGCCCGGCTGTTGGATCACGAAGAGGTCGCCGCTGAGTTGCCGGTGCCACGAGCGGGCAGCAAGCAGGCCGAACCGCGTCGGCGGCACCTGGCCATTGACGAGCTGCGTGCGGGTGAAGACGGTGTGGATGCCGGGTTGGCTTTCGAGGAACTGCGCCGCCGCTTGTTCGACCTCGGGCCGCTGGGCGGCTGGGGCGAGAGTGAGAGTCGGGTTATGCCAGGCGACCGCGTACTCGCCGGGGCCGAATTTCTCGCGGAGCGCAGTGTTCAGGTCGGCCCGCAGTTTGACCGGGTCAACGCGCCCGGTCTCCATCCGCAAAACGTCCCGGCAAAACTCCGGGCTATTGGCAAAACCATGATCAGCCGTGAGCGCGATCAGCACGTGGTCGAGGCCGACCGATTGATCAAGTGCGTTGAACAGAGTTTCGAGTGTCCGGTCGAGCCGCAGGACGGCATCCTGAGATTGGGTGCTGGTCGGGCCGTACCGGTGGTTGATGTAATCATGACAGGAAAGTCCGAGCGCCAAGAGGTCTGGTACGCCGCGCGGGTTTTTGCCGAGGTTTTCACCCTTGAGAGCCGCCAATGTGAATTCGAGCGTGTACTCATCTCCCAACGGCGACCAACGCAACGCGTCGAACCCTGATGAATCGCCCGGCTCATGAACATGGCAACCGTCCTTCGCGGAGCGCCAGTAGGCCGCCGCCGGCAAGAGATTTGTCCAGGATTGCGCCCGCCATTTGTCCTGCGGTTTGCCGGCGTAGAAAGCCTGCCACCAAGCCGGATAGGAATTCGTGTAGTAGCTCGACGTGATGAACCGGCCGGTATCTTTGCTGAACCAATACGCCTGGCCGGTTTTGCCGGCGGTGAAGATCGCGCCCCGGTCTTTGAGTGAGATGCTCAAGACTTTTGCCTCCATACCGGTGTTGATGCGCAATTCATCGCTGACGGTGGTGACCTGCAAATTGCGTGGGGAAGTGCCGGCATTGGGTTTGGTCGGTTCGTCGAGAAGTTGACTGGCGGGGTCAGCGCAACAGTACATCCGTTGCTGCGCGGTGCGATCCCACCATTCGTTGCCGACGACGCCGTGCCGGTACGGATACGCGCCGGTCAGGATCGCCGCGTGGCCGACGGCGGTGAAGGTCGTCGCGTGGCCGTGGTGGGCGTTGGCAAACCACGCGCCGTGACGGAGCAAGCGCTGGAATCCGCCGGGCGTGAGTTGGTCGCGGTATTTCAAGACCTGTTCTTGCGGCAACCCATCCACGGTGATGACGACGACCAACCGGGGGGATTCCGCACCGTGAACCGACAGGCTAAGAACGACAAGAAGCGCGACCAGTAGTTTATGCATGTCTCCTCACGTTTGATTGCCAGAAATTACGGCAGGTTGTCGCCAAGGTAACAAGTCGGCGGATATTTCTTGATTGGGCTATTGTCGACGCCGACGAATCAGGAGCGTGCCTCCCACCCCGGCTAGGACGAGCAAGACAGTGGCGGGTTCCGGCACCACAGCCATTGCGGGCGCGAATTCGACGCCTTTGAAGGTCTGGTTGTTGCCCGCGACGGCCAACAAGGTGTCCCCGCCAAAACTCGTGCCATTCCAGGAAATTGCGCGGAGAGTGCTGTTGGTGACGCCGGTGGTGAGGTTGTTAGTGGAGCCGTTGCCGGTCGTGTAGAAAAGATTGATGGTGCCGCCGGACTCGCTGGCGGTGAGGTTGAAGCTGTTGGCGAGAGTACTGAAGGAATTACTAAGCGTCCACGAACTGCCATTGAAGGCGAATGCCTGCATCGTTGAGCCGTTGAGCGTGATCAATGTCAGGCCGTCCGTCGAGAAATAGAAGTCGGTATACGCCGCGTTATCTGTGAAGGCCCCGCCGGGCAAGATCGTGGCTGTCTGCGGTGGCGTCGTCGGCTGACCGGTGCCCACCGAATAGATTCCTTCCGTGCCGGAGCCGGTGGATAAATAGAGTTGGCCGTTGAAGGCGTTGACGCCGCGGGTGTTGGTGATCGTCGTGCTAAGGTTGGTGGAACTGGTGGCGCCGAGTGCCGAAACATACTGGATACCGCTGTTGTTCGCCGAGCTGGCGGTGCCGGCTAGATAAAATGTTGTGCCAGCCGGTGAGTAGACCGCGCGAAAATTGTTGCCGTTATAGGGAGGATTCGCCGTGCCCGAACTTGTCAACCGCGTCGAAGTGTCCACTGCTCCATTTGTCCCAACAACACCGATGACGCGCGCAACCCCGGTGCCGCTGACGATACTCGCCGTCCCGACCGCTGCATCGTACGCCCCAAACGTGAGGTACTGCCCGTTTCCCGACAGGGTGAGGACACCATCGGACGAAGCCGAGCCGCTGCCCACGGCGCGTGTGCCGACATTCGTGGAAACCGCGATTGATTGCACGAACACACCGCTCGGCGTGTATTCATCAATGAAGAGCGCCGATGCCGAACTGTTGATGAGAGTTGTTCCATCCCCAACGCGCAAGACGGCCAAATTGCCCTCCGTGAACCCCGCTGCGTAAACTTGCATTATTCCCACGAGGATCGCCGTGGCACAGATAAAAAATATTTTCATACGTTGTTCTCCTTCAATTGAAGTGGATTTTGGCTGGTGCGTGTGACGAATGAAAGGAAGCCAAGTAACAACTGCGCGACATTTTAATGACAGGCGCCGCCGCCAATTCTCGTCACAGGAATTTCACACAGCCACCACAATCCCGTCTCACGTTAGCTGTATTTGTGGCGCCTTATCGCATATTATGAAAATCAGCCTTCGTACTCTCATAGCAACTTCAACCTGTGGCGTTCTGTTTTCGTTGGCGGGCAGCTCGGCCTTCGCCCAGTTCACAATCAATGGCAATTCGAACACCGCACAAACCGTTGCCAGCGGCACCGGCCTCGTCACCACCAACGGGACCTTGACACTCGGCGGCTCGACCGTCGCCGTGACCATGTCCGGCACCGCCGCCCTCACCAATCTCGGCACCGTCGTACAAAATGGTTCTGGTCGTGCCGTGGATAGCACCGCGTCGGGTGCCAATCTGATTGTGTTCAATGGCTCGAACTCGTTGATCCAATCGGCTGCCGATGGGATCCGTGTCAATGCGAACAATTCGGCAATCACCATCAACAACTACGGCACCATCAGCGGTGCCCAAGCGCTCGACCTCCGCGCCATCACGTCCGCCGCAAATTCCGTCGTCAACCAGAGCGGTGCCTTCATCCTCGGAGTGGCCGAAGACGCCGTCCGCCCCGGCGTGAACGGCACCGTCAACAACGCGGGCACCATTCGCGCGACTCCGACTGTCACCGCCGGAGTCGCGACCGGCAGCGACGGCATTGACGCCGGCGCCAACTCCGGCATCAAGATCACCAATACCGGCACCATCGAAGGCCGCCATGGCATTACCGGTGGCGCCACGACGTATGCGCTATCCATCGACAACCTCGCCGGCGCCACCTTGCGCGCCGTCAACGGTTCCGGAGTCAACATCGACGGCGTGGCCGCCACCGCGATCACCATCGTCACCAATCAGAACGGCGCCCTCATCGAAGGGGCCGTTCTGCCTGGGACGACCAACGGTGACGGCGATGGTGTGGATGTAGATGGAGTCGTGCGCCTCTACAATGCCGGTGTGATTCATGGTTATGGCGCCAAAGGCGTCGGCAGCGACACCTTGCCCAACAACGGCGACGCGGTCGCCGCCGGCGGTGGAACGATCATCAATACCGTGACCGGCCAGATTATCGGTAGCACGCTCTTGGCGGATGCTCCAAACGGCGACGCCACCCGCGAAGGGCGCGGCATCTTGGTGGACGACAGCTCCGCCGGCAATGCCATCGCCGCCACCGTGGTGGACAACGCCGGCTTGATTCAAGGCAAGTCAGGCTATGGCATTCGCTTCATCGGCAACCAAAATGACAGCATCGTCAACCACGCCAGCGGCACCATTCGCGGCACCGACGCCCCCTTGGGAGCCGCTTTGGCCGTCATCCAGATGGGTGCCGACGATGATGTGCTCACCAACAGCGGTGCGATCCTCCACGACACCGGCAACAGTTCCAAGGCCATCGCCATGGAAGACGGCAACGACACCGTCGTCATCGCCGGCGGCGCGGCTTCTGTTCAAGGCGGGATTGATGGCGGCACCGGCCTTGACACGATTCAGTTGAACATCGGCACCGCGAACACCTTTACCACCGGCGGCAGCGTCACCAACGTTGAATACCTCAACGCCAACTCCGGCAAGACCATCCTGACCGGCGGCAGCACAATCGTCAGCAACGTCACCGTCGCCGCTCCCGCCGACCTGCGCGTCAATGGATTCCTCGCTGCCCCGACACTGCAAATCGCCGGCACCTTGGGCGGCACCGGCATCGTGCAAGGCGTGACCGTCATCAATCAGGGCGGCAAACTTTCCCCCGGCAATGCAATCGGTAAATTGACCTTCACCGGCAACCTCGACATTGCGCCGGCAGTTTCGAACACCACCGGCGCGCTGCAGTTTGAACTCGCCAGCCCCAGCACCAGCGACCTCATCGTCGTCTCCAACGCCGTGTTGACCATCGGCTCCGGACTCTTGGAATTTACTGACTTCGACTTCACCAATGCCGGCGTGACGCCCGGCACTTACACTCTCTTCGCCACCGACAACGCCATCGTCGGCAGTCTCGGGGTGGATGTGGCCGGGGTCATCGGTGGATTGAATGCGACGCTCGCGTTCGCCGACAGCCATACGGATCTCGTCCTCACGGTTGTTCCCGAACCAAGCACCTGGGTGTTGCTGCTCCTGGGTGTTGGCGCCTTCGGCCTGCGCCAAAAAGTGGTTAGTCGCCGCTGAACTGACGGTCGCCGGCGTCGCCGAAGCCGGGGACGATGTAGCCGCGGTCATTCAACTGCCGGTCGACGGTGGCCAGATGGATTTCCACGTCGGGATGCTCGCCGGTCAACTTCGCAACACCTTCTGGCGCGGCAAAGATTCCGAGAAACTTGATTTGCTTCACGCCCCAGCTCTTCAGCCGCCCGACGGCTGCGCTCGCGCTCCCACCGGTCGCCAACATCGGATCGAGAATGAACGCGATATCCACCGGCGTACTCTTCCCAAGCTTGCTGTAATACTCGACCGGCTCCAGCGTCTTCTCGTCACGGAAAATGCCGAGGTGATACACCTTCGCATCCGGCAAAACTTCCAAAATCCCATCCACCATCCCAAGTCCCGCCCGCAAAATCGGCACCAGCCCGACCGTGGCGCTGACATAATTGCCATCGGTTTCCGTCAACGGTGTCTGCACCTTGACCGGCTCCGTCGGCAAATCGCGTGTCGCTTCATAAAACAACAGCACCGCCAACGCGCGGATGTGATGTCGGACCGTTGCCCGGTTCGCCTGCTGGTCGCGGATCTCCGCGAGAAAATTTTGCGCGAGTGGATGACTCAGAATGTTTGGCATTTGACGATGGTTCCCCGTGTAATCGTGCTCGCTTCGGCGACTTCCACCAGACAATTCGCCTTCGCGAGCGACGTCAACATGTGCGAGCCTTGCTGTGCCAGCGGGCGCACCTGCCAGTGACCGTCACGGCGCTCCAACCGGCCGCGCATGAAGTGTGGCCGCTCCCCGCGATTCACAAAATCCTCTTCCACCACCGCCGACACCGCCGGCAATTCCACGTCCGTCACCCCGCGCAACTTGAGCAACGCCGGCCGCGCCAGAATCAGGAACGTCACCGCCGCGCTCACCGGATTCCCCGGCAACCCGAAGATGAGTTGCCGGCCCCGGGTGCCGAAGACAAACGGCTTGCCGGGTTTCATGTTCACTTTCCAGAATGACTGGTGACACCCCAATTCTTCGAGCACGGCCTTCACCAAATCATATTCCCCCACCGACACGCCGCCGACGGTGATCAACGCGTCGCATTCACTCAATGCGTAATCAATCTTCTCCGCCAAATCCTCTTTGGTGTCGTCCGCAATCCCGAGTTCAACCGGCTCGCACCCGGCCGCGCGGAGCCAGCCAGCGATCGCGAAACTGTTCGAATCGTAAATCTGCCCGACCTGCAATGGTCGCCCCGGTTCCACCAGCTCCGCCCCAGTCACCAACACGCCCACGCGTGGGCGGGGATGCACTTCCAACTCCGCGAATCCGAGCGCCGCCGCCAGTGCCGCCTGCCCCGGCCCCAGTACCGTCCCTGCCGGCAACACGACCACGCCGGCTGGCACATCTTCGCCAACGCGTCGGATGTTCTCCCCGACTTCGACCGCTTCCAGGATCGCCACGAAACCTTCCGGATGCGACCGCGTGTCCTCTTGCATCACGACTGCATCCGCTCCCGGCGGGAGCGGCGCCCCGGTAAAGATGCGCTGACAAGTCAATGGTTCGACCGGGACCGCCGCCGCTTGACCGGCGGCCACTGCGCCGGTCACTCGGAGATGAAGCGGATTATTCTGACTGGCACTGCTCACGTCCGCGGCGCGCACCGCATACCCGTCCATGGCGCTGTTATCCCACGGCGGCAAGTTGCCCGGTGACACCACATCGGCTGCCAGCACGCACCCTGCCGCTGCGCTCAGCGATTCCCGGCGTCCCGGCAGCAGGTGAACGGCATGGAGGATTTGTTGCCGGGCTTCGTGGACGTTGCAGCTGGCCATGGTCAGCGGGCCTCGTCACCCAGTCGCAAATCGCCACTGAGAATGTCCGCAGTCGCGAGGTTGCCGCGGACTGGTTCCGTGAGTTGGACTTCGCCGATCCGTTCATGACCTCGATAGACCGGCAACTTCGTGCCGACTCGCGGCATCGGGCGGGCCGTAAAATCCAAGACAACAAACTGATGGGGCAGATGCAAACGGATGATTTTGGCGCCGGGAATGCCGGCTTTGGCGGGCGCTGGCGCGAGTGGCGCGCGCGAGCCGGCGCAACTGACCAAGAACAAGAGAACCAAGCTCAGGATGATCTTCATATAAATTATGGTGGCGCGCCCGGTGTATCCAGAAAACGAATTTGGCTGCCTCGCTAGGACTCGAACCTAGACAAACTGATCCAGAGTCAGTTGTGCTACCATTACACCACGAGGCAATCCGGCTCTGGCTAGAATAGTCTTGTGCCAGCGCTAGTTCAAGCGCATCGGCATCAGCACGTAGAGGAATGGTTCGTTGACTTTGAGCACGCCCGGGCTGAGTTCGTCGGTTAATTCGATGAAGACTTCATCGGCATCGAGATTGCGCAACGGGTCCATCATGTATTGCGGGTTAAACGCGATGGCGATTTCCTTGCCTTTGTAGTTGATTGCCAAGGTTTCCTTGGCTTCGCCGACATCGGGAGTGGTGGCGGTGATGGTGAGAGTGTTTTTCCCAAAATTCAGCTTCACGGATTGGGACTTCTCACTTGCAAGAATTGATGCGCGGTGTAAGGCACCTAGCAGGGACTCTCGCTCCAATGGGACTCGTTCTTTCGCTTCCGCTGGGATGACTTGGCGGAAGTTTGGATAGGTGCCTTCAATGAGTTTGGAGGCGAGGATTGTGCCGCCGAGATTGAAGATGATCTGGTTTTCGCCAACGGAAAGCTTCACATCACCTTTATCGCTCAACAAGCGTTGCAGTTCTCCAACAGCTTTTGTCGGCAAGATCAGTTCGGCTTCCATGCCCTTGGGCACTTCCAATTCGCGCTCGACCAAGGCCAGCCGGCGGCCATCGGTGGCCACCACGGTCAATTTATCGCCTTTGAAAGCCATGTAGACGCCATTCAAGACGTACCGGGTTTCGTCGCTGGAAACTGCATAGGCGGTCTTGCGGAGCATGTCCCGTAAGACTCCCTGATCAATGGTGAGACTCTTGCCGTCGGCTTGCGGAAACCGTGGAAATTCTTCTTCAGGCAAGCCCATGATCTTGTAAAACGATGAACCACAACGAATCGAGGCTGCGTTTTTGTCATCGACTTCAATTTCAATGTCAGCAGCAGGGACTTCTTTTAGGATTGAGAAAAGTTTGCGCGCCGGCAAGGTCGTTCCACCCGCTTTGGCGACTTCGGCTTCAACTGTGCAACGCACAGCCACATCCAAGTCAGTAGTGGTCAGGTCTAAGCCCTTTGTGCCGGCTTGCACCAGGACGTTGGAGAGAATCGGCAGTGTCGTGCGGGTGCTGACAACGTTCTGAACGTTCTGGAGGCCAGCGAGAATCTTGTCTTTGGTGATGCGGAACTTAATTGCCATAGGAGTTGGTACCGGAGATAAGTTTCATACTAAAGGAACCGTATCCGTTCCTGTTGTGAATATCTGAAACAACTTCGGTTGTCAAGGCACGCACCAAGAACTTGCAGCGAATCACAACAACCAGACAAGTGATGGTGTCACACCAAGGATTTTCCAAATCCCAGCGCCCGGCAACTGACCGGCAGCCCACTCGCAACTTACTCACAGGTTATTCAGTTTCTCCGAACTGTCGTAGACCAGGCGGTGGTTGGGAATGGAGAGAGAACCATGCGCGGTTGAAGAAAACTCTGGGATGGTCAGTCGTTCAAGTTGTCGGGACGGCAGATGGAAGAACCACAGGTTACATACGCTCTGACCGGCTAAGGCGCCGTGCAGCAGCAGCGTCTTTCCATCCGGAAGCCAATACGGACCATGAACCCAGGCAAAAACATCGTCAGGGATCGGAAAAGTAATGCTGCCGGTTTTCCAGTTCATCACGCACAAGGCGTGACTATGGGCTGGATTGTTGGTTGAGAAGAAAGCTAAGCGATCGCCGGTCGGAGAAAATATCGGCCGGTAGTCCAAGCTGGCATGTGTCGTAAGCTGGTCAAGTTCGCCGGTTGAGATCGCAATCCGCCATAAATTCATGCTTCCAGACCGGTCCGACACGAAAACCACAAACTTACCGTCGGGTGAAAAGCAGGGGTGTTCGTCAAGGTGTGTTCCATGGGTGAGCTGCGTTCGTTGGGAACCGTCGCTATTCATCAACCAGATGTTGCGGGCGGCATGGTGCGGCTGGAATTGGTCGTGCCTGAACCATTCGGTTGCGTTCGAAACTCCGACGGTGGAGAAGTAAACGATTTGTCGGCCGTCATTGCTCCAAAATGGGTGACCAGAGACAGCCCGGTCGGCGGTCAATTTGCGGAGGGAGTTTGCGTGAAAATCGTAGCGCCAAATATTAAAACCATTTTCACCAAGTTGGCGACCCCAGAAGACGACTTGTTCGCCCCGGTAATCAAGCATGGGTTGGAAGAAATACCCATCTGGACTGAGGAGTTTGGCTGTTTCGGGAACGACAACCAGTTCACGCAGCTCACTGGCGTAGATAAAGTTGGATTCCACGGCAGGTGGCCGCCGGAGTTACCGCTGTAAAGCCTGTTGCAGGTAGGCGATGGTTTGCCGGAGGCGTTGGTCTTCGTTCATGCGCTTCTCAATCAGTTTGCAGGCGTGCATGACCGTGCCATGATCGCGACCGCCAAATGTTTCGCCAATGTCCATCAACGAGCGGTCAGTAAGCGTCCGGCTGAGGAACATCGCAACTTGCCGGGGGAAGGCGACGTTTTGCGGGCGGCGGCGACTGGTCATATCGGCGAGGCGGATGTCGAAATGTTCGGCGACTTTTTTCTGGATGGCGTCAATCGTGACGGTGCGTTTCGCTTCTTCGTGAAGGGCGTCGCGGAGAAGAGTTTCGAGGGAATCAATCGTGACTTCCTTGCCGGTGAGCGAGGCGTAGGAGGCGACGCGGATAAGCGCGCCTTCCAAGCGGCGGATATTGGTACGAATGCGTTCGGCGAGATATTCGATGACGCGATCGGGGATTTTGACGTCCAGCAGCGAGGCTTTCTTCTTAAGGATGGCAATGCGGGTTTCGAGCGCCGGTGGCTGGAGTTCAGTGACGAGACCCCATTCAAAGCGTGAAACCAACCGGGCTTCGAGGTTGGCAATTTCAGCGGCGGGCCGGTCACTCGAAAGAACGATCTGTTTGTGCGCATCAAAAAGGGTGTTGAAGGTGTGAAAAAACTCTTCCTGCATCCGCTCTTTGCCGCCGAGGAACTGGATGTCGTCAATCAGCAGCACATCCACATGCCGGTATTTTTTGCGGAATTTGGTGAGGGAGGCAGTCTGGATGGCTTGGATGTATTCGTTGGTGAACTGTTCACAGGAAGTGTAGCACACTCGGCCCGATTTGCGGCTAGTGGTCACGGCGTGGCCAATCGCCTGCATCAAATGTGTTTTGCCGAGGCCAACTCCGCCGTACATGAAAAGCGGGTTATAGGCGCGCGCTGGGGCTTGGGCAACGGCCAAGGCAGCGGCATGGGCAAAATTATTATTCGGACCGATGACAAATGACTCGAAGGAATAGCGGGGATTGAGCTTGGCGTCGAGTTGCGGGCGCACTGGAGCAGTCGAAGTGCTGGCGGCTGCTGAATCCGGGGCGGTTGGCGCTCCACTCTTGCCGGCGACGACGACGAACTTGACTTGAAGCGGTTGGCTCGCCGTTTGGTTGACAGCTTCGCGGACGAGGGAAAGGAAATTATCCTGTAACCAGATTTGGGAGAACTCGTTGGCGACGCCGAGGTGCAGGGTGTCGTCGGAGATTTCGACCGGCTGGATCGGAGCAAACCACCGCGCGTAGAGGTCGGGATTCAGCATCGTTTGCAAGACTCGGCTCGAGTCTTGCCAGAGTTGGACGTGGCCGCGTGTCATGCGGCACCCGTGGTACGCCAGAGTGAGTTATTCACAATTTGTTGACAGTTCCCCATTGCGGTTGACGGTTCGCATTCTTTTCCGTCAAGACCTGAAGAGATTGTCTGGTGGACGCGGTCTGACGACAAACACGGTCGTCAAAAAGCGGCGGGAACTCGCAAATCAGTCTGGTCGGCTGTTAAACCGGCTTCTACCCGCCACGATCCCTGTCACAACCAAAGCCGAAAAGCCTGGGTTCGTGAATGTCGAAAAATCCTTCGCCTGGGTGCTCCAAACTGACTGCCAAAACTGATCGGCAACCACCCTGTGCTGTTAACAAGTTATTCACAAGCCTGTCTTCTCGCTCTCTTGTGCCTTGAGCGGCGTGGAGCATAGAGAGCTGGAAAATTTTCTGCAACGAAAAATTTGTCGCACGAGAAAAATTTGTTCACCGGCTTGTGTGGGATGCGTGAGATTTTTTTGCATCGT
Organism: Verrucomicrobiia bacterium; assembly: GCA_022072455.1. GTDB lineage: Bacteria > Verrucomicrobiota > Verrucomicrobiia > Palsa-1439 > Palsa-1439 > CAINDI01. Next base: position 21,339 of record JAJVHY010000005.1, on the reverse strand, counting down.
TCCGGCGAAGGAAAAACAAAAAGCCCGGAGATTTTTTACTCCGGGCTTTCTGGGTTGAGTTATTGGTTGGAAAAGTTACTTGAGGGGGACCGTGGCGATTGTTTGCAGGATGCGGCTGGCGATTTTGTAGGGATCGCCCTGGGAGTTCGGCCGGCGATCTTCCAGATAGCCTTTGTAGCCATTGTTGACGAAGCTGTGGGGGACGCGCACGGACGCGCCGCGGTTGGCAACGCCGTAGTTGAACTTGTCAATGGATTGCGTTTCGTGCAAGCCGGTCAGGCGCAGATGATTGTCCGGGCCGTAGACGGCAATATGCTCGTTCTTGTATTTGTCAAACGCGGCCATGAGTTTCTCGAAGTATTCCTTGCCGCCGACTTCGCGCAGGTGTTTGGTGGAGAAGTTTGTGTGCATGCCGGAGCCATTCCAATCCACGTCTTTGCCGAGCGGTTTGCAGTGGAAGTTTACGTCCACACCGTACTTTTCGCAAAGGCGGATCAAGAGATAGCGGGCCATCCAGACTTGGTCAGCCGCGGTCTTCGAGCCCTTGCCGAAGATTTGGAATTCCCATTGGCCTTTGGCAACTTCTGAATTAATGCCTTCATGGTTGATCCCGGCTTCGAGACAGAGGTCGAGATGGGCATCCACAATTTCACGAGCGATTTCGCCGACGTTTTTGTGGCCGACGCCGGTGTAGTATTCGCCCTGCGGAGGCGGAAAGCCGCCCCCCTTCGGGAAACCCAAGGGCGCGCCATCTGAATAGAGGAAATATTCTTGTTCAAAGCCGAACCATGCGTCGGAATCATCGAGAATGGTGGCCCGGCTGTTGGTCGGGTGCGGGGTCTTGCCGTCGGGCATCATGACTTCGCACATCACGAGTGCGCCGTTCTTTTTGGTTGAATCCGGGAAAACCGCGACCGGCTTGAGCATGCAATCCGAACTGTGACCTTCGGCTTGCCGGGTTGAACTGCCGTCGAAACCCCACATCGGCAGATCGCTCAGACTGGGAAAGCCGGCAAACTCCTTGACTTGGGTTTTGCCGCGGAGATTGGGGACGGGTTGATAACCGTCGAGCCAGATGTATTCCAACTTGTATTTTGCCATTTGAACGAACTCCCGCTGGTTTGGTTTTTGAGGTCAAAAGCTGACTGAATCCAACAACGCGGGTGGTTCTAGCAGACACAGTGCCATCCGTGCTGCCGGTGGAATGCGTGGCGCGGAAAAACTGTCGAAGTTGCCACTGGATGGGGATTTACTGGATTCTGCTTTTCAGGGAGCCCCGGAGTCGCCAAGGCCAGCCAGTGTTGCTTTTTGCGCAGGGAGCACAAAATGATTCTGGACGAAGAATCTTTTCGCAGCCAATGAATTGCGCCATAGTTAAACCACCACGAGAAAAATTCGGATGCTTAAAGTCAAGGATACGCTCAGAGCGACAGTTAATCTCGGGTTCGATGGCCGGGTTTACAAGCAGTACCATGGCCCGGACGCGGCGACGCGCTTTGCCAACGAAGTGCGCATTCTACGCCATTTGGAAGCGCGCGGGTGTTCCTTCGTGCCGAAGTTGCTCGAGGCGGATCCCGCCAAACTGCAAATCGTGACCACCAACTGCGGCAGCCGGGTCGATCATTTGGACGCGGAACGGCGCGCGGAATTATTTGCGGAGTTGGAAACCTTTGGAGTCCGCCACGACGATCCCGATATCCGCAACGTGACGTACCGGCAAACGGACGGGCGCTTTTGCCTGATTGACTTTGAGTTCGCGGTCATTCTCCCAGGGAGCGTGTGATGGAATCCCGGACCTGCCCGTCTCTCCAATGGTTCGGCCACACGGATCGCGGGAAGGTGCGCGCCAATAACGAAGACGCATTTCTCGGACTCCAATTTGACGCGAAAGAGGTGCACCATCTCGGCAAACATGGCACTGCCTCTCTGCAGAATACCGACTTTGTTTTCGCGGTGAGCGACGGCATGGGGGGAGCACGGGCCGGGGAATATGCCAGCCGGATTGCCGTGGACAAAATCACGGCGCTCCTGCCGCGGGCATTTCAACTCTCCGCCGAAGGTCTGGCGACCGGGTTTGAGGATGTGCTGACGGAACTTTTCAACGAAATCCATGGCGCGCTGACTTACCTCGGCAGCAGTTACCAGGAATGTGCCGGCATGCAAGCCACGCTCAGCCTCTGCTGGTTCACCCCGCGCTGGATGTATTTTGCCCATATCGGCGACACGCGGATCTATTACTTACCGGCGGGCGGCACGGCGATCAAACGGCTCAGTCACGATGATACACACGTCGACTGGCTCTTCCGCAATGGCCAACTCAATGAACGCGAGGCGCGCACTCATCCCCGCCGCAATGTGCTGCAAAAAGCCCTTGGCGGCGACAACCAGTTCGTGGACCCACAACTCGGCGCTGTCGGCTACGAACCCGGGGACCGCTTTTTACTCTGCAGCGATGGTTTGGTGGAGGGCTTATACGATCAGCATCTCGTTGAATTGCTGAACGCGGCGCCGGCAAGCGACCCGGCCAGTCGATTGGTCAACGAAGCTGTTGACCGCGACGGGCGCGACAATACGACGGCCTTGGTGATCCGCTTGGGCCCGAATCAGGCGTCGTAGTACATGTGGAATTCCCACGGGTGCGGACGGAGCCGGATTTGATCCTGCTCTTTCCGCTTCATCTCGATCCAGGTTTCGATGACGTCCGTGGTGAACACGTCGCCTTTCAGCAGAAACTCGTGATCCTTTTCGAGTGCATCGCACGCTTCGCTCAAGCTGCCGGGCATCGACGGCACTTTCTTCAATTCCGCCGCCGGTAACTCATAGATGTTCTTGTCGAGCGGCGCGCCGGGATCAATGCGGTTCTGAATGCCATCCAAGCCGGCCATCAACATCGCCGCCATGGACAGATACGGATTCGCCGTCGGGTCCGGCGGGCGATACTCGATGCGTTTCGCCTTCGGGCTCGGGCTGTAAGTCGGAATGCGGACGGCGGCCGACCGGTTGCGGGAGCTGTACGCAAGATTCACCGGCGCTTCGAAACCTGGCGTCAACCGCTTGTAGCTGTTGACGGTTGGGTTGGTAAACGCCGCCATCGCGCGGGCGTGCTTGAGAATCCCGCCGATGTAGTAGAGCGCCATTTCACTGAGGCCGGCGTACTTGTTGCCGGCGAAGAGCGGCTTGCCCTTCTTCCACAAGGATTGGTGGCAATGCATGCCGGAGCCATTGTCGCCGAAGAGCGGCTTCGGCATGAAGGTGACTGTCTTGTTGTGGCGTTTGGCGACGTTCTTGACGATGTACTTGTACAGCATCATGTCATCGGCCATCGCGACGAGCGCGTTGAAACGCAGGTCAATCTCGGCCTGACCAGCGGAGGCGACTTCGTGATGCTCGCGTTCGACGCGCAGACCGCAGTCTTTCATCACATTGATCATCTCGTTGCGGAGATCCACCTGCGTGTCTTGCGGGGCAACCGGGAAATAGCCTTCCTTGTGTCGGATTTTGTTGCCGAGGTTCGGGAACTCTTCGCGCCCGGAATTCCAGACGCCCTCGGTGGAATCCAGAAAGTAGAACCCGCTATTGGCGGTTTGGCCAAACCGGATATCGTCAAAAATAAAGAACTCCGCTTCAGGCCCCATGAACGCCGTGTCCGCAATGCCGGTGCTCTTCAGATAGGATTCGGCTTTCCGGGCAACGTTGCGGGGGTCACGGCTGTACGGTTCGCGGGTCTGCGGGTCCACCGCATCGGCGACAATGCTGAGCGTGGTGGATTGCGGAAACGGATCGAGAATGGCTGTGGCCGGATCCAAGATCAGCAACATGTCGCTGGCTTCAATGGATTTCCAGCCGCGGATGGACGATCCATCAAACCCGAGTCCGTCGGCGAACACTTCTTCCTCCAACTCCGCGATGGGAATGCAGAAATGTTGCCAAGTCCCCAGAAAATCGCAGAATTTGACGTCCACTAACTGCACGTTTTTGTTCTTACAGAGCGACAGCACTTCTTTGGGTGTCATGGGAATCTCCTGGTTGGGTTGACCGAAGTTACACGGCCTGTTCGCCGTTTTCTTCGGTCCGGATGCGCACGGCCTGCTCGACCGGCAAGACAAAAATCTTTCCATCGCCGATTTTTCCAGTCTTGGCCGTCTTCAAAATCGCGTTGACCGCCGCGTCCACATTGGCGTCAGCCACCACGATTTCCAATTTCAATTTCGGGAGAAAATCCACCGTATACTCGCTGCCCCGGTAAATTTCCGTGTGCCCTTTTTGCCGGCCAAACCCTTTCACCTCGCTGACGGTCATGCCTTCGACGCCAACGCCGGCCAGCGCCTCTTTGACGTCTTCGAGTTTGAACGGTTTGATGATGGCTTCAATTTTCTTCATAAAATGTCTCCGAGATATGCCGGCATGTTAGAGAAGAGCGGCGCGAAAAGCAACCACCGCCAATTACGCCCCCTTCTTGGCCGCCTGCGCCTCCGCGACGACTTTTTGCGCGATATGGGCCGGCACTTGTTCATAGTGACTGTACGTCATCTCGAACGATGCGCGGCCACCGGTTAGCGAGCGCAATTCACTGGCGTACTTGAATAATTCCGCCTGTGGCACCTGCGCCGTGATGCATTGCAAGCCATCCACCGGCTCGACCCCCATGATCCGCCCGCGCCGGTGATTCAAATCGCCGGTAATATCGCCCATGTACTGATCCGGCACGTAAACGCTGACGTTCATCACCGGCTCCAGCAGGACCGGCCGCGCTTTTTGCATCGCTTCCTTGAACGCATGCAACCCGGCAATCTTGAAGCTGATCTCGTTCGAGTCCACATCGTGATACGACCCGTCGTAGACGATTGCCTTGACGTCCTCGACGGGAAAACCGGCCACGATCCCGGCTGTCATGCCTTCGAGACAGCCTTTTTCCACAGCTGGGATAAAATTGCGGGGAATCGCGCCGCCCACAACTTCACTCGTGAATTCAAACCCCGCCCCTCGTTCCCGCGGCTCAATCCGCACGTAGGCCTCGCCATATTGCCCGTGACCGCCGGACTGCTTCTTGTGTTTGTAGTGCCCATCGCCCTTGGCGGTGATGGTCTCCCGGTAATCCACCTTCGGCGTGCTCAGATCCACATTGACGCCGAGTTTCTTCTTCATCGTATCCACAACGACCGCCAGATGCATGTCGCCCATACCGGCGATGACCAATTCCTTCGTATTCGGGTTCCGGTGCATGTGAAAGGTCGGGTCTTCCTCCAACAACCGGTGCAGCGCGATGCTGATCTTCTCCTCGTCCTTGGTCGTATGCGGATGCACGGCGTAACTCATCACTGCCTGCGGGAATTTGATGGCCGGGAACTGCACTTGCCGGCTGGGATCACACAGCGTGTTGTTGATATGGACGTCCTTGAGTTTCGCCAATGCCACAATTTCACCCGGCCCCGCCTCGGTCACGCTCGTCTGCGTCTTGCCTTGAATACGCAATAATTGCGGAATGCGCTCCTTCGAGCCGCGCGTGACATTGATCACGTCCATGTCCGGCTTGAGCGTGCCGGCCATGATGCGGACATATGCGAGGTGACCGGCATACGGGTCAATCGTCGCCTTGAACACGAACCCGGCAAACGGCGCCTTCGCGTCTGGCGCGACATTCTCGACCGGCCCGCGATCCAGTGGCGAGGGCATCAACGCGACCACGCCTTCGAGAAGGTTGCGCACCCCGATTTCTTTCTCCGCGCATCCACAGTAGATCGGCACCGTGCTGCCTTTGGCCACGCCGGCATGCGTGCCCTTGGTGATCTCGTCGAGCGTCAACGCCTGGCCGCCGAGAAACTCTTCAAGCAACTTGTCGTCCTGTTCCGCGGCGGCTTCTTCCAGCGCCTCGTGGGCTTTATGAAATTGCGCGCGCAGATCCGCCGGCACATCCGCCTCGGGCGTCGTCCGCAGATTCAACACCTTCGCGAACTCCGCCTCCTTGCCCAATGGCAACTCGAAGGGAATGCAGTTCTTCCCGAAAACCTGTTGGATCTGCTCGACGCACCGGAAGAAATCACTGTTCTCCTTGTCGAGTTTGCTCACGAAAATGAGGCGGGGTTTTTGTGCTTCATCGAGCAGCTTCCAGACGCGCCGGGTGCCAACTTCCACGCCGGTCACGCCATCAATGACGATGATGGCCGCGTCCGCCGCGCGAATGGCTGCGATGGTTTCGCCGGTAAAATCCGCAAACCCCGGTGTGTCGAACAGATAAATCTTGTGGTCCTGCCATTGGCAATAGAACGGCTTGGCGTGAATCGTGATCTTGCGTTCGAGCTCGTCCGACAAGCAATCACAGTTGCTCGTGCCATTGCCCGGGCGACCGTGTTTATCCACGGCTTTCGCGAGAAAGAGGCTCGCGTCGAGCAACGAAGTTTTTCCACTCGCCGCGTGACCGACAACGGCCACGGTACGGACTTTTGCAGTATCCACTGGCATAGATTTCTCTCCGTAACGGGGTGCTGACTGGTGGGAGTTTCCCAGAAAGCCAAGTCGAAGCAACAGAAAAGTTATCGGCTTCTGCCGGCGATTCATCGCGACGGTCGTCTTTCGGAGTTGACGGGTCTGGAAAAATTGCCTTTCATCGTTTGCGTAGGTTAATCCCCAACCAACAGGAGACTCAGAAATGAAGAAAGCACTATTCACCGTTGTTGCCGTCGCCGTCGCCGCCATGATTGCCTTGCCGGCGTATGCGGAAGAGGCCAAAAAGGCGGACAAACCGAAATCCCGGCAGTTCACCGGCGAAATCACCGCCGTGGACGCGGCGACCAAGACTGTGGCCCTCAAGAACGCCAAGGGCGAAGCCAAGACGTTTGTGGCCGGCGAAGCCAAAATCGCGACTGCAGATAAAGCTGCCGCTGAACTCAGCGACTTGAAGGTCGGCGACAAAGTGACCGCCAGTTACAAAGAAGATGGCGACAAAAACGTAGCCACCAAGATCGGCCCGCCTGCCGCCAAGAAAGAAAAGAAGAACAAAGAAGAGAAGAAGTAACGCGGCTTCGTGGTTTGGCCCAAACGGGGAATCCGGCAACGGATTCCCCGTTTTGCTTTACGACCGCGCCAAACCCTGCTCAAAACTTTCCAGCGTCAACCCAAACGCCGCCACCGCAGGTTCGGGATTGCCGGTGTTGTCCTCGCCGGTCATGATCAATTGATCGCTCGTGAACGGTGGATTCGGTAACAGCGCCTCGAACACTTTCGCCTGCACCCGAGCGATCGGCAGCGGTAAGTGAATTTTGGGTTTCCGGAGCCCCTGCGCCGCAAGCAGCTTGTCGTAAAGCTCATTCCACGTAAACGCCGCCGGCCCGCATAAATCGTACGTGTGTTGCACTGTCTCATCATGCCGGATCGCCGTGACAAAACTCTGCGCCACCACATCCACCCCGACCGGCTGGATTTTCGACTCGCCGTTCCCCAAAACCGGCACAATTGGGGAATACTTCACGATCTTCGACAAAACACTGATGGACTTGTTGCCGGGGCCATAAATCAATGATGGCCGGAAAATCGTCCAAGCCAAGCCACTTTTCCTCACCGCTTCCTCTGCGGCCCATTTCGTCTGGTGATACCGGCTCCGGCCGTCGGCGCGGGTGCCGAGGGCGCTCATGTGGATCAACCGCTTCACGCCGGCCGACTTTGCTTCCGCGATGACGTTCTGCGTCGCTTCGGTGTGCGCCCGCTCGAAAGTATTTTCCTTTTTCTCGATGATGATCCCGACGAGATGAATGACGCATTTCACGCCGGCAAACGCGCCTGCCAGCGCCGGCGCGTGCAGCACGTTGCCGTGAAACAATTCGCAGCCGAATTCATCCGCCAGCCACCGCGACTCGCGCGGGTCGCGGACGATGGCGCGCACGGGGTAACCTTCAGCGCGCGCTTGTTTCACAATCGCGCGCCCAACGAACCCGGTCGCGCCCGTAATGGCAATCAACGGCATCTCGCTCATATCCCTTTACCTAGCCGTGCCGGCGGGGGTGAAGCAAGTCCGAATCGTGTAGCCATCCGTTGTCAACCGGACTGTCACCGCCCCCGACTCCTCGGTGCGATAGAACTGAATCGCCCGGTCGCGCAGCCGCTCCGGCAGTTCATCCACCGGCTGGTGCCGACTGCCACCCGCTTGGATCACAACGGCAGGCTGGACGCTCTCGAGGAACGCCTCCGTCCCGGAGGCTTCCACACCATGCCGGCCTTTGATCAACACGTCCGCTGGAATATCAATAAGATTTTTCTCAACCTTTTCCCCAATATCGGAAGTCACCAAGACCCGCGTACCGGCAAACTCCAGCAGCAACACCAACGAATTATCATCGCTCCGGTCGAAGTGCCGGCCCGGCGGCGGGTGCAGCGCGCGCACTTGCATCTGGCCAAACTGCCGGGAATCGCCCGCGCGCAGCGCTACGATTTCCATCTCTTGCCGGCGGACGTCGTTGAGCCACTCCCAGAAAAACTTCGACCGCGACCCCGTCCCGGCATGGAGCGCCTGCGGCACCGGCATCTGTTTCGTCACCACCTGCAACCCACCCGCATGCGCCTTGTCGGCACGCGTCAAGACCACCGCCGCCAACCGGTCCACGCCTTGGGCGCGCAGATAGGGGAGCACGATGCGTGTCCCGCTCCGTTCGCAACCGCCGTTGATCAAAAAATCATGCTTCTCGCCCGGCACATTGACAAAAATCGCGTCGCCATCCGGTAAATCCAACACCGTGATCTCGGCGCTCGCACGAGGCCAAGCGGCCACCGTCAAAACGCCAATCGCAAACAACGCGAGCCAGCGCAACCGGAGCCAGCCCGCCAGATGCGCGCCAAGGATTCCGTAGAATCCGACCGAGAGCCACACGGGCGGAGCTTGCACAAACCAATGCCCCCAGCGGACCTGTCCCAACCAATCCACGCTTTGAATCATCGCTTGGAGCAGGAAGTAATTCGCATTATTCAAAATCTCCGCCGCACCGGGAATGGCCAGACTGAGCATGCCGATGGGAATGATGAGACTGACCAGCGGGATGACCACGACGTTGGCGACGATACTGATCGGCGTGAACAAATTGAAGTACTCGGCCATCAACGGCACCAACCCAACCCAGGCCGCCAGCGAACAGCTGACGAGTTGCACAAACCAGCGCAACGGCCCGACCAGCGCGCGCCGCCAGCCTGGGACCAACGCCCCGGGCAACAATGGATCGGTCGCAATTCCCGGCAGGAAAAACTTCTCGATCCGCGGCGCCACGACCAACAGCGCGAGCACCACACCAAACGACAGGAGAAAGCCGCCCTCAAACAATTGCGTCGGTTGCGCGACCAATATTATCAAGGCGGCGGCGGCCAGATTGTTCAGGGAATCCGCCGGTCGCACCAGGAGCCATCCCCCGAGCCAGACACACGCCATCACCAGCGCCCGGACCGCACCGGGTCGCGCCCCAGTGGCGTACACGTATAACACCAAAGCCGGAATCGCGAGCAACGCACACCACCGACGCGGCACCCGCACCAAGCGCAGGCCGGTCACGATCACCAACGTCACGATCCCGACGTGCAATCCCGAAATCGCAAACACATGAAACACGCCGGTCTGTTGAAATCGCGCGTAAGTGTCCGGCGGAATCTCGGAGCGTTCCCCAATCACCATGCCGGCCAGAACGCCGGCCAGCCGGGGTTGGTCTTCGAGGCCAACGTGGAGCGGGCGCTCGAAATGTTCACGCAGGCGGAGCGCCAGGGCGATGACCGGGTGGCCGCGATTACCGGCGCGGACTTCACAGACATCGGCTTTGCGGATGAGGCCGGAGAATTGGATGTTCTGCCGCGCGAGCCAGCGTTGCCAGTCAAATGTGCCGGGATTGCTGGCAGGGGTGGGAACGCGCAGGAGGGCCGTGCATTCGAGTTCATCACCGTAGTTCAACGACATCGGTTCCCGCGCTTCGCTGACGAAAAGCATGACCGTTCCACTCGCCGGTTCCCACTTGGTCTGATCCCATCGCTGCAGGGCTTCCACCCGGAGTTTGAAGCTGGCGCGTTGATTCGGATCGCTGACGATGACGCCGCGGAGGCCGATGTTTTGCGTCCGGGCCGGCACCAATCGCGTGAGGTGATCGGGCGCAAAATTTGTGGTCGCAAACCGGACCGCCCACATCCCGGCGCAGAAAACCGCCAACCAGAGGAAGGCTGGTCGGCGGGCCAGGAAAAACAACCCCACCAACGTTGCCGTCGCCAGCCCCAACCCAAGCAACGGCCAGCCGGTCCATGATCCAACCAAAATCCCCGAGGCATACGTGACCACGAGCCCGGTGAATGGTCGTTTCATATTTTCAGCGCGTGAAATCTCCCAATCTGGATGGCATCCCGAATCGCCCGCGTGATGAACACCTTCGCCCGCCCAACCGCTGCGATGAGATTGTAACCCAACGCCAGGTTGCCGGCAATCGCCGCGGAAAACGTGCAGCCCGTCCCGTGCGTCTTGATCCCGGGGACATGCGGCGCGCTGAACTCATGCGCCCGGCGCCCCACAAACAATACATCCACCGAGCGCGTCACGCCGGCCAGATGCCCGCCTTTGACGATGACCGCCGTTCCGAGCCGGCGGGCTAACAACTCCGCGACGGCGTGTAAATCTGCAACCGTCCGGATGCGCTGGCCGGCCAGCAGTTCTGCTTCGGCGAGGTTGGGGGTGATGACGGTCGCCTGCGGCAGCAGCCGGTCTTGCAGCGCCGCAATGGCGGCCGGCTGCAACAACCGCGCCCCGCTGCTGGCGACCATGACCGGATCCACGACGAGGTTTTTCAGCCGGTAACGCGCGACGGTGCGGATGATGGCGGCATTGTAGAGCATGCCGGTCTTGGCCGCCCGCACCGGAAATGCTTCGAGGATACGGTCGAGTTGGCCAGCGACGATGGCCGGTGTGGCGGCTTGAATCGCGGAAACCCGCCGCGGGTTCTGGCAGGTGATTGTCGTGATGGCGGACGTGCCGAAAACACCGAGCGCGTGGAAAGTTTTGAGGTCGGTCTGAATGCCGGCGCCGCCGCCGCTGTCTGAACCAGCCACGGTGAGCGCGACCGGAATTTTCATAGCCGGGCGAGCACTCCACGATTGACCTCGGCGGCTTTGTCGGTGCCGCAGAGAATTTCAACGAGCTTGAAGGCAAACTCCATCGCCGTCCCAGCTGATTGACTGGTGATGACGGGGCCGTCCACGACCACCCGTTCGTCGCTAACTTTGCCGGCGACGAGATTGTTGCGAACACTCGGATGACTTGTTACCACGCGCTCGGCCAACAAACCGTAATCGGAAAGCACCGTCGGCGCGGCGCAAATGGCGGCCACTTGTCGGCATTTTGTGAGGATCGTTTTCAGGTACGGGTCGTTCCGTAGATTCGTCGTCCCCGGTAAACCACCCGGCAACACCACCATGTCGAAATCTTCGGTGCGAATTTCCTCCAGCGTGCAATCGGCGACGTGTTTGGTTTGCCGCGAGGCTTCGATGACGCCGGGTTGCGTGCCGGCCACGGTGACGGCGATACCGGCGCGACGGAGGATGTCAATGATGGTGATGGCTTCGATTTCTTCGAAGCCGGGCGCAAGCGGAACGAGGACGCGTTTCATTGGGTCTTATCCGGGATGTCGTCGGTGGGCGGGTAGGTTATTTTGAGGCGGCGGATGACGGCTTTGCCGGTCTCGTTGGTATAGTAGTTGAGCTTGACCGGGGTGCCGATTTTCAGTTTGTCAAAAGTGATTCTTTCGGACCGGTTGATCAAGTGGGACTGGTTGGTGACCACGAAGTTGCGGAGCGCTTCGCCGGTCTGGATGGTGATTTGCTTGGCGTCAGCGTTGAGGCGGACGATGGGGCCGCCGGCAAACGGATAGGTATCACCGGCCAACGCGTTGGTGGCTATGAGCACCGCGACGCAGGCTGAAACGAAATGCTTCAAAGTTTCGCGGCCGGCGGCTGGATTTTGACGGGGATCGTCGTCTTTAATTCGCTGGGCGGCGGCAGCCCGGGTTGCGGGGCGGTGGTGATGATTTGCCGGGGCGCGGCGGTCGCGGGGACTTGCCGGAGGAGGCCGTTGCCGGAGGTGGCGTCAATTTCAAACAGTAACGAGGCGTTGCCGACTTGGATTTTGTCGCCACTGGCGAGGTTGCACTCGTAGACGCGCGCGCCGTTGCGGTAGGTGCCGTTTGTGGAGCCGAGGTCTTTGAGGACGAAGGCACTGTTGGTGTGACTGATCCCGGCGTGGACGCGCGAGATGAAAGCTTCGCGCACTTGGATTTCCGATTCCGGTAAGCGACCGATGATCAGGGGTTTGGTGCCGAATTCGAGGTTCTTTTCGGTACCATCGAGTGATTTATAGACGAGCGTTGGCATAAGCTCCGAGGATTTCACAAAGTTCGTCGCGTTGACGTTCGAACTCGGCATCGTCAAGCACAGGGGTAATGTCACCGGTCAGCGCTGAGTCGAGTTGCAGCCAACTCTTGCAGCCGCCGTAAGACTCTTTGGTGGGGATCGAGACCGGCTGATTCAGCCGGTAAATCCGCGTGATGAGCGCATGTAAACCGGTTTCGCGGCCGAAATCGAAACGTTGTTGGAGGATATGCTCGGCCCAGATGTGTCGGCCCTGAAGCTGGCTGAGAAGTGCCCGGTCGGTAATCTGAATGACCTGATCCACCACGGCAAAATATTGGACAGCAACCATGTCTGACCTTGAAGCTGCGGTGAGTTCCCGGAGCGCGGCGCGTTTGGAGGGGATGATCGATTGCTCCGCTTCGTGAAATTGGGTCGGAAACAGCCAGAATTGCCGGTGTTCCAAGCTGAATTCGCCGCGCTGTTCGCGGATGCCGCCTTTGCGGAGGATGAGTAGCTGTTCACCGCCGCCGAGCGCGTCCACAACAATGGCCCATTCTTTGAATGCTATGTTGGTCTCGGCTCGCATGACTGCCGGTATTGTTAGCGCATTTAGCCAATGGTGTCCATCGGCAAAATCGCCCATTGACGCCATGCCAAGTGATTGCTACAAGTGCGGCTGACAGCGCAGTTTTGAATCGAGCGAAAGGAACCCATGAACAAAGCATTTTTGAGCCTGATTTTTGCCGGTACGCTGGCCAGTGTTTCCTGCCAACAGTCCCCCGCGCCAGCCCCGGTGGCGCCGCCGCAAGCGGCCCATCCAGAAATCGGTCGCTACCAAATCGTCGTCAGCAATGAAGGCGACCGTGGCGCTGTCTTGTTTCTGCTTGATACCCGTGACGGTGGCACCTGGATTTACCGGCCACCGCAACCGCCGGCCTTCAATGGTTTCTGGAGCGATATTCCCCGGTTGACCTATCCGCCGGAAACCTGGCAGCAAGTCTTCCAAGCGATGGTGCAGCAGGCCCAGCAAGCCGGTCAGCAAGCTCCCGCACCAGGCGCTGCCACGCGTCCGCCTGTCGCGAAATAATGGCGTCATGAAGTACCGGCCGCTGCAAGGCACAACCTTGCGAATTTCGGAAGTTGGGTTTGGCGTCTGGACTGTCGGCACCAAGATGTGGGGAGTGCCGGACGAAGATTACGAAACCGGTGTGAAGCTCCTCCGCCGTGCTTTCGAACTCGGTATCAACTTTTTCGATACCGCCGATGTTTATGGCGATGGCAAAGGCGAAACCCTCCTGGCCCAAGCATTCCCGACCAATCGCGACCAGATTGTCATTGCGACCAAATTTGGCTACGACTTCTATAACCACCCCGGCGTCCAACCCGGTCAGCGCGAACGGCCGCACAACTGGACGCCGGCCTTCATCGAGCAAGCCTGCGAGCACAGTCTCCAGCGGCTCAAGACTGACCGGATTGATTTCTATCAGCTCCACAACCCGCGTCTCGACGCGATCCGCAACGACGATCTCTTCGCGACGCTGCACAAGCTCCGCGATGCCGGCAAGATTCTCGGCTTCGGCGTCGCCCTTGGGCCGGCCATCAACGAGCGGCAGATTGAAGAAGGCATCGTCGCCATCCGCGAACGCGGCGCGGCTCCGCAGATCATCTACAATTTGTTCGAGCAAATGATCGGCGCGCCAATTTTCTCGGTCGCCCGCCAACATCACGCCAGCGTCGTCACTCGCGTCCCGCACAGTTCCGGTCTCCTCGAAGGCGCGTACGATGCGACGACCACTTTCAGCAAGGACGACCACCGGAGTTTTCGTGTCAAAGGTGACGCTGAACGCCAGGCGTGGTTGATTGACGGGTTGAAGAAAGTCGAAAAACTCGCTTTTCTTACCAACGGCACCGGGCGCACATTGGGGCAGGCGGCCATCAAGTTCATTCTCGCCGAACCGTGCATCGCGTCGGTCTTGCCGAATATTTACAACGAGAAACAACTCGTGGAGTTTGCCGGCGCATCCGATACACCCGACTTGACTGGTGATGAATTGGCGCAACTTAGCGAGTTATGCCGGACTAACTTCGGGTTGGCCGGTGCAGCTTCAGGAAGTTAGCGAGCGCCAGTTTCCCGCCGGCCGCCAGCGGTTCCCCGTGGCCAAACGTTAGCACCTCGAACTCGAATTCGAGCAGCTTCTGCAAAGATTGACGGGCGAGTTTCTTGTCGGCGATGAACTGGTCCGGCAACAACTCCAGACCTTTACCGGGGGTGTTGAGAATCGCGTCACCGATTAACATGATGCCGCCCGGCGCCAAGAGAGCCATCTCACTCGCGCTTACTCCCGGCAGGAAGATCGCCCTCAAGCCCCCCGGCAACTGCTCGCCATCCACCACCGGTACGTCAATCTTCGTATCGCAATCCACCGCCGCCTGTTCGTGGGCGTAGATTTGGATTTCGTAATGTTTCCGGAACCAGTCCGCGTCGCGGCAATGATGCGCGTTGGTGAGAACGATGGCGGACAATTCGCCGAGGGCTTCGAGTTCTTTGAGCGCGGCCGGCTCCGGCTGGGTGGGATCCACGAGCACCACGCCGTCCCCTGCGACGACTGCGTAGCTGTTGAAGAAAACCTTCCACTCCGTCTGAAACGCCGCCCAACCGTGAAGCGCTGCCGTGACAACAGTCAGCTTCGTGGCTGGCTTCATTGCGCTCAGGCTTTGACCGGCACGGTGGGTTGCTCGCTGACCGCTTGGGCGGTGATGCAAACCACATCACCCAGAACCTGACACTGACAACTCAGCCGGTAATTGGCTGGCTTGCCGCGGAGTTTGAAATTATTGCGCTCCCGCAAATTCTTCGGCGAAAGATTTTCTGCACCTTCCACGACTTCCATCACGCACTCACCGCACAACCCGTTGCCCCGGCAATTCGTCACTTGGGCGAGACCTTTGTAGACCTCGACGTCGTGTAATATGGCGACTTTGCGGAGATTGGCGTATTGGCCACAAGCAACTTTTTTCCCGGCATCCAAAAATTCAACGGTTGGCATGGGTGGTTCTATACGGGAAAGACAGTTGGTTTGCAACTACGGGAACAGTCCGCGCGCCACAGTTTTGCGGATGATGTAACGAAAGGACCGCGCGCACTGGTCGGGATGGTTGGCCAACAAGGTGTCGAGTTGCCGGCGGCTCATGGGAGTGATCGATTGCAGTTCGCGGGGATTCGGAAGGACCGGAAAATCGCCGTGGACGGTATAAACCCAGACAAATTCCCAGCCGGTATTCAGACCGGCATCGAGTTTAAATTGCCGCTGAAACGCCGCCGCCGGCAAGTCGAGCCCAAGTTCTTCTCGGAGTTCCCGGCGGGCGCAGGTGTCATAGTCCTCGCCGCTGTCGAGATGGCCAGAGGCGCTGGAGTCGTAGCACCCCGGAAAGGTGTCCTTCGTGACGGCGCGTTTTTGGACAAGTAGCTCGCTGCGGGAGTTGAATAGCAGCACATGAACGGCACGATGACGGAGTTTCCGTTGGTGGACCTCTGCGCGGGTGGCTTGGCCGATGACTTGATCACGGTCGTCCACTACGTCAAAGATTTCGTCAGGACTTTGCACGGGGTTGGTGTAGCCGGTTGCTGGGGAAAAGAAAAGCCCCCCGATTGCTCGGGGGGCTTCTCTGATTGAGTTGCTAACCTGGGTTAGAACTTGACGTTGACTTCACCACGCACCAAGTGCGCCATGGAGTCGGACGGATAGGGCTTGTGGAAATCATTCTCAGGAATGAAGACCGCATAGACCAATTGCGCCCGGACGTCTTTGCTGTAGTCGTAGCCAAGGATGGCGTCAACTTCCCAGCCAAGTTCCCGGCTGCTGCCGCTGGGGGAGAAACCGAGACCGCCGAAGTCGACGTTCGGGTCACCCTTCAAGCCCGCGCCCGGAAGGCCCGGAGTCTTGTCGGCAGCGAGATAGTAGTAGGCTTGGAGAGAGGCGCTGAGGTTCTCCGCCGGCTTGACTGTCGCGCCGAGGTTGAAGATGTGGATGTTGGACAACATGGGTTGGAACAAATAGCCATTGTTGCCGTCCACATAGTTGAACCACGGCCGGAACGCCTTGCTGCCACCGCTGCCACCACCGGAAGCAAAGGTGTAGTTGGCGTTAAAGGACGGAGCATAGTTCCAGTCTTTCTTGGAGAAGCGGCCACCGAGGTTAACCAACCAAGCGCTGATGGTGTCGTTCCCGGCTGTGCCGTCATTACCCCATTCATAGGCTGCTTCCGCCCACGTGTTCAACCCTTCGGTCAGGTTCATGTCAGCACGGAGGCCAGCGATGAACGGTGAAGCGCTGCCCGCACTGGGGGGAACGCGACTGGAGGTTGAGACCGGGCTGCTATTGATGAGATAGCCGAAGTAGAATTCGACGTTCTTCAAGAGCGAATCAGTCATCTCATACCGTGCATTCGCGAAGAGCACGTGGAGGTCGTTGGGATGGGTTGTGGAGGGCGCGCCGAAAACCGAGTTTTCCAGCAACGCGGCGTAAACCAAGTCCAACGTGAAGGGGTAATAATCCAACACCAACCGGGCGGCGTCGAAGTTATACTCCTGTTCCACGCTGCTGAAGATCAGTCCGCGGCCATAGTTGAGGTATTGGCGGCCGAGCTTGAGCGTGGCGGCTGAGTAGAACACTTCATTGAGCTGCAGGTATGCTTCGGTGACACCCACTTCCCAGCGGCGGTTGATGGCATCATTGCCCGTGGCCCCGCCGGTGCCTGCACCCGATGAATCACCCGCGTCGTTGTCCTGCCCCCAGAGGCCTTCGGCCTTCAAGGTGACAACGGCCAACACGTGATCTTCAAGGTCGGCTTCGACGCAAACGCGTGTCCGTTGCGAGATGAAGGAGTCAGCTCCCTTGAGTTGATCTTCGACTGCATCCCCGCCGACATTCACCATGTAATACCCGCGGATGCGAATATCGCCACTCAGGCGAATATTTTGCACATCAGCGAATGTGTTTGCTGCCAAACCGCCCAACGCGGTCAGCGCTACCACTAGCCATACTTTCTTCACTGTTTTCCTCCTGTTTTTTGTTAACTAACCGAACGACTTTCTGGAGCGTTTAGCCGCCCCAACCTTATCCGATCCTATTGCCGGCTTAGGCCGACAATCCTCTGGCGCCAAGCGCCTCCAGTCCACTTCGCCGATGAGTAGGACAGGTGCAGTTGCTATTCATCCGCCCCATCCCGTTTCACAAGGCTCATCGCTTTGCCGTGTCTGGGGAAATTTGCTTTTCCCACCCCCAATTCGGCAAGACTCTTTCGAGTTGTGGCGTGTTTTATGAAAACCAATCAGTCCAGTCAAGCCCGAAAAACCGTATTCTTTGCCCCGATAATTTGGCTTCCAGCCGTGAGTTGTGATTATTTTACCTCAGGCAGACTAGGTGGGGGCACTACTGGCGTCATCGGGGGCGGGGCAACCGAGCGGGAGACGACTGACCGCCGCACGAAAACGATCGAGTCCCAAGCCGTCCCTTGGGTGGCCGGTACCAATTCGTCGTAGAGTTGCTGGGCCTCTTTGGTTTGACCGAGCGCCTCAGCACAACGAGCGGCTCCCAGTTTGGCGGCCACGGCCAGATACGTGCCGGGTCGGCTGGCTAATTCGAGATATTGCGACTTGGCGGCTTCAAAATTCCCTTGGGATTCCACAACTGCGACAGCACTCAAGCGCGCCGGCTCGGCCAATGGATTGCTCGGGTATCGGCTGATTAACTCTTGAAAAGCAGCACCGGATTCCGCCAGGCGACCGGCGGCATAATGCAATTCCCCCAACCGCAGTAATGCCTGCGCGCCGATGGTTTTGCCGGAATAATCACGGGCAATGCCTTGGAGAGTCAGCGGATCATTGGCTTGTGCCAAGCGGAGCGAGGCTTCCGCCGCGCGGCTGGCGGATTGGCGTTGTTGTAAAATCGCAATGATCCCGATGACCGCGACGGCTGCGACACCCCACAGAATCTTGCGGCCATACTTTTGCCAAAAGAGATCGGGTTCGAATTGGTCGAGAAATTGCAGATCTTGATTGCTGTTGGCTGCCATAATTAAGGGCATTTTCAGTAAAATCAGCAGGAACGCAAGACCTAAACTTACCGGCGGCGCCACCATTCACGGGCCAGCAAGCCAAAAAACGCCATGTCTTCCACCAGATACCGGCGCCACATCCGGCCCGGCTCCTGCCCTAGCCGGTATAACCATTCCAATCCACACTGCTGCATCCATCGGGGCGCGCGTTTCACGACGCCAGCCACCACGTCGAAAGTCCCACCCACACCCATTACGAACGGAATCTGCAACTCAGCCTTCCATTTCCTGAGAAACAGCTCCTTCTTCGGCGAACTCATGGCGACGAACAACACATCCGGCTTGGCTGCTTTGATTGCTGCCACCACCGCGGCTTCTTCATCGGGCTGCCAATACCCATTTCGCCAGCCAGCGGGGTTAACCATTGCAGCGACTTTTGCAACGACCTCCTGACGTGCCCCAAGCAGGAAAATCCGGTATCCTTTTTGGTGACAAATTCTGGTCAAATTAGAAAATAAATCTATACCTGTAACTCGTTCTTTCAGTGGGTTTTGTAAAATCCTAGAAGCCCAGACAATCGGTTGTCCATCGGCATTAATTAAATCGCATCCTAAGATCGCCTCCCGTAAGACCTGATCGCGCTGGAGTTTGACGATTTTGTCCACATTGACCACGACATGCTGGTGGGGTTTACCGGAGTGGATCATTTCCTCGATCCGGGCGACCGTCTCACCCATTGTCAGGTTATCAATGGGCACGTCGAAGAGAACTACTTTTTCCGCAGGCATTGAACAATCCTTTGCGCTGCCTGCCCGTCCCAGTACTTCGGCACGCGGCCACGCTTGCCTCCGCCGGTCAAAATCTTGCGGGCTTCACCGACGATGCGCGCGTGACTGGTGCCGACCAGCGTGTTCGTGCCCTCCGTGACCGTTACCGGCCGCTCGGTGTTCTCCCGAATCGTCAAACACGGCACCCCCAACGCCGTCGTCTCCTCCTGCATCCCGCCCGAATCCGTCAACACTACCGTCGCCCCCGCCAGCAACCGCAGCGAATCCAAATAACCCACCGGCTCCATCAACTTCAAATTCGGCCACCGGCTCATCTCCTCCCACAGCCCGAACTGCTTCAACCGGCCCGCCGTCCGCGGATGCACCGGAAACACCAATGGCAAGTCCTTCTGAATCACATCCAACGCCGACAAAATCTCCGTCAATACCGCCTTCTCGTCCACGTTACTGGGCCGATGCAATGTCACGACGCCATACCGGCCTTCCGACCGGCCGGCGATTTCCTTCAACCGCAGCAATGTATCAATCATCACATTCCCAACAAAATGAATCTTCCCCGCCGGGATCCCTTCGCGCCGCAGGTTTTCATCGGCGTCGGGGCTGGTCGTGAACAGATAATCACTCAACGCGTCGGTCACGATCCGGTTGACTTCTTCCGGCATCGTCCGGTCGCCGCTGCGCAGGCCGGCTTCGACGTGGGCGACCGGAATGCACAACTTCGCCGCCACAATCGTGGCCGCCATGGTCGAATTCACATCGCCCACCACCACGACGAGGTCCGCCGGCTTGGCGACGAGCAATTTCTCCATCTCGACCATAACCTTAGCGGTCTGTTCCGCGTGTGAACCCGACCCGACGCCGAGAAAAACGTCCGGCGGTGGAATCTCGAGTTGCCGGAAGAACAGATCCGACATATTCGCGTCATAGTGCTGCCCGGTATGCACCAACACCGGCTCAAACTCGTCGGGAAACCGCCGGTACTCGCGCAGCAACGGCGCGATTTTCATGAAATTGGGGCGAGCCCCGACAACGTTAACGATTTTCATTGGCTTTGATGAGTTCTGCGAGGGCGTAATACATCCACGCTTGCGTCCAGCGCATGTAACAAACGCGGTTTGTAAACCAGCGCCCGCGTTGATACCAGAAAAACCCCCGGTCATCCCACATGTTGGCGATGGCCCACTCCGCCACCGCATTCGCCTTCTTCAATTCACCAAACGCGAGATAAGTCAGAATTCCCTGCGCCGAACAATGCGTGTCGTAGGGAAATTCGCGGTCATGATAATACCGGGGCGCAAACTCCGGCGTCCAAAACGTCTTGTCCCAATACTCGAACCCGCGGCGGGCCGCCTCCGGAAACCAACCGGTCTCCTGCAACGCCACGAGATTGTAGCCGGTATGAAAATTATCGATCCAATGCTGGTTCTCCGCCTCCCCGTACCACCACGAACCATCCGCCCGCTGCCGCTTCACCGACCACTCCATGCAATCGCGCCGGCCAATCAATGCGGCGCCGATCAGATTGATGTTATGCACCTGCGTATCATTGCCGGCGATGTAGGCGATCCATCCTTGCCGGAGGAGGTGGTTCGCGACGAATTCGGTCACGTCACATTGCAGTGCCTTCGCGGCAAACGCCGTGCAAATCAGATTCGAGGTGCCGCGCGGCGCGTAAAACGCTCGGGACTGCCACGGGAATGGGTATCCCCAACCGCCATCGGCATTGCGCAGCAACCGGAGTTTCTCCAGCAATTCCGGCTCGCCATTGCCGAGCGCGAACAACGCCAGCCCTTTCACATTCCATGTCGGCGCAATCCCGCACAGCGGCCGCAGATTGACCGGGCTCCGCCGATGGAACTGCGTCCAAACTTGCCGGCTGAACTTGCCCGGCAGGGGGAGTGGCGAATTCAACCCGTCGTACGGATCGAACCCGCGCCAATCGCGCGCCCGGCAAAACGCGTCCAGTTTGCGCCAAATTTCCTGCACGGCGTGAAGCGTACCGCGAAGGACGTTGACAGGCAATGACCGTCGTTCTATCAACGAGACATGCCTCTGATTACCGGACGCGCCCAAGTTCTTGAAGTTTTTGCCGCCGCTGCTGCCCGTGGTTGGGTCTTGCCGGCGTTCAACGCGGAGAATTTAA
>JAJVHY010000004.1:426294-566381 GCA_022072455.1 Verrucomicrobiia bacterium | reverse complement strand
AACCCATGCGCCGGCCGTTAATTGTTATTCTTGCTGTTCTCGGTATATGTATTTCTTTAGTAGCTCTCTGGTGGCAACTGCGCCCATTGCCGGAGGGTAACCCGGCTGTGGTCAACCTGATGGGGCTGACGCTGGCTGAAGAAACCGCAAAAATCGTTCCCGGGCAAAGTCGGATTGTGGTTGTGGCAGATGCCAGACAGGCCCAAGACGGTAAACCAACTGGCGATATTGCCGCTGGCTTCTCAACGGGCTTGAAGAAATATCCCCATCTGCAGGTCGTCGCGACGGAACTTGTCACATTCGATATCCATGTCGAAGATGGTGTACCGGCGATTGTGTCTACCACATTTCAGGAACTATGGGAGCGGCACAAGGATGTGGCGGTGATTGTATTTTTTGTGGATCTACCCGCGTGGTACCGCGTTGAAACATGGCTGGCCAAAGCCGAAGGGCCTCGCTTCGTTGGTGTGGCAGGACTGCCACAAGCCCGGTGGCGTTACGGCGGTTACCTCGCCACCGGCAGACAGGCCGCCTTGATCGTCCCCCGGCAAGGCACGAGTCCCCCGCCGCCCGGCCACCCCAAGACGCCCCAAGAGCATTTCGACCGGGATTTTCAGATCGTCACGCCGCAAAATTACGACGCGATCTTGGACGCCGATTAAGCGGTGGCGACAAGTTCGGCGACCGGGGGGCGTTTGAGTGGCCGGGGTAAATGACACGTTGAGACTCTGGTGGGCTCCGACAGTGCCTGCCGATATTCACTCGGGGAGCATTCCAACACGCGCCGGAACTGACGGGCGAAGTAGTTGCTATCGTTGAATCCACACGCCAACGCGATCTCCGTGATCCGCGCGCCAGGATCGGCCAGAAGTTCACAGGCCTTCTGAATCCGCAGCCGGATTAAATATTCGATGGGGGCGTGATGGAAGACGCGTTGGAACGAGCGCGCCAGCGTGCTTTCCGACATCCCGGCAACCGCAATCAGTTGCGTCATGGAAATTGGCTCGCGGTAATGCTTTTCCAGGTAAGTCAGTACCGCGCCCAGCCTTGTTCCGTTGCCGTTGGTCGGATGGCAGGCGGTGGTGTTGCAGCGGGCAAGGTAGGCAATCAACTGCATCAGGCAGGCTTGCGCCGCGAACCGGTAGCCCGGTGCGCGCGCGGCCAATTCATGCTCCAACAGCGCCACCAACCGTTCGGCTTCCAGCAATTGCTCGGGTGTCAGGTGAAGCCGGTCGCGGAACCGGTTTTGCTGCCGCAATCGTGGTTCGATATGAAACAACAGTTGATAGCCCGGTAAATCGGCGAGGTTCGCCAATGGCAATCCCAGTTCCCGCGGTTGGAAGCCGATATTGACAAGGTTGAGTTGATGGACGTCGGCGTAGCCGTGGAGCATGTTCCCGTGCAGCAAAAAGACATCACCGGCAGTGATGGGATACTCATCATTCTCAGAACGATGGCGCCCACGACCGTGGGTAATCAGGACGAGCTCGTAAAACTCATGGCGGTGGAGCAGGGGAAAAAGCGGATGGTCAGTTACACGCCAAGTTGCCAGCGGAAAACCGTGGTCTTTGAACATCCACTCCGAGGTGATGACGTTAACCTTCATCGCGGTGAAGGAATCATGCTATCATTTGCGGAAATCGTCAAGGTGGATGGTGGTAATATATGCATATATATGTTGGTGGTCAGTAATTGTGGAGTTGTAAGCATGAAAATCACGGTGGCGAAATTGTTGGCTAAAGTCACAACCAAGATCGACGGTCGGCGACCACGCGGCCATACGCGAGGTAACCGCCGGCGCGCCTTCACCTTGATTGAACTGATGGCGGTGATTTTAGTAGTTCTGGTTCTGGCCGCCATCGGGATGGGGGTGGCCGGGTATGTGCAGAAGAAAGTGGCCGTGGCCACGACGAAATCGCAAATTGCGGCTATTGAATTGGCACTGGAAAATTACAAGAGTGACTGGGGATATTACCCGCCGACTTCCCCATTCCGCATTTCTGCCAATGGAATGCGGGAGGTGACAAATGCAATCACGCTGTACAATGCCTTGTGTCCAACAAATCCTGCCTCCGGACGCAAGGTTTACCTTCGGCCTTCCCCTCAACAGGTCAAGACGAACGTCACAACGCAGCGTCCGATCCTGGTTGATCCTTGGGGGGGCACTTACAATTATTATAGTTCACCGACGACACCATTTTCAGTCGTCAATACCTCCCCGCCGTATAATCACGGCTACACGCTGGGGGGACAGGTGAACGGTCAGTCGTTCGACCTTTTTTCATACGGGCCGGACCATTATACATTCGTACCAGGGGCCTGTGGATTTTGTGCTGGTCAGTATCCTTGGTTTTATGGTGGATGGACAAGCTCAGTATCCTCGGTAGATGATGTGGCAAACTGGCAGTGAAAACATTATGGAATCCGGAGCTATGAAAACGCGCCCCAATTTCCGACGGGCGTTTACACTGGTGGAATTATTGGTCGTGATTGCCATTATCGCCGTGTTGGCCGCACTCTTGATGCCGGCGCTTAAAGGTGCGCGTGATCGGGCTAAGACCGCAAAATGTGCCAGCAATCAACGCCAAATCGGTGGAGCTTTCTACGGTTATCTAAACGACAACAATGGGAATTTTCCATATGGGATGATCGAAGCACTCTGTCTCTCCACCACGGGAGGCGCGACGCCATTGCCGAATGGTAATGGGTATTTCTGTCCAAATGTCCAGTATGGTTGCCCCGGCAACACCTGCCCGGTGGGTTGGAACTACTGGTTGAAGCCGTACTTGGGTTGTCCGAAGAACATTTTTCCAGCGACAAAGAACTACCTGGAGCTGATGCAGTGTCCATCCAATCCTTGGCCCTATCCCAAAAACTGGTGGGCTTTTTCGCCTGGCGGGTTAAACAGTCCCATGGGGTTGACTGTGACATCCTATGCCATGAACGGAAGCATGTTCCCGATTAATTGGCGATGCACGACGATGTCGCAGTTCTATCAAGGTAGCGGTTCAGAAGGGCAGATCTCTTCCCCCTTCGCATGGAATAAACGAGTGAATCTGAGCGAGGTTCAGCACCCGAACGGCGTTGTTCTTTTAGGTGAAATGCCAGTGAACCAAATCCAGTTTGGAGCGAACCTGTGGGGGATTAATTACGGGTTGCCAATTGTGGCAACGATCAACGCGGTTTCAGCAACCAACCATCAAGCCGTTACCGGCACCCACCCATTTAGTTGGCCCGGAACTTCCCTCGCTTACGAGTGGCGGCTGCCGGGTTGTAACGCACTCATCTCGGCGTTTCACAACTTGAGAATGAATACTCTGTTCGTGGATGGTCACGTGGAGCAAGTTTCCAAAAGTCAACTTTTCACTTATAGCGTTCAAGCCCAATCCAGTGGGCTGGCTCCGAATGGTTCCCCGGGGATGATTTTCTGGAATGATGGCAAGGGCTACCGGCGGCAAAATTATGGTTGGTATGCAGACCAGTTTCCCAACTCTTGGACTCAGGATTATTAGCAGAACAGGCGAATCCGCCACGGTCATTCATCGTAAATATGCCACGTAAGATAACTGCAATTATCGCCAGTTTCGTCCTCGTGGTCGCGCTTGTTTTCATCTGGCGGACGATCAGGCCGTCACCTCCAGCCATTCACCAAGCGCCGCGAATCGGCGCTGGTGAAGTCCTCGCCGAGGAAACCGTCAAAGCAGTTCGCAACCAGGGGCGTGTCGTTGTGGTGACGGTGGGGGAGCCTACCCAAAAGCGCGCGCCGGCTGACGCGCGATTGGACGCGTTCCGAAAGGAGTTAAGAAAGCACAGTTCGATCAGCCACAGTGCAACAGAATTTGTCTGGCCTGATGCAAGAGTCAACGAAGCACTGCCGGGCTGTTCGAGCGGTGCATTCGGAGAACTGCTGCAGCGGCATGCCAACGCGACCGCCCTCGTATTCTTGATTGGATTACCGAGCTGGGAGAGTGTGAGTGCGATTATTCCGCAAGGTAGGTCTCCAAAATTCATCGTCATGGATACTCCGCTTGATGCGCTGAAAAAGAGTCATTACCGTGGTTACTTCGCGAGTGGGCTTCTCTCGGCGCTGATCGTTCCACGCCGCGAAAATAGCTCCGATCATGTCACCAACCCCAAGACGCCGCGTGAGTGGTTTCACAACGAATACCAGATTTTCACGCGCGAGAATTACGAGTCGCTGCCGGAGTGACGCACCTTAATCCGGACGGACCGGCGCACGTTGGCGTTGCCGGTACTGGTGCGGAGTGGTCTTGTAGCGGCGTTGAAAGACCCGGTAAAAGTAGCTGGGGTTCTTGAAGCCGCAATCGAAACAAATCTCGAGTATCTTCTTGTCGCTCATGGCCAATTCTTGTGCCGCGTATTCGAGCCGGGCTTGGTTAATGACAGCAGTAATGGTCTGGCCGCAGTATTGATGTAGTACCCGGTTCACGTGGCGTGAACAGTGGCCCGCCAGTCGCGCAAAGGCGGCGGGACCGCCATTGAAGTGTTGCGGTTGGCGTACGGCTTCCAAGGCGTGCTGCAACCAAGGCGGCCCTGTCGTGACCGGCTGAGATTTGATGCGGCAGACGTTCAGCAACTCCAGCAGGAACCGATCGGTCGCAAGCTGGTCAACCCAGTTGTGGTTGGCAAGTGCGAGCAACGCGGTCAGCCCTTCCACTTCGGCCGCGGTCAGTTGGGCGGTGAAAGGTAGTGGAGTGGAAGCCCAAAAATACGTGGTGGTCGTTGGAAAATACCGGGCGCGCAAGAAATCAACAGTTTGGGGGGGGAATATGACATCGGCGATAACCAACTCGGCCGTGCCCTGCGCCGCGCGTATCTCGTGGCAATCATTCGGGCGCACGAGTACCAGTGTGCCCGTTGTCAGAGGGTGTTGCTGACCATTGATCAAATGGATTCCTGTGCCGCTCTCTACCCAGAACACCTCGCCGAAGTCCTGGGAGTGCAGCCGACAGGGGGTGCGTCCGGTGATTCGCAAGCGGGCAAGATGCAGTCGTTCGCCACGGGAAAATACGTACGCTGCGGTTAAGCGCGGAGGCGGCATGAATGTCCGCATTGTATATATTTTTGTCCGAATGGTGAAGGATTTCTGTTCACAAATAGTGTAGTTTCCTGCCGATGATATGGTCGCTCAGAAGTTTGGAGCGCGCCGCGGGCGTTGAGTTGGGGGTGCCCCACACCCGCTTGCCGCTATCTCAGTCGTCGCCCAATTCGCGCGGCTTTACCCTCATTGAGTTGCTGGCGGTAGTACTGGTCGTTCTTGTCTTGGCAGCCATCGGGCTGGGCGTGGCCGGCTATGTGCAAAAGAAAGTGGCGATTGCCACCACGAAATCGCAGATCGCGGCGATTGAAGCGGCGTTGGAGAGTTACAAGAGTGATTGGGGGTATTATCCGCTCACTACGCCGCAACGGATTTCGACCGACAATAGTGCTGAGTTAACGAACAATGCGATTTTGTACCGGGCACTCTTCGAACACGGCAAGCGCTACCTCACTTTTCCCGCGGCGCAGTTGCACAGTGAACTGAATGTTACCTACAGCACCGGCACCAATATTTTTGACATCTACGGCAGGCCGTTCAATTACTATTGTTCGCCGACCACCGCGTTTGGGATGACCAATCGCCCGCCAGTTGCCTCCGTCAATACGTATATCGTCACCAACAAAGTCACATTCGGTGGTCAGGTCAATGTGGCGACTTATGATTTGTTCTCCTACGGACCAGATCGCCTCACGTATTGGGGCACAAATACAATCTTCACCACGGCCTATACAACCTATCAGCCACAGGGAATCAACTGGCACGATCCCAAATCAGCGCTCGATGATTTGACGAATTGGAATCCGTAATCCCATGCTTGCGCGCCCATGCCGACAGTCCGCGTTTACGTTAGTTGAACTCTTGGTGGTCATCTCGATCATTGCCATTTTATCCGCCCTGCTGCTGCCGGCTCTCCAATCTGCCAGAAGTCGCGCGAAAGTTGTGCAATGCGCCAGCAACGAGCGGCAGATTGGCGCGGGGATGAGCGCCTTCTTAGCGGATCACGATGGGGCATATCCCTATTCATGTCCCATAGTTATTTTTCCGGCGGGCACGACCAACAACACTGGCTGGAATGGCTCACGGACTTGGATTTACGTGCTGGCGCCGTACCTAGCCGGCTCGATTGGTAGCAAGAACGATCTGTCGGGGTTTTACAGCGAATCATTCCGGAAACTCTTCCAATGTCCTGCCAATCCGTGGCCATTTCCGAAGTCACCGACCCTGTTGGATTACATTTGGGCAGTGCAACCGAACCCTAGTACGCCATGGATGCCACCGACGTCCTATGGATTGAACTCGGGGATTATTCCGATTGGGATTTCAAACACTGGCGACTGCAACGGCGGTGGCGGCGGGGTACTCGGCGACGATTTCTGTTGGAATCGGCGGACGCGGGTCACGGAAATCCGCAATCCCAGTTCGGTCGCCTTGATGGGCGAAATGCCGGTGGCCACGAACACACTCAATGCCTTTGGTACGAAATTGCCGACAACCCAATGCGCATATACGTCTTTCTACCAAGAAAGCTTCAACTGGTGCACAACGAATGCGGCCCCGAACAGTTGCAACACGATCTATTGGCAACGGCCCGATTGCACCCGTATTAACTCAGTGTTTCATAACCTCGGCGCGAATATTCTTTTCGTTGATGGCCGCGTCGAACGCCTGAGCAAACTCACCCTCTTTCAGTATCGAGCGCAATGGGCGGCGAGTGGTCTCGCCGGAAACAGTACCCCTGGCTCCCTCTTTTGGGCGGATGGCCAATATGGCCAGTCATTACGCGCCGCCTTTTTTACCAATAAACGCCCCGGCGCGCCATGGCCGTGGGATCCAGAATACTATTAGCGTTCGCTCCACTTCTCCCAGATGACACGGCAGAACATCACGGTAGTGATTACCATTCTGATCGTGGTTCTTTGTGGCCTTTCGATTTGGCGCACGCTGCGGCCGATCTCCGACAAATTTGAAACCAACTCCTTCGTCGGGAGCGGGCAAGGCTTGGCCGACACAACAGCGCAAGCCGTGCAAAATCGCGGCGAGGTCGTCGCCGTCATTACCACGGCTCACCAAGAGCAAGGCAGTTCGTTGAGTTTCGTGTGGGACGCCTTTCGCGCTGAATTTAAAAAACACGCTGGCATTACGTTGACGATCCAAATGCTCCCCCCGGACCAGGGCGAGGGCGTGCCGGGTTGTTCGAGTGTGGCCTTCAAGGAAATCCTGGAACAACACTCGCAAGCGAGCGCGATTGTGTTTTTCATGAGCTTGCCCGACTGGCGTTGGCTGCAAACGAAAGTGGTGGTACCGCATATTTCTGCGAAGGTCATTGTCTTGGCTGAAGCCCCACCTTTTCCGAAAAGCCACTACACAGGCTATTTCACCAGTGGCATTTTGTCGGGACTAATCACTCAGAGGCGGGGGGGCGCTCCGAATCATGTTCCCAAGCCAAAAACTCCCCGTGAGTGGTTTCATAACGAATACCAGATTTTCACGCCGCAGAACTACGAGTCGTTGCCGGAGTGATTCCACTCATCCGCGTAGATCAGGCAGTCCAACGCCATGTTGGTGCCGACGACATCGCCTTCGGGATACGCTTCCGAAATCCGGATCGAGTGATGCACCGTCCAACACGTCGTCCCGGTAAACGCGAATCCGCCATCCGCCTTTCGGTACGTCTGCATTAACAACTCCGCCAGCCGGTTCCCCGCGGCGACAATGTCGGCATGCCGGTACGCGCCGCCCAGTTGCCGGTCGAGCCGGTACAAAACCCAGAGCGCGTCAAAATTGATGCACATGTTGTTGCGGAAACCGAATTCGCCATCGGCATGTTGCAGGCCCAGGGTGAAATCCACGGCGGCCCGCGCTGCCGGCACGGGCCGGTTGACGTGCTCATACGCCCACATCATCTTGAACAGTCCCGCCATCGCCACCGACGAATCCTGACACCCCCGCCGCAGCGGCATCCCGGTCGCCGGGTCGTGAATTTCCGTCTCGTAGATTTGAAAAAAGTTTTCCACCAACGGATCCCCCGCCGGTCCACGGAAGGCGGCCACCGCCCGATAAAATCGTTCGCCGACGTGCCACGGATTCGCCCAATTCCAGCGCAACACTTCCGCGCGGATGCCGGGCGAGCGCAGATCGGCAAAACTTGTGGCCGGTAGTGGATACAACGGCGCCGCTCCGAGCGCGGCCAGGGCGCGGGCGGCCACGCCCATCTGTCCCCAAATATCTTCCCACGAATGAATCGCGTCCGGCACCCGGTCGGTTTCGCGGACGAGCGGGTCTTTGAAATAACCGTCCTGCGGATCCTGGGTGGACTGGAAAAACTCAATCGCTTCCTGGCGTTGCGCCGGAGGAATGTCGGCCAGCGCGCCGATTTGTTTATGGATGAGAATGGCAATGCCGGAAGAGATCAGGCCGTACGGACGGAGCATGTGGGCATTGTATTTCCAGCGGCCCCAGCCGGTGTTTGGCGCGCGAACGGCATCCAGCCAACGCTGCACGCCGGGCCGGCATTCAGACAGATAGGTCGTCATCGGTCAGCCTTTCACCGCGCCTTCGGTGAGGCCGCGGATAAAGAGTTTCATGGCGAAGATAAAGAGAATGATGATCGGCAGGCTGGCCAGCGCGTACCCGGCCATCAGCGGCCCCCAGAGTTTGATGTACTCGCCGGATAACCGGAGCAACTGCACCATCACCGGCAACCGCTCCTGATCACGCATGATGATCAGCGGCAGCACGAACTCGTTCCACGCCGACAAAAAGTGCATGACGCCGACGGTGCCGAGAATTGGCCCCGACAGCGGGCGCACCACCACCCACATCTGTTGGAAATGATTTGCGCCGTCAATCTCCGCCGCCTCGAACAAGTCTTGCGGGATGTCCGCCACAAAATTCCGCAACACGAACACCGCGAACACCTGGCCGCCCGCCGTCCCCACCAACACCAGCGCGCTCAACGTGTTCAATAAATTCAAATCGCCCAGCAACCGGAACAGCGGGACCAGATTCGCAATCGCCGGCATCATCATCAGGATCAGCAGCGCGTTCCACAGGAAACCCGATAACGGCATTCGCGCCCGCGCGAAAAAGTACGCCGCGCCCAGGGCAAAAATCAGGGTCAAGGCCGTTGAACTCGTCGCGATGAAAACACTGTTGGCCAGCGTTGGCGTGATCAACTTCCAGGCGAACGCCCAATTCGCCCAATGAATCGGCTGCGTCAGCGTGGCCGGTGATTGGTAGAACTGGGTGTTGTCCTTCAGGCTCACCACCAACATCAGATACAACGGCAACAAGGCCGTCGCGAGCACCAGCCAGATCGTCAGATGTTTCGTGCAACGCAACACTCCTGCGCCCAGCCGGCGCAAGACCGGCGGTATCACCCGTGGCTCCCGCACCGGCCGTGCACCACGCGCCGGCTTGAGTTGTGGCCAGCGCAACCATTTCGGCCAACTCCATTGAAACAACGCTGCGCTCAACTTCTGCAACAGCATCACCACCACCGTCAGGATGATGCCCACCGCGCACGCGTACCCCATGGCCTGCTCGACGAACGCCTTCCGCAACATGAACAATGCCGGCACTGTGGCCTTGCCCCCCGGCCCGCCTTCGATCCCAGCCAGCGCCAGAATCATCCCGGCATCTTTGATCGTGTCAATGATCACAAACACCAGCAGCAGATAAATCGACCCCATGATCAGCGGCAACTCGATCCGCGTGAACTTCGTCCACCAATTCACCCCGTCAATCTCGGCCGCCTCGTACACGTCCTTGCTGATGCTCTGCAACTTCGCCAGATGCGTCAACACCGCGAACGACCCGACCCACGGGAACCCCCACACGATGCACGCCACCACAATCAACTGCGGATCCCCCAACCACACCGGCGTCTGCCCGGCCACGAACAACCCGCCCCAGCCAAACCACTGATCGAACCGGCACAACACAGCGAACAATCCGGACGAATATAAAATCTGATTCAAAAACCCGCTCGTCGCCTCGAAGAAAAACGACCGCCAGATCAACACGATCACCAGCCCCGGAATCACCATCGGCACCACAAACATCGCCCGGTAAAAAAACTGCATCCGCTCGCTCCGACACCGATGAATACACACCGCCACCAGCAACGCCGGAATCATCTTCACCACATTCCACGCGCCGAGCAGAAACGCCATCTTGAACGACCGCCAGAACACCGATGACGCCAGCAAATCCCGGTAATTCTCCAGCCCGACAAACTCGGCGATGTCCGCGCCGTTCCACCGGAAAAAACTGTGAAAAATCCCGCTCGCCGCCGGGTAATACTGGAACAAGCCAATCAAGATCAGCGTCGGCAACACGAACAAATACAATTCCCAATGATGCCGCAGCTTGCGCCAGGTCACGCGTTGCGGAGTCACCGGTTCACCTCGTGGCGAATCTTTTCCACGACGGCGGCGGTATACTCATACGGGGCGACCGCGCCACCGGCCGGCCCCTCCTCAACCAACCGCAGTTGCCGCGCCTGCGCGATCTCCGGCAACAACTGCCATTGCAGCGTCAACGTCCGGTACTTCAACCATGCCCCCGGCGTGCGGGCCGCGTCCGCGAGCAAGGCCGCCGCGCGGATGCCGGCCAGGAATTGCTCGTTGTTGGCCAACGCCCGCCGCCAATCCCGGCGTGCCTCCTGAAAATCCAACAACCCGCGTTCCTTGTAAAACGGCTCATATTGCCGGGCCAGCTCGTCGTAGGAAATCTGGTTGATCTGATACAGCGACATGAGTTGCATCCACTTGATGGACGTTTCACCCCCGAGCTGCAACGGCATCGCGCCGTACACCCCTTCGAGTTGCGGCTCGAACTTTGCCAACGCCGGGTCCATCGCCGCCCCATTGATCGCCGGAATCCAGCCGATGATTCGATTGAGCCGCTCGTTCTGCTTTTGGCTGGCGAGAAACAACAGAAAATCCACCGCCACATCCGGATGCCGGCTCGTTCGCGTCACCCCAAACGGGAACCCGACGAACTGCGCCGCTTCGTAGGCTGGCCCCTCCACAAACTCCCCATACACCGGGTCCGTCGCCGCCGGTCGTGGGAAATCGGTGATCCCCACCTCGAATACGCCTTTCGCCTGCGTCTCCAAACTCCGAAAATCCCACGTCCCTGTCGCCAAAAACACCGCCCGTTGTTGGGCAAACAAAAACACCGCCTCATCCCGTGTCAACCCGGTATAGCCCGTTTGAAAATGATCCGTGATCTCCCGCATTAATTGGAAGCTCGCCCGGTACGGCGGATACTGCATGCTCAACAAACCCGCCTGAAAGGCCGCGTAGACTTCATCGTTGCCCATCGAACCGTCCCGATTGAAGTCGCCCTGCCGGAGCGCCGGGTACGTCAACACATCGAAAACCTTTCCCTGCCACATCCAGAAATGATATTTCGATGCCGCAATTGGCGCGAGCCCGTGCGCCTTGATCTGCGCGCACACCGCCAAAAACTCCCGCAACTCCGTCGGGGCCTCCGCGCGCCCGGTCAACTTCTGCAACAGATCCCGATTATACATCAAGCGAACCCCAAACTGTGCCAGCGACAAGCTCATGTACTCCTGAATCTCCGGCACATACGCCGCCCGCAACCCATCCCGGTACGTCTGCCGCAACGGCACCCCTTCCAGCTCCGTCCCGGCATTGTACGGATTCGGCTGATTGGCCACGCTGGAAAGCGGCACAAAGTAACGCTTGAAATACCCCAACCACACCGGCCCCGGCAACCCCAGCCCCACCTGCATCAAATCCGGCGCTGTCCCGCCCATCAATTGCGTTGTCACCCACTGCCCGTACGTGGACTCCGGAATCGCGTCCTGCACGACCCGCACATTCGGATGCAGCTTCTGATACTCCGCCGCCAATTCATTGAACGCATCCCGCACCCCGCTCTCCAACTGCCAGTGCCCGATCCGCAACGTGATCATCCCAGGCGGTGATTCCTTGACCCGGTGGCTGCCAATCACAATCACCGCCCAGACATACGCCCCCGCCACCACCAGCAGCGCCGCCGAATTTCGCAGCCACTTGATCATCGCGGCGCGCCCTCCGCGCGCAGCCGACTTTCCAACTCCGCCATCCGCGCCAACGCCTGCTTCGCCGGAAACTTCCGTTGATCCTTCGGATACTCCGCGATCAACTTCCCGTAAAACTTCCGTGCCGTCGCAAAATCCCCCGCCTCAAACTCCGCCAACGTCGCCAGCTTCCAATATGTCCCGGCGGCATCCGACCGCGGATTCTCCGGATCCACCTCCGTCGTCTCCCACGCCCGCAAACTCGCCGCCAACTGGGCCGCCGGTTCCCCCAACGTCTGAAAACATTCCGCCTGCAGCGAGTACACCGCGCTCACATAAGGTGACTGCGGTTGCTCGGCCAAAAACTTTTCCATAGCCGCCAACGCCGTTCGCGCCTCGTTTGGGTTCAAGGCTGCCACCAGCGTCGCCTGCTGCTGTAAAAACGCCTCCGTGCTGGCGGGATGCCGGGGAAACCGATCAATTACCGCCTGATACGCCGCTCTGACTTTCGGATAGTTCGGCTCCTGACCCACCGGCACCACATGTTGCAGCCGCGCCAACCCCAACCAACTCCATGCCGCCCACTCACTCGCCGGCGCGAGCCGAATCACCTCGTGGTACAACTGCTCCGCGCGCCCGCGATCCTCCTTCGGCCGCCGCCATGCCCAAGTCGTTGCCAGCCCGTAAACCGCCGCCGCATCCGTTGGGCCGGCCGACTCAAAAAAACGCGTTGCCCGGTCAAACTCGCCGAGCCGGTACGCGGCCCACCCCTGCGCGACGAGATTCGTTTCACCGGCACCGGCTGACCCAACCAAACTCAACATCACTAATAATGGGAGCAAGCGAATCATGGTTTGCGGCCGACAAATTGATGGGTTGCGCGCCAAAGGTCAAGCCGGCGCGGTCGAGTGCGTTGACAGATTTGGTATAGTGCCGCGCCGTGCCTGAGATTGCCTGCATCAACGGAGAGTTTCTGCCGCTCGAACAAGCCCTGGTCCACGTCGAGGATCGCGGCTTCCAGTTCGCTGACGCGGTGTATGAAGTGTTTCGCACGTATCACGGCAAGTTGTTTGCCGTGCGCGAACATTTGCAGCGTCTCGACCGCAGCCTCAGAGCGATTGCATTACAACCGGCTTTCACAAGCGCCCAATTGGAGACGCTGCTTGACGAAGCCGTCCGGCGGGCGAGTTTTCCGGAAGCGCTGTTATATATGCAAATCTCCCGCGGCCAAGCCCGGCGGCATCGCGGCTTACCGGCGCACGCGCAACCGACCCTGGTGATTACGGTGCGCCAACTGGAAAGCTCCGCGCCGCTCCGGCAAACCGGCGTTAAGGTCATCACCGTCCCGGATCAGCGCTGGGCCCGCTGCGACATCAAGAGTGTGGCGTTGTTGGTCAATGTGCTCGCCTACAATGCCGCCCGCCAGGCGGGGGCCGATGATGCGCTTTTTTGCGATGCGGACGGGACAGTTCACGAGGCGACTGCCGGCAACTTGTTTATCGTGGTGGCGGGCAAATTGATTACGCCGCCGGCCGGCCCGAAGTTATTGGCCGGGGTGACACGCGATAAGATTGTCCAACTGACCGGCGCGAC
Organism: Verrucomicrobiia bacterium; assembly: GCA_022072455.1. Classification (GTDB taxonomy): domain Bacteria; phylum Verrucomicrobiota; class Verrucomicrobiia; order Palsa-1439; family Palsa-1439; genus CAINDI01. The sequence goes on along the minus strand of JAJVHY010000004.1, from coordinate 552,690 downwards.
GGAGCGCCCGGTAAAACGCGCGGAATTGCTGGCGGCGGACGAGATTTTCCTGACGAGCACGACGGCGGAAGCTGTGCCGGTGATCGCGGTGGACGGTCAGCCGATTGGCCCGGGGCGGCCGGGGCCGAGAGCGGCTGCGGTATATGAGCAGTTTGTGCGGACGTATGCGGGCGGTCAGTAGCGTTTGTCGCCGTACATCATCTGGGCGCCAGCCGGCATGAGGTGGGGGGGCTGGTTCTCCATGCGGAACTCTTTGGGGGAGAAGACACGGAATCGGCGGAGTTGTTCTTGGGCATCTTCGGGTGAGGTTTTGGTGACAATGACGCCGCCGGTTTTCTTTTGGAGGTCTTGGCGGGTGGTGTCGTAGGCGCCGTCGAAGCTTTTGAGGGTTTGCTGGAGTTTGGCGATGCGTTGGTCGTATTCCTGTTGGGCGAGGTCGAGGATGCGGTCGCGTTCTTTGGGTTCGACGATGGTTTTGGCGAGTTGGATCCGTTTGTCGAGATCGGACTCGATCATCAAGAGCTGGATTTGCCGGTAGGATTCCATCATCAATGCGAAAGCATTGTCTTGATTTCGCAACTGTGTGACGGCGTTAGTGCGGCTGGTGCTGACCGGCTTATCTGCGGCGGTGGCAATGGTTAACGCCGCGCCAATGAAGACAATCCCTGAGAAAATCCCTTTCGAACTCATGCGAATCCTGATTAAGCGCGCGGCATGCCAAGTTCGTGGCGGTCGCCATTGACAATGATTACGAGGCTGTTAAGATGCCGCCCTTTCACGAAAGAAGATTGAAATGAAACGTACGTATCAACCATCGAAACGCCGCCGTAAACGCCGGGTCGGCTTCTTGAATAAAACGCGCACCAAACGGGGGCGGGCAACTTTGGCGCGGCGCCGCCGCCGCGGGCGCAAGAAGTTGACGACGGTCTAACCGAGTCGCACCCTGCGTGGAGCATGCACGCCCTCAACTCCCGAAACGTTCACGACTCCGGCGCAGCGCCCAGTTTCGCCGGGTTTACGATCAAGGCCAGCGGTATGTTGGCCCGCATTTCGTGGCGGTGGTGCTCGCCGCACCGGCTGAACCTCGCGCCGCCGGCTTCGTAACCAGCCGCAAGATCGGGAACGCGGTCGCCCGCAATCGCGCGCGGCGACTGTTACGCGAGGCTTACCGGCTCAATCAACATCAACTCCAGGATCATTTGCAAATCGTCATGATCGCCCGCCACGGGATTAATGGAAAATCAGCGCAGGCAGTCGCGGCCAGTTGGCGCGAGCTCGCGCGGGCGGCCGGTTTGCTGCGGGCCGCATGATAAAACGCGTTATTTTGTTGTTGCTCCAAGCGTACCGGCTGCTCGCGCCGGCGCGGAGTTTGTTCCTGGTCTCGAGTTGCTGTCGGTTCTATCCGAGTTGTTCGCATTACGCCAGTGAGGCCGTGGAACGGCATGGAGTGGTGCGTGGTTCCTGGCTGGCGGCGCGCCGGTTGGCGCGGTGTCAGCCGTTTCATGCCGGCGGTTACGATCCGGTCCCCTGAGTCATCATGGATAAACGCACCATTCAAGTCGCTTTAATTTGCATGCTCGCGCTGTTCGGCGTCCAGTTCGCCATCAACAAAATCTGGCCGCCGGTCCCGAAGCGGCCGGCGCCGGTTGTGGTGACCAACGCGGTGCCGTCAGTGGTGGCGGATCCGGCCCAACCGATCGAGGCGCCGCCCGCGGTCGAGACCAGCGCGCCCACCGTGGCGGCGAGTGAACGGCCCACGGAGCAAACGCTCACCTTGCGCAATGATTTTGTCCGCGTCGAATTCACGAGCTGGGGCGGGGGCATCAAGTCCGTCGAGTTGCTCAAACACAAGGCCAATGGCCACGGCAACGCGACCCTGGCCGGACTGGCGTTGGTGGTGAATGGCACGAGCAATGAGGTGTTCACGCTGGAGCAACCGGATTCCAACACGGTGGTGATGCGTGGCGCCGGCATGAAGAAAACCCTTACGCTCGGCGCGGATTATCTGTTCGACGGCAAGGTTGAGTTTGGCCATGGGGCCGGCTTGTCCAATGTGTTCATCTCGACCGGGATTGCCACGCCGACCACGCACAAGGAAGTGGCGCATTATTTGATTGCCGACTGGCAAGGGGGGCCGAAATGGAATGACCGGCATCTGAGCCGGATCATGAAGCGGACGCAGGCGGGTGAAAACCGCGAGTTGATTCAAGCGCACTGGATTGCGGTGAAGAGCCAATATTTCGCGCAAATCATCTCCACGCCCACGAATGCGGTCAGTATCACCTACCGGGCGGTTGGCTTGCCGGCGTGGCCGGACCATCCGAAGAGCGCTGAAACCAACGGCGTGACGGCGGTGATGGAAGTGCCGGTCGCCCCCACCTACGACGGGGCGGCGGTAACGTTCACTTACTATGCCGGGCCAAAGGATTATGACCGGCTGGTCGCACTCGGCAAGCATCAGGAAGAAGCGATGGATTACGGTTCGTGGCTGGACTTCTACTCCGGCATCTTCGGGTTGTTGCTGTTTCGCGGCTTGAGTTTCTTCTACGGGATCATTCCCAGCTACGGCATTGCCATCATTTTGGTGACGCTGGTGTTGAAGATCGTCTTTTGGCCGATCCAAGCCAAGAGCATGGCTTCGATGAAGCAGATGCAAAAATTCCAGCCGCAGGTCGCCAAGCTGAAGGAGAAGTACAAGGACGACCCGCAACGGCTCAACCAAGAGACGATGAAGCTCTACAAAGAGCACAAGATCAATCCGTTTGCCGGCTGTCTGCCGATGCTCGTGCAATTGCCGGTGTTGATGGCGTTCTACAAAGTGCTCATCAGCGACATCGGCACCCGCGGCGTACCGTTTTTGTGGATCAAAGATTTGGCCCAACCGGATACGATTTTCATGGTGGCCGGCATTGGCCTGAATCCACTGCCGATCATCATGACCGGCTTGATGGTCTGGCAGCAGAAAATAACCCCGCAGACCGGCGACCCGCAACAGGCGAAGATGATGATGTTCATGCCGCTCATCATGCTCATCTTTTTCTACAACACCGCTTCGGGTTTGACGCTCTACTGGACCTTCCAACAGCTCCTGTCCATCGTCCAGCAATGGTGGTCGATGCGGAAAGAGCAAAAGGCCGGGACTGCTCCCATGGCCGCGAAACCCAAGTAAGAATGCACTAGTCCTATGGAACAGCCGCTCGCTTCCGCTCCTGTTACCGCCCGTCCCACCACCCCCCGTGACCCGCAAGATGTTCTCCAACAAATCCTCGCCGGTCTCGGGCATGAAGCCCAAGTCACATTCGACGCCCAATCTACCGTCCCCCGGCTGCTCATCACCACTGCCGAGCCGGGCCGACTGATTGGCAAACACGGCCAGACCCTCAGCCAACTCCAATTTCTCGTCAATCGCATCCTCTTCCGACACGACCCGAATGCGCCGCGCGTCACGATTGACTGCGAAGGTTACCGGGACAAACAGAACGACGACCTGCTCAACCAATGCAGCGCGGCCGCCAGCCGCGTTCGCCGGTGGGGTGATGATGTCCAGATCGGCCCCTTTGGGGCGACCGAACGAAACATCATTCTCGAACATTTCGCCCGCGACGTCGAAGTGGAAGCCCTCAGCGCCCCCGGCGACGAAGCCGGGCGCAAGAACGTTACCATCCGGATTCGCCAGACCCCCCTCGTTGCCCCCGGCCAAGCCCGCTCCTAAAGCCCGGCCTGTGCATGCATCCTGCTTAACTGGGGATGTATGTCAAAATTCCTTGGCAACTGGTTGATTCAACGGGCGCAACAGAACGTCGAGCGCGCTCCGGACGATGCGAAAGCCTGGTCAAAACTGTACGGCTACCATGTCGAACAGCAGGATTCGCCGGGATTTCTCAAATTTTGTCGCGATTTCATCCGCCGGCAACCCGCCGGCCAGCAAGGCTGGAAATTTCTCCGACTGGTCAGCGAAGGCACCGTCACCACGGCGGAAGCGCAAGAGTTCGCCCGTGAAATCGTCCGCCGCCATCCCGGCTGCGAACGCGCTTGGTCGAACCTCGATATGGAACTGGAGAAAGCCAAAGACACCACGGATTGGATCACTTTCTGCCGGGAAATCGCCACTCAACACCCGAACAACATGTTCGCTTGGTCGCGACTGATGCGGGAATTGAAGCACGAGGCCAAGCACGCCGACCTCGTCTCCGCCTGCCTCCACGCCATCAAACTCAAACCCGACGCCCAAACCTGGGTCAACCTCGCCGAAGCATACGCCGCCCAGAGCAAACTCGACGAAGCCATCACCGCCTACCAAAAAGCCCTCGAACTCAAACCCGATTTCCTCGTCGCCCTCAACGGACTCGGCTGCATCTATCACACCAAGGGCTTCATGGACGAAGCCATCCTCTACTATCAGCGCGCCATCAAACTCCGCAAAGACGACGCCACCCCGTGGGTCTGGATGGCGCTGGCGCATATGCAGAAAGGCGAACTCCAAAAAGCCCGCGACGCCATCGGCAAAGTCAAAGCCACCCTGCCCCTCGTGGCGACAATGCTCAGCGAGGAACTATCCACCCTGCCGGAGAACCCGCAGGAAGCGGACAACCGTGTCGCCGTAAACCGCCTCGCGTTCAATCTGCCAAAGCTCGCCAAGACGAAAAGCTGACCGCCGGCCAGTCTCCAACACCAGCCAGCCGGCCGGCGCCAACACGGCATGTGCCACCAGTCCCGCCAGCAACGGCGCGGGATCTTCGGCGTAAGGTGGATCGGCAAAAACCAAATTGAATTGCCGGCCCAGTCTCCCCATCACCCGCCCTACCTCCCCGCGTTGCACCTCAATCACCGGCAACTCCCCGCGTTGCTTGCGGAAGCCGGCCAGATTCGTTGCGATGCACTCCAAAGCTTGCCGGGCCCGTTCCACCAACACCACCGATCGCGCCCCCCGGCTCGCCGCCTCCAAGCCCAGCGCGCCCGTGCCGGCATACAGATCGAGCACATCCGCGTCCACCACCCGCGCGCCCAAACTCGAAAAAATCGCCTCGCGCACCCGGTCCGAAGTCGGGCGGGTATCCGCCCCGCGCGGCACGGCGAGCACCATCCCCTTCGCGATGCCGGCAATGATACGCATATTACTTCAGCAACTTCTTCAGGCCCTTCTCCAACAATTGCTCACCCACGCCCACCGCCAGGCGCGTTTGTAAATCCGTCTTCGGCGCGTCGTACGGCCCCCACACCTTGAAATCAATCGCATACTGCCCGCTCTCCAACTTCGTGAACACATTCCGCACTTCCTTCGGCGCGCGATCCAGCGCTGCCGCCGCCAGTGTCAGCTTGAACGTGTGATTCAGCGCATAATCCGCCAACCCCACCGCCCCCTGCCCGGTGATCTGCACCTGCGGCGACTTGATGCTGATGACCGGCGTCAACATCACGTTCGTCGCGATCGTGAACTCCATCCTGAACTCATCGAACTTCAAATTCTGCAACGCCGGGACCTGCAACAACGTCGCCAGCAGATTCAGCAGCGGAATGTTCACCAGTTGCCCCCCCACAATCTCCATGTTGCCGGAGCCGGCCATCGTCTCCAGCCCGCCCGTCCCGGTCAACGCAGCGGTCAGCTGCATTTTCCCGCCCATGAACACCGCCGGCGCGCTGGCTTCCTTCATCAACGTCACCATGTCCGCGTCCTTCACCCGCAAATTCACCTTGTACTGGGAGTCCCCGGCCAATGACAACCCCGCGTCCCCGGTCACTTCTCCACCTGCCAGCTTGCCGGTCAACGGCGCCAGCGTCACGGCCGTCGGCGTGAGCGCGACTGGCGTCGCCATCTCCCGCACGAACAACGAATTCGCCGCGTTCACCAACTCGATCCGCGCGTTGCCGGTGCCCGACAACTGCCCGCCGGCCATCTGCACCGCGCTGGCAAACGACGCGCCCTGAATCCGCAACAGCTCCTTGCCGTCCGCTTTCACCATCACGACCGCGGCATTTTTCATCTCGATGTTTTGCACCGAAATATCCAACCCGCCGGTACTCGCGCTGGGGGCTTCGGTCGGGCCGGTGGGCGTCACCTTCTCCGTCGCGCCCCCGATTTTGTCATAATTCCACTCATCCTTCGCGTTCTTGGCCAGCGTGATCACCGGCGAATCGAACACCAGCGTTTTCACCTCGATCCGCTTCCGCAACAACGGCCAGAGCCGGTACCGCAACACAAATGACTGTGCCGTCAGAAATTTGCCGGCATAGCCCGGCGGATTGCCGATCGCCACCCCCCGCAATTCGATCCCACTGAAAATTGAAACCTTCAATTCGGCGATTTCAACCGGCGTGCCGGTGGCCTTGCTGGCCAGGCTCACCAACTGTTGCCGGAACTCCGGCTGCTCGACGAACCGGGTCACCATGAACACCAACCCGGCCAAAACCAGTCCGAGAACAATCGCAATCACCACGAGTATTTTGAGTGCTTTCATATCAATCCTCCGTCCCCTACACTTACCACACGGTTCACCCGGTATGCCCAGAATTTTTGTCATCTTCAACCCGGCCGCCCGCGGCGAAAAATCCCAGCAGCTCCGCCGGTTTCTCGAGGCCAAACAATCCGCCTGCGTCACGCTCGCGCCGACAGAGCGCACCGGCGACGCCACGCGGCTGGCCGCCCAAGCTGATCCCCGCGACATTGTCGTGGCCGCGGGCGGCGACGGCACCATCAACGAAGTCGTCAACGGCCTGACCGGCGGCACCCTCGGCATCCTCCCGCTCGGTACCGTCAACGTCTTTGCCAAAGAACTCGGCATACCGGCCAACATCGAGTCCGCCTGGCGCGTCATCGAAGCCGGTCAGACGCGCCTGGTTGATCTTGGCTGCGCGGAATTTGCCGGCCAGCGCCGCGCCTTCGTGCAACTGGCCGGCGTTGGCTTTGATGCCCGCGCAGTGCGGGCCGCCAGTTGGCAACTCAAGAAACGCATCGGACCATTGGCCTACGTCTGGGCCGGTCTGAAAACCCTGACCGGCGACAACCCGCCAGTCAGTGCCGGCAACCACACCGGGGCCGCCATTTTCATTGGCAACGGGCGGTTCTACGGCGGCCGGTTCCCATTGTTCCCTGCGGCCAAACTGGATGACGGGTTGCTTGATGTTTGTGTCTTGGATAAACTGAACCTCATGAATCTCGGCCGGTATGGCCCAGCGATATTGTTCGGGAAGCATCCCGGCTTGCGCGGGGTGCGTTATTTTCAGACCGCCGAATTAACCTGCCGGTCCGTCGCCGGCACGCCCTTCGAGTTGGATGGCGAAGATGCCGGGGATGTCCCGGTGACCTTCTCACTGAAACCGCGCGCGTTGCGCCTCATTGTCAGAGGAGACTTTTATGCTTGATGAATTTATGCAGTCCCCCGCGTTTGTCATGGCGTGTCAGCAATACGACCGGGTCGCGGATTATCTGAGCATTCCCCAAGGCGAACGCGTGCGCACCAAGTTCCCGCGGCGCGCGTTTATTGTCAGCATCCCGGTCCGCATGGATGATGGTCAGACCGCGATGTTTGCAGGTTACCGGGTGCAACATCATTTGTCGGTTGGCCCCACCAAAGGCGGGCTCCGCTATCACCCCGCCGTGACGCTCGGGGAAGTCGCGGCGCTGGCGATGTGGATGAGCTGGAAATGCGCGTTGTCCGGCCTGCCTTACGGCGGCGCGAAAGGCGGCGTCACGTGTGACCCGCGGAAAATGAGCATCCCCGAACTCGAACGCATGACGCGCCGGTTCACGCAGGAAATGATTCCGTTCATCGGGCCGCATATCGATGTGATGGCGCCGGATCTCGGTACGAATGAGCAGACGATGGCGTGGATGATGGACACCTATTCGATGCACGTCGGCAATCCGGTGCCGCAGATCGTGACCGGCAAACCAGTGGCGCTCGGCGGCTCCGCCGGGCGACGCGAAGCCACCGGTCGCGGCGTCGCTTATCTCGTCAACCGCACGTTGGAAAATCTGAACATGGCGTCCGAGGGTTCGCGGATCGCCATTCAAGGATTTGGAAACGTCGGCTCGGTTGCCGCCCAACAGTTGCACCGGTTTGGCGCGAAAGTGATCGCTGTCAGCGATTATACCGGCGGGATTTACAATCCGCAGGGCCTCGATGTGAATGCGTTGATTGACTATGTCGAAAAACACAAACACCTCGGCGAGTTGCGCGGCATGGGCGACCGGATTACGAACGAGCAACTGCTCGAACTCGAATGCGATGTCCTGATTCCGGCCGCGCTGGAACGGCAGATCACCGCCCAGAATGTCGGGAAACTCCACTGCCGGATTTTGGCGGAGGCCGCCAACGGCCCCACCACCGTCGAAGCCGACGACATCCTCCGGCAACGCGCGGATGTATTCGTGATCCCGGATGTCCTCTGCAATGCCGGCGGCGTGATTGTCAGCTATTTTGAATGGGTGCAGGACTTGCAGAGTTTCTTCTGGTCGGAGGCCGAAGTGAACGACAAGCTCTACCGGCAGTTGGAGACGGCGTACCACCAGGTCACGCACTTCGCCAAGAAGCACAACCTCTACATGCGCGACGCCGCGTTGGCGCTCGGTATCAACAAAATCGCCGAAGCCAAAAAACTCCGCGGCCTGTTCCCGTAAACTCGCTTACGCCACATCAAAGTGGCTCATCTGCCGGAAGCTCTTGTAGCGCGCGCGAATGTCTTTCGGTTTGATCGTCTTGAGCCGGTTGAGGCTGAAACTTTCGACGTTGAAACTGGCGATGACGCTGCCGGCAATGACGGCTTTCCGCAACGTCTGGTGATTGACCTTGCCGGCTTTGGCGAGGTAGCCGGCAAACGCGCCGGCAAAACAATCGCCCGCGCCGGTTGGATCGTGAATGTCTTCGAGTGGGAAAGCCGGCGCGCTGAAAAACAGATCCTTGCCGAACAACAGACAGCCGTGTTCGCCTTTTTTGATGCAGACAAATTTCGGTCCGCGTTTCAACAACGCTTTGCCGGCTTTGATCAGGCTGGTTTCCTTCATCAACTCGCGCGCTTCGCTTTCGTTGAGAATGAGGCAGTCAATCTTCTTGAGCAAGGCGAGCAGCGGCACTTTCGCGATGTTGATCCACAAATCCATCGTGTCCGCGACGATGAACTTCGGTTTCTTCACTTGCGAGAGAACATGGAGCTGCAACTGCGGCGAGATGTTCGCCAGAAAAATAAACGGCGTCTGCCGGTAATGCGCCGGCAACGTCGGTTGGAAGGTTTCGAAGACGTTGAGGTTCACCGAGAGCGTCTTCCGGTTGTTCATGTCCCATTCGTATTCGCCGGACCACCGGAATGTTTTGCCTGTGGCGATTTGGAGGCCATCGAGGTTGACGCCGTGTTTCCGGTAGAGGTTGAGATAGGGCTTCGGAAAATCGTTGCCGACGATGCCGACGAGGTTAACCGGTGTGAAAAAGCTCGCCGCGATGGCGGCGTAACTCGCCGAACCGCCGAGTTGGTCAGTGTGTTCTTCGAGGGGAGTTTTGACAGTATCAAGGGCGATGGACCCGGTAATCAGCAAGCTCATAGGGCGTTTTTTTTAGCCACGAATCATGCTGAATGCACGCGAATTATCCGGTAACGTACGAGTATGATATTAGCACGCTGGTTGTTGCTGTGGATCGCGGCGGGAATGGCGCACACTGGCGCGGCGACACTGCGGATCATGCCGCAGGGCGAACGGCTGGCCGGCCCACAGTTGTACGCGGATGCGGCGTTTGATTTCGTGGACTGGAATCACGACGGCGTGCTGGATTTGTATATGCCGCACGGCTCGATGATCAATGTGGCCGTGCACCTGAATGCTGGCACGAAGACGGAACCGCGGCTGGGATTCTCACTCTGGTACACGTTGAACGTCACGGAAACGGTGCCCTACGGCTTGTATTTCACGCAGGCCCACATCCTCGGCGATCTCAACAGCGACGGCTTGTGGGACATCGTCTATTACGACGGCCAGTTTCGGATGGCGTATAACACCGGCACGCGCCACGGGCCGAATCATTGGAATCTCGCCGGTAAAGCGCCGTACTTCCCCGGGAGTCCGCAGTTCATCAAGGAGAACACCCGCATCACTGTCGCGCCGGAAAGCATGTATTTCGGCAAGGGCGTGTTCCCCCGGCAAGTCCTGACGGCCACGCTGGCGGACTGGGACAGGGATGGGTTGTTGGATCTCATTGTATGCCGGTTCAAGGAGGAAGCGCCGGGCGTGGGGCCACCATCACGGGATCTGCCGTTGTTGCCCGCCAGCGTCACTGCGCGCCCAACTTGGCTGGAGAAACTCGACGCAGCTCCCGCGCGCGAGTTGGTGTTCTACAAAAACATGGGCACGAAAGAGAAACCGTGGTTCGACACCGGCGTCGAGATCACCACGGGTGACGGCCAATCCATCGCCGCGCCGAATCCGGTCGTGGTGGACCTGGATGGCGACGGCCTGCTGGATATTGCCAGCACTGAGACGACCTACCGGTGCAATGCATACCGGGTCGATTGGCCGACGAATCCGCACGTCATGTGGTTCAAAGGCCGCGGCGTGGCCCGAGTCGAACCGGCGCGGGCGGTGGTGGATGCCGCCGGCAAACCGATCCCGGCCGGCACGCAGGCGCGGTTGGTGGATTACCGGGGTGTGGGCGCGCCGGATTTGTTCGTGCTCGAGCCGGCCAGCGGGTTGCGGTGGTACCAGAAGGAGGCCAAAGGATTCGCGGCCCCGCGCGTGGTGAACGGCAGCGACTTCGCCCGGTTTGGCATGATGTATCAGCCGGTGGTGACTGACTGGACCGCGCCCGGCTCGCGCGATTTGCTCCTGCACGGCGAAACCGATGTCCATTGCCAGTGGGGTTACCGCCGGACGGCGTTGTATCGCAATGTCGCGACGCACCCCGGCGAGTTGCGGTACGAGTTTGCCGGCAACTTCACGTATTTGGGCGACCCGATGATGATCCCGCATCAGTACCCGTTTCAGGATTGGCAGAATGAATTATTTGGGTCGAAGATCGCCGTGCTGCCACCCGACAGCACCGGCCGCCAACGCATCGTGATGAGCGTGGGCGGTCGGTTGTGGATGTTCCGCAACTTGGCGGCGGATGGGTTGACGTTTCAGGAACGCGTGCCGCTGAACATTCCCAACCCCGGCCGCAATCGGCAGCAGGGCTGGCAGGACATTCCGGTCAACGTGACGGAGAAAGTGCGGCACATCCGGCTCAGCAACAATCTGGGCGGCTTGGGGCTGGCGCGGGATGGCTTGTTGCACATTGTGAATTTTGAGGCGCTGGCGGGTGGAAAAAACGTCGCCACGGTCGACCAGGGCGCGACGGTCAAGGCCAGTCCTGCCGTGTGCAAACTGCCCACCGCGATGATCACCCCCGGTAACCAGATCAACGACACCGCGCCGACGTTCACCTCGTTTGGGCGAGCCCACGGCCCGGCGGTGGTGACGCTAAAAGAGCCGGTGACCTTGGAGAAGATTCGGTTCCGGTTGGCCGACCGCGAGCCGGGTTGGTACACCGCGCAGTGGGGGTTGAGCTGGCAGGGAAAACGCGTGCGCCAAAGCCCCGAAATTGGTGAAGTCTGGTTCCATTACAAGGTCGAGGTCTCCGCCGACGGACAGAACTGGACGGTCGTCACCGACCGGCTGAAGAGCGAGATGAACCGCAGCACCCCGGTTTTTGTGGACTGGAATCAGGACGGCAAACTTGACCTCGTGCTCGGCGTGCTGAACGAGGAGGGCATCACGGCGGCTGACACCGAATACCGGCTCTACCTGAATCAGGGCACCAACGATGATCCCAAATTCACCGAGTACCGGTCGTTGTGCGACGAGAACGGCCAGCCCATTCGGCTGCGGCGGGCCGACCGGCTCGCCACCACACACTCGGATCTGGCGGTGATTGACCGGCGTGGCGACGGCAGCGTGTACGATTTGGTGGTCGAGGACGTCGGCAACTTCAACGGCTTGCGCTTCTACGAAAATGTATCTGCCGATCCGCAGAAAGAACCACGGTTCAAATTCACCAAACTCCTCGGCGACGGACTGCCAATCTCGTACACCGCCCCGCGACTGGCGTTCACCATGGCCGACATTGATGGTGACGGCGTGACGGATTTGTTGCACTTCACCGGGTGCATCTGGTTTTTCAAGGGCATTGCGGCCGGCGCGCCCGCGGTCGTCGCTGACTTGCGCGTCAGCGCGGTGGACAAAGCGACGGTCACAGTGCAATGGACCCGCCCAAAAGGCGCGACCCGGTATGAACTGCGCCGGGCACTGGCTGCCGCATTCCGCGAATGGGACTGGAGCGGGTTGCCCGCCGTCACCGGCGAATACACCGCCGCGGAAGGTGCAACACAAACCGCGCGTCTGCCTCTCCCGGCCGATGGTCAGGTGTGGTCGGTGGGTGTGAAATCGCAAACCGCGAAGGGCGAGTTCTCCGCCCGTTCCAATTGGGCGGAAGCCATCGCCGCGCCGTGGACCCGCGTCGTGTTGCGCAACGGGCCCGCCGGCGCGCCGGGCGAGTTGGATTACACCGGGGCGCACGCGGTCATGATTGACGCCGAAACGCCCACCCAGCAGCCGGCCGTCGGGCGGGGCAAGCTGCAGGTGTACATGCGGACCAGCAACAAGAACACCATGATCCTGCTGCGCTTCGCCGACCTGCCCCGCTTGTCTCAACTGGAGCGGGCCACTCTCGAACTGACCACTGATCCGCAGTTGTTGTCCTCGCTGCGACTGCTGGCGCCGGCACAAGTGGATCTGACCTGCAGCGCGATTCGCGACGATTGGGACGTGGACAAAGTGACATTTGCCGAAGCCGCACCCGGCAAGCCGTGGGCGGCCGGCGAATTGGCGGCCGGCGGCAAGTTTCAGGATCTGGTCCGTCCGCTCACCCCGGTCACCGCGCGGCAAGTGGTGCGGTGGGATGTCACCGCCGCAGTGCGCGCCGCGATTCAAGCCGGCCGCAGATCGGTGAGCCTGCTGGTGCGTGGCGAGCACAACGGCCCCTATTCTGCCGCCGAGGAATGGAGTTTCGTGCGCCCGAACTTCCAGAACGTCAACCAACGCCCGCGCCTGTGTCTGATTGGAAAGTAAGAATGAACACCCACCGCTGTCTCGTCCTGCTCCTCTTGAGCGCCACTTGTTTGCACGCCGCGCCCCCCCGCATCCTGGCGCACGGCGAACGCCTGCGCGGTTCGCATTTCGCCACGAGTACCGGCTTCGATTTTGTGGATTGGAACGCGGACGGGATTTTGGATTTCTACTGTTTTGCCGGCTCGATGTTCACAGCCGCCATTCATCTGAATTACGGGACGCGGACCGAGCCGTTACTCCGGCAGGCGTTGTGGTATCCGTTGAACATCACGGAAACCGTGCCATTTGGATTGTTCAACACGCAGGCGCAAATTCTCGGCGATCTCAATGGGGACGGCTTATGGGACATCATTTATTACGATGGCCAGTTCCGCATGGCGTACAACACCGGCACGCGGCTCGGACCGAACCACTGGAATCTCGCCGGTAAAGCCCCGTACTTCCCCGGTAGTCCGCAGATGCTCAAAGACAACGCCCGCATCACGGTGACGCCGGAAAGTATGTACTGGGGGAAAGGTGTGTTCCCGCGCCAGGTGCTGACCGCGACAGTGGCCGATTGGGACAAGGATGGATTGATGGATTTGATCGTTTGCCGGTTCAAGGGCGAGGCGCCGGGCGTTGGGCTGGCCACGCGGGATTTACCGCTGTTACCTTCGAGCGTCACCGAGCGGCCAACCTGGCTGGAGAAACTCGACGTCGCCCCGGCGCGCGAGTTGTATTTCTACAAGAATCTCGGGACGCGCGAGAAACCGTGGTTTGATACCGGCGTTGAGATCACCACGGCGGCCGGGCAATCCCTCGCCGCGCCGAATCCAGTCGTGGTGGATTTGGATGGCGATGGCATGCTGGACATCGTCAGCACCGAGACATTTTACCGCTGCAACGCGTTCCGGGTGGATTGGCCGACAAATCCGCATGTCGTTTGGTTCAAGGGGCGCGGTGTGGCGCGGGTCGAACCCGCGCAGCCGGTAGTGGATGGAGCCGGCAAACCCATCCCGGCGGGCGTTCAGGCGCGGCTGGCGGATTACCGGGGCGTGGGGGGGCAAGATTTGTTCGTCCTTGACCCGAGTTCCAGTCTGCGGTGGTACCAGAAGGAGGCCAAAGGCTTTGCACCGGCACGGCCTTTGACTGGCCAGATTTTCAATGGGTCGAAGCCCGTGGTCACCGACTGGTTTGCGCCCGGCTCGCGTGATTTGTTGACGCACGGGGAATATGACGCGCATTGTCAATGGGCGTACCGGCGCACGGGGTTGCTGCGGAACGTGGCCACCCGGCCGGGTGAATTGAAATACGAGTTTGTCGGCCACTTCAACTATCAGGGCGATCCGATGCTGGTCCCGCATGAATGGCCGTTTGAAGACCGGCAAAATGATTTGTTTGGTTCGCGGGTCGCGGCGGTGCCACCGGAGAGCACTGGTGGCAAGCGGCTCGTCATCAGCGCGGCGGGCCGGCTGTATCTCTTTCGCAAACTGGCGGCGGATGGACTGACGTTTCAGGAACGCATCCCGTTGAACCTGCCAAACCCGAACCGTAACCGGTGTCAGGGCTGGCAGGATATCCCGGTGAAGACGGCGGACAAAGTCCGCTTCATCCGCATCAGCAACGATCCCGGCGGGATGGGGATCACCCGGGATGGGTTGTTGCATATCGTGAACTTCGAGGCGTTGGTCGGCGGCAAGAACGTGGCCACGCTCGAGCAAGGGGCGCGTGTGAAATTAAATCCCGCCTTCACCCGGACTCCACAAGCGATGCTCACCCCCGGCAACGCGATCAATGACACGGCCCCGAGTTTCACTTCATTTGGTTTCCATGGCGGCCCGGCCGTGGTGGAGTTGCCGCAGCCGGTCCAACTCGAGAAGATTCGCTTCCAGTTGGCCGACCGGCAGACGGGTTGGTACACGGAGATGTGGGGGTTGAGTTGGCAGGGCAAACGTGTCCGGCATGACCCCGAGATCGGCCAGGTCTGGTTCCATTACAAAGTCGAAGTCTCGGCGGACGCGACGAACTGGACGGTGGTGGCCGACAAAATGCTGAGCGAGATGAACCGCAGCACGCCGGTCTTTGTGGATTGGGACCGCGATGGCAAATTCGATCTGGTTCTCGGCGTGATGAACGAGCGCAATGTCTCCCCTTACGACAAGGAGTACCGGCTGTATCTGAACCGCGGCACCAATGACGATCCGAAATTTGTGGATTATCGGCCGTTGGGCGACGAGAGCGGCGCCCCGCTGCGGTTGCCGGCGGGCCGGAATATGTTCAGCCCCCAATGTGACCTGGCCGTGCTCGACCGGCACGGCGACGGCAGCCGGTATGATCTCGTCGTGGAAGATGCCGCCAACTTCGCGAGCCTGCGTTTTTACGAGAATATCGGCCCGGATCCCAAAACGGATTTGAAGTTCAAGTACACCGGGCTGGTGGGCGATGGATTGCCGGTGGCCTACGGCCTGGCGGACCGCAACTTTACCATGGCGGACGCCGATGGTGACGGGATTGTGGATCTGATTGATTTTGCCAGCGGCTTCACGTTTTTCTTCAAGGGGATCGCGGCCAGTGCGCCGGTAGCCGTCACGAATCTCACCGTCCGTGCAGTGGATAAAGACCGCTTCGAAGTTCAATGGACCCGGCCCAAAGGCGCGAGCCGGTACGAATTGCGGAGCGGCACGGCTGACCAGCGCCGGGAATCAGACTGGAGCGGGTTGCCGGCGGTGGCGGGGGATTACGCTGTTGCCGAAGGCGCGCTGCAGACCGCTCACGCTACTCTCCCGATCGATGGGCAAGTCTGGTCGCTGGGCGTGAAATCCGCGACCACGAACGGGGAGTGGTCGGCCATTTCAAACTGGGCCGAAGCCATCGCGGCGCCGTGGACCCGCATCGTGCTCCGCAACGGGCCGGCGGGGGCGGCGGGCGAGCCGGCGTACGATGGCGCGCAGGGGTGCATGGTGGATGCCGAGGAACCGGGCAAGCCGGTGGCCCAGAAGCTCAAGTTGCAGGTGTATCTCCGGTCGTCCAATAAAAACACCCATATCCTGCTGAGGTTCGCGAGGCTGCCGCAATTGAAAAAATTGGAACGGGCAACGTTGGAATTGACCACCGACCCGAGTTTGCTTTCCTCGATGCGGATTTCGAGCGCGCCGTCTTTGGATGTGACGTGCAGCGCGATTCGTGATGATTGGGAGGTGACTACCGCCACATATGCCGAAGCCGCCCCCGGTAAACCGTGGGCGCCGGGCGAACTGGCTACCGGCGGCAAGTACCTCGACATGGCGCGGCCCCTCGAAACGGTCACCGCCCGCCACGTTTTGAAATGGGATGTGACGGAGGCAGTGCGCGAAGCGCTCCAAGCCGGCCGCCCGGCGGTGAGTTTGCTGCTCCGGCCGGAGTTCAACGGGAAGACGTATGCCAACGTGGAATGGAGCTTTTGCCGGCCCGACTTCAAGGTCATCGGCCAACGCCCACGCCTGTGTTTGGTCGGGCAAGAATAGCGGCTATTGATTCCGGTCGGCGGTTTGCCTACGCTGCCGGCATGAGCAAACCAATTCGGGTAATTGCCTACGGGCTGGGCGCGATCGGTCGCGCGGCAGCGGAACTCGTCCTCAAAAAAAGCAACATGCAGCTGGTCGGCGCGGTGGATCTCAATCCGCAATACGTCGGCCAGGACCTCGGCTCCGTCCTCGGCGTTGGCCGGCAACTCGGCGTCAAGATCACTGACAAGCCGGTGGTGTTGTTCGCGCAGGCGCAGGCCGATGTGGTGATTCACTGCACATCGTCGAGTTTTGTGACTGTCTATCCGCAGCTCGTCGAGATCGTGCGGGCCGGCCTGCACTGCGTCACGTCGTGCGAGGAGGCGATGTTCCCGCGCTACCGGAATGCGCAGTTGGCCGGCGAACTTGATGACTTGTGCATCAAGAAAAGCTGCGCAGTTGTCGGCACCGGCGTGAATCCCGGTTTTGTGATGGATACACTGGCGCTGGCGTTGACGGCGGCGTGTCAAAATCTGGAGGCTGTCCGCGTGTTGCGTGTCGTGGACGCGGCGACGCGGCGCGAGGCGTTGCAGCGCAAGGTTGGGGTGGGTATCAGTGAGGCTGAATTTCAGCAACTCGCGAAAGACCAGAAAATCCGGCATGTCGGCCTTTCTGAATCGCTCGTTTTTCTCGCTGACGCACTAGGCTGGAACCTGGCGGAAGTGGATGAATCCATCGCGCCGGTCATTGCCGACAAGCGGATCAAGACCCCGTATTTCACCGCGCAACCCGGTAGTGTGGCGGGAGTCAAACAGGTGGCGACGGGATTATGGAATGGCAAGGAAGTGTTGCGGCTGGAATTGCAGATGTATGCCGGCGCTGCGAATCCGCGCGACGAGATCGTCATTGTCGGCAATCCGCCGTTGAAGCTGGTGCTCGACGGGGGCACGCCCGGCGATCTGGCCACGCCGGCCTTGCTGGTGAATTCGCTGCCGTCGCTGCTGGACGCGCGTGCGGGCTTGCACACAATGCGAACCTTGGGTTTGCCGCAAATTGCGCTGTGACATGCAGAACATCGTTTACTTCGATCTGGAAACGCAAAAGAGCGCGGCGGAAGTCGGCGGCTGGAACAACAAACCCGACATGCTGATGTCAGTCGGCGTCACGTTCAGCACCGGTACGGGGCAGTATCACATTTATCCCGAGGCGCAGGTCGAGGATTTGATCAAGCAATTGCGCCGGGCGGATTTGGTTGTCGGCTTCAACATCATCAACTTCGACTACGATGTGCTGACGCATTACACGCTGTTTGATTTTCACGAGGTGCCGACTCTCGACCTGATGAAAGACCTCGAAGCGAAGCTCGGTCACCGGGTGTCGCTGGAGTCCTGCGCCGTGCCCACGCTTAACGCGCCTAAAGTTGCCGACGGCATGGCGGCATTGCGCTGGTGGAAAGAGGGCAAGATCGTGGAAATCGCGGAGTATTGTTGTTTCGACGTGAAAATCACCAAGGAACTCCACGAGTACGGCAAAGCTACCGGCGAAGTCTTTTACGTGGACAAGTTCGGTCAGAAGCGCGCGGTCAAAGTGAAGTGGTAATCCGCGCAACCTTGCTGGCGTTGCGGTGTTGGAGTGGTTCAGATACGCTTGCAAGCGATGGCCTCCAACGACACCGATCTCGCCCTCATGACCCGCGTCAAAGAGGGCGATGAGGACGCATTCCGGGAATTGATCGAACGGTACCAGCGCCCCGTCATCAACATGATCTACCGGAGCATCGGCGACGCGTGGGAAGCCGAAGACCTCGCGCAGCGCGTCTTCCTGCAGGTCTTTCGCTCGGCCGGCCGGTATCAAGCGACGGCCAAGTTCACGACGTGGCTTTTCACCATCACCCATAACACCATTCGCAACGAATACCGGCGCCGGTCGCGGCATGCGTTGCAATCACTTGATGAGTTGACGGAAACCGAGGAGAGCGAAAAGCAATTCGCTGATGCGCGGACGGCGGACCCGGCCCAGGAAGTTGTTGAACGAGAATTGCAGGAAAAAATCCAGGCCGCCATCCAGGAGTTGCCGGAGGCGCAGCGCACGGCGGTCATTCTCTGCCGGTTTGAAGGCTTGCCGTATGAAGAAATTGCCACGGTGCTCGATAGTACGGTGCCGGCGGTGAAATCCTTGCTGCATCGAGCGCGCGAAACATTGAAGGAAAAACTGCGCGGCTGTTATTGAGCGCAACTTTTCGGAAAGGCTGGTGTTGAAGTGAGCATGAACCGCGATGAATTCGAAGACCAAGACGCCCGGGCCGCCTGGGAGTTGCTGGGGCGGCACCGCGGCGTCGAACCGTCGTTCGGCTTCGCCCAACGCACCCTGCGCCGGTTGCATGAGAAACCGGCGCGGCGGTTCTGGCAGTTGCCGGTGTTTCGCTGGGCGACGGCGCTGAGTTGCGTGATCGCGCTGGCCGTCGGCGGACTGGTCCTCCGGCACCGCGCCGAGTCCCGGCAGGCAGCCGAGTTTTACGCTGCGGCTCATCAAGATTACCTCGAAGATTACGATGTGATTGCCGCCCTTGATCAATTGGAGGTCAATAACCAGTTATGAAAAAATTGACGCGAACCCTGCTGGCCGCCGGTTTGATTACGGCTGGCGTCACCGCCCAAGAACCACCGGCAAAACGCCCGCCGTTGTCCGACGAACAAAAAGCGCAACTGGAACAGCGCGCCAACGACGCGTGGAACAAGTTGCCGGCGGAGGCCAAGATTCAGGCGCTGCGGTTTCACACCGCCCTGACGAAGATGCCGCCGGAGGAACGCCGCTTCATCCATGAACGCATCCGGCGGTTCGTGGAGATGCCGCCCGAAGAACGGCAACGGCTCCGGGAAAACGCGAAGCGGTGGGAGTCGATGTCCCCCGAAGAACGTGAGCATGCCCGCGAACAGTTCCGCCAACGCCGGCAAGAGTTTGAAGAAAAATGGCGCCGGGAACATCCCGGCGAAGAGCCGCCGCGGGGCCTCAAGTCGCGCGCCGGCGAGAATCGCGAACCCAAACCAACCAGCCCCCAGGAGAACCCATGAAGCTCGTTAAAACACTCACGGCCATCGCACTCGTTGGCCTCAGCACCTCCCTCGCCTTTGCCGAAGGTGACGGCGCCGGTAAACCCAAAGGCAACAAGGGCGATGGCCCGCGCGGCCCGCGGGTACTGCAGGAGCACCTGTTGCCGCTGCGCGTGGTGGATAATTTGAGTCTGTCCGATGCGCAGAAAACCAAGCTCGCTGAACTCACCGCGGCGTTCAAGAAGGATGCGGAAGCTTGGGACAAAGCGAATCCGAACTTCCACGCTGAAATGCGCAAGGCCCGCGAGTCCGGCGACAAAGACGCGGGCAAGAAATTGATGGAACAGCGGAAGCCGGTCATGGAAGCGCGCAAAGGTTATGTCGAGCAGTTCCGCGCAAGCTTGACCGATGAACAAAAGGCGAAGCTCGACGAGGGCCTGCAAAAAGCCCGCGAACGCATGGGCGAAAAAGGTCCGCGCGGCGACAAGGGCGAGAAGAAAGCCCCGAAGGCTCCGCCCGTCGAATAATCCGGAGTTGCCAGGCAGACACGCGGCGTGACGGTCACTCGTCACGCCGCGCGCATTTTACAGACAAACGCGCCGTCCATGTTGTCAGACGGCGGTCGGGAAGCGCGTTGCTCCTCGATGACGAATCCCGGCGCTTGCGCCACGACCTGTTCGTTTTCTTCCGGCTCCAAACTGCACGTGCTGTACACCACCACGCCGCCCGGCTTGACCAGTTCGCGCGCAACCGCGAGCAGTTTTTTCTGCACGTCCGCCAACCGGCGCAATTCTTCCTCCCGGATCCGCCAGCGCAAATCCACCCGGCGGCGAATCACGCCAGTATTCGAGCACGGCGCGTCCACCAACACCCGGTCAAACTGCCGGCCGCGCAGACACCGGCCATTGGCGCACGCCAACGTGGCAACAATCGTCACGCCCAACCGCCGGCAATTCTCCGTGACTTTGGCGAGGCGGACGTTCGACGAATCGGCCGCGATGATTTGCCCCAGATTTTGCATTTTCTGAGCGATGTAAGTCGCCTTGCCGCCCGGCGCGGCGCACAGGTCGAGGATGGCTTCGCCCGGTTGCGGATCGAGCAGGTCAACCGCCAGCAGGGTGGAGGGGTCTTGCACATAATACTTGCCCGGTGCCGCGAAGAACGCCGGCGCGTCCACCACCCGGTAACAGAGCGGATGAAAAGCCGTCGGTTCGAGCACACCGGGCCACGCTTGGTCGCCGCGCGCATACACGGGCGGCGGGGTGTTGTTCCACTCGCACCACGCGGTGCCGTGCCGGTCGTACAGCCAGCGTGGATGCGACAGACGGATCCACGGCTCCGCCCGCTCCAACACGGTCGGGTCGGCATTCCGCAGAATGGCGTTGATGAACCGCACCTCGGCCGGGCTGACGTGGTGTTTTGCGAGTTCGACGGTTTCATGCACGGCGGCATGCGGTGCGCTCTTCATGAAATGCAATTCATAAAGACCGAGGTGCAAGAGGGTCAGCACTCCGGCGCGGGGTTTTTTGTCGGCGACCGTCTCAATCAGATAATCCAACGCGAGCCGTTGGCGGAGACAGCCATAGAATAGTTCCTGCACGATTGGCCGGTCATCGGCGTGCAGTGCGGGATGGTGCGCAAGGAGTTCATCCGCAAAACTGCGCGACCGCGGCCAAGTCGTGAGCAGGTCGAAAGCAATTTGCCGGGCGGTCATTGGCGAAAGTGTAGCATACCCATGCTTGACAACCATCGCCGGGCTCGGAACAATTGAAGTAGCAGCAAGGACACAATTATGCGCGGCACTTCATACCTCGGTTTTCTCGGGCTTGCAGCCACTCTCACAGCCAGCGCGGTGCAGCCGCCGGACCCACCCCCGTTGGAACGCCCCAAGCCGCCGCCGGCTCAGATTTCGTCGTCGGAAGGTTTTGCGCCGTTGCCGTATCCAGTCGTGGCCTTGAAACGACAGGAGAAAAAAAATCCGCCCGTCCCGCCGGTCTTGCTCACCAAAATCCGCTCCGGTGACGCCGAGGATTGGACGCGCACACCCAACGACATCAAGGGCCTGCTTGAATGGATTTCGGCCGAGATGAACGTGCACTTCAGCTCGAACATCAAAGCCTTCAGCGACATCGCCACCGATCCTGCCAAAAACCCGATCCTCTACCGCTCCGGGTACAAGCCGTTCAAATTGACACCGGCGGAGGTGCGGATTTTGCGCGAGTATGTCCTCAACGGTGGCACGATCATCTTCAATTCACTCGTTGGCCATCCCGACGCCTACCAGGCCGCGTTGCAAGCCGCGCACGACATCTTGCCGGAACGGCCAACGTACCGGCTGCGGATGGATCACCCCGTTTTCCAATCCTTCTACGAGATCAACAAAGTCGCCTACCGCGCGCGGATGATCCGCGATGGCGTGGCCACCGATCCGTTGCCGTACCTGAACGGCGTGGACATTGATAACCGGACGGCGATCTTCATTTCCCGCTGGGATTTCTCACTCGGCTGGGAAGCGAATCCGCACGAGAGCTGGGGCTACGAGGACGCCGACGCGCGCAAGATCGGCGGTAACCTGATCGCCTACATCACCGCCATGCGCGATGCCGGCAAGAGCGTCGGCAAAAGTGTCGAGTTGGTGAACAGCGACCGGAAAACCGCCGGCAAATTCCGCGTCGGCCAAGTCATCCATACCGGCCCGTGGCAGTCGCGGGCGGCGGCGTTCCCGATGTTGCTGAACCATTTTCACACCGTGACCGGCACTCCGGTCTCCTTTGAGTTGCGCGAAGTGCGGCTCGATGAGACGGCGGTCTTTGAAATGCCGTTCCTCTACCTGACCGGCACGACGGATTTCACGTTGAGCGATACCGAACGCACCAATCTGCGGCGGTTCCTCGCGAACGGCGGCGTGCTCTTCGCCGAAGCCGCCGAGGGCCGGTTATCGTTCGACAAGGCGTTCCGGCAGGAGATGGCGCAAGTGTTGCCGGGGCGGGAACTGCGGGCGTTGCCGAAGAATCACTCGTTGTTCCGCGAACCGCAGGCCGCGAGCTCAGTCAAAGTTCGCCCGGCCTTGGCGGTGCAACGCGGCAACCAACAGGAGTTGGCGCCGGAGCTCTACGGCATTGAACTCAATGGCGTCTTGCAGGTCATCTATTGCCCTTACGACCTGAGCGCCGGTTGGGAACGCGCGGTCGCGCCCTACGCGTTGGGTTATGAAGCCAAGGATGCGACCGCGCTCGGCGTCAACGTCCTCTTCTATGCCCTTGCGCACTAGCTTATTCTTGGTGGTTCTCAGCGCCGCGGCTCATGCCGGTCTGCCGCAGGAAATCTGGCCGCTTCAACCGGTCCCAGCTGCCATCGTGGCGCGCCTCGCCGCTGGCAAATCACTCGAACCCGAACTCTGGCCGGCTGTGGAGTTTCAGCAGGTCTTCTGCGAAATCCTGACCGGCGCACCGCCCGCCAAATGGCAGGCGCAACTCGGAAAATTCCTGAACCCAGCCCCGAACGATTTCGTCGCGCAGGGTATTGCCGACGTCGCGCGAATCTGGCTGGCGCGCGCGCGGATGTTGGAAGTGGACGTGGTGTTGAAGAAGTATTACCGGCGCGCGGTGAGTTTCCCGGAAAGCTTGGCGGCGGTCATGGCCGATTTGCCGGCGCAGCTGCGGACCGATCCGTGGGGGCAACCCTGGGTGTACACGGTGCATGCGCCGGAAGGGTTCGCCCGGCAAGCCAACCAGCGCTATCAACTCGGCCCGACGCGCTGCCCGTTGCTGACCACTCTGCGGGAGGCGACCAAACCGCGGCCGGCACAAGCCGTGCCCTGGAAAATCACGGCGCACAGTGTGAGCGGGGAGCGCTCGTTGCAGTTCAAGGGAAAGAAAACCTCCGCACTGATTCAGCAAGGTGGGAGCGTGGATGGGTACGCGTTGTTGTATATCGGCGACAACTGGGCGCTCCTGGCGGCGCAGGATCAACTGTTCGCGGTCACATTTTGATATGGCAATTGGTATCAGCGATTTCCTCACGCCCGAAGCGATGCGCAAGCTCGATGGGTTTGTGCTGCGGTCCCGGTATGTTGTCGAAGGGTTTCAAGTCGGCAGTCACGCCAGCCCGCTCAAGGGCGCGAGCGTCGAATTCAATGATTACCGGCAGTACGTGAAGGGCGACAATCTGCGCAATCTCGACTGGAAAGTGTTCGGGCGGACGGACCGGTATTACATCAAGCAGTTCGAGGAGGAGACGAACCTCCGTGTCCAAGTCATCATTGATGGCTCCGGTTCGATGGGCTACGGCTCGGCGGGGCAGAAAACGAAATACGAATACGCCTGCCATGTCGCCGCCGCGCTGGGGTACATCGTCAGCAAGGAACGCGATTCACTCGGGGTGACGATCTACGACAACGAAGTCCGGCAACATGTGCCGGCCCGGAGTGGCAAGCGGCACCTGCGCGTTTTCCTCGAACGGCTCGCTGGTCACACACCGAAAAATCGCACGGACACCGGGTTGGCCTTGCACGCGTTGGCGGAGATGATTTCCCGGCGCGGGATGATCGTGTTGCTGTCGGATTTGTTCGATGACCCACCGGCGGTGTTCAACGCGCTCGCGCACTTCCGCAAGAAAATGCACGACGTGATTTTGTTGCAGATTCTCGACCCGGTCGAACTCGATCTCGCGATTGATCGCATGGCGGAATTCATCGACATGGAAACGGGCGAAAAACTGGAGATCGATCCGAGTTCCGCCCGGCTCGCGTACAAACAGGAACTGCAAAAGTTGATTGATCAATGCCGCGAAAAATGCGCCGTGCTCAACGTGGATTACCGGCTAGTCTCAACCGACCAAGGCTTTGAGGATTTCGTCCACCAATATCTCATGGAACGCCGGCGGATGTCGCTCTAATGCAATTTCTCTCGCCATGGATGTTGAGCGGGCTGGCGGCGCTGGCGGTGCCGATCATCATCCACTTGCTCCAGCGCAAGCGCGTCGTGTCGATTCCATTCAGCACGTTGCGGCTGCTGAAGCTCGTGCAGGCGAAAACCTCCCGGCGGTCGCACGTCGAGAATTTGCTGCTGCTGATTTTGCGCTGCCTGATCTTTGCGTTGATCCTGCTGGCGGCCGCGCGGCCGGTCATTGCGCCGAAGACGGCCGGCTGGTGGGGGGGGAACGTCCCGCGCACCGTGGTGCTCATTCTCGACAACTCGCTGAGCATGAATTACCGCGCCGGTAATCAGACGCGGTTGGAGGCCGCGAAGAAACAGGCGCTCGCCATCCTTGATGATTTGCAGCCCGTGGATGATGTTGCCATCCTCACCGCCAACGACCGCGCCCAATTGCTCATTGCCGAGCCGACCGTTGACCACACCGTCGCCCGGCAAGTGGTGCTGGGCATTCAGCCGACGCAATCCCGCACTGATTTATCCCTCGCGCTGCGCGAAGCTCGCAAGATCATGGCGCGCACCCAGAAGGGCATCCGGCGCGTCTACTTGCTGACCGACAATCAAGAAGGGGCGTGGCAATTCGACCCGCGCACCGTTTTCGATGATTCGTGGCGCGCGACCGGCGCGCTCTTGACGATTGTCCGGCCGGACGGGATGCCGGCCCTGAATGCCGCGGTGACCCGCCTGACGTTTCGCTCGGCGCTGGTGGCGGCCGGCAGCGTGGTGCGTGGGGCGGCGACGGTGGAAAACTTTTCCGCGGTGGAACTCCAGGATTTGTTGGAGATCAAACTCGGCGAACAGGCGGTCGCGCAGCGCGCGGTGAACGTTGCGCCGGGATCGACCGTGGAGGTGCCGGTTGAGTTTCCCTTGCCGGCGGTGACCGGCGAAACCCTGCGCGGCACCGCCAGTTTGCAGGGGGACAATCTTCCCGAGGATGACCGGCATTATTTCTGGCTCGCCATTTACCAGCCGCCGCGAGTCGTCGTGGTCGAAGGCCAGCAAGCCGGGCCGGAAGCGCTGCATGCCGGATTTTACCTCAAGAAAGCGTTGGCCGCCGGCGGTGACATCCAACCCAAGGTCGTTTCCACCGCCGAGTTGGATGAGTTGCCGCTGGAGGGTTACTCGGCGGTGATTCTCGCGGACGCCATCGTGAGTGACCGGGCGGCGGTGCGACTCGAACGCCTGTTGCACAGCGGAGGCACCGTGGCGTTTTTCTTCGGCGACAACTCCAGCGTGGATAATCTCGCGCGCCTCGCCTTTCTACCGGCGAAACCAACCGGCCAGCGGAACTTGCCGACCGGCCGGTTAACGGTGCGCGCGCTGGAGCCGCGGCACCCCTTGTTTCTCAACGCGTGGGACGCCAGTACGCCTTTCCCGGCAGTGCCGCAACAACGGTTGTTCAATCTGGAAGTCGCCAAAGACGCCAAAGTTTTGCTGACGCTCGGCGACAACCTGCCCTTCATCATCGCCGGGAAGCTGGGGCCGGGGAAAACGCTCATCGTCAACGCGTCGGCGGACCGCTCCTGGGGCGACCTCCCGCTTTCGCCGGCATTTCTCCCGCTCGCCAAACAGATCGCCCGGTGGTCGGCGGAACTCGACCGGCAATTTGCGAACTACGTCGTCGGCGACCCGTTGCCCCCGGCGCCCAACCTGCCCCGCGACGAGCCGCTGACGGTGACGCTGCCCAACGCGACCAAGCAACCGGTCGGCGCTGGCGAATTTATCGTGGATCGTGCCGAGCAGGCCGGTTTCTACGCGGTCACGGCGGGAAGCGGCGCGGTTGTTCAACAATTGGCGGTCAACATTGACCCGCGCGAATCGAAACTGAAACCGATGGATGACGCCGCAGTGGCGAAGATCGTTCCCAACGAAACGGTGACCGGCCTCGATGACTTGCGGCTCTGGCTGGAGCGCAAACGCGAACTCGCGCCGCTCTGGCCGGCCTTCCTGCTGTTGGCGTTGCTGTTGTTCGGCATCGAAGCCGTGATCGCGAATGTGATGGCGCGCAACCGTTCGCAAGCTGCCGAGACGCATATTGCAACGGGGCGACTCAACAAACGCCGGCTCTCGCAACCGTTCCGCCCGGCAGAGGAAGTTGTGAAATGAGCGAGTTCGTTTTCAATCCGGTAATCCGCTGGCCGTGGTTGGTGGCAGCGGTGGTGGTGATTCTGGCGGTGTTGGGGTGGAGTTTTTTTTATGGGTTGCGCTCGCGGTGGCGCATCGCGGTGCTGTGGTGTTTGCGCGGATTGGCATTGGTGGGGTTTGTCACGGTGCTGGCGTTGCCGCAGAAACGGCAGGAGGAAGTGACGGTCTTGCGTCCGCAACTCGCCGTGCTGGTGGATACCTCCGAAAGCATGACTGATCCGGTGGACGAAAACCAACCGCGCCGCGCGGAATTGGTGCGGGAGTTTTTCAAGTCACCGACACTGACCCAGGCGCGCCAGGATTTTGATGTGCGCGTTTTTACGTTCGACCACCAATTGACCGAGACCGGCGCGGAAAGCAGTCCGACCGGGTTTCAGGGCGACCGGTCCAACCTGCTCGGCGCGCTCCGGCAAGTCGAAGATCGCTTCCGTGGTCAACCACTGGCCGGGGTGTTGGTCTTGAGCGATGGCTTGGATACGGTGGCCGGCACAAAGGCCGTGGAAACCGGGCCGGCCACCGTGCCGGTATTTCCGTTTGAGTTGGAAAAAGAATTCAAAGCACCGCCAAAATCGAAACGCATTTCGATTGTGAACGTTGATCATCCGCAACGCGTCGTGATCGGTTGGGAGGCGGAGATTCGCGTCGTCGTCAATGGAATCGGGCTGAGCGGGGAGACGATTCGACTGGAGTTGTGGCGTGACGGCGAGCGCTATCAGGAGACGCCCGTTGCCTTTGGGGAGGACGAACAGACGCGCGAAGTGACGCTGGCGGTCATGCACGAAATGGCCGGGATGACGCAGTACGAATTGCGCATCCCGGATCCGGCCGCGGACAAGGAAGCCCAAAACTTTTCCTTCCTGATTGAAGTCATCGAAGCCGGCAACCGCGTGCTCTACCTGCAAAACGCGCTCGGGTTCGATTTCAAATTCCTCCGGCAAGCCCTTGTCAGCGACCGGAATTTGCAACTGGTCACCTACGTGCGGTGGACGGACAACCGGCTGGTGTTGATGTCCGACCGCGGCAATTTCTCGCAGAAGAAACCATTGGAGTTCACCCAGGAAGCGTTGGCGCGGTATTCGGTCATCGTGCTCGGCGATCTCCAACCGGCGGCGATACCGGCGGACGGGTGGCTGGCGCTCCGGCAATTTGTGGATCGCGGCGGCGCCTTGGTCTTGCTTGGCGGCGCGAACAGTCTTGGCACCCGTGCCCTGGCGGACACGCCGTTGCGCGAACTGTTGCCGGTCAAGCTCGACGAGAAAACGGAATACCGGGAAGGGAAGTTTCCGGTCGAAATCACCGCGACCGGGTTGCATCATCCAGTCTTTGGCGCGCTCTTCGCGAAGATCACCGACCTGCCGCCATTGTTGACGTGTAACTTCGTGGCCGGCGTGGCGCCGACGGCGGAGGTCTTGGTGCAGGCCAACACCGGCGAGGCGCGGGTCCCGTTGATCGTGGCCGGGCGGTTTGGCCAGGGGCGCGTGGTCACGGTGCTGACGGATACGATTTGGCGCTGGCGGTTGGCCGCGAAGAGTTGGGTTGGCACGCGGTCGCCGTACGACACGTTTTGGGCGCAGTTGATGGACTGGTTGATCCCGAAGGAGCAAAACAAACAAGCCGACAACCGGCTCGAATTGTTTACCGACAAATCCAGTTACCTCACCGGCGAAAAACCGGACATGCGGGCGATTGTCACGACCGTCGCCCCGCCGCCGGCCACCGTCGGGTTGCGCGTGCTCACGCCTGACGAAAAGACATTTGAATACGCGCTCCAGCCGGCCAGTCTCCCGACCACCGACGGCCGGCAAGTGCCGGGATACCGGGCGACGATTGACCTGCATGTGCCGGGCGTTTATCAGGCGGAAGCGACGGCGCAGGTCGGCGGCACCAACGTCACCGGCCGCACCAAGTTTGTTGTCACGCGGCCCGTCACGGAGATCACCGGCAAACCGATTGACCGCGAGTTGCTCAACCGGCTGGCGACCGGCAGCGGCGGGCGATTCAGTCGGCTCGGCGACTGGGAGAATTGGCGCAAGGATCTGCGCGTTGAAGAACAACATTTTGCCCGCGTCCAACTCTTGGACTTGTGGAATCATCCGCTGCTGTTGGCTTTTCTTCTGACCATGTTGGCCGCGGATTGGATCATCCGCAAACTTTGGAATTTGCCATGAAAAAATTGTTACTGCTCGCATTTCTGGTGGGCACCGCTCACGCCCAGCAGAACCTCATTCCCAACGCCGATTTCTCCGGGCCAGATCCATTGAAGGGTTGGCGCATTGATTTTCCCTACCAGAGCCGGTACGTGAAAAACGCCAGTTACATCCGCGCGACGACGCAACTCGGCCGCAAATGTGTCGAGCTCAACCTGCCGCCCGGTGTGGCCGGCAATGAAGGCGGCAAGATCGAAACCGCGCTCATTCCCTGTCAGCCGGGCGCGACCTACCGGGTGGAGATTGATGTGCTGACCTGGGATTTCGGCGCGAAACTCCACGCCGAAGCGTACACGACCGACCCGCGTCCCGATGGCCAACAAAACACGAGCCTGTTCATCATCCCCGGCACGAATGGCGCACCGGCCAAGGTGATGTGTTACCGGGCGCAAATCCCGGATCCGCCGGGCCGCGGGAAACAATGGTCAACCGTGAAGCGGGAATTCACGTTACCGGCGACGGTGAAAGTCGCCGGTAAGGATTGTCCCCCGGAGTGGATAGTACTCAAGGCCGTGTTTTACGCCGGCACGATGTCCGCCGGTAAATCGTACGTGACGAATTTCCGGCTCTACAAAGTGAAATAATGGCGGATAGTATATCGAAGTTATGGCTCTCTCAGCACAGGTAGTTCATGCGCGGCTCGCGGAGTCGGCGCGGCGGTTGCGGCTGTCACGGAGCGGACGCTTTTTGATGGTCGGCAGCGGGGCGGCGTTGTTTGTGCTTGTTGTGGCCCTGCTGTTGGATGCGTATTTTCACTTCGGAACGGTGGGGCGCTGGATTGGGTTTGGGTTGATCGTTGCGCCGGTGGCAGCGGCGGTGGGTTTGGCGGTGCATGCGTGGCGCCGGCCAATTTCCGAAGCGAGTGTCGCGCGCCGGATTGAAGTGGTGACGACCGGAGCGCGCAATGTCCTGATCAGCGCGATCCAGTTTGATCGCGAGTTGCCGGCGGGGTCGGCGATGCGGGAGGCGTTGTTTGCGGAGATGAACGATCCGTTTCCCGGGGTGCAGTGGCGGGCGGTTTTTGATTGGCGGTTGCTCCAGAAACTTGGAGTCGGATTGGCGGTGGTGGTCGCGGTGTTGCTGGGATGGGCGGCGATCAGTCCGGCGCATTTTGCCAATTCGGCGGCGCGGCTGTTCTTGCCGGCGAGCGCGATTGCGCCGTTGACGCGGACGCAGATCGTGAGCCTCGAACCCGGTAACGCGCAGATTGTTCATGGCGGGGATTTTTCGGTGCGCGCGCAGCTCGGCGGTGAGGTGCCGCGCGAGGCGTGGATGGTTTACCGGGAAGTGGGGTCGAGTTGGCAGAAGTTGCCGATGAACCGGGAAGTCGGCCAACCGGTTTTCACTTATCGGTGGAAGGAGGTCACGCAACCGCTGGAGTTTGCGGTGAATGCCGGCGATACGCGGTCGGCAGTGTTCCGGGTGGCGGTGCGGCCGAAGACGGCGGTGCGCGCGAAGACAGCGGAGATAGAGCCGCCGGCCTACACGCAGTTGGAGAAGTTGACGGTGGCCGATTTTAATGTGCTCCAAAATATCTTGCCTGGCTCGCGCGTCTCGGTGCAGCTTGACTTCAATTATCCGTTGGCCGATTTGCAGCCGCGCACGGATATCGGGGTGCCGTTGACGTCCGAACAGACCGCCGCGCAGCAATGGCGGCTTGCATCGCGCGTGCTCGTCAGCCAGACGGTTCAACTGACGTACCGGGACACGGATGGATTTACCGGGACGGAGTCGTTTCCGCTGGCAGTCAAGGCAGATGAAGCGCCGCGGATTCAGATCACCAATCCGGTGGAAGGCCGGCAGTTGGTCGCGACGCGTGAGGGGACGCTCGATGTGGCGTTCACGGTCACCGATGATTTTGGGTTGGGGGTGGTGGCGCTGTACCGGAGCACGGCGAGCGCGCAGGCTGGGGAGTTGGTCCAGGAATGGAAGGACGCAACCGGGTTGCGGACGTTCACGGGCAACCACCGCTTGGAGTTGCGGAAGTTTGTGCCGGACGACAACAACCGGTTGAGCTTCGTCATCATCGCAAAAGATCAGAACGACGTGACCGGCCCCGGGGTGACGCTGTCGCGGCCCATCGTGATTTTGACGCAGACGACCGAGCAGATGCAGCAACAAGCCGAGGCGGCGGCGACGAAGTTGCAGAAGTCGCTCGAAGATTTGCTGAAATTGCAGCAGGTCAATCTGGATGAGACACGGACGGTGGCGCGGTCACCGGGGGGCGGGAGCGCGGCGGTGGCGCCGTTGTTGACCCGGCAGGTGGAGATTGGCGACATCGGGGAAAAACTGGTGGCGCGCGCGGACGGTTTGGCGGCGCCGGTAAAAGTCGTGTTGCAGGTGTTGACGCAGAATGAAATGAAGGCGGCTGTGTTGGCGTTGCGGAGCGCGGCGAGCGCGACCGGGGAGGCGCGGGCGAAGTCCTTGCAGCAAGCGATTGAACTGGAACAGTTGATTTTGGCGCGGTTGCAGGGCACGCCGGATTTGGTGAAGGCCGGGGTGCAGGCGGAGCAGTTGAAGAGTGTGTTGGCCGGGATTGAGGATTTGTTGCGGCACCAGCGGGAGTTGCACCGGGACACGAGGAGCGCGGCCGTGAACGCGGCGGCGGCGCTGGCGGACCGGCAGGATCAATTGGCGGACGAGGCCGTCAAAGTTCGGGATGGATTGGCCAAGAGCGCGCAGACGGCGCCGTTGGCGGACCGGGAGTTTACCGGGCGGTTGGTGCAGGCGGCGGCAGTGTTTGGGCAGTTGCGGATTTATGAGGACATGCTGACGGCGGCGGAGAAATTGCAGTCGCAGGCGCTTTCGCCGGCAGTGACGGTGCAGGAGCAGGTGATCGCGAATTTACAGAAGGTGCTGGCGTTGTTGAATGAGACGCGGCTGGCGAACGCCTTGGAGGAGATCGGCAAGCTCAAGGAGACGCTTGAGGGGTTCAAGGACAAGCTGGCGAAGTTGGAGGCGATCCAGCGCGATATCGTCGAGAAGAGCAAGGAACAATCCCGGAAGGACGAGTTCGACGCGCAAGACAAAGCCACCGCCCAGGAAATCAAAGCCACGAAAGATCTGATGGCGCAAGTGCTCGAACAGATGTTGACCGACGCACATGTGTTGCCGGACCTCAAACCGGCCAACGAACTCCGGTCGGAGTTGGTGTCAATTTACGAGGATGTGATCCAAACCGACAAAGAAGAAGCCGCCGCCGGCAAGCTCAAGGCCGAGGAAATCGCAGTGCAAAAGGAGGAAAGCATTTTGGCGTTGTTGGAAAATGCCAAGAAGATTTCCGATGACTTGGAGATGTGGTTGCCGAACAAGAACGAGAAGGAAAAATGGTTGCTGGAGAATTTCGACACGCATGAGATGCCGGAGATTCCGATGTTGGCGTTGAAAGAACATTTCGAGGACATCGTCGGTGATTTGCTCGAAGAACAAGCGGGGCTGGCTGAGGATGCCAATGACGCCAACTCGAATCAGGCCTTTGCGGAGAACCCGGCCAATGGCTGGGATATTCTCGACGGTCCGCAACCCGGTTTTGGCGCGCAGGGAAAATCCGGCAATCAACGCCCGAACAAGAACGAGCAGACCGGTCGCTCCAGTGGCGGCCGGCAAGGGATGAGCGACGGCGAGATGGCCGCCGATGCCGCGAAGAATCTGGAAGGTTCCGAAGTGGACACGCGGCGCACGAAAGACCCGATGCAAAAAGGCCAGATCAAGGACGAGGACGGCCCGAGTGAGGCGAAAGCGACCGGCGGCGGCAAGGCGGGCGCGTTCAGCGACCGGCAGGGAATGGATGGCAATGCCCCGTTGCGCGGGACAAAAGCGCCGCGGCAACTGACAACGGATGCGTTGGCTGTGGCCCAGGCGTTGTTGAAGGAGAAAGCCGGCAAGACGTACGCGCAGGCGTCGTTGTTGTATTTGCGCGCGAATGGACTCGCCGACGTGGCACAAATGATGGAGGAATCGGAACAGGCGTTGAAGGCTGGCCGGCTCCATGATTTCAATGGGCTGCATCAAAAAATCATGCAACGGCTGACGGCCGTCAAAGGCAACATCGCCAACGGCAACGTCATGGTAATGCCGGCGGGGGAGACGGTGCGCGCGGCGGAGAAGCAGTTGGCGGCCGGCGACGAAGGGGCGGTGCCCGCGCAGTACAAAGATTTGATGGCAGAGTATTACCGGTCGTTGACGCAGGAGCGGTGATGGCCGGCCTTAGGGTGGTAGTCGCAATCGCTTTCATCGCTCTGCCGGCAGGGGCGGCCCCAGCGCGGTGGTTGTTTCCGGATGCGCCGTATCGGGCGGTGGTGCAATTGGAGAAGGCGCCGACCGAACCAACGGCAGGGATTGCGATCACGGTGCCGGAGTTTGGGAATACGACGGAGAAATTACTCGATGTGGTTTTGACCGACAGCGCGGGGACGCAGTTGCCGCTTGCGCACGTTTGGCGCGGGGCGGGCCGGGAGGTGTTGTTGTTGGCGCAGGACTTACGCGCGAATGAGGACTATTACGTTTATTTTGGCGGCAACCGGTTTCGCCCGACCGCGCTGTGGCAACCCCAGGTGAGTTTGCTGCTGGAAACCCGACCGCTGAACGAGCCGAAAGCCATCACGTCATGGGAGCAGATGGACGCGACTTGGCGCGGGGCGGCAGAGTCAGACGGGGCGATGTGGGTCAACCGGATTTATCACGGCATTAATCCGTTCGGGGCGCGCCGGCATTTTGCGTCGCGGTATACCGGGTATTTGAAGACCGCCAACCTCACGGCGCTGACGTTGTTCACAATGTCGTCGGATGCGTCGTTTGTGTTGGTGAACGGGAAGTATGAGTTTGGCTGGCCGGGGGAACATGGCTCGGACGCGAATGTGAAGACGGCGCGCAAGCACACGGTGCCGGTGGCGGGGCCGGTGACGCGGATTGATTATTACCATGCGAAAACGGCGGGGCAGCGGCCGGCGATGGTGTTGGGGTGGCAGAAGGGGGACAAGTTGGAAACGATTCCCGCAACGGCGTGGGTACAGCCGGGGACGACGAAGTTGGTGCGGCTCGAACACGTACAAGGCGCGCCGGTGCCGGCGCCGGAACTCAAAGTGCGGTCGTATATGGGGTATGCCGATTTGTGGTTGTACGAGGTGACCGGCACGCTGGCGGATGAGGTGCCGGCGGGGTGGACGGTGCAGTGGAAATTATCGGATGGAACGACGAAGGAGCAGCGGGATTTTACCCGGATCGCGGTGGGCGGGAGCGCGTTTCCGGTGACGGTGACACTGCGGCGCGAGAAGGAGGAGTTGACCGGGGTGCGGGAGTTGCGGTTTGTGGATCCGTTGCCGGCGGCGTCGGTGAAGAATCAAGCGGAGCTGGCGCGGTATGTGACGGCGATGTTGGCGGAGAAATTGGCGGAATTGCCGGCGGAGTTGTTGCGGGGGTATGTCGCGTTTTTGCGGGAGGCCGAACAGGATCAGGCGTTGGGCGAGGTGGCGACTGCGTGGGTGCGAAAGAATCCAGATCCGAATGACGCCTTGTGGTTGCCGGCGCAGGTGAGCCGGTTGCGGTGGCTGGCGCAGACGGATCCCCGGCAAGCGGTGGAGGAGTTGCGCCGGATTCCGCCGCCGGGGCGGACGAAGTATTTGGGCCAATTGGATTTGTTGGAGTTGGAGTTGATGGTGTTTTTGTTGAACGATCCGGCGGTGGTGGCGCGGGCGCAGACGATCAGCATGCGCGAGGCGAAATCGGTGACGGGCCGGTTGGCGTTGGTGCGGGCGGGGGATTATTACCGGTTGCAAGGCCGGTATCCGGAGGCGGTGGCGCAGTATCAGCAGGCGCAGCGGAACGCGCCGGACGGGGCGGACGCGCGGAAGTTGCCAGCGCAGGATCGGGCGTATTCGATCACGATCAATAATTTGTTGGAGCGGGGGGAGACGAAGGTGGCGGAGGAGAAGTTGACGGAGTGGGAGGCGAAGCATCCGGTGGCGAAGTTGGGGAGTGATTTTTTGATTTTGCGCGGGCGCGTGTTGCTGGAGTTGGGCCGGTGGCGGGAGGCGTTGGCGGAGATCGAGTCGTTTGCGAAGTTGCAGGCGGAGAGTCCGTTTATGATTGATGCCGATTTTTACCGGGCGCGGGTGTTGTTTGAGTTAGGCCGGAAAGACGAAGCGCGGAAAATCTGGCTGACGATTGTGGAAAAATACCCGCAGCACGCGCTGGTCGCCCAGAGCCGGCAATGGGCGGAGAAGCAATGAGACAGATATTTTTCATTTGGTTGGTGTGGGTCGGGATTGCCGGCGCGCAGACGGCGCGGTTGTATACGGCGCCGGATCGCAGTGCGCCGGGGGGGGTTGTGGGGCAGTTGCCGGGGGGGGAGTTTACGCATGTGTTGGCGGTGGATCAGGATCGGAAGAAGGTGTTTCGCGGGACGGGCGGAAACGGGGCGGGGAGTTTTCGCATCGAGCATTTGCCGGTGGGCAAGTATGACGTGGTGTTGGTAACGAACGAGCGCCGGGTCTACGAAGGGTTGCGGTTGGGAAATGACGGCGAGGTGTTGTCGACGGAGTTGCGAGCGAATCTGGAGAAGCGCATCGGTCTGGCGGATTCGTTTTTCAACCGGTATAAAATACATCGGTGGGCGGTGGATGGGGAGCGGGTGTTGGTGTTGGTGGAGCGGCTGCGGGATAAGACGATTTTGAAAGGGTCAGGGGAGAAGTTGCAGTCAAATTTGCGGCGGTTGGAAGTGATCGAGTTGGAGCAGGCGACGGATGATTGGCAGATGATTCAGTCGCGGCATTTGTATCGGGAGGAGGAGCCGATTCGGGCGGCACCGCCGTTTATGCGGCATGAATTTGTGGCGGGGTTGAGTAGCATTCGGGTTGTGGATAGCGTAAAAGATTTGGGCACTGTCACGGTGCCGAAGGAGTGAGATGCCAATCGTAAAAATTATCAGCGGCGATCAAGCCGGGCGGTTCACGGAAATCAACACGCCGGAATTCACCATCGGGCGCGACCCGGATTGTCATTGGCAGGTGGATTTGCCGTCGGTGTCGCGGCATCACGCGCGGATCTATTCGGCCAACGGCGAGTGGCGGATTCAGGATTTGGCGAGCGCGAATGGCACGAAGCGCAACGGCAAGGAGGTGGCGGACAGTGTGTTGATGGATGGGGACCGGGTGTTGATCGGGGATATTCCGGTGCTGTTTGAGAATGTGGATCGGGTCGCGGCGGCGGCCGCGCCGTTGGTCACGGATGAGGCGGAGATTCAGGCGACGGTGCGGGAGATGAGCCGGCGGACGAAGTTGATCGAGTCGGAAATTTCCAAGGCGATCATCGGGCAGAAACAGGTGATTCTGCAATTGCTGACCGCGATCATTTCCAACGGGCACGTGTTGATGATCGGGATGCCGGGGTTGGCGAAGACCTTGATGATTCGGACGCTGGCCGATGTGCTGGATTTGCAGTTCCGGCGGATTCAGTTCACACCGGATTTGATGCCGTCGGATATTACCGGGACGGATGTGCTCGAAGTGGACGAGAAGACGGGGCACAAGGAGTACCGGTTTATCAAGGGGCCGATTTTCACGAACATTTTGTTGGCGGACGAAATCAACCGGACGCCGCCGAAGACGCAGGCGGCCTTGCTCGAAGCGATGCAGGAGCACCGGGTCACAGCCAGCGGGCATACGTATCAGCTCGCGCCGCCGTTTTTCGTGTTGGCGACGCAGAATCCGCTGGAGCAGGAAGGGACGTATCCGTTGCCGGAGGCGCAGCTCGACCGGTTTATGTTCAGTGTCTACATTGATTATCCGACGGAAGCGGAGGAGGAGACGATCGCGAAGGTGACAACCGGGCAGCGACAGGTGGATTTGCAGAAGGTGCTGACGGGGATGGAGATTTTGAAGTTGCAGGAAGTGGTGCGGAGTATGCCGGTGGCGGAGCACGTGGTGAAATATGCGACCCGGTTGGTGCGGGCGACGCGGCCGGCGGATGAACGGGCGCCGGACTTCATCAAGAAATGGATTCATTGCGGAGCGGGGCCGCGGGCGTCACAGTTTTTGGTGATCGCGGCGAAGGCGAATGCGGTGATTGACGGGCGGTTGCTGGTGACGGCGGAGGATGTGCGGACGGCGGCGCGGGCGGTGTTGCGGCACCGGATGTTCACGAATTTCACGGCGGACTCGGAGGGGATGGATACGGACAAGATCGTGCAGAAACTTGTCGCGACCATCAGTGAGCCGGGTGAGAACGATTATTGATGAAACTTACGCCGTTGGCCTTGCCGGGACTGCTGCAGCTCGAGGTGACGGTGCGGGCGGATCCGCGCGGCTACTTCATCGAAAATTTCAACGCGGCCCGGTTTCGCGAAATGGGATTACCGACGGAGTTCGCCCAAGACAACCAGTCGCGGTCAGTGCCGGGGGTGTTGCGTGGTTTGCATTACCAATTTGATCCGCCGCAGGCCAAACTCGTTGGGGTCACGCGCGGGCGGATATTCGATGCGGTGGTGGATCTGCGGCCGGAGTCGCCGACGTATGGGCGGCATTATTGTGTGGAGTTGAGCGACGCGAACGGCCGGTGGTTGTGGATTCCGCCGGGGTTGGCGCATGGGTTTTGCGTGGTGGGCAACGAGGCGGCGGACGTGGTGTACAAGGTGACGACGCCGTGGAATGTGGCCGGCGAGGCGGGGATCAGGGCGGATGATCCCGAATTGGCCATCCCATGGCCGGTACGTCAGCCGGTCTTGTCGGCGCGCGATGCGGCGTTGCCGAGTTTTGCGGAGTACCGGCAGCGGCCGAGGCGATGGGAATTGGATTGAATGGGGCAGCCGGCTTGGCTACCTTGTCCGCCCCATGAGTAAGATTCAACGGGCGCTGATCAGCGTTTCCGATAAGACGGGTTTGGTTGATTTTGTCCAGGCACTGCACAAGCTCGGTGTCGAGATTGTGTCCACTGGCGGAACGGCGCGCGCACTGAAGGACGCGGGGATACCGGTGATTGAGATCGGTGAGTTTACCGGGTTTCCGGAGATGATGGATGGACGGGTAAAGACGTTGCATCCGAAAGTTCACGGCGGGCTGCTCTACAT
Organism: Verrucomicrobiia bacterium; assembly: GCA_022072455.1. Classification (GTDB taxonomy): domain Bacteria; phylum Verrucomicrobiota; class Verrucomicrobiia; order Palsa-1439; family Palsa-1439; genus CAINDI01. Next base: position 514,745 of record JAJVHY010000004.1, on the reverse strand, counting down.
TCGTGGGAACACCGAGCACGAAGCCGCCGCGGCTAAGCACGGGATCAAGCCGATTGATCTGGTGGTGGTGAATCTGTATCCATTCGAGCAGACGGTCGCGAAACCGAACGTTTCGCTGCACGACGCCATCGAAAACATTGATATTGGTGGCCCGAGCATGTTGCGGAGCGCGGCGAAGAATCATGCGAGCGTCACGGTCGTGGTGGATCCAGCCGATTATCCGGCGGTGTTGAAGGATTTGCAGGAGCACGACGGGAATACCTGTGAAATGTTTCGCTGGAAGCTTGCGGTAAAGGTTTTCGAGACGACGAGCCGGTATGACGGGGCGATTGCGGCGCATTTACACGCGGAACGGCTGAAGGCGAAAGGCCAACCGGTGGCGTTGCCGGAGACGTTTCGGTTGGCGGTGCCGAAGGCGCAAGATCTGCGCTACGGCGAGAATCCGCATCAAGCGGCGGCGTTTTATGGGCAGCCCTTCACGCAACTTCACGGCAAAGAACTTTCCTACAATAATATTCTCGATCTGACCGCGGCGGCGGAGTTGGTTGCGGAGTTTGAGGAGCCGACGGTCGCGATCATCAAGCACACGAATCCGTGTGGCGTGGGGAGCGCGCCGACGCTCGCCCAGGCGTGGGAGTTGGCGTACGCGACGGATAAGCAAGCACCGTTTGGGGGGATCATCGCGGTGAACCGGCCGCTGGATGCCGGGATTGCGGCGGCGATAGCGGAGATTTTCAGCGAGGTGATCGTGGCGCCGGAGTTCTTGCCGGAGGCGTTGGCCATTTTGCAGAAGAAGAAAAATTTGCGGTTGATTCGGAAGCCGGCCACGGTCAGCGAGCAGCTTTCCGTGCGGAGCGTGACCGGCGGGGTGTTGGTGCAGGAACGGGATACGCGGTTGGTGGCAGCGGCGGAGATGAAGGTGGTGACCGGGCGGCAACCGACGCAGGCGGAACGTCACGCGATGTTGTTTGCTTGGCGCGTGGTGAAACATGTAAAGTCGAACGCAATTGTTTTCGCAGCGGCGGACGGGACGACCGCGCGGACGCTCGGCATCGGGGCGGGCCAGATGAGCCGGGTGGATTCGTCGAAGATTGCGGTCTGGAAAGCCGGGGAAGCGCAGTTGAGCTTGGCCGGGAGCGTGGTGGCTAGTGATGCGTTTTTTCCGTTTCCCGATGGGATCATCGCGGCGGCAGAGGCCGGGGCGGTGGCGGCGATTCAGCCGGGCGGGAGCGTGCGGGATCCGGAAGTGATAGCCGCTGCCGATCAACGGCAGATGGCGATGGTGTTCACCGGGATTCGCCATTTTCGGCACTGAACGGAATGAGTTAAACAACGGTCAAACGACAGGTCTTTTGTGGCTAAACAACCAGAGAATTCGAATCCAATCACCGCGCCCGCGTCCGTCGCCGCGGCGCGCGGTTTGTTCACATGGCAAGAGTGGGTCGCGGCGGGCTTGGCATTTTTGGTATCGGGGCTGACGTATCTTTATTACATGACGCCCGAGGTGACGTTGCAGGATTCGGGCGAGTTGGTGACGGGGGCGTTCAATTTCGGGGTGCCGCATCCGACGGGGTATCCGTTCTGGGCGTTTTTGGGGTGGATCTGGTGCCAGATCGTGCCGTTCGGCAATCCGGCTTGGCGGGTGGGCTTGATGTCGGTCGTTACCGGCGCGGCGTTGGTGGGGATTTTGACGTTGTTGATGTCGCGGAGCATTTTGATGCTGCTGCGCAATTCGCCGTGGGACGACAAGATTGATGAGTCCATGAAGGAGTGGTTGTCGCTGTCCACGGCGACGGCGTCGGCGTTGTTGTTCGCATTCAACCGCGGGGTGTGGCTCTGGGCTTGCGTCCCGGAGATGCGGGTATTGAATGTGTTTTCGTTCATCCTGACGACGTGTTTGTTTTTTGCGTGGATGATGCAGCCGGATAAACCCCGGTATTTGTACGCGACGTTGTTGGTGCTCGGATTGAGTATGGCCAATCACCAGACGATTGTGGTGATGGCGTTGCCGCTGGTGGTCGGGGCGGTGGCGGTGGGGTTGGTGTCGGATCGGAAGGGTGAGCGCCCGCAGTTGGCGGGGTTGTGCGAACTGACGTTTGCGTTGCTGGTCAGTTGGGTGGTGGTGGTGACGGCGAACGCGTGGTTGCTGGCCGGGCCGACGGAATCGTTATTTCAGCAGGAAGTGAAGCTGTTGTTTTTGGCGGGACCGAAGACAGCGCCGTTGCCGGTGATGTTGTTGGCCGGTGGCGGGGCGATTGCGTTGCTGCTGTTTGGCACGCAGGCCGGCTGGTTGAGCTGGAAGCGAGCGCTGTGGTGTGCGGCGATGTTGCTGCTGGGGATCAGCTTTTACATTTACATGCCGATTGCGTCGGCGACCAACCCGCCGATGAACTGGGGCTTTGCTTCCACCAAACAGGGTTTCCTGCACAGCATCACGCGCGGACAGTATGAACAATTGCGGATGGGCTCACCGTTGAGCAAGGATTTCTATCTGCAGATCTGGTTGTTCATGTCGGCGGTGTTTCATCAATACAGTTTGCCGGTGTCGATATTTGCAGCGGTCCCGTTTGTGGTCGCGTTCAAGTTTTGGAAGCAGATCAAGGCGCGCGGCCGGCAATGGTTGATCTTCATGGCGGTGGCGTTTTTTACAACGTGCGTCGGGTTGATGATGATTCTTAACCCCGGCCTCGACAAGACGCAGCAGGAAATCAACCTGAAGTTCTTTGCGCCGGCACACGGTTTCTTCGCGATCCTGATCGGGTACGGACTGGCGTTCACGCTGGCATGGATTGTGACGCGCTGGGCGGAGCTTCCCAAAATCGTGGTGCGGATCGGGTGTTGGTCTTTGGTGTTGCTGGCGTTTATTCCGTTCACGCGCAACTGGGCCACTTGCGAGCAACGCGGGCACGATTTTGGGTATCAGTTCGGGTACCGGATGTTTAATCCCGGCGGCGATTATCCGCCGATGGATCGAGATGCGTTTCTGTTCGGCGGCACCGATCCGGGCCGGTTTGTGCCGACTTATATGATTTTTTGTGAGAGCCAAGTGGAGCCGCGCAACAAGTTTCGCGACCCGAACTTTGATCGCCGCGATGTTTATATCGTGACCCAAAACGCGCTCGCGGACACGACGTACATGGCGTACATCCGCGATCACTACGACTATTCCCGGCCCAACCCGACCAATGAGGCGACCTTGGCCAAATACGCCCCTTGGCAGCGGCGGGTGTTCAAGTGGGGATGGCACGCGCTGAATCGCGACACGATGTATCCGGTCGAGCCGCTCTGGATCCCGGCGGAGCAGGATTCGCAACGCGCGTTCCAGGAATACGTCGCCGATGTTCAGGCCCGGCGCGCCCGTGGCGAGCAACCCGATCCAGAAGAGGAAGTGGACATCGTCGGCGGTCGGGTGCAGGTGCGTGGCGTCAAGGGCGTGATGAACATCAACGGCATCCTCTGTAAATGGATTCACGACCGCAACAAGCAGAAACACAGCTTTTACATCGAAGAAAGCTACGTGATTCCGTGGATGTATCCGTACCTCGAACCGTACGGCATCATCATGAAGATCAATAAAGACATGCTGCCGACGCCGCAGGAGAATCCGCTGTTGTGGTCGCAGATGATCGAGCGCGACAAAAAATACTGGAATCAGTTGGTGGCCGAATTTACGGCGCGCCCCGAATTCTGGCGCGACAACGATGCTCGCAAGACCTTCTCCAAACTCCGGTCGGCTATCGGTGGCATCTACTCCTTCCGGAAGCTTCATAACGAAGCCGAGTATGCGTTCCGGCAATCGCTCCAACTCTGCCCGGATAGTCCCGAAGCCAATTTCCGGTTTGCGCAACTCCTCATTGAGACCGGCAAGCCGGAGGAGGCTGTGCGCACGCTGGAGGAATACCAGAAACTCGATCCGTTCAACGCGAAGATTGGCATGGCGGTCCAGCAGATCCGCAACATCCAACAGGCCGGCATCAGTCTCCAAAACTTGGAACAACAGTTCGCCGTCCAACCGCGCAACCTCACCAATGTCGCGCAACTCGCGCAGGCCTATTTGCGGCTCAACCAATTCGACCGGATTCCGCCACTCTTCGACCGGTTTCTCAACCAGCCCGGCATCCCGGCCGGTGACATGCTGCAAATCGCGCAGTTCTACCTCTCGCTCAACCAGGCCGCGCCGGCCATTCGCACACTCGAACACGGCATCTCCATTCACCCGCAAGACACCGAAATGCACTACGCGCTGGCCCTTGTGCGCGGGATGACCGGCGATCCTGCCAACGCGCTCGCAGCGCTGACGAAAGCGATCCAAATTGATCCCAACATTCGTGCTCGGGCCCGTGGCGACCAACGCTTCAATGCCCTGCGCACCGATCCCCGCTTCCAAACCCTCGTCAACGCCCCGTAACGGCGCGCGATGAAACCCAAGAACATCGAAGTCGTGAACACCGTCTTCGCGGTCGTCTGGGACGATGGCCGGGAGAGTTATATCGAGCTCGAAGCGTTGCGCCGGGCTTGTCCCTGTGCGATGTGCAAGGGCGAGACGAATATCATGGTTGAATACAAACCCAAACCCCAGCACTACACACCGGCCAGTTTTGAATTGCGCGGCTGGCAGTTTGTCGGCGGCTATGGGTTGCAACCGCAATGGGCCGATGGCCACGCGGCCGGGATTTATTCGTTCGACTATTTGCGTAAGTTGGAGTCAACCGCATGAGAATCATCGAGCCCCATTGTCACATGATTTCGCGCGTCACCGACGATTATGAGCGGATGGCATTGGCCGGGATTGAGGCGGTGGTCGAGCCGTCGTTCTGGCTCGGCGCGCCCCGCACGAGTGTCGGGACGTTTGTCGATTACTTCGAGTTGATCATCAGTTGGGAAACGCAGCGGGCGAAGCTCTTTGGGATTGACCATTTCACCTGTATCGCGATGAATCCGCGCGAGGCCAACGATGTGCCGTTGACCAACGCCGTGTTGCCGGTGGTCGAGAAGTATTGCCGGCGAGAGACTTGTGTGGCGGTCGGGGAGATCGGGTTTGACCGGCAGACTGAGGCGGAAGAGGCGGCGATTCGCGCCCAGTTGCGGCTGGCGAAGAAGTTCGATATGCCGGTGTTGGTTCACTTGCCGCACCAGTTCAAGAAAGTCGGCACCGAGCGCACGCTGAAGGTCGTCGTGGACGAGGGGATGAATCCCGACCGGATTCTGTTGGATCACAACACGGAAGAGACGATGCCTTTGTATACCGGCACGAAGTTCTGGCGCGGCTTGAGTATTTATCCGATCACGAAACTGACCATCGAACGTGCCGCGAATATCGTCGAGCAGTACGGCGTCGACCGGTTGCTGGTCAACAGTGCGTGCGATTGGGGACCGTCGGACCCGCTGAATGTGCCGAAGCTCGTTCATGAACTGGTTCGCCGCAACTACCCCAAAGACCAGATCGAACAACTTGTTTTCCGCAATCCGATCGCGTTTTACGGTCAGTCCGACAAGTGGACGTTCAAAGCCTAAGTTTCGCGCAACGGTTTCGCGGTTTCGGTGTCTAAAGTGGTGGTCGCAGTAGAATCATCAAACTCAAGGAAATCATGAAAAAACTCTTCGCGTTGTTAGTGCCCGTGTTTCTCGCCGTTGTCGTGCAGGCCGGTGACGCCCCTGACGTCACCATCGCGGAATTGAAGGAACACATTGCCGCCAAGAAAGTCGTGTTGCTGGATGCCAATGGCACGAAGTCGTGGCAGGAAGGTCACATTCCCGGTGCGATTGACTTCAAAGCCAGCAAAGACAAACTCGCCAGTCTCTTGCCGGCGGACAAAGCCACGCTGATTGTCGCGTATTGTGGCAGCCCGAAGTGCAAGGCTTACAAAGCCGCCGTCGAAGCCGCGGTGAAACTGGGTTACACCAACGTCAAGCATCTCTCAGCCGGCATCAAAGGTTGGGTCAAAGCCGGTGAAGCAACGCAGAAAGGCAGCTAATCCGGCAGTCAAGGTCTCAGGAATTACAGGAACGGCCGCGCTTCGGCGCGGCCGTTTGTTTTCCCGGTAGCCAGCGCACGGGGCTCTCCGCTATTCTGCCGGCATGGGCGAACCGTGGAACATGGTTTTGGTGTTGGCGATATTGGTCGCCGCGGTGTGGCTGTTTGCGACAGAGAAGTTTCCCGTTGATTTTGTCGCGGTGATGGTGCTGGGGGCGGTGATGGTGACCGGGTTGGTGACGGTGGAGGAAGGGATTTCTGGATTTAGCAATCCGGCCACCATCACAGTCGGTGCAATGTTTGTGATCAGTGCCGGGTTGACGAAAACCGGCGCGCTCCAAACGGTGGCGCGCTGGTTTGTCCGCGCCAGCAAGCACCCGTTTGTATTGTTGCTGGTGCTGATTCCGGCGGTGGCATTGCCGTCGGCATTCATCAACAACACGCCGGTGGTGGCGGTGTTTCTGCCATTGGTGTTGGCGGTCTGCGCGAAACGTAAATTCTCGCCGTCGAAGTTTCTGATCCCGCTGTCGTTTGCCTCACAATTTGGCGGGGTCTGCACGTTGATCGGCACGTCCACCAATATCCTCGTCAGCACGCTTTCGGAAAAGGCCGGGCATGGCGCATTTGCGATGTTTGAGTTTTCCCAGCTCGGCTTGATCATGGTGGTGGCCGGCGTGGTGTATTTTCTGACGATTGGTTATTGGCAGTTGCCGGAGCGGCGCGGGGAGGAATTGACGGCGACGTATCAACTCGGCGAGTACATCACCGAATTGCAGGTGATGCCGGAATCGCCGCTGATCGGCCAGACCGTGGCATCCACCAAGTTTGGGCAAAAGTATGAGGTGACGGTCTTGGAGATTCTCCGGCAGAAGGAGAAGTTGTTTTCACCCTTACACGAGCCGATCCAGACCGGCGATGTGCTGTTGGTGCGCGGCAAGGTGGCTGACTTGATGGAGTTGAAAGCCAGTTCCAAGCTGGAGATTGAGTCCGAGTTCAAGCTGGGCGACGCGGCGTTGCAGTCGGCCGACCTCAGTCTGGTGGAAGTGCTCGTGGCGCCGCAGGGCAGGTTGATCGGCCGGACGTTGGTCGAGTTGGATTTCAATAAGCTGTACCGGTGTATCGTCTTGGCGGTGCAACGGCGCGGGCAGACGATCCGCGAGCAGATCAAGCACGTCCGGCTCGAATCCGGTGATGCGTTGTTATTGATGGGGCCGAAGACTGATATTGGCCGGTTACGGGCGGACGACAACTTCGTCGTGCTGGAACCAGTGGATGAGCCCGCGTTGCGCCGACGCAAGGGGCCGCTGGCGCTGCTCATCATCGGGTTGGTGGTGTTCGCAGCCTCGGTGCCGCTCTTTGGCGGGAAACCATTGCCGATTTTGGCCGCCGCCGTGTTGGGGTGCATCGCGATGGTCGTCACGCGCTGTATCAGTCTGGAACAAGCTTATGCGGCGATTGACTGGAAAGTGATCTTTCTTCTGGCGGGTGTGTTACCACTGGGGATTGCCATGGAGAAGACCGGGGCGGCCCGGTGGATCGCGCAATTCGGCGTCGAGCTCGTTGGCAGTTTTGGGCCGATTGCGGTCTTGGCGATGTTGTATTTGATCACGGCGATGCTGACCGAATGCATGAGCAACAATGCCGCCGCCGTCCTGCTCACGCCAATCGCCATTTCGACGGCGGTCGGAATGGACGTCAGTCCCCGGCCATTCCTGATCGCGATCATGTTTGCCGCCTCCACTGCTTTCGCCACGCCGGTGGGTTATCAGACCAATACCATGATCTACAATCCCGGTGGTTACCGGTTCACTGATTTCATGAAAGTTGGCATCCCGCTGAATGTCGTCTTCTGGATCCTGGCTGTTTACTTCATCCCGCGGTTCTGGCCATTTTGACGGGGGCAACAAAACCGGAACTTTCTGGCCCCACCGGTGTCTGGTAAGGTGCGAATGATGAAACGACTTGGTGTCTTAATTGCCGGCTTGGACGGCGCCGTGGCTTCCACCATGGTGACCGGCGCCGCGCTCATGCGGCGTGGCCAGGCTCGGCCACAGGCGTTGCTCTCCGAACAGTTCAAAAAGTCGCATGCCTTGGCCGGCTTCGACCAATTGGTCTTTGGCGGTTGGGACGTGGTTCGGGAAAATCTTTTTGAGGCGGCCTGCCGCAATCAGGTCGTTGAATGCCACCGGCTGCAACCGATCCGCCGGGAATTGTCGCGCCTCATCCCCTGGCCAGCCGGCGTTGATAAAATCGCCACTTTCCGCCGGCAACACAAACTCGATTCCGTTGTCATCCTCAATCTCCTCCCGACCGGCGCGAACAAAGAATCGAAAGCCTACGCGCGACTCGCGGCCCGGCATGGTTGCCCCTTCATCAATTTCACGCCCAACGACTGCGCCGAAGCCGACACCATTCCGTACTGCGGTCGCGACGGGAAGACAGGCCAGACTTGGTTCAAGTCCGTCCTCGCCCCCGCCCTGCGCGGCCGGCAACTCGAGATTACCGGCTGGTTCTCGACTAATCTCCTCGGCAATGAAGACGGCAAAATCGTCGGCCACCCGGTCAAAGGCCGGCAAAAAATCCGCGACAAATCCAAGCTCCTGGGTGAAATGCTCGGCTACAATCCACATCACCACGTCGAGATCAACTACTACCCGCCGCGCGGCGACAACAAAGAGAGCTGGGACAACATTGATTTCGAGGGATTTCTCGGCCTGCCGATGCAGATCAAAGTCAACGCCCTCTACCGGGACAGCATCCTCGCCGCCCCGATGTGTTTGGACTTGGTGCGGTTCATGGACTACGCCCACCGGCAAGGCCTGCGCGGGCCGCAGACGTGGCTGAGTCTTTACTTCAAAGCCCCGTACAACTGCCCGACGCACGACTTCCACCGGCAAGAACACTTGCTGCTCGAATTTCTAAGCCCGTGCGCGGCTGGTTAACTCTTGGCGCAACGCCACCACCACCGCCACGAGCAATATGCCGGCGCAGCCGTTCAGGTACAGCGACTGCCGGGCGTCATCCAAACCGGCTAGGCACGGATACACGGCGCCAAACACCACGCATTGCACCATGATCCACCGGGTCGTCAGTTTGCTGGCCAACCATCCCAGCAACAGCAACGTCGGCAACAACACGACCCCGGCACTGCCCCAAAAACCGAGCGGTGAATCACTCACATCGCCGGTCAGTCCGTACGCCAACGCCGCGCCACTGCCCAGCAAGACACTGATCAACGCCGCGTGCGGCTGACCGGCTAGTGTCAATCCCAGCACCAACGCCGCAAAGACCAGCACCCACCCGCGCCCGGCCTGCGCCAAAACCGCGCTGGTGGTTTCGCCCGGCTGAGTCAATGCCGGCATGGCGATCCCCATGCCCTTGTTGCAGATGGCGCGGTCGAGCCGGTAGACGAGGACACTGCCAGCGCCGGTCGGCTGTATTTCTGTCGGCGTCATGCAGCCTTCGGGGTAGTTCAACTTGGCCGGAAGCAAATCCGGCAAGTTGACCCGCAACTCGAAGTCCCGCACCTCGCGCGCCTCACGCACTTGAAAGTACCAGTGCGTCAATCCGCGACTCTTGAATTTGATTCGGGCATCCACCGTCTCGTTGGGCGCGAACGGCAATTCGAGCACCAGCGCGCCGTTTTCGACCCGCAGCCGGTGCAGGACGTTGGTGTCGTTGATCGTGACGGCCAAATCATTGAACATGGCCGAGCGCGACGGCAACGGAAACCGGAGCGTCCCCTGCACGGGGCGGTCGGCGGGATTGTGGAGCAGCCACTGAAACTGATTTTCGGTTTCGTACCCGGCGTAGATACCCGAGCCTTTCTTGCGCGCGTTTTGCCGGAGCGTCACCTCATGACGGGTGGACAAAAACGGGTTGGCGGGAACCTGGTTGCGGATGGTTTTCTTGCGGGTCACCGTTGGTTTGCTCAGATCTTCAGACTCGATGCGTTCGATCTGCTCCTCCTCCCACCACAACTGGACCTGCAATTCACCCTGCACCTGTTCATCGCCCCAAATTGTCCGGACCGCGTCGAGGTTCACTTCGGTCAACCGCCCGTGCGAATGCCGGTAATCGGCGAGCGTTCGCCCCAGATAACTTTGCCAGCCTACCGCCGCCGCCCCGACCAAACCCACCAACAGCCCCGCCCACAACAACCGGCAGACATGCCGGTAAATCGTGCCGGCCAGCGAGACGGGGGGCTGGGGGTTGCGCTCGCGGAGCGCCGCCAAAAATACCGCGACCACGGAGGCCATGAGAATGAGAGACAGAGTTGGTTGCCGTTCCAGTCCCGTCCGACTGAGTTCCAAGATGCGTTGCCAAACTTCCATACGAAGACACTCCTTGCGTGGTGACGTAATTACCGGAAACTGTCCGGCCTCCTTGTTCGTGTAGTCGCGGTGGGGTGACGACTGCGAGGCGCACTATACGCCGGCAAGCAGTCCCGTCAAAAACTTTCCGGCCACCTTCCCGGTAAGGCAGAATTTATCTTGGTCAGAGGGCCGAAAAAATTTTCGGCATCACCGGAACAGCTTTTCGACTTCTTTCGTCGGCAGACAATTGATCACATCGCTTTTCTCCAGCCAGCCCTTGCGCGCGATGCCGATGCCGACGGCGAGGTACTGCAGATCCGGTATGCTGTGGGCGTCGGGATTGATCGAACACTTCACGCCCAGTTCCTTCGCGTGTTTCCACCACCGCCAATCCATGTCGAGCCGGTATGGGTGGGCGTTGATTTCGATGATTTTCTGGTGTTTCGCGGCGCACTCGATGACTTCCGGCATGTTGACGGCGTAGGCTTCCCGCTCCAGGAGCAACCGGCCCGTCGGGTGGCCGAGCATTGTGACTGCCGGGTGGGCGAGGGCTTTGCAGATACGCTTGGTCATCTTGTCGGCATCACTCGTAAAACCTTGATGCACTGAGGCAACGACGTAATCAAACAACTCCAATGTCTGGTCGTCAAAATCCAGCCGACCATCAGCGAGGATGTCGCACTCGATGCCGAAGAAAATTCGGAAACCTTCTTTGGCAAACTTCTCGTTGAGCTTTTTAACTTCCTCGGCTTGTTGCCGGACGCGCTTTTCGTCGAGGCCGTGCGCCTGAAACTCGCTCTTGCTGTGGTCGGCGATGCCAAAATAGTCCAAGCCCAACTCCTGCGCCGCGCGCGCCATCGTTTCGATGGTCTCGGTGCCGTCACTCCACGTGCTGTGGTTGTGGAACGTGCCGCGGAGGTTCTCGAGTTCGACGAGTTTCGGCAGGCGGCCGGCTTCGGCGGCAGCGATTTCGCCCATGTCTTCGCGGAGTTCGGGTGGGACGTAATCGAGTTCGAGTGCCCGGTAGATGTCTTCTTCGGTTTTGCAGTTGATGGCGCTACCGAGTTCCTTCGCGCTCTTCTCTTTCTCGGCCGCCGGCGAGAAACCGTATTCGTTGAGTGACAGATTTTTCAGCCGTAGCGCGCGGGCGCGCATTGCGATGTTGTGTTCCTTGCTGCCGGTAAAGTAGTTCAACGCAAATGCAAATTGATCGTCGGTCACCACGCGCAGGTCGGCTTGGACGCCGCCGGTCAAAACGACACTGGCCTTCGTTTCGCCTTTGGCGGAGACGTTCAGGATGCCGGGCAGGCTGGTGAAGTCTTCAATGATGCCGGGCGCGTCCTTCGGTTTGGCGCTCACGAGAAAATCCACATCGCCAATGGTCTCACGATGCCGGCGCAGGCTGCCGGCGAGGCTGCATCGGATCACGCCGTCGTGGGAGCGGAGGGCTTCGAGAATCGGGTCGGCCACGGCGCGGGCTTTGTGGTAGTGGTGGCGCGAGGAGAATTGCCGGGCCAGTTGGATGCCTTCGAGGATTTTCTGCTGCGACTTTTCACCGAAGCCGGCCAGTTCGGCGACTTTGCCAGCCTGGCAGGCGGCTTCAAGCTTGTCGATGGAATCGACGCCGAGTTTTTCGTAAACGGCTTTGGTCTTCTTCGGCCCGAAGCCGGGAATGCGGAGCAATTCGAGCAACCCCGGCGGGAACGAACCTTTCAGTTGCTCGTAGTACGCGAGCTTACCGGTGGTGACCAACTCGGTGATTTTCGCGGCGAGGTCGGTGCCGATGCCTTTGATCTGCGTCAGCCGCTGTTCTTTGACGAGGGTGTCGAGGTCTTCTTGGAGTGTCTCAATGGTGCGGGCGGCGTTGACGTAAGCGCGGACGCGAAACGGGTTCGCGCCCTGCAGGTCGAGCAACACGCCAATCTCTTCGAAGATGCCGGCGATGTCCTGTTTGGTCATGGTGACTATAGTTTACCACGGCCCCGTGTTATACTTCGACCATGAATCAGCCCATCTCCCGTCGTGACATGCTCAAGCAACTCGGTCTCGGCGCCGTGGCCGTGGCCGCTGCGCCGCTGTTCCGCGCCCAAGCCGAAACGCCGGTGTGGACCGGCTTCACCTTGCCGAAATTGCCTTACTCAACCGACGCGCTGGAGCCGCACATTGACGCGCGGACGATGGAGATTCATCACACCAAACATCATCAGGCGTACCTCGACAATCTGAACAAAGCGTTGAAAGACCAGCCGGCGTTGCAGGGGAAGTCGCTGGAGGATTTATTGAAGAATCTCGCCAGCGTGCCGGAGGGTATTCGCACCACGGTTCGCAACAACGGCGGTGGGCATCATAATCATTCGTTGTTTTGGACGTGGATGAGTCCGACCGGCGGCGGAGAACCGAAGGGGCCGGTCGCCGAAGCGCTCACAAAGAAATTCGGCAGCATTGCCGAGTTCAAGAAACTCTTCGCCGAGGCCGGAATGAAACGGTTCGGTAGCGGGTGGGCGTGGTTGGTGCGGACGAAGGCCGGGGAGCTGGAAGTGATTTCAACCGCCAATCAGGACAGTCCGTTGTTCGACGGGCACACACCGTTGCTCGGCGTGGACGTGTGGGAACACGCATACTATCTCAAATACCAAAACCGCCGGGCCGACTATCTCGCCGCGTGGTGGAACGTGGTGAATTGGGACGCGGTCAATGCGGCATTGACGGCGCGCTGATTTTCATGGCCTTGGCCGGGTCGGCGAGGAAAGAGGCACGGCACCCGGTCGAACAAAGGCGAACCGTGTAATCTCCCGCCGGCACCGCGAACTGTGGTTTGCCGTCCATTTTCAGGTTGCAGAGAACGCACTTGGCGACGACGTGATCGGTTTTTCCATCCACCGCATCGGCGGCCGCGAGTTGTATGCGCAGTTCATCGGTGAGGACAATGGCCGGGGGTGGCGGTGTGGATTGGCTGCACGCGATCAGACCGACGCCGGCGAGGAGGATGAGTGACTGTTTCCAGATGGTCATGGGAGTAATTTTTCAGAAGTTATACCGGAGCGCCAGAACGAAAGTTCTCCCGGGATTGAGTAGTCGTGCGCCGACCGGCACATCGCTGCCAGTTACGCGGTTGATCCCGCCAAGGGCGTCGGCGTAGCGTTTGTCGAGGAGGTTTTCGACAGCCGCTTGCACGGTTACATGGCCGAAAGCTTGGTAGCTGGTGCGCAGATTGATGAGCGCGTAGCCGGAAGCTTTGGGCTCGCCATTGTAGGCGGCAACCTCACTTTGCCGGGCGGCGAGGACCGTCTCGGCGTGGGTCTGCCAGGTTTTCCATTGGTGTTCGAGGCGCACCGTGCCATTGAGTGGCGCCAGCCGGTAGAGATTGTCGTCGGTGGTGCGGTTGATGCCGCGGACGTAACTCACTGTCCCGGCCACGGCGAGCCAATCGGTGAATTGGTAGCGTGCTTCGCCGTCCGCGCCGTAGAGGTCGGCCCGGCGGATATTTTGGTATTGCAGGACGGGCTGGCCGGCGGTGTCGAGGCGCGCGCTGGGGGTGCCTTGGATGTAGTCGGTGACGAAGTTGTAGAACGGCGTGGCTTTGATCAGCCACCGCTCCCCGTGGAAGGAAACGGTGCCGGCGATGATGTGCGCGGTTTCCGAGTCGAGATCGAGGTTGCCGAGATAGGTGCGACCGTCGGCTTGACCGGCACTGGCACTGAGCGGCGTCCAGAGATAGCGTTCGAGCGTGCTGGGGGCGCGATTCTTGCGCGCGAAGGCTAATCCCAACGTGCAATAGTCGGCCGGCCGAAACTGCACGGTGGCTGTTAAGTCCACATTGATGTCCGTTCGGCTGCGGTTCCGATTGTTGAACGCCGCCGCGTCGGCGGCTGAGGGCGGGAAAAACTTTTGGATCGCGTCGGCATCCGCCATGACCGCGTCGGTGCGCAGACCGAGTTCTGTCCACCACCGGTCGGTCCAATCCGTTTCCCATTCGGCGTACGCGCCGACGCGGTTGCGGGTGGCGTGGCGAAAAGTGTCTTGCTGGAGGTTGGTCACTTGGTTTTCTTGCTGCGCCTCCAGGGTGTTAAGATGCGCGGCGGCGCCGCCGCGAAAGGTATGCGCATCGGCCGGAATGCTGATGCCGAGGCTGGCCCCGAAGTCGTCACTATCAGCGGTGGATGACATCTGCATCATGCCCGGGGGGCGTAGCGAGTAGTTGTCCATTAGGTGATCAATGGTGTGATAGTAGAGGCGGCCTTCCAAGGTGCCGAAGGACTGTTCGCCTTGAAATTTCAGGCCGGCTTTGGCGCTGTCGTCTTCGATCAAATCCATTGGCAAGGCCGGCGTGCCGGCATCGCGGGTGCGTGTCAAACCGAGGTCAACCACCCACTGGCCGACCGGAGTCATGGCGGCCAGTAGGCCGTTCTGATGCAAGGTGCAAAACGCAGTATCGGCCACTGTTCCACCCGAAAATCGGTAATCATCGGCATCCTGATAAGCCCCAGCATAGGCGAGACTGAAACGGGGAAGCGCCAGGCCGAGTTCGCCGTTGAGGCCGCGGCCATCATTGCTGGTGCGAAAGTTGCCACCGAGTTCACCGAATAACTCCGGTCGCCGGTCCGTCGCGAAGCGTGGCGGCGCGGCCTCGGCGATGATTGTCCCGCCAATGCTATCGCCGCCCCAGCGGACCGGCGTCACCCCCGGCACAACCGTGAGCGCTTTCACGGTGGTTGGCGCGAGGTAATGCAAGGGCGGGTCCATGTGATTCGGACAAGCCGGGGTTGGCTCGGTGCCGTCGACAATCACTTTGACTCGGTCGCCGAACAACCCGCGCAACTGCGCCATGCCGGTCAGGGGGCCATTCCGGACCGTGGCCGCGCCCGGCGTGCGTTGCAGAAAGCCGGCACTATCTTGGGGCCGGCTGACTTCGTTGGTCAGGAGCAGGATTTCGACTTGGGGCCACGCCCCGCTGACCACGACCGGTGGCAGCGGCACTGGGTCGTCTGCGTGACCAATTGGCAAGAGACACAACCACGGCAAAATATATATTGAGAAAGTTTTCATGGGAGACACAACGGACAACAGACGGAATTGGATTGAAGACAACGGTGACTCGGAGCGCCCGGCTCCGAATTGATAGTGACTGGAGATTACCCGCAACGTGGCGGCGGAGCGGGCGGCGATTCCAACCGCGGCGGCGGGATGGCAATAACCGGGCGGGAATAATCCCACGCTGTCGGCGGAAAGAGTTGACAGGACGAAGGGGTGAGCCAGAAATCAATTTTGGTTATGAATTTTGTCGGCGACTGGTTTTGCTCGGCTTGCTTGCCGGCGGCGATGGCGTGGCAGAGTTGGCAGGGGTGTTGACCGTCGAAGGTGCGGGTAATGGCTTCGGTCAGGGAGTAGGCGCGGGCATTCGTTGCCAACATCCCGACCCACGCGACGGATTGCAGCAACGCCCAGTGTGCGCCAATCGCGCCAATCAGCGTCAATACCATCAGGAACTGGCTGAACCGGTTTTGCATGCGCGGGCAGAATGCGCAGAACTGCCACGGGTGTCAATTCTGCGATTTTTTCACGCGGAGTGTCGAGGCGACTTCGCGGACGCCTTCAGTTTCCAGCGTCAGCACGATCGCGCGGCTGATCTGCTTGGCGGTGGTGACGTTGCCGGTGAGGGTGACCCGCCCGTCGGTGGTGGTGACGCCGATGCCGAAGGTGTTGAGTTCCTTGTCGAGCGCGAGCTTCGCTTTGACTTTGGCGGTGACTTTCGTATCGCTGGCGGCATCGGCAATCGTGGCGCCGAAGTCGCTCATTTGCCGGCGCACGACTTTGCCGGTTTGCGTGAGTTCGCGTTCGATGTCGGTGCTGGTGAGGTGCCAGGCGGCGAGTTTGGAGTCGAGGGTGGCGACGGCATCGTGAATGGCGGTGGCGGTGGCGTCTTGCGCTTGGCGGACCGCCGGTTGCTTCCGCATGACATAATAGCCGCCCACCAAACCACAGAGGAACACACCGGTAAGCAGGCCGGTAAAGAAATCCTTCAACCCGCCGCCGCGCGGCGCGGATTTTTCCGGAGTTTCTTTGCCCGCCATGGCTTAAAAGTCCGGGTACTCGCAGTTGAGGAGTTGTTTGCGGAATCGGGCGTAGGCGCGGACGGCATCGCGGATGGCGGTCTGCGCGTCAATGCGGCCGCGGAAGGAGTCCACTTTCACTTGGCCGGCTTTTTCGAGTTCCTTGTAGATCTCGAAGAAGTGCCGGATCTCGCGGAGCGTGTGCGGCGGCAACTGCGAGATGTCGGTGTAGCTGGCGTAAATCGGGTCGTTGGCGTGGACGGCAATGATCTTGATGTCTTCCTGCCCGGTATCATTCATCGGGAGCATGCCGATGGGGCGCGCTTTCATCACGCAGCCGGGAATGACCGGTTCTTGGGAGAGGACGAGGACGTCGAGGGGGTCGTGGTCGCGGCAGTAGCTCTGGGGGATGAAGCCGTAGTTGCTTGGGTAATGCACGGCGCTATGAAGAGTGCGGCTGATGTGAAGGATGCCGTTGCGCTTGTCGAGTTCGTATTTGATCTTTGACCGCATCGGGCATTCGATGAAGGCGTTGACTTCCTCGGGGCAGATGTCGCCGGGCGTCAGGAGGTGAAAGGGGTTGTACCAGGCCGGCTGGAGCGCGTTTTTGGCGGGGAAAGGTTTGGTGGTTTTCTTGGGCATAACCCCGCGACTCTAGCGGAGCGTCACTCGTAGCGCAAGGCGGTGATGGGATCGAGACGGGCGGCTTTGCGGGCGGGGTAGAAACCAAAAAAGATGCCGACGGCCGCGCTGAAGAGAAACGCCACCACTACCGAACTGGTCGAGATCAATGTCGGCCAGCCGGCAACCGCCGAAAGCAGTTTGGCCGAACCGACTCCGAGCAGGATTCCGAGGATGCCACCGAGCGAACTGAGGGTGATGGCTTCCGTCAGAAATTGCAGGAGAATGTCGCGCCCGTGCGCGCCGACGGCCATGCGGATGCCAATCTCGCGGGTGCGTTCGGTGACGCTGACGAGCATGATGTTCATGATGCCGATGCCGCCGACGAGGAGCGAGACGCTTGCAATCGCGCCGAGCAGGGCGGTCATGGTTTTGGTGGTGGCGGTCGCGGCGGCAGCGATTTCCTCCTGACCGCGGATCGTGAAATCATCGTCGCGTCCCGTGCCGATCCGGTGCCGTTGGCGCAAGAGGTCGGCGATGTCGGCCTGGACTTTGGCCGAGGTCGCGGCAGGTGCGGTCTGGACGATGATGGAATTGAGGTAGGTGCGCCGCGAAACACGTTTCATCGCGCTGGTGTAAGGTATCACGACCACATCATCCTGATCGCTGCCCATCACTGATAATCCCTTGCGGGCGAGCACTCCGAGAATCTTGAACGGGATATTGCGAATTCGCAGCCCTTGTCCCACCGGGTCTTCATTGGCGAAGAGTTCCGTGGCGATGGTTTGGCCGATGATGCAAACCTTCGCCGTGCTCCGCACATCTTGGTCGGTGAACATCCCGCCGTCCACCAATGGCCAATCGCGGATGGTGAGATAGTCGGGCCCTTCGCCCAGCACGGTCGTGTTCCAATTCAACCCGTTGGCCAGCACCTGTTGCCGGTCGCGCACTTCTGGGCTGACGTGCAGGACTCCGGGAATCTCCGTGGCGATGGCGGCGGCATCGTCAATCGTCAGTGTTCCGGCGCCGCCCCAGCCACTGCGCGCCCCCCCCGTGGAGAAGTTGCCGGAGAAAATCAACACGACATTCTGGCCGAGGCTGGCAATTTGCGCTTCGACTTGTGCTTTCGCGCCATTCCCAATGCCGACCATCGCAATGACGGCGCCGACGCCGATGATGATGCCAAGCGTGGTCAGCACCGAGCGCAGTTTGTTGCGGCGCAAGGCGCGGAGGGCAATGCGAATCGTGGCGAACCATCTCATGGCGCCAATTGCACGGCCGCGTGTGCCTCCTGCAGTCGAATGAGTTCCGTTGGCGCACTCAACCGCTTGGTGACCGGCGTGTCGCTGATGATTTGCCCGTCACGCATGACCACGTTGCGGCGCGAGTAGGCGGCGATGTCGAGTTCGTGCGTGACCATCACAATGGTCATCCCGCCGTCGTTTAGTTTCTGGAACACGCCCATGACCTCGATGCTCGTGCGCGTATCGAGGTTGCCGGTCGGCTCGTCGGCGAGCAGCACAGCCGGGTTGTTGACGAGGGCGCGGGCAATGGCGACGCGTTGTTGTTGGCCGCCGGAAAGCTGATTGGGGTGATGGCCCGCCCGGTCAGCCAGACCGACGACTTCGAGGGCGCGCAAAGCCCGGTCGCGCAGTTCGGCACGCGACAAGCCGGCATGGGTGTAGAGCATCGGCAACTCAACGTTCTCCAGCGCCGAGGTGCGGGCGAGGAGATTGAAACCTTGAAAGACGAATCCCAGCTTGCGATTCCGCACATCCGCCAACGCGTCGCGGTTCAGGGCGGAGACGGCGGTGCCGTCGAGTGAGTAATGACCGGCGGTGGGGCGGTCGAGGCAGCCGATGATGTTCATCAAGGTGGATTTGCCGGAACCGCTGGCACCGAGGATTGCGACAAATTCGCCGGCGCGGATTTCCAATGTGACGCCGGCCACGGCGCGCACGTCAATCTCGCCACTGTGATACGTCTTCTCAACGCCGGTCAGTTGGATGACGGCGCTCACAGCTAGAACCGGCGCGGCATGGTGGGGCTAAACGGGTTTGCCGGCGTCGCGGTCGTTGGCCGGGCGGTGGAGCTGGTGATCACCTTGTCCCCGTCTGTCAAGCCGGCCACCACTTCCGTGGCTGCGCCGTCAGTAATCCCGACGGTGATCTGGACCGGTTGCGGCTTGCCGGCGGCGTCGAGCACATAAACAGTGCGGGTTGGGGAGCGTTCGCCGCGTTTGCGGCCGGCGCCGGCGGGCGCGCGCGCGGGGGTGTTGGTGCCGGTCGGGTCGGGCAGCCGGAAGCGGAGGGCGGCGTTGGGGATTTTCAGCGTGTCGGGCCGGCGGGCGATGATGACGGAGATGTTGGCCGTCATGCCGGGTTTGAGTTTGAGTTCGTGGTTGTTGACGGCGATGACGGTGTCATAGGTCACGACATTCTGGACGGTGAGCGGTGAGTTGCGGACTTGGACAACCTGGCCGTGGAACAGCCGGTTCGGAAACGCGTCCACGGTGAACTCGACGGCTTGTCCCTCGGCCACTCCCCCGATGTCGGCTTCGGCGACATTGGCATTGATTTGCATTTTGGTCAGGTCGTTGGCGATGACGAACAGCGTCGGGGCATTCAGGCTGGCGGCGACGGTCTGGCCGACGTCCACGTTGCGGGAGATGACGATGCCATCCACGGGAGAATAGATGGTGCAGCGGGCGAGATTGACGCGGGCGTTTTCGACGGTGGCGGTGCGGATTTGAACCTGCGCTTGGGTTTGTTGCAGTGTCGCGACGGCTTGATCGAAGTCGGCTTGGGGAATGAGTTTGTCATGGAACAATTGTTCGGCGCGCGCGGCGTTGATCTGCGCGAGTTTCAACGAGGCTTGCGCGCTGGCGAGTTCGCCTTCGGCTTGGAGGAGGTTGGCCCGGTAGGAGCGGGCATCGAGCTGCGCGACGATCTGGCCGTTGGTGACCGGCGAGTTGTAGTCGGCGAACAACTGTTCAATCGTGCCGGAAATCTGGCAGCCGACTTGGACGTTGGTGACCGGATTGAGTTGGCCCGTGGCGGTCACGCTTTGGATGAGTTCGCCGCGCGTGAGGTCAGTGGTTTGGTAGGTCGGTTTTTCTTTCGAGCAGCCGGTTAGTAATGCCAGCGCCATGATCCAATGCCGTAGTTTCATCAGTAGATAGCCCAAACCCCGGGAGTCAGCAGTTCGACCAAATTATTATCCGGATCACGAAAATACAGGCTCGCGCCCCCGCGCGGCCAGGTGACGCGGCTTTCAATGGGAACGTTGTGGTGGGCCAGCCGGGCCGCCCAGTCGTTCAAACTTGCCGCGGTAATCGCGAAACCGATGTGATTCGGCCCGTGACCATCATGCGGGGGGATCGTGCCGCCGGGCACGGTCATGTGGTAATTCGACGCGCCCGCTTGGAACAGCAACAGGACCTGCTGGCCAGCGACGTTGAAGGCGGCGAACCGGGCATCGGTGTTCATCAACTCGAAACCCAGCACGTCCCGGTAAAAGGCAATCGCCCGTGGCACATCCGCCACGTACAACGCCGTCTCCATGATGCCGGTAATCATGCTTTCTTACGCGCAAACAGCTTGGAGACTAGCACGAAGAAGAGTGGGATGAAAATCAGATCAATAAACGTTGCCGACAGCATCCCGCCGGTCACGGCGGTGCCGATGGCGTTCATCGCGCCCGCCCCGGCTCCGGTCGCGAGCGCCAGTGGCAAGGTGCCGAAGAAGAAGGCCAGCGACGTCATGATGACCGGGCGGAAACGGATGCGGACGGCGCTGAGGGTCGCCTCGGTCACGCCCAGTCCCCGGCGCATTTCTTCCTTGATGAATTGGATGATCAGAATCGCGTTCTTGGTGGAAAGACCCATCGTGGTGAGAAACCCGATCTGGAAATAAACGTCATTATGCAAATCGCGCAATGACGTGGCGACAATTGCGCCGAGCACACCGAGCGG
Organism: Verrucomicrobiia bacterium; assembly: GCA_022072455.1. Lineage (GTDB taxonomy): Bacteria > Verrucomicrobiota > Verrucomicrobiia > Palsa-1439 > Palsa-1439 > CAINDI01. Next base: position 493,811 of record JAJVHY010000004.1, on the reverse strand, counting down.
CAACATCAGCAGGTTGACAAACGGAATCGTCCAGCTCTCGTAAAGCGCCGCAACACACAGGAAGATCACCAGAATTGAAAACGCGTAAAGCACCGGCGCCTGCGCGCTGGCCATCCGTTCCTGAAACGACAAGCCGCTCCAGTCGAAGCCAATCCCCGCCGGCAATTTCCTGACGGCGTCTTCCATGGCTTGCATCGCCTCGCCGGAGCTGTGCCCGAGACCCGGCTCACCCCAGAAATTCAGCGCCGGAAAACCGTTGAACCGTTCGAGGCGCGGCGACCCGCTCGTCCACCGCGCGGTGGCAAACGAACTGAACGGCACCATCTTGCCGGCGGTGTTGCGGATGTGAAACTTTTCGAGGTCGGCCGGCTCGCGGCGGAACTGGGCGTCGGCCTGCACATAGACGCGCTTGACGCGCCCGGCCTGGATGAAGTTGTTGACGTAGCTGCTGCCAAACGCGGTCGCGAGCGCGTTGTTGATGGAAGCCACCGGTACGCCGAGCGCCCCGGCTTTCTCCCAGTCCACTTCGACCCGGTATTGCGGCACATCTTCGAGGCCGTTGGGGCGGACGTTCATCAGGCGTTTGTCCTTTGAGACAATCCCCAGCAACTGCCCCCGCGCGCCCATCATGACCTGATGTCCCAACCCGCCCCGGTCGAGCAATTGAAAATCCACGCCGCGGGCGTTGCCCAGTTCGGAAACCGCCGGAGGTGGAAAGGCAAACACCAGGGCGTTGCGAATTTTGGCAAAAGCCCCCATCGCACGTCCGGCCACCGCTTTGACGCGCCGGTCGGGTTGGTCGCGGTGCTCCCAGTCCCGCAGTTTGATGAAAGCAAACGCGTTGTTCTGCGCGCGCCCTGAAAATCCGAACCCGGCCACGGTCAGCACAGATTCAACGGCGTTGGTTTCGTTTTCGAGAAAATTTTGCCGCACCTGGTCGGCGACGAGCTGGGTTTGTTCCAACGTCGTGCCCACCGGCATGATGATCTGCGAAAGGAGAATCCCCTGATCTTCATCCGGCAGGAAGGCGGTCGGCAGCCGCACCAACAGATACCCGATCCCGACCAGCAGCAAAACATACCCCAACAGATAGCGAAACTTTTTGGCCAGCGAATGCCGGACCAGCCCCAGATACCGGTCGCGCACCCAGAAAAAGCCCCGATCAAATTGCAGCAGGAAGGGCCGGAAAATGAAAATCGCGTTCTCGGACGGTTCATGACCCTTCGGGACCGGCCGCAACAAGGTCGCGCACAAAACCGGTGTCAAAATGAGCGCCACCACCACCGACAACAACATCGCCGAGATGATTGTGATTGAGAATTGCCGGTAGATGATGCCGGTCGAGCCGGGGAAAAAGGCCATGGGCCCGAACACCGCGGACAGCACCAGCCCGATCCCGACCAACGCACTCGTGATCTGCCCCATGGATTTCGCGGTGGCTTCGCGGGGCGGCAAGCCTTCCTCCGTCATGATGCGTTCGACATTTTCGACGACGATGATCGCGTCGTCCACCAGCAGACCAATCGCGAGCACCATCGCGAACATCGTCAGCATGTTGATCGAAAATCCGAACGCGCCCAGCACCGCAAACGTCCCCAGCAACACCACCGGCACCGCGATGGTCGGGATGAGTGTGGCGCGGATGTTGCCCATGAACAGCCACATCACCAGAAACACCAGCAGCACCGCCTCGAACAGCGTCTTCACCACTTCGTTGATGGCGACGCGGATGAAGGGTGTGGTGTCATACGGATAAACCACCTTCAAGCCGGGCGGAAAAAACTGGCTCATCTCGGCCAGCTTCTTTTTCACCCGGTCAGCGGTTTCGAGTGCATTCGCGCCCGGCGCTTGCCGGATGGCGAGCCCGGCGCACGGCTTGCCGTTGTAGAAAACCTGCGCGTCGTACGCTTCCGCGCCCAACTCCACCCGCCCGATGTCTTGGATGCGCACCACCGAGCCGTCGGGATTGGTGCGGATCGGAATGGCGGCGAACTCGTCCGGCTTCTGGAGAAGGTTCTGCACCACGATCGAGGCATTCAACCGTTGGCCCGCCACGGCCGGCAGACTCCCAAACTGCCCGGCTGACACTTCAACGTTGTACGCCCGCAACGCCCCCGTCACATCCTCGACCGCCAGCCGGTAACTGGTGAGCTTGTCGGGATCGAGCCAGATGCGCATCGCATACGGCGACCCGAAATTTTGCACTTCGCCGACACCCGGCACGCGCGCCAACACTTTTTCGAGGTTCGACTGGGCATAATCGCGCAGGTCGGTGCCGTCCATGCTGCCATCCTCCGAAATGAGGCTGACGATGATGAGAAAATTCCGCGTGGACTTGCTGACCGTGATGCCGCCGCGTTGCACCGCATCCGGCAGGCCGGCCATGGCGAGTTGCAGCTTGTTCTGCACTTTCGCCCACGCCAAATCGGGGTCAGTCCCGGGTTTGAAGGTCAGCTCGATCCGCGACGAACCGGCGGAATCACTCGTGCCGGAGAGGTAGAGCATGTCGTCGAACCCGGTCATCTTCTGTTCGATGATCTGCGTGACACTGTTTTCCACCGTCTCCGCCGAAGCGCCCGGGTAGAATGAGTCAATCGCGATGGACGGTGGCGCAATGGACGGGTATTGCGAGATCGGCAAATTGTAGATGGCCAGACATCCGAGCACCATCAGCACAATCGCAATCACCCACGCGAACACCGGCCGGTCGAGAAAAAAGCGGGAGAGCATGCTGGGCCTCGCTTACCGCGCCACCCGCACCGGCGCGCCCGGCCGGGCTTTTTGTGAGCCTTCGATAATCACCCGGTCGCCCGCCGCCAAGCCCGTCGCCACAAGCCACTGATTTCCGACGGCGCGGTCGAGTGTCAGCGGACGAACTTCGACGGTCCCGGCCGCGTTCACCAGCAGGACCAGCGGGTTGCCCTTCGGATCGCGCGTCACGGCTTGCTGTGGAATCAGGATCCCGTGTTGATTGCTCCCCTCCTTCACCACCGCCCGCACGAACATCCCCGGCAACAAAGTCCGGTCGGGATTCGGAAACACCATTCGCAACGTCACCGAGCCGGTCGACGCATCCACCGAAACGTCGCGGAACTGGAGCGTCCCCGGCTGCGGATACTTCGTGCCATCTTCGAGGAGCAACTGCACTGTGTTCTGATTGGTCGCGGAGTTCGCCAGCCGGCCATCCGCCAGCCGCTGTTGCCAACGCAACAGCTCCACCGTCGACTGCGGCACATCCACGTACAGCGGATCCAACTGCTGAATCGTCGCCAGCGGCACCGGTTGATACGCCGTGACAATCGCGCCCTCCGTCACGCTCGACCGCCCGATGCGCCCGGCAATGGGCGCGGTGATTTTCGTGTACGCCAGATTGATGCGCGCCGATTCCAGTTCCGCTTCGGCTTGCTTCAACGCGGCTTCCGCGTCATCCAGCGCCTGCCGGCTGACCGCTTTCGAGGCGAACGCTTCCTTGAGCCGTTCGGCCCGGTAACGGAGCGTGGTCAGATTGGCCTGCACACGATCGAGCACCGCCTGAAACGGGGCGGGATCAATCTGATAAAGTTCCTCGCCGGCCTGCACATCGGCGCCTTCCGTGAACAACCGTTTCAGGATCAGCCCGTTGACCTGCGGCCGAATCTCCGCCAACAAAAACGGCGCCGTCCGCCCCGGCAACTCTTTCGTCAATTCGACCGGCTGCGGAGCGATGGTGAGCGTGGCCACTTCCGGTGCGGTCACCGGCGGGCCGCCGGCCGGTTTCTTCGGTGAACACCCCGCCAGCGCGATGCCCGCGGCCAGCAGCAGACTAACGTGAATTTTCCCAGTCCTCATATTTCCGCTCCCATCCGCCCCCGAGCGCCTTGTACAAAGCGATCAGATTTGTGGTCAACCGGCGTTGACTATCCACGAGTTGATCTTCCGCCTGAAACAACGCCCGTTCGGCCTCCAAGACATTGAGAAATTCGCCCAGCCCTTGCGTGTACAGGTCATTGGCCAACTCCACCGCGCGCCGGTTGGCCGTCGCGGCTTCGGCCAACGCCCGTTGCCCGACCTGCTCGTTCGCATACGCCACCAACGCGTTCTCGACGTCCTCAAACGCCAGCAACACCGTCCGCTCATACGCCGCCAACGCCTGCTCTTGCCGGGCATTGGCCGCCTTGATCTGCGCGCGAATCCGCCCAAAATCCAACAACCGCCACGTCACCGTCGGCCCCGCCGACCAGTACCGGGCCGCCGGCACAAACCAGTCGCTTGCGCTCAAACTCTGAAACCCGCCACTGCCCACCAACGCAAATTTGGGAAACAATTCGGCCACTTCCATGCCGATCCCGGCCGTCGCCGCGACCAACTCATGTTCGGCGCGCCGCACATCGGTCCGCCGCCGCAACAAATCTGCCGGCAACCCCACCGGTATCGCCGTTATCACCGCCGGCAATCCTGCCGGCGTGCTCAGTTCCGTCGTCAACGCCCCCGGTAATTGCCCCACCAACACACTGAGCCGATGAATTCCAGCCCGGTGCAACGTCTCGATCGCCGGTAACCGCGCTTGGGACGTGGCGAGGAGCGCCTCGGCTTGTTTCACTTCGAGTTCACTGGCGAGGCCGGCGCGGAAGCGCGCTTGCACGACCGCGAGCGTCTCCTGTTGGGCGGCGACATTTTTCTGCGCGATCGCGAGCCGGTGTTGCGCGCCGCGGACTTCGATGTAATTGCGCGCCACCTCCGCCACCACGCTGACCAACACCGTCCGCTGCTCTTCTTCAATGCCGGCAAAACGCGCCGAGGCCGCTTGGAGTGCCCGGCGTTTCCCACCAAAAATATCAATCTCCCAGCGCGCATCAAAGTGCGCATCGTACAGGTCGGTCTGAAAAATCTGGTTGGGCGCGGTGAAGGTTTGCGCGTTCTCCGAGCGCCGTTGATCCATGAGCGAAGCCACCCCGGTCACGGTCGGCGCCAAATCCCACGCGACGCCGGCCCGCAACGCGCGCGCTTCCCGGAGGCGGCTTTCGGCGATGCGCACGTCGTGGTTGGTCTGCACCGCCCGGTCAATGAGCGAGGTTAAAGTCGCGTCGCCCAACGTCCGCCACCAGTTGCTACTTGGGGCATTTGTGCTCGCGCCAATTTCCCAGTGTTGTGGTACCGCCACCTTCGGCGGCCGGTAATCCGGTCCGACCGAACACCCGGCCAACAACAACAGCCCCACAAGCGCGCGGTTCATTGCCGGTACTCCCGCAGGCCGGCCAGGGAGAATTTCGTGATGTGTTGCGCGATCTGATCCAAATCTGCCGGCTCGAAAGTTTGGGTTGGATCCAGCCGTTGGATGACCGGCCGGGCGTGATAGTAGTGCAGACATTGCCCGATGACACTGCGGATGCAGGCTTGCACGATGCGCGCGTCGGTCAAGCCGGTCAGTTCGCGGATGATGACTTCCAAGCGTTCCAGCAGCGGCCGGAAAACTTCATCAATCAAGACATTCATCGCGGCAGTCGGCTCGGCGACTTCATGGGCCATCAGCCGGCCGTACCACTCAGGCCGGCCTTTGTCGGCAATGCGAAACAGGAACGACCGCACGAACGCATGGAGTTGTTCTGCCGCCGGCGCAGTGGCGGGGAGATCAAGCGTCGGCGGGTATTTTTTCAGCGCCTCGGTGGAACACCACTTCAACACGGCCAGATACAGTTCCGCCTTGTCGCCGAAATGATAATGCGCGGCGGCAATGTTGGCTTTGGCTCGCTCGCAAATGTCACGAATCGTGGCGGCGCGAAACCCGCGTTCGGCGAAGATTTCACCGGCAGCGTTAAGGAGCCGGACGCGAGTATTGGAGTCGTCAGTGATCAAACTCATGTTTCAATCGAATAATTGAAACACTTGTTTGAATTTGTCAAAAAGAAATTATGGCAAGTCGCGATACTGTTTCATCCACAACAGCTTACCGGCGCCGATTTTCCATTCGGGCAGGTCGAGGCAAGCGATGCTAGCCGGCGAAAATGATGCGACTTTATCTTTTCCCGTCAGTTCGCCCACGTGACCAGCCACGCTCGGCATGTGGCCGACGAGCAAGGCTTCGCCGTCGTGCAAGTGCGCTTTGATGGCGTGGAGCAGCATGGTCGACGGCGTTCCGTTGGTGAGTTCCTCCAGTGTGAGAACCGGGCCGGTATGTTGAAGAACGCGTGCGACGATTTCGGCGGTTTGCTGGGCGCGGATCAGCGGACTGGTGAAAATGTGAGTTGGTTTGGCGCCTAATTTTGGCAGGGCGCGGCCAACGCGCTCGGCTTCGAGCTCGCCCCGCAAATTCAACGTCCGCTTCGCATCCGTCGGAGCAATGTCCTCGGCGGTGGCGTGACGAAGAATGTAGAGTTTCATCAACTCAAGTATTCGCGCGGATCGGTAATCTTACCGGTGAGCGCGCTGGCGGCGACGGTGTAGGGGCTGGCAAGGAACACCTGCGATTCGAGATGTCCCATGCGGCCGGGAAAATTCCGGTTCGTGGCCGAGATGCATTTCATCGGTTTGTTCATGCGACCAAACGTGTCGGCCGGTCCGCCGAGACAGGCGGCGCAGCCGGGATTCTCAGACATCTGGACGCCGGCATCCACGAGGACTTGCCAGACGTTGGCGGCGCGGAGGTCGGCGATGACTTCGGGCGTGGCCGGGACGCCGAACGTGTCGATCTTCACCTTCTTGCCTTTGACGATCTGCGCGAAGGCGAAGAAATCACTGGATTTGCCGCCGGTGCACGAGCCGATGTAGGCGCGGTCGAGCGCGATGTTGCCGAGTTCCTTGGCCAGCTTGCGCACGCCGGGATTCGGGTGGCAGGCGACGGTCGGTTCGAGTTTCGTGAGATCGAAAGTTTTGTCGTAGAAAAACCGCTGATCTTTGTCGCAGAAAATCGGGTCGTAGGCGGTTTTGGTGCCGTTGAACTTGGTGCGTTCGTTGACGTAGTCGAAGGTTGTTTGATCAGGCTCGAAGATGCCGTTTTTGCCCCCGGCCTCGATGGCCATGTTGGCGATGGTCATCCGGTCGTCCATGTTCAAGGAGCTCGCGCCGGGGCCGTCGAACTGCATCGCCCGGTACGTCGCGCCGTCGAACCCGATGTCGCCGATGACGTGGAGGATGATGTCTTTGGCCATCACGCCTTTTTGCATTTTGCCTTCGAGCCGGAAGCGCATCGTTTCCGGTACTTTCAAGAGGAGCTTGCCGGTGCCGAGCACGAAGCCGGCATCGGTGTTGCCAATGCCGGTCGCGAATTCGCCGAACGCGCCGGCCATGCAGGTGTGCGAGTCGGTCCCGAGGAGTATCTCGCCGGGTCGGGTATGGCCTTTGGCGGCCAACGCCGTGTGGCAAACGCCGGCAAAGCTGTCGCCGTACTGGCGTTTCATCGGGCCTTTGGCGGCGTCGAAAACCCAGTGTCCGTTCGGGTCGTCAATGACGTCATAGAAATACTTGAGGCCCTGTTCGCGGACGAAATCGCGCAGGATGTCCACGTTCCGGTTGGACTTGGAGTCAGCGGTGAAAATGTAGTGGTCGGGGATGATGACGATTTTATTTTTGTCCCAGACTTTGGCGTCCTGGCCGAATTCGCGTTTGAACACGCCGATTGTGCCCGGCCCGCAGACGTCGTGCGTCATCAACACGTCCACATTGACCCAGACATTGTCGCCGGGTTTGACCGCAGTTTTGCCGGCCGCGCGGGCCATGATTTTTTCAGTAAGAGTCACGTCCGCAAAATAGCCAACAGGTGACCGGTGCGCAACGGTGAAGTTGCCGGCGGCGCAGATCAATCCCTGCGCTCAAAGCTTTTCCAGCACCAGGTACTTCTCTGCCACCCAGAACGGGCCGGCGGGGACAAGGCGCGTGACCTGGAAGCCCGCTTGGGCGACCTCGGCATAGAATTGCTCGCGGGTCGGCTGTTCATGATAGTTCGGGTTGCGCCCCTTCAACTTCTTGAGGGCGCGCCGCAACGAACCGAACAGGTGATAATCAAAAAAACTGATCACCAGATACCGGCGCGTCACCCGGTGAAACTCCCGCAAAAACGCCAGTCGTTCCGAGCCGGCGTAGATGTGATGGAGCAAGCGGTTACAGAACACACAATCCACGGACGCCGTCCCCAACGGCAGCACGCTCGCGTCGCCTTGCAAACAGATCGTTCGCAATCCCGCCTGCACCGCGCGTTCGTTGGCGAACACCAACATCTCGTGCGCTGAATCGATCTCCACCAGGATGCGCCCGTTCTGCCCCAGCGTCGGCGCGAAGCGGCCGGCACCCGATGGCACATCGACGATCCGCTGGATGCCATTGAGACCGGCAAAGATTTCGCGCACCGCTTTTTGTTCGCGTTGGTTGATCCGTTTGTGCGCCCCCTGCTCGAACCGGTGGGCATATTTGCGGGCCTTCGCGCGATCCTGAAAGCGGGTTTTGTAGGTCTTGTGTTCGCCCATGGGCGGGGACAATACACCAGCCCGACCGACCCTGACAACGATGCAAAAACCGCCGCATTCGTGACGGCGCCGACCGGTGGGTATCGAAAGGATTGCCGAACCATCACCGGGATGCCATCATTTGCCCACATGAAAGCCGCGTCGAAGTCCGTTTCCACGGCCAAAAGCCTGCGTCACCGGCTGGAATGGGTGGCCCTCCGAACGGTGGCCGCAATCATCCCGCTGTTTCCGCGCCCGTTTGTGTGGCGGCTCGGCCGGGGACTCGGCGCGCTGGCTTACCGGCTGTCGGCCAACGTCCGCGCCGTCTCGCGAGCCAATCTGGAACTGGCGTTCGGCACCGCCAAAACACCGGCGGAAAAGGACCGCATTGCCCGGCGCTCGCTGCAAAATGCGGTGGCGACGATTCTCTGTCTGTTCTGGTCGCGCCGCCTCACGCGCGAGAACTACCGGCAATTCGTGGAGATCGACGCGGCGAACCTGGAAGCTCTCCGGGCCATCAAGCAACAAAATCGCCCGGTTATTTTCCTCACCCTGCATTTCGGCGATTGGGAATTGCTCGGCCAGACGACCGGCTTCATGGGATTCCCGCTGACCGTCGTCCAGGAAGCGATGCGGAACAGCTCACTGGAGACGATTTTTGCCCGGCTGCGCGGCGTCTCCGGGCATGCGTTGGTGCCGAATCGGTTTGCGGCCACCACGCTGTTGCGCACGCTCAAGCACGGCGGCAGCATCGCGCTACTGATCGACCAAAACGCCACCCGCAAGCGGGGCGGCACCTGGCTGGAATTTTTCGGTTTGCCGGTCTTCAGTCCTGCGGCAATTGGCGCCTTTGCCTTGCGCACGCAGGCCGCGCTGATTCCCGGCGTCGCCTATCCCCTCGGCAACGGCCGCACGCGGATTGAGTACGGCCCGGAAATCGTCTGCCCGCGCACTGGCGATGATGCCGCTGACGTTCGCGCGCTCAATCAGGCGTGCCTGCGGTTTTGCGAATCGGTCATTCGCGAGCAACCGGAGCATTGGCTTTGGAGCTACAAGCGCTGGACCCCGCGCGCCACGCCCGAACAAGGCCGGTATCCCGCCTATTCCCGGTACGTCAAACTCGAAGCCCGTCCATGATTGAAATCGCGCCAGCTTTTCAACCGCTGTTTCAGGAATTAGGTCTCACGTCGGTGGCCGCCGTGACCCAGTTCTTTGCCGGCGAGCCGTTACCGGATGAAGAGAAAGTCATTGTGAAACCGCAAACGCTCCGCCCGCGCACCGGTGGCGCCGTCGCGGTGTTTTACAAGCGGTACCATTATCCGACTCCCGCCTGGAGTTTCGTCGGGCGCCGCTCCAAAGCGCGCTGTGAATTCGTGAACTACGCCGCGCTGCAGCAACTAGGCATTCGCACGCCCGCCGCCGTCGCTTGTGGTGAGGAACGCGATCGGATCGGCCGGTTGCGCTGCGCCTTCATCATCACCACCGCCGTGCCCGAGGGGCTGGGGTTGATCCAGTTTCTTGCGACTCACTGTCCTGACCGCTCCCGGTCAGCCCACCGCGAACTGCGCATTGCGCTCCGCGAGCAACTCGCCGATATGACGCGGACGATCCATGCCGCCGGTTTTTTTCATCACGACCTTGTCTGGCGCAACATTCTGGTGACATGGAACGCGCCCGCCGCGCCGCAATTGTGGTGGATCGACTGTCCGCGTGGCGCGTTCGTTCAGTTTGGCAAAGAACGTCGTCGCTGGCGCGATCTGGCGTCGCTGGACAAATCCGCGCTGCAATATTGCAGCCGGGGCGAACGGCTCGCGTTCGTGAAACGGTACCTCGGTAAAACCGTGCTGGACGAGGAAGCTAAAACCCTCACCCGCAAGACCGCCGCCTACATGCGCGAGCGCTGGCCCGATGCGCAGCCCGTGCGGTTCACTTTGTAAACTGTCAAGGTCGTGTTCAGGTGTCGCTCCGACCGTCGAGCCATCATGCGTGGTGTTCGAAGAGGTGATATCGGAGTGGGTTGGTCATTTTTGGACGTGTTACACGGCCCTTGTGGCAACTTCACGGCTAACTTTCAAATAGTCGTTCCCTTGATGGGGGGGGACTTTCGGAAAGCATTTGCGCAGGTGTAAACCGAGTCGGAGAGATGCCGGCCACTTCGACCCAGACATTGTCGCCGGGTTGACCGCGGTTTTGCCGGCTGCGCGGGCCATGATTTTTTCGGTCAGAGTCACCACGCAAAACAGCCAACAGGTGACGGGTGTGCAACAGTGAAGCTGCCGGAGGGGTGGTCAGTTTACGGAATGTCTGTATTGCGCCAATTTCTGCGCCAGCTCTGGATTTTGCGCCGCTTCGGCTTCGACCCGCCGCAACACGTACGCCACACCCGCCCCATCCCGGTAGCCAAACCGGCGTCCCACGACTGCGTTCCGCTCTCCGGCCAACCGCACCAGCAGCCACAATTTGATCCGCTCATCCGGTTCGCCGGCCACCAAGTCCTCCACCCGCATCCGCACTTGTTCGCGCTCGATGGCTTTGGTCCAGTGTCCCTCATCCTGACCTTGTTTTCCCGCCACCAATCGTTCGGCCTTCGCCCATAATTCCTCTCCGCCCAACACCAATCCTCCCCGCAAGTTCACCCACGGACTCGCTACCGTTCCCGCCGCGAATAAACTCGCCACGCGCTGCCGGTACCCTTGCGCGGCTGCCCGCTCGTTCGCGCCCCAATACCGCTGCCAATCCAGGCACAACCACCCCGGTGCCGACCGCAAGCCCGCATACTCCCGGTGACTGCTCCACGGAAATTCGTCCAACTCCGCCGCCCGTTCCCGCGCGACCGGCCCGCCCTTACGCCGGGGCCGGACCGGGTTCAAGTGCACATACTCCACCAACCACTGCGCGTACTCGTCCGCCTCCACCAACTGCGCCTTAAACCGCCCATGAAACAAATGCCCGCTCCGCCGCCAGCGCCGATTGAACCGCACCGTGTACGTCACCTGCAACCACCCAACCGCCTGCGACAGATTCCCCAACGGTGTCCCCACTACCAAATGATAATGATTCGGCATCAAACAATACGCATGCACCCGAACCGAAAACCTCTCCACCATCTCCGCCAACGTCTCGACAAACCGCTCCCGATCCTTGTTGTCGCGGAAGATTGCGCGCCGCTCATTACCACGCGCGGTGATGTGATAAACCGCGCCCTCGAATTCGACTCGAACCGGTCTTGCCATGTCGTACTTTTACCCCGCAAAACGCCTTGACAACAAGGAGAATTTATTGTTTACAGAGTTGACCCCAATGACCCCATGAACGAAATACCCTCCACATCGCATTGTCAACCGTCCGAATCGATCATGGGCTTGAGGGCCAATGCTCTTTCCCGGCTACAAATTACCGCCGCCCCCGAGTCGATCGTGGATCGCTTCGAAAGTGTGATCATTGTTCCCGGTCAAGCGCACGAGGATCTCTGGGTTCACCCGGAACTACTGACCAGTCGGCCGGGGAATCCCCCGCGCATCGAGCTGCGTGCTGTGAGTACGGATCGTTACGGGCGCGACAAACATTCGCTCTGGCACTATTATCAAACGGATGATCTGTTCGAGACGCTCACCCCCTTGCAGGAACCAAGGGAACCAAATGGCCGCCCCGATCACTCTGTCTGGCAACGTAAAGGTCTGCATGCTAACGATCTTCTGCCTGCGCCGCCCTCGCTTATTTCGCCTCCCTCGGCGCTGTATCATACCTGGTCCACGGCCAGCCTCGAAATAGACCCCGATACAATTGTGCAGGCGTTTACGACGTCACCGGAGCCGGTCGCCACCTGCGGAAAAGATGGCTTTATCCGTGGGCATTACCACGTTCAGACCCTGATTGCGCGTCGGCATGGTTCGCGTTTCTTGCTCGAACATATTTCCAATCATCATACGGTCGCTTCGCGCCGCGGACTCTATGAACCCCATCTTGCCCAGTGTCAGGGACGCTTGTTCATGACGGCCCGGGCCGAAGACGGTCACGGGTACATCTTGGTGAGCGAGGATGGGGGGCGTTTCTGGGAACCTCCCCGTCCATGGTGTTGGGATGACGGTTCGCCAATCGCGATGGACCAGACCATGACCAAGTTGCTGGCGCACAGTGATGGTCTGGCGCTTGTTTATACCCGGATTCGCGAGGACAACGCCCATGTCATGCGGCATCGCGCACCGCTGCACTGTGCCGATGTGGATTTACGCACACTGCGGCTTTGCCGTGCTACTGAGCGGATTATTATTCCTGATCACTCGGTCAGCCCTGGTCTGGGTTCGTTGCCGATGGGGAATTTCTGGGTCTGGCCTATCACGCCTTTCGAGAGCTATATAACCGTGGCCGAATGGCCGCGCGATGGTCAGGCTCGCAATGGCGATATCTGGTTGACCAAAGTATACTGGAAGCGCCCTAACCGGATGATTGCGGCGGATGGCCGTGAATTCCCGTTGGTTTGAAATGGGAAATTGGTCAACGGGGTCAACTCTGTAAACTGTAAAATACATATTCCGGTGTTGCCGTGACCGGCGTGAGATGGTGGAGGACTGACGGTGTTGGAGGCGATCATGGCGACCGGGATGAGTTGGAAGAATCCCATGTCGGTGTAGTGCGGATGCAATCACCGTAACGAGGGCAGTGCATGCCCAAGCGAGCGGACCGGCCGAGGCATCAGTCGCGGCGTTGGCAGTGTTGCGCATCGGAGTGTGGACCGGTCATTTTTGAACAGATTCCGCTGATTCTGCAGCGCCTGACCGCCGCAGGTCGCGGCGGCATATCCCCTGCTAATTGGAAGTGATTATGGCGAAACTCGATGCTTTTTTTAAGGAGATGAAGGAACAGGGGGCGTCTGATATGCATTTGTCGGTTGGTGCGCCGCCGATGCTGCGGTTGCATGGCACGCTGAAAAAGGTGGACTACCCCCCCATGACGGAAGAAGTCTTGCGGCCGATGCTGTATGAGGTCTTGACTGAAAAACAGATCGAGAAATTCGAGAAGACCAACGACCTCGACTTCGCCTACAGCTCACCCGGCCTCGCCCGTTTCCGCGCGAACTATTACCGGAAACATACCGGCATCTCGGCGGCGTTCCGCATCATTCCGTTCAAAGTTTTGACGCTGGAAGAGATCGGCGCACCGGAAGTTTTCAAGACGATGTGCGATTACAACCACGGTCTTGTCCTTGTCACCGGCCCGACTGGCTCAGGCAAGTCCACGACGCTGGCTTCAATGATTCATCATATCAACGCGACCAGTAACTGCCATATTCTCACCCTCGAAGACCCGCTCGAATTCATTCATGAACCGATCAAGTCGCTCGTCAGTCAACGCGAAATCGGCGCGCACACGGACGGGTTTGCCAGCGCGTTGAAGGCAGCGCTGCGGGAAGACCCGGACGTGATTCTCGTCGGTGAAATGCGCGATCTCGAAACGATTCAGCTCGCCATCAGCGCCGCGGAAACCGGCCACCTCGTCTTTGGGACACTGCACACGAACAGCGCCGCCAAAACAGTTGACCGCATCATTGATGTCTTCCCTGCGGACCGGCAGGCGCAGATCCGGACGATGCTGGCGGAATCGTTGCGCGGCGTCATCGCGCAACAGTTGCCCAAACGTGCCAGTGGCAAGGGCCGGTGCGGCGCCTACGAAGTGCTCGTCGCCACCCAGGCGATCCGCAGCTTGATTCGCGAACAAAAGACATTCCAAATCGTGTCCGCCATCGGGACCGGCCGCACCACCGGCATGCAGACACTCGACCAGCATTTGATTGAACTCGTGCTCAGCGGGACCATCACCTCGGAAGAGGCCCAGAAATATTCCGAGCATCCACATATCCTCGCGGCCAAGACCAACGCCATGGCGGCTGCGACCAAGGCGGCCTAACCATGGGGCTGTTTTCCAAAAAAGAAAAACCGGCAGTCGCCGCGCCGCCCCCACTTCCGCCCCCGGCGCCTGCCGCCGCCGTGCCGCCCCCGCCCAACCTCGACGATAGCGTCCTCAAACTTAATCTGCCCAATCTCTTCGAGTACGACAACCACGAGACCAAAGCCAAACCCAATGGCAAACGGCGCACTGACGCCGCCGCGGAAGCGCGCCAGGTACGCGGCACAATCCTGCTGGTCGAGAGCGATGAAGAGGTGCGGCGGTTGATTTCCCGCCTGCTCGAACACGAAAACTACCACGTCGCCACCGCTTCCTGTCTCGCCGAAGCGAAAAGCGCGCTGGCCGATCAACCGGCTGACTTTCTCCTCGCCCGCCGGCACTGTGTCCCGTTGAACCTGCAAACCGAACACATCCTGCGCGATCTCCACACCAAAACCAGCGTGCGGATCATTGATGACTTCAGCGAACTGCTGCTGGGCCAAGTGATCGACTACGAATCATTGGCCCAATGCACCTTGGGACTCGCGGACCTGCTGATGTCGCTGCTCGAAGGCGCCAACCTTGGCGCGCGTGGCCACGCCCACAGCGTCGCCAAACATTGCCGGCTCGTGGCGCAACATCTCGGCTTGAGCCGGCGTGAACTCGATGCCGTCACGCTGGCCGGGCTGCTGCACGATCTGGGCAGTTTGGAGACCCACCGGCAAATCGGCGCACCGCTCTATTCGCGTCACGACCGCTTACCGGCGTCGGTGCGCTCGACCGTGGAGATGCTGAGCAACCTCAAATTCCCGTTCCCAATCACCGAACTCATCCATACCGCCGCCGATGTGGCGCCGACCGACGCGCCCGCGCCTGATCAATCCGCCCAGTTGCTGCGGGCCGCGCACATTCTGCGGGTGGCCGACGCGTACGATTCGCTGCGCCGCACCAACACGGACAGCCAGCAAACCGAAGACCAAGTCATCGAAGAGCTCCGCCGGCAAGCCGCCAGCGCGTTCGATCCGCAAGTGCTCGAAACGTTCATCCACATGCGCCGGCACGAGCAGACCATCAGCGCGATGAATATTTTCTGGGCCGCCGTGCTCATCGTTGACCCGAATCCCGAGGAGCAGCAAGTCCTCCGGCTGCGACTGGAAAACAGCGACCTCCACGTCACGATCGCCAAATCCATCGAAGACGCGCTCCATCATTTGCGCGACCAAAATTTCACGCTCGTGATCACCGAAAACAAACTCGATGGCCGAGGCGATGGCTTCGAGCTGTTGAAAACGCTAAAATCTGATCCCGAACTGCGCCGCATCCCGGTCGTCTTCCACGCGCTGGCTGACAACGATCTTGTCAAATTCGCCCTCGAACTCGGCGCGGAAGACTGGCTTCCCAAACCGCACAACGTCGAAATCATGGCGATGAAAATCCACCGGATCATCGCCCGGCATCATTCAGCGAAGGACAGCGGCGGCGACGGCGTCCGCGGCGCATTGCGCGAAATGGGCATCATGGAAATGGTGCAAATCCTCTGCGCCGGCAATCGGTCCGTCAAAATCTCCCTCGAAACTGCGAAACATTCCGGTGAACTCATCCTCCAACAAGGTCAAATCATCGCCGCGACCCGGGGCGACCTGAAAGGCGAACAAGCGGCTCTCGAACTTCTCGATTGGGACGACGGCCACTTCCGCATCGTTCCACTGCGCGACAATCCACCGGTCACCATCCGCACCAGCACCGACAACCTCCTGCTCCAGTGCTGCCTGCTCCGTGACAAAAAACAAAATCCCGAATCCCGCGGCCTCCAGCTCTGACCGCTTGCCGCTCGCTGGTGACCTCGGCTAGAGTGCCGGCATGGAAATGTGGGACCTGCTCCAATCACCCGCCGCGTCGCCGGCCATCAACATGGCCACCGACGAAGTCCTCCTCCGCACCGCCGCGCAACGCGGCCGGCCACTCTTGCGTCTCTACACGTGGGACAAACCAGCCGTCTCCATCGGCTACTTCCAAAAATTCCCGGCCGAACTCACCGGCAAATTTGACATTGTCCGCCGGCTCACCGGCGGCGGGCTTGTCTATCACGTCAACGACACCACTTTTACCGTCGTCGTGCCGCCCGGTCACGCGCTGCACAAACTCAAAACCAACGACGCTTACTGCGCGATTCACCAAGCTGTGGCCATCACACTCCATTCCCAACTCACCACACACAACGCCACGCCCCGTGGCAATTACGAATGCTTCCAAAACCCCGTTGCCGGCGATGTTGTCGCCGCGACCGGTGAAAAACTGGCCGGTGGCGCGCAACGCCGCAACCGCGACGGCATGCTCCATCAAGGCTCCATCGCCGCCAAAGTTGCCGACTTGCCGGCGGGGTTCCGGCAACAATTCGATTGCGATTTCCAGCCATACAACCTGACCGGCGAAGAACATGCGATGATCACCTGGCTCGCCGACGGTAAGTATTCCGCGGTCGCTTGGAACAAGCGCCTATGACCACTCGCGATAAAGCGTTGCAGATCAACCTTGATGCCACGCGTTACGGCACCTTCGCGGAGATTGGGGCCGGGCAGGAAGTGGCCCGGTGGTTCTTCCACGTCGGCGGCGCCGCCGGCACCGTCGCGAAAACCATCTCGGCTTACGACATGTCCGTCAGCGACGCCGTCTACGGCCCCTGCACCCGGTACGTCAGCCGGCAACGCCTCGCCGCGATGCTCGACCACGAATATCCGCTCCTGCTCGAACGGCTTGCGGCCAAGCGCGGCGACAAAACCAACTTCTTCGTCTTCGCCAACACGATGGCCGCCCGCAGTTACAGCCGGCACGACGACGGCCACGGCTGGATGGGCATCCGGTTTCAGCACATACCGGAAGCTGAGCCGTCTGAGATCATTTTGCATGTCCGGATGTTGGATGCGGAAAACGTCCGCGAACAGGAAGCCATCGGCGCGCTCGGTGTGAATCTTATTCACGGCGCGTTCTACCTCTACAACGCGCCGGCTGCGCTCATCACTTCGCTGCTCGATAACCTGACCCACGACCGCATCGAGATCGACATGCTCCGCGTCGCCGGCCCCGCCTTCCAAGGTGTGGACAACCGGCTGATGAGCCTCCAACTCGTCCAACAGCAGTTCACTGACGCCGCGATGTTCACCGCTGATGGCGAAGTCGTCCAACCGGTCGACGCGCTCTACAAAAAATCCATCCTCATCGAACGCGGCAGCTTCCGCCCGATCACCAATCTGACCACCGCCATCCTCGATGCCGCCCGGCAACATTTCCCGGCAGGCGACGATCCTGCCGTCTTAATGGAAATGACGCTCCGGCAACTCCAGACCGACGGCAAGATTGATCACGCCGATTTCCTCGCCCGCGCCGACATCCTCGGCTCGCTTGGCTACACGGTGATGATCTCGAATTACATGCGCTACCACCGGCTTGTCCCGTTTCTCCGTCGGCTCACGACCAAACACATCGGCTTCGCGATGGGCCTGCGCAACGTCAAAGAACTCTTCGACGAACAGTTTTACACCGATGTCCCCGGCGGAATCCTCCAAGCCCTTGGCCAACTCTTTCAAGGCGACCTCAAACTCTATGTCTGCCCCGCGCTCGATCCCGCCGGCAAAGTCGTCAGCCCCGTGGATTACCAAGCGCCGCCGCACCTCCGGCATCTCTACGCGCACCTGCTCGACAACAAGCTCATTGAATCCATGAGCGGCATCGACGAGAAACTGCTCAAAATTCTCGCCCGCGAAGTTCTCGGGCAAATCCAGTCCGGCAATCCCGCGTGGGAAGCGGTTGTTCCACCTGCCGCTGGCGAAGTGATCAAACGCCGCGGCCTCTTTCGCTAGCCGCGAATCCCGACTTTCTTGAACGTGTTGTTCACTTCGCGGAAGTGGATGCTCACGTCGAACAGTTTCTCCACGTCAGCGGGCTTGAGGTGTTCCATGACCGCGGCGTCTTCAAGCAGCAAGTCCTTGAACATCCGGGAATCCTTCCACGCTTTCATCGCGTTCGTCTGGACGATCTTGTAGGCGGCCTCGCGCGTCAGCCCTTTCTTCGTCAACCCCAGCAAGACAGCCTGTGAGAACGTCAGTCCCCGGCTCAGGTCGATGTTTGCCTGCATGCGTGCCGGATAGACGAGCAACCGGTCGACAATGTCGGTCAACTTCACGAGCATGTAATCGAGCAACGTCGTCGAGTCTGGGAGAATAACGCGTTCGACACTGCTGTGGCTGATGTCGCGTTCATGCCAGAGTGCGACGTTTTCCATCGCCGCCAGACAGTTGCCGCGCAACACGCGCGCGAGACCACAGAGGCGTTCGCACGTGATCGGGTTGCGCTTGTGCGGCATCGCGCTCGAACCTTTCTGGCCTTCCGCAAAAAACTCCTCCGCTTCGAGCACCTCGGTCCGCTGGAGATGCCGGAACTCCTGCGCCCACCGGTCAATCGAACTGCCGACCAGCGCCAGCGCCGCGCTGTATTCCGCATGCCGGTCACGCTGCAAAATCTGCGTGGAAATCTTTGCCGGCTTCAGCCCGAGTTTCCGGCACACATACGCCTCCACCGCCGGCGACAAATGCGTGTGCGTCCCGACCGCACCTGAAATCTTGCCGACCGCCATGATCTCCCGTGCTCGTTCGAGCCGCGCCAATGCCCGGCCAAACTCGTCGTACATCAACGCCATCTTCAACCCAAACGTCGTCGGCTCCGCATGCACCCCGTGCGTCCGCCCCATGCACGGCGTGAACTTGTACTTCTTCGCCTTCTTCGCCACGACCTTTCGCAGTGCCTTCACGTCCGCGATCAAAATATCCGCCGCCTGCACCATCTGAAACGCCAACGCCGTGTCGCCCACATCCGACGACGTCAACCCTTCATGAATATGCCGCGACGCCGGCCCGACGTTCTCCGCGACGCACGACAGAAAGGCGATCACATCATGGTTGGTGACCTTCTCGATCTCGTTGATGCGCTCGACAGAAAACTTCGCCTTCTTGCGAATGATCGCGAGGTCCTTGGCCGGAATCTTCCGCGCCTCGCAGGCGAGAATTTCAATCTGCAACCAGATGGCAAACTTGTTCTCCTCCGTCCAAATCGCTCGCATCGCTTCGCGTGAATAACGTCGAATCATAATGCCGGCAGGCTAGCGAACGCCCGGAGTGTTGTCAACGTGTCGCCAAATGCTATGCTCGCCGGCATGAGCACAAAGGCTTACCGGCGTTGGCGGGCTGTGCTGCTTCTGGTGGTTATCTTTGCTGCTTACCGGCTCACACTGCATTGGATGGTCGAGGCAAAACTCAATGCGATTAGTGCGCAAGGATTACCGGTCACGCTCGCCGAACTCAACCAGTGGTATCCGACCCCGCCGCCGGGCGAGAACGCGGCAACGCTTTACTCGAATGCTTGGGCCAACATCGCGCAACCGAGCGCGAACGCACGTGAGGCACTACCGATGCCTGTTGGGCAGGCAAGCGGCCCGAAGAGAGGCGAGGCTCTGTCACCGGAAACAAAAGCGGCGACTGCGGCTTATTTAGCCGGCAATAAACACGCGCTCGAACTTTTGCATCAGGCCGTCGCTGGGGCGCCATGCCGGTATCCCATTGACTTGCGAAACTGGTTCAGCAGCGACCCTGACCATTTCTATGACCATCTTACCGCATTGAGGCAGGCGGCGAAACTTCTCGAGTTGGAATCGATATATCGTGTGAATGATGGTGACTTGCCAGCCGCGGTCAAATCGCTAACCGCCCTTCTTACATTAGCGCAATCGTTAGATAACGAGCCGGGCAACATCGCCTGCTTAGTGCAAGCGGAAGCGCGGAGGCGGGCCGTGGATGGAATCGAATATCTTGCGAGCCGAACACAGTTCTCCTCGGGACAAGTCGAGGAGTTTGCCTCGGAACTTTCCGAGGCGGACAGGATTGAGGTACTTGTCCACGCAGTTATTAGTCAGCGGTGTATTGGTTGTGAAGCATTTGCCACTGATCCCTGCATATACATGGAGATAGTCCAAAACCTTACTCACGTAACTCGCCTGAGTCGCAGTCAGCTTCCGCTTCCTTATTCCATCGCTTATACGATCTACAGTGTTGCGGGGTTGTTGGCGGTCGACCAACTTGTGTTCCTGAAGAAATGCGAAACGTATCTCGACCGAATCCAATCCTCCTCGTCACAGGTTATCGAGTTGGGTCGCTGGGAACAGCTGCCAAGCTACAATTATTTCACGCGACTCCTAATTTCCGATCTGAATCAAATGACGACTCGATTTCTAGATACTCAAGCCAGATTGCGGATTGCTCGGACGGCGCTTGCCATCGAGCGACGTCGTGGAGGAAACGCCGATGTACCGAAAGGGCTCAACGAGCTTGTGCCCGATATTCTCAACGCCATTCCAAACGACACTTTTACAAACCAGCCACTGCGTTACAAGGAACTAGCGAAGGGCTATGTCGTGTACAGCGTTGGCGAGGACGGTAAAGACGATGGCGGTGATGATAAGAAGGACATCACGTTTACGGTCGAGAGATAGTTTACCTCAGACCTTAGCCGCTGCAATCGCAACCTCGACATTCACGGCGTAGCCGGACTCGTTCAAAATTTTGCCGAACGCGCGCAGGAAAGTATGGATGTTCTCCTTCTTGCTCGTCTCACCCATCAGGCCGACGCGCCAGATTTTGCCTTTGAGCGGGCCGAGGCCGGCACCGATTTCGATGCTGAATTCGTTGAGCAACCGGCGGCGCACCGCGGCTTCGTCAATGCCGGCGGGGACAGTGACGGTGTTGAGTTGCCAGAGTTGGTGACCGGCTTGCGAGGCGATCTCCATCTTCATCGCATGCAGACCGGCTTTGAGCGCCTTGTGATTTTGTTCGTGCCGGCGGAATCGGTTTTCGAGTCCCTCTTCGAGAACCAGCCGGAGCGCTTCGTGCAATCCGTACGCCATCGAAATCGGGGCGGTGTGATGGTAGACGCGGTCTTGTCCCCAGTAGGACGCGAGCAGGTTGACGTCGAGATACCAGCTCTGCACCTTCGTCTTACGTTTGGTCGCCACTTCCATCGCGCGCGGACTGAGTGATACCGGCGACATGCCGGGGGGGCAGCTCAGGCATTTTTGGGTGCCGCTGTAAACGGCATCCACTTGCCACGCGTCGAGTTTGACCGGGCAGCCGCCGAGCGAGGTGACGGTATCGAGGACGAACAACGCACCGGCAGCGTGGACGAGTTTGGAAATTTCTTCGACGGGCGTCAGCGCACCGGTACTCGTCTCGGCGTGGACGATGGCCACGAGTTTCGGTTTGCAGGTCTTGAGCGCGTCAGCGATTTGTTTCGGCTCGATGATTTGTCCCCAGGGCGCTTCGACTTTCACGACGTTCGCGCCACAGCGACCGGCCACGTCGCACATGCGCGTGCCGAAGACGCCGTTGACGCCGATGACGACGGTGTCGCCGGGTTCGATGAGGTTGACGAAGCAAAATTCCATGCCCGCGCTGCCGGTACCGCTGATCGGGAACGTCATGTCATTTTTTGTCTGGAAGACTTCGCGCAGCATCGTCTTGGTCTCATCCATGATTTTGACGAAGACCGGGTCGAGGTGACCGACGATGGGTTTGCTCATCGCCATCAAGACGGAAGGCGCGACATCGCTCGGGCCGGGCCCCATGAGTAATCGTTTTGGCGGTTGAATCGGTGCGGGAATTTGCATAGGTGTCACCATAAGAATTCGATTGAAAAACCGCAAGCCGGCAAGAATACTCCGCGCCTTATGAAAAGTTACAACATCGGAGTCATTCCCGGCGACGGCACAGGCCCGGAAGTCGTGCGTGAAGCGGTCAAAGTGCTCGAAGTCGCCCAACGCAAATTTGGTTTCAAACTCAATTATACGAACTACGACCTCGGCGGCGAACGCTACCTCAAAACTGGCGAGACGTTGCCGGACTCCGTGATCGAGGAATTCCGCAAACAGCACGCCATCTTCCTCGGCGCGATCGGCCACCCGGACGTGAAACCCGGCATCCTCGAAACCGGCATCCTGCTCAAAGCCCGGTTCACGCTCGACCAATACATCAATCTCCGCCCCGTTCGCCTCTACCGGGTTGAAGACTGTCCGTTGAAGGACAAGACGCCGACCGACATTGATTTCGTCGTCGTCCGCGAAAATACCGGCGGCATCTATACCGGCGTCGGTGGCGTCGTGCAAAAAGGCACGCCGATGGAAATTGCCACGCAGGTCATGATCTACGGCCGGCCCGTCGTCGAACGCTGCGTCCGTTACGCCTACGAATATGCCCGGCGGCGCAACAAGAAGAAGATGCTCACGCTCGTCCACAAGACCAACGTCCTCACCCATGCCGGCGATCTTTGGGCGCGCACGCACAAGGAAATTGGTGACCGGGATTACAAAGACATCAAGCAAGACTACAATCACGTCGATGCCGCGACCATGTGGTTCGTGAAACAGCCTGAATGGTACGACGTCATTGTCACAGAAAACCTTTTCGGCGACATCATCACCGATCTCGCCGCCATCATCCAAGGTGGCCTCGGGGTCGCCGCGGGCGGCAACATCAATCCCGAAGGTGTCTCGATGTTCGAACCGATGGGCGGTAGTGCGCCGAAGTACACCGGCCAAAACGTCATAAACCCCATCGCCGCCATCAACGCCGCCGGCATGATGCTCGACACGCTCGGCGAAACGAAAGCTGCCGCCGCCATCGACAAAGCGGTGACCGGCTCGCTCAACAGCGGCAAGATCAAATCCCTTGCCGCCGGCAGGATGGGCTTAGGAACGACTCAAGTGGGCGACCTCATCGCCGCCGCCGTGTAGCGGCTCGCTTCCCAGCCAATTAACGCCTGTTTGCGGACGCTGCCCCAACGGTAGCCGGTGATGACGCCCATGCTCTGAATCACCCGGTGACACGGGATCAGATAGGCGATGGAGTTGCGACCGATGGCGGAGCCAACGGCGCGCGAATTGCCGGGCGCGCCGATCTTCTCCGCGATGTCACGATAACTGACGAGAGTGCCGGCGGGAATACTGAGCAAGGCCTGCCAGACATTGAGTTGAAAGTTTGTTCCGCGCAAGTGTAGCTGAAACTTCCCGCGCGCAGTACCAAACACTTGCCGGCACAGTTGGCCGGTCTGCGCTTGGTCCCGGATAAACAGCGCGGCGCTCCATTCCGCGCGAAGCGCTGGCAAGCCCTCATCAAAGCGCAATGCACAAATGCCCCGCTCTGTCGTGGCCACCAAACAGTCGCCGAAGGGCGTGGGATGAACACCATACCGGAGCGTGACGCCTTGGCCGTTGCGCTTGTACTCGCCCGGCGTCACGGCTTCACAGGAAACAAAGAGATCGTGAAGTCGGCCGACACCCGACAGCCCGGACTCGAACGCCGTGTCCATGAGACTCCGCGACTCGCGCAGCAAGACTTTCGCATGTTCCTTGGTGATGAATTGCAGAAATCGTTTCGGACTTGTCCCGGCCCAGCGTTGAAAGAGCCGCTCGAAATGGAATGGGCTGAGATGGACGTGGCCGGCGATCTCATCGAGCGCCGGATGGCGTCGGTGATTCGCGTTCAAGAACTGCAGCGCTTTTTCGATGCGCGAATAGTCAAGGGACGCTTGCGTCATGTCGTCAACGTAAACGCCCCGCGCGCCGGTGGCGACCCGGTTCTTGCGGAGTTTCAGACCGAATACGTCTGCGACGTCGTCGCGCCGCCGCGGCCGGTCCAGTTGGTGTGAAACACTTCGCCGCGCGGTTTGTCCACCCGCTCGTAGGTGTGCGCGCCGAAATAGTCGCGTTGCGCTTGGAGCAGGTTCGCCGGTAACCGCTCGCTCCGGTAACCGTCGAAGTACGAAAGCGCGCTACTCATACACGGCACCGGTAAGCCGAGTTTGGTCGCGAGGATGACCGTTCGCCGCCAGCCCGCTTGCCGGCTGCTGACGGCTTTTTTGAAGAATTTGTCGAGCAGCAGATTGTGCAGGTCGGGGTTGCGCTTGAACGCTTTTTTGATGTCGCCGAGAAACGCCGATCGGATGATGCAGCCGCCGCGCCAGACGAGCGCGATGCCGCCGTAGTTGAGATTCCATTTGTGCGTTTTCGCCGCGGCGCGCATGAGTTGGTAGCCTTGCGCGTAGCTGACGAGTTTCGCGGCGTACAACGCGGCGCGCAGATCTTTGAGCACTTTGGCCCGGTCGCCTTTGAAGGTGCCGACTTTGCCTTTGATTTCTTGCGAAGCCGCGACGCGTTCTTCTTTCACGGCGGAAAGACACCGGGCGAACACTGCCTCGCCGATGAGCGTCAACGGCATGCCATCGTCGAGTGCAGCGACAACCGTCCACTTACCAGTGCCCTTCTGGCCGGCGGCGTCGAGAATGAGATCGACGACTTCGTTGCCGGCTTCGTCCTTGTAGCCGAGGATGTCGCGAGTGATCTCGATCAGGTAGCTGTCGAGTTCAGCTTTGTTCCACTCGTCGAATACCGCGTGCATCTCGGCGTTGGTCATGCCGAGGCCGCGTTTCATCACATCGTACACTTCGCAGATCAACTGCATGTCGCCGTACTCGATGCCGTTGTGGATCATTTTCACGAAGTGACCGGCGCCATTCTCGCCGATCCAGTCGCAACACGGATCGCCGTCTGGCGTCTTGGCGCAGATCGCCTGGAAAATCGGCTTGATGTGTTTCCACGCGGCCGGGCTGCCCCCCGGCATCATCGAGGGACCTTTGAGTGCCCCTTCTTCGCCGCCCGACACGCCCGAGCCGACGTAGAGCAGACCTTTGCCTTCGACGTACTGCGTGCGGCGAATCGTGTCCGTGAACAGGCTGTTGCCGCCGTCAATGAGGATGTCGCCAGGCGCGCAGAGGGGGAGGAGTTGTTCGATCAATTCGTCCACCGCCTTGCCGGCTTTGACGAGCATGATGATTTTGCGGGGGGCTTTCAGCGACGCGACGAATTCTTGGAGCGTGTGCGCGCCGGTGACCGGCTTGCCTTGAGCACGGCCGGCGACGAATTCGTCCACTTTGACAGTGGTACGGTTGAATACGGAAATCGAGAATCCGTGGTTGGCGATGTTGAGGGCGAGGTTTTCGCCCATGACGGCAAGACCGATGAGGCCGATGTCGGATGGCATGGTGATCTCCTAGAATTTGTTGGCTTGGGCAAGGGCCGGTTGGCCTTGGAGGACGCGAATCAGATTTTCCGCCGCCATCGTGGCTTGCCGGGCGACGCTTTCGTAGGTGCGGCTGCCGATGTGCGGAGTGATGATGGCGTTCGGACAGGCGAACAGCGGGTGATCCTTCGGCGGCGGCTCTTGGTCGAGCACGTCGGTGCCGTAGCCGGCCAGATGATTGGATTTCAACGCGTCTATGATGGCCGGCATGTCCACCAATTCGCTGCGCGCCGTGTTGATCAAAACGGCGCCCTTCTTCATTTTCGCGAGCCGGACGGCGTTGATGAGATGCCGGGTTTCGTCGGAAAGATTCGTATGCAATGAAATGACGTCCGCGTCCTGGATTGCTGCGTCGGCGGTTTCGGCCCGCGTCACGTTAAAGTGCCGGGCGAAATCGAAATCCCAGTATTTATCAAAGCCGATGACCTTCATGCTGAACGCATGGGCGCGCAGGGCGACTTCCTTGCCGATACGGCCCATGCCGAGCACGGCAATTGTCTTGCCCATCAACTCGTGGCCGGTCAGCCGTTTCCAGTTGCCGGCTTTGACGTGGTTGCACTCCACGACGATGTCGCGGAAAATCGCGAGCATCAGTCCAAAAGTGTGTTCGGCGACGGTCGTGTGATTGACGCCGGGACAGTAGGTGACCGGGACTTTCAACTCCGTCGCGGCCTTGACGTCGACTTTGTCGAGGCCGATGCCGTATTTGCTGATGACTTTCAGGCGCGGCAACGATTTTTGGATAACCGTCCGCGTGATGGCGTCGTCGCCGATGAGCCAGCCGTCAAAGTCGCCCTTGGCGACGAGTTCGAGCATGCGGCTTTCCGGTAACGGCCCGCGTTCGCGGACGATCTCAAACCCTTCAATCAGTTTGTGGTGTGCGCCCGGTGTGTCTTGAAAGGATGTAGTGGTCAGTAGGATTCGTGTCATTCATTTCTTTCCGGGGTGAAAGATGGCCGGATACTAGAACGGCAATCACTGTGCATCAACAAGAAACATCGATCTAAAAATATCTTTACATATCATAATGCTTATGATACACAATAATCATGAAACAGAAACCTACTGCCGAACTACTCGAAATGGATCAAGCCATCGCATTGCTGAAGACTACTAGGCCCACTTTCTACCGCTGGTTGCGCGCCGGGAAACTCAAAGGCATGAAAGTTGGCCGCCAATGGCGGTTTCATCGGGACGACATCGAGCGATTCTTGAAAGGGGAGCAACCGAGGATTGACCTGCCGATTTCGGTGGAACCCTTGATTACGTCATTAGAAACACAGCTCCAAAAACTTGGCGCAGAAACACCTCCGAAAAGCACCGAAAACACTACTGTGCAGGCGGTCAACCTCATGGTGCAATTGGCTGTCTGCAGTCATGCCAGCGACATCCATCTGGCACCCCAACAATCCCAAGAGCACCCCAAGGGGGGCGTCTCGGTGCGTTTTCGAATTGACGGAGTCTTGCAGCCGGTCGCGCAATTTGACATCCGGCTGCTGGGCCCAATCATCGAGCAGTGGAAAATCATGGCCGGGTGTGACCTCCATGAACGGGAACGCCCCCAAGACGGGCGCATCATGCTGCGGCTCGACGAGCGTCAGGTGGATCTGCGAGTTTCGTTTTTGCCGACCCTGTTGGGCGAGTCGCTGACCGCGCGGGTGCTGTCGCGTGACCAAGCGGCCGTGACGTTGGAGCGATTCGATCTTGCGCCACACAATCGTGACCGGCTGTTGCGCGGTCTGGAGTCGCCGGCGGGATTGATTCTGCTGACCGGGCCAACGGGCAGCGGCAAGACGACCACGCTTTACGCTTGTCTCACCCAAGTCAATACTCCGGCGCGCAAGATTGTTTCGATTGAAGACCCCGTTGAGTACCTCCTGCCGGGAGTGGTCCAAGTGCCGGTTCGCCAGAATACCGGGATGACTTTTGCGGCGGCGGCCCGTGCGTTGTTGCGATCGGACGCCGATGTGATTCTCATTGGTGAAATCCGCGACAACGACACGCTCCAGGTCTGTTTTCAAGCGGCGCTCACCGGCCGGCTGGTCTTGTCCGCAATGCACACCGATGAAGCTGCGACTGCGCTCATCCGCATGGTGGACATCGGCGCGTTGCCGTATTTGGTGACGGACGCGACGAAGCTGATTGTGGCGCAACGATTGGTGCGGCGGCTTTGTCCTGACTGCAGCGTGGCGGAAAGTCTGACTCCGGAAATCGCCGATCGTGTCCGGCAACTGGCGCAAGCTGGTGGCCTCGTTTGGGAGGAGTTGCCGCAGGACTACCGGCGTGAAGTGGGTTGTCCCAAGTGCCTGCGGACCGGTTTTCGGGGGCGCACTGTGATCGTCGAAGTGTTGGAAGTCTCACCGGAAATCGCCGACGCCCTGCAACAAGGCGCGTCGCCCAGTGAGCTCCGGGCCGTGGCGATCCGGCAGGGCATGACGACCATGGTCGCTGACGGACTGGCCAAGGCCGCGCGGGGTGTGACGACGATTGATGAAGTCGTCCGCGTCTGCGGAGTGCGCTAAATCGTCTGCGACAAGTAACCGCCGTCCACGCGGAGATCCGTGCCGGTCACAAACCCACTGGCCCGGCTGCTCGCGAGGAACACGGCCGCGCCGACCAATTCTTTGGGTTCGCCGAACCGGCTCAGCGCGGTATGCCCCATGATTGCCTGTGCCCGGGGCGTCGGGGTGCCGTCCTCTTTGAAGAGCAACCGGCGATTCTGTTCTGCGGGGAAAAAGCCCGGCGTGATCGAATTGACCCGCACACCTTTGCCGGCCCATTCGCGCGCGAGAAACATCGTGAGATTGAGCACCGCGGCTTTTGCGGCCGAATACGTCACGACGCGCGACAGCGGAATATGTGCCGACACGCTGGCGATGTTGATGATTGAACCGCGGGTCATCGCCGCGCCGAACACCTGACACGGAAACAGCACGCCCCCGACAAGGTTCAAATCGAACACCCCGGCCCAATTCTCATGCGGGATTTTCTCGAACGGCATTTCGGGCGTGACGGTGGCCTTGGGATCGTTGCCGCCGGCGGCGTTGACGAGGATGGTCGGGGTGCCGGTCTGTTCGTGCGCCCGGCGCAGGCTGTCAATTTTCGTGGCGTCCGCCGCGACAAACGGCAACTCGCTGCGTTTCGTGCGCCCGATGACGGTGACTTTCGCGCCGGCATCCGCGAGTCCCTGCGCAATGGCGCCGCCCAACACGCCCGTGCCGCCGATGACGACCGCTGTTTCGCCGGTAAGATCAAAAAGAGAGGAAGACATGGCGCGATTTTTACGCCAAGCCCACTCCCCCGGCAAGACTGGATGTGCTTGGAATGCCGGCGCGTCTGCGCCACTATTCCGGCCAATGAATGCACAAGACTGGTGGGTGCCGGTCGTTGGGGGAGTCCTCGGATTGTTGTCCCTGGGGTTCGCGCTGCGCGCGGGGCGCCGCCGGCGGTTGATCCAAGACATCCCCACCATCAAGACAACCGGCGTGTTCATCGGCTTGGTCGAACTCCGCGGCACCGCCGAAGCTGAGCAACCGCTGACCAGCTACCTCGCCGGTCAGCCGTGTGTCCACTACGCCTGGAGCGTCGCGGAACATTGGTCGCGCACCGTCACGGAAACGTACCGGGACGGCAAGGGACAGACGCGGACGCGAACAAAACACGAAAGCGGCTGGAAAACTGTCGCCAGCGGCGGCGAACAGATTCCATTCTATCTGCGCGACGATTGCGGCGTCCTGCTCATCCGGCCCGCCGGCGCGAAGATCGAGACGCAACAGATTTTTTCCCAGACCTGCGGCCGCGCTGATCCGTTGTACTTCGCCAAAGGCCCGGCGCACGCGGTCGCCAACTCGGACCACCGGCGGCAGTTCACGGAACAAGCGATTCCGCTCCATGCGCCGGTCTATGTGATGGGCCAGGCGCGCGAACGTGAAGACATGGTCGCCGCCGAAATCGCCAGCCACGCTGCCGCGCCGGTCTTTCTGATCTCCACGCGCACCGAGGAACAAATCGCGCGCGGCCTGCGCTGGCAATGGTGGGGACTCGGCATTCTTGGCGGGCTGCTGACTGCCGGCGGATTTGCCGGCAAACCGCCCGTGGTCATGAGTGTGGCCGGCGGGTACCTCGCGTTGTGGCTGCTGGCGGGCGGGATTCTCGTGTACAACAGCCTGATCAATCTCCGGCAACGTGTCCGCCAAGCGTGGTCGAACGTGGACGTGCAACTGCAACGCCGGCATGACTTGATTCCGAACCTGGTGCGCGCCGTCGAAGGGTTGCGCGGTCACGAAGAAATCGTCCAGGCCACACTCGCCCAACTCCGCGCCCAGCAAGCCGCGACTGCGCCCGGTCAACCGGGGCCGGACCCCGCCGGCTGTCTGCCGGCAATTCGGGCCATCGCGGAAGCGTATCCGGAACTGACGGCCAATGACGCGTTTCAAAAGTTGCAGGAGCAACTCACCGACACGGAAAACCGGCTCGCGTTGGCGCGCAGCTACTACAACGACATCACAACGTTCTACAACACGCGCCGCCAGATCATTCCTGACCGGTTCTTTGCGACGCTGGCCGGGCTGCGTCCGGTGCCGTTGTTGGAGGCGACCGATTTCGAGCGCGCGCCGGTCGCCGTCAAACTGGCGTGAACGCCAGCACTTCGTCAACCATCGCCTGGTACTGCGGGAAGCATTGTTCGCCTGCGCCGCGGATGTAAGGCGACGCGGTGGGACTGACAATCAGCCCGCGCCGGTCGGCGAAGCAGGTCTTGATCAACGCCCGGGTCTGTTCGCGGATGTGCGGCGGGTGTTTCTCGTACATGTCGGCGATTTGAATGTTACCTTCGAGACAGAGGCGGCCGTGCGCGAATTTTTTGGCTTCGGCGGGCGTAAGGTCGCCCATCGGTGGCGCCTCAAACGGATGCAACACATCGGCCCCGACTTCGAGAAACCCTTGAAACACCGTTTTGATGCTGCCGTGACAATGAATGTGAATCCGCCCGCCGGCATTGTGGATCAGATCGAGAATTGGTTTGTCGAATTGGACGTTGAAATCCCGGAAATCCTGCCAGCCATGCAACGGCGGGACGGCAAACTCCTCGCCCAACATCGAAAAATACGGCCCAACGTTGCGCGCCAGCAGAAACTTCAGCGCGTTGAGAATGATGCGCATCTGCCGCTCGCACAACGCCAGCAGAATGTCGCGGTCGGTGACGCTCATCAGCGCGAACAGCTCCGAGCCACACAACTCGGCCACAAACCCGGCGGGGTTCAAGCCAAGAGTCACGTCCATGATCCCGCGTGCGCCCAGCGCGCGGTCGGCTGCAAGGAATGCGGTCACATCCCCAGCCACCTCCGGGAGTGGGAGGGCGAGGTACGCCTCGGCGTCCTGGCGGGACTTGATGAAGTAGGTTTCCTCGAACCCCGGCAATCCGCGACGGCTGACGAATCGCGTCGAACGCAAATCACCTTTGGGCGTGTGCAGGATGGTGACGCGACGGTCGAATTCTTCCGAGTGCGGCTCGCTCCACTGCTCAGTCGTGGCCGGCAACTCGAACTGCCGGCCGCTCCAGCTTTGCTTCAAATCCGCATGCGTCTGGAGATACGCCTTCAGCCGATCATAACTGGGGTCGCCGGCGGGATAATTGGTGCGACTGTAAACCCCGGGGCGATCCAGTTCTTCGTGAAAATAACAACGCCGCAATCGTTCCCGGGACGTCATGGTTCAAGCCCCCGCTGCCTCGCGCAGCGTCCAGACGCCCACCGCCCCGCGCGCGTCCATGGCGGCATGGGGTTGACAATCGTAATCGCAGATGATCGCGCACCGAGGGTTGGCCGACGTGTTGGCCTTCGACATGTGCAACACGAGCGAATGGAAAATCAACAACCCACCCGCCCGCACCGGCACCGGCGCCGCTTGCGTGAGATCGATCCGCGACTCCGGCACCTGCAGTTCCTTGTGGACATGCGGGATCAGCCCCAGCTTGTGTGAGCCGGGAATCGCCCAGACGCACCCGTTCGCCTCGGTCGCATCATCAATCGCGATCCAGACCGTGACCTGGCTTGGTTCGTAGTTGCGCCAGTACGCCGCGTCTTGGTGCCACGGTTTGGCCGCGCCGCCGTGGGCGGGTTTGAACATCACTTTCGATGAATGATAATAAATTGCCGGCCCCATGATGTCTTCCATGCAATCAAGCAGCTTGCCGGTGGTGAACACGTCCTTCACGCTCGCGAGATAGAACACCGCGCCCTGGATTTTCCGCAGCATACCGGCGCGAAGGACTGGCGCGTCGGGGTTCAAGGAATCGCCCCCGACTTTCTCCAGATTGAACCCGCCGGTATCGCGGGTCAGTCCGGCATTGTCCTGTTGGATCTGCGCGATCTCCGCGCGGATGTTTTGCAGTTGCGCGGTGGTCAGAAAGTCATCGATGACCAGATAACCATCACGTTGATATTGTGCGAATTGTTGCGGAGTGAGGTAACGCATGACGGTGACTTTACGGCGCGCGCGCAAATTGCGCCAGCGTTCGCCGAATCATTTCTCTGCCTTTTTCGCTCATTACCGGTTACAGTCTGCCCGTAAATGCGCCAGTTTTCCGCGAACCTTCTGAACTTGGCCGAGACCAGCTATCCGTCGTACCCAGACTTGCCGGGACACGACTGGCTGGAGGGGTTGCTTGACCAGGTCACAATTACCGGTGTCACAGCGACTCAGTACCGGTGTACGGCCCGGTGGCGCATGCGGGAACGGACGGTGCCGGATGATATGCTTTTTTACATCACGCAAGGCCGGGCGACGGTGCGCGTGGACGGGCGGGACTGGCCACTGCGTTCAGGCGATTGTGCCCACTTCAGCCGGGGCGTGCGCCACAGCGCGACGACGCGCCCGGATGATCCGATTCAGGTCATCGCGCTGCATTACACGGCCGTGGTATTCGAGTCATTGACGTTGCCGGCGCTGCTGCGCTTTCCGGTGGTGTTCCCGCTGGCGGGGGATACGGCGGCGGGGCAGATGTTTCACGAGGCCTGCCGGGAATACGCGCTCCAGCCGGTCGGCGAGCGGCGGGGCTTGGAGGCGCTGACGTTCCGGTTGCTCTTGCATCTCATCCGGCAACACGGTGGACGAATGTCCGGCCAGGCGCCCGCAGCCCGGCTGGCGGATTTCCGGCGCTTATTGCCGGTGCTGGAGATTCTGCGCGGGCAACTCGCTGCGCCAATTTTCATTCCCGAACTCGCCCGCGTCGCCGGGTTGTCTGTGGCGCAATTCCGGCGCGTCTTTCAACGCGCCATCGGCCGCGCCCCGGTCGAGCATCTGCGCCGGTTGCGAATGGAGCGCGCCTGCGAGTTGTTGCGGCACACAGAAAAGACGATCGAAACCATTGCCGGTGAAGTTGGGTATGCTGAACCCGCGTTCTTCGCGCGCAGCTTCAAAAGCCTGATTGGCGTACCCCCCGGCCGGTATCGCCGGCAACGTGAGTTATGACTTGCTGGTGCCGAAGGTGCTGGGTAGCCTGCCGGCCATGCGTCCACGCGGAATCTTTTTACTAGACCAGAACTCGGCGGAGTTGATCTACGGGCCGGAGCAACACACACAGATCGCGGAGTTGGTGGAAGTCACCGACCGGCTCGACCAGGCGGAGGTGATTTTCTCCGGGTGGGGCGCCCCGGTCATGGATGAAAAATTCCTCGCGGACGCGCCGGCGGTGAAGGCGGTGTTTTACGGCGCCGGCACGATTCGCGGGTTTGTCACCGAGGCGTTCTGGCAACGCGGCATTGTTGTTACCAGCGCTTACGCGGCCAACGCTGTCCCGGTCGCGGAATATACGCTGGCCACGACACTGTTGAGCCTGAAAAAGTTCTGGCAGCAGCGGGGGTTGGTGCGGGCGGCGGCAGTGCCGGGCGCGTACCGGAGCACGGTCGGAATCATCTCACTGGGGATGGTGGGGCGCGAGGTCTGGCGGCGCTTGCAGCACCATGATCTGCAGCTCATCGCCTTCGATCCCTTCACGAAGCCCGCCGGGATCGAGATGGTTTCGTTGGCGGAAGTTTTCCGCCGGGCGGATGTGGTGACGTTGCACACACCCAACCTGCCGGAGACGCGGGGGATGATTACCGGGGAACATTTTGCGATGATGAAACCGGGCGCGACATTCATCAACACTGCTCGGGGAGCAATCATCCGCGAGAATGAGTTGATTGACGTGCTCCGGCAACGGCCCGACCTCACCGCCGTTCTCGATGTGACCAATCCCGAACCGCCCGCGCCCGATTCGCCGCTGCGTACACTGCCCAACGTCATCCTCACGCCGCATATTGCCGGTTCGATGGGCGCCGAATGCCGGCGGATGGGGCAATACATGGTTGAAGAACTCCGCCGGTATCTTGCTGGCAAACCCTTGCAGTGGCAAATCACCAAAGATAAGGCAGCCTTACTCGCATGATTACTCCCGGTCTTGTGTCGGTCAGTTTTCGGAAACTTTCCCCTGCGGAAATCATCGCCCTCGTCAAACAAGCCGGTCTGGCCGGTATTGAATGGGGCGGCGACATCCACGTGCCGCATGGCGATGTCGCGCGCGCCAAGGAAGTCCGGCAACAGACACAGGATGCGGGACTCCGGGCGCTCGCGTATGGTTCGTATTACCGGGTCAGCGGTGACAAACCGTTTGAGCCGGTGCTGGATTGCGCCGTCGCGCTCGGTGTGCCGGTCATCCGCGTCTGGGCCGGCAGCGTCGGCTCCGCGCAGGCCACGCCGGCCCAACGCGCCGCGGTCATTGCCGATTCCAATCGGATCGCCGATTGCGCTGCCCAAGCGGGCATCCGGGTCGCCTACGAGTTCCACAATGGCACACTCACCGACACCGACGAGTCCGCGCAACAACTCCTCCGCGAAGTCCCGCACCCAAACCTCTTGACTCTCTGGCAACCGCGGCCAGAGCGCGCCGTCGCCGACAACCTCGCCAGTCTCCGCGGCGTGCTCCCGCGGCTGGCCCACGTCCATGTGTATCACTGGACGACGGAACGGCGGCCGTTGGCGGAGGGGATTGAAAATTGGCGGCAGTATTTCCAACTGCTCCAGTGCGCGGCCTTGTTGGAGTTCGTGGTGAACGACGATCCGCAGAATTTTCTGCGCGACGCGGCGACGTTGCTCAGCGCCATTCCGAAATAACGAACCGGAATTTGCCCGCCGCCGTCCGCTCGATTCGGTCCACGTACTCGAACGTGACGCGCATGTCGCCCAGCCGCTGCCGGGCTTCAGCGCGGACTGGCGCTTCATCGAACGGACCGGTTTTCACCACGCGGATTATGATTTCGTCGAGTTGCCGCTGGACGATCTGGGCTTCTTTGACATACCGGGCGTCTTTGAAGAGGTGATCGAGCCGGCCAATCAACCGGCCACTTGGCGTGCGGACGTAATCTTCCACGCGGCCTTCGATGCGTTCAATCAACGGAAACGCCACGCCGCACGAACACGCTCCGGCCTTGGCAGTGGCGCGATCGCCGATCCGGTAACGGATCAAGGGCATCGCCCGATTGTTCAAGCCGGTCACAATCATCGTGCCGTCGTCGAGTAGTTCGAGGAAGCCGTAGTCGGTCCGGTAATGCAGGTTGCCGGCGGCGCACTCGACGATGTTGCAGGTCATCTCGGTGTTGCCGTACCAGTTGAAGACTTTCGCGCCAAAGCCGGCTTCGATGGCGGCGCGTTGATGATCGAGCAACGTCTCGCTCGCGGTAAAGACGGCTTTTGGTTTGTAACCGCCCGTCTTCGCCAAGGCTTCAGCGGGCAAGCCGAGTTGGCAGAGCGACGACGGGTAGCCGTGGATGAAATCGGGCCGGTACTTCTGAAAGGCCGCCGCGTACGCCGGCGGGTCGATGTGGTATGAGGAACACAGGAGCCGTTTTTCATACCGGTCCCAGCGCCAGAACGGCGGCTTCGTTTGCATCGGCGGGACCACGGGGTGACCGGACACGTAAGCGCTCGAACTCAAAAACGGCACACCGGCCCACGCCTTGTGTCGCCAGCGAAACGCCATTTCGACCTGGTGATACTCTTTCGAGAATTTCACGGTCAACGGCGTACCGGTTGTGCCGCTGGTGTGGAGTTCCATCAAGTCGCGGGGCTGAAATTCGTCCGAGAGATGCGCGCCGGTGATTTCCCGTTTCTCCAGAATCGGCCACTCGCTCAATTTTTCCGGTGACCGGCCTTTGTACGCCGGGACGTGTTCGACGGCGTATTCGAGGAGATACCGGATCGCGACCTGTTGTTGGTGCAGCAGTTCGTCGCGGGATTTTTTCTCGTTGTGTTCGAGGTCGACGAGCCAGCCGCGAAACACGCCGCCGTATTTCAGGCGAAAATTTTGTCGGCTCGCGAAATTGACCGCGAGCGTCTGCGCCCAGATCGGCAGCGCGTTATAGACCTGCTTCAATGTGTCCCTTCCAGCCGAAATGCGGCGTGAAACGGAATGGTGTGCCGATGTCGGCCACGATGTCTTCGGGTTGTAAGCCGAATTGCCGGAGGCCTTCCCGGATCATCGGGAGCTTCTGCCAATCGAAGCCCATCAGTTTCGCGCAGGCGAAATCCACGGCGGCGGGGTTTGTGCCGGCGAGCAGGACGCCGCAGGGTTTGGCGTCGGCTTCCATCGGCCCGTTGCCATCGCCGGCAATGATGCCGTCCACGATGGAGAGATACCGGTGCGGGGTGGTGCGCGGCTTGCCGGCACCGTCGAACTCGAAGAGGGCGCGATTCAAGTCCAACACCATGCGCCACGTCGTGTCGTTGCCGTGCCAGTTGCCGGAGCGGACGACGCTGCCGGTATCACCGAAGATTTTGGCGCCGATTTTTTTCACGGTCGGCGTCCAGAGCGGGCTGCCTTTGAGTTGCTTGAGGAGCTTGGCTTGGACTTTGGTTTTGGCGCGGCTGTCCGGAAATTCGTCGCCGCCTTCATCGGGGGTGCCGAGACAGAAATGCGGGAGATAGTTTTTGTCGCCGTTGATGCCGACGAGGTTTTTGAGGCTGACGGTCAGGCCGACTTTTTTGTGGGTCTTGAGTTTCGGCAGGTTGATGAACACGTCGGCGTCCATCGCGGTTTTTGACAGGAGGTACTCGTGTTTGCCGGCGGAGTGGTGTTGCGCGGTGAAGGCGGTGTCGTAGTCGGCGCCGTAAAACTGGCCGGCTTTGTTGTGAAACCAGCTTTTCGCACCGAGATCCACGAGGGTGTAACCGCGCGGGTCTTCCGGCAGTTTGCGGCGGTCGACAATGACGCCGTTTTCGGTGCGCCACGCTTCGCGGCGGAGGTCGAGGATTTCGGCGTCGAGTTGGCGGACGCCGGTGAGTTCGCAGATTTTGTCGAAGTCGCTGTCAGTTTGCGGTGCGTCACAGATGGTGAGTTTGCCGCCGGCGGCGAGAACTTGCTCGGCGACGGCAGTGATGACGGTGCCGTGGGTGATGATCTGTTCCCATTCACCGGGCCGGTTGGTGTGGGATTCACGGATGAAATTCGGTTTGAGAACGACCCGGTCGCCGGGGTGGATCAGTTCCCGCCAGTTGATTCCGAGCGCGGCGACCGACTGGCGGATCCGAGCCGGGTGGTAGTGTGGCTCTTGGCGAACAATGTTTACGGATTCTGGTTTCACTTTTATTTCCCGCCAAATTTGTACTATAAGTCGCGAGCGCTGATTATGTACAAAAGCCTCCGAATCGCCATTGTAATTCCTGCGTACTGTGAAGAGTCGCGGATCGCCGCTGTGGTGCGATCGCTGCCGGCGTGGGTTGATCACATTATTGTGGTGGATGATGGATCGCCGGACCAAACCGCTGCGAACGTTGCCGCCGTAGGTGATTCGCGGGTGGTGTTGGTGCGGTTACCGGAAAATCAGGGTGTTGGTGGTGCGACAATTGCCGGGATGAATCGGGCGTTGGAGTTGGGAGCGGATATTTTTGTGAAGATGGATGGGGATGGCCAAATGGATCCGACGGGATTGCCGGCGCTCTTGGATCCGGTGCGAATGGGGGTGGCTGATTACGCGAAGGGCAACCGGTTTCTCCATGCGCGCGAGATTGGGACGATGCCGTGGTTGCGGCGGGCAGGTAATATTGGTTTGTCATTTATGGCGAAGGTGGCTTCGGGTTATTGGCAGATCTTTGATCCGACCAATGGGTATCTCGCCATTGACGCCAGAGTTTTTCGGTTGTTGGATCAAACGCGATTGCATCGGCGATTCTTTTTCGAGAACAGTTTGCTGTTGGAGTTGGGGTTGCAGCGTGCCGTGGTCCGTGATGTGTTTTTGCCGGCTCGCTATGGGGATAAGGTAAGTCATTTGTCCGAAGGCCGGACGCTGGTGGAATTTCCGCCGTTGTTGGTGCGGGGGTTTGTGCGGCGGGTTCTGGTCCAGTATTTCATCCGTGATTTCACCGCGGTGTCTTTGTTTCTCGTGGCCGGTGTGTTGGCGTGTGTGTTTGGAGTTACGTGGGGGGCGTACCACTGGTATGTGTCGGCGCAAGCTGGAGTGACAGCTTCCACGGGAACGGTGATGATCGCCGTCTTGCCGTTGATTCTGGGAATTCAACTTCTCTTGCAGGCGATTGGCATGGACATCCAACATGCGCCGACGGTGCCGATTCATCCGGTGGGGAATGAAGGCGCACCGCCGACCGGCGGCGCGAATCGCCAACTGTGAACACGGCCGACAGTCCGGTGGCCAGCATCATCACCGTCAACACGAACGAGAAGCACCGGTTGCAGGTTTGTCTGCCGACTGTGTTTGCCAGTCGCGGGGATTTTGAGGTGATCATCGCCGATAATAATTCCCACGATGGCAGTCGCGAATTTCTTGCGACGGATTTTCCTCAAGTGCGGGTGTTGGCCAATCCGACCAATCTGGGTTTTGCGGCTGGGAACAACCGCGGTAGTCGGCTGGCGCGCGGGCGGATTTTGGTATTTCTCAACCCGGACACGCGGGTCGCGCCGGCTTGGCTCGAACAGTTGTTGGCGCCTTTTGCCGATCCACGGGTGGGGCTAACGACGAGCAAGTTGCTCTTGATGAGCCGGCCGGACTGCATCAACACCTGTGGTAATGATGTGCATATTAGTGGACTGACGCTCTGCCGGGGAATGAATCGCCCCCGCTCTGACTATAGCGAAGGTGGCGAAATCAGCGCAGTTTCCGGGGCTGCGTTTGCTATTCGCCGGGAGCTCTTCGAGACGCTGGGTGGGTTTGACGAGGATTACTTCATTTACATGGAGGAAACTGATCTTGCGCTGCGTGCCCGGTTGAATGGGTGGACTTGTCACTACGCGCCGGGGAGCGAGATTGAGCATGATTACAAGCTCCGTTTTGGTCCGAATAAAGTCCTGTACCAAGAGCGCAACCGGTACATGACCCTGCTGAAGCTCTACCGGTGGCCGACTCTCCTTTTGCTCCTGCCGGTATTGTTTTTGGCGGAATTGGTCACGTGGGGGTTTGTTATTTTGAAAGATCGAAAGAGTTTTGCCACAAAGTGGCGCGCTTATTGGGACGTGATTACCAACTGGAAAGTGATTCTGAAAAAGCGACGCGAGACGCAACGGTTGCGGCGCGTCCGCGACTGCGAGCTGTTGCGAACGACAATCTTTCGCCTCGATTTTGGTCAGGTGGATGCCGGCGGTATTGGCAAGCTGGCGCGGGGGATATTTGATCCGTGCTTCTGGGTGCTGCGTTGGTTGATTCTGGCCATTGTCCGGTGGTAAGAATGGACGCCTTGAACACACAAGACGTCAGTTATACCCGCCGGCTGGTTCGACTCGAATCCATCTGGTGGAAGCGGCTCTTGGACGTTCAAGCTCCCTACCGGTGGCATGTGCGCCAGCTCGGACTTGGGTTTGTGTTGGATATCGGGTGTGGCGTGGGACGGCACCTTGGTCATCTGGGCGGCAATGGGGTCGGGATTGATCATAATCCGCATTCCATCGCCACTGCGCGAGAGAGGGGTTTACGCGCCTATCTGCCTGAGGAGTTTGTGGCCTCCGAGTTCAACCAGCCGGCCCGGTTTGACTCACTGCTGCTCTCGCACGTCGCCGAGCACCTGCTGCCGGCGGCGACCGAGGAACTCTTGCGTCAGTACCTCCCGTTGATCAAAGCCGGTGGACGAATCGTGTTAATCTGTCCCCAGGAATGCGGGTACCGTTCGGATCCCACGCATGTGCAGTTCATGGACTTTATCCAACTAACTGCGTTGGTTCGACGTCTTGGGTTG
This sequence comes from Verrucomicrobiia bacterium, assembly GCA_022072455.1. Classification (GTDB taxonomy): domain Bacteria; phylum Verrucomicrobiota; class Verrucomicrobiia; order Palsa-1439; family Palsa-1439; genus CAINDI01. Next base: position 454,123 of record JAJVHY010000004.1, on the reverse strand, counting down.
GTGCCGGTGAAAGCTTATTCGTTTCCCTTACCGCGAATTGTCGGTCGAATCTTCCGTCACAACGAATTCGTTATTGTGGCTCAGAAGCCCATATGAAGAAACTCCTCTGGTTGGCACTCCTCACTGCGCTGGTTCACGGTGCGTTTGGTGTTTACTACGTTACCAAGGACGAGGCGCTGCCGGCGAAACTTTCGCTGCGGTTGCGTGGGGAAGCATTTCTAGCGGCTTTTCCGAGTTGGAACTCGGAGCGCGAAGGCGATGCCGCGGTTTACAATCGCGCGGCCATGGAGGCGTTGGCGACTGGGATTCCACGGACGCGCTCGGGGGCGGTGTTTACTCACGCGCCGATGTACGCCTACTTTCTGGCCGGCTGCTATGGGCTGGGCGGAGTGGGGCTACTCTCGGTCGCGGTGGGCCAGGCAATTCTGGCGGGGTTGACGTGTTGGTTGGTTGGAAGGACGGTTCAGCGAATTGCCGGCAATTTGCCGCTCGCTGGACTGCTGGGCGGGGTGTTGATTCTGGTCAATGTCCGGCTCGCCATGTATGTGGCCTATATCAACCCGACCATCCTCCTGCTTTTCTGGGTGGCTCTGGCACTACTGGCGACAGCCGAAAAACGACTCCTGTTGTTCACGCTGGCCATTGGCTGTGGGATTTTTACTCAAGCCGCATTTTTTGTGATTGGGGTGGGCGCAGCGGGATGGTTGTTGCTCCAAGCCATTCGTGAGAAGCGGCTGGCCCCGGCAGTGGCGGCGGTGGGGCTGGGTCTGGTGGCCGTCGTGAAAGTGGCGAGCAGTCAGTATGGAACCCCCACCGATGCGCAGAAGGCGCGCGATAATCCCTCGTTGGTGATCTGGGAGGCGAATAACCCGTACTATGAGTCGTTGGGGTGGTTGAGTCTTTGGGAGCGCCGGCCTGGCAATCCATGGACGCAATGGCAGGCGAGTCCGGTCGAACAACAACGCTATGTCGAGTATTTAGAGAGAGCCAAGGCCCAAAGGAGTAATCCGGGGGTGTTATGGATCAAAGAGAACCCGCGGGAATACGCCAAGCTCTGCTGGGTCAGATTTTATACCGCCCTTGGCCCATGTACCGGTCAAATGTCGCCGCGGAATCGGGCGATCTCGACTGTGGTTTGGTTGGTGATCTTTCCGGCCGGGTTCTGGGGGTGGTGGAAGTACCGGCAGACGCCGACCGGCCGGTTTGCGCTTTGGTTGATTACCGGGGTGACGTTGTTCAGCACGCTGGTGATCGTGGAGTGGTATTTGCGGTATCGCTTGCCGGTGGATTTGACCTTGACGGTTTTTGCCGCGGGCTGGCTCGCATCCAAACGAGCGCCAGACCGAAGGTGAGGACGCTGACAGCCGCTCCCACCAGAAACGTCACCGGTACAAAACGAAGTTTCACCAGATGCTGGCCGGCTGGTAAGTAGATGGCGCGGAGCGCTGAGTTGGCGCGGAATATTTTTGTCGGTTTGCCATCCACCCAAGCTTTCCAGCCGGGGTAATACGTGTCGGATATCACCAACAGGCCGGCCGAGGTGGTTGTTACCGCAAGATCCACACGGCCGCCGCGATACTGTGACACCTGAATCTCAGCTTGTGTCCCACCGCCGGACAGAGGCGGCGGAGACTCTTCAAGGACAACCGTGGTACGCGGGTTAAAATCGGATTGGATTAAGCGTGCTGATACGGCTGGGTGACTCGGGATCACTTCGGCGTGCGTCACAAAAAAGAACCGAGGCAATGCTTGCTCATTCCGATACAATCGCAATCCGTTCGATTCGACAATGAGCGGAAACTGATCGGCGGGTAACGCATTGGTCTGATCTGAATAAAAATATTTCACGTTCAACAAATTCAGCACAGGACTGAATCCACTGGGAGTCTGGATCAATTTCTCCAACGACTGGACATTCTCGGGGGCCAACGAGAAGTTTCCCGAAATATCGTTGACCCGCGCCGGCAGTAACAAACTAGGGCGATAAATAAATGGAGCGTTCGGACTCCAGCGCCAGACCCGGAACAGGTCTGGATCATTCTGGACTGGCGTCAAGGTTGGATGTTCGATGCGCAGTGGATACTTTTGCAGGTCAACTTGGGGCACGAGTGGTCGGCCCAATGCAATCAGATCAAGCACGCTGAACACGACCAATCCGGCGACGAACCATGAACGGCGCATGTTGCCGCGTGAATAAACAAACCAAAGCCCGAAGCCGATTGCCAAGCAGAGGACGGGAAGCCAAAACTCGAAGTTCGTGACCCTGTAATGGGCAAAGAGCAGTTCGACACGTTCTTCAAGCCAGTCAGGTCGAAAGCTGAATGAAGTGCGGGAAGAGTGCAAAAGAATATATCGCTTCGCTGCTGGCAACCAGGTTGACCAATTCCATGTGAGAGCCAATTGGACACCCAGCACGGCCAGTAAGATCAGTCCGCCGCCCCAACCCATCACCCGAAACAGCTTCGTAATGCGTGCCCGGTCTGGGGCTGGGTGAGTCAGAATGGTATCTGTGCCGAAGGCGGCAATGACGGCCATCGCAAAAACCATGACAATAAAAAAACGGTGGTAGAGAAAACGGACGAATGGTGTGAGGAAGAGTAAAACCAGCACGGCCACAATTATGAGGCGTAATCCACGGACGCGTCGGTCAGCGACAACCAGCGCGCCGATCAAGCAGAGGGTGAAGGGAAGTAATCCGATGTAGCCTGCGAAGTCACCGCGCGAGGCCCCCACAGCCTTCAATAGGTCAAACGACTCCGTTGAACCTGTTATCGCCGGGAAGACAAAAGTGATCAATGCCGGAATGCCCAGGAGTGTATGACGCAGGCTGGCGGCGGGACCGCGAACACGCGTGGAACCGAACGCATCTTGCGTTAGTAACTCCAGCGTCGGCAGGAACTGAACTGCCGCCAACGTTAATGCGATTCCTAACATGAGGATGAGTTTGCCGGCGCGCTGCGGCAGGGGGGGCGAACTGCAGAGCAAGGCGTAGCCACCGCAAAGAAAAGTTAGATGCGCCGCGGCTTGGATGTTGCCGCTAAGATAGGCCACGCCGAGGACAAACCCGGCACCCGCCGCTTGCCGGGTTGACGAGCGGCTGACTGCACGTTCCCACAGCAGGAGGATCAAGGGCGCCCAACAGAAAACATTCGGCGCGCGCCAGTACCAGAGAAGTAACGAGCTATTGAGTGCGTACGCGCAACTCCCAATGAACGCGGCGGCATCAGACCGGCCGATTTCCCGCAGGAAGGCGAACATGAACAGGCCAGCGAGAATGAATTCCAGCACAATTCCGAGGCTGAAAGCCCGCTCGGCGGTAGTGAAGAGGTAAAACAATTTGAATGGACTGAAGACCGCCGGCATGGATTCGGCCTGATGGGGGTGACCGCCAAGAATGTGAGGATTCCAGAGGGGGAGTTCGCCGGCGCGAACGGATTGTTGCCAAAAAACACCCCAGGGATAGTCAATGGTCAGCGCGTCCATGGTGTAATGATTCTGAACGCGAATGTGGTCGGTGTTGGCGGAGTAAGGGAAGATCAGTTGGTGCAGCATGTCAGTCGGCACCAAGGAGTGATTGCGAAAAACGGTGGGGCCAAAGAACACAATAACAATGGCCACCACTAGCAAACCCCACAATAGAGAACGGAGGCGAGCTTTCATGGTAAATCCAAGTGAGGCAACATTTCCGGTAACTAGCCTTGTGCCGGCAGAGCGGCGGCTTTTTCAAATACCTTCAGGGCACTCTGCACTGACTGCGGCCACTTGAATTGTTCGCTTCGCTGTCGGCCAAGGGCAATCAACTCGGCGCGCAGGTCCGGTTCAGTCAGGAGACGATGCATGGCGGTCACAATCTGTTCTCCATCATCCGGGTCTATAATGATTCCGGCGGGGCCGACGGTGTCGGGGACGGCGTGACGGTTAGAGGCAATGATGGGTGTTCCAGCGGCCATGGCTTCCACGAGCGGGTTGCCAAAACTCTCGCAGTAGGAAGGGAAAACCAACGCTTCGGCTCCCCAATACAAGGCTGCGAGTTCATTATGCGGACGGTTCCCGACCAGATGAATGGCGTCCTGTAGCCCGCTGTCATTGATTTGCTTTTGAAGTTGTTTGAGAAACGCGTCTGCGGCGATTCCTTTGCCGGCCATGACGCCTGTAATGTCTTGGCGACCGGTCCGCGCCCGGATTTGCTGCACTGCTGCGATGAAGTTCTCGGCACCTTTGTAAGGCCAAAGGGCAGAGACAAAGAGGAAATAAGGGCGCTGAACTCCCATGGCTTGGAGTTGCTGGGTGACCGCTTCGGTAGACGGGCGGTTGGCAAACACCTGATGATTGACGCCATGGGGCACGACAGTCACCTTGTCGGATGGCACGCCGAGCAACCGGACCACTTCGCGGGCTGTCAGCGCCGATGGCACGAGGATGCGCGCCGCGCGCCGTGTAGTTAACCAGCGGAAGACTTTCCGGTAGTAGCGGCGTGACCGCGGAACGGCTTGGGGAAAGTAATCATCCAGCAGGCTGCGGATGGCAACGACCATTGGTTTGCCGAGCAGAAATGAAACGAAGTTGCCGGGAAAATAGAAGACATCCAGACGCCGCCCGATGATCCATAACGGCAGAAGAAATTGCTCGCCGAATACCTTGGAGACGCCGCTGCGGGCAGTTCCAGGGATGATAAGCTTATGAAAGTTATTGGGGAGGTCGCCCCAAATATCCTCGGGGGGGCCGCTGTAGAAAATGAAATACTCGTGGGGCAGTTGTAGCTCGACACAAGTGCGGATGAAGTTGGCGAGGTACGTCTGGCCGCCGGTATCCTTGGAGATGGCGCCGAGGGCGTTAATTCCGATCCGCAAGCGCTTGGGTTGAGCGCGGTGATTTGTCACCTCCGTTTCGTTCATGATGGTGTTCCCCATAGCATACAAACCAAAACCATGTCGAGTGAACCGCGCGGCGTCAGTCTTGACAATGCTGCGACTCAGCGGATAGTTCTGTCTGCAGCAACTCAGACAAACCTGCACGGCCGGCCTCAATCAGACGTGAATTCACGGAAGGGAGCAGCTCGCGTCAATCATGAGGGCTGATGTCGCCGACAGTCGTTACAGCATCAGCGCAGCGCCTGAAGAGCGTTATCAGAGAATTCTTGCCCCAGAGGAAACACATGAGCGTAGTTCGATTTACGATCGTTGGATGGAGTCTTGTACTCTGCAGCCTGTCCGTGTTGGCTCAGGTGCCGCAAATGATCAATTACCAAGGCCGCGTGACGGTTGCCGGCACGAACTTCACGGGCACCGGTCAGTTCAAGTTTGCCCTCGTGGATGGGGCCGGCGCGACAAACTATTGGAGCAACGACGGCACCGCGGTTGGAACACCGGCCACGGCCGTGGCGCTGACGGTCACCAAAGGCCTGTATGCCGTGCTCTTGGGCAACGGGATGACGCCCATCGCTCCCCAAGTTTTCAACAACTCCGATGTGCGGCTCCGCGTCTGGTTCGACGGCGGTTCTGGTTCGCAACTCCTCAGCCCTGACCAACGCATTGCCGCGGTCGGTTATGCCATGGTGGCCGGCAATATCCCAGATGGTATCATCACCAGTAATAAATTCGCGCCCGGCGCGGTGCAGGGAATTGTGGAGGGGTACGGGTATGCGACCAACGGCGGCAACTACCCGTTGATGTCGGTGGGCACGGCGACGTATGCCGACAATTCCGCCAGACTTGGCGGAGTGTCCGCCAGTATCTACCTCACCAACGGTTCGCGCGAGGTTAAGTTCACTTCTGGTGCCAATCAAAGGGTGTTGACTTTATGGTCAAGCGGCACAAACGGAAACGGTGAGTTGGATTTTGCACGACTCGATGCGAGTGGCGTGACGAACAGGGCGAAGATGGGATGGGATTCGGTTGACCCTGGCGGTCAGTATTTTGTTACCGTCGCCCGCGAGCGGTTGGGCATTACGACAGACCTCATGGCTAACTATCCGGTCTATTGGGGGGGCCAGACGAACTTTGCGTTTTCATACGGAGGCCGCACCGGACTAACAAACTCCGCCCACTCGTTCTCTGGTTCGGCGGCATGGCCGACAATGCTTTCCATCCAACAGGCTACGAATCAGCTTGGACTAAGGGTTTTTAGCGGGGCCGGTGCCTATACGTTAACCGATTTGGGCGGCCTGCAACTCATTTCCGACCCAAGCCGCACCGGCACTCAGGGAGAGTGGGCGCAGTATTACTCTTATCAGGGCATCACCCACACCAACTTATTTGTTTCCGCATCACGCAACGATTTCAGTTATCGAAAGCAACAATGGATGATGCGTGATGGGGTAAAACCCTTTATCACGATTGATCCTTTCGGATACCTAAACTCTCCCAACTGGCAATTCGGGACTAACATTATTGAAGGGTACGCGGTAGGTTGGACGGCGATTGCCGAGCTTCCACAAGTACCGGTTTTGGTTGCTGGAGCAAACAACGTCACACAAGACGCCGCCTTGTTTGGTGTAAACCGAGATACGTTTGCGCGTATGGGTTTCACTTCCGGCGGCAATATTTCCTGGGGCACTGGTGCGGCGGCCCGCGATACAGAACTGGTGCGCAGCGCCGGTAGCACGCTGACGGTCAAGAGCAATCTGGTCGTTTTGGGGGCACTCCGTGATGGCAACGGAAACGCCTACCTCACGAATACGGGCATCAATTACTCCATCAACGTCCTCACGGCGCTCCCTGCGACCTTCATAACTCTGCACTTTACCAACGGAATCCTCGTCGGGCACACACCATGATTCCGCACCTTGTCCATGAGTCGTCGCCTCCGCAACATTGCCGGACTCGAGCGCAGATACACGACGGAAGCGACGACTTCCGACCGGCGGCAAGCGCACTGTCTGCCACCGAAACCGTTCGTCAGCCGGGCCAGTTTTTCTCCGCAGTCCTGACGCTCCTCATCCTGATGCTCCACACTCTTACAAGCTCCGCTGCCAGCAGTGCCACCACGCTTGACGGCGGCGGACAGCACGCGACCAGCGCCAGCTATTCGATGGACGGCAGCCTCGGCGGCATCGCAGGCTTCTCCAGTACTGGCGCGACGACAAACCGACAGGGGTACATCGGTCAACTCACCGAAGTGGCAAGCTTATCGGTTACGGGCACTCCAGCCTTTCTCAACGAAGGCGCGACCAGCCAACTCGCTGGCCTGGCAACACTGGATGATATGACAGTGACCATGCTCAGTGGTAGCGACATCATCTGGAGTGCGGTGAGTTACCCGTTTGCTTCCGTCGACAGTAACGGAGTACTGACAGCGACGAATGTGTATGCGACCGTCGCTGGTCCAGTCAGCGGATTCTACTCGGGCAGGTTGACCAACACCTACGTGCAAGTCATCGACAACCAGCCTGATAACTTCGGCAGCTATGCCGGCGACCAACTGCCGGACAGTTGGCAGTTCGCGTTCTTTGGACTGGAAAATCCCAATGCCGGGCCGGGCATGGATGTGACTGGCACTGGACAGAACAACCGGTTCAAGTACGTGGCGGGTCTCGACCCGACCAATGCGGCCTCAGTATTCGTGTTGAAGATCGCGAGCGTGGCTGGGCAGCCGAACCAGACGAAGCTGACTTTTTCGCCTTGGGCCAGCGGTCGCGCTTATGCCGTGGAGTATCGGACCAACCTGGTGACCGGCGGGTTCACGAACTTGACCACCGTCAGTAGTCCAATAACCAATAGCACCGAAGTCAGCGTGACGGACTTGAGCGCGACAGAAAAGAACAAATTCTACCGGCTCCAGATCACCTACCCTTGATGGATCGCTTCGCGTTCCGTGAGTCAATGCGTGGCTGGACCAATTCATGTAGAGCTGCTGCGGATCGCGAGTTGGCGGCGCAGCCGATACCAATAGTTGAGAATCTGGCGCATTGGTTGCCGCATCCAGAACTGCGCCCGGCCACCTTGCGACCAATACTCTTCGCGGATTCGTTCGCGATCCCGGTGGGTGACGGCAGAACGAGCGACGGACTTGGCGGTGGGATGAAGACGGATTTGGGCGCGTAACTCCGGCGTGTACGCCAGCCGGCCATGAAGTGCCATCCGGAGCCAGAGTTCGTAGTCAAATCCATTGTCATATTCTTCCCGGAGAGGACCGGCTTTGGTCAGGAGTTCACGGCGGAAGAAGGCAGTTTGTTGGCCGATGTAGTTAATTCCGTAGAGCAGCACCCGGTAGTCGAAGGGAATACCGCGGGAGAGTTTGAGCGGGGTACCGTTTTTGTTGATGATCTCGACGTCGCCGTAGACCAGATCCGCGCCCGTCCGCTGGAGTGCCGTGACGGCGAGGCGGATGGTGTCAGGGTTGAGCGTATCGTCTGAATTGAGCCACGCCAATATCTCCCCAGTCGCCCGCTGGAAGCCTTTGTTGATGGCATGAACTTGGCCGCGGTCCTTTTCAGAAACCCAGATGATTCCTGGTGCCGCTTGCAGGATTTCGAGGGTGCCATCGGTTGAGCCGCCGTCCATGATGATGTGCTCAACGTTGGGATAGTCTTGGCCGCGGACGCTCGCCAAGGTGTGGGGAAGAAAAGAGCTTTGGTTAAACGATGGAGTGACGATTGTAACCATGGGTTGGAGCGTGGTTGGCATGGGTAGGAGAATCGGGTGGATGTTAAGCAGAATCAACAGTGTCTGTCGAGCGTGCCTGAATGACTCAATGACTCTTGCAATGGTTGGGCTTAACTTCTAAGTTGGTTGTCAACAATGGGAAACTCTTCGTCGAAGTTTCAGACTGGGTCGGGAGACCTCCAAGCCACCTTGAAGCAGTGGATGGCCATATTGGTGGGTATCGTTTTGGCGATGGTTGTCGGTTTTTTCGTTGGGACAGAGTCGTGGCGAATTCTGATGATGGGCACCGGGATCATCGTCGCGTGTGCTATCGTGATCAGTTTTGGCAGCCGGGCTTGGGTGTTAATCTTATTAGGGTGGGCGTTTGTCGGCAGCACTGAGATCTTGCGGTTACCATTTTCGCTCCGGGATATGACGGTGATGGTGGCGTTTGTCGCCTGCATCACGGCCCGCATTCTGAATCACAGCGGATCATTTTCCTGGCGGCATCCTCTTGATGTGTTGTTATTGGTGAACTTTTTTTGGCTCGGAGTGACTTTCTTGCGCTTTCCGGTGGGGTTTCGCGCTTTGGGGACGGAAATGGTTGGTGGTCGTCCGTACCTGAATGCTGCCATTGCTGGATGTGCCTACTGGGTGCTGCGTGACTCCTCCCAACACCCGTCGTTGCTGGCGCGCGCCCCGCTCTTTTACTTGGCTAGCAATGCAGCCTTTACCATGTTTAATATTATTGCCTACCTATTTCCTTCATTGTCGGTTTATCTTTGGTTCTTCAATGCGTCGGTAGATTTGTCGATGTACAATGCAGAAGCCAGCGGTATGGCGTGGTACAGTGTGCGGCTGGTGGGGCTCAAGTCATTGGGGTTGAGCTTGGTTTATGTCCTGTGCGCTTACTATCCACCGCGGACACTCTTCAATCCCCTCCGCTTTCGTTCGTATTTATTTGTTGGCGGATTGGCATGCATTTTCCTGACCGGATTTCGGAGCGATTTACTTCTCGCCATCGCCGCCATCATGGTGGGGACCTGGCTTCATTCCGGTTGGCGGGAGGTGTGGGGCACGATGGCAATCGCCACGGTCTTCTTTGGAGTAATTTGTTTTGGTCAGGGGCGAGTCTATGATCTGCCAGCCCCGGTGCAGCGGACGTTGGCCTGGTTACCTGGCCGATGGTCAACAAAGGCGATCGAGGAGGGGCGCAGTAGTACCGCCTCCCGAATTGACTGGTGGCTCTCCATCATTCATGAGGGTGAAATTCGCAACCCACTCTTCGGCGATGGGATTGGAACATCGAAGGAAGATCTTGCTTGGATGGCGCGCGCGCGCAGTGCCCGCGAAGCGTTTAATATTACTGGCGGGTATCATAATGGTCCATTGAGCACCATCAAGCATTTCGGTGTTGTGGGTTTGATGCTGCTTTATGCCTTCATGTATGCGGCGGCGAAACATGCTGTCCGCGCAGTGCAGCGGCTGCGCGGAACCAAATTTCAACCGTTGGCCATCCTTCTGGCGACTTGGCTTGTCTGGGGGCCGGTTCAGTTTACGCTGATTTACGGTGATGATGTTGGGAAATTAATCGAGCTGGCTTTTTTCTGTGCCTTCATTCGAGCTTTACTGTATCTCGCTGATGAACCACGCGCACTCCATGGCAATGACTATGGGGGTAAGCCAACGTTGACGCGCCAGCGCGCCACCGCGCCCGCATAATTTGGTGGGCGATGAATATTCTCGTCTGGAGCAGCTACGTCGCGCATCCGGTCGGCGGCCAAGAGCGCACTTCGCTGGAGTTGGCGTTGCAGTTACATCAACGGGGACATCGGGTCGTTTTGGTGGGGCCGTATGACAATGCACCGGAACTGCGGAGCCGCATCCCGACGGAGATGCCATACCATTTTTTTGATATACACCTTCCTTGGTTCAAACCGCACCATGCCGCTGCCCAGTTGCTATGGCGGCTGACCGGTGAACATCAAACGCAAATTGTGTCCGCGCATGGAAACGTCTTCGCTGTTTTCGAGGTTTGCCGGCGGCGCCGGATTCCCATGGTCTGGACGATTCATGGAGCACGGCCGGTTGAGCCGACCGGCCTCATAGCAAAAATCAAGAAAGCAGCAGTGGCGCGGATGCTCTACCATCCGTTGTGCCATATCGTTGGGGTCTCCCGTGTTACCGCCGATGTTACGGTGCGGCGTTTTCCGCAAATGGATTCCGCCAAAGTTCACGCGATCATTACCGGCGGGATGGATGATGTCAGTCTTTTGGGGCTGGCGGCACCGCAGCCGGGGCCGCCTTGGCAACTCGGATTCATCGGGCGTGTTGTGCCGCAGAAGCAGCCATTGCATTTGGTGGACGTCGCCGCGCAGCTTTGTGATAGCATCGATTTTCGGATGCATGTCTTCGGCGACGGGCCGTTGTTGAAGGAGTTGCAGCGGGCCATTTCACGAGCCGGTCTGACGGAGCGGTTCATCCTCCACGGCTATTGGAACAAGGGGGCAGCCGGTATGCTGCAACAATTGCACCTGCTCGTTCATCCAGCGGCGGAAGAACCATTGGGGTTGGTCATGATTGAAGCGCAACTGGCGGCTCGCCCTGTCGTTGCGTACCGGGTTGACGGCATACCGGAAACCGTCGTGCATGGGCGCACGGGCTATCTCGCGCCGCCGGGGGATGTTGGGGCTTTGGTGGAAGGCATCCGGCAGTTGACCAGCCTGCAGTTCACGCAATTCAGCGCGGCGGCCCGCGAACATGCGGGGGCCCGGTTCACGCTGGCCCGGATGGCCGAACAATACGAAACTCTTTTTCAACGACTGTGCGCATCGCATTAATTGGTGGGTTTGACACGTACCGGACGCGCGGCTTGGAACGGCCGGCGGACCGTCTGCCGTATCGGCTTTCGTCCGGATCGAATTTGTTGCGCGGTTTCCGCGAGTTGGGGGTGGCGGACATTCACATCGTCATTGTCTCGCGCGATGTCCAGAAGGTGATGGTAGAGGAGGGCCCGTTGGGCACTGTTTATCGGGTGCCGAGTCCGCCGCTGTCTGGCAGCCCAAGTTTTTTTCTCTGGCGCCGGCAACTCATTCTGCGGGAACTCGCCAAGATCAAACCGGACATCGTCAACGGGCAGGGGTGCGAAGAAGAATACGGATTCACGACCGTCACAGCACCATTTCCGAACGTGGTGACGTTCCACGGTGTGATGCATCGTATCCACAAGGTGAATCCGCCGCCGTTCTTTTCGCTCAATCATGTTCCCCGGTGGATGGAATCGGTGGTGGCCCGGCGGGCGCGTCATGTCATTTGCTTGAGTCGTGAGACGGATGATTTTCTCACGGAGTTTCGCAGTCCGGCAAAACGGCACTTCGTGCCGAATGCCATTGCCCCTTGTTTTTTTGAGGTGTCTGCCCGGCGGGCCACGCCGGCTGCGTTCACGTTGTTGTATGTGGGGACGATCTATCCGCTCAAGCGGGTGCATCTGTTGATTGAGGCGTTGCCGGTGATTCAGCGGCAAGCCAACCGGCCGGTGAAGCTGCGGGTGGTTGGCGGAGTCGGCGGTGGGTCGGCGGATTATGCGCAGCGGTTGCGCGGCCGGGCTCAGGAGTTGGGTGTGGCGGAGCAAATTGAATGGCTGGGGGTTCAGAGTGAAAGCAGTGTGGCCGGGGCTTTGGCGCAATCCGATTTGCTATTGCTGCCGTCGCTGCAGGAGACGGCACCCATGTGTATCGGGGAAGCCATGGCGGCCGGTGTCCCGGTCGTGGCCACGCCGGTGGGCGGGGTGCCGGATATGGTGCAGGATGGGACGACCGGCCGATTGGTCGGGGCAGATGGTTTTGCCGAGGCCGTGGTGAGTTTGTTGGCTGACAGCAGCAGCCGGGCAGCGATGGGAGAAGCCGCGCGGGTTTACGCGGCGGCGAATTATGCGCCGCGCGTTGTGGCGGAGCGGACGCTGGCAGTGTTTGCCGATGTTTTGCGGACGACGTAACAGAGCATGTGGCCCATGCAGTGGAGCGGCAGCGCGGCGCGCAGGAAGCGTCCGAGTGGGTTGAAGACAACCACGGCGCGTTCCAGATCAAACCGGCCGGCGAGTCGCCCGAAGCAGTGATAGATGCCTTCATCACCGAAGGCGACGGATTCTTCGACGATTTCCAGGCCGGCATCGCGCAGGAATTTGCGCATCTGAACTTTGGTGAACCGGTACTCATAGAACGAACAGCCGTTTTCGTCCCAAGAAAATGTCGCGGTCCAACCGGGACGCGTGGTTTGACGGGCCGCGCGCCGGCTGCGGCCTTGCCAGCCGATTTTGCCGGTAAGGCGGCGGACTGGCCGGCAGGATTTCAACCAGGTTCCCGGCGCGGAAAGCCACCCGGTGAGACGGCGGACGGCACCCAGGTGCGGAACGGTGATGATGGCGACGCCACCGGGGCGCAGGACGCGGGCAAATTCACGGAGGGCCAACTCGGGGCCACCGGGGCTGTGTTCGATGGAGCCGAGTGCGACGATGGAGCCGAATTCGCCGTCGGCAAAGGGCATGGCTTGCATGTCACCGGCTTGGAAACGCAACTGGGGAAAAGCCGCGGTGGCCCGGGCGCAGAGGGCGGCGCTCCAATCCAAACCAACGCTCTGCCAGCCTTGGTTGGCGAACCAAGCGACCCACCGGCCAGAGCCACACCCGGCTTCGAGGATGGGTTGATTTTCGGAAAACCAGCGGCGAAACAACGGCACTAATTCGTAGTCGTCACAATGACGGATCTGGGTTTCGAGCGGGACTTTGAGGAAGCCGCGCTCAAAGGTGTTGCTGACGATGTTGCTGGGGGCCGACATGCGCGGGCACCATGCCGATTCTGTTGCCGGCTGTCAAATGCAGAGCGGCGACCGACTTCAGTCTGGTGCGCGGCGGTGGTTTCCGGTATCTGTCACGTGCGTTGAAGATTGCATTCAAGCCGGTCACGTTGGTTTTTGTCACCAAGGTGGTGGATTATGTCCTGCGTTTTGGCACCAGCGTCATCATCGCCCGCTATCTTGGTCCGGCCGACAAAGGGGTGCTGACTTTTGCCACGCTCGTGGTTTCGTGGGTGGTGACGTTTGGCAACTTTAGTTTCATGGATGCGAATATTTTCCTGATGGGCAGCCGGCGGTTTAGCCTGCCGGAAGCGCTGGGAACATTGCTGGCGGTCTCCATTGTGTCCGGGGTTTTTTACGCGGGACTGATGTTGGGATTGGTGGCAGGCGAGCTTGTCAGTTGGCCGGTGGGCAATCATCTTGTGTTCTACGCGCTGCTGTTGACCATCCCGTTCAACCTGCTCCTGAACAATTTGACGACGGTGATTCAAGGGCTGGGGCAGTTCACCGCGTTCAATGTTTCCGCCTTGGTGCGCTCGGTGTCGTTGTTGGTCTGGATGCTGTTGGCGATGTGGTTGATGGATAACCGGCTGCTGGCTGTCACCCAAGCGTTGGTTGGCTCGAATCTGATCAACGCAGTGGGGTTGACGATCTATCTCAGCCGCCGCGATGGTCGCCGGCCGCGTTTCGCGGTGGCTTACCTGAAGGCAGCCTTTCACTATGGCATCCGCAGTCAGGTCCGGTTGTTTCTGGCTCAGTTGAGTGTCCGCTTGGATTCGTTTGCACTTGGTGTACTCTTGCCGGCGGTGCATCTTGGGTGGTACTCCATTGCGACCAGTTTGCGGGAAGCGTTGTTGATTTTGCCGGAATCCATCAGTGTGGTGTTGTTTCCACGGGTGGCCGCCAATCACAGCGCGGCGGCGGCAGTTACGGCGCGCGCGTGTCGAATCAATCTCGTGCTGATGGTGCTCGGGGGAATTTGTTTGGCGCTGGTGGCCCGGCCATTGGTCTGGTTGGTCTATGGACCGAGTTTTTTGCCGGCGGTGGAGCCTTTGCAGTGGTTGTTGATTGCCGTCCTCTTTCAATCCACCTCGCGCATCTTGATCAACTACATCTACGGCATGAACCGGCCCCAACTGAGCATCTGGTCAACGGGAGCTTCCGGGTTGACCATGGCGTTGTTGGTTTATCCGTTGGTCAAGAATTTTGGGATGGTCGGAGCCGCCTGGACGACGATGGCCGCCTTTGCCGCCGGGACGCTGGTGGATCTGATAATCGTCAAACGCCTTTCAGCCTTGCCAATCCGTGAATTTCTCCTACCGAAGAAAACTGATCTACAATTGCGGCCGTAACCGGTCAGGCCGAGCCGATATAGAACATCATCAACGATGTGAAGCGCCAGCGCGGCAGCGGCAAGCCCAGTAGTTCATGTGTACGTCGGATCACTTGCATACCGCGAAAAGTCACCGCATGAAGCAGGCGATTGCGTGGTGTTACTTCATCACAGACGAGGCTTGCGCCCATGCCTTCGAAATTGCAGTGAGTCGTCCGCAAGCCGCACGACTCGTGGAATTGCCGAAAATCATCCAGCGTCATTAAGCGGTGGGCGGCGAGGGTGCGCGGGCCGATGATCCGTTGCACCCGGACCAGCAGACTGCCGGGGGTGATATTCGGCACCGTTGTGATCAGACGACCTCCGGGTTTGAGAAAACGCTTCATTAACGCAATGGACTCGGCGGGATTCGCAAAGTGCTCCACGAGTCCAAATGACGCCACAAAGTCAAACTGTCCGCGCAAATCGGCATTGGCCGCAAATAGATCGCGTTTCAAGATTGTGCCGGTGACATTGGCGCGTGCCAGCCATTCCCGCGCTTGTGCGCAGCCGTTCTCCGTATAATCCACCCCGGTGACTTCGAGTCCGTACCGTTGTGCGAGAAGTGGGAGGTGTTGGGAGTTGCCGCACCCGACTTCGAGAAATCGCTGACCTTTCCGCACGTCGTGTAAGGCGCGACTGTAGACATTGTCCCAGAAACGGGCGGCATAACCGGTGGTGCGGGCGCTGTGCTGATTGGGCGACTCCCAATGCTGCGCCCAAAACTGCTCAGTGGTGAGTGGCTCGCCCATCGAGTGTGATTTACCGGAACGAAGTCTCAATCCCCGATTGGGCAACTATTGGCAAACTTGGGATCCGGGAGCGTTCGGAAACATTGCATTAAAACTGTTGGTATTCTCGAACCAAGAAACATGCCCATCCATAAAGAGGTAGTTGGACTTCTTGATGTAAGTCGCAGTATTGCCGGGATTCGAGCCCTTGAAGTGGGCGGAAAATGTAAACGTCTTGTCAATCCATCCTTGCTGGTTGTCGCCGATCACAGCAGGTGCACCAGTTGCTCGCGCGGGACGCTCACCCATCAAGACAATATCGGCTGAATTAGTTAAGTATAGGCATGTAATCCGCGAGCCTTGAATCCAAAACTGGTTCGGGAAACCTCCACCACCAGCGTTGTAATCGCCTCCCACGGACATTCCGTATGTGCGTGGTTGAGTACCGGTGGCACGAACCCCGCGGTCGGATGGGCACAGAAAAATCTTGGCAGTTAAGTACCCATTCGTGATCAAAATTGCGTCCCACGTCATATTCCCAGTATTGCCGCTGTAGAGCGTAGGCAGATGCAACGTGTTGTCACTCGCGTAGGCCAGCATCCCGACCCCAATCTGGCGCATATTACTGGCGCAGGCAATCCGCCGGCCTTTTTCGCGGGCGGAACTGAGGGCGGGTAGGAGTAAGCCCGCTAGAATGGCAATGATGGCGATGACCACCAGCAGCTCAATTAGGGTAAACGCGACAGGACGTTTGTTTGGGGCACGCATGTAGACCTCCAACGGTTTGCTATACGATTGATTGATACACCCCGCCGGGGAGAGCGTCAACCGCAAGAATTCGTTTCACATGCCGGCGGGTTCGGTTAAGATGCCAGCACAACATGTTTACCGCACGAACTTTACTTGAGGGCAAGTGGGTGATTTTGGTTTTGTTGATCCTGGCGGGGGCCGGGGTTTATTGGCGGTGTTGGCCGGCCGCCGCGGTTTCGGTCGTGTTGCTGGTGTTTACGATTTCGTTTTTCCGGGATCCGACAGCAGCAGTGCCGGCAGATGCGAAATCCATTGTTGCCCCGGCGACTGGCAAAATTGTGGAGATCAAGCCGGTCGGGGACACGACAATGGTGGCGATTTTCCTGTCGATCTTCGATGTGCACGTCCAACGGTCGCCCGTGGCCGGTACGATCAAGCGGGTGCAGTATCAGGCCGGGAAGTTTTTGGATGTGCGGAACCCGAATGCTTCGGCGCAGAATGAATTCCGGTTGTTGGAGATCGAGATGGCGGATGGGTACCGGGTGACGGTGCGGCAGATTGCCGGGTTGATTGCCCGCCGGATTGTGGGCTGGGCCGACGAGGGGGCGACGCTGGAAAAAGGGGAGCGGTTGGGGATGATCCGGTTCGGGTCGCGGGTGGAGATTTGTGTGCCGGCGGGAACAGAGATTGTGGCGAAGATCGGGGATCACGCGAAGGGAGGGGAGACGATTCTTGCAAAACGACCCTAACCCGGCGGTGGAAAACGGCGATAGTGAGAAGGTAAAAATCTACTTTCTGCCGAATTTGATGACGGCCGGGAATCTGATTTGCGGGTTTTTCGCGTTGACGTGGATTTTCAAGTACAAGGAGGGGGAGTCGTTCGCGCCGATCATGACGGCGATCCAGTTGATCTTGGCGGCGTTTGCGTTTGATTTCATGGATGGCCGGCTGGCGCGGTTGACGAAGAAGTTGTCGGCGTTTGGCCGGGAGTTTGATTCGTTGGCGGATATTGTGAGCTTCGGGGTGGCTCCGGCGTTTTTGGTGCATCGGATTGTGTTGTATCAGTTCGAGCAAAGCGGATGGATCATCGCGGCGATTTATTTGTTGTGTGGCGGGATTCGGCTGGCGCGGTTCAATGTGTTGAGCTCCCGGCCATCGGCGACGCATGGACGGGAGTTCATCGGGTTTCCGATTCCGTCGGCGGCGGCCATGGTGGTGAGCGTGACGATGTTTATCATCTGGACGCAGGATCATGCGCGGGAGTTGGATAATTCGCGGTGGGTGTTGCCGGGGTTGATGATTTTGTTGTCGGTGTTGATGGTCAGCAATGTGCGCTATCCGACGTTCAAGTACATTGACTGGACGTTGTCGCGGTCGGTGGCGGCATTTGCGGCGGCGGCGGTGGTGGGGTTGTTGTTGGTCCGGTACTTTCAGGTGACGTTGGCGGCGCTGTTTGTGGTGTATATGTTGTACGGATTGGCGCGGCCATGGGTGAGTAAACGGTGGCGGCGGGAGATCGAGCCGGATGATGAGGCGGAAGCTGAGGGAGAAGGGGAGTAGACACACGTGGGCGAATTCGATGGATTGTTGCGCGCCGGTCTTGCGGGGGTTGGCTGTGGGTTTGTGATTTCCGTGCCAGTCGGGCCGGTCAATCTGACGATCATCAATAATGCGTTGCGGAAAGGTTTTTTGCCGGCTTTTCTTGCCGGGATGGGCGCGATTGCCGCGGAGACGATTTATGCGGCACTGATGTTGGCCGGCCGGTCGTCCATTCTCGACAAACCGGAGATTGCGTTTGGGATGCGGATTGTCGCGGTGGTGGCAATCACGGCGTTGGGGATCAAAAGTCTGTTGGCGAAACCGGAAATCGTGGAGGCTCGGAGCGCGGCCACAGCGGAGCGCGCGGAGGAACGCTGGCATCATCCAAAATCATTTCTGCTGGGTTTTCTGCTGACGGCGTCCAACCTGGCATTGGTGGTGGTTTGGGCGGCGGTGGCGGAGTTGTTGTTTTCGCATGACTGGGTGCGGGCAGAGTGGCCAAGCCGGGCGGCGTGTCTGGTGGGGGTGTTTTTTGGGGGGGCGTTGTGGTTTTTTCTGTTGGCATTTTTTGTGTCGCGCGCGCACCGGCGGGTGCGGCCGGAGACCTTGACAATTTTTGTGCGGGTGTGCGGCGTGGTGTTTTTGATTTTTGCGGCGTTGTTGGCGTACCGATTGGTGGTGCCGGCCCGGCCCGCGCCCGGCGTTGACTTGACCCAACCTGCCTCCTAAGCTGGCCGGCATGGCGCAAATCGTCAGGCTGCTTGCCCGTCTCCGGGAACTGGCGCGGGAGATTCTTCACGAGACCGTCTCGCCCAAGCCGGTCATCAACCGGTTGCGAACGGTTGTCTATTTCTTCGTCTTGATTTGGCGTGGATTTGTCACGAACCGGTGTCCCGTTCGCGCCGCGGCCTTGGCGTACACGACGTTGTTGGCGCTGGTGCCGTTGCTGGCGGTCGGAGTGAGCATGTCGAAGAATTTTCTGCACGACAGCAGCGCGGAGTTGGTGCCGAAACTGATGGATAAGTTGTTCGATACGGTGGCGATGACGGAGGATGAAGTCGCCCGGCAGGAGGCAGTGGAGAAGATTCAGGGCTTCATTGACAACATCAATGCCGGGGCGTTGGGGACGGTGGGAACGGTTTTTCTCGTGTTTGTGACGTTGCGGTTGTTGATGACGATTGAGCAGACGTTCAATGACATATGGGGCATCCAGCAGGGGCGCTCGATCTGGCGACGGGTGGTTTATTATTGGACGACAGTGACGCTGGGGCCGGTGTTGCTGTTGTTGGCAATGTACTGGACGGGGCGGACGGAGTTTCTGCACGTGGTCGGGACGCTGACGGCGTTGCCGGGGATGGAGAAGTTTTTTTTACGGGTGATGCCGTTTGCGGTGTTGTGGGTGGCATTTTCGTTGATGTATGCGTTGATGCCGAACACGCGGGTGCGGCTGTCGGCGGCGATTGCCGGCGGGGTATTTGCCGGTACCCTCTGGCAGGTGAACAGTCTGCTTAGTACGCTCTATGTCTCACGGGCGGTCGGTTATAACCAGATTTATGGGGCACTGGGCATTTTGCCGGTGTTGTTGGTGGGGTTGTATTTAGCGTGGATGATTGTGCTGCTGGGGGCGCAGGTGTCGTACGCGGCGCAAAATGTGCGGGTCTATCTCCAGCAGCGGGCGAGTGAACGGATTGATCAATATGGCCGCGAACTGTTGGCGTGCCGGGCGGTGTTGCTGGCCTGTGAGCGGTTTATGCGCGGACAACCGGCGCCAGGATTGGAGGAGTTGGCGGAGCGGATCGGGGCGCCGCCGCAGTGGTTGAATCAGTTGATATTCCGGCTGCAGGAGTGCGGGTTGGTGACGCGGCTTTCTGACGAACGGGCGGGGATCATGCCGGCGCGGGCCCCGGAGACGATTTTCATTGCGGATGTGCTGACGGCATTGCGCACTGGCCCGGGCCCGGACGCCAAAGCGGAGAGCAACGTGCCGGTCGAGAAATTACTGGCCGAGTTGCGGCAAACCGAGCGCAGCGCGCCGGCCAATCTCAATTTCCGCGATTTGGTGGGTTGAGACTGCTGGCTGCGTACACGACACTGCCTGGGCTGAGGGTCGAGACGCCGTGAAAAAGCTGCCTGATATCAGGCAGCGCTGTGTCAGCCCGGCGTTGAAATCGCCATTACCTCTCTCGTCAGCTATCGATTATCCCAACTGCTGAGTGTTCAAGAAACTGAACACTTGGCTGTTCAGTTGTGCCGGTTGCTGTGTTCGGAGTGTTCGCCCGGCTGAACAGAAAATCAGGAAAACACCCCCTTCTCCAATTGTCACCCAAGGGCGAGTGACTTTTCGCGACGCGCTAACCGCTCTGTTGGGAATGTCTTGCGACAAGAAAAAGGCAATCGCCTCGCAAGGTATATTTTATCTGGCACGCAGGCCGCTTTGTATGTGTTCACTTTTGTTTCTTGGTTGCACAGTTTCGTCGTCGGCCCTGTCTGCCACGGCGGTTTTTCTGACATTTTTGTGATTTCAACATTGTACTGAGGAGTAAAGAGATGACAGGCGAGAGTCGGATATATCTAAAGTTGCGTGGGGTGGCTGCGAAGCTGACCGCCAACGAGGAGCTGCGCAAAGATCTCATGCAGGAGATGTTAGTCCATCTCTGCCAAGTGAAAACGGCCCAAGTGGGGCGGACAGAGAGTTGGTACGTCAAGAGTTGTGAATACCGGGCCCGCAATTATCTGAAGATTGGCCGGAGTGTGGATTCTCTCAAACGAGCGCGCGACCTCGTTCCTCTCGGGATGACCAGCGAAGACTTGGACGGGCATGTGTTTTGTTTGGTGGATGCCGTGGATCCGGCGGACGGGTTCGCTGAGTTGGTGACGCAAGAAATCGTTGAAATCATCAAGCCACAACTCAACGCCATGCAGCAGGAGATTTTGAATTTGTTGATGAAGGGTCTGGGAGTTCGAGAAATCGCCCGCGAGTTACGGGTCACTCATCCGGCCGTGATCAAGCATCGCCGCAAGATTGGCCGCATTACCGGCGCCTTGCTCGAAGAATCAACAAGCCAAGCGCTCAGTTAGTTTTGCCAAGGGAAAAAAGGGAAATACAATGAAAAGAAATAACGTCGTTCTGCGCGGACTCAACTCCATCATCTCCAGTTGGCTGATCCTGACACTCGTCGTGCCCATCCACATGATCGGCTGGGTTTCCTCCGCCGACGCGAGCACTTCCCCGCGCGTCACCGCGGTCTCGCCGCTCAACGTCCCGCGCCAAGGCCACACGGCCACCGTCCTGCCGGACGGACGCATTCTCGTCATCGGCGGCGAGAACGAAGCCGGCGCGGTCGCGGCGATTGAGGTCTTCGACCCTTCCACCAACGCATTCACCGTCGCCGGTGACCTCGGCACCGCGCGCGTCGGCCACAAGGCCACCTTGCTCGATGACGGTCGCGTCTTGATCACTGGCGGTCACAATGCCGGCGGCGCGCTGAGCGCGGCGGAAATTTACGATCCAGCCACACAGACCTCCCAAACCATCGCGTCCATGACCACCGCGCGGAGCCAGCATTCCGCGACGAAACTGACCGACGGTCAAGTCCTGCTCGCCGGCGGCGACGTCGCCGGTACGGCTGAGCTGTTCGATCCCGCGACTGGCACGTTTACCTCGGTTGGTTTCCTCCAACAGGCCCGGACCGCGCACTCCGCAACACTCTTTGCCGACAACAGTGTCTTCCTGACCGGCGGCGGCGCCAACACGGCCGAATTTTTCGATTTGACCAACCAGACCTTCACGCTCGTAGCACAACCCATGACCGCCACCCGCTCGGATGCCACTGCCATTTCCACGACCGATGCGAAAGTTCTGCTCGTGGGCGGCGATGCCGGTAACACGGTTGAACAATACGATCCCGCCACCGAAACCTTCACCGCTGTCGCGACCTTGCCGGCGACCAATTCTAGCGCGACGTTGCTGGCGAACGACAAAGTTCTTGTGCTCGGCTCTGACATGGCGGGTGTCTTATCGGTTGCCAGCAGCAATCAATGGGAAGACCTGACGAGCACCAATGCCGTCCCGCTCCAGCGCACCGGCCAGACCGCCAGTGAACTAGCCACCAATAAGCAAATTCTTGTCATTGGCGGCATCAACAGCAGCAACGAACTCGTCAGCACCGCCGCGCTTTACAATCCGGCCAACATTACGACCGATCGGGATGATTATCCGCCATATTCCTTTGTGGACATCACTGGCTCGGGCTTCCTGCCGGGCGAGACCGTGAGCAACCAAGTCGTCCAAGTGGAAGGCCCCGATGCGGGAACGGCATACGATGCTTGGGAAGTTGTGGCTGATGCAAATGGTGAGTTTACCACCACCTGGCTGGTCTTCAGCGAAGATTTCCTCGGCACGACGCTCGACCTGACCGCGAAGGGGCAAAGCTCGGGCTTGAGCGCAACCACCCGCTTCACGGACAACGCGACTGTGGTTGTGGCGACCGGCAGCAGCTCCATCTCGGCGGACACGGCGCGCGCGGGCGGCACAGGCGCTTACACCGAGCTGACGGGGCCGGTGGTCACCGAGACTGACAGCGACGGATTGGACGGGGGCTCGTTCATTCTCAACGCGCCCGCCGGTTTCGAGTTCGACACCACCGCGAACTCGGTGCGGGTGCAGGTCACGGGCAGCGGCAGCGGTTCGGATGCGTACATCAACAGCTCCAACTCACAGACTGGCGATTCGCGGGACGAGTATTTCAGTCCGACGGCCAGCCAGATCACGATGTACGTCACGGTCGAGAGCACTTCGAGTCGGCGGTCCGTGTTCACCTGGTCCGGCATCAAGGTGCGCCCGATCAATGGCACGCCGCTGACCAGCGCCAATATCACCAAGTCAGGCACGGACAACGAAGTGTCCACCGGCGCCAACATGGGGACCTTGATCATGGTGGCTGGCGACGCCACCCAACTTGCGTTCACGACCCAACCCGCAAACACCACCGCCGGGTCCACCATGGCGAACGTCATCGTCCAGATCCAGGACCAGTTTGGTAACAACAAGTCGCAGAGCGGCACCGTGATCACCCTGACCGCGAATGGCGCCACGCTCTATAGTGGCACCAACCCACAAACGACCGACGCCAACGGCCGCGCCACTTTCAACAACCTCGTCATCCGGCAAGCGGCCACCGGGGCGAGCTTTACCGCCAACGGCGGCGGCCTGACAGCAGCCACCAGTTCGAGCTTTAACATCACCGCGGGCACCGCGGCCAACCTCGCCTTCGTTCAGGGCCCGCCCGCCACCGTCGGCGCCGGCCAGACGCTGGCACCCGCGGTGACCGTGCGGGTCACCGACGCGTACGGCAACAACATCAGCGGCAAGACGGTGTCAATGGCCTTGATGGGCGGCGGGACGCTCGCTGGGACCACCAGCCAGACCACAGATGCCAACGGCATCGCGACCTTCGCGAACCTGAGCACCACCCAGGCCGGCGCCGGCAAGACCTTGCGCGCCAGCATGACCTCGCCCACCGCGTCGGTGGACAGCGCGGCGTTCGAGGTGCTCGCGGGCGCGGCCACCAAGCTCGGGTTCACGACCCAGCCGGCGGTGAGCACCCCGGCCGGCAGCACGCTGGCCAGCGTCGTCGTGCAAGTCCAAGACGCCAACGGTAACGCGGTGGCCCAGAGCGGCACGCCCATCACGTTGACGCTAAACGGCAGCGTGCTCTACTCGGGCACCAATCCGCAGAATACCGATGCGACTGGCAAGGCGACCTTTAACGACCTGGTGATCCGCCAAGCCGGTACCGGCCTGACCTTCACCGCCAACGGCGGCGGCCTGACGGCAGCCACGAGCACGAGCTTCGCGATCAACGCCGCCACGGCTGCCACGATCCAGTTCCTCCAAGGCCCGCCCGCCACTGTCCAGGCGGGCGCGACGTTGTCGCCGGCGGTCACGGTCCGGGTCCTCGACACCTACGGCAACGACGTCAGCAGTGGCACGGTCACGTTGACGCTCAACGGCGGCGGCGTGTTGGCGGGCGGCGGTGCGCAGTCACTGGCCGCGGGCCTCGCCACCTTCAGCGGTTTGAGCATCAGCCAGACCGGCAGCAAGACGCTGACTGCCACGCTCAGCAGCCCGTCGTTGAGTGTGACCAGCGGCACTATCACAGTCACGCACGGGCCGATTGATCACTACGCGGTCAGCGCGACCACGCCGCAAGTGCGCGGCGCGGCGTTCACCGTCACCGTCACGGCACAGGACGCCAACAACAACACCGTCACGACCGACAGCGCGACGGTGGTGACCATGAGCGGCACCGGCAGCGTCGACTTCGACAGCAACGGCGACAGCACGTTTGGCGACGTCACCAAGCCGCTAGTCAACGGCACGTTCACGATCAGCACCCGCGACAACGTTCCCGAAACAATCACCGTCACTGCCACCGACGGCAATGGCAAGACGGGCACCTCGGACAACATCGTCATCAATACCGCGAGCGGCGATTACCGCAGCAATGTCAGTTCGAGCGGCAACTGGGACAGCACGGCCAGTTGGCAGACGTGGAACGGGTCGAGCTGGGTGGCCGCTGGCAGCGCGCCGACCGGTGCGGCCGGCGAGCTGATTACCATCCAGAGCGGCGACACGATCAGTTTGCGGACGCAAACCGGTACGTTGAACCTCACCGGGTTGCTCGTCGTCCAGGGGACGCTGACGATCAACTCCGGCGTGACGCTCAACGTCAACGCCGGCGGCGTCCTGCAGAACGCGGGCACGGTCAACCGGAACGGCACGCTGACTTTCCAATCGGGCGGCAAGTACCAGCACAACTTCACGACGACCGGTGGCACGATTCCGACAGCGACTTGGAACGCCAATTCGACCTGTGAAATCATTGGCTACACGACGTATTCGAGCAACCCGGCGGGCTACGATCAGACCTTCGGGAACTTCACGTGGAACTGCCCGAACCAATCCAGCACGATCAGTTTGGCCGGCGACCTGGCGACCGTGAACGGTGATTTCACCGTCGTGACCACGGGCACCGGCACACTGCGAGGCGGTAACTCTGCGGAGATCGGCTTGGCAATCGGCGGCGATTTCAACATGCAGGGCGGCACATTCGAGGCGAGCGACTCGGGTGGCGGCACGATCACGGTCAGCGGTTCGTATGCCCAGACCGGCGGCACGTTTGAAAACGGTTCCTCCGACATCACCGTGACGTTCAACGGCGTCAGCGGCACCTTCACGAAGTCGAGCGGTACGTTGAACACGGCCAACATGAACTTCGTCGTCGCCAATGGCGCGGCGCTGACATTGGCCAGCAGCCTCTCCGTTAGCTCCGGTCAATCCTTCACCGTCAACGGCACCTTGGACTGCGACATCCAAGTCATCAGCGGTGCCGGCTCATTCATCGTGGCGAACAGTTCCGCCGCGACGCTCATCTCCGGTCATACCGGCGGCCTCAACGGGAACATCACGACCACCACCAAGACGTTTAACACCGGTGCCAATTACACCTTCAACGGCACGACCGGCGCCCAAGTCACCAGTGGCTTGCCGACTAGCGTCAACGACATGACGATCAACAACGCCAACGGCGTCACCCTCAGCGGCAATGTGACCGTTAACGGCGACCTCACGCTCACCAGCGGCATCGTTGCCACCGGAGCCAACACGCTGACGATGGGTGCCAGCAGTTCCATCACCGGCGCCAGTTCGTCCAGCTACGTCAACGGCAACCTGACGCTCAC
Source organism: Verrucomicrobiia bacterium (assembly GCA_022072455.1). GTDB lineage: Bacteria > Verrucomicrobiota > Verrucomicrobiia > Palsa-1439 > Palsa-1439 > CAINDI01. The sequence goes on along the minus strand of JAJVHY010000004.1, from coordinate 428,555 downwards.
CTTCAACAACGGCACCACCTCGCCCACGTTCCCCATCGGCGACGCGACCACCTACTCCCCTGTCTCCTTGTCGGGCCTGACCGTCAGCGGTTCCGGCACGCGGACCATCAAGGCGACGACCAGCGCCGGTGACCATGCGCAAATCGCCACCTCCGGCATCGACTCCAGCCGCAGCGTCAACCGCACCTGGACGCTGACCCAATCGGGTTCGACTTTCAGCACGTACGGCGCGACGTTCAACTACGTGAGCGGCGACGTCGACGGCACAGCCACAGCCTCCCAGTTTGTCGTCCGTCAGTACAACGGCTCGTGGACGACCACCACCCTCAACGGCACGCCGACCGGCACCTCCGCCACCATCAGTGGCGAGAGCGGCTCCGGCAGCTTTGCCATCGGCGACCAAGCGGTGAACACTGTCACCTTCAGCCAACAACCACCCTCGACCGCCGTGGTCAACTCCGCCATCAACCCCGCCGTCACCGTGACCGCCAAAGACGCGCTGAACGTCGTCGTCCCCGGCGCCAACGTCGCCATGACCCTCAGCGCCGGCACCGGCACCCTCGGCGGCACCACGCCCCAGACGACGGACGCCAGCGGCGTGGCGACGTTCAATAATCTGACCATCAGCGCCACCGGCAGCGGCAAACAACTCACCGCGACCAGCAACGGCAAGACCGCGACGAGCAGTTCATTCCAAGTTGTCGGTGCGGCGACGCAACTCGTCTTCACCACCCAGCCAGCCAACACGACCGCCGGCAGCACGATGGCCAGCGTGGTGGTCCAACTTCGCGACGCCTCCAACAACAACGTTCCGCAAAGCGGAGTCGCCATCACCCTGACGGTCAACGGCAGCACGCTCTACAGCGGCACGAATCCGCAAACCACCGACGCGACCGGCAAAGCCACCTTCAACGACTTGGTTATCCGCCAAGCCGGCACGGGACTGACCTTCGGTGCCGCCGCGAGCGGTGTGACCGGGGCGACCTCCAGCACCTTCAACATCACCGCTGGCTCCGCCAATAAACTCGCGTTCATCCAACAACCCAGCAATGCGACCGCCGGTCAATCGATCAGCCCGGCGATCACCGTGCAGATCCAAGATCAATACGGCAACCTTGTCTCCAGCTCCGCGAACGTCTCCCTCGCCATCGGGACCAACCCCGGCAGCGGCACGCTCAGCGGCACCACACCCGTCGCGGCCAGCGGCGGCACCGCGACGTTCAGCAACATTTCCATCAACAAGAGCGGCACCGGCTACACTCTCACCGCCAGTTCCAGCGGCCTGACCGGCGCCACCTCCAGCACCTTCAACATCACTCCCGCGACTCCGAGCATCACCGGTGTGACCAGCAGCCAGAGCATCACCTATGGAACGACCAGCGTCACGTTGAGCGGCACAGTCAGCGCCAGCGGTCCGGTTTATCCCGCGAATGGCGAGACGGTCAGCGTCACGATCAACGGCTCAACGCAACCTGCCACGATCTCCGGCGGTGCGGGCGGCTTCTCCGTGAGTTTCCCCACTGCGACGATTCCGGCGTCGGCCACGCCGTACACGATCACCTACGCCTATGCCGGCGACGCCAGTCTCAATGCCGCACCGAACAACACCAGCACGACGTTGACCGTAAACAAGGCGACGCCGACGGTGACGGTGACGGTGGGCAGTTACACCTACAACGGGTCGGCGCAGGGACCAAACAGCTTCACAACGAGTCCTACCGGCGACAACGGTGCGGCGACATGGACCTATGTTGGGGTCAGCGGAACGACGTACGGACCCAGTGCGACTCGGCCGACGGCCGCGGGCAGCTATACGGCGCAGGTGTCGTTGGCGGCGGACAGCAATTTCAACACGGCCTCGTCCAGTGCCACCGCATTCACCATAGGTAAGGCGACGGCGACGGTCGTGGTGACGCCCTACACGGTGACGTACGATGGATTGCCGCACTCGGCGACGGTGACCTCGATCACCGGCGTCAATGGCGAGACCGGCGCCACCGTCGGCACCGTCGCGCTCAACACGACGCACACGGCAGCCGGGACGTATAGCAGCGACAGTTGGAGTTTCACGGGCACGGCCAACTACAACAACATCTCGGTGACCACCATTACCAACACCATTAACAAGGCCAACGCGACGGTCGTGGTGACGCCCTACACGGTGACGTACGATGGATTGCCGCACTCGGCGACGGTGACCTCGATCACCGGCGTCAATGGCGAGACCGGCGCCACCGTCGGCACCGTCGCGCTCAACACGA
>JAJVHY010000004.1:0-426284 GCA_022072455.1 Verrucomicrobiia bacterium | reverse complement strand
GCGACGGTCGTGGTGACGCCCTACACGGTGACGTACGATGGATTGCCGCACTCGGCGACGGTGACCTCGATCACCGGCGTCAATGGCGAGACCGGCGCCACCGTCGGCACCGTCGCGCTCAACACGACGCACACGGCAGCCGGGACGTATAGCAGCGACAGTTGGAGTTTCACGAGCACCGGCAACTACAACAACATCTCGGTGACCACCATTACCAACACCATCAACAAGGCGACGCCGACGGTCACCGTGACGGGCGCGACGACGTTCACCGACAACTCGACCCCCCAGGGACCGATCACCTACAGCACCAGCCCGACCGGCGACACCGGCGCGGCGACATGGACTTACGTCGGCGTGAGCGGCACAACCTACGGTCCGAGTTCGACCCGTCCGTCCTTGCCGGGCAGCTACACGGCGACGGTCTCGCTGGACGCTGACGGCAACTTTAACGCCGCCTCGTCCAGTGCCACGGCCTTTACGATCAACAATGCCAGCTCCTTGGCGACCGTGGTTTTCACCACGCCGGGCAGCACTAACTGGACCGCACCGGCGAACGTCACCTCGATCACCGTCGAAACCTGGGGTGGCGGCGGCGGCGGCAGGAATGTCACTTTTGCTGTCGGTGGTGGCGGCGGTGGCGGCGCTTATGCCAGGGTGAATTCCTTTACGGTCACGCCCGGCAATATCTATTCACTGATTGTTGGCGCTGGGGGCGGCGGGAATGCCGCCGGTGGCAACTCTTCCTTCAATAGCTCCACATGCGTTGCCGCCGGGGGCGCAGCCGGCTCGACCAGCGCGGGTGGCGCCGGCGGCACCACTTCCGCCTCGACTGGTGATGTCAAATTTGCCGGTGGAAGTGGTTCAGTCGGTCAAGCCTTCGGGTATGGCGGTGGCGGTGGTGGTGGATCCGCCGGGACGAACTCTGTCGGGACATCGGCTTCAGGGACTGCGACGGGGGCAGCCGCAGTCGAGGGCGGCGGGCCAGGCGGAAATGGCAACGCTTTTGGTGATGGAAGTGCGCCGACGTCGGGCCCTGGCGGCGGTGGCGGCGGTGCGGCCAGTTTTGGATCCGCGAATGGCGGCGCAGGTTATGCCGGGCAAGTTCGCATCACCTACAAGCTGGGCGCCACGGTGACCTTGAGCAACCTGACCCAGACCTACGATGGCAATGCACACACGCCGACGGCAACCACAACTCCAGCCGGTTTGACCATCAACTGGAACATCACACCGACCAACGCCGGAAGCTACTCGGTCATTGGGACGATCAACGACAGCATTTACCAAGGTTCGGCCAATGGCAACTTCGTCATCCAAAAGGCGACACCGACAGTCTCAGTGTGGCCGACCGCGAGCGGGATCACATACGGTCAAGTGCTCTCGGCTTCGACTCTTTCGGGTGGTTCAGCTTCCGTGGCTGGCAGCTTCACCTTCACCACGCCGTCCACGACGCCGGTCGCCGGCACGTACAGCGCCGCGGTGACATTCACGCCGAACGACACCGCCAATTACACCACGGTGGCCGGCACGGTAAGCGTGGCGGTCGCCAAAGCGACGCCGGTCATCACTTGGAACAACCCGGCCGACATCAGCTATGGCACGCCGTTGAGCAGCACGCAGTTGAACGCCACCTCTGGTGGAGTGGCCGGCAGCTTCGTGTACACTCCAGCCAGCGGTACCGTCCTCAATGCCGGTGACGGCCAGACGTTGAGCGTGCAGTTCACACCCTCGGACACGGCCAATTACAACACGCCGGCGGTCAAGACAGTCACTATCAATGTCGGTAAGGTGACGCCGACGGTCTCGCCGTGGCCAACCGCGAGCGGGATCACGTTCGGCCAAGCGCTCTCGGCTTCGACGCTTTCGGGTGGGTCAGCCTCAGTGGCCGGCGGCTTCGCCTTCACCCCGGATACCACGATACCAGGTGCCGGCACGTATAGCGCCCCGGTGACGTTCACCCCCAGCGACACGGCCAATTATACCACGGTCGCCGGCACGGTGAACGTTACGGTCGCCAAGGCAACACCGGTGCTGGTGGTGGGCAACTCCCCCGTGACGTACAACGGTTCCCCACGAACAGCTACGGTCAACAGTTCGGTGCCGGGCACGGTCAGCAACATCAAGTATGCTGGTTCATCGACAGCGCCAACAGCGGCCGGCACGTACGCCATCACGGCGGATTTTGCCCCGACAGACAGCGCCAATTACAATAGCCTCACCGGAGGTGCCGCGGGCAACTTCGTCATCCAAAAAGCGACGCCGACTTTGTCCGTGGCCAATTCGCCGGTCGTCTACACAGGCTCCGCGCAAGCCGCGACAGTCAACGGCTCCGTCGCCGGCACTGCCAGCAATGTGAAATACAACGGCTCGGCCACAGTGCCGACGGCGGTCGGCACCTATGCCGTCACGGCGGATTTCGTCCCGACGGACAGCGCCAATTACATCAGTCTGACCGGAGCCGCGGCGGGCAACTTCGTCATCCAGGCGGCGACGCCGACATTGTCTGTCGGTAACTCGCCGGCGACTTACAATGGTTCGGCACAGGCGGCCGTGGTCAACGGTTCGGTGCCGGGTACGGTAAGCAACGTGAAATACGACGGCTCGGCCACGGTGCCCACCGCCGCCGGCACGTACGCCGTCACGGCGGATTTTGTCCCGACGGACAATATCAGCTACACCAGCCTTACCGCGGCCTCGGCCGGTAACTTTGTCATCCAAAAGGCGACCCCGACGTTGTCCGTCGCCAACTCGCCGGTAACCTTCACGGGCTCGGCGCAGACCGCGACGGTCAATGGTTCGGTGGCCGGCACCGTCAGCAATGTGAAGTACAACGGCTCCGCCACGGCGCCCACTGCCGCCGGCACGTACGCCGTCACGGCGGATTTTGTCCCGACGGACAGCGCTAATTACAACAGCCTGACCGGGGCCGCGGCCGGCAACTTCGCGATCAACCTGACCAGTCTGGTCATCACCGCACTCCCCCAGAGCAAGACCTACGGCACAGCCATCGCACTCGGAACGACAGCCTTCACGACCAGCGGTTTGCTGCCGGGCGACTCGGTGACGAGTGTGACTTTGAGCAGTAACGGTGGAACTGCCGCCACGGATGCCGCGGGCAGCTATACGATCACACCCAGCGCAGCGGTCGGCACAGGCTTGAGCAACTACACGATCACCTACGCGACCGGCACACTCACGGTAAATCCGTTGGCGATCCAGGTGACGGGCAGCCGAACCTACAACGGCACGGCAACGGCGGCGGCCGGTATTCTGACCGTCGACAACAAGGTCAGCGGTGATACGTTGACGCTGTCCGGCAGTGCGACCTTGGCGAGCAAAGCCATCGGCTCACGCAGCATCACCTCGTTCAGCGGTTTGACATTGGGCGGCGCGTCCGCCGGTAACTACACCCTCAGCGGTGCGAGTGGTGCCTTGAGCATTGGGACGCGGTTGTTGACGGTGACGGCCACCGGCCAGAACAAACTCTACGACGGTAATACCACTGCGACGGTCACGCTTGCAGATGACCGAGCCAGCGGTGACTCCCTCACTCTGGGCTACGCCAGCGCGACGTTTGACGACGCGACCATTGGTTCCGGGAAGACGATCACTGTGACCGGAATCACGGTGGGCGGCCCCGATGCCGGCAACTACACATTCAATGCAACAACTACGACCACGGCGGATATCTCGGGCGCGCCAGTTGTCATCACGCACCCGGCCAGTCAGTTGGTGACGGCGGGGACTCCAGTCTCGTTCAACGCGGTGGTCACAGCCAGTCCAAGCGCAACAGTGCAATGGGAAGTCAGCGCCAACGGTGGATCAAGTTACACCCCACTCCCGGGTGCCACTGTCATCCCACTGGTGGTCACAGTAACCACCGCCGACAACGGCAAGAAGTTCCGCGCCGTGTTCAGCAACGCGAGCGGCACCACGTCGTCGAACCCGGCAGATCTGACCGTGCCCGCCAATAATATCAGCTCACAAGTCACGGTGACCCGCGGTGGGGCACGGATGATTCTCCCGTCCCGACGGTATGTGCAAACGGTGACGATTAAGAATACGAGTAGCGCGGCAATTACCGGCCCGGTGTCATTAGCCTTGGATAGCCTAAGTAGTAATGCGTCGTTGTACAATAAGGCCGGAATCACGAGCGCGACTGCGCCGGCCGGCAAGCCCTATGTGACCGTTAATCCCACCGGCGGGATTCTAAGCCCGAACGCCACCGTATCGGTAACACTCGAATTCGTGAACCCGACCGGGACCGCGATTACCTACAGCACCCGCGCGCTGGGGCAAGGCGCTCGGTAAACTGGAAATACCAACAACACAGTTGGAGTCATTGATCGGCCATCAAACATATTCAAACTTGACGCTGGCAAGGTGATGAGTGATAAATATCGCGTATTTTTCATGGTAAAAAAACGCCATATTTATTCGCTGATTGTTGGGTGTATTGTCGCACTCAGCGCACAGGTCGGGTACGCCACCTTATACAGTTTTGACACGACCTCGTTGACTCCGCTAACGGACTACTATCTTTTCTTCCAACTCATTGACATTGATGGCAATGATCTCGTGAACAACACCGCCACGATCCAAAGTTTCGGCGTGACCGGGGGAACGCTTGTGAGCGATCCGGACTCCAGTAGTGGCAATGTCTCGGGGACACTTAACCCCGGTCCGCTCACGCTAACCGATGATCCGAGTACCACGTACCTGGTGAAATTTCAGCCCGGCACAGTGTTGCAGTTTGACTTAACCCTGACGACGAACCCCAATCCCACGGCCCCTTCTACACCCGACCAGTTTTCCTTGTCGATTTACGATAGTCTTTTCAATCCGCTTTCGACAACCGCCAACGACGGATTCGGGACGCTGCTTCTGCAGGATCTCGGGGTGGGGCCATTAAATACCTACGGCCTCGCGAGTGTTGTCCCTGAGCCCAGTGTCGCGTTGCTGTTCCTGACCGGTGGTCTAATGATTGTGGCCCGCCGCCGCGCCCAAGCGCGAATGCCGAAACCGTCGGCACGCTGACGAAGTTTGCCGAGTGCCACCGGCGCTTTTACGCTCTCAATTCGAGGCGGGCACCAGCTCGCGGAACTCGTCACGGTGGCGGAGTGTTGCAAAGTCTTGATCCTTCTCTGCCGCCCGCCGGTACTTGCCCGTTGGATCCCCTTCCACACACACGCGGAGTTCCTTGATTGCCAAGTCCGATTGTTCTAGGACCGCGTAGGCACAGGCGAGGTTGTAGCGCGCTTGTAGATCGTTCGCAGATGTCTTCAGGGAAAACTGAAGGCGCTCAACGCCTTGGCGGATTGAGCGGCGGTCACCTTCCAGCTTGCCCATTTCCAGCAACACCACTCCCCACAAGCCCTGCACTTGAGCAGCCTTGACAAAACCAGTCACCTGCGCCGCGCGTTCACAGAGTCGGGCGGCCGCGGCGTACAACGTCAACTTCTGTGGGCGATCGGCCGTCTGTTCAGCGCGGCGGATCAGACAGAGGCTGGCGTGATAGTCCGCATCGGCCTGATCACTCTTGAAAGCAGCCGCCTGCCGGGCTTTCTCAAAACGGAGTTGCGCTGGGACGAGTAGTCGCTCTGCGGTTTTCGGGGCTGATGGCTGACGTTCCGCCTCAAACAACAATAAACGGCCCCACGTTTGGTGCACGAGCCACGACTGTGGGTCACATTGTTCAGCCAGCGCCAGTCGCGTTTGCGCTTGATGCGAGTAATCAGCGGACTCAATGCTTTGGGTGACTATCTGCGCCAGATCCACCAGGCTAATCGCCCACACTGTCTGTGCCGCGCAATAGTTGGAAGAAGTCTTGGCGATTAGCCGGCACTGCTCAATTGCTTCCTCATAAAGATTAATTCGCTGGGCATTGCTGGCTTGGCTCTGCGCGCGGGTTAGCAACTGTAGCGCGTTCTTCAGGCCAGCGTCCGTCTGAGCCAAACAAAGGCTTAAAGCGCCGCTACAGAGCCAAGCGGCATAATACAAAAAGGGGTTGCGAAGGTTTAGCAACACGGCGAAACGGTAGTCCGCCAGTCGGAAAAAATCCAATGCTAAACGCCCCCGATTGTACAAGAGCTCGCACATTTCTAAACCAGTTGGCTCAGTCCTTCTTTCTGCTGGTGGTCTCTAAACGCCAGAACAATTTGTCGTAAGTGGCTTTGTCGAAGGGAAAAGCGATGTGTTTACGTTATTAGACTGTACAAGAATGTTCAATAAACCGCTAAGCCAGAAAACTGCTTGGTTACCCTCCAGCCCAGTCAAATTCTCGTATCGCTGCCAGTTGTCAGGACGCAACTGAGGCGATTCTGTCGTAATTGAGTGACCAGAATTATGAAACAAAACCATTGTCTCAAACGAAGTTGCTGCCCGCGGACCGCGGTGGGAAGTGCTTTGGCTGGGGTGGCCCATGCTCGTGGGTGGTTTGTGCGTGATCCTGTCGTCCGCAGCCGTCGCGTCCAATCGGAATTGGACTGGCACGTCGGGCACCCTGAACTTTAATCGTCTGGCAACTGGGCGCGACCACCAACGACGTCATTGCTGCTGACAGCATCGCATTTAACTTGGGCGACAACTGGACGTTTCAGGTCTACATCGACGAAGCCAACCAACTGGTTCTCCTGACGAATGTCTGGCTGATTCCCGAACCCAATATTCTACTGTTGGTGTACGCCGGTGCCTTGACGGCTTGGGGCATCCGCCGCCGGAATGCTCGTGGTGAGAGGCGGAGGCAACTGTGTTGATAGGGAGGTATGTCGGTGGGTTGAAGCTGGACAAAATCGTCACACTGACGAGAGGCGCACGCTTCACCATGGCCGTTTTTGTAGCGAATAGTGTCTTCGTTTGGTTCGACCTAATGATCATCACGAGCTGGCTTAACATGGCGTATTCGACGGAGGGACAGCACGGCTAGTGCCTTGTTTTTGAAGGGTCTACGGAGCTTCTTCATCAAGGGAGTTCATTTTGGTAAGTGCTTCTCCCAAAGGGAAAAACAACGAATACTCACGTGGCAGATGCGCAAAAATGTACAAAAATTGGTGGGCCAAATAACTGCTTAGTTACCACGAGGACGTGCCAACCACTCGTATACTTGCCAGTTGTGGGAACACAGCTGAAGGCAAGAGTTGTAGACATAGTGAGACAGGAATCATGAATCTGAATCATAAGGACGAAAAGAACCACTGCTTGTGGTTATCCATGCGACGGAGTATGACCTTGGTGGCGACATTTTTTAGCCTCACGATTATGTCGTCAGTTGATGCCGCGAACCGTCAGTGGAACCAATTGTCGGGCGGCACCTATAATTTGAACCTGACCGGCAACTGGACCGGCGGCCAGCCGGGCAATGGTGACAATGCCTACTTAACATTTACCGGAACCGGCAACAATGCAATCATTGTGACCAATGCCACGGCGAATATATTCACTGCGGATAGCTTGTTTGTCACGAATACCACGACGAGTTCAGGGCGAACGATTTCGGTGTTGCTGCGGGGGCAAACCTTTCTCACCAATGGTGCTGGCGCATTGGTGTTCGGTGGCGCGACTGGTACCGGTCGTTTGACTCTCAACTTCTCGAATAACGTGACAGCAAAGACGATCCTCTTTGACGGCGGCAGCTCGGCGGGCGCTGGCTCCACCCTGTCGTTTGCCGGTGGGACGCTGCGGGCTGATACCCTGACTTTTCTCGGTGGCGGCGTTCGCAATGCCAGCAACAGCCTGCGGTTCACGTCAGTCACAATGCTGCTGGCCAGCAACATGTCAGTCAGTGGTGGTGATTTGACGAACCAAACACTGATGGCAAATTCAACGCTGACCGTTGGCGGCAGCTTGAGTGTGGCCGGTAACCGCACGGATCAATATTTCGTGATTACCAACTCTCTGCTCACGGTGACCAATGGCTTGCTGAATACTGGGCGGATTGACCTGCGCAATCTGGGGACGCTGAATGTTGTCAGCGATTGGACCAATAATGGCGTCCTCAATTTCGCCACCGGCATCACCACTCTTCGCGGCGGCATATTGACCAACCAAAGCAACGGCGTGCTCCTCGGCACGGGCGTAATCGTGGCGCCGCTCGTCAACCAAGGCAGCATGAATTGGAGCGGCGTCATCAGTAACAGCTTCTTGCAGACGCAAGGCACCAACCTCCTCAGTGGCGCCACAACCATTACCGGCGCGGCCACAGTCAGTGGCGGGATTTTGAATCTCAATGGTCAGACCATGAGCAACGGACTGCTGACAATCAGCGGGGCCGGCGTGCTCACCAGCAGTGTGGCTAACGCCATCTTGCGGGGCGGATTGATCAATGCCGGTAAGGTTTATCTCACGAATAACATCACCTTCACCGGGCCGGTCAGCAATTCCGCTGCGTTCACATGGCAGGGGACGCTCAACAACAACTTTACCCAAACTGGCGGCACGAATCTCTTGGCCGGCAATTCCACCATCACCGGTAGCGCCACAATTGACGGCGGCTTGGTCAACTTGAACGGCAAGAATGCTAACTTCGGCGCGCTCAATGGCGGCGGCGGCACGCTCTTGAACAATGGCAATGGACTCAGCACCCTCACGGTGACCAACGGTGGCTCCTTCGGCGGAACGATTGCCGACCGGACCTCGGGGTCGGGGACGCTGACCTTGACGGTGACGGGCGGCGCTCTCACACTCAGCGGCACCAACAGCTACACAGGGGCCACGACGATCAACGGCGGTACATTACGGGCCGCGAACAATACGGCGCTGGGCACAGTGGCGGGTGGGGTGACCGTGGCCAGCGGCGCGGCGTTGGAATTAATTGGCGGCATTGCGGTCGGGGCCGAGGCATTGTCGTTGAATGGCACCGGCATTGGCGGCGCCGGCGCGTTGCGAAACATCAGCGGCAGCAACAGTTGGGCGGGCGCGCTCACGCTGGCGAACGTCACGGGTGTCCACCGAATCAACTCCGATGCTGACCTCCTCACGATCAGTGGCAACATTGGCGAGACTGGATTGAACAACAACAAGGATCTGACTTTTGGCGGTGCCGGCAATATCACGGTCACTGGTGATATCACGGCCAGTGGTGGCGACATGCGCCTGTTCAAGGACGGAGCCGGAACACTGGTTCTGGCCGGCGACAATACGTACGACGGCCTGACCACGATCAGCGGCGGCACGCTCTCCATCAGCTCCAGCGGCAACTTGGGCAGCGGCAGTCTCACCTTTGCCAACGGAGCAACCCTGCGAACGACGGGGGCGACTGTGGTGGATCTTGGTACGCGAGCGATCACGCTAAGCGCTGGCGGTGGAAATTTGGATCTTGGTGTCCCCCTCTACTCGTCAGGCGCAATCAGTGGTGGTGGCGGATTGACGACCGGTGGATCGGATCTCATTCTGAATCGGCCATCCGGCAACAACACTATCGGAACAATTACGGTGACCAGTGGCCGGCTCTTCGTCTTCACGCTGAATTCGATCAATGCGTCGCCCATCATCGTTCAGTCTGGAGCAATCCTCGATTTCACTGTCGCCGGTGGTGCTGCGCCGGCCAATCTGTTGACGTTTGCTTCTGGTGCCGGCGTCGCCAACCGCTTGGGCATCTTGACCTTGACCACCAACACGGTCAGCTTCCCCACGGCGGGGTCGTTCATTTTTAACAGCGACGATCAGCCCACCACCAACATCCTCATTAACAGCGCATACCCCGCCCTCACCGGCGACCTAACCTTCCAAGTCGGTGGCGGCACGAACATCGTGGGCTTGGTCACCTTGAACGGCGCAATCACCGGGAACGGTGGTTTGACGAAGACCGAAATTGGCACCTTGCGTTTCGATGGTTCGGCGGCCAACACCTACAGCGGACTGACGACGGTCAACGGCGGGCGACTCGAATTGAATAAATCCGGTACTGCCAACGCGATCAGCAGCGGCGGTTTGACGATTAACACCGGTGCCACCGTCAAATACACCGGCGCCAGCACTGACATGATCGCCAACTCTGCCGGTGTGGTCGTCAATGGCGGCACGCTCGACATCTCGGCCAATAACGACACCGTGGCGGGCGTGCAGTTGATCAGCGGCACAATCACCGGCGGCGTCGGGCGGTTGACCAGCACGAGCGATTTCGACGTGCAGGCCGGGACAGTGGCGGTCACTCTCGGTGGCAATGTTGGTTTGACCAAGACCACGGCCGGCACAGTCGTCTTGAACGGGTGGCAGCAGTATACCGGGCCGACCCTCATCCAGGGCGGCATCCTGACTCTCGGCCCGTCGGCAGTGGTGACCAACACCAGCTACTTCAATGTCAGCGCGGGTGCCACGTTTAACGTTACCGCCCTCAGCGGCGGCCTAACCCTGGCGCCGAACCAGACCTTGTCGGGCAATGGCACTGTTTTGGGCAACGTAACCATTGGCAACGGCGCCACACTCAGCCCTGGCAACAGCATCGGGACGCTGACCTACACCGCCAACCTGACCTTGGCAGCGAACGCCACGACTGTCATGGAATTGAATACCGCCTTACCTGCCAGCAACGACCTCGTCCAAGTTACTGGCATCCTGACCTACGGCGGCACCCTGAACGTCGTTAACATCGGCGGCGTGCTGGTGGCCGGCGATACATTCAAGCTGTTTGAATTCGGCACCCAAAACGGTTCATTTGCCAGCTTGATCCTGCCGGGGCTGAACCCGGGGCTGGCGTGGGACACGACTCAACTTTTGGAGTTTGGCCAGCTCACCGTAATCCCTGAACCGAGTGCTTTCGTCCTGGTTGGATGCGGCTTGGTGTTGCTCACGGTGGTTCGCCGGTATCGGAAGTTCGGCGCGTCGAAAAACCGCTTCTAACCGGCTTTCACCACAGCAGCCGAATCGCCGCGATCAACGTCAACCCGAGCGCGAGGATCTCGAACCACGTCTGATTGATCCGTTGCACAAACACCCGCCCCATCAAAGTCCCCGCCACAATCGCCGGCAACATCCATAAATTGAACTGCAACGACGCCGGGGTGATCAACCCGAGGTGATAACTGAACGGCACCTTGAACACATTGATGATCAGAAAATACCACGCCCCCGTTCCCAGAAACTCCATCTTCGGCAACCCCAGCGCCAGCCAGTAAAGAACCATGATCGGCCCCGCCGCGTTGGCCATCATCGTCGTGAACCCCGCCAACAACCCGGTCGCCGCCGCCACCCACCACGCATGCGGCACATTCTCCGACTGCCGCCACTTCCGCCAGCAATGCAGTGCCGTCATCACAAGCAGAATTGTCCCAATCGCATACCGCACTCCCACATTGCTGATGCGGCCCATCGCGAAATACCCCAGCACCACCCCGCCGGCCACCCACGGAAACAACTTCCACATGTGCGACCACACCGCATGCCGCCGGTACGACACCACCGCAATCACATCCGCCGCGATCAACATCGGCAGAATCAGCCCGGTCGATTCCTTCGCCGGCAACACGTTCGCATAAATTGCGACCGTCAAAATCCCCAGCCCGGCGATCCCCGTCTTCGACACCCCGGCCAAAAACGCGCCGAGCACGACCAACGCCCACTGCCACGGTTGCAGATCAAACATGGCGCGCAGACTAGACAGTGCCCCCGGCGAGCGCAAGCCACACTTGCGTTGCCGGCGGCGGCTGTGCCAAACTCCCGGCGTGCGCGCGCTTGCGTTAGTGCCGTTGATCCTCGCGCCGGTCCTCCACGCCGGTGACACCCTGAAATTTCTCAACGGCGATCGGCTCGATGGCGCACTCCTCAACGCCACTGCGACCGGCCTGCGTTGGCAAACGCCCGCCGCCACCCAACCCATCGTCTTTGAATCCACCAACGTCGCCGAACTTCTTCTCGCCCCGCGCCCGCCCCGTACCTCCCGGCAATTGCACGGCCAGCTCGTCGAGTTGACCAATGGCGACAAACTGGCCGGCGACATCGTGGCGCTCGATGCCCAGACGTTGACGCTCCAGACCTGGTACGCCGGCAAGTTGCGGCTCAGCCGGTCAGCCCTCAAGCGGCTCGAAAGCCGGTCGTTGCTCCCCAGCGTCGTGTATGCCGGCCCGACCGGCCCGACCGACTGGAAGGCGCTTCAACCCGGTTGGACTTACAAACAAGGCCGTTACTACAGCCAGCGCAACCGGTACAGCGTCATCACCAAAGACGTCGGCTTGCCGGCGGTGGCGAGCATTGAATTCGACATCGCATGGCGCGGCCAGCCCTACTGGAGCGTCGGCTTCTACACCGCCGCCAACCAGAGCGGTTATTTGCTGACATGTAACGGGAATTACCTCCAACTCCACCGCAATGTCGCCGGTAACCAACGCAATCTCGAGGGCAACATCCAGTGGGGCGAACAGCGCCCGCGCACCAAAGCCCGCGTCGCCATTCGCGTCAACAAACCCAAGAAAACCATCGCCGTGTTCGTGGACAACGTGCTGCTCAAACAGTGGACTGATCCCGGCGAGTTTGCCGGCCAGGGAACTGCGCTGCATTTCCAATCCCAAGGCCAGGCCGATCTCCGTCTCGCGAACATCCTCGTGTCCGAGTGGGACGGCAAGCTCGATACCCCGAGCGACTCAACCCACGCGCCGGCCGAGGATCTCGTGCGCTTGGTCAACGGCGACAAAGTCAGTGGCGTGTTGACTGCGATTACCGGCGGGGAAGCGCTTTTGACCAATAGTTTTGCCGCTGTGAAAATTCCGTTGCCAAAAATTGTCGCCATCGAATTTGCCAAGTCGACACCGGCCGCCCGAGTGCCGTCGTCCGTCCGCGCCGATTTCCCCGACGGCACCCAGCTCACGCTGACGCTCGAACAATTCGATGACAAGAACCTGACCGGCACGACGGACTTTTGTGGCCGCGTCGTCTTGCCGGCGGACACTTTCACGCGCCTGCGGTTTCAACCGACTGAGACCGGCACGGACGATGACTGGGAGGAAAACTAACCGGAGATCACCTATGAAAATCACGCACCTATTGGCTTTGGCCCTTCTGACCGGCAGCGTTGCGCTGGCCGATGTCACCACGATGGAACAAGCCCTCGCCGGCAAAGAGTTCCCGTTGACGCTCAAATTCAAAGACCTCGATGCTGGTTGGCGGCGACTTACCGCCAGTGCGACGGTGGATCCCGCGAACATTTACCGGGCGATGTACGGCGGTGCCGCCGCCGGCTACTATTACACCAAAGGCCAGACCGTGACCGTTGGCGGGGAGACGTACCTCGTCGCCTACAAATCCCAGATGAAAGCGCTCGACATGGTTGCCATGCAGGCCGCCATGCGCGGCGGTCAACCGCCCGAACCCGAAAAGCCCACCGCCACCACCGTCCTCGCGCTCGCACTGCTCAATCTTCGCAGCGCCGGCAGCCTGACGGACATCCGCCCCTTCGATCTCGATGCCGAACTCGGTGGCGGCGATGCCGGCGGTGCCGACGACAAAGATGGCGAGGCTTCGCTCAAGAATCTCCGGCAAATCGGCGTGGCTGTGATGGCCTACATCGGCGAGCGCCGCGTCCTCCCGGCTTTGGCCGACGCGAAATCTGCCAAGGAAGAACTCGTCCTCTACGTCCGCAACAAAGATGTCTTCAACCAGCCCGGCAACCAGAAGCCCTACCTTCCCAACCCCGCGCTCTCCGGCAAGAAAGTCACTGATTACGACAAGCCGGACAAAGTGGTCGTGTTTTACGAAGCCGCCCCCGGCAGCGACGGTACGCGCGGTTGTCTCTTCCTCGACGGCCATGCTGAACGTGTCACCGAGCAGCAGTGGCGGAAGCTGAAGGAAATCTCGCAGATTCCTTGAAGGCGTGTGCTGTGGAGATCTGACCCTAATGCCTCTCTACAAAACGCATATCGAAACCACAATCCACGAAAGCGATCGAGTGGATCAAAGCGAATCAGAGTGAGTGAAGATGAAGAGCCTAGAACTGGTTTCATAAGTCAGTTTTGGTCATCATTTTATTGGGGTTTTGAGGCTTATGAAACCACTTCTAATCTGTTTTTTGATACTGATACTTCTGTGTTTTCGACTAGCCGTGAGTGGCGAGTCAACTGGAGAAATCTCTTTGGAAGAAGTCGCACAACGCGTCGAGCAATTGGAGAGCAATCAGCAATTTGAAGAGTTTGCTGCCGGTGTCAAATCTCGGAATGATACGAGTACGCTTAAGCACCTCCAGCAGATTCTAAAAAACGGCCTTGAACATCCAGAGAGGTATGAATTTCCAAACAACAGGGTTCTCGGATGTGCGATGCATGTGCTCATACTGAGCAGCGAAAGCGATGTTTATCTTCCGGCACTCAAACCGTACTTGGAAATACCTGACAGCGGCAAACAGGCGAAAGCGGCCGTGCTATTGCTGAAATACGGTGGTGAACACGGATGCAAACTCCTCGTTGAAGCATTAGCGCGAAATGTAAAACTGTTACCCGAAAAGTACCCTTCGGATCCTTCAGATATGCGGGTGCCTGAGGTCAGGGCGATGGGTTACGTAGCATGCCTAATTACCGAGTTGCTGGAGATGGGGTGTCCGAATGGAAAGGAGGCCGCAAAACGATATGACCAGCAAGTTCGCGCCAAATATGACAAGTCGCCCGAATTCAAGCCGTACTTGGAATTCCTTGATGAGATGCGGCCCCGCGAGTAGCGCGTAGAACAAATCTGGCCTTCCCCCGATTTGGGGGACAGATTTGGGGCCGTGTGTGAGTTAGAATGATGTTCCCACCAGCGCCGCGGTGGGTGACGCGGCGTTCCCTTCCCGCTGCGTGGGGTCACCCGCCGTGTTTGAATAATCCGTCGGCAAGGGCGTCTTATGGCCTGATTGACGATGCGCTTTTTCTCTGTTACAAACCCGGTCACCGAGTTGCTGGGACGCGGTAGCGTCCTTGACCACGAGAAATCTGTGCCAAGTCCTCAATCTATTGACACCCCCGTCAGCCTCCAGCCGGAATTGCCGGTGAACTTGGCGAATGTCTCTCCCTCCGAACGGGTTCTGACTGACGGCAAGTTCTTCCGCGTCGGCGCGAAGAAGTTTTTCCCCAAGGGCGTCACCTACGGACCATTCAAACCCGACGCGGCCGGTTGCACCTTTCCGACGCCCGAACGCGTCGAAAAAGATTTCGAGTTGATCCGTCAACTCAACGCCAACGTCGTCCGCACCTACCACGTCCCACCACGCTGGTTTCTGGATCTGGCGCACCGTTTCGACCTGAAAGTCCTCGTGGACTATTACTGGCCGAAGCACACCTGTTTCCTTGACGACGACGAATCGAAGGCCTTCGCCCGCAACGCCACCCGGCAAGCTGCCGAAGCGCTGAAAGATCACCCGGCCGTCTTCGCAATCACGCTCGCGAACGAAATTCCGCCCGACATCGCCCGCTGGTATGGCGCGAAAAAGATCGAAGCCTTCCTTGATGAACTGGCCGGCATAGTCAAACGCATCGATCCGCAGCGGCTCGTGACCTTCGTCAATTATCCACCGACCGAATTTTTGCAGCCGCAAAGTCTCGACTTCATCAGTTTCAACGTCTACCTGCACGATCCGAAGCCGTTTTCCAACTACCTCGACCGGCTCCAGAGTCTGGCCGGCGACCGGCCGCTCGTGCTGGCTGAGTTCGGCATGGATTCGCAGCGCGAAGGCGAGTCGGCCAAAGCGCAATTCCTCAGCGGTCACATCGAAGTGGCGTTCCGCGCTGGGCTGGCCGGCGTTTTCATCTTCGCGTTCACCGATGACTGGCATACCGGCGGGTCGCAGATCGAGAACTGGTTTTTTGGGCTGACCGACCGGGAGCGCAAGCCGCGCGGTGCGTTTCGTGCCGTCGCCGAACAGTACAAACGCGCACCGTATTTCCCGTTGCCGGATTATCCGAAAGTCAGCGTCGTAGTGGCGAGCTACAACGGCGGGCGCACCTTGCCGGCTTGTTTGCATTCGCTCCGGCATCTGAATTACCCGAACTACGAGGTCATTCTCGTGGACGATGGTTCGACCGACGACACCGCGAAGATCGCCGCACAATTCCCGGAAGTCCGGGCGATTCATCAGTCGAACATGGGGCTGAGTCACGCCCGCAATGCCGGTATCAACGCAGCCACGGGTGACATCGTGGCGTTCACCGACAGTGATTGCCGGGCAGACGAAGACTGGCTCTACTATCTGATCGGCGATTTGCTCAAGACGGATGCGTGTTCGATTGGTGGTCATAATTTTCCACCGCCGGAGGACAACTGGGTGGCCGGCGCCGTCGCGTGTGCGCCGGGCGGACCGGCGCACGTGATGTTGGATGACCGGAACGCGGAACACATTCCCGGCTGCAACATGGCATTTTGGAAATGGGCGCTCGACGAGATTGAGGGCTTCGATCCGATTTACCGGGCCGCGGGCGACGACGTGGATGTCTGCTGGCGGTTGCTCCAGCGGGGCCGGAAGATCGCGTTCAGCCATGCCGGCTTTGTCTGGCATTACCGGCGGAATAATTTTGGGGCGTATCTGAAACAGCAGCGCGGCTACGGCGTCGCGGAGGCATTGTTGCGGTACAAGCACCCGGAGTATTTCAACAACCTGGGTGGGATGCGGTGGCGCGGGCGGATTTACAGTCCGTCGCGCGTGTCGGGTTTTCTCGGCCGGTTTGTGATTTATCACGGGGTGTTCGGCAGCGGGTTGTTCCAGACCTTGTACACGCCGGAACCGGCGGGCTTGGTGACGTTGCTGACGAGCCTCGAATGGCACGTCGTGTTGACGATGGGCGGCGCGTTGTTGGCGTTGATTTTCCCGGCATTGTGGCCGTTGCCGGTGTTGACGTTGACGGCGAGTTTGTTGATGGCGGCGATGGCTGCGCTCCGGGTGGAATTGCCGGTCTGGCAGCGGACGATCTGGTCGCGACCGTTGATCGCGTTGATGTATTTGCTCCAGCCCATCGTGCGCGGCTGGCCCCGGTATGCACACCGGTTACAACGCGGTGAGACGCCGACCGACGCGCGGAGCAAGGTCCGGGAACTGGCGCGCGTTTATGAGGGGATCGGCAGCCGGCACACGGTCAATTATTGGAACGAAGCCGGGCTGGAGCGGTTTGAGTTTTTGGGCAAACTGATGGAGCACCTCGACCGGGATCATTGGCAGGCCAGCGCCGACAGCGGGTGGGATGAATATGATGTGACGATTTTTGGCGACCGGTTCACCAAGGTCATCGTCAACACCGTGGCTGAGAATCACGGCGGCAACAAACGGTTGTTGCGCGCCCGGTTGAGCGCGGGCTGGACGTTGCTCGGGAAGGTTTTCTTCTGGGCGGTGGTGGCGTTTGTCGCGGTGCTGGTATTCGTCGTGCAGCACACGGTGCCGGGAATTGTCGAGGTGTTCAGTGGGACCGCCGATCCGCAGACGGTCGTTGTCACGCAACCTAATCCGCAGCGGCTGTGGTGGGTGTTGTCATTGTGGTCGCTGGTGGTGGTGGTGATTGGCTACCTGCATTTGCGCGCCCGCCGCACGCTCCGGTTGGGGTTGGCGCTGCTCGATCTGACGGCGCAAGAACTCAAACTCACGAAACTCGACAAGCCGAAGAAGTTTGTGAAACCGGACTAGCGGTTGCCCATGCCAGCCCAACCGTGCGTCCTCGTAACCGGCTACAATATCCGGTACCCGCTCGCCGGGATGGTGGCGGAAAAATTGCACTATCTGGCGGCGTTGGCCAAACTCGGCTGCGAGGTTTGGTATCTGGAAGAGAGTGGGTGGCCAAACTCCTGTTACAACCCGGCGACCAACACGATCTCGTCCGACCCCACTTACGGCATCGCCTTCCAGCGCGAGTTGCTCAAGCCGTTGGGTCTGGAGAATCGTTGGGTCTATGTGGACGAGGATCGCCGGTACCACAATCTGTCGGTTGAAGAAACACGCGCTCTCTGCCGGCGGGCAGATTTGTTGATTTCGTTGAGCGCGGTGAACTGGTTGCCGGAGTTTCTGGAGTGTCCGCGCCGGGTGTTTATTGACACGGATCCCGGCGTCACCCAGTTCCAGATGCCGGCGGCGCGGGCGCCATCCATTGCCGGCTGCGCGTCCCCGCATGATTATCATTTTCATTTCAGCGTGGGCGTCAACATCGGCCAACCGGATTGCCCGATACCCACGTGGGGATTGAACTGGCGGCCCTGGTACCCGCCGGTCGCGCTCGATTTGTTTCCCGCGACATTTACGCCGAAAGCGCAGTTTTTCAGCACGGTCATGAGTTGGGCCGGGCGCAAACCGATTCAGTTCGACGGAGTTGAGTATGGATTCAAGGCTCAGGAGTTTTTGCGGTTTCTGGATTTGCCGGAACGCGCCGGCCGGCAGTTTGAAATTGCGATCAGCGGTGGCGGCGATCATCACGCCAAAGTGCGCGAGCACGGCTGGCGGTTGCGCGATCCATTGGAAGTCACCCGGGATATGACGGCGTATCGCGACTTCATCGGGCAGTCACGCGGCGAGTTCAGTGTCGCCAGCAATATCTACGTCAAAACCCGGGGTGGCTGGTTCAGTGACCGGAGCGCGATCTATCTCGCGATGGGCAAGCCCGTCATCGTCCAAGACACTCAAGCGCAACGGCGGTTGCCGGCGGGGGCTGGTTTTTTACCGTTTCAGACGGTGGATGACATTCTCGGTGCCGTGGACAAACTCAACAGCGATTACGAGCGCCAGTGCCGGGCGGCGCGGCAGTTGGCGGAAGAGTATTTCGACGCCAACAAACTTTTGCGGCGCATGCTGACGGAGATTGGCTTGCCGGTATGAAGAAACTGCGCATCGTCGTGATGGGGATGATGGGACAATGCCCGTTGGGTGGGCAGACGTGGATGCATTTGCACTGGCTGCTGGGGTTTCACCGGTTGGGCCACGAAGTGTGGTACATCGAGGACAGCACCGCCTGGCCGTATGACCCAGTGCAAAACACCGTGACCGACGATTGCCGGTATGCGGCCCAACATTTGGCCACCAGCCTCGAACGGGTCGGGTTGAAAGATCGCTGGGGGTACCGGCTGGCGGAGCGGGCAAATCAAGTTTATGGCCTGACCGGCGCACGAATGAATGAGTTGTTCGCGACGTGTGATGTTTTGGTGAATATCACGGGCGGAGTCGATCTACGCGCCGAACATCTGGCGGCACCCCTGCGGGTGTACGTCGAGACCGACCCGGTCACGGCGGAGTTGCGCCTCGCCAACGGGGACGAACATACACGGATCGCGTTCGATAATCATCACGTCCTCGCCACCTACGGCGAGAACTACGGCGCGCCCGATTGTGGTGTGCCGCTCAATGGCCGGACGTATGTGAAAACCCGGCAGCCGATTGATTTGGAGCGTTGGCCGATGGCTTATGACCCTGCCGCCCGATATTTCACCACGATCGGCAATTACCGGCAGAGTGGCAGCGATGTCACCTACGGCGGGCAGGTCTACTTTTGGAGTAAGCACCACGAGTGGGACAAGTTTTTGGATTTGCCTCATCGCACACCGCAACTTTTCGAGTTGGCGATGAGCGCCAACGCCGAGGATCGGGCGCGTCTCGAAGCACACGGGTGGCGCTTGACGGACGCGTTCACAATGTCCTGCGATGTCTTTGGGGCGTACCCAGAATATATCCGCCGGTCGCGGGCGGAATTCACGGTCGCCAAAGATCAAAATATCCGGCTGCGCAGTGGCTGGTTCAGCGAACGCGATGTTTGCTACCTCGCCAGCGGCAAACCAGTGATTACGCAGGACACTGGCTTTGGGTGTGCGTTACCGAAAGGGGAGGGGCTCTTCGCATTTCAGACGATGCCGGAAGTTCTGGCGGCGATTGAGGCGATCAACGCGGATTACGAACACCAGTGCCGCGCGGCGCGGCGCATCGCCACGGATTACTTTGAATGTACCGGTGTCGCGCGGCGACTGCTGGCGGATATTGGGATGACTTGAAGAAGTTGGCGGAGGGGGAGGGATTCGAACCCTCGATAGACCGTTGGCCTATACTGGTTTTCGAGACCAGCCCGTTCAACCGCTCTGGCACCCCTCCATTAAGCCTATTTGTAGCAATTTACGACAAATCTAAAAAATTCGCCACTTGACTGAATTGGCAATAATTGGCAATTTCAGCCAGTAAACGGAACAGATTGCCATGACAACCGCCAAGACCAAAACCAAACTGTGGCCGCCGATTCACGAGTTGACGTATACCAGCGGCAAGACCGCATGGCAAGTCGCCTGTCAGGTCAATGGGAAACGCATCCGGGAGACATTCGAGACCAAAGCGGAAGCTGAGACCCGTGCTGCCCAGATTCGACTTCAAGTTGAGAATGAGGGCGCTGCCGCACTTGCCTTGTCCGCCGGTGTGCGCCTGCAAGCTGCCCAAGCCATCGAGGCGTTGAAGCCATACGAGGGCGAAACCATCGCCAAGGCGGTGGACTTCTACATCGCGCACAGTCTGCGCTTTCGCCATGCGCCGCTAACGGCGGACATCATCAAAGAGTTTATCCCGGAGCGCGAAAAGTTGAACCAACGCGACTCCAACATTGCCGAGTTGCGCCAGCGGCTGAACGTGTTTGCCCGGACTTTCGGCAATAAGAAGCTGGCAGAAATCACCGTCGAGGAATTGACCGTCTGGCTGCTCAACCCGGCTTGGAGCGCACGCTCGCAGATTCACTACCGCCGCCGCGTTTCAATGCTGTACGACTTCGCCATCAAACGCCGCTGGTGCGAGGTCAACACCGCCGCCCTAGTCGACAACCCCGTAGTCGAGGACACCGACATTGAAAGTTTCACCGTCGAGGAATGCGCCCGGATTCTCGAACACGCAGAAACTGCCGGCTGTCTGCCGTTGGTAGTGCTTTCCTTGTTTGCCGGATTGCGCCGCGCCGAAGTCTGCCGGCTCGACTGGTCACAGATCAATTTGCCGGAGCGAACAATCACTATTCGCGGCAAGACGGCAAAGAAGCGGAGCCGCCGCGTTGTTAGCATTAACGACACGTGCGCTGCATGGCTGGCGTTGTGCGCGCAACCGAAAGGCGCGATTGTCACCGTCGCCAAGCAAACGCTCGACCAGAGGATTCAGAACTTGGCGACGAAGGCCGGGCTGTCCGCGTGGAAGCACAACGGGCTGCGGCATACGTTCGTGACCTACCACGCCGCGGCGCACAAAGACCTGCCGCGCACTGCCTATGAAGCCGGCAACAGCGTCGAGGTCATCAAGCGCCATTATGACGGGCTGGCATCGGAAGCGACCGCCAAGCGGTTTTGGGAGTTGCGCCCGGCTGGCAATGCCGGCGAGAAGATTGTGCCGATAGCCGTGAACAGCTAATCGACATCATCGTGCTCGGTCTCTTGCAAGACTTGATCCTTGTACAACTTCTTAGCTTTTGAATGCTTGCTCACGACGGGAGCGTCCTCTCCGAAAACCTGAAGCGCCTTTCGCAAATATGAGCCGTAGCCACGGCGATGAAACGTGGACGGCGACATCTTTAGACTACCAGCCACGAGTTTCACCGTAGGCGTCCCGCTACGCCTCATCAAATCCCCAACAGCGGCGAAAATGGTGAGTTCTGTATCGGTGGCTTTCTCCGCCCACTGCCAGAATTCCCGCGGTAGTTGATGTAACGGAGTTTGCCACAGTGGGTCTTGGTTTTTCGTCCATACTCCATCTGGTCCATCATGCGTCTTCATTCCAACGATTTTGGCAAGTCGATCAAGCAACCGCCTGTTATCCCTGAGAGGGCGAAAGGCGTCGTATATGCTTGGAAGCACCTTTGACCTGATTCGTTTCGTGTCGTATCCCTGAATGGCCCAGGACAGTGGGATTCCGGTGTTGGCCCCCACCATCGCCGGAAAGCCGGGCAATCTCGCACACGCCAATGGCCACGTTTTAGCTGGTACGAGCCCGGTATCTTGTCCGCCTCCGCCCACCGTTGAATCTGTCGGGGAGTGTAGTTAGGGAACCCACGCCGAATCACCGACAGGCGCATGTCGCCCGAGCGGTTGCCGGTTTTCTCTCGTGCCGACTTTGGCTTGGAATCGGACATTTTCGGCATGGCTGAGACTGTACCCGCAATACTAATGAGCAAAAGCAAAATGGAGCACCAAGTATGGCGGGCGTGGATCAGTTCCGTTGCTGTGCTCTTGACCCGGTACGGCGAAAGGTAGAATGCAATCAATAGCCATTACTTGCAGCACGCCGCAGGCACAGTCAGCGACGCCGGTAACTATTAAAGATATAGCTGCGAGAGTGACCGGAGTCAAGTCCGCACTGACATCGGCGGCCCCGTCACCGTTGCCGCGCCTCTATGTTCGTCCGGATGAAGCCGCGGAGATGATCGGCGTGAGCCGTCGAACCCTCAGCGCATGGCAATCGGCCAGAGTTTTGAGCTTCCGTCGTGTTGGCAGAACGGTTCTATTTTCTGTCGCCGATATACAACGGCAACTCGACAAATTCACTATCGCCGCCGTCGGAGAATCTGCCATCTCCAACCCACGCAAGCGTCGCGCTGGGCGGATCACCACGCTGCCACCGAAGGAATAACCAACATGACCGCTCCACAGAATTGTTCTATCCCGGTTCAGGCGGCTTCGGAAGCGCCGCGCACGGCTGGCGACGTGGCTCGCGAATTGGGCCGGTCTGTCACGACGATCAAACAACTGGCACAACAAATTCACGCGCCGGTGCAGCGGACACCCGGCGGAGTTTGGATTTTTCCGTCCATCGCCGTCGAGAAACTACGGCAAGAAATTCAGCGCCGTGAACAGGAGGCACTTCACCAATGAACACCCGTACCTATGAATGTCTCGACATGCGCCAGCACGCAGCGGAGCAATCCGAAGGGGGGGCCGTATGAACATATTCTATCAGTCTACAGTCAGGGGACAGGCGAATCCCGACAGAGAAAAAGAAGTGGTCTATTACGGTAAAGCCTTCCGGATTCTTCTGGCTCAAGCGGTCCGTATGGATAACACCAACAACCTCCTGTCAGAAGCGAGGATGTTGGAGGAGGTGCTGAAAACAAGGCCCGATTGCGAACCGGTCCCGGGTGGCCCCATTGAGCGTTACGAGGTATTCGACAGCAATACTGGAGACATGTGGATTATGTGGAGAGTCCCCTTTCAAAAGAAAGAACCAACCACCGAACCCGGCCAAACCACTGGTGAACGTGATCTTCTCGCCATGCTTGCGAACGTGAGGAAGTGCGTGGGACAGCTCGAACCGAAACCGCAATCTCCAGAGGAGGCAGCATGACTGCTACGGAAAAACGATGCCCACCGTTTGCGGCGGCGGGCATCGGTACAACGATCAATCCCAACAGGCGACGCGATAACAGTCCTTCGCCATTGGAGCAAGCAAAGTCAGCGGTGACGATCTTCACCGTGTGGCATCACTTCGGATTCCCCAGCAATCCGGAGAACGGGCACAAAGTATCCAGTCCCTTCCGTCCCGACCGGCATCCCTCGTTTACAGTCACAAAAGATGGCCGCCGGTTTAAGGATTGGAGTACAGGCGATGCAGGCGACGTGGTGGCATTTGTCGCACTGGCGACCGGCCTCGGCCTGTCCGATGCAGCGAAGTGGCTCATCGAGTACGCGGTGACGGGACACAGCGCGGCGAGAGTCACAAGCTTCACGAGTGTCCCCCGCCCAGCTCCGCACTCTGCGCAGCGACAGAAACCCGGACTGCCGCCGATGCAGCGCGGCGATGACACGCGTCTGCAAGTCGTGGCTCAATTCCGCAACGTAAGCATGGAGGGACTCCAGCTTGCAGATGAACGCGGCCTACTCCACTTCGCCCTGCTCCACAATCTCAGCGCGTGGATTGTCAAAGACAGCGAGGGCGTGAATGCACAAGCGCGACTGATGGACGGCGGCCTGTGGCAGCATCTCAGCGCACCCGCGAAAGCGTACACGTTACCGGGATGCTGGGCGGCATGGCCTATCGGAATCGCGGAGGCGAAAGACTTCCCCGTCATAGCCCTCGTGGAAGGCGGCCCCGATCTGTTAGCAGCACATCACTTCATCTACGCTGAGGAACGTGAGTGCGACGTGGCGGCAGTGGCGATGCTGGGGGCATCCCAGCGGATTCACGAGTCCGCCCTGCCATTGTTTTCCGGCAAGCGTGTGAGGATTTATCCGCATCTTGACGATGCCGGACGGAAGGCAGCAGCGCGATGGACTGAGCAGCTTGAATCCATCAACGCGGACGTGGACTGCTGCGACCTCTCCGGCATCTCCACCGTGACCGGCGGGTGTGTGAAGGACTTGAACGATCTCACGCAACTCGACGCGGAAACATTCGAGAGTGACCGGGAATTGTGGAGGATATTGCCATGAGCAGATTCCACAAGGCATCATCACCCGTCCCGGTATTTCGGGACGCCCCAGCGGGCAACGTGCGACGACCGGCACCCGCTCTCACCGCCTACCAGCAAACCAGTCGAGCGGGGGGACATGGAGAAAATGTCGAAATTGTCGAAGACGGAAATCCTATTTCGACAAATACGACATTTTCGACACCACCCCCCAGCCACAATGCCGCCTATCCGGAAGACAGCATTTTGGACGACTTCATGAAATTTGGTCGAAGCTACTCCGAGAGCGAAGACCAGATGCTCATCGGCACAATCCTGCCGGTGGTTGCGCGACTATTGGGAAGGAGAGTGTTTATCAGGTTCTGCGGTAAGAAGTATCCCAACGGATACTATTTCTTGGTGACAAAGCCCGGCCTCCGAAAGACCACCAACATAATGTTGGCGGGGGCTGTCGCCGCACGGATTTTACCACTTGACGCATTCTTCTCAGGCTCGACTTCCGAGGAAGGATTGTTCGGTGAGTATCAGACGAATCCTGATCGCCTGTGGATTGAAGACGAGGGCAACACCCTGTTGGCGTTCTTGGCGAATCACGCGGCGGGGCAAGCCGTCGCCAAACGTCTCTTGAAACTGTATGACTGCGGCCGGTGGCAGCAAACCTACATCCGACAGCGCAAGGAGCGTGACGATGAGGCCAAGCAAGTTATTGAGGAAACGTCCACATCCTTGCTCGTCGGCACAACCTTTAACTCCTGCCGCTTCCACAAGCTCGAAACCCGCGACGGGATGCGCCGCCGTGTATCCTACTACCTCAGTGAACGCCTTGCCCGAACCATATATTGGCCTCCAGACCTAGACGGCGACGAGGTTGGGCATCTGGCACTCAAGTTCAAGCGGTTAGTGGAGCTTGGCGGCGAAATGCGTTTGAGCGCGGACGCGAGATTGCTTTGGAACGACCTTCAGGATCAAAACCGATTCGAGATTACTGCCACTACCGGCTTTGACTCGGCATCGGAAGCCTATGGCAGTGCCTTGGCCGAAGAAGGCTCCAAGATTCTGAAACGCGCCATGCTATTCGAGGTGTGCCGGTGGGCAAAGAATGAACTCCGCGATTGGCAGACCATTCAACGTGACACACTAGCCCTTGCCGCTGAACATGAGCGGTACTGTTTACACGCGAGCCGGGAATTGGATTCCATCGGTGAACGAGCCGAAATCCGCAATGAGGCAGACTCCATCCTCGCGAAGATTCGCACCGGTGGACCTCGTGATCAACAAAGTCGGCTGCGCATGACCCGCAGCCAACTGACCGCAAGCTTTGCGCCTCACCCTGAGCGGCACGGCACAATGACACCGGATCGGCTCTACACCAAGATTCTTCCGGACCTGATGAAGCGTAGGCTGGCATGGCTGGCCGAAAAAGATGGTAAGCGCGAACTATATGAATTTCTCGCAGATGAAACCACAGCGAACGCACAAGTAACAACCGAGGAGAACGCAGCATGAATGAGCCCCCGAAACGTAGCGAGTTGGTCGCCGAATATCAGCGCAAACCAAAGCGGAAGTTCCTTCAGATTGATGCGTGGCGTGAAGATGAGCCGCGGATGTATGAACCTCACTACACCGATGAAGATGGTGACGTTACCCAAGCTACCAACGGGTGGGAGTTGCGCAACACCAATTGCCCTGTTCGGATCCAAATCCCTGTGAATGCGGATAAGGAGTTGGTGTTGGAATTATTGAAGAAAATCCATCACAAACTTGAAACAGGTTGGTGGGAACAAGTGATAGGTTTACAAGGCACGAGACACTTCGGTGGTGCTTGGATGGATGCTTGGCTTCACGTCCGCCCTGAAGTTGCGGAGGATTGACATCGCGCGATTAGGACACACGCCCTCGCGAATACCTAATTCCCCCTCATGAAAGCCTAACCTCAGCGGAGTGTAGAATTGAGCAACTATCGGCGCACACAAAAAATGGTAATCGCCCAGCGGCGGTCGCGGGTTAGCGAACTGTATCTGTCCGGATGGACGCAGAAGCGAATCGCCGCTGAGGTTGGCGTCTCCGAATTCACCGTGAGTGAGGACATCCACGCGCTCCTTGCCCAGTGGGGTCGAACTGCCGGCATCAACATCTCGGCGCACATCGCGACCGAATTTGAAAAACTTAACAACCTCGAAGCACAGGCTTGGGCAGCCTACGAAGATTCCAAGCGACCGCGCAAAGTGGCATCTGCCAGTAAGAGAATGTTGCCCATCCGCGACGACGACGGAACTGTTGCAATGCTTGAGTCCACCACCGCATCGGCGACTGAATTTCACCCGGCGGCCGGCGATCCGCGCTGGTTGAGCATTATTCTCCAGTGTATTTCCCAGCGAATGAAGCTGTTCGGTCTGGCGAATCGAGGCGGAGGCGAGGTAGAGGAAAAAGAGAAATACCCCACAACGTTCGCGGGATGGATGGCACTGGAACTGAGCGGGCGGGAGGATAAGATCGGCGGCACCTCGACACAAACGGCGTCACGCCCGGTTGCTGCGCCACTCGACCCTGCCAGATTGCCCTGACCTGATGTGGTCGCGCAACGGCTCAATCAGCAGGGCCGAACGCCTGCTGGAACGCCTGCAAGGTCGCGACATCAAAAAGACAGAAGATGACCCGTTCCGGCTTGGAATGGTCGCGTAGGTGGGCGGTGGCCTCAGCGAGCATCAGTTTAGCGGCGCGTTCGACGGGGAAAGCGAAGATGCCGGTACTTATCGCGGGAAAGGCAATTGAGTTCAGCTTCTTCTTCACGGCCAGCGCAAGGCTGTTGCGAACGGCCCGGCGTAGTAACTGGTCTGACTCGCCTTCGGTTTGTTTGCCCCACATCGGTCCGGCGGTGTGAATCACGAACTTCGCCGGGAGTTTGCCAGCGGTAGTGATAACGGCTTCCCCGGTTTCGAGCGGTCGCCCCAACCGGTCGATGATGGCGTCGGATTCGTCCTGAATCACGAAGCCGCCCTTGCGCACAATGGCAGCCGCGACTCCGCCACCGTGCTGGAGGTTGACATTTGCGGCGTTGACGATGGCATCCACCACGAGCGTGGTGATGTCGCCTTGCGTGATTTCCAATGTGGCAGAGCCAATCGATTTCTTCATTGGCCGACTGTCCACGGACCGCCCTTCGGCCACTGTTGCCGGAATGGTTTACCGTCTCTTGCGGCCATGGTGGGCGGCATGAGGAAGTCGCGGAGGGCACGGACGACGACAGTAAAATCCGGGTCCTTGAGCCGGCTGCGCTTCACGAATGCTCGCCATTGGGTTTGCTTGCCGGCGTCGGTTGCAAATCCATCGGACAGACCGAGCGGAATCTCTGCCGGTAAAGCTGTCCGTCGTCGCTTGAACGTGGCGCGGATCGCGGATGTGAGTGTCTCGCCGTCGAATGCGAAGTCCCGCGCCAACGTCTGAATGTCCCAGAAGTCTTTCATACGTGAATTGAGCAGGCCCAATTTCACCAGCGTCTCGAACTTCTCGGCCACGACGGTCTCGCGGGGATACATCGCCAATCGTGGCGCAGGCATCGCCAACAACGCGGGGAACTCCGCCACAGCCGCTTTGGGCGTGATTGCATCACCGAACCCGATGTCCACCTGCAACGGTATCTTGGCACGTCCCAGACGTGCTTCCAACGTCACCCGCATCCCGCCGTACACATCCTCCTCGCGGATTTCCTCAACCTTCACGCTCAACGCTGTGAACACCAGCCCGTCCGCCTCCACCGGCACAGTGCAAACCGACATGAATATCGTCTCCAACTGTTCCGCCGTCCGCACCCGCGCCGTCATCAAGTCCAAGTCTTTCGTGGGCCGGTACTGCTCCCCTGTCCACACCCAGAACAGCATTGCACCCTTCACGACGAAGTCATCCACATACCCGGACTGGCACAACCGGTACAACAACCGCTCCAAGCCGTAGCGCATGAACACAAGCTGCGCTTCTGTCCCCGCCTGCCGCGCATAGTTGACCAGCCGATTGTGAACCGAAGCGGCCAGATTCGTGGGTTGGTCTTTCTTCATTGGAGCGATTCCAGATACGGGCGCATCACGTTGCTGACACGGCACACCTTCGCGCATTTCCAAAACTCATCCATCGTCGCCTTCCGCTCTCGCCAACATTCCCGCAGAGCTTCCAGCGCCACATCCAGCCCCACCTTGTTCCGATACTTGAAACAATCCACCACGGTCTTCGCGGGAGTCGTCACCTGCGCCGGCACTCCCTCAATTGTATGTTGCTCGATGCCTTCCGTGAGTGCCTTGCCAGAGAACCGCATGACCCGCAGTCGCGGGTAGTCCAGTTTGGGTTTCCACGCTTCCCGGCCGACAGCCAGCCAAACCTCGTGGGGTTGTTGCGTCCCGATGTTGTGAAATTGCAGCGCCGTCAAGAGGCAAAACACACCCTGCGGCACCCGCTTCGCCACCTCCGCCAGTCCGAGCTTCTCGGAGAATTCACCTTCGGTCAGCCGATAGACACCGCGAGTGCTCCGGGTCAGCACCCCTTTTTGGAGCAGGCGGCGCAGCGGCTCCGGATGGATTCCCTGCGCGGTCAGGTCTTTGACCCGCAGAACCGGCTGCTTTCGGGCGAGCGCCAGCACTCGTTCTTCATCTGTCCGTTTCTTCGGCATGTGTAAAAGTCTATACAGTTATTGACTTCCGGCAAGGAATTTACACAGGCCGAAGAAGGAAGGATTCGCCTTCGCGACGGCTGGTGCAGCGACATGGTTCAATCAGACGGTATGGCGCGACCGCCGGGCGCGCCGTGATACGGTCGGCCCGGCGGTCCGACCCTACCCATAACTTCCCGGCCAACACCGCATCGCGCCGGCGGCGGGCGGTCTCGACACTATGCGTGGCGAGCGACTGGCGGACGCGCTGCTTGGTGAAGTCCGGCAGGTGAAGGGTGTAGTGCATCCACCACGTCCCGTGGTTGTCCCACAGGTGATGGTTGGGGTTCGCTGTGTTGACCCGAACCGCCAGACAGGGCTGGGTCATCGCCGCACCCCGGTCTTTCCATTGTGACCGTTCGATCCGCGCCGGATGGCCGCGATTTCCTGACAGCACGGAGCGCAGGAATCGGCTCGGATGAGGATACCGGCCTCGGTGAGCGGATGAAACTGGACGGCGGGCTTCTCCAGCCTGCACCGCGCGCAGCGGTAGGTGACGACTGACGAATTTGATTCGGACATAGTTCTCCCTTTCTCGTAATGCCGGGCACACGTCATGTGCGCTCGGAGTTGTCGAGGATTGGGAGGAGAACTACGTCGTGTTCACGATGGAGAGACTATCACAGCGGCGGGTCGCGTCAACGGCCCGGCAAAACGCAGTGTGTCATAAACGGTGGCGGAGTGCTTGCTGTGGTGCAACCGACCGGATACACTAACCAGCACGAAGGAAAAACACCAAGTACTGATCGAAACGAAGAACTGAACAATAATTTTGCGTAGCTACGGCTACGGGCTGTCCCG
This sequence comes from Verrucomicrobiia bacterium, assembly GCA_022072455.1. GTDB lineage: Bacteria > Verrucomicrobiota > Verrucomicrobiia > Palsa-1439 > Palsa-1439 > CAINDI01. The sequence goes on along the minus strand of JAJVHY010000004.1, from coordinate 396,512 downwards.
AAAACCGCTAATTTTCCAAGCCCGTCAGAGAGTTCGACCGAGCACGCGCCCCAAGAGGGCGCGGCTTGGCGTTGCCTTCTCTGACAGGCGCTTAGCGGTGCCTCGGGACAGGGCGCGTTGACCGCGCCCCTTTGTTTTTGTCCGTCGTCGGGCACGCCCAAGTGGCCATGCCTGAAAACACCCCCCTTCAGCAGTTGCAGGAACTACTCCGTGAACTTTTCCAGTTCGAGTTTGGTGATCTGGATTTTGGCATCTACAAGCTGCTCCATCTGAAACGCGGCGAGGTCGAAAAATTCCTCACGGTGCAGTTGCCGGAGACGGTCAAGCGCGAGTTCAAGAAGTTAGCCGGTGATGAATTGACGGCGCTGGAGCACGAGATTCAGGAACTCGCCAAGCGAATCCGGGAAGTGGATGACGAGGCCATTCTCCAAAACGGCGACCTGAATCCGCAACGTCAGAAGCGCGGACTTCTCAAAACCTACGCCGAGAAGCGCCAGCAGTTGCACCAAAGTCAGGCCACGGACGAGCAACAAGCGGACGTTTTCAACCACCTCCACAATTTCTTTGCCCGGTACTACGACGAGGGCGATTTCATCCCGCGTCCCCGCCGTGGGTCGAATCACACACGCTACGCCGTGCCGTATAACGGCGAGGAGACGTACTTCCATTGGGCCAACCGGGATCAGCATTACATCAAGACCGCCGAGAACTTTCGGGATTACAGTTTCGCGGTGACCGGCACGTTGCGCGGGGATTACCGGATACGGTTCACCCTGACGGAAGCCGACGTGCCGAAGGAGAACACCAAGGGCGACATGCGGTGGTTCTTCCCACAACCGGCCGAGGCCAAGAGCGACGAAGCAGCCAAGGTGTTCACGTTGCCATTTCATTACCGGCTGCCCACCGAGAAAGAAGTGACGCGGCACGGCACCGGAACCAAGGGACAGGATGCCGTGCTCAGGCAGAATGTGCCGGACATCGTGGCGAAGGTGTCGGATGCGATTCTGCAAAGCGAGTTGGCCAAGATTGTCGAGGTGAAGAATTCGGACGAACCGAAGAGGCGCGAGGAAATCTCCTGCCTGTTGAAGCGGCTCCGGCATTTCACCAAGCGGAACACGACCGACTACTTCATCCACAAGAAACTGCGCGAGTTTCTGACGGTCGAATTGGAGTTCTACATCAAAGACCAGATCATCCAGTTGCCGGACCTGACTAGCGACTTTGAACCAAAACGCCGGATGCTGCGGGTGTTCAAGGCGCTGGCGGAACAAGTGATCGAGTTCTTGTGCCAAGTCGAGGACGTGCAGAAGCGGCTGTTTGAGAAACGGAAGTTCGTTCTGCGAACCGATTACCTTGTGCCGATCAAGCACGTCCCGACGGAACTATGGCCGGCAATCGTCGCCAACGAGAAGCAGGTAGCGGCATGGAAGGAGTTGTTCGGCATCAAACCGCGTCAGGACTTGCTGAACCGCAAAGGCGAAGTCAACGAGCAGTTCCTTTCCGAGCATCCGACGTTGGTGGTGAACACGGAACACTTTCAGGACATTCTGGGCTTCAAGGAGAAACTGATCGAAGCGTTCGAGAATCTTGACGAAGCGACAGACGGACTGCTCATACAGGCAGAGAATTATCAGGTATTGCGCTTCCTCGAACGGAAATACGCCGGCAAGGTTAGGTGCACATACATTGACCCGCCATACAACCGGGGAGAAGACCGCTTCATATACAAAGACCGCTACCGGCATTCCTCGTGGGTTGCAATGATGACTGAGCGCGTGAGTGCAGGGGCGAAATTACTTAGCAACGAAGGTGTTTTTTTTGCCAGCATTGACGACAACGAGCAACATCGGTTTCGGCTGCTTCTGAATGAAGTTCTGAATGAGGAAAACTTTATTTCGGTCATTGTAGTTCAATCAAATAAACGCGGTCAGACCTACAAGGAAATAGCGACGACGCACGAATACATGCTTGTCTATGCTCGAAATCCCGACACTGAACTATTCGAGTTTGAAAAGGAAGATGAGGCGTTGCCTTACGAGGACGCCGTTGGGAAGTTCGATTTGTGGGAGCTTCGCAATCGCAATCCAAAATTCGGACGCTTCAATCGGGAAGACTTGTTTTACCCAATTTTCGTTGCGCCCGACATTAAGGATGAAAGCGGATTTGCTCGCATCTCCCTCACTAAAACCAAGGAGTTTTGCGTAACTGTACATCCTCGAAATAGTGAAGGTGAAGATGGCTGCTGGCGCTGGGGAAAAGGCCCCGGCGAGAAGATGGCTGTGATTGATTTGACATGCCCGTTACCTGAAGTCGTTGCGAAACAAAGACAGGATGGCGAGTGGAATATCTACCAGAAGTCCCGGAAGAGCACCACAAAGGCAAAATCCCTTTGGACTGAGACGGAGGTGATAAGCGAACAGGGAACAGTGACCCTTGGCGAACTCGGGTTGGCCAGTAAGTTTCAACATCCCAAGCCGGTTGAGCTAATAAGAAGGAGTATTCAAATCTCGACGGAGCCGGGCGACATAGTCCTCGATTACTTTGGAGGCTCAGGAACGACCGGGCACGCAGCCATCGCGCTTGGCCGCGACTCGGGAGGGCACAGGAGATTCATTTTGGCTGAGATGGCTTCGTATTTTGATTCCGTGATTTTACCTCGCATACAAAAGGTGATGTTCACGCCGGAATGGAAAGACGGCAAACCAGTGCGGATGGCGACAAAGGAAGAAACCGAGCGCACTCCGCGCTTGGTGAAGGTGCTGCGGTTGGAGGGTTACGAGGATGCGCTTCACAATCTGGTGACGGAGGAGACGACGAAACGCGAGGCGGCACGGTCGAAGGCGCACAAGAAGTTGGACGAGGAGAAATACCGGCTATCGTACATGCTACGGCTGCCGCTGGAGGCCAGCGCCAGTATGTTGAATTTGGCAGAGTTGGAGCATCCGTTCAGCTACCAGATCGAGGCACTCACCGAGACAGGGCCGAAAACCGAGACCGTGGACTTGGTGGAGACGTTCAATTTCCTGTATGGCCTGCACGTCGAGCGGATCGAGAGTTGGCGCGACACAGCCGGGAAGCGTGATTACCGGGTGGTGAAGGCGCGGAGTGGTGACGGTCACAAGCGGGTGTTGGTGGTGTGGCGTGACATGGCCGGACTTGATCCGAAGGTGGAGCGGACGTTTCTTGAGTCGAAACTGCGGGAAGAGAAGACGAGTTACGACGAGAAGTGGATCAACGGGGATACCGTGGCAATCCACGGTACGCAATTCCAGTCGCTCGACGGGTTGTTCAAGCAGTTGATGGAGGAGCCGGAACGTGAGTCTTGAGCAATCGCTCGTGCTGAACCGGTGGATGCACACCCTGCTCGGTGCGGAGTCGGTGGAAGATTTGCAGCAGGCGTTGGAGCACACCGAGGAAGGCGCGGCGGATGACGGCCAGAGCCATTTCTTTCACGCCTTGAAGGGGCGGAACGGGCTGGCGATCCGGGAGAAGTTGCCGGAGTACGACGCCCGGATCATGGCTTACGAGGAACAGTTGCGGCGGACACGGCGGGTGGAGCCGGTGCGGTCGTTCAAGTATTTCCAGTATCTCGCGCTGCTCTATACCGAGGTGTTTCTGGATCGGCTGACGGACGCGCCGGAGGTGTTGCTTGCGGACTTGAATCGGTTTCGAGCGGGGAATCAGGATTTTGCCGAGATACCGGACTTCACTGCGGATGAACTGCGGCGGATTGCGTTTTTCATGGCGACCGGCAGCGGCAAGACGTTGCTGATGCACGTCAACATCCGGCAGGTGCTTCATTACCTGAAACACGGGAAACACCCGGAAGCATTGGTGCGCCGGGCGGACAAACGCCGCGAGTTTGATCGGGTTGTGCTCATAACGCCCGGTGAAGGATTGTCCGACCAGCATCTTGCCGAGTTGATGGACAGCGGATTTGAGGCGGTGCGGTTGGTGGAAGATCGGACGGGCGGGGACGGCATGTTTGGGCCGAAAGTGCGCGTAATCGAGATTCACAAGCTGGCGGAAGAAGTGTCCGGTGATGGCGTCAGCATCCCGTTGGATGAACTTGGCGACAACAATTTGATCGTCGTGGACGAGGGACACAAAGGCACGAGTAGCGATGCGAAGTCATGGAAGAAGAAACAGCAGACATTGGGCAATAACGGTTTCATCCTCGAATACAGTGCCACCTACGCGCAAGCGGTTGGCGCGGCTGGCGGCCAGAAGCGCAAGGCGCTGACGGCGGAATACGGGAAGACGATCCTGTTCGATTACTCCTACCGGTTCTTCTATGGGGACGGATTCGGCAAGGCGTTCGAGGTGCTCAACTTGGAGCGTGGGACAGCGCGGAATGCCCATGAACTGTTGGTGGGCGGATTGCTGGTGTATTTCCAGCAGCTTTCGCTGTTCAATCAGAACCGTGAACCACTCCGTGAATACAACGTCGAGAAGCCGTTGTGGGTGCTCCTCGGCACGAGCGTCAGCAAGAAAGGGGTGGCAGAAAAGGACAACAGCAAGACCGCCAAGACTGAACGAACCGATGTTGCGGAGGTCGTGCGCTTCCTTAAGCGATTCTTAGAAGATGAGGCGTGGGCGATAGACAGGATTAAGCTGACTTTGGCGGGACAGAGTGGCTTTACAGATAAGGACTCGAAGCAGGATTTGTTTGCCGAGCACATACGCCACCTACCGACCGGCGACGCCCGCGAGCTTTACCGGCAGATTTGCGAGGTCGTATTTCGTGGGCGCAACAAGTTGGAGGTGTGTGAACTGAAAGCGTCGGGAGAAATTGGGCTGCGTGTGGCTACACCGGCGAGAGACAATCCATATTTTGCGGTCATCAACATCGGTGATGTGGGGGCATTCAAGAAACACTTGGCCGCCAAGGTGCAAGTGGAAGTGCAGGAGGACAACATGCGCCTCCAATCGCTGTTTAAGCTCGTGGGCGATGCCGATTCGAGGGTTCACATGGTGATCGGCGCAAAGAAGTTCATCGAGGGGTGGTCGAGTTGGCGTGTGTCGGCGATGGGATTGATGAATGTCGGAAAGAAGGAAGGCTCACAGGTGATCCAGCTTTTCGGGCGGGGTGTCCGGTTGAAGGGCAAGAACAAGAGCCTGAAGCGGAGTGCCGAATCGGCTGGTCAGTTTGGAGAAACGCTGAAGCATTTAGAGACGCTCTATATCTTTGGGTGGAACGCCAATTTCGTGAGGAATTTCCGCGAGACAATTGACGCCGAGGATGTGCCACAGAAAATCGGCAAGACGCTACGAGTGAAGGTTTCCCCTGATCCGCTTCCCGGCTGGTTGTGGGTACCGGCTGCGCCGGAGGGTTACGACCCGCGAAATGAGACGTGGGTGTTGGATGCCAGCGTTGATTTTCCCGTGCTCGATCTCGCGCCGCGCTTGCGTGGCTTCTCCGCTGACGGGACAGGGCCGCGCACACACGAGGGAACTGCTGGTCAGGCGGAGGAGGTATCCTTCGACGGCGACCGCCTTGGTTTGCTGGATTGCGATGCGCTTCGCGCCAGCTTGCTCGATTACAAGATGACACGCCGGTACGACAATGTGTTCATTGGGCGAGAGGCCGTCGCCACGGTGCTACAGTCGCGCTGCAAAGTTCGGATATCGACAAGTGATGTGAGCGATCCGGTGTCCCTGCAAGAAGCGGCGGGACATGCCTTGCGTCTTTACTTGGACAAGTTCGTGCGACGAATGGAGCGGGAAGCCGAAACGAACAACTGCCAACCTCGCCTTCTGGATCGCCAGCGGCACATCCTCAGCGAATACGAAATTCGCGTGCGAGCCGGCGATAAGGAAGGCAAGCGCCTGTTGAAAGCCATCCGCGAGTTACTGGCAAAGGATGTCGAGGAATTGTGCCAGAGTAGTGATGCTAACCTGCCCAGATTGAAGTTCGACCGGCACTTGTTTAACCCGGTGTTGACCGCTGGAAACGCCGAATGGAGTAAACGGGTAGCAGTGCGTCCTCCGCCAATTGGCGGCGGTGAACATTCTTTGGTCAAAGACCTTCGTGATTTCTGGCGCGACAACAGAAACCAACCTCCTTATCGAGATTGGGAAGTTTATCTCCTCCGCAATCTGCCGATGGTTGGGATTGGTCTTTACAGTCGGAGCGGCTTTTTCCCCGACTTCATTCTTTGGGTGCGCCACCGGCAAACCAAGGCCATCCACCTGCGTTTCCTTGACCCCCACGGCCTACATCACGAGGGATTGGGTAAGAATCAAGATAGATTCGATGCCATTGCTAAGCTGCCGGTATTGTCCCAGAAGCCCGCGTTCTGTGCGCAGCAAGTTTCGATGGACGCGAAACTCTTGGTTTCAACTGAGTTGGAGGACATTCCAGACAGGGGAAATCGAAGTTGGCCGGAGCTTCAACGGGAATACCCACTCGTGCATCAGCAAGATGGCGGCGACTACATTAAGATGGTGCTGAACTTTATTTAGTAGTCAGGATTGTCGGGATTCCAAATCGAAGAGCCGATTGTATTTGAGTTTGCAGCCGCTTCGTGTATGTTAGCCATAGCATCAGGAACGACCCCGCGAATGCGGGGTCTGCCAACCGGGGCGGGAGTCCCACGGTGGCTTGGCTGAAGCCGAGAGCTTCAGCCGATGTGCGAGTGGCGAAAGTCCCTCGAACAAATTACTCCGCGCAACCGCGTATCCTGATTGGAACGCGGTTTTTGTTTGCCCTGATTGCGAGATAGGAAACGCATCATGAGTAACAGTAGCATTAAGGGGACGGAAGCACCGGTCGCAGAAGTGTTCATCTGGAAGTGGGCGACGAACCCATTCCGGGGTGACCTCTGGTCCATCATCACGGCATTGCACGTCGGGCAGCCGCATCCCGCGCTGACGACGTTCGAGGTGTTGCCGGTAATCGCCGGGTTGGAGGTCGTGTTGGCAGACATCCGCAAAAAGAGTCCGGGCCTGTTGACCTGCTTGCAGGAGGTACGGCTCGGAGACACCACCATTGCCATACTGGTTCGGCTGGTCGGTCAGTGTGATGTGCTCAAGGCAGTGAAGGCGTTGGGCTTGGCGGCGACCAGCTTGGGATTGACCGGGAGCAGCGCACACAAAGCACTGCTCTTGCGCGGGGCACTGCCGAAGCACACAGCGTTGAAGTTCGACAATGAGCGCGTGGAAACGCCGCCGCAATACGACCTGCCACTGGATGGGGTGCTGCAATTGCTGGGGCGCGTGGATGTCCGCAAGGGCATCTGCTACGCGGTTCTGGAAGGGGCCGGTGGCGATTACGTGCAAGTGTACGGTTGCGACGGCCAGTTCTGTGTCGAGTGGCGAACATACCGAGACCGGACATGGTTGAATTATAGCCACGTCACGGCAGGTCGCCGTCCTCGGAGCACGAAACAGGTGTTGCTCGGTGACAGCAATCATCACATCACGGCATTCAAACACGAGTTGTTGGCGAGGACAGACGTAGAACGCATCTTTACGGCGTTCTACCGAGGCGAGAAACGCCCCCATGACTACACGTGGCGCAACATCACCGGCTGTTTAGAGGCTCTGGAGGGGAAGTCACAGCAAGCAAACACGCAAGAGGAAGGGGCAGGATGAGCGTGTATGTCTGTTCAATCTGTAACTGTGTGGGGATTACCAGTGGTCAATGGCATCACATGGCCCACCACGTCAGCGTGGCCGGCCGGCTCGAATTCACCTGCAACCAATGTGTCCCCCGGGAAAAGACCGGCAAAGTTCTCCGAAGGCAGAAACACCGGTTCTGTAACTTGTGCCGGGAACGGGTGGAAGCCACCGAGGATAACTGGTTCAAGAAGCGGTTCTGGTGTTGCGCCGCATGCCGGGAGCGAATTGCCCGTGATGGTGTGGAGGCGGCAATTGCTGAATCACGAAAAGAAGACCCCGGAGCGGCGACTACGTTCTTGGATGTGGCTCGTTGTGAAGCGCGGTGTGGATTGCACAAGAACGCGGTCTATTGGTACGACAAAGCCATACCGACTTGTGACCACATGGTGGACTTGGGTTACGAAGCTTGGGCAAAGACGCTGGCGCAGGCAAAAGCGGAGCGTGAAGTCTCGCAGCGCGAAGTTGACGCCGACCGGCGCGACTCGGAGCGGGTCAGGCGACGCGATGCGGCTCGGGGCGCGGTGATACTGGCTCACGCTCGGTTGGGGGGCGGGATAACTTGTCTAAAGTCTGGCAAAATCCAAGAGGCATTGGCGGCGTTCGAGGGACTGGCGGAGGTGTGCCGGAAAGATGGTACCGGTTCGGCGGAATGGAACTACCTTCATGCCCGAGCACTTGGACACATCGGGGAGATAGCGCGGGACCGGGAACAGTGGGCGGAAGCCGTGGAGGCGTTGCAAGAGTCGCTCCGGCTTTTCGAGGCGTTGGCAGAAGCTGACGACAAGTATGCTGCGGATGTTTCATCGGCGCGTGATGATGTTGCCGATGCCGTGGTGCGATTATCGCTGAGTCAGGGCGATGCGCCCGTGGAGGAACTATGAGCAATCGCACCAAGACGGTCCATGTGGTGGTCGTGACCGACAAGGCTGCCTTGCGGAAGGTGCTGGAGGAGTTTGCCAGTCAAGAGCAGGCGCGACAGGTTAAGCTCACGGACGGCAAAAGCGATGTTGTTAAGCCATGAACGAAAACAAAAACACGAGCTTGAGAATTCCCGACCCGGCCGGGTTTGACCCGAAGGCGGATGCCAGCGATTGGCCGATTCAGCGCAGCGGACAGACCGATGTGAAGGCCGTGCAAATCATCGGTGCGAGGCGGCTACCACGATCCAAAGAGACGAAGGAGAATGAACCATGAGCAACACCGATGCGTGCGATTTAGCCCGCCGCGCCCATGCCGAGCATGTCCGCAAGACCGGTGAGCCGTACTTCAATCACGTTGAGCGCGTCGCGTTATCACTGAGCGATTCCACGGCGCGGGCGGTCGGCTATTTGCATGACGTGCTGGAGGACTGCAACGACCCAGCGTTGCTCGACGAATTGAACCGGTTTCCCGAACCGATTGTCACCGCGTGTAAGCTACTGACTCGGCCCTCTGGCGAGACGTATTTCAATTTCATTCACCGGGTCTTGGCGAGCGGCAACCAGACCGCCATTGCCGTGAAGATTGCCGACCTCAAGGACAACTTGCGCGACTTGGAAGAGGGCCACAAGAAGGACAAGTACCTGTTCGCGCTAGACTTGTTGGAACAGGCCAAAGCCCAGCAAGCTGGTGAAACTCTTGACGAAGACCTTGTGAAGCAGGTGTGGAAAAAAGGGGCGGTACTGCCGGGCCACGATCCCAACAAGGTGCGCAAGGACAAGTGTGGCGCGTGGATGGTGTTCACCGAACATGACAACCGCGAGTCAGAATTTGGATGGGAGATTGACCGCGTTACATCGAATGACCACGGCGGAAGCGATGCCCTGAACAATCTCCGACCGGTGCACTGGGAGAACGTCGCCAGTAAAAGTTCCGGTAAATTGGTTTGCGTTGTCACATCTGATGGTGGAGCCAATGTCAGAGTGTGAGCCAACCACGAGCAAGGAAACGCACATGCGCATCCTCATTCTCGCTGACATCGACGAGCTAAAATGGAAGCACGGCTCCGGCGAAGTCGATTTAATTCTGGCTTTGGGCGACCTCTCCGACTGTTTGATTTTGGAAGCAGTCGAAGCCTACGGTGCTCCGCCAGTTTTCGCTGTCAAAGGCAATCACGACACCGCTACACCGTTTCCAGAAGGCATCACTGATCTGCACCTGCGCACGGTCGAATTCGGCGGTCTCACGTTCGGCGGGTTCAACGGCTCATGGAAGTACAAGCCGCGTGGTCACTACCTCTACGAGCAGCATGAGGCGACGGAACTGCTAAAAGGATTCCCGCGTGTGGACGTGTTCGTCAGCCACAACAGTCCGCGCCACATCCACGACAAGGAAGATGAAACGCATTACGGCTTTGAGGCGCTGGCAGCTTACGTCACGAAGAATCGCCCACGCTTCTTCTTTCACGGCCACCAGCATATCAACCAAGAAACGATTGTCGGGATCACTCGGGTCATCGGAGTCTATGGTCGCGGGATTCTCGAATTCAGCGAATGACATCGACTGGGTGGCATCCGTGTCACCAACATCGCGCCGTAAAACGCATGGCAGAAATTGGCATTAGGGCAACCAGTCGGCGCAACTTTCTGCAAATCTTCGCAAAAGTTGTGAAGTAGATTTCATATAAGCCGGTGTGGATAAATCACGCTTTGTTGAGGTAACTGCAAGATTGTCGGATAGAGCTGTTTCCGGTTTTCTCCACTGCCGCATACACCGTCGGGCCGCCGTCGGCTTCCACCGCCGCCACGGCGGCGGCACTGTAGAAACCGTTGTCCACCAGCACGGCGGCGACTTGTTCGCGCACCGGGGCCGGTACCGCTTGCAGCGTCGGCGCTAATTGTTCTTTGTCGTTAGGCGCGTCGCTCACCCGGGCGGCGACGATTAAGCGGCTGTCGGTCTCCACCGCCGCTTGCGCGTTGTAGGCTTGTTCAAAATGCGATCCGGTGCCGGCTTTCATGATGCGACTGTCGGGATCAGTGAAGTTGAATTGGTCTTTCGGTGCCGGCGTGGCCGAGGGCGGCTGCGGGTCGCGACCACCCACGATTTCGCCCCGGGCGCGCCGGGCGGCGCGGTCGGCTTGCTTGGCTGCGTAGGCCGGCTGGTCCTGCGCGGCGCGATGGCGGGCGCGCTCCTCAATCACCGTGCGCGCGGCTTCCAACTTCGCGAGTCGGTCGCGACGGCGGGCGATCTCGGCCGGAATCGTCAGGCCGTCCTGCAACGGGGCACTGTCGGCCTGCTCCGCTTTGGCCAGCAGTTGGGTCACTTCCTGACGCAACAACTCGATCTGTTCGCCCGCCCGCTGATAGCTGACGGCGCTGTGTTTGCTGGCGTTGGCCAGAACTTTGGTGCCATCGGCGGCCAGCGTGAGTTGGCCGAACTTCAGCAGCTTCAACTCCCGCGCCAGTTCCAGCACCTGCACGAAGCTCTCGGCCAACACCGGCCCGTTCTGCCGGCGAAACTCGCAGATCGTGGTGTGGTCGGGATGGGTGTCGCCACTCAGGAAGCGCACGGCCACGTCGGTATAGGTGGCGCGCTCAATGGCCCGCGAACTGAAGGTGCCAGTGGCGTAACAGTAGATCACCAGCCCCAGCAGCATGCGGGGCGGGAACTGTTCATCGCCCGTGCCGCGTTCGTTGACGCACAGCGTGGTCAGCGGCAGGTTCTCGACGGCGTCGAGAACATAGTGGGCCAGGTGGTCTTGGGGCACCCACTGGCGTCAATCGGGCGGCAACAGCAGTGGGGTGTCACGGTCAATGTTGACGAGTCGTGCTGGCATACACTCCAGACACTGCCAACCCGACGGCAGTTCAAGAAAATTGTCGGGTCAAGTCCGACAGGCTGCTAGCCGCTACAGGGATGAGTTCTGTCCAACCAAATGCTTTCGCATCCAAGGAATGGCCTTTACGCCGTTCCAGCGATGCGGACCTTCGAAGATGTCGTGGGCGAGCTTGTCTTTCGCATGCAATAGCCGGTAAGCCTTGGTCGTAATCCGCATCTGCGGCAGAACATTTCCGAGTCCGCTTTTGCCGTTGAGCGGATCCTGGTTGCCGGTCTCGATGAGTAGTGGCCTCGGCGCAATCAGTGCGGCGATATCGCCCATGTCGACATGCTCATACAAATGAGGAACATAGTTGCAGGAACAGTGTGTGTGCCTTTCCAATAGTGATTCCTTATAGCCGAAAAAGTAGCCGCTGACCACCGCACAGCGGATTCGTTCGTCCAGCGCGGACGCCCACAAAGTTTGCAGCCCGCCGCCCGAAAGCCCCGCGCATCCGATTGCCCCGGGGACGCAGTCCTTCCGCGTTTCAACGTAATCAATCAACCGGTGAATGTCCCATGCCCACATGCCGGTCACCGTCTGCCCAAGCGGGTATCCCATATTGTTAAGCCATTGGCAGGACTGCGCCAGAAGATCGCCTTGGGCCGCTTTTTCACGCCGTTCACCGAAACCGCGTGAATCCGGACAGAAAACGATGAACCCGGCACGGACGAACTGGACACCGTAATCATAATTATGATTGGCGATGGTCTCCACAAGTTCGGGGATATCGCGCCGGCCTGCGACCGAATATTTCCCCCCACTGCCATGCCCGTGCGGGGCAATGACGGCCGGGAAAGGCCCTTTTCCTTCGGGGACGAGCGCATACAACGGCATGATGACCGCGGGCTCAGTCTGGATTTCGATTCGCTGCCGCCGGTATCCGTCCATGGTTACATTATCAGTCACCACCGGACTCAGCTTTGCCTGAACCATAGTGTCAAAGCCGGTCAGTTTTTTTAACGTGATCAGTGTCTGTCTGCGCCATGTCTTCCATGCCCTGAGATTTTCCGCTACGAAGGCCGATTTTCTTCCGACCTTTTCCCAGCGCTTTATCAGATAGGGCTCTGTCTGAAATTTCGTGGTCGAATTTTCCATTATATCCGTTCCTTCTGGTCTTAAACGGCATTTCCTTCAGAAAAACCGAAATAATGCCTGCTATGATGAAAATGGCTTTGTACTTGTGCTGCTATGCCGCGCCTGAGTCGCGGCACATGCCTCGCGCAAACGCGCGACGACGGGGCGCGCTTGCTCGATTGTCATTGCGGACAGCTCGAAAAAATACCTGGTATCGGACCGGGCCAGGTCGAGGAACCGCAAGATCTCGGCTTCGCCAAGCCACGCCTGAATCAGAACGGTCTTTGACGAGAACAGCCGGATGGCCGGTTCGGGACCAGGCGGATTTTGAAACACGCGGTTCAGCGCGCGAAGATTGGGGATGCGCTGGAAGTTGGCGTACTGGTGATCGGCCGCCGCGCAACAGTGGACGCCCATGCCGCCGAAGGTTTCGCTCATCGCGACCAGCGTGGGGAGCATGAACTCTTCGAACATGGCTGCGGAGATGGAGCCGGCCTCGTCCTCGGAGAGCCAGCATCCGAGATCCGGCGGAGCCCACGCCGTTACCGGACAATGTGACAGGTTGCAGTTTGGAAACATCCGCTTGAACTCCTGCAGAAAATCCGTGAGGAGGCGATGGCACTTGCCAACCAGCCTGTTGACAGAATCGGGCGCTTCGATCATGGCGGCAAACAGATCCTCCTTCTTCCAGACGAGTGCGGCGATGTCGAATGGGCTCTGAATGTCCGGCACGCCGATCGGCACTTCGGGGCCAAGCCGGTCGCGGAGCAGTGAACCAAGCTCAAGGATGCGCGCGAGCGTCTGGCTGCGGGCGAGTTCCGGTTGCGGCAGCGCGTCCGCCTCGGCCGCCGAAGTCACGGCGGGCAGTGCGCAGGCGTTGGTCTCCATTCGCTGGAAGACGTGAAGCGGACATCCGAAAGCCGCCGCAAAGACCCCGGTGTTCGTGTTGAGGTTAACCGAGGGCACGCAGTCGAGATCGAGGGCTTCCGTGTACCGAACGAGCAATTCGTAGCGTTCGAGCAGCGCCGGAACCCAGCGGGCCACGGGCTCCGTCGAACAGGTGAAATCCGCCAGGGGATCCGGCGGGGATTGAGGCAGCATGCAGATTCCATGCCCCGGGAAGGGACCTGAATAGAGGTCCGTGAGGAACTGCTTTCTCTCAGTCGTCGATCTTGCCATGGGTCTAACTCCTTCTTTTCCAAAATACAGGCATGCCGGCGCTGCAAGCGCTCTTATGCCCTTGTCTGCCGGTCAAGGAATTCAAGGACCTTGCCGAAAACCGGTCTCAGTAAAGTCTCTTCCATATTGTTGTCGAAGCCATGCCCCCTTTGGGGCATGGTGATCAACTCATGGGGGATCTTCTGCCGGGCCAACTCCCGAGCCATGAGCACGGATTGTTCGAAGGGAACGTCGGTATCCTGATCGCCGTGCAACAGAAGGGTCGCGGGATAATCGGCGGAAACGTTCCGCAGCGGGCAGTATTGGACGAAGAAGGCCGACTCCTTGGCCGGATCGCGCCCGCCCACCTCAAGCGGCCAAAGCCCTCTCTGCCGGCAATACAGATAGAATTTGTCTTTCCCTCGACCTTCGTATGACTCGCAGGTCACCGGTCCAGTCGTCAATCGCCCGCTTTCTTCTTCCGTGACAGAGGGTTGATTGCAGTAGAAGGGATCCGGTTTGCTGTACCAATCGCCGATGATGTCGCCATAGCCGTAGAACGAGACGATGGCCTGCGGGCGGGGGGTAACCCGACAGCCGGATAGGAGGGATAGATATCCTCCGGCGGAGTGACCGACGACGGCCATCTGCCGCGGATCGATGGGAAAAAGACGCCGGCCCGTTTCATGGATCCAGCGGAATGCATCTTCCATATCTTGGACAATCTCAGGAAGTTTGCTCTCCGGAGCCAGTCGGTAATCGATGGAAACCACGGCAAAACCTGCCTGTCGGTACAACTCCAGTTGTGTCGGATGGATGTCTCTGCGAGAACCGTAAATCAAACACCCGCCATGGATGTAGACAATCACCGGTGCCGACTTGGCAACAACGGCCGGTGGGTAGACATCGAGGTTGATGGCGCAATTGCCCGCAGTCTTATAAGTGTGCGTTGTCCGCTCAAGTTGCATGTGGTTCACCCGGCGCAGACTCGCCGTGGTCAGGTCGGTCCCCCGCCGGTTGCGCTGCAAAGGCAATCAAAGACCCCGAGGCTCGTGAGTTCGACCGGTCCGTCCGCCTCCAGCACTTCGAAACGAACCTTCTTCGCACAGACCTGCGGGAAGCCGCAGATCGCCTTGTGGCCGACGTTGTATCCCTCGAAGACCGTAATCGGATTCCCGTAGTGCGTAGGGAAAGCCTGCACGCGGAAGCGGCGGATATGTTCGCCGGCCTTGAGATCCTCCTGGGCAATGATGTGATCCATCATCACCCCCGGGAGCGGGGGCGTGTGTTCCCAAGCGTTGTCCGTCCGAACGAACTGCGCCAGAGTCAAGACCGGTTGGCTGAACCGGCGCCGCACTTCCGCACCGAATTCCAGCAGGGCGGCGGCATCGCGGTCGGGTAGTCGCCCCCGGCGGTCGGGGCCGATGTTGATGAGCAGATTCCGGCCGCGGCCGACGGAGTAATAGTAAATCCCCAAGAGTTCGCGGAGGCCCTTGACCGTGTCTTCGTCCTTCTCGCTGTAGAACCAGTTGTTTAGCCGCATCCGGCAGTCGCATTCGGACGGGACCCAAGTCGGTCGGCCATCCCGCACCGGGTCCACGGCCTGGGTCTGGATGGAAATGGGAACGCAGTTCACCGTATTCCAGTTCGGCGTTGGCGCGAGCCCCGACTCGTTGCCGATCCATCCGTAATCCGGATCAGCCCCGCCGAAGATGAGGATGCGCGGCTGCATGCGGCGGATCTCGCCGATGATGCGCGGCCAGTTGTAGGTGTGCCCCTCGGAGCCGCAACCGTCGAACCAGAGCATATCGATCTCACCGTAGCCGGTCAGGAGTTCGCCAATCTGATTGATGAAATAATCGTCGTAGGCTTTCGCATCGGAATAGGCGGGGCACGCCACATCGGCGGGCGAATAATACAGCCCGCACTTGAGATCGTATTTCCGGCAGGCGTCCACATACTCGCGCACCACATTTCCCTTGCCTCCCTTCCAAGGCGATGAGGCGACGGAATAGTCGGTGTAGGCGGAGGGCCAGTTGGCGAATCCATCATGATGCTTGGCGGTCAGTACCATGTAGCGCATCCCAGCGCGACTCGCTGTCTCGGCCCACTGGTTGCAGTCCAGCGCCGCAGGATTGAATCCCGCCGGCGGCATGGGTTTTCGGTCGAGATCAATATGCCCTTCGTAAAAAGTGCGGATCCCAAAATGCAGAAACAACCCCAACTCCCAGCTCTGATAATCGAGCTGCCGAGGTGTCGGTATCGCCGTTGGCAGCCACGAAACGTTTGTGCCAGTCATGCTCTCCTCCGTCCTATCTGTTGTTGCCACGGCACCGCCGGAGATAGCGTCCGATCGTGGCCGTGGTATCCGTCCAGACCTCCCGATTCGCCTTCGTGACATGCTCGCAGAAAGCTTCGAGGACGGCCGGCGCGATGGCCTGATCGCCTTGTTCGGCCACCTCGTGCGCCGCCAGAACCAGCCACGAACCGAGTCGGCAGGCCTCGTCCAGCAGCCCTTGGAGTGTTTCCAACTGGGCGCGATCCATATCCCGCCCGTGCAATTTGGCCAGATCGCAGAAGACCGGATCGTTCAAGCCCCATTGGTCGAATCCGCGACCCACCAGAAAGTTCCGCGCCACCACCGGCACGTAGCTGAGCGTTCCCTCGCCACGACCCACGTACTGCTCGCCGCAGGGATAGGCAAAGGTGACCGGTTTTGTGCCCACCACCGCTTCGATGCGCGCATTCGCCTCTTTCAGTTCCCTCTCCATCCGTTCCAGACTGTAGTCCTCAAGGGGATTGGCGCGGCTCCAGGCAAAATTGCAACTGCACGGATGCCGCAGGCTGTGGTTGCCGATCTCGTGTCCCTTAGCCGCGACGTCCCGCCACCGTTCCGGGTCCGATTCCAGAGCTTCGGGCATGGGATAGAACGTTGCTTTGACGCCGTAGCGGTTTAGAATCGAAATGCCGTTATCAAGTTGAGTGCGGCGTCCGTCATCGAACGTCATGCTGAACGCGGCCCGTCTGCCTTCCGGCCATGAGAAAGCTGTGGTGTTCATCGTGCCCCCTTGCCGGTGGCGGCCTTCGCGATGGGCTGCGTTGGACTTTTCTGTTCGCGCGCGGTCTCATCGCATACCGCCGCCGCTTTCCGGATTTTACGAATCAGTTCGTCGATTTCCGCATCGGTTTGGTTGGGGCTGAGCCCGATTAGCACCGTGCGGTCGAGAATGGCCAGCGACCGGCGGCACATGGTCTTGCTGTACGTCATGCGGCACCCCTTATTCTGCGGCATGCGGAAGGGGTCCAGGGCCGGATGGAAAGCTCCGTGTCGCGTCAGAATCGGGTCCCACTCGGTGTAGGTGTGTCGGCCGGTCCGCGAGGCCGGTCCGCCGCCGGCCTGCTGGGCGAACTCCAGCGCGGCCGTGGCGGTGGGTAGCTGATAAAACAGCGTGGTGGCGCACTCGCCATCCGGATCGCGTGCCGGCGCTGCGGCCAGCGAACCGCCAACCGTGGCTGCCAGCACTTTTCGCTTGATCGCGCGGAGCCGCGCAATTAACACGGGCAGCCGATCGAGTTGCGCGTTGAGCATCGCTCCTTCGAACTCACTGGCGCGGGCCCCGCTCGCGGCGAAAGGCTTGAAGTCCGCGCGTCGCCCACTCCAGAAGTACGAGCAGCAGTCGATCATGCAACGGCCGCGGGCCGCGATTCGCGGATCGTTCGTGACCAGGGCCCCGCCTTCGCCGCACGTCATGTTCTTGTAGCGGTTGAAGCTGAATGCGCCGGCGTGGCCGAGGGAACCCACGCGGTGCCCATGGTAGCTGCCGCCAGCACACTGGCAGGCGTCCTCGATTACTTTGAGACGGTGCCGGCGGGCCACCTTCAGAATGGCGTCCATGTCGCAGACCGCACCCCACATGTGCACCGGGATGACCGCCTTCGTGCGCGGCCCGACCGCGGCATCGAGCGCCTCCGGATCCAGCATGATTGAGTCATCCACGTCCACGATGACAGGGATGGCGCCGATCGACAGCACAGCAGTGGCCGTGGCCATGTAGGTGTGACTGGGCACAATGACCTCGCACCCCGGACCGATGCCCAGTCCCCCCAGAGCCGCCGTCAGGGACATCGACCCACTGGCGGTCATGCACACGTGCTTCACACCGAGAAAATCGGCGTAGCGCTGCTCGAAACGCCCACATTCACTCGCCGGGTCATAGCGAAACATCTTTCCGCCGCGAACCACCGCGGCTAATGCATCAATCTCTTCCTGTCCAACGTACAGCATGTTTGTAGTCCTTTCTTGCCTGCATGGCTCCCTTTAGAGAGCACCAGTTCATAGCTTCGTAAGTTCCTCGGTCAGTGCTTCCGTTTGAAGGTTGTTGTCGGAGGCCCCGTGAAGTCCCGGGCTCGGGCCGATGCGGTCGAAGTGAAACGCGCACAGCCAGGGGAAGGTTTTTGGCAGTTGTGCCTCCGCGCGGAAGCGCAGGTCGCCGCCCATCATGTCGACGAAACCGGCGTCTCCCTTCCATTCGACGTTGCCCTCCAATGCGACAAAAGTTGTGTCGATTCCCAGATCGAAAGACACAGGCTGGCAGCCGATTCCGACGTTGAATCGAACGGTCATGCCGACGGGTTTGCCCCAGTGATCCTGCGGGGCGCGGGCGACTTCGGGATACCGGCTGAGCCAGGGATCTTCCCCGACGGGCAGCGCCTTGAGCACTTGGAGATGCCGGTCGCAGGGCAGGCGGCCGTCAATGCTCAGCGCCTTGTCATTTCCAATCAGCAGGTTGTTTTCGACGCGGATGTGCCGCCCGGAAATGACGGCGGCGATGCTGTTGTTATGCAGAATGTTCCCGAAGACCTCGACGCCGCCCACCTGATCGTCCAAGTAGATGCCGGAACGGAATCCCAATGTTCCACCCCGCGCGCCGGAAATGAAGTTGCAACGGATGCTGTTTCCATGCATGGCGATGTCGCGTCCCGCGTAAATCGCGCCGCCGTCGTCGCTGTCAGTGACCACATTGGCGATCCAGTTGTACTCGATCCGGTGGTCGTTGCCTTCGAACATGATGGCCGAATGGGGGAGATCCTCGATCCGGTTATGCGTCGCGGTGTTGCCGACGCCGTCAATCATGATGGCCGGGCGGTAGGTCGCGGTGAGCCGGTTCGTGCGATAAATGCGGCAGTGGGCGACCGAGTTGTTCCCTCGCTCCAAGGTCCGGCGCTCACCGCCGCCCAGCAGGATGCCGCCTTCACCGGTGTCGTGAATGACGCAGCGGAGCACAGTGTGGCCGGTGCCCGCATGCCGGTTCCATGCCGGATTCGCGTAGAGATGCGCGGCGTAATTGCCCACGCGGCGCGCGACGGGGTTGCCGGTGAATTCATGGACTGCGCCGTCCGGCCCGTCCACCCCCTGTCCCATCATGACAGCCAGCATGCCCAGGTTACGGAATTCGCATTCCACGATCCAGTTGGCAGAGCCACCTTCGAGATAGACGCCCAAGCCGCGGCTGGCCTCGAAAATCAGTCCACGCCATTCAACGTGGGAAACGTTTTCCATGGCCACCATCGGATCTTCGAGTATGGAAGCCAGGATTTCCGGGTTTTCCGCGGGTTCGGGCGGAATCATGTAGGCGATGCCCGCGGCGCGGTCCAGATAGTATTCACCGGGCTCGCTCAGTTCTTCGAGCACGTTGACGAACCGGAAGTACCCGCCGGTTTTCTTCTGGAGGACGATTCCGTACAAATGCGGCTCCGCCAACTGAACGGTGCGGGTGGCGGGATCCAGCGCCGCGATCCGGATCATGTCGTCCGCCCAGACGGTGCCGAACATGCCTTGCGCCCACAGGTCGTCGTTCTTGCTCCAGCGCGCGGGGCGGTCCGAGTCGTAGTGGAAGACGCCGCCGCGGTGGTCGGTGTCGCCCCGCCGGGGTTTCGAGCCGGCGTCCACAACGCCGGTGATTGGCAGGGAATGATCTTTTGGCCATTGGGCGAGACGCAGGGGTTGCGTGTTGAAGAACAACTCCAGACCCGCGGGGGCATAGGGCCGGCAAAAGCCGCGCGCGCGAATGACGCCGAAATCGGTAATGCCCTGTTGATTCAGATTGGCGCACTGAACCCGATCGCGAGCAGATCCGGTAAGTCGCGACCGGAGGTCCGGATCGGTTACTGGCGCAAAACCCCTGACGGGTCTGCCGCCGACAATGCGCGCCGTTTCGCCGGGCGCAGCGCGCCAGCAGACGGGGTTTTCCGGCCCGCCGGAATCCGCCGGGCCGAGTTCGAAGGTTTCAGTTCGTTGGTAAAGGCCTTCATGGAGCCAGACCTCGGCGCCGCGGAAGGGTGCGCCGGACTGCCGGATCCGGCGGAGTTCGTCCCGTGCGCGTTCAAGGGTGGCGAACGGATGGGCCTGCGTGCCGGGGTTGGTGTCGGCGCCGTCAGGGGCGAGGTGGAGGGTGATGAAATTGGGGGTGTGAGTCGTCAGGTTCATTTGTCAGACGCTCTGAATTTCACCGTGGGTGGGCCCGCCGAGAAGTCAATTTCGAACACGCCGCCCCCCGTCGGGTAAACCACTTTGTCCTTGCGCTCGAAATCGGTCGGACCCGATACCGCGTGGGCGAGTTTTCCCGTTTCCAGCAGGTACGCATCGGCGAAGCGCTCGACTATTTTCGTCTGATTTCCAATCGAATGCCCCGTGCCGGTCACGGCTTCGCCATCCACGAACCAAGGGGTCAGGAAGTGGCCATCCGGCCGGAATCCGGCGGCGACCATGTTGCGGAAGATCGTGATTTTATCCACCACGTTACACGATTTGTCATCCTGGCCATGCACGATGACGACTTTATTGGACGGGTTGGCTGTGAACTGAATCTTCAGGTGGTCCGGATTGCCCGGATCACGAATGGCCTGCATGTCCGGGGACAGATAGGCGGGATGGGCCGGATCTCGTGAATAACCCGCGTTGAGATTGTGGCCGTACCGGGTGATTCCGTAGGCGATTTCATCGGTCAGGCCGGGCATGCCGCAAATATCCACAATGCAGGCAAACGTGTGGGGCGCGAACTTATTGACCATCAGGGTGACATTGCCGCCGCCGCTGCCGCCCATGGAGTAACAACGCCGGGGATTAAACTCGGTCTGCGACTCCGCCAGTTGCTGTTGGACATGGTATAGCGCCCGCAGACAGTCAATGGCCTGCAAATAACCGTGGTCGTAGGGCAGTTCCGGTTTATCGCCGGCGCTCTGCAGGTAGTTGACGCTGATTGCAATCACATTGTAGCGATTAGCGAAGGCCCGGCACCAGGCAAGATAGATGGGCTGGGCGTAGTAGCCGCCCCAGTTATGGAGGGCGAGCATCAAACCGGTGTTGGTGTTGATCCCTGCGGTGGGCGACTCCACGCGTATTTTCACAAGGCGTTCGCCCGGTTTGTACGGCCATTCTTGGGATGCAAACTCCTGATTTGGACGGAGCATAAACCTCCCTTTGCCCTGCTGATTCTGGGCGTGGGTTTGAGCGCCGACGCTGAGCGCCAGCAAGATCATCGCGAGCCTCATTCTATTGATCATGGTTGGATATTCCGTTCTCTACCATTTTTCAGCGGTTCCCTTGCCGGAGAGGCTTGGGATAAGCGGGCACGTCGCAACGTCACGGTCAGGCGTCGGCCGGCCGGCGCGATGGCGACCGAGCCGGCAGCCTGATCCGACACGACTTCGGCATCCGCCGCGACCGCCCCGATATTGCCGGCAAGAAGCGGCGGTTGCAGGGAGACCGGCCCCTCGGGCCGATCGCCGGAAAGACGCAGGGTCAGCGCCGTCTCTTCCGCGATCAATTCGAAATCGAGCCGCCGTCCACCGGTCAAAGGAACATCCTTCCACGCGATTCGATCACCAGGTTTGAGCCACTCGTCCGGCACCCCGCGGGCGATCAAGACCGAGCCGTCCGCGTGGACCGCGATGCAGCTCTGGAGCAGCACTTGGCGGCTGAAACACAATCCCCACGTCTCGTAATCGGTGCAGGGGGTGGTCCAATCTCCGGGCGCAGTCGGCGGAAAGAAGTTCTCGCCCCACTGGAAGGGCGCCGACTGATTTTCGACAAGCCAGCGCAGATTCGCGATGGGCAGGGCGCGGTATTGCTGTGAATACAGAAGGTTCAGGCCCGCCGCGGCGTTGTAGGTTGACCCGTACTTGCACTTCCAGAAGGCGCCCCAGCAGCCGGGAACACACCCATGCTTTTCTGCCACCTCCAGTGCCCTCTTGATTGAGCCGTCAAAGGAGTCTTTCCACGCGCCGCCGAGATCGAATCCCTTCAGCCAGGCGCCCCATGGAAAAGCCGCCATCATGAAACTGGTGGCCAGCCAGTTGGCTGGCTGATCCAGCAGGGCATGCTGCTCCACGGCCATCAAGGCGTGATACCATTGGCCCCCGCGGCGCGCCATGCCGGCACGCAACGCCTCGTTCAGGCAGGCGTTCAAATCCTCCAGTTCGGCCTGGACCCAGGCGGCTTCCGCGCTGTCGCCCAGTTTTTCGGCCAGATAGCGGTAAGCGGCCAAGCCATGGAGCGCGGCGAGGTTGTCGACCAGCAGATAGTCCTTGCCGTTATCCATCGTGTTCGACTGGTTCAGCAGGCCATAAAGCCCTTGTTCGCGCCGTTCCGGGTTCATCTGGGCGAGCCGGAATTCGTGGATCCGGTGCGCGTTCAAACGGAGCTGGGCACGGCGTTCGGAGGTGAAGTAGGCGACGTCCCCCGTGTGGATGAGATAGCTCGCATAGGGGATCAGGTACTTGGGAATGGCATCCAAATAGTCCTGCTCCAAATCCCGGCCGAGGCGCTGATAGTAGTCGCTTTCCATGACGGCGCGCGCGGTAGCGAAATCGCCTTCGAAAATGAGCTGTTCGACCATGTTCGGCACGTCGTGCGAAAAAGTGCGATCGTACTGCACAATGGTACCCGGTGAATTGCCGGAGCCGCGCAGTTCCCAGTCGCCGTTGGCCGCGCGCACGGTGGATATTTGAGTCACGAACTGAAGAGCCCGGTACATCGCGACCAGTTCCGGCTCCGGCAGGACCAGTGGCTGAGCCAGTCCGGCAGTGCGGCGACGGAACGCGGCACAGGTCTGGTCCAGATTCGCACTGAAGCCACCGGCCTCTTCCAGTTGCGTGCGGGTGGCGGTCCCGCAGGCGCGGGTGACGAAATCGAAGTGGACGGACTCGCCGGACGTCGTGGTGGCCTCAAACAGCATCAGACCGTCCCGAACCTGGTCGGGCGGACGGGTCAACGGAATCTCCGCCTCCGGAGACGCACTGATGCACAGGGTCGGGCGCAGGGCGGAGGGTGCTGAATTGCGGAGTGTCACGCGGGTGAACACGGCCGTGGCGGCATCCGAACAGACGCGCGCGGCCACATGCTGGATGCGCACGTCAACGGCACCAGCCTTCCATGTTGAGACGGGGCTTGGCAAATCGCCCTCCGCCAGGTTCCAGCCGATCCGGGAGCGACGGTCCGGTGCGGTCTCGTCAGGCGCGTACTCGACGCCATCCAGTCGGAGAAAGTAGACGATCGGCGGCATTCTCCGGCCCGGCGCCAATGCGCCACTCATGAAGCACCAAGACTTCGGCCAGTCGCCTTCGCAACCGATGTAGAGCCAATGCAGCCGGTCGAGGATCAGCGGCAGTGGTTCGGAGATCGTCAACGTGAGCCGGGGCGGATTCTGGTTGCTCAAATAGATCAGCACGATCGCATGCCGGCCCGCTGCAAGGGTGATGGCATCGTTGACGGAGTTCATTTCCGGAGGGCTGCCGAGGTTCACCGTGACGACCTTGCCGTCAATCAGCAACTGGCTTTGGCCAGCAGAGCCGAGACTGATCGCGCACATCCCGGTGCGGGGCGCGTCGATCGCGCCGGTCACCTTGAGGGCCACATAGTCCTTCTCTCCCGCCGCCTCTTCGGGAGAAGCGTAGCGGGCGGAGCGGGTTGGGGTCAATTCCTCGAAGATCGGAATGATATCCCAGGACCCCGTGTAGAATTCGGCGCTGACGCCATCCACAAATTGCAGAAACCGCCCGGAGCGATCGTCGGCCTTCATTTTCCTCTCCGGTAGCGCGCGATCGCCGTGGCTACCATATCCGCTGCCGGTGTTTCGGCCAGCGGCA
Source organism: Verrucomicrobiia bacterium (assembly GCA_022072455.1). Taxonomy (GTDB): domain Bacteria; phylum Verrucomicrobiota; class Verrucomicrobiia; order Palsa-1439; family Palsa-1439; genus CAINDI01. Next base: position 372,712 of record JAJVHY010000004.1, on the reverse strand, counting down.
GAACGAAGGCTTTCCGACCATCCACCTCCACAGGAATCGTCTGGCGCGGTTGGCCGTTGAACTCGACGATTGGCTCATTCTGGAGTCCGAAGAGCAGCATTGCGGTGGCCATCGTCTCGTCGTGTTGGTCGGCGCGGACGGCGTAGTCCACCTGAAATCGGTTCTCGCCCGGTCGGACGAGCGCGCGGGTCATGCTGACGAGACCGTCGGCCTCGATGCTCACGCCACCCGGGACCGAGAACACCCACGGTGCGGGATCGGGAAACGGATTGAGGGCGGCGTAGGTGCCGGATTTCGGGTCGGTCTGGATGTACATCATCTTGCCCGGCGCGGAAGTCAGCACCGCGCCGTTTTTCTCCAAGCGTCCCGCCCGGCCCTGCTGCGTCAGGGTGCTGTCCCGGTCAATCCCCTCGGGGAGATACGGCCAGGCACCGTTGACGCGCCGGTACGGGAAAACCTGGTCGGTCGGGAATTGCCGATCCCAGTTTCCGGCATATTCAGGACGGTAGCCGAGTTCCAGCGTATCGCCGGCACTGCGATAGACGAGATGCAGTGTGGCTGCCGCGGCATCCCAGCGCAGTTCCAGTTTCGTTTCGCGAATGTGTTTCTGGAAATCCGCGAAGTCCTTGTACTCGGTGGCGTCGCCCATCTCGATCACGAACCCGCCATAGGCCTGATCCACCGCTTTCCAGTTTATCGAATTGGTGTTCATCGGCTGATCCGCCTTGAAGTTGTAGGCTTCGATCAGCAAGGTCGGCGCGATTTTGCCGCCACCCTGCATCTCCACCGGCGCGCCGCCGGGCTTGATGACGACATCTTGGTTGCGCCCGAGGTCGGTTCCCGGAATGGGAATTAGCCCGATATAACTGACGCCATCCCGGATGGTGATCCGCTGACCAATCTTTCCGGCGGCCGGGAATTCGGCCACGCGCTTCTCATCGAAATACATTTCCCAGGAGGGGTTGGGTTGGAAATTGAACAGCCCGATGGTCGTCTGCAGACTGAAGATATCCTTGGGGATCGGACGGCCGTAGATGGCTTGGAGCTGGTCATACGGGCTCGTGAGCAGGATCAGCTTGTTGTGGTGCTGGAGTGCGACAGTGTGCCCACCTTGGGCCCCGACATATCCGTTTGGGTTCCGGCTCGTGCTGCCGCGAAAGATGCTATCCAGTAGTTCGGTATCGTTGATGCCGTACCGGACAATTAACGTGCCGAGTTCCTCGGACTTGGTCACGGGAGCCGGTGTGCGCCGCCACTGAGCCATGGCCGGGACGGTCTCGTTTTGGACCGCCACATCCAGGCAGGCCAGGCCATAATGGTTGCCCAAGTAGGTCCGGCGCCAGAGCGGCGTTTGAGCATACTTGCCCCACATTTTGTAATTCACGGTCATTTCGTAAGGCAGCGGCTTGTCGTCGACCATGCCGGCCAGCCATTCGGGCGCCCACGGCCCGTTCAGGGTCTGCTGGGCGACGAGCCCCGGCGGGAGTTGCGTGCCGATGGCCGGCATGCTGCCGGGGGTCACCGGATTACCAACGTCGGTGAGCGCGCCGTTGCGGGACAAGGTGTGGATGATGTATTGCAGGCCGTCCTGAATCGTCAGCAGGTAAGCGATCCCCGTCCGCGAAGATGAAGCGATGAATCGCCGCAGGCCCGGATGATAGGAGGAAGTCAGTTCTTCCACCGATTTGGCGAGGATGCTTTCGCCCATCATTTGATCCAGATGAGATGGACCAAGATCCGCAAACACTTTTTGCGCCGTCAGCGAATGCGCGAAATAATAATGGTCAATGGATTCTTGGGTGCTGCCGTCGAACCAGCACCAAGTGCGCAGGGGCCATTGCTCCAGACCGCGGCGTCCTTCAGCCATCATCTTTTCCGAACCGATGATTTTTCCGCCGAGCAGGACGCCGGCAGTGGCCCAGTGGTTGAAATTCATGGTGCCCATGGCGTGTACATAGGTCCGGTACACGCTGAAATTGCCGCGCCAGTCACGGGTCCGCTGGTAGTATTCCTGCGCCTTGTCGCCGCCGATGTAACCCTGCACCAGTTCCGATATGTCACGATCCGGCATGAGCCAGGCGGTCCAGTACAGCTTCTGATGGTCAAGAACCGGTTCGGGCATGGCTTCGGAATAGAGCAGGGTCTCCTGCGTGCGTTCGACCGCGTCGAAACCGCTCCAAGCGCGGGGAGGAACGGACAGCAGGCCGTCAATCCACCGGCCAAACGCTTCGGGTGTGGAGGGAAGAGCGCGAGCGCCGCCGAGCGCGTAAAGTTCCTGCACTCGCTGCCACTGCCATTCCGGCATCCAGGCAGGTTTGGCGAACTTGAACTTCTCCACGAAGCCGGCAATCTGCGTCGCCGACGGCATGAGCGCAGTAGGTTTGCCACCGCGCCCGTCGCTTTTCAGTTGCGCCGCCAGTCTCCCCAAGTCCGCGGGCGCAGGAAGTTTGACGGTCTGTTTCTTCCCGCGGGCCAAGACCACCTCCAAACGCGGCGTCTGAACCAAGATTCCACGTCCGCCGCTTGCCGTGCCCCATTCGTACCCGTTGCGCCAATCCTTGACGTCGTACAATTCCCATTTCCGCACGAGGAAGCCGTTTTCCTCAAGCGCGCGCAGACGTTCTCCGGTGGTGCGCCCGAAAGTTACATCTGTCACGGCTGCGGTGACGTCGAGCCGGCCGAGCGGCTGATTGGACGAGACTTCGGCCGGACCGAATTGGGTCGGGAAGCGGTCTTCCTCCGGATCCTGGGCGCCGTACTTCGCCCAGAAGCCCGCGCCGTTGATGAAGGCATTGTACGTCGGCCCGATCTGCTCATCGGCCACCCAGGGACGCCGCAGCATCCAGGCGACGGCGTGCCACTGGAACTTGGCCGTGGCCCAATACGGGCCCGCGAACGACATACCGGAAGGCGGGCGATAACCCTCCGCCCAGAGTTCGGTGCTGCGATAGGGCAGGACTAGTTCGACCTTTTCGACCTGATACCCCTCCTTCATCTTGGCGGCCAGTGCTTCGGCCGAACCGGGAAACCGCACCAGCAGGCTGCGATGCACCGCATCAAACACGAGCGCGCCGGGAACGTCAGGCGATGCCTTCGGGGCCGCCCAGAAGTTGCCGGACCACGTGCCAAATTCCAAGTTCTTCCCCTTCTTGGAGGCTAGCCGGCGCGATGGTTCCCAGATCGCGCTGACTCCGCTGCCGAACCGGTCATTCAAAACCATGTGAACCATGCCCGATTCGCTCAGGACGACGGGAGTATCCCACAACGCACGAAAGCCGCTGATCCCGGCCGTCTGCGGTTGGTCGAAGGTCAGGGTGACTTGTTCGGCCGCCGCGAAGGCGGGTGCGGCGATCAGCGCCAAACCGGCATGAAGGAATCGCCGGGCCGTTTTTCTGTTGTTCATCATTGTCTCAGCTTTATTTCGACACACTGGCGCCAGCAGTTTTCATCGCTGCCTGCGCGCAACGTTTGGCGATCTCCGGTATCGATTCGGCCTTGTTGCCAATGTCGGCTGTCGGAATGATCGCGGTGCCCGGCAGGCTGAGGGCCGCCTTCTGCGACTCGCGAAGCGCGACCCACTGAGCGTCGGCCCCCGCCGCCGGGTCCGGCACGGCAGGTGACACTTCGATCATCAGGAAGGGGATCTGCGCCCCACCCCACGCCGCCCGCCAGCCGCCGATCAACGCCTGCAAGAGGCGTTTGTGCTGCTCCGGCTTCTGGATGTTCAATTCGCCATGACTCCAGACGACGCCCTTGACTGGAAACGGAATTAGCGGGGCGATGGTGCCATTGTAAAAACCGCACGGCTTGCGGTTGTCAGAGCGCGGCTCGGGCGGGAGAGGCGGACCCTGGGGATAGGAAGCGCCCGCATTTTCCGCCTGATCCATGTCCCGGACCCACTGCTGGAAAAGGGGAATGTAGTTCTCCGCTGATTTTCGATAGTCGGCGACGGCCTTGTCGTACGCTTCCGCGATCGGTTTCAACTCCGCGTCTGCTTCCAGCGCGGCGCGCGGCGTCCACGACTCGACGAGAGTATTGGCCGAGGTCCCGACCATGATGCCGACAGGCATACGCGGCTCGCCGAGCTGTTTTTGCAGTTCCATCCCAAAATAGAGACCCAGGCCCGAATATCCCGCCACCCCACCGCTCATGGACGCTTCCATCCAGACGTTGCGGCCGGCGAACCGCGAGACGGGCGCACCCACGCTGGCGCGCGCCAGCACACCGATCCGCAAGAGCGGCACAGGCTGCGCAATCAGTTGCGCCGTGCCCTTGACGTTGCCGGCGGCTAGATCCGCCAATTGCCCGCCGGCACAGAGCCAGACATCGCCGACATAGACTCGCTTCAAGGTCACGCTGCTTTGGCCTTTGATCTCCATGTCCCAGGGGCCGCCCGCCGACATTTTCGCCAAAATGACCTTCCACGCGCCGTCCGCGCTGGCCTTGCCGGAAACGGTCTGGCCGTTGAACGCGACCGTCACTTCTTCGCCCGGAGCCGCCGTGCCCCAGACCGGCACTGGCACATCGCGCTGAATAACCATTCCATCACCATAGGGTCCGTTCACAAGCAGGTCGGCCCGGGTCTCGATGACGGACGGGAACATCAGACAGATGGCTGCCCATGTTTGTACGAGTCGCGTGATTGTTGTCTTTGTCATCTTCTCCCCTTGTCGTTCGATGGATGCTGAATTACGCGTTTCATGTGTGAATCCCGGCTACCACCAGTACTTCGCTGTCGCCGTCGACCCGGGCCAGTCGTCGGTCCGGAAGGGCGAAGCCGGTAGGCCTTCCTTGTTGTAGAGGTTGCCCAGCGGTTTCGGCTCATAGTCCCAGTTGTACCGGACCGCCACCGGCGCGGGCACCTTGTCGCTGGATACAACCACCTCGTTGCCGTTGACTGCGGCGGCAGCCGGAACAAAGACTTTGTCCGCGCCGGCAATCGTGAAGCCTTCGAGCCGGTCGCCTTTGACCGAAAGCCCGCCGCCGATGTGCGAGAACTTGAGCCGGATCTTTCCGCTTTCGCTGGTCATCGAATCATAGATCGGGCCGGTAGCGACGACCTTCTCCCCGTAGGCCACGGCGCGGGCAACCAGCGCCAGCCGCTGGCCCACCGGAATCTTGTTCGGCGGATGGAGGGGATCCTGCTTGGGATCGTTGGGATCGGCTCCGAGGTCAATCGTCACGGCCATGCCGGTGTTTTTCACGCGCTTCCACGTCATGAGTTGCGCTTCCCGCAATTCGGCCCAGGAGCAACCGTTGGTTTCGGGATTCCGCGGCCGGTAGGTTGGCAGTTGGACGAACAGAAAAGGGAAGTCACCCTGCTTCCAGTGCGCCCGCCAGCCGGCGATGAGCGCGGGAAACAGTTCCCGGTATTGGTAGGCAAAACCGCCGTTCGATTCTCCCTGGTACCAGACCACGCCCTTGATGGCGAACCGCGTCAACGGCGCGATGCCGCCGTTGAACATCCCGGAAGGCCGGTAGGGGTTGACTCGCGGATCCTGTCCCATCGAGGGCGGTGGCGGGATCGGTTCCCCGCGCCGTTCCCGGTTGTCGGACTCTTTGAGCCAGTTCGTGAACGCGTCTGGCCAGGCGGCCAACCGCGAACGATGGGTGTCGATGGCTTTATCCACAATCTCGATCATGTCGCTCAGCGCCGGATTGGTGGCCATCGCTTCCCGCGGAGTCCAAGCTTCCGCCACCGACCCATTCGCGGCGCATTGGATGAGGCCGATCGGAATGCCGAGATGCTGCTGCAATTCGCGGCCAAAAATCAGACCGACTCCCGAGAAACCACCCATGGAGCTTGGGTCGGCGATAGCCCAGCTCCCGGCCGAGTCCTCGAGCACGGGTTGTCCGCGCACGGGCGACCCGGCCAGCGACAACCGCAGCTTGGCGTAGGTGTTCGTCAGCACCTCGGCGGCGCCCAGCGCCCGGCTTAAGGGAAGCACCATGTTCGACTGCCCGCCACAGATCCAGACGTCGCCCACCAGGACATCCTTGATCGTGATGGTCTTCCCGCCGCCGGAGACGACGAGTTCGAGGGGGCCACCGGCCGGCAGGGGCGCCAGTTTGACAAGCCAGCGTCCGCCCGCGTCCGCGTTGGCCTTCACCGTCTGGCCGGCGATTTGAACCGTAATCTCAGCGCCGGGTGTGGCTGAGCCCCAGACAGAGCATGGCGCGTCTCGCTGCAGGACCATGTGGTCGGAAAAAAGGCCGCTCAACTTCAGCTCCGCCCGCGCACTGAAGGGCAGGAGCATGGCAACCAGTAACCACAACCGCATTGTGTTCGTCATTCGATCTCCTCTGTTTTCTCGCTGTTCCTGCGTTCGATAGTTGTTCTACTGCGTGGCTTTCCCATAAGCCGTCTTCAGCGCAGCTTCCGCCAGACGCCTGCCGATCTGGAGGAGAGCGTCCGATCCTTGAACATCCAGAATCGTTACCATGCTGGTCTTTGGAAGGTCGGCGGCCGATTTCTGCGCCTCGCGCAGCGCCGCCCATGCTGTTTCTTTCGCTTCTCCGGCCTTTGCGCCGGACGCGCCGAGTTGGACGAACAAGAAGGGCAGATCCGGGGATTTCCAAGCATCGCGCCAGCTCTGGATGACCATCGGGAAGATCTGGCGGTACAATCCGGCTCGATTCACATCGGTTTCCCCGTGACTCCAAACCACGCCTTTCACCGGGAATGAGGCAAGCGGAGATATAACGCCGTTGAAGTAGCCGCAGGGCTTACTGTTGTTGGAGCGGGGTTCGGGCGGCAGGCTGGGCGACTGGGGCCAGGCGGATCCCGTCTGTTCGGCCTTCTCCATATCCGCGCGCCACTGCTTGTAGGTGGGAATTAGCGCCTCCGTCGCCTTGCGGTAGGACGCAACCGCCTGATCGTACGCATCCACAAGCAGTTTTGTCTCCGGATTGACGGTGAGCGAACCGCGTGGGACCCAGGCTTCGATGGGCGTGTTCGGACCCGCAATCTGAATCAGGCCGATGGGAAGATCCTTTTTCTCTAAGCGCTCGCGCAATTCATCCGCAAAGGCTATGCCGATGGCGGAGAAGTACTGCGAGTTGACGTGTGTGCCCATGGACCAGCCGGTGCGGCGGGACAAATCCGGCGCCGACGTGGACGTTGACTGCGTTCCCGGGACGGACGTCCGCAACGAAGCCGGCTGACGGGCGAGGATCTGTGTGGCGACTGGCACCTGACCGGCCATTTTCTGCATACCGGCATCGCCGACGCAGAGCCAGACATCGCCCACGAGCACATTCTTGAGCACAATGCTTGCAGGACCGGAGATCGTCATCTCGTAAGGCCCCCCGGCATCCATCGCCGGCAGCTCGGCCCGCCAGAGGCCGTCCGTCCCCGTCTTGGCTGCGGCGGTGCGCTCGGCCATCCGCACCGTGATTTCTGAGCCCGGATCGGCCCGCCCCCAGACGGGCACGGCGACTCCCCTCTGGAGGATCATGTGGTCGCCGAATATGTTGGCGACACTGAAATCAGCCCGGCTGGACGCCGGGGCAAAAAGAAGAGTCACCGCCGCCGCGACAACGACAAACGAGAACTTGGACCGCCCATTCGTTCTTCTTTCAAAGACGTCTTTCATGGGATTGTTCGTCATGCTTAGAACCACCACTTGACTCCCGTTGTGAGCGCCGGCCAGTCGTCCGTACGGAACGGCGATGCCGGCAACCCTTCCTTGTTGTACAGGTTGCCCAGCGGTGTCGGTTCATATGCCCAGTTGTAGCGGACGGCGACTGGCGCGGGAACCTTGTCGCAGGAAACAACCACCTCGCTGCCTTCCACAACAGCCGTGGTCGGCAGGAAGTTCTTGTCGTCCCCTGCGAGGGTGAATCCGTTCAATGCGTCGCCTTTCACCAAGAGTCCGCCGCCGATGTGCGAGAACGCCAGACGAACTTTCCCGCCCTCCACTTTCATGGCTTTGTAGATGGGGCCGGAATAGACCAAGTTCTCACCGTACGCGACAGCCCGCGCCGTCAGGGCGAGGCGCTGTCCCATGGGTATCTTGTTGGGAGGATGCAGCGGGTCCTGTGACGGATCCTTGGGATCGACGCCAAGGTCAATGGTGACGGCCATGCCGGTGTTCTTGACCTTCTGCCAGGTCATCAACTGCGCTTCGCGCAGCTCCGCCCAGGTGCAACCGTTCGTTTCGACGCGTTGCGGTCGGAAGGTGGGCAACTGGACGATCAGGAAGGGGAGGTCTGGTTGCTTCCACGCGGCGCGCCAGCCCTGGATCAGCGCGGGAAGTTCGCGGCGATATTCATCTGCCATGCTACCGTTCGATTCGCCCTGGTACCAGATCACGCCCTTGATCGGCAGTTGTGTCAGAGGGGCAATGCACCCGTTGAACAAGACGGCGGGCCGGAAAATGCTCTGCCGCGGATCCCCTTTGCCCCAACTTGGCGGGCCTTCCACCGTCTGGCCGGCGCGCTCGCGCTGGTCCGCTTCTTTTCGCCAGGCTTCGAATTTGGCCGGCATGGCATCCAATTCGGCGCACTGGTTGCTGATCGCTTTGTCCATTTCAGCGAGGATGTATTTCAGTTCGGGGTCGGAACTGAATGCTTCATTCGGCATCCACGACTCGATCGGCGTGGAATTGGCCGCGCATACGATCAGGCCGATGGGAACGCCCAAATGCGCCTGAAGCTCGCGACCGAAGGCCTGGGCGACGGCGGAACAGGCCGGAGCTCCCGGACCGGCAATGGCCCACGTGCCTGGAGGCGCATCCAGTATCGGCCGGCTGCGAATCGGCCCGTCCATCGGACAGACGCGCAGATTGGTGTAGGTGTTCTGCAGGAATTCCTTGCCGCCCAGGGCCTGGCCCATGCTGAACCGCATGTTCGACTGCCCGCCGCACACCCAGACATCGCCGATTAGCACATCGCGCGCCCTCGCCACCGTGTCGCCCTCGGCCTTCAACGCGTACGGCCCCCCGGCCTTCATGGCGGCAAACGAGACACGCCATTTCCCTTGCGCATCCGCCGTGGCGTTCACCGACTGGTTGCCGAGTGTTACAACCAGATGCTCGCCCGGTGTGGCTCGTCCCCAAATCGAGATTGGCTGTTCGCGTTGCAGGACCATGAATTCGCCGAAAAGGCCATCCAGCGTGACCTTGGCGAGAGTCACGAGAGGTGTGGTGATGCCAAGCCGGCTCCGGATCGAATCAAAGGCCGCCGGATTGTCCACAGCGTGCCCTTTGGGATGCCAGTACACGTCGAAGAGTTCGGGCTTTCCGAAGACCTGGTAGATTTTCCGCGTTTCCGCTACGGCGGCATCGAAATCACCTTGGTTCATGACGGCTGTTTGCGAGGTCCCGACGATGCTCTTGGGGTCGGTGCCTGGGTAGAAAGCCGGATCCTGCTTCCCGTGCATCACCCGGAGCGCGCGAGGTGCGACTAGGCCCGCCACATCGCAATAATCCAGATCGCGAAAACCCTCGATTTTCGATGTGCCGCAATCGCAACCGGGCGGACATTTGAAATGGGCAAAGTCGTGTTTCATCGTGGAATAGGCGCCGGCGGGCACCGCTGTCTTAATCCGCTCATCCAATGCCGCGGCGTACAGGCAAAGGAATCCGCCCGTGGATAGTCCTACCGACGCGATTCGGTCGGGATCGACATCCTTGCGCGCCGCCAGGTAGTCCAGACACCGCAACGCATCGTACAGCCAGGTGCCGATGAGTGTGAAGCCAGCTTCTGGCTGCAACTGGTGATTGAGCACATCCGGGCAGACGACCACGAACCCCCGCTGCGCGAAATAACGGCAGAAGTCGTCAACATGCCCCTCCCGGAGGAAGGCCTCGGGATCGGTCGCGCATTCGTGCCCATGCAGCGCGAGAATGGCGGGAAACGGCCCTTGGCCCTTCGGCACGGAAACCAGAGCGTAATTGGTGCGCGAAAGGGTGGACTGATAAATCACCCGGTACAGATCGAACGTGCCTTTGCTGGCAATCCGCTCCTCTGTAATCTTGAGGTCAATCTTGTCCGGCATGGCGCGGCCGAAAAGCGTTTTGGCCAGAAAATCGCGGGATTCCTTCTGCCAGGTCCGCACCTCGGCCGGCGTGGCTCCCTTGAATTGACGGGGGCGCGGGTACAAGGCGTCTTCTGCCCGGGCCGTCACGAACGAGACCGCCGTGAGCAGAATGCAGATGTAACCGGCAAAGGGGCTAAGTCTTCTCAATGGTCAACTCCTGCCGCACTTCAATCCCATCACCCGGCGCCGTGTTCAGATTATCCGTACAGACATAAAGACTCAGCCCCTGGCGCTGGTCGGACCGGCCGAGCGTGGTCCGGATGAACGAATGCCCGCTGAACCGATGCGTCACAGTGAAGCCCGCGAAAATCACCCGCCACTCGCCGTTCGGCAGGAGCCCCTCTTCGAAAGCCCGCGCGCCGTGGGGTGGGTTGGACGTCTGTGGAATATCTCCCCACGCGATGCGTTGTGGGCCCGTCGCGGATTGAAAAGCGACTTCTCCTGCCCCTGGGTACGCCAGAAACGTCCGGGCGCCCCACGACCAACGAACCGTCTTCTCGCTGCGGTTTACGATCCGTGAGACAATGGCAAGCGTATTGCCGGTGAGAGTCAGGGTTCGCGTGATCCGCAGGCCATCGTTCAGTCGGGTGTTAAGTTGCAGAGAATCGCCGCACCGACGGCACTGAAACACATTGTAAACGTGTCCCGGGATTTCCATGTAGCCGGCAGGGGATGGGTAGGCGAAATCTTCCGGAATGGCCGGGACCAGCCACTGGCGGCCATGGCAGCGCCATTCGAGGATCTGGCCGCAAAGGGTGGGAAGAATGGCCACCGCGCGGTCGCCGTCCCGCAGCCAATCCACCGGATGTGATCGCAGCCGGCGACGGATGGAGGTCACCACATCTTTCGTCGGATTGCCTTCGCCCATGAACAGTTTTCCGGCTCGTCGCCAATCCTGTTCCAGTTTATCCAGTCTGACGCTCAGCGCGCCGGAATCTCCGGTCGGACCGTAGGTGTCTTCTTGCAGCCGGTAGGCGGTGGGCAGCGCGCGGCAGAGCCGCGCATATGCCAAGCCGTCCCGCAGCAGCCGCACCCGGAAGCGCTGGGGGCCGCGAACAAGGCGTTCTCCCTCGGCGAGGGCGGTGTCGGCCGGTGCGACCAAGTCTTCGTCGAAGAGGCGGCTGGCTGGCGGCTCATAGAGACTGAAATGGAAGCGGCGGTCTTCGCGAAGGCGCTGATGATAGATGTCGTAGTAGCGGCGCACCGGCGTGGCGGCACGGCCGTAGCAACCGCCAAGAAAGTCGTCCACGGTTGACCAGAGGGGCGTTTTTGGATCCCACAGCAACTTGCCGATGAGATACCCGCGCAGTAGCTGAGACTCGGCACCGCCGCCCTCGTCGCCGAACCCCTGCATGAAAATCCCATACGCCTTATGACGTTTGAACAAGGCGATATTCCCCTGCAACTCTTCGAAGTTCGGCACTGGCAGCACCGAATGGGAGAAATCCGTGCAGTAGTGCCAGATGTGAAGTTGATTCGTCATCCGTCCCCAAGCCTCCAAAGCGCGCAGGAACTGAGCGCCATTGCCGGCCAAGCCGCTGCCGTCGTCCGCACACGTGCCCAGCGGATGCGCCAGACAGGTGGCGATCGAACACAGCCGCACACGCACGTTCGGATGCGGGCGGGTGTGCCGGGGCGCGTCCACGGTCCATCCGTAGGCCAGGGTATCGATCAACTTATCGGGAAACTCGCGGCTGGTGATTTCCGCCACGGCATTGGCGAACCGCAGCGCGTTGGCGCTCTGTGCGCCTTCCTCGGCGGCCACCGCGTTGCAGTCCGGGCATTCGCAGTATCCGCCGCCGTCCATCTGGGACACGGAAAAGATCGTCGCTCGCGGCTCTGCCCGCATGCGACGCAGGACCTCCTCCGCCGCCACGCGCATGGCTTCGCGGTTGCTCATGCACAATTGGCCAGCATCGCGCCGGCGGCGACCGCCCTGCATGGCGAAGAATTCCGGATGCTGGTCGAACAAGAGTTCCGGCGGCACGAGACTGAAATGCGTGTGCACGAACAGCCCGTCCCCGTAGGTCACCTGGCCCCCCATGTAGTCGGGCAGGGGGGTGTGCCACCCGTTGAATCGGTTCCGGACTCGCCAGACGGGGTCGCCGGTGTCCCAGTTGAAATTGTCGCGATACTCGAATGCCGGTTTCGCCCGCACGGACAGCGGCGCGAGCCGGAGGGTTCGGCGTTTCGGGATGCGGCTGATCTCGGGTGTGAACCACCGGCAGCCGAGTGATTCGAGCAAGTGATAGACACCGTAGAGCACGCCCCGTGGCCCGCCACCCAGGACGTGCAGGTCGGGGCCCTGCGTTGCGATCAGGAACTCCTCGACACCCAAGTCGGCAGGCACATCAAGACCGGACTGGGCGGCAGCTTCCCGATCGTTGATGAAGATCCGATGTGGGGCCGCGTGAAACCGGAAACGCCGGCAGGGGCCGGCCCTTGTCATTTCCTGCAGGTGGCGGCGCAATTCTTCGGCGGCATATTCTTCGGCCGCCGGAGCGCCGGAGCGCGCCCGCACGGTAACCTTCAGCGCTCCGTTCCGCGCGAGCTCAATTACGGGATTGTCATGCATCTCAAGTTGGATCTGCCGGCTTCGTTAATGATCCAAGATAAGCTACCATGCGGCGACAGTCTCCGGCCTCGACGATTTCATCTATTAGTAGCATGATCTGAGCATGCGCCAGCTGGCCATCGATCTGGTGATTCCACGCCCGCGTTTTCGCGATGGAGCTCTGAAGTATTCCCATTTCATTCAGCCGGGTGTGGCGTTTTTGCCGGGCATCCGCTGGCGGTGCACCGCCATAATATTGCCGAGATTGGCGTCGCGCTGGTTTAGCTTTGCTGCCGGCGACCGCGGCGGCGAGCTGCATAGACCACCACGGCGCCGCTGAGCCAGAACATCAGCACGTTCGGTTCGGGAATCACCGAAGTCACGACGGTTTCGCCTGGCACACCAAACTCCATCACCCAGCCATTGATTCCACCGAATTGTGTGGGCGTGGACGTTTCATCCACTGTCCGCACCACGAGTGGGGCACCCTGCAAGGCGTTATTGAAATACCAGTTGAACGTGGCGTTGGTGATCGAGCCGTCGAAGTTCGCAGCCGTGTCGGTGTAGAACCCGCCCCGGAACCAGTTCGTGATACCGGGTGTCAACGTCACGCCGCTCACGTACAGATTCACCGTATTGCCCAATCCCAGCGCCGTCGTGAATGGTGTGCTGTTCGTGATGCGTAACACATCATTCAGACTCGCGCCGGGCGCTGTGTAGTTCGGTGAGCCAATGTTCGTAAACTCAAAGTTGAAGTCCAAGCCGCCACCCGGATTCACTTGGTTCACCGTCAGGATGCCGGGGCTGCTGCCGGGCGCGACTGTTCCAGCACCGCTGATCACCCGCCCAAGCGTGCCAGTGCCGGACAGAGATGTTCCGCTGGCCAAGCTCAAGTCCGCGCCACCCGAGATCGACGCATTTACAATCAACCCGCCGCTGTTGACACTGATCGCGCCACTGTAGGTCTGGTTGCCACTCAACCGGAGTGTCCCCGTGCCGGTCTTGGTCAGCCCGCCCACCCCGCCGGAAACGATTCCCGTCAGATCCGCGTCCACCCACGTGCTCCCGTTCGCCACCTCAATCGTCCGCACCGCGGCATTCAAATCAAGCGGATTGACAAAGACCACCGTGCTGTTCGCATCCGCTGAGCTGAACTTCAAGGTACTGCCGCCGGGCACAAACGCCCCGCTCCCCCACGTCAGCGGCGCGGCGCTGCTGAGATTGACCGTCAACGTTCCACCATAGGCGCTGAACCCGCCGCTGCCGGTCCATTGCACCGCGCCCGCCACCGTGCCGGTCGCCCGCGTGAAATTACCGGCGCTCTCAAAGACGCCGCCGTTGAACCTGAGATTGCTTGCTGTCGGCAGACCCACGCCATGGGTGGCGCGCAGCACGCCATTCTGAATGTCGGTGTTGCCGGAGTAGGTATTGACCCCGGTCAGTTCCAGCCGCTGACTGCCCTGCTTGAGCAACCCCGCTGTGGGAACGGACCCGCTGATTGCACCGTTGACAACGATGTTCCCATTGAGGGTGTTGAACGCCCGCGTGGCGCCGTCCAGCACCAGCGGCAGATTGATTGTCTGCTGATTACCGCTGTAGTTGACGACGTTGCCGGTGAGGTTGACCACGTTGGTGCCGGCCGCCATCGGGTTGAGGACGAACGCGCCAGCCGAGTTGGCAAACACGATGCCCGCGAATTGGGTATTCGAGGCAAAGTTATTCGTGTTGTTGCGCTTCACGTTCCCATCGAACAAAAGTTGCTCCCCCGCCACTGGCGCCGGGCCGCCACCGCCGCCCCAGTTGGCGGCATTGGTCCACCACGTATCGCCTAAGGGGTAGCCGGGATTCCAGCCGACCCCGGTGCCGCCGATTCCCAGGATCACATAGCCACCCAACTCACTGAAGGTGTAGGTGCGGTTGCCGGTTGGGTTGCCCACGCTCAACCCGGCGACGCCAGGCCCGCCGATGCTGCCGCTGTAACCAATGAGCTGGTACGTGCCGACCTGGTCGAACGTGACCGTCGAATTATTGGTGTAGAGCAGCACCGTGCCGCCGTTGATCGTCAACCCGCCGCTGTCGGTCACCGTCCACTGGTCGTTAGTCTGGCCGGTGAAGTTATTGAACCCGACCACGAGATTCCCGCCGTTGAGGTTTAGGCTGCCCATCGTCAGTGTGTCGATGCTGTTATTGCCGGCCGTCAGCGTCCCACCGCTGTTGAGCACCACCGCACCGGCGATCGAGCCATTGCCGGCCACCGTGCCGCCGCCGATGGTCACAGTCTGGCCGGCGCTGACGGCGGTGCCGCCGGTATTGTTGACGAACAGATTACCGCCGTTGACCGCGACGTTGGCGGCCACGCCGGTGCCAGCGGTGTTGGTGATGAATGCGCTGCCGCTGGAGACCGTCAGCCCGACGCCGAGGCCGGTGCTGGTGGCGCCGGTGTTGTTGACCACGAAATTGCCCCCGCTGACCGTGACCGGCGCGGCGCTGATCCCGGTGCCGGCGGTGTTGCCAATCGTCAGCGTGCCGGCATTGACGAGGGTGGTGCCGGTGTAGGTGTTGGTGCCCCTCAGGACCACGGTGCCGCCGTCCTGCTTCGTCAGTGTTGTGGCGGTGCCCACAATCGGGCCGTTAATGGTGAAGGTGTTGCCGGCGTCGGCGCCGATGGCGATGGCGCCGCTGATCAACGTGTTGGTGATCAGCGCGCCGAGGGTGGCGTTGTTGGTGCCTTTGAGATACGAGTTATTGCGGAGTTCGATTCCCTGCTGGAAACTATGGTTGCCGCTGCCCAGGATGAGCGTGGCCGCGCTGCTGCCGTCGCCCACCACCAACGCGGCGCTGTTGCTGTAGGTCAAGGTGCCGGCGCCCAACGTGCCGGCGTCGAAGGCTACCCGGTTGCCAACGCTGGTGGCAATCACCGAAGTGGCCCAAACCGTGCCGCCACTTAACTGTACGACATTGCTGCGCGCCGCGCCGGTCCCGATGACCAGCGTGCTGATGTTGGTCACCACCCCGTCCGCGCCCACCCGCAACACGTTGCCGGTCGCGGCGCCGGAGCCGATGGTGAGGCTCTGGTTGCCGTTGTTCCAACTCCCATTGTCGCTGACTGTAGCCAAATTGTTCGAGGCGCCATTGCCAATGATTGCGGCTCCGCCCACAATCAGTCGTCCGCCATTGGTAATGACCAGACTGTTGCCGCCGCTGCCGCGCGTGGTGTTGTCACCGACCACCAACGCCGTAGCCGCCGTGAGGTTGGTCAACAGCGCTCCGCCGGTGACGCCGTTGCCATCAATGATCAACCGATTGCCGGTCCCACCGGCATAGCCGACATAGAATGTGCTGCCGCCGCCGTTGTTCCAGACCGAAGTCGTCCCGACTGTCCCGCCGCCGACAATCTTGACCAAGTTGCTCGAGGCGGTGTCACCGACATAACTGCCGGCGGTACCCGTCTTAAAGACCTGGCCACCGTTGGTGACGATCAGGCTGTTGAACATACTCTCAAACACCGCCGATGCACCTTCGCCGACGCGAATTCCACCCGCCACCCGCAACGAGGCCCCGTTATCCACTGTCAGGGAGTTGCTGAGCGATTGGCTCGCACCGGAAATTCGTCCGACCGTCAGTGCATTGCCGTTGGTCCATGTGGAACCGGCCCCGGTGATTAGCAAGTTCTGTTGACTCGTCCCAAACCCAAAGTTGAACTGCGACCCCGTGTTAACAAACACCGTGCCATTGCTGACGGTGATGCTGTTCATGCCGAGGGCGTACTGGTTCTGCAGCGTCAGGGTGCCGCCGTTGACCAGGACCGGGCCGGCAAAACTATTCGAGCCATGCAAGACCAGCCCGAAGCCGGTGCCCAGTTTGGTGAGTTGGCCGGTGCCGGTAATGGTATTGGTCAGGATGACGGTGCCTGAACCCGAGCCACGGACCACCATGTTTCCCGCCATGACAATCGCGTTGCTGACGATGAAGGCCCCGCCGGCTTGCTGATAGAGGCCGGCGTCGCTGCCGATAAAGGTCAGCGTCGCCCCGGCCAGAACATTGGTGGCGCTGGCCGTGCTGTTGAACACGATCTTGTTGTTGGTGAAGATGCCGGAGATTCCGGTGCTCGTGCGGTCGTTGGTGGCGATGTACGCGGTGCTGCCGCCGCCGTTGAATTGCAGCACCTGCGCCGCGCTGCCGTTGGTCGGTGGGGCCGCAACGCCCAACCAGACTTCGTTGGAACTCCACGAGCCGCTGACGGCGTTGGTCCAGGTGAAGTTCGGAGTTACGCTGAGGCCGTTGTAGGTCAGGTAGAGGTTCGTGCCGCTGACCATCGTGCCAAAGCTGCCGCCGAAGGGATTTGCAAACGCACTGGTGTCCACCGTGATCGAGTTGAAGTTGGTGATGCCATTGGCGAAGCCGGCAATGACCAGTGCGTAGTCGAGGCTGCTGTCGAAGTTGGCCGCCGGTCCGCCGCCGCTATCGAGGCGGATGATGAAGTTCGCGGCGTTGTTACTGAACACCAGCGAGCCGGCGCCATTGATGTAGTCCCAGCCCACGCCGGGACCGCTGGTGAAATTGATGACGTCGTTGCTGTAGATGCCGCCGCCGTACCAGATCATGTCCTGGACGTTGATGGTGCCGGGGCTGTTGCCGGGGGCAATGACACCGCCGTTGGTGAGGATCGTGGTGCCGCGGATGGTGCCAACGCCTTGGAGCGTGGCGTTGCTGGAGATCAACAGGCCGCTGCCGAAAGTGTTGATGCCGCCCGCCAGGGCATCGAGCGTGGCGCGTTGCGTGCCGTCGCCGACTGTGAAGACCTGGTTGCTTACAAACGCGGCCGTCATACTCAGCGTGCCGCCGTTGAAGCGGATCTGGTTGAGATTGTTCGTGAGGCGCAAGGTGCCGATGTTGATGATGGCGGCGGTGCCTTCCAAGCGCAGGACGTTGCCGGTCGCGGCGTCGGCGCCGACGGTGAGGGCACCGGCGAGCATGTCCCAGGTCGCGTCGCTCAGGACGGTGACGGTGTTGTTCGATGAGCCGCTGCCGATGGTCACCGCGCCGCTCTGGAGCGTGGTGTTGGTGACGGTCATCGTGTTGAAGCCGGCCTTGGCAATGCCGACGGTGATCGCGCCGTTGGAGACGGTGCTGGACAAGCCGAAGCCGCCGACGTTGTAACTATTGTTGGTGGAACCGGCGAAGTTGCCGACGAGGACTGAGCTGGAAAAGAACTTACCGCCATTGGAGATCGTCAGGCTGTTGCCGAACCCCAGCGCAGCATTGGCAAGGATCACCGTTCCGGCATTGGTAACGGTGCCTCCGTTGACCGTCATCTGGTTGTTGACATTCCCGTTGGGGGTGGTGCTGTGGCCGATGTTGATGCCGTTGTTGAATATATTCCAAGTAGCGCCCGCCAAGACGGAGACGCTGTTGTTGCTCGACCCTTGTTGGCCAATGGCGACCGAGCTCCCGCTGAACAGGTTGGCATTGGTCACGGTCATCGTATTGCCGGAGCCGCCCGACACGCCAATAATTAACGTGGCGTTGGAGACGGTGCTCATCGCGCCGAGGCCGCCCACGTTGTAGGCATTGCTATTGGCACCCGCCAAGTTCCCAATCACGAGGTTGTTACGCCAGTAGAGCTGACCGCCATTGCTGACCGTCAGACTGTTGCCAAACGACCCGAGATTACCACCGACAACGCTGGCGGCGCTCGCACTCAGATTGCTCACGACAGCGCCATTGATGACGAGTGAGTTGCTGACCGACTGGGGAACGGATCCAACGTTCAGAGTTCCGCTGTTGCCATTCCAAAGGGTGTTGGTGTAGAGGGTCGCGGTGTTATTTGTACCACCAGATCCATTGTCGGGACGGATGAGGTGTAAAAAGCCGAAGACATTGGCATTGGTGACGGTCAGCGTGTTGTAGCTGGCACCGTTCCCTTGACCAACCACTACCGCTCGACCAGCGGAAACTGTGACCACGTCACCGAGACCGCCAAGGGTGACGCTGTTGCTGCGGTTCAGGCCGTTGCCGCCGGCATAGAGATCGAAAGTGAGCGAAAGTTTGGCGCCATTGCTGACGACCAAGCTGTTTCGCGCGGCTCCACTGTTGCCGACATATAGAAGTTGCATGTTGGTGAGGATGCCGCCATCGATCGTCAAGACATTGCCCACCCCGGCCACACCTGAGCCAATCGTCAAGGTCTGGTTGAGGAGATTCCAAACGCCGCCATTACCGGCGCCGCTGGTGCTGGTGACGAGGCCGGTCATACTGCTGCCGGTGCCAATGGTGACCGCGGCGGCCGTGAACAGCTTACCGCCATCGTTGAGGTAGATTGCGCCATTGGTGCCTAACCAAGTGAACGCCGTGCCGGTGTTGCTGAAAATCCCGCCGGAGTCAACTTGCAGCCGGCCGCCGCTGTTGAGGGCGAAGGTGGTGTTGGTGAGCGTGGCGTTGGTGACGATCAGCCAAGCCTCGCCGAGGGTGTTCGAGATGGCCAACGTGGCAATCCGGCGGTTGAAATTGAAATCAAGAATATTGGTGTAGGCAACACCGACCGGATTCGTTAGATACGCACTTTCATCATTTGCCAGCCCCCCGGGATAGGTCGCGGCATTCCAATTGACACTATTGGTCCAGTAGTCGGAAAGCGTGGTGACGTAATTGGTCCAAGTCGCCGTCGCCGCATGCATTTTCGGCACTGCTGCCGCCAGCAGCAAACACACGGGGAGCACAAAACGTAAAACCCCCCGCTGCAATTTGACTGAGTGTTTGATTTTGACCTCGACTGCTTTCGGATCGCTGGGTGCGTTGACGATATTGCCTGCTTCCCGGAGGGTGAGCGCCCCCACCGAACCGAGCCCCATTCGCACCGACCCTGCGGTGTTACAACGAACCGGACGTTGTCGTGCGTTGTTGATCACGAGCCTTGACCCCACCTTAACTGGGTGACCATACCATGTGGTGTTGGTTTCGACCTTAACGATATCATCGAATTATAGCATAATCTGAGCAGGTATTGGCTTGCCATCGGCAACCAGAGGGGCGCCCGCGATCCAGATTTGGGTCTTCACCGGAGTGGAACCATGAACCGGGCGGCAGTGTCAATATGCGCCCTCGCCCATCAGACTCAAAAGTGGAGCTAAGACGCGCCCAATCAGCTTACAATCGGGCCCGGCGGTAATGGGTGATCGTCCCCAGTGCCACAAGCCCAAAGACGACTAAAGCAAGTGGTCCTGGCTCCGGTATTACGACAATCGCGATTTGATTCGCGCTGTTGTAGTTGTAATCCAACGTGTACCCCACCGGCATCCCGTTGGTGACACTGAACGTCCCAAACAAATCCCCGTAACTCGCAATCACATACGCCGCGCCGGTCAAGCCACCGCCGACAGTCAGATCCAGCGTCGCTCCTGTCAAAGTTAGATCCCCCACCACGATGAGTTGATCGTTGCCGCCGTCGCCGAAGTCTGCCTGATAGCTGCCGGCCAACGTCAGGTTGTTGCTGAACACCAACGTGCCGGGACCGAAACCGGGCGCAATCACACCCGAGACTGTCGCGTCGCCAACAATCGTGCCGTTGCCTTCGATCCGACCCGACCCGTCAATCGTCTTGGTCCCGCCGCCTTTGACGTAGCTGTTGACGAGGCTGAGCGTGCCGGCCACGTGCAGGCCGTTGGTAAAGTTCACCGCACTGTCGATGAGCCGGGCATTCGCGCTGTGGTTAGTGAACACCCCGCTGAACGTCGCCACCGTGTTGCTGGCGAGGAACGAGCCGCCACTGCCAATCGTGACACCGGTGCCGGTGATGGCGTTGGTGGCGCCGATCATTTCGAGCCGGTTGTAGTTGTTGAACGCCCCGCCGGTCTGGAACGTGTAGCCACCGACGACGGTGTTGGTCGCAGTCGAATTATTCAACCGCAGCGTGTTGTCGCCGCTGTACGTCAGCCGCCCCAGCCGGGCGGTGTCGGTGTTGTTCGTGAGGTTCAGCCCACTGCTGACGTTGCGAAAGGCGATCGTACCGCCGCTGAGAAAGATGCTGCCGCCGGCATTGCCGTTGGTGTTGATCGTCGGCGTGGCGGTGGTGAACTGGAAGACGCCGCCGAAGTTGGTGATGAGGTTGCCGGCCCCGGTGCCGGTGACGAGTCCGCTGGCTTCGAGGACGCCGCCGCCGTTGATCGTCAGGACGTTACCGGTCGCCGTGCCGCTGCCGACGGTGAGATTGCCGGCGAGCAGGTTCCAGGTCGCGTCGCTCAGGACGGTGACGGTGTTGCTCGACGAGCCGTTGCCGATTGTGGTGGCGCCGCTGAGCAAGGTGGCGTTGGTCACCGTCAGCCGGTTGTTGTTGGCATTGGCGACCGCGCCGACGCTGATCAATTGATTGGAGGCGAAACTGGGCAGGCCGAAGCCGCCGACATTGTAGCTGTTGTTGGTCGAACCGGCGGTGTTGCCGACGTAGACCGCTCCGCCAAAGAATTTGCCGTTATTGGAGATTGTCAGGCTGCCGTTGTACCCCGCCACAGACTGGCCCAAGGCAACGGTATTGACGTTGGTGACGGTGCCCCCGTTGACGATCATCTGGTTGTTGAAAGGGCTACTACCGCTGAAACCGATGTAGATGTAGCTGTTGGCCAAATTGAGAGTGCCATCCGCCAAGACGGAGACGCTGTTGTTGGTGCTGGAACCCCAGCCAATATTCAGCTGTCCCGTTCCCCCAGCGAACATATAGGCATTGGTCACGGTCAGCGTGTTGCCGGAGCCACCCGAGTTGCCCACAGTGATCCCTTGGTGGGACACGGTGCTCATCGCGCCGAGGCCGCCCACGTTGTAGGCGTTGTTACTGGCCCCTGCATAGTTCCCCACCGTGAGCCCGCCAGGGATGTATAACCGGCCGCCATTGCTGACCGTCAGACTGTTGCCAAAGGTCGGGGAGCCGGGAACAGCCTGGTTATGACCGATAACGCTGACGCCCCCGCTGCTGACATTGGTCAGCACACCACCATTGATGACCAGTGAGTTGCTAATCGACGAGGGAGCGCCTCCAATGGTCAGGGTTCCGCCATTATTATTCCAAACCGTGTTGGTGTAGAGGATCACGGTGTTGTTTGTAACGGCATTACCCGCACCAAAGTCCCCTCGTCCGCCGACGTGCAAAATGCCGAAGACTTTGGCATTGGTGACGGTCAGCGTGTTGCCGCTGGCGCCGCCAGCCATGCCGACCACTATGTTTCGAGAGGCGGAAAGCGTAACCTCTGCACCGACGCCGCCAATGGTCGCACTGTTGCTGTGGTTCAGGCCATTGCCGCCAACGGTGAGATCTAGCGTGAGAAAAAGTTTGCCGCCATTGGTGAGGACCAGGCTGTTCTGCTTGGCTCCACCATTGCCGACATAGAGGAGGTTAAGGTTGGTGAGGGTGCCGCCATTGATCATCAAGACATTGCCGGTCGCGGCTGCGCCGATGCCGCCGATGGTCCCCGCGTTGTTCAGCATGTTCCACGTCGCACCGGACAACACCGACAGCTGATTGTTCGAGGAGTTGGAGCCGACCGCGAGTCCGGTGCTGAACAGCGTGGCGTTGGTGACGGTCATCCGATTGAACGCGCTGGCAGTGCCGCTGCCGACGGTGACAACCCCGGTATTGGTAAGGATCCCGCCAGTGACGTTCAGCACAGTGCCGGTGGATGCCCCGGAGCCAACCGTCAGGCCCAGACCGAGGTAATTCCAGGTACCGCCCTGACCCGTGGGGCTGAGGCTGCTGACGGTGGCCTGGACATTCGAGATGCCGTTGCCGATGGTGACCGCGGCGGCTGTGAACAGCTTGCCGCCGTTGTTGAGATAGATGGCGCCATTGGTGCCCAACCAAGTGAACGTAGTAATCCCGGTGACCACCGCGCCACTGTCGATTTGCAGTCGCCCGCCGCTGTTCAAAACGAAGACCGTATTGGTGAGGTTCACCCCTGTCCCTGCAGCATTGTTCGTAACAACCAGCCATGCTTCACCAGAGGGGTTGACAAGCGAATTGGTGCGAATGGCAGCGGACAATCCGAAATTGAGGATGTTGGTGTACGTGAGCGCCACGTCATTGGTCATATGTGCGTCGTTATTGGCAGTCGCGCCGGGGACAGTCACCGGATTCCAATTGACGCTGTTAGTCCAGTAGTCGGAAAGCGTGGTGACGTAATTGGTCCAAGTCGCCGTCGCCGCATGCATTTTCGGCACTGCCGCCGCCAGCAGTAAACACACAGGGAGCACAAACCGTAAAAACCCCGGCTGCAATTTGACTGAGTGTTTGATTTTGACCTCGACTGCTTTCGGATCCCTGGGTGCGTTGATGATATTGCCTGCTTCCCGGAGGGTGAGCGCCCCCACCGAACCTGCGGTGTTACAACGGAATGGACATTGTCGTGCGTTGTTGATCACGAGTCTTAATCCCGGCCTTAACTGGGTGACCATACCATGCGGTGCTGGCTTCGGCCTTAACGATATCATCGAATTATAGCATAATCTGAGCGGGTACTGGCTTGCCATCGGCAACCACAGGGAGACCGCAATCTTGCGAGAGGATACTTGCCGGCGAGCGCGGGGTAGTCGTCATCAAGTCCGGAAACCGGAACCGGGAGACGGCCACTCACTCCGGCATCGTCTGGTAATTGGACTCGTCGAAGACTTGGTAATACTTGTTGAACCACTCGCGAGGCGACTTGGGAGTAGCGCCCGTGTTTACTTCCGCCATCAGGCGCGGACGTATTATCACGGTGACACTGCCATTTGCGAAGAATTGTTTTGCGGGGGACGAGGCATAGAAATAGGCGATGATTTTCGGAGTCGGACCGGCTGGCACGTCCGGCCTTGAAAGGTCCTCCTCTGGCAGGCCGACGAATGAAACGATCGCATTCACGGTGGAATACTTTTTCAGGAGGGTATCGAATTCCTCGCGCGTGATGGTGATTCCGGGGTTCTGCTCGGTCATCTTGATGTTTTCAACGGCCGCAATCTCAATGTTGCTGTTGGCCTTCAGACTGTCTTGGAACGCCTTCCACTGGCTTTTGATCACGACGCTTTCGGTCAAATGGACGGACTCCCGGAGCACTACGATTCGACCATGACCACTGAGCACCTTGGCGGTCTGTTCGGCCAAGGTTTCGCCAACGCCGATAAATGGTGCCAAGTTGATCTTCGGGGTAGTAGGCAGCATTGTCCTCGCCAGCCAGCCGATTGAGCCGATGATGACCACAACCGCCACAATGGCCACAATCGTCTTGCGCTTGTGAGCATCGGTGTTGTCCTGTGAACCGCCGCCGAAGATCGTCGCGATGAAACTCATGTGTTCCTCCAATGCCACCAGTAGCAGCAAACCGGGGGTGGTGGGAAGCGAAAACCGACCCGACCACCGTCAACGTCGCTCGTCACTGCCGCCGGTTTTGTAGGGCGGGATGCCTCGTGTCGTTTCGGGGTATCCCGCCGTTCGGGGAGTCGCAACCATGCCCGCGGCGGGATACCTACACGACAGGCATCCCGCCCAATCCGCTGCGTCGCCTGTCATGGCGGCAGTGACGAGATGCACCCGCCGGCAACGTCCCGCTCAAGGGCGGCCCCGCGCCAAGCTCAATCCGCATCCAGCCGACATTTCCGCCATCATGGGTGGGGCCATGCCCACGCAACCGCGCCGGTCATTGGCGGGTGGATTGCCCCGGGTGATGCGTTAGTCGTTTGCCGACAATCGCACCATACGAATAAGCTTCGTCATACAAGGCAGCGAGACTGGCAATCGGTGTATCCGGTGTGATTCCGTTGCCGGCCGTCAGCAGGAAGCGGCCATCCGCGCGCGCGTAGGTATCCATGAGATGCCGCACCTCGCGCCGGACCTCTTCCGGTGTCCCGTACGGAATGATCCGTTGCACATCGAAGCCGGCCCAAAAGGAAAGCTTTCCACCAAACTCACGGGCAATCTTGATTTCATCCATCGCATACTTCTGAATCGGGTGAATGACATCCAAGCGCATTTCAATAAAACCCGGCAAGAACCGCTCCACGTTGCCGCATGTGTGCAGCCACGCATGCATCCCCAGTGAGTGCGCCTTATCGATGATTTCGACGTAGTAGGGCCGGAAGAATATGTTGAAGATCTCTGGTGAAAAGAACGTCCCGGTCTGCGTGCCGAGGTCGTCCGTCCAATAGATGGCATCGGCCTTGAGCTCATGTTTGGCGCGCT
Source organism: Verrucomicrobiia bacterium (assembly GCA_022072455.1). Taxonomy (GTDB): domain Bacteria; phylum Verrucomicrobiota; class Verrucomicrobiia; order Palsa-1439; family Palsa-1439; genus CAINDI01. The sequence goes on along the minus strand of JAJVHY010000004.1, from coordinate 347,920 downwards.
CAATCAACCGGAGGCAGAAATCGGTATACGCGCGATACAATCGGTGAACCGCATCCGGGTCGGTATAGTAGTCCATCAGCGCATTGGTCATCCCCCGTAACGACCAGTGGCGCTCAAAGTGGCCGTACCACCAGTGCGCAATCCGATAACGCCCGTCGTCGGCCGGATTGGATGGAAACAATCCTGGATAGTCGGGATTGGGGAAATGGGCGATGACACCATCCAGTTGCGACCAGTCGCCGATGGCCGCCTGTTCATCAAGGCCACGCTCAACGCCGGTGTCGACCGGTTTGTCATAATTCACCCAACGATACTCCGGGTCGTCGGGGAGGCCGGTATAAATATCCGGGGGCCGGTACGCGATCACCTGGGCATCCTGTGGATATTGATCCAGGATGGCTTGCACTTGGGCGGCCCGGTCACCAAAAGCATCGGGATACGTCCACTGATGCAACAACACCGGCACCCGCGGCGCACAACCGCGACCTTCAACAACTGTTTGGACTTCTGCGCGTGTGAGTGGCGTAATCTTCATGCGTGATTCCGTGCATGCCATGGATCCTGACATTTCTCAGATGCCCAGTCCTCGCGACCATCGCGTGGCTTTCAGTTTCATTGACCAGCAGTTTCGTTTTCCATTGGGGCTCTCAAGCCATTCCCCGGTCAAGCAGGGGCAAGGACTCGAAGTTGTCGGGACACTCGGCGGCGTCCGCTCTGGCCGGACGCGCTGGCAACCAGTTTCTCCCGGCGATAGGCCTTGCGTCCTTGCCCGTGGCGGAACTCGCTGGCGCTCATGCCCATGACCTTGCGGAACTGCCGGGCGAAGTAGTTGCTGTCAGAGAACCCGACCTTGAAAGTGATCTCCTTGATTGGGAGGGAGGGGTTGGCCATGAGTTCACAGGCTTTGCGGAGGCGCAGGTGGATGAGGTAGTCAATCGGAGTCATATCAGTGGCTTGCTTGAAGGTCCGCAGCAGGCTGGTCACCGACGTATGCGCGTTGCGGGCGAGCGCGGTCAGCGTGATCGGGCCGGCGTAGTGCTGCTCCAGGAATTGAATGGTCGTGGCCACGCACGGGTTCTGGCCGACTTCCTGGCGTCTGCCCCAGCCGGAACCGGCCCGCGACAGTGCGACAATCAACTGGAGGAATGAGCCGGTAATGAGTGCTTCGTAGCCCGGCCGTTTGCCCAGCCATTCTTGCTCCATGTTGTGGAGTAATTTCAGGATTGGCCCGAGTTCATCCGGTGGGAGGTGGAACGGTTCCCGCGGCGATGGGCGGCGGCTCGTGCGCGGGGGTGGTTGGAACAGTGCCTGATACCCCGGCAAGCAACTCAGCATGGCGGCGTAGGCTGCCAAGACGCGCGGCTGGAACGCAACGTTGCAGATTTCGAACTTGCGGGTGTTGGTGAAGCCGTGTGAAGCGGCACCCAGAATGGTTAAGACATCGCCGGGTCGGACCTGGTACGAGGTGTTGTTTTCGATGTGGACGCATTCGCCGCCGAGCACAAACACGATTTCCGAAAAGTTGTGCCGGTGAACGGGCAGGGACCGGCCATCCAGCATGCCGTGCATCACGTGAATGAAGGGCGGCCGATTCAGGAAGGCTTTGGCGATGCTGATCTGCTCAATTCGCGGGGCGTGCGCCATGCGCAGATTGTGCTATAAGCTGATGAAATAATCAAGGTGCGAACGACCGGGATGCGCTAGCGTCGCAACATCCACGTGTGAAGAGGAAATCTGACTATGCCTGACAACCAGCTCCAACCGCGCCAAGCCTTGCGGTATGCGCAGCCCAACCGGGGGTTGCTCACCGAATTGCCGGAAGAAACCATGAGCGCCCGCTTCCTGCGGGTGAAGTGCGATCCGGTGTGGCGGTGCGGCATCAACAATATCGACCGGCCAGGGTCCACGCTGGACTGGCGCAAGGCGTTGCCGATCGGCAATGGCGATATTGGCGCCGCCATCATGGGGTATCCCGACAACTACACGCTGCATATTGCCAAGAACGATGTCTGGTGGGATAACGTGCCGCTGCCCGATCCCTATCCCGCGGGTTTGACGCTGGCCGAGATTCGGCGGCGTGTGGCGGCCGGCGACGTCTCGGTGAAGCACGCCATCCGCCATCACGGCGAACAGATTCGCCAAGCGGAGCCGGTGCCGTCGACCTGCGCGCGGCTGACGCTCCAGCTTTGCCGGTCCGGCACGTTCTACAACGTCAAGGAATACGCCAACATGGCTCAGGCTATCGTCTCGACGGAATTCAGTGTCTACCAGAACGGGGTGGACGGTGGCCCGTTCTGGATTCAGTCCATCGCCTCGCGTTTGGAGGAGGTCATCGCCGTCCGGTTGCGCCCGCCGCAAGAGATCAATAATATGGGCATGGTCCGGTTTGAGCTTGGTCGTGACCCGGCCGAGTTGTCCGATCTGGCCCGCCAGCGGGGTGTCTCGCAGGACGAGTTCGACCGGCAGTACCGTCCGCATGCAGAGACCGACGGGCGGTTCGGCTGGTTCTCCATGCCGCTGCCGGGTGACGAATTCTATACGGTGATGGTGGCTTCGGATATCAAGGGGCTGCAATACTCCGTGGATGCTGGCGACCTCCGGGCGCGGGGGCGTCCGCAGGACGGACCGCTGACGATCTATGTGACCGTGGTCAGTTCCCGCGATGCCGCCGATACGGTGGCGGAAGCGCGCCGCCGCCTCGAGCACGCCCTCGCGGTTGGATATGGCACGATATCCTCCGAACACAATACGTGGTGGAACCGGTATTGGAACCGCTCCTGGGTCGCGCTGCCCAAGGGCATGTCCGAGCGCTCCTGGTACTGGGGGCTTTACAAGGCGGGTTCTGCCCGCCGCCCCGGCAAGGTCTGTCCCGCGTACGGCGCGCCTTGGCGCAAGGGGAATTACCTCAACTGGGGATCTTTCACGCTGGGTTACGAGGAAACGAAGTACAACCTAGGATTGCTCCCCACGAATCATGCCGAGCTGATGGAACCGTGGATCGCCGTCGTGCGACGCACAGCGGAACGCATGCGTTCCGCCACCGCGAAATTTTACGAGTTGCCGGGGGTTGCCTTCCCATTCGGCATGAGTTTCACGGGCGAGCCGGTTTCTTGCGCCGGCATCTACAATTCGACGCCGATGAGCGTGGCGACCGGGGGCGAGGCCGTGAAGTGCTGTTGGGATTACTACGACTTCACCGGCGACCTGGAGTTCCTACGCGCGGTCGGCTATCCGCTGCTGAAGGATGTGGCCACGTTCTACCGCGCCTATCTCCAGGAGGACTTGCAGGGCCGGCTGGTGATATTTCCCTCGCGCTATAACGAGTACGACTCCTGGTGCGAAGGCCTGGAGGACTTCATGCGCAATAGTGTGGTGGACCTGACCATGTTCCGGTTGACCCTGCGGAACGCGGCCCAGGCGGCGGTTATTCTGGGCGTGGATGCGGATCTCGCCATCGACTGGCGGAATGCCGCCGAGCGGCTGGCACCGCTGCCGGTCTGGCCGGACGGTACTTGGAAGCCGTCCGAGGATTGGTTCGAGCGCGGGGCGCGGCAGTTCATGCACCCGACGCTCTTCGAGACTTGGCCCATCACCGTGGGGGATGAAATTGATGCCTGGCACGGTGGCGAAGAGGAGCGGAAGCAGGCGCGGGCCACCTATGACCAATGGCTTGGCGGCCCCCAACCGCTGGATACCTGGGACCGGTGTTTTCCCTTCCTGGCTGCCGCCCGCATGGGGGATCGCGACTACATGGCGAAAATCCTCGGTCATCTGGAAACGATTCCAGAGGCGGGCAACATCAACCGCGGCGACCCGCCGGATATCGGTGCCGAGGATGGGCACTCACCCTTTGCGGTGGATGCGGGGTCGGCCTTCCCGTCGGCGATCATCACGGAAATGCTGCTCCAGTCGCATGCCGGCGATCTCCGGTTGTTCCCGGCGACGCCGCTGACGGGACATTTCGCATTCCATTCGCTCCGCGCTCGCGGCGCGTTTCTGGTGAGCAGTGAGTTCCGCGACGGCCACGTTCCGTATGCGCTGATTCAGAGTCTGCGCGGCCAGCGCTGTCGGGTGGTGAATCCGTTCGGCGCGACCGCGGTGCGCGTCCGGGATTTGGATCAGGCCGCCGTCGTGTTGGAACGCCCGGCCGGCGTTGATGAGATTCTGGAATTCGATACTGCGACCGGTCACCTCTACGCACTGGAGAGAACCGCGTGCCCATTGAACCATGTTCCGGTCATTGCCCTCTCGTAAGAATCAATCTCGATGAACAATTCGTTATGGTATCGGCAGCCGGCCGGCGCGTGGATGGAGGCGCTGCCAATTGGCAACGGACGTTTGGGGGCGATGGTGTTTGGCGGCATCTGGCGCGAACAACTGCAAATGAACGAAGAGTCCGTCTGGGCCGGGCGCTCCATTGACCGGACGAATCCAGCCGCGCTCGCGGCGTTGCCGGCGGTGCGCGAGTTGTTGTTTGCCGGCAAGAATCAGGAAGCGGCCGACTTGGCCGGGCGCACGATGCTGGGGATTCCTCCGGAGGTTGAGTCGTACCAGCCGTTGGCGGATTTGCTGTTGGACATACTGCCGCGAGACCCGACCGACTGGGACGTTGATGATTGGAACTACCGGCGGGAATTGGACCTCAGGACCGGCATCCACAGGGTATCGTTCCGGTGGAATGCCGGTTGGCCACAGCCGGTCACGCATCTTCGCGAAGCGTTTGTCTCGGCGCCGGATCAGGTGCTCGTCGTGCGCCTGTCCGCCGATCGACCGGGGACAATCAAATATCGGCTCCGGTTGGATCGTGGCCAAGACGTGACCAGTTACGTGGCGGTCGCGAATCGGCTGGTTCTGACGGGCCGGGTGGGAGCCGCTGGCCTGACGTTTCAGGCGGAGGCGCGTGTCCATCTGGAAGGCGGCCAGTGTGAAACGCGCCGCAATGCGCTGGTGATTACCGGCGCGGATGCCGTGACCATTCAGCTTGCCGGCGCGACCAGTTATGTGGGGCCGGATGATTATTCGGCGGATCCGGCGGTGCGTTGTCGCGCGGTGCTGGACCGGGCGGAGGAAAAATCTTACGCCGAGTTGCGCGCCGCGCATGTCGCGGATCACGCGGCCCTGCACGGCCGCGTCGAGATCGATTTGGGACATTCGGCGGCCGAAGACTTGCCGACGGACGAACGCTTGCGGAACGTGGCCAACGATCCCGCACTGATGGCGCTCTATTTTCAATACGGCCGGTATCTGTTGATGGGGTCATCGCGGCCCGGGTCGTTGCCGGCGAATTTGCAGGGGATTTGGAATCACCATTTCCAGGCCCCATGGAACAGCGATTATCACCCGAACATCAATATCCAGATGAACTATTGGCCGGCCGAAGTGACCAATCTCTCCGAATGCCACACGCCGCTGTTCCAGTGGATGTCGGCTTGTGTGAAGTCCGGTGCGCACACGGCCCGGCAGCATTACGGTGCGCGGGGCTGGGTGATGCACCATGTCTCGGACATCTTCGCTTGCACGACTCCGATGGATGGTGTCTGGGGCATCTGGCCGATGGGTGGCGCATGGTTGGCGCAACATCTGTGGGAGCATTACGCGTTTACCGGTGATCTCGAATTCTTGCGCCGGGAAGGCTGGCCGCTGCTGAAAGGCGCGGCGGAATTCTTGTTGGATTTCCTCGTGGAAGCACCGGCGGGCGTGGCGGGGGCCGGGCATCTGATCACCAGTCCCTCGCACTCGCCCGAGAACACGTTCCGCAAGCGCGACGGCACGGAGTCCATGTTCACCTATGCCGCGACGATGGATTTGCAGATTGCCTACAGTCTGTTCACCAACTGTCTGCGGGCGCTCGCGGCCCTGGGTCATCCGCCGGCTGAGCAAGCGTTCCAACGCGAACTGGAGCAGGCCCGCCAGCGCCTCGCGCCCCTCCAGATCAGTCCGCGGAGCGGATGTCTGCAGGAATGGATCGAGGATTACGATGAACCTTGGCCCGGCCACCGACACATGTCGCATCTCTTTGGGGTCCACCCGAGCGACCAATTGACGACGGAGGGGACGCCCGAGTTGATGGCCGCCGCGCGCCAGTCTCTCGAAGCGCGGTTGGCGGCGGGTGGGGGACATGTCGGCTGGAGTCGGGCGTGGATTGTGAATTTCTGGGCGCGGTTTCGTGAGGCGGAACAGGCCCACGAGCACGTGTGCCTGCTGCTGGGCAAGAGCACGTTGCCAAACTTATTCGATAATTGTCCGCCGTTCCAGATTGACGGCAATTTCGGTGGTTGCGCCGGGATTGCCGAGATGCTGTTGCAGAGCCATGAAGGTTTCCTGCGTCTGTTGCCGGCGCTGCCACGGGCTTGGCCGACCGGATTTGTGCGCGGCTTGCGGGCGCGCGGCGGTTTCGAGGTCAGTATTGATTTCCGGAATGGCTCGCTCACACGCGCGGAGATTCGCAGCCTGCTGGGCCAGCCGTGCCGGATTGCCAACCCATTTCCGGCCGGCACGAAGGTTCGGATACACGACACAGTCACGACCGAACCGGTCTTCGAGTTGGCGACACTGGCTGGGAAAAGTTATGTCGTTGAACCAATCACCACCCCGGGAAATGCCCATGGCCAATCCAACTCCGGTTGAGCAAGCGTATCTGGACCGCGTCGAACGGACCGGCGCCCGCCGCCGGCGCTGGTGGAAAGAGGCGCGCTTCGGCATGTTCATTCATTGGGGGTTGTACTCGCAGTTGGGGCGCAATGAATGGGCCATGAACTTGGAGCGCATCCCCGTGCCGGAGTACGAGAAACTCGCCGCCACCTGGAAGCCGAAGCCGCGCTGCATGCGCGAATGGGCCGCCTTGGCCAAACGCGCCGGCATGAAATACATGGTCATGACCACGAAGCACCACGAGGGCTTTTGCCTCTGGGACACGAAAATGACCGACTACAACGCCGTGCAGCGCGGTCCCCGGCGCGATCTGGTGCGCGAATATGTCGAGGCTGCGCGCGAAGTTGGACTCAAGGTCGGTTTGTACTATTCGCTGATGGATTGGCATCACCCGGATGGGATTCGGTGCGCCAAGGAAGAAGCCGCGCGGCAACGGTTCGTCAATTTCACGCGGGGTTGCGTCCGCGAGCTGATGAGCCACTACGGCAAGATCGACATCCTCTGGTACGACGTGTCTTGGCCGCTCACTTCGCCGCAGGCGTGGGACAGTTACCGGCTGAATGCCATGGTGCGTGAGTTGCAGCCGCACATCCTGATCAATGACCGCGCACAAATCCCGGAGGATTTTGGGACACCGGAAGAACACATCAAGCCGGCCGCCGGTGATCGCGCGTGGGAAGCCTGCATGACCTTTAATGGATCCTGGGGCTGGCAGCCAACGCCTCCCGAGGACTGGCTTTCCTCCCGCAAAGTGCTCGACATGCTGCGCACTTGCACCGCCAACGGCGGCAACCTCCTGTTGAACATCGGGCCGCACCCGGATGGTACCGTTCCCCGCGAAGCGGTCGAGCGTTTGACAGCAGTCGGCCAGTGGCTGAAGACTTACGGAGGGGTTGTCTACGGCCCAGTGGACCGCGCCGGAGCCCTGACCTCCGGCATGGGCAACTGGACCCGGAAGGGCCGGCAGTATTACTTCTGGTGCTCACGCTGGCCGGGCCGCGAACTGGCCATCGGCGCGCTCACCTGGAAACTGCGGGGCGCCCGTCTCTATCCTAGCGACAAGAAATTGTCGTTTACGCAAACGGCTGACCGGCTGGTGATCCAAGGGCTGCCGGAGAAATGTCCCGACAAAACCAATCACGTCGGTGTGGTGGAGTTGACCTTTCGGACGCCGCCCATCCAACTGTTCAATGCCGGGCCTGTCTCGCCGGATGTTCCGCTGGTGGATCTCTCCGGCAAGTGGGTCTCTCCGCAGGTGGACGCATGGAAGGTCTCGCGGCTGTTGCCCAAAAAGGGAGACGTGATCCGGGCCGGCGGCGTCCAGCTCAGCGACAAGCTCGGGTGGAAGTCCGTTCGCGCGAGTCAACCCGAAGGCTTCATCAGTGTTCACGATTTGTTCGGGGACAAGGATGGGCTTGTTTATATCGGCAATGTCTTTCGGACGCCGGGTTCCGGCGTCTGGCGTTTACACTTGGGCCACGACGGCGGTGCCAAGGTGTTCGTGGACGGCCGCGTGGCGCTGACCGTCCCGAGTCTCATCAATCCTGCCGTGCCCGGCAGATCCAAGGTTGATCTGCGGTTGTCCAAGGGCGATCACGAAATCGTCATTGCCTTCGATACAGCCGGTGGTCGCGGATGGGGCATCTTCGCCTGCTTTGAGATTCCCCAGCGACAGCGCGGCAAGATCAAACCCGTGTTCCCAAAACCGGTCATGGCCTGGCTGGCGAGATAGTCCGAGTGTTTGGCCAGATCGTTAAGGCATTGCAATCCCCGCACGAGTTATAGTGCCAGAACCAGAATGGAGCAGAGACATGAACAGCAACGCGCGATACGGGAAAGCAATACTGGCGGCGGCCTTGAGCGCGGCCAGCGCCGTGATGGCGGGCGAGCGCCGCATTGAGCTGAAGGATTTCACCGGCCGAGGCTTTGCCCCTGATGTCATCAGCTACTCGGTGACGATTCCCAACGGCGGGGCCAGCGCCTTCCGCTTGACCGGTCCGGAGGGACAGTCCCTCCCCGTGCAGGTTGCACCGGCGCCATCGAATGGCGCCGCGACACTGAGTTTCGTGGCGGACCTGCCGGCGAACAGCAATGCCGTGTACCGGCTTCGTGATGATGGCCAGGGGCCGGTGGCCGCATCCCCGCTGAAGCTGACTCGTGAACAGGCCGGTCTGATCGTGGAGAACGGGCTTTTCGGCGTGAGGCTCGCGGCACCGCGCGCGGACACGTTCGACAAGCCGGTCGCCGCCGCCACCTTGCCGGCGCCGATCCTCGCCTTCCGCAGCGGGGACGGACCGTGGCTCGGCGCGGGTCGAATCCTCACACAGCGACCGGTGAAAGCGCTGCGAGTGCGCGTCACCGCCGAGGGGCCCGTGTTCGCGGAGATTCGCTACGAGATGGACTTCGCCCCCGCCGGTTGGTATCGCGCGACGATCCGCGTCAGCGAGCGCGTGCCGCTGGCTCGCGTGACGGAGGAATTCGACGCGGGAGAACTGGACGGCCGGGATTACTGGGAGCTATCGCTGACAACCGGCTGGACGCCGGACATGATCGAGCAGGCCTCTGCCACCAGCGGGACCGGCTTCGAGAAGAATAAGATTACCCCCATCACTTCGCTTGGGGTCACTCCTGAGCCAATCCAGTCGCCATGGATCATTATACCCGATAGCGCCTGGTACGCTCCCTTGACCATGCTCGGCGTGTTCAATGCCGCTGACATGGCTGCCAATTCCAACCGGTATCCCGTCGTGGGTTTCGTTCCACTGAACAAGGGAGACTGGCGGCGGATGATCGGCATTGATGTTCACACCCCCGACAGCAAGCAGATCAGTCTGCATCTGCCCATGACGCTCCGGCATGCCTCGTGGTTGCGTGAGGTCACTTCCGAAACGGCACCGTTCTCTGTACTCGAACATGAGAACTATTTGCCGGCGACCTATGGCAGACGTATTTGGGGACTGTTACTTGCCCACCCGGCAGTCGCCCGTCTCGGTGACAACAAAGTGCGCGGGCCGCTGGCCCTGGCGCGGTTGCTGTACGGTGTGATCAGTCTGGATCGCTATAAGGATTATATTCTTGAGTGGCCCGATGGGAAACCAACGTATCCGCGCGTCTTCCTGAAGCCGGACCAGATCGAAGCGCTGAGGAAGACGGCCGGGCAGTCCCCGCTCGCAGCTGAGTTGCGAAAAGGGTATCTGGCCACAGGCGACGATCAGGTGGCGGCAACCCGCATGAAAGATGTCCGTCGCCAATTGGATGGGCAGGTCCAGTACATGGTCAGTACGCCCACCGTCGGCCACCATGCCATGGGGATGGGCGCTTATATCAAGGCCGGCTTGGCCGATGATATCCTAGCCTGGCCCGGCTTGAGGGACGAAGATCGCCGGTATATCCGGTCCAAACTGGCCTTGGCGGCGTACCTCTATATGGAGGGCGATGTCATCAGTTACGCCAATGGCTCGCATACCGGTCCGCCCAATATGGGGGTGGCGGTGTCATCCGGCATGAGCACCTACATCGCCCTGCTGCCAGACCATCCGATGTACGCGAAGTGGCTGATGCATGCGGACGAGTATTTACAGTACAAGACCGGCGTCAATATGGCGCCCGGGGGGGGCTGGTTCGAGTATGGCGGCGCGTATCACATGCACGGTTATGCACGCCTCAACAACGGCATCATGGGGTTGCAGGCGGCGGCGGCACCGGGAACCGACCGGCTTCAGGAGTATAATCGCCAGGACTGGTCATACTACATGAATCTGCTGACGCCGTATGACAGCCGCTGGCAGGTGCGGATGGTACCGGGCATGGCCAACAGTCCACCCTCCCGCAGTGGACATTTCATGGAGGCGTCCGGCGTGCTGGCGGAAAAATATCCGGAACTCGCCGCCAACCTGCGCTGGGCTTGGCTGGCAAACGGAACCGGCGACAATGACATCAATGTGGCTCTGGAACGGCCTTGGATCCAGCCGAAGGAACCGGCTCTGAAAAGCGAAATTTATCCGGGAGTCGGCATTATTTTCCGGGCGCACCAAGGCCCGGAGGAGACGTACCTTTTTCTGCGCAGCGGCTACAATTGGAGTCACTGGCCCGAGGACCAAGGCCACTTCGTTCTGATGAGCAAAGGGGCGATGCTGGTGCCCTATCAGCCCTTCCAGTACGGCGGCAGTGGCAGCAAGGAGTTCGATATGTGCAATCTCCTGCGGTTCGGGAGTCCTGCCAACCGGATGCCCCACTCCTGGACCGACGCCAACATCTTGGACCATGCGTTCGGAAAAACGGTGGATTACGCTTGGTCCTCCGTCGGATACCCGGACTGGTACTTCAGTCCCGGCGGCAAACGTGAGTTCCTCCAAGCCCAGGGAATTCCCCCTGTCGGAACCGGCAACGCGCGGCCGTTGGCTGCCGGGATCGAACAGAAACCGGGACCGTTCGATTGGGATCGCCAAGTGCTCTTCCTGAAGAGCGCCAATCCGAAAGGCCCGAACTATTTCGTTTTCCGCGACAGTGTGCGCCCTTATGGCGACACGCAGTTGGCCAGTTGGTTTAACCTCGACCTGCTCGGGCGCAAGACGGATGTCCGCCTCGAGGGGGCGCGCATCATGGTCGATACGGAATGGCCGACCAAACTGGCAGTTGTTTTCGCCCAGAAAGAACCGCTTCAGGTGGACATGGTGGAGCAGAACATGCATATCCACGCCTACGGTGGGGGCAAGAGCCCCGGCTACTTCCGCAACAACCAATCCGTTTCTCGTAACTGGAGAAACGGCGACGGATCGGCGATCACGAACGCCAAGCCGGTCGGAGTTACCGAGCAACACGTGATTCTCCGCCTTGGCAAGAGACCGGGCGAAGACTACTTCTGGGTTGCGTATCCTCAGGCCGAAGGCGAAAGGCCACCGGAAGTTATTTCTTTGAAACCGGGAGCGGCGAAGATCAAAACCAGCGAACAGACCGACTACGTGTTCCTGTCTTCTTCGCCGTTTGCCTTCGCCGCCGAGGACGTGGCCTTCGAAGGCTGCGCCGGAACCGTGCGGGTTGGAAAAGACACGGTGACACTGGCGCTGGTCGGCGGATCGGGCAAGGTCGGCTATCAAGGGCACGTGATCGAAGGCGTCGCCCCGATTGAGCAAACCATTGCGCTGGCGAACTTGAAAAAAGCCGTCGTCAAAGCGGCGGTTGTGCCGTTGAAGATCAACTACACCCCGACGCTGAAGGACCATCAACCCCTTGTGAACGGCGTCCGCAAAGCAGTCGAGGGAAATGTCTCTGAATACCTGGTTGAGGCGGCTGGCGCCACCCCCATCACCCTGCAGGACGGGAACATCGCCATCGAAGCGCGACGGGCGGCGGTGCAGATCAGCCCCACGGGGATTCGCTTGGTTGCGCTGGACCGCACGTACTGCCGGCTCACGGTCGGAAACGTGGGCGTGCGCGGGGTCGGCCCGTTCGATTTGACTTTCACCGCCCACGGCATCAAGGGAACAGTGGACGGCGTGACTCGGACACTGGTCTGCACTTGGCCCGAAAAGATTGTCCGGCCCATGTATTGCTTGGACGGGGTCCGTTGGTATGCTGGGTTTGCAGACGACCATACGATCAACAAGGGAACTGCCACGCCACAGTTTGCCATGGCCTTTGGCGTGACCGAGGGGAGGCATCAGGTTGAGATCTCCGAATGGACCTACCCGGGTCTGCCTCCTGTGCCGGACCGGGCAAGTCTGAAATAAGCAATCGTGAAGATCATCCTGATATTCGTCGCGCTGGCCTTGTCCCGGTCGGTGGTTTTGGCGCGGGAACTTGAGATTGCCGTCGCGAAAACCGCGCCGGCCTCGGCGACGGAGTGCTTTGTGGGCGATCTCCAGCAGGAGTCCGGCCTGCTCCTGCGCGGCAGGAGCCGGGAAGCGTTGGCCGTCGGCCGCTACCGGTTGCATGTGCCGCTGGCGCTGGCGCCGTTTGGGGACGCGTCGATCAGCGGGGTTGAAATTGTGATTCAAGCTGGGGCGCAGACTCGGACGGTGGGACGGTTGCAGTTCGCTGAACCAGATGTCTTCACAGATGTTCCTGTGGATTTTGTCGTCTCGCAACCGGGGAAAGTGCCGGTCAAAGTGACGTGGAGTTTTCAGAGCCGGAAAAGCCAACGCCACCGCAACCAGACGCAGGTCCCGCCGACCATTGACGACAGTCTCGTCCCGGAGGACGAAACGCAACTGGAGGGGGAAGGGGATTTGGTGCCGCTGACCACGGCGCGCACCCGCTCAAAACGGTTGTTGGGACAAGAACCGTACATTGAGCTGTTGTCGCCGCTGGTGGTGACTTCGGTGCAAACCGACCGGGTTGTCTACCAACCCGGTCAGACCGGCACCGTTGACGTCGTGGTGCGGAATCTGGGGGCGGTGCCGGTGCGCGCTGAACTTACGGTCGAGTGCCGGCACGGTTTGGCGGCGGCGCAGGTCTTGGCGACAACGGCGCTCGATGTGCCGGCGGGTGGGTCGAACAGTTGGCGCGGCCCGCTGATTCTGCGCGAGATGTATTGGGGCGCAGAAATCCGGGCCCAGACGCGGCTGCCGGACGGGCGTGAGTCGGGACAGTCGGCGGTGTTTGCGGTGGCCACCAATTTCTGGCAGGTCGCGCTCCTGGCCGGTCAGGCCGACAATCGCGGGTTGACCTTCAAAGATCCGGCCCACGCGGAGGCGCAGATCCGCCAGTGGCGGGCGCAGGGCTTTACCGGCTTCGAATGTTTCTTCTGGGCGGAATGCGACTTCAGCGGATTCACACCGCAGCGGGAAGATTTCTTCGGCGGGCAGACGCAATACACGCATTCGATCAGCGGCACCAAGAACCTGATTGACGCTGCGCACCGGTGCGGCATGGCCGCGACGGTGTACGCCAATCTCTGGGGCACGGATGGCGCAGTCGGGTTCGAGACCATGCGCCGGCATCCGGAGTGGATTGCCAACGGCGGGTTCTACACCGAAGTGCTCGATTACTGGCCGGGCATGTACGCCAAGAAGATTCCCCCGCCCCATGCCTGGTACTATACGAACTTGGTCCAAGACGACACGAACAGCCTGGCGGCGATCCGGTATCATGCGGCGCAGTTGGTGGCGAGCCACCGGCAGTTTGGTTGGGACGGGGTCCGGTACGATTCCTATTTCAGCAACGAATGGACGAAGAAGGCGACAAAGTTAACCCGCGAACTCGTCGAGCGCGAAGTGCCCGGCTTCCAATTCGGTTATAACTCATTGATCGAGGCGGATCATCGGGTCGGCGCGCTCGACATCATGTGTAGCGGTGGGGGGATGGTCATGGCCGAGGACATTCGCCAGGAGCGCAGTCCATCGCTGCAAAGTTATGCGCAGGCCTTGATTCACTGGCGCGATCTGGTCTGGCCGCACAACGGCCATCTCGGTCCGCTCTACACCGGCCACGCCGTGCCGGAAAAGACACCGGCTACGGTCGCCACCGCCTTGGACGCCGTGTATGTGTCCGCGGTCATGTTAGCCACCGGCTCGCACCCATACTACCGCGCGCTCGAAAGCGATCTCGGCCAACACCAACGCCACGCGCTCCGGTATGCCGAGTTTATCTGGGATAACCGGATGCGGCCGGTCAGCCAACCGGAGCAAGTGGTGACGTTTGGCGGGATGAATCCGGCGCCGTTCTTATGCTGGCAACCGCTGGTGCGGAAACTCAATCGGGGCGGGGATCAACGCCGGATCGTCATCCATCTGCTCAATATTCCGGCAGACTACAAGTTTTACAGCAACCATGCGCTGCAGACGCCGCCGCTCATCCGCGACTTGCCGGTAACCGTTCACTTACCCGCCGATGCGCAGGTCACGGGTTCGTGGAGTCTGTGTCCGTTACCAGAATCACGTCACGAACGGCTCAGCGACAAGACGACGAACGGTACCGTCACGGTTCGGTTGCCGGAATTGCGATTCTTTCAAACCATCGTCATTGACTACACTTCGCGGGAGGCACTCCCATGAGAACCCTGGTGATGGTGTTGCTCACATTGTGGCTGAGTGGCCAATCGCAAGCTGAACCGCGCCGCGTTCTCGCCGTGCGCGGGCTGTGGTACGAGCTCTATCAGTGTGATTCTGCATTCGCCGCGCTCGGTGGTGTGCGGAGCGTCAATGTTTGGCACTCACCCAACAGTGTCTCCGGCCCGTTTCCCAGCACCGCCGAGGAGATGGCGCGGTATGACCTGGTCATTCTGGCCAACATCAACGGGCAGTCGCTGAGTGCGGAAGGGCGGGCGTTGTTGAAATGGTATGTTGCGCAAGGCGGTGCCGTGCTGATGCTGGGCGGCTATTATGCGTTTGGCGGTGAATACCACGGCACGGAACTGGAAGAGATCGCCCCCGTGGAATTTTCAGCCGACCCGAATCTCGTCGCGATTCCTACCGGCGCGCGGCTCACGCCGGTCAAAGGGGATGCACAACCGCACGTGTTCTGGCGGCACAACATTCGAACCAAGCCCGGAGCGACCGTGGTGCTGACGGCGGACGAGCAACCACTCTTGGTGACCGGGACGTTTGGTCAGGGCCGGGTGGCGGTGTTTGCCGGCAGTGTCATGGGTGATCCGCCGGCCGGCCGGCTGGCGTTTTGGGAGTGGAGTCAATGGCCGGCGGTGTTGGCGCAGGCCATGACGTGGCTCGCGCCGTCAGCCCGCGCGCGGCCAGGGAAAGCCGCGGTGTTGGCGCAACTGCAAGCGGCAACGACCGGCACAAACGCCGTTGAGCAACTCTTGGAAGCTGCGGCGCCGGTCGCTGATCAGGATTTTGCCGTGGTGGCCAAAGCGTTGATCGACTCGGGCCGACTGGAAAAAGTCGCACTGGGTTTGCGATTGCTCGGTTTGAGTCGGGTCAGTGGGGCGAAGGAACAGTTGCGGATGGCGTTCACAAAAGGTGTCACCGCCCCGCCCAAACAGAGTCTGGATGATTTATTGGCGGATGCGTTGGAGCACAAATCATCCGGCGTTGATCCGGATCTGAATCCCACGGCCACCAAGGCGGCAATCGAGAAGTTCCAGGCGGTACAACTGGCCGCGGTGGATGGTTTGGGTTGGCTGGGCGATCCCGCGGCGCTGGGCGTTCTACACGAAATTGTCCGGCAGAACCCGGCCCGCGTCTTGGCGCCGGGCGAGTTCAACGAAAGTTTCACGGAAGCGGATGAACGACGGGAGAGCGCTCTGATTGCCGCGCTCCGCTGTGGTGATGCTGGGGCCGCGGGACCGGTGGTGGATTCGTGGATGCAGAATTTGTATACCCTCGCCGCGCTGAAAATTCGGGGTGCCGGCGCAAAGCCCGCCGACTCCGCGGTGCAGCGTTCACGGCTGGTTGCCGCCCACGCGCGGTTGACGATCGGGCTGGAGCGATTACCCAAGTCGGTCTGGCCGGCGGTGGCGAAACGGGTGGCGGCGGAAGAAGACCGGTGGATCGTCCCGCTGGCGTTCGCTGTTTTCGGACAGGCATTCAACAATGACCAAGCGCTACCGGCGGAAGTGGCCGCCATCTTACGGCAGTCCAAGCTCCCGGCGGTGGCCGCCTTGGCGATAGGAGCATCCAATGGCAACTGATAAAGGACACCAACGTTTGTCGCTCCGGCAACTCAAAGCATGGGAAGCCTTGGGGTACGGAATGTTCATTCATTTCGGGATTAGCACGTTCGATGGCTACGAACTATCGAAAGGGGCCAAGCCATCGACGTTGTACGCGCCCGACAAACTCGACGTGGATCAATGGATCAGTGTCGCGCGCGATGCTGGAATGAAATACGCCGTGCTCACCACCAAACACGTCGCCGGTCATTGTCTCTGGCCGACCCGATGCAACGACTACCATGTCGGCACCAGTGGCAACAAAACCGACGTCGTCGCGGCGTTCGTGACCGCCTGCGCCAAACGCGGTGTCATGCCGGGGTTCTACTATTGCTCGTGGGATAATCACAACCGGTTTGGATCGCTCACACCCAGCTACACCAACTGGGGTGAGGCGTACACCACTGAGGAATACCGGGAGTTTCAGTGGCGACAACTGGAAGAACTGCTGACGCAATACGGCGTCATCGGCGAAGTGTGGATCGATATTCCCGGTGTTCTGCCGCGCGATTACCGGAACAAGCTCTACGCGCAAATCGCCCGCTGGCAGCCGGACGCGGTGATCATGATGAACCACGGCATTGGCGATGGTTCGCAGTTCAACGTCGCCTACGCTTGGCCGACCGACTTGATCGCCATCGAACGGTTTCTGCCCAACAGTCACACGAAACACCAGCCCTGGCGCGAAATCGAAGGCAAAAAGTTCTATCTACCCGGCGAAGTCTGTGAGCCGATTGGCAAGGAATGGTTCTACGTGGAGAGTGATCAACCCCGCAGCGACGCCGAGTTGCTCGGGATGTATCTCGTCGCTCGCAGTCGCGGCGCCAATCTGCTGCTTGACGTCGGCCCTGACCGGCACGGATTGATTCCCAAGCGTTACCGGGACGCGCTCCTGCGCTTGCGCCGCAATCTCAACCGCCTGGAGAAATCTGGAATTGCACTCCGGTAATCCACGATGTCAATCCACGACCATCGCCCGCGACATCCCGCGTCGGACATCCGTTGATCAGTCAGTCAGCATTTAGAACGGCTTCGATTCAATGTCCGAAACACCTTCCACCAATCAACTGGATCCAACGGATACCGGTGGAGGCCAACGGGGGGTAACACTGCGGTCGGTCGTCATTGCGATTGTGGCGATGTTCGTGATGGGGATTTGGATCGAGTATGAGGAGTTATATTGCGCGGGCGGACCACTGGCGGAGAATTCGCCGCCGAACAGTGCCGTCGGCGTGATCTGGGCGCTCCTGATCATTGGCGGCTTGCTCTACAAAGTCCGCAAGTCATTCCGCCTCGTGACCGCCGAACTGGTGGTGATTTACTCGGCACTCATCCTGTCCGCGCCGCTGATGACGCAGGGCCTCTGGCACCGGATCTTCGGCTTGGTGACCTCCATCCCGCATCATCAGGATTTCAAATCGTACGAAAGCTTGCCGCCCATGCTCTGGCCGCACGGCGACAACTTGATCGCGAATGGCCGGTTCGAGAATGAACTGGCTGACTTCACGGCGTCGGCTCCCCAACAACTTGGTTGGACTGAACTGGATTGGAAGAACCGGCGGTGGAAAGTGCCGGTTCTGCGCAATACCGACAACGCCGCCGAACGCGCGACACTGGCGGTCACGATTCACCGGTACGATGCGCGCGGTCGCGAAGTGCTGATACCGGGGGAGACTTTTCTCTTTGCGGTGCTCGTCAAGGCCAGCGGGTTGACCAAGGGGTCGGCGTACAGTGTGCTGATGCAGGCGGACGACAACCCGGCCACCCCGTTGCTCGTCAATACGGAAGAAACGCAGCCGACGTTTGCTTTGCCGGGCGGGATGCGCCGGGTGGGGGTCAACCCGGTAACGATCCCGGCCACGTTGCGCGAGAAGTTGACGCTGAAGGTCGAGTTGGCCGGCGCCGGGCAGGTGGCGACGCTCGACTGGCAGTTCTTCAACGTCGAGGCGGTCGCGGGCGCGTTTGCCGGGCGGAAGGTCGTGCGGGAACAGAACCTCGCCACGCTCGATGCGCACGAGCGGAATTTCACGATCGTGCGACCGACAAACATGTTTAGCTTGGCGGGGCTGAAATATCTGCTGACCGGTTATATTCCGATCGCGCAATGGACTCGGCCACTGCTGGCGTGGGGACTGTTGATCGGCGGGCTGTTCCTCGGGTTTCTTGGGTTGAATGTGTTGATGCGCAAACAATGGGTCGAGAACGAGCGCTTCACCTATCCGCTGACGATCCTGCCGAAGTATCTGTTTACGACGAGCGAAGGGCGGCTGGCGATTTTCCGTAACAAAATCATGTGGGTGGGCTTCGCGGTGACGCTGCCGTTGGTCTTGTTGAAAGGCATCAATTTCTATAATCCGAGCGTGCCGGCCCCAATCTGGGACACACAACTCAGCTCGTTTGTGACCAGCCCGGTGCTGAAGTCCTACCTCGAAATCGTCAACATCAGCACGTTGCCGTTCTGTTTGCTGGCAATCGCGCTGTTGATTGAGACGGACATCCTTTTTTCACTCTGGGCCAGCTTTCTGATCTTCCAGTTGTGGCGACTGGGCGGGACGGCGTTCAACTGGACCCGGTTTCCCGGTTACCCGTGGGAATTCCAACAGGCAATGGGCGGATTCATTGCCTACGCTGGGCTGGCGCTGTTTGTCGGCCGGCACCACTTGGCGAAGGTCATACGCATTGCGTTCGGCCGGGCCAAAGCGACCCCGGACGAATCCACGGAACTCGTCTCGTACCGGACCGCGCTGTTGATGGTGGTCGCCTCGCTTGGTATTTTCGTGGCGTGGGGCCTTTGGACCCAGATGGGGGCCGGCGCGAGCCTGCTGTTTTTCGGTTACATGCTTGTCTGTGGGTTTGCGGCGAGCAAGATTCGCGCGGAATGCGGCGCGCCCTTCGGCTATCTGACCCCGTATTACGGCATGCAATTCGTCGCCGCAGTCGGCGGCTTTGCACTGTTCCAATCAACCGGCATGCTGGTCGCCGCGATCGCGGCAGGCTTCATGTGTACTTCCGTTTTCCTGCTGATCGCCCCGGCCCAAGTTGAGATGATGGAACTCGGCCGGCACTTCCGGGTCCGGCCCCAAGATGTCGGCGCGGGGCTGACCCTCGGGTTGCTGGGCGGACTGCTCATCGGTGGGTTTGTCATGTTGGGCTGGGCGTATGGGTTTGGCGCGAGCAGTTTCAAACAGATGTGGCCCTACGAACAGAATTGGTACTTCGGGGAGTTTCGCGCCGGCGCGCAAAACGCCGACCGCGCTTTTGCCGGCGGGACGCTCGCGGTCCCGCCGGAAGCACAAGCGCTGAACTTCCTGCAAAATCCAAACGCCAAGGGCCTCGGCCTCGGCATCCTCATCACTCTGGTGCTCGCGACGCTGCGGGCGAATTTCATGTGGTTCCCGTTGCACCCGATCGGCTACGTGCTGGCATCGAGCCACTTCATGCGCGGTGCGTGGTTTGTCCTCTTTCTGGCGTGGTTACTGCGCGTCGTGCTGCTGCGGCTGGGCGGCGCGCAAAGTATTCGCCGCGGGCTGGTGCCGTTCTGTGTCGGCATGTTCCTCGCGTGCATCGCGTCAATTGTGATCTTTGACGCCGTGGGGATCTACCTCCGGTTCCACGGCGTCATGGATGTTTATGCGGGGATGCCATGAGCGACCGGCAATCCCTCCCCGCCAGTGCCCAATGGATCGTCGCTGCGTTGTTCGCGGTGCTCGGTCTCGCGACGCTGTACTGGTTTATCACTTTTGCCGAACCGCCCGAGCGGACGCACCAGGCGCCGTTCCAGCAAAACTATTCTGAAGCGCCGTTGCTCGCAGCCTTGCACGGCAAGGACTACGCGGCGCGCGTTCACGAAATCGCGTCCTTCGGCAGCCGTCTCAGCGGCAGCCCCGGGTTTTACCGGACCGAGCAGTACATCGTGGAGGAATTTCGCAAGGCCGGCCTGGAGGTGCAGACGCAGGAATTCCCGGTGGTCGTGCCGGTCACAGAGGTTTGCGAGATCAGCGATTCCAGTGGCCGACCGTTACCGGATGTGCAGCTTTTTCCCTTTACGCCGTCCGGGCTCATACCGGTCAGTTGCGTTGTCTCCGGTAATCTCGTTGTCACCGAGGGCACGGAACTCAAGTTTCTGACCGGCCACGATCCACGACAAAGCATCGGGGTGACGCTCCTCGACGCCGCCGAAGGCTGGCGGAACTTTGCCGCGGTCGGCGTCCCGGCATTGCTCGTGCGCGAGGACGGTCTCGCGAAGTCGCTGCAGCCTGACCCGGATGCAGCCAGCCCGTGGGAAGCACTGGTCACCAACGACGAGACGACCTACCCGCGGTTCCTCGTGCGCGGCCCGATCGAGAAATACGCCGGGACGGCCGTCACGATTCGGTGCCGGGTGACGTGGCAGACCAAGGCGGTGCGCAATGTCCTCGGCGTGCTGCACGGCGAACAACCAAAGGCCGAGGCGTTGGTGGTGACGAGTTTTTACGACAGCAACTCGCTCGTGCCGGATCAGGCGCCGGGCGGGGAACAAAGCATTTCGCTGGCGGTCATGCTGGACTATGCCCACGCACTGGCGCGGTATCGGGGGCAACTACAGCGCGATGTTGTGTTTATCGCGACTGCCGGTCACGCCCAAGCGCTGAGCGGCGCTTGCCAACTCATGCAGGCGCTCGAAACATTTTCGCAGCAACGTTCGGATTACCGGCCACTTGAAGCACGGTTGGCGGATGAGAAGCGTTGGTTGGAATACACGGCGCGCACGGCGCCGGCTCTCGATGAGCTGAAGTCGTGGTCGCCCCAGGACGGGGACTTCCATGAATGGTTCAAGAAGGAGTTCCTGACGGTTGCCGGCGAGATCAATTTGCAGCACAAGGAAGCGGCGCTGGCAGCGCGGCTCGCGTATTTGCGGGCCGGCAGCCCGGTGTTCCGGGATGGCTTCGATCCCCAGCAGGCCAGCGACGCTGCGCGCAAGGATGAGGCCAACAGTCACCCGCTCTTGCGCGCCTACTTGCAGGCGCAGACGCTCGACAACCGGTCGGCGAATTTGTTGGCGTTGCCCATCGCGGAGTTGGCGCGCCGGCCGGAGTTTGCGGAGTGGGATTATGCGCGGCTGGCCCGCGAACATTTCCAGCGGCTCGCGGAGTATCACCGGCAGCGTATCCAAGAGCTGACGGACTTGCTGGGGGTTCGCGATCGGTTTGCGCCGTACGCGCGAACGTTGACAGTGAACCTGGAATTATATTCCGGCGGCAGCCGGCAGCTTAAGGATTTGGCAATCCTCATCGGCACGCCGGGGGCCGGCACGGTCGTGGAGCCGCAGATCACCGATTTGGCGAACATGGTTCTCGAAAAGATCCCGCGCGCCGAGCGCAACGCCGCCTTCAAGACGATTAGCTGGGGTGCGCGGGATGCCGCCGGGAGCCCAGAGCAACCCAACCGAATTTCGCCGTCGTTCACGGAATTGGAATCAGAAGTTTGGTTTCGCTGTGGGCGACTCGCTTTCACGATCAGCAACTACGGATTCTTTCCGCCGAAAGTCGGCACGCCGGAAGACAAGGCGGACGACCTCAGGATGGAGGCGGTGGCACAACAAGTCCCGGTGCTCGGGCGGACGTTGCTGGAACTGGCGTTTGGCCGGATGACTTTCAAGACGATCCCGTCCGACCGGCAACGGAGCGTGTTTGCGGTGGCTGGGAATGTGGGCGTGGCCGCCGTGGTGGCCAGCCATCCGATGGGGCGCCACACGTTTGTGCGCGTCGTCCAGCCGGGAAACCGCACCTTGACCGACAATCAAAGCCGGGGCGTACGGCTCTATCCCATCCTGCCGGTTAATCCCTACGGCCGGTATGCGCGACCGGTGTGTTTTGATTTTCATGTCTATGGCCGGCTGAGTGGCGACGCCGCGCGCTTCGACGAGGCCGGTCATCTCCTGTATATCAAGGACGCGGGTGCGGCCAGTCAGTCATTGTTCCGCAATGAGAATGTTCCCGGCGCCGATCTGGTCGCCACGACCGGCCAAGCGCCAAAGCCGATGAACATCGCGTTGTTCCGGTGTGCGCCGGTCGCATTGTACAACCGGATCAACCCGCGGACGATGCGCCCGTTTGTCCGTGTCGATTACCTGAGCCAAGCCGGCCTGACGCCACCCCCGCGGCTGTTCCTCGGTGGACTGACAGCGTTTCTCGAACCCGACCAGACGATCTACCTCGGCCTGCTCGATGGCTCAGCCGAGAACCCGGAGATTCAGACGTACCGGGCGTTCATGCTGAACGCGAACCCCGCGGTGCCGGTCACTGCGGAAGAGGCGGATATTTTTGGGGCCGGCTACCTTGCCAATGACACTCCGAATCTGGCACTCCCGCACTTGGACGCGGCCGGCTCGATGGTGCGCACGGCGGCGAAGCGCTTGGATTTGCAACAGCGGTATGGTATGGCGGATGAACAGATGCTGGCGTTCCAAGCGCGCGCCAAGGAATGGCTCGGTGTGGCCCGGGAGAAACTGGCGCAGTTCGACCTAGTCGCCGCGGTGAATGCGGCCGGGACGAGTCTCGCTTACGGCATCAACAACCACCCGGTTATTCGTAGCCGCATCAGCCAGGCGGTCATCGGGATTTTGTGGTATCTCGGGTTGCTGGTCCCGTTTGTGTTGTTTGCCGAAAAGTTGATCTTTGGTTACGCCGACATTCGGAAACAACTGCTGGCCATCGCGATCATCTTTCTCGTGATGTTCACGCTGCTGCGCATCTTCCACCCGGCGTTTCAGATGGTGCGCTCGTCGATGATGATTTTGCTGGGGTTTGTGATCATGCTCCTGACGCTGCTGGTCACACTGATGGTGGGGGGCAAGTTCCGGCAAAACATCAAAGAGCTACGGCAGAAGGAAGGGCGTGTGGAAGGCGCCGACATCAACCGAGGTGGTGTCGTGGGGGCCTCCTTCCTGCTCGGTCTGAACAATATGCGGCGGCGCAAAGTACGAACCGGGCTGACGTGCTTGACGCTGATTCTGATCACCTTCGTCATGATCTGCTTCACGTCGGTATCCAGCGACCTCGTCAACGTCGAATACCCGACCGCCCGGACGGCGTGGAACGGCATCCTGCTGCGGAACCCGAACTTCAAAACGATCGCCGCTGCCCAAGTGCAGAATATCCGACAAATCTATGGCGAACAATATCCGATCGCGACCACCGATTGGCTGGTGCCGGAGTTGAATAATTCCGCCCAACTGCAGAATGTCGAGGTGATCGTCGACCGCGAATTCACCGTCAACGGCACTCCGACTGCCAAGCGCGCCAAGGTCAATTCCGCGGTGCGGTT
The DNA here is from genome assembly GCA_022072455.1 of Verrucomicrobiia bacterium. Taxonomy (GTDB): domain Bacteria; phylum Verrucomicrobiota; class Verrucomicrobiia; order Palsa-1439; family Palsa-1439; genus CAINDI01. Next base: position 324,357 of record JAJVHY010000004.1, on the reverse strand, counting down.
GGACTGGAGTGAACCGCAGTTTTCCCAACTCGATCAGTTCCTCCTGACGAACCGCGGCTGGTTCCCGCGACCGCCGCAGTCGCGGGCCGAACGGTTGGCGGCGAGCCGGGTGGGGCGCCAAGTGCGCAACTCTGTCATCTTGCCAGACACGATGGCGCAGGACCTTGGCATTACACGGGATGACGTCAACACCACCAACATCTTCGTCGACATCCGCGGCGAAGCGTACGAAGTGCTCGGTATCATCGACTCGGTGGGATTGACGAAGTGTCTCGGCCTCGACGGTCAGTCCATCCTACCCTACGACATCAACAGCATTCAGACACTCGGCACGCAGGGTGTCCCGGAAACGATTAACCGATTGAATGGTTCGCAAGTGATTCTGGTGAACAAGATGCCGCAGCTCAAGTCGGGGGAGCAAGCCGTGACCGTGGAATGTCGGATCCTGTTCCCGAAGGTGGCGTATCAAGTCGCGCCGGATGCCCCGCGGCACGGCGCGGTGGATTACAAGGAACAGCGCCGCGTCGTCCTCGATTATCTTGAGCGGACGGGCCAACCCGCCTACTACGCCGTCGACGGCGTGGGGTACTACGGCTCGCGGCGCCGGGAAACGACCGTCGCCGGGTTGCTGCAGTTGCTCGTGCCGATCCTCATCGCGGCGCTGACTGTGTTCAACACGATGCGCGGCTCAGTGTACGAACGCAAAGATGAAATCTACGTCTACAATGCGGTCGGCATTGCGCCAAACCATGTATTTTTCATGTTTATGGCCGAGGCCTGCGTCTACTCGGTGGTGGGCGCGATGCTCGGGTACGTGCTCAGTCAGGCGACCGGGCGCGTCCTGTCCGCGATCCATCTGACCGGAGGGATGAACATGGACTACAGTTCAATCGAAACGGTCTACGCCTCGTGGGCCATCTGCGCGGCGGTGTTGCTGTCGACGCTCATCCCGGCGCGCGACGCCGCCCGGTTGGCGTCGCCTTCGGGTGTCGTCAGTTGGGACGTGCCGGAAGCCAAGCACGACACGATGGAATTCAATCTGCCCTTCACCTTCACGGCGCATGACCGGGTGGCGGTGATCAGCTATTTCCGGCGTTGGCTCGAAGCCAACGGCGCCGGCAGCTCGGGGCCGTTCTACTGTGCGCCGCCCGAAGTGCAATTGAAGGCCGCCGCGGAACTCATCCCGGCGCTGGCCACCACGGTTTGGCTCAAGCCCTATGATCTCGGCGTTTCGCAACGGCTGGTAATCGCCTTGCCGACGGATCCCGAGACGGGCGAGTTCATCGCCCGCATTACGCTCGTGCGACAGAGCGGCCACACCGCGTCGTGGCAACGCACGGTCAAACCGTTCCTGTCGGCCTTGCGCAAACAATTCCTCAACTGGCGCGCCACAACGGAAGCCGATCGTGGCGAGATGTTCGCCGAGGCCAAACAATTGTTGCAGGAGGTTGCCCATGGCTAAGGATCGCTCCCGCGTCGCCGCCGACAAAGAGTTGGAGGCTTACCGGTCCATTCTGGAAACGCCGACGGAGTTTCAGAACGGCTTCACGTGGATCACGGTCGCCGGTGCCTTGTTCTGCGGTTTGTTGATGATGCCGGGCGCGATTTACTTGAGCCTGATGACCGGCGGCGGTATCGCGGCGGCTTGGGTGACGTTGATCATCTTCTCCGAAGTCAGCCGGCGCGCCATGCGGACGTTGAGCAAACAGGAACTGGTGATCCTCCTTGCGGTGGCCGGAGCGATGGCCGGCGGGGGACCGTTTGCCGCTTTGATCTGGCGCCAGTACTTCGTCCAAAGCGACGCCGTCCGCGATCTTGGTTTGCTCGGTAAATTTCCGGCGTGGTTTGCCCCGGCTGCCGGCAGTCTGGCCATCCGGAGCCGCAGTCTGTGGGATCATGCGTGGCTGGTGCCGGTGTTGTTGATATTGTTTATGATGGTCATTGGCCGCATTCAAAGTTACACGCTCGGTTATTTCCTGTTTCGTCTGACCTCCGACATCGAACGTCTTCCCTTCCCTTTTGCCGGCATCAGTGCGCAAGGCTCGATGGCCCTCGCGGAATCCGGCGAGCGGAAGACCACCTGGAAATGGAAAATGTTTTCACTGGGCGCAATGATCGGTTTCTTCTTCGCCATTTTGCAGATCGGGATCCCGTTGGTGACCGGCGCTGTGCTGGCGAAACCGGTTCAAGTCATCCCGCTGCCGTGGTACGACGCGACGACGTTGACTGAAGGATTCCTGCCGGCCACGCCAGTCGGCGTCGTCATTGATCTGGGGTTGCTCATCGTCGGCATGGTGGTGCCGTTCTGGGCGGTCGTCGGGACGGGTAGTGCAATTCTGCTGACGTTGGCGATGAATCCGCTGCTGCATCAACTGGGCGTCCTGACGCGCTGGCAGCCCGGCATGGACACCGTCGCCACCACGTTCAACAATTCCATCGATTTCTGGATGAGTTTCACCCTCGGGATTACCGGTGCGATCGCCGCGATCTCGATTTACCAGACTGGTCGCGACATGCTGCGCAAGACGCGTGAGTTGCGGCAGAATCGCGCCGAGCAAGCACGCCGCGCCAACGTTTGGGAAACCCCGCCCGGACGTGGTGATTTCTCGCCGTGGCTCGCCCTGAGCATCTACATCGTGGCGTCGCTACTCGTCGTGGGGGTTTGCCATGCGTTGGTGCCGGGTTTCCCGGTGATCTTCCTCTTGTTTTTTACATTCCTGTATACCCCGCTGATTTCGTACATTAATGCCCGGCTGATCGGCATTGTCGGTCAACACGTCGAAATTCCTTTCATCCGGGAAGCAGCGTATATCCTCTCGGGTTTCAAGGGAGTCGAGATTTGGTTGGCGCCGATCCCGGTGGAAAACTACGGTGGGCGCGCGCAGGATTTCCGCACGAATGAGCTGACCGGCACGAATTTCTGGTCGTACGTAAAAGCCGACTGTTTGGTCGTGCCGTTGAGTTTTCTTTTGAGCTTCGTGTTCTGGGGGTTCATCTGGAAATCGGGAACGATTCCGTCGGAACTTTACCCGTACGCGCAAAAAATGTGGGACCTGCAAGCCAAGAATACGGTCCTGCTCTACTCGGCGACCCTGAATACCGGCGGGGCGCAACCGTTGTTTTATCAGGCTCTTCATCCCGGCGTGATTGCCGGATCGTTTTCGTTCTGCATTATTGCGTTCGCGCTGCTGTCGGCCTTCAGTTTACCGGTGATGGCTGTTTATGGTTTCGTCCAAGGCATCGGGAGCATGCCGCATGCGTTTGTGCCATTGGTTGTCGGCGCGCTCATCGGGAAATATTACTTCCAAAAGAAATACGGCCAGAAACGCGTCCTCGAAGTGATGCCGGTCGTGGCCGCCGGCTATGGCACCGGGGCGGGCCTCGTTGCGTTGATCGGCGTGGCCGCGAACTTGATTACCACGGCTATCTCCGCTTCACCGTTTTAGCTGCGGCCACGGGGCGACTTCTTGTCCAATCCAATCGTCGAATCGCGCCCGCGCTGGTTGAAGCACGATAGTTAATGCAGGGAATTGTTGGCTTTGTTAAGAAGAAGCTGCTCGATGAAAGTTGAACTGCGCACCTACCGGGGGAAACCGACGCTGTTTGTGGACGGCCAGTCCGAGCCTTGTTACGCGTACAGTTACACCTTCCCGGCAGAGCGCCCGGGAGGGGATGAAATCCACCGCAAGTTCGCCGCGCACGGGTGCCGGTGGTACCTGCTCATCGCGCGCGGTGGCGTGGACGGCGATTGGTTCACGACGCCATTTTGGACGGACCATAACGTCTTTCCCGCAGTGCAGGAAGACAACCTGAGCCGGCATGCGGCGCTGGTGCTGAAGCATTGTCCCGACGCCCGGTTCTGGGTGCGGATCGGGGCCGGGCCGCCGAAGAAGTGGCGGGAACAGTTTTCCGGTGAGTTGCTGGTGAACTGCGACGGCAAACGCTACGACCACGCCTCGACGGCGTCGGTGCGTTTCCACGAGCAGTACGGGTTGATGGTTGAGAACATCGTCCGGTATTGCGAGGCGCAACCGTGGGGTGAGCGCGTGGCCGGTTATCTCGTGTTCCCGCTCGACGAAGGGACGTCGAACCTGGTGAACAAAGGTTATTGCTTCGACTACAGCCCCGTGGCGCTGGCGGGTTTCCGGACGTGGTTGAAAGATCCGACCGCGACGATACCGGCGGAGCGGAACCGGCCACCGACGCTGCATTGGCCGGAGCCAGAAGAAAAGCATCTCGAACGCGAATATTGCCGGTTCATGCGCGAGATGACGACGCAGGCGTTTCGGATCGCGGCGCGCGCAGTGAAGAAGGTTGCGCCCGGCAAGCTCGTCGGGTTCGACGCGTTCAAGCAGACGATGCTCGGCTGGCCGCTGGGGGCGCGGTGGCAGGGGGATTACCGGCAGCGCGGCTGGTTGTTGCACGCCGCGTCCGGCGCCTTCGGAATGGCGGAACTGCTCGATATGCCGGAACTGGACATCGTCATCACGCCGCACGATTACCTGCATCGCGGGATGGGCTTCGGCTACGAGCCGGAAGGCATTGGCGACGCGGCGGTGCTGCGCGGGAAGTCAATGTGGATCGAGGAGGACTCGCGGACGTTCAGCTTGCCGGAGCAGGGGCGCTGGAACGCGATGAAGGACATGACCGAGGTGCGCGCCGGCTTGTGGCGCAATCTTGGCGCGGCGTTGTCGCGCGGGTTCAACACGTATCCGATGGATGTGTGCGGCGCGAGTTTCTTCATGGACGACCAGATTCAAGCCCTGCTCGGCGAACGGCGACGCGTCCACGAAGCGGCCACGCATTGGGAGCGGCGCGAAGTGCCGAGCATCGTGATGGTAATCGACGACTGGAGTGTGCTCGAAGAGGATTTGACGCTCGGCTACCAATGGCTCGCGGTGCAACAGCAGCGGCTCTACGGTCTTGCGCGGTGTGGCGTGCCGGTTCGGATTCATCTGCTGGAGGATTTGGCGAAGGCGAACTTCCCGGCGTGTCACAAGGTCTTTCTCTTTCCCAATCTCTTTCGCCTCACACCGGAACGCATCGCGTTGATCCGCGAGAAAGTGTTCCGCAAAGGCAACCTCGCCATCTTCGGTCCGGCGACCGGGATCCACGGCGGCACGACGGAACTGACCGGCATCCCGATCACACGCGAGAAGATGGAGTCACCCCGGTTGGTGACGATCGACCGGTTCGATCATCCGATTACCGCGAACCTGCCGCGACTCGACTTTGGGGACTCGCTGCCGTACGGCCCGGTGCTCATCCCCGGTGACCTGCAACGCCTGGGCGGCATCCAGTGGCCGCAAGCGCGCGACGGCGTTGGCTTGGGGATCAAACAATTCGCAGACTACGCGGTCATTTTCAGTTGCGCCGTCCCGTTGCCGGCGGAGTTGCTGCGGGAGATTGCGCGGTTCAGCGGGACGCATGTGTACGGCGAAGCGGATGATTTGATTTTTGCGGACTCGTGTTCGTTGACGGTGCACAGCGTCCGGCCCGGCAAGCGCGTCATCAAGTTACCGGCGGCGACGCCGGTGTGGGACATGATTGAGAAACGTAAACTCGGCGAGTTGGCGGAGATTCAACTGGACGTTGCCGGGCCGCAGACCAAACTATTTTATCTCGGAGAAAAACCATGATGCAGGTGGGAATGATTGGCGTGGCAAACTTCGGTGCACATCGCCGGCACTTGCTGCGCCAGACTGGTCTGTTTCGGATTGCCGCCGTCTGTGACCGGAAGCCGGAGTGGCTGGCGCAAGCCGCGCAGGAAGAGTCGGCCCAGCCGTACCCCGACTTCGCCGCCATGTTGAAGCATCCCGGACTCGAAGGCGTCGTCATCAGCACCGGCGCGGATTCGCATGCGGCCTTGAGCATCGCAGCGATGCGGGCCGGGTTGCATGTGTTTGTGGAGAAACCATTGTGCCCGTCGGTCGCGGAGGTGAACGAACTGCGCCGCGTCCAGCGCGAGACCGGCAAGGTCGTCGGGTTGGGACACAACCATTGCGCGAGCGACAATCTCCTGCAGTTGGCGCACGACTATATTGCCGCCGGCAAGCTCGGCGTCGTCGCGGCCTACGAGGAGAACTCGTCGCACTCGGGCGGACTGGAGATTAAACCCGGCGATTGGCGCGGGTTGGCCGACAAGAATCCCGGCGGGATGCTGTTTCAATGCGGCGTGCATGCGTTGCATGGCTTGAACTGGTTGTTCGGCCCGGTCACGGCGGTGCAGGCGATGATGCGGTACGACGCGAACCCCGTCACACAGACCGCGGATGTGGCGAATGTATTGCTCCGGCACGCGAGCGGGTTGGTCGGCACGTTGAACTGCTACCACGTCACGGCGTATTGCCACGAACTGCGCATCTTCGGGACGAAGGGCAACTTGTACCTGAACACGTTTGAGCGGAAAGCCTGGTTTCAGGAACGTCTCCGCGGACCGCAAGAGCCGCGCGTACCGGTCGAACTGCCGGCTTCCGACCCGCAGCACGAGTTCAAGAACCTCCTCGAATGGCACGAGGCGATTCGCACCGGCAAACCAAACTACCCGGCGCTCGAAGATGGCGCTCGCGCGGTGTTGCCGGTCTTTGCGGCGGAGTTGGCCGCGAAGGAAGGCCGCGAAGTCCACCTGCCGGAGGGCGCATGAACTCCCGCGAAATCTTTGGCGCAGAGATTCAGTATTTTCGTCTCGACCCCCGGTATTGGGAAAGCATTCTCGAACGGTTCAAGGCAACCGGGCTGCGGTGCGTCACCACCTACGTCCAGTGGGGCACGCATGCGATCGCGGGACCCGACAAAAAGAATCCGGCCGGTCGCTTCGACTTCACCGGCAAGACTAATCCGCGCTTGAACCTGCACCGGTTCCTCGAACTCGTCGAAAAACACGGCCTCAACCTGAACTTCCGGTGCGGCCCGTTTTGTTGCAACGAAATGCCCTACGGCGGTCAACCCCACTGGCTGATCATGGGCGACCCGAACATGATGGTCTGGGATTGGCAGAACCGCACCACCCAAGGCTACTGGATCGGCCGCAAGGAAGGCTCGCAACCGTCGTATCTCCACCCGGACTATCTGGCCCTCGTCCGGCATTGGTTCGCCGCGACCGACGCGATTGCTCTGCCGCATCTGAAGTCGAACGGCGGTTGCATCACGATGCTGAATCTCGACAACGAGATCAGCTACATCGTCAAGGACAGCTTCCTCGATTCCGATTACAACCCGGTCAACGTCCGCCCCGGCGGCTACTGGGAGCAATTCCTGCACGCGCGGAAATCAAAGCTGCGCCCCGCGCCGCGCGCCGTCCCGGACGAGATCGGCGCCGACTTGCCGGAGTACGTGGACTGGCTGGAGTTCAAGACGTGGTGCATGAGCGAATACATCCGCCGGTTACGCGCGATGCACGAGGAGAACGGCATCCGCGACGTGACCTTCATGACCAACTTCAACCCACACCGGCCCGAAGGCGTTCCGACACGGATGCCGGAGTTTGAAGCGGCGGTCGGGCCGAAGGGCATTGTCGGCTACGACTTTTACCGGGGCGTGTTCATGAGCTACTCCGGCTACCATTCGATGGCGCGCGTGTTGAAGTTGATGAACGCGAGTCTCCGGTATACGTGGTCGGCCGAGTTCATGAGTGGCACATGGAAGCTGAATCTCGGCGACACGCGCGTCAGCGACGATCACATGCGGTTCATGGCGCGGTGCGCGTTGGCGCACGGGTGCAAGGCGATCGCGTGGTTCATGTTTCACGACCGGGATTGCTGGGGCGACACGCCGGTCAGTTCGCACGGACACGTCCGGCCCAGCCTCGAAGTGCTGCGCGAAACGCAGGACTTGCTCTTCAACAAGATCAAGAACTGGGACGCGCTCGTGCCCCAGACCGACGTGGCGATCATCTACGACTTGGCCTCGCACCAACATACCGGCATCGGCGACCCTGCGCCCTGTGCCGACAACGATCTCCACATCGGCAAGCCGAAGATTGCCGGCATCGAAGCCGGCAAGGCGAGCGCGGAATACGAAGGTTTGTTCCGGTTGGTCGAACAATGCGGCGTCCAACCCGGTGTCGTTGACACCGTCGCCGCGCCTCAGCGGCTGCAAGATTACCGGCTGGCGTTCTTGCCGGGTTCACCGGTGTTGTCGCCGGCAACGATCAAGGCGTGTCAGGTCTTCGTGAAACGCGGCGGCATCCTCGTGGTCAGCGGACCTTCGCCGGTGAAGTTGGGAATCCAGTGTGACTACCTCGCCCAGGAGAAGCCGGAGGAGGAACACTTGGAGAGCATCGCATATGTCGCCAAGCTCATCCGCCGGTTTGTACCCAAGCCGCACGTGCACATCCGACCCGAAACGGAAGTGTGTTGGCTGGATTGGAAGGAGAGTGGCGGTAGTCATGAGTACCGGCAACCGCGCAACCTCGGCAGCGCCATCCTGCATCGTGCGAACGGCGAAGTGATTCTGTTTGTGTTGAATCACTATCCGACCGCGGCGCGGTTCGTCGTGGTTTTTCCGCATGACGACTTCCAAGAATTGGTCAACCTCACGACGGGTGAGACGATTCCGGTACGCCGCCGTCAAGCCATCGTGGATGTCGACCGGAAGAGCGCGGACATCTTTCGACTAAAGACTACCTGACCATCTTGATCGCGAGAAGAACGGCGGCCCCGCCGCCCATCAATTTGCCCACGGCATCGGCGCCGGCGCGGGGAACTTTGATTTCACTTTCACGGCCTTGCCGGTCTTCACCGAAGTGAGGATGGCTTGCATGATCTCGACGACATGGGCCGCGTGTTCAGCCCCGTTGCGATGCGGACGTTTCTCGCGAAGGGCGGTGGCCAACTCAACGGCGCCGCGACCAAATTCGACCCCTTGATAGGGTTCGGTCACCAACGGCACCGGCATGGCGGTTTCGCCAAACTGGCCAAAGCGCACGGCGGAGGCGAAGTTGGTCCAGGAATCGAGTATCAATGAGCCGGCGTCGCCGTGGACTTCGAGACCTTCACGAGTTCGGGACAGGTTGCCAACGTAGAAGCTCGCGGTGACGCGCGCGAGGAGGCCGGACTCAAACTCCAGGCAGGCGGTCTGCCAGTCAGGCGTCGTTACAGTGTAGGGGATGCCGTCCTTTGTCTTGCGGTCCGGCAGCACGACTTTGCCGGCGGCGGTGACGCGGCGCACGGCGCCGAACCACGCGGTGAGCATCGTCAGCGGATAAACCGCCACGTCGAATACCGGGCCGACATCGTAGAACGGCGCGGGATTCGGGTGCCAGGTTTCAATGCGGGCCCAATTGATCTCAGCGTAGACGACGCGGGGCGTGCCGAGCTGGCCGTCGCGGATCAGTTTCCAGGCGGTTTGTTGCGCTTCCCCGAGCCACGTGACCGGGGCGCAACTCAACCGGCGGCGTTGCCGGCGGGCGAGGGTGGCCAGTCTTTTGGCGTCGGCATACGTCATCGCGATGGGTTTCTCGGTGTGGACGTGCTTGCCGGCTTCGAGGCACTTGGTGATGACCTCGACGTGGGCGTGATGGATCGTGAGGTTGACGACGCAATCCACCGCGGGGTCGGCGAGAACTTCGTCGAGCGTTGCGTAAACTTTGCCGCCGAACTTTTTCGTGAACTCCTGGGCCCGGGCGGGATCGAGGTCGTGCGCGCCGAGGAGTTTCAATTCGGGATAGGGTGCAAGATTAGTGGCGTACGCGCCGGCAATGTTGCCGCAGCCGACGACGGCGTACCGGAGTTGCTTCTTGGGGGGGACAACGCGGGCGCGAAAGCTGGCTTCGACGAATGCCTTGCTGGCTTTAACGTCGTCGCGGGGATCGAACTCTTCCGGTTCGTGTTCGATGCTGATCGCGCCTCGGTAGCCGACCTCGGCGAGTGTCGTGAGGCAGGCTTCGATGCCGACGATCCCGGCACCGAGCCGGCAAGTCTCGTGGCCCATGTCGATCATTTGGAAGCCGGTCTTGGCGGCGCGGCGGGCTTTGACATCTTTGAGATGAATGTGTTTGAGACGCGGGGCGAGTTGCCGGAGTGCGGCGACGCCGTCAAAACCTTGCGTGCCGAACCAGCCGGTATCCACGGCGACGCCGATGACGTCGGTGTCGGTGGCGCCGATCCTGTCCAGGATTTCGCCCGGTGTTTTCTCGGGATGATTTTCGTAGCCGAAGACGAGGCCGAACTCGCGCAGGTTGGCGACGAGGGCTGCCCGGTCAGGGTTGCCACCCGTAAGCTGGCGAATGTCGCCACTGGTCTGGGCGGGTTTGAGCAGGCCGGTGCCGCCAGCGAGGACGGGAATGTTGAGCGCGGCGCAGAGGCGGCAGGCGGCGCGAAATTCGGGGACGTTGCCGCCAAACCCGCCGGCGTAACTGACGACGCGGAGTTTGTGTTTGGCGAGGAGGGCGCGCGCGATTTCGATGTGTTCAAGGGTGGCCCAGGAAAAGTGGAGGTGGGCAGCCCAGAGGTCAATGGCGTCGAAGCCGAGCGCGACGACTTCGGCGAGCATGGCGTCGAACCGTTCGCCGAAAGTTGCGAGCGGACGGAAGTAGTCGTTAGTGGCGGTGTCGCCTTGGCTCCAGCCGCCGGGCATCTTGTAGCCGAGTTGGCGGGCGACGAAATTGGCGGACATGAAGGAAAGTGTGTTCATTGGGGGAGGTAAGCAATTGGGAAGCTGGCTTGCAAGGAGATAACAGAGTCCTGTCGCGCGGTTTTCAAAGCAGGACACCCGCAGAGTTGTTTGGTCGGTAGCTGCGTGGATTTTGGCGGTGGTTTACCACCTCATAGCTCGCGCCGGTAGGCGGCGGGGGAACAGCCCATCACTTGCTTGAAGACGCGGTGGAATTGCGGGTAGCTGCCGAAGCCGGCTTCCAGCGCGACATTCAGCATCTTTTGGCGTTGGCCGGTGCCGTACAACTCCAGAAAGCGTTCGAGGCGTTGCCGGTTGCGGAAGTCCAGCAAGGTCACGCCGGTCTGTTGCTTGAACAGCCGGCTCAGCCGCGACGGACTCAGGCCGGCTTGCTGCGCCAACGTCTCCACCGGCAAGCGGGTCGTGACGTCGCGGATCAGGCGCGCCGCTTTCTCGACAGCGGGATGGACATCGACGCCGGTCGCGACGTCCGCGGCGGCCACGAATTCATCCCACGTCGTCAACAACGCATACGCCAGGCCCGCGTTGTAGAGGCCGGTCTGGGCGCGGCTGGCTTCGATCTCCTCGTATAACGCTTCGAGGCGGCGCAACCCTGCCGGCGCGAGCCGGCGATTGAAGTGACCGGCAGGGTCGGCCTCGCGCAACGTTCGCGCCGGCGCATCCTGTGCGACGCGGTTGACGAGCTGGGGCTTGAAGACCCCGATCCACATTTTGAAATCGGGCGACTGTTCGATAAGCACGTGTTCCTGCGCCGGGAAGAGCCAGAGCAGGTCGCCGCGGCGGATTTCGTATTTGCGATTGGCCAGCAGGTAAAGGCCCGTGCCGTGCGTGACCAGGTTGAATTCCAGCTCGACGTGATGGTGCATCGCGAAGATGCGCCCGTGGTTGCAGTGCAACCAGAGGCTGCCTTCGCAATGCGCGGGCAGGCGGAGCTGTTCTTTCATGACGGCAGAGAATGATAACAACTCGCCCGAAAATGAGAAGTTCTCACCGCAACCACCCGCTAAGATGCGGCGCATGAATATTGTCACTGACGCGCATCGTGAACTCTACCGGACCGAAGGCTACATGATTTTACCAGGCGTGATCCCGGCCGACATGCTGGCGATGTTGCGCGAGGAATGCTCCTACTTCCTCGGCTACTACGACTCGCAGATGGACGCCCGCGGCGCGCAGGTCGAGGGCATCAATCACCGGAGCAAACGCTATTTCATCAGCAACCGCTACCGGCTTAGCCAGCGGATGTGGCAATTCATCTTTAGTCCGTTGATGGCCGAGGTGGCGCAGGCGGCACTCGGACCGGACGTCTACCTCTTCAACGAGCAATGGGTCATCAAAGGCGCGGAGCAAGGCATGAAGTTCGCCTGGCATCAGGACAGCGGCTACGTCGGCCGGCAACACCCGCACAAGCCGTATCTGACCTGCTGGTGCACACTCGACGATGTCAACGAGGCGAACGGCACGGTTTATCTCCTGCCGCACTCACGCGGCGGCACGAACCACACGATCTTCGACCACAAACAGGAAGCCGGCTCCAATGACCTGGTCGGTTACACCGGCAGCGATCCCGGCGACCCGATCATCGTGCCCGCCGGCAGCATCGTGGCGTTCACCAGCTACAATTTCCACCGCAGCGGGGCGAACACGACACCGCGGATGCGCCGGATTTACCTCCCGCAATACAGCGGCGAACCGATTCTTAACAACGCCGGCAACTATTGGGCCTTGGCGACGCCGTTCGTCAAAGCCGGCAAGCTCGTGTACAACCACGCCGACGACACCGCCGAGAAATACGGCCCAAGATGACTGACACCCTCCGCTGGAAGCCGGACTGGCCACAAGCCCGGCAAGCATTGACCGCGTGGTGGGAACATCGCGGCCTCGCCCTGGCCGCGTTTGCGCCGAAGGACAAACCGTGGGAAGACATTCCGAAACCGGAAGTACGTGAGCCCCTCGCCGGTTGGACGGATGCCGACTACTGGGCGCACCGGGCGCTCTACGATCTGTCGCGCACGTACTGTGGCGGCGCAGCGTTCCCGGCGTTTTGGACGTGCATCGGCGGGCCGGGCAGTCTCGGATTATTTCTCGGTGCGATTGGTCACCCGGCGCCGGATACGCTCTGGTACGAACCGGTCATCCACGATCCCGACACGCATCCGCCGCTTCAGCTCGACCGCACCGGCGCGTGGTGGCACCGGCACATCGACGTGTTGGCGCACGGCGTCCGCGAGAACCACGGCCGGTATCTGGTCGGCTTGCCGGACCTGATCGAGAACATCGACACGCTCGCCCAGCTCCGCGCCGGCCAGTTGCTGCTGATCGATTTGCTCGAACGCCCTGAGTGGGTGAAAGCGCAGATCGCGCGCATCAACCAACTCTTCTTCGAGACCTACGACGCGATGTTGCCGTACGTCCGCGACCCGTGGGGCGGCACGACGTTCACGGCGTTTGGCCTGTGGGGGCCGGGTAAAGTCGCGAAGGTGCAGTGCGATTTCTGCTGCATGATCAGCCCCGACATGTTCCGCGAATTCGTCGTCCCGGCGCTGACCGAACAATGCGCGTGGCTGGATTACTCGATGTATCACCTCGATGGCACAAACGCGCTCCAGCACCTCGACGCGCTGTTGGCAATCGAACCGCTCGACGCCATTGAATGGACACCGCAAGCCGGTCTGCCCGGCGGCGGTTCACCGCAATGGTACGACCTCTACCGGCGCATCAAAGCTGCCGGCAAGAGTGTGCAAGCCATCGGCGTCACCCCCGCGGAAGTTGCGCCGCTCATCGACGCTGTCGGCGCGGACGGCCTGTACATCATGAGTTGGTGCCAGAGTGAAACCGAAGCGCGCCGGCTCGTCAACGGATAGCCCCTATACACGACCCTCACCCAGACCGTTCAGCCGTCGCTGGTCGAACGCGACCGGGGTGTTTGCGACAACCCAGACTGGAAGTTCCCGGCCAAATCGTGCAGCGAAGATGTTGCCGGCAACAAGCCAAAGACGATCGGGGCGAATTAGTGAGGCTCATGTCGTGTAGCCACGGTGTCCTGTCGCTTTGTTGCGCGAAACGCCCCGACAGTCAAGGGAGTGTCTTTTTCGTTTGGTAGTGTGGCGATCTGTTTGCCTTGGATAATCGGGACGTTGTCAACAACTCCAACGGACGCGGAACCAGCCTTTGCCGGCTGCAGTCTGGCTCGCATCTGGCGTTACCTCCATTCTCCTCCAATGGAGGGCAACCCGCCATCACCGATGATGCAGCGGACTGCGGGGCGCGCCGGGGCCGTGGATCTCGGCCCTGTATTTGCTGGGAGCGGTGCGCATGACACGATAGAACTGGCGCGAGAAATAGTTTGTGTCATTGAAGCCCACGGCAAAGGCGATATCCTTGATGGATTGGGTGGGATTGCCCAGATGTTCACAAGCCTTCCAGATGCGCGTACGGATCAGATAGTCAACCGGCGACACGCCGGTGGCCTGGCGAAAGAGCCGCATGAGCGTGCTGGGCGACGCATGTGTGACTTTCGCGAGATCGGCAAGCGTCAACCTCTCGGCATAGTGCTCTTCCATGTGTCCGATTACCGCCGTAACCCGCTCGTTCGGCCCCTGCGTCACCTGCTCCGGGGTGCAGGCCCGCGCCAAAACTGTAACGAGTTGAAGAAACAGGCCGGTCATCATCGATTCATAGCCCGAGCGCTCCGACCGGCACTCCTTCTCCAGGGCGCGCAGCAGATCCGCAACGTGTCCCAAGTCGCGCGGAGTGAGGTGTAGCGGTTGACGAATCGTTCCAGGCTTGCGCCTCCCGGGCGGGGGTCTGAACAGCGCGGCATACCCCGGGATCTTGCCCAGCCAGGGTTGATGGGGTTTCAGTACCCGGAGCCGAAAGGCCACATTGCAAATCTCAAACTTTCGGGGCTGCAGGAAGCCGTGCGCGGTGTCGCCTGTGATAATAATGACGTCGCCGGGACGCAACGGACAGGATCGGCCATTTTCCAAGTGATACGCTTCGCCCGCGAGCGCGACGGCAATCTCGGCAAAATCATGGCGATGCACCGCCAGCGGTTGCCCGTCAAAGACGCCATGCCCGGCATGAATGAAAGGGGGCTGATTCAGCGCGCCATCGCGGAATCGCATGAGTGGGATCAACGGTTTGGTGGCCAGCCGGCGCATGCTCAGATCATGCTACTAATAGATGAAATCGTCAAGGCAGGAGGCTGTCGCCGCATGGTAGCTTGCAACGGATCACTAATGAAGGTGGCAGAGCCAACTGCAGGAGTCGAGCAAGGATCGTGATCAACAAAGCGCGACAACGACAGTTTCGCCGTGGCACCGTGAAGTCGGTGGAAACGGTGCGCGGTTCGGTGTGTGCGTTCACCCTGATCGAAATGTTGGCGGTGATGGCGATTATCCTGACCCTGGTGGCGGTGTTGATTGGTACGGTGAAGTACGTTGACCAGAAGATGATGAGGTCGCAGCTCCAATTGGACTTTGCTTCACTGGAGGTGGCTATCGACAATTACAAAAACGATTACGGTCGCTATCCGACCAGTTCGCTAGTGCGGATCTCCTGGATCAATAATCAGCCTTCAGAGAAGTCCCGCCGCTTCACGGCGGAGGTCAATAACTCAGGACTCTTGGTCGCTCAACTGTGTCCCACAAATGGAGCCAAGAGTTACTATCAGTTTCGTAAGGATCAGACAAATTTGGTCACCACGGGCTACGGGACGAATACGGCATCGATGACTGTGATCGTCGACCCGTGGGGCACACCCATCAATTACTACTGTACGTCCCCGGTGCGTTCCGTGGCAACCTACGCTTTGTTGAATGTTAGTGGTGTTAGAATGTGTTTCAGCACGGGCGGTCAGGTGAACGTGACTTCGTTCGATCTGTGGTCCTACGGTCCGGATTCCGTCACGTATCTGCCGCATTCCGTGGACAGCAGTTATGATTGGAATTCGCAGGCGAACTCAGTGGATGACATCACGAATTGGAAGTGATGAGGCCATGATCGGATTGAATGCTGAAGCCCAGCGGCCGCTAAGAGGAAGTGTCCGGTTGCTGGTCAGTCGGCTGGACGAAAGGCTCACAACCGCGCTGGCCGTGTCGAAGCGCAAAGTGGCGGGGTTCACCCTCATCGAACTGCTGGTCGTGATCGCGATCATCGCGGTGCTCGCCGCGCTGCTTCTTCCCGCTCTCGGCCAAGCCAGAGAGCGTGCCCGCCGCGTGGCCTGCCTCAGCAATCAGAGACAGCTTTACATCGCCGCACAGAATTACGCCAGTGACTACGACGACTGGCTTCCACGCGGACTGGCGACAGCCAATGGTTATGTTTATCTCGGCAGACAGCCGGGCTATACTTGGAGTACGGCCTTCCGATTCTACCGGGACTACGCGGGAATCGACACTATAGACACTGCTACCGGGTTGTTGGCGACCAATAATTTCCTAGGCGCGGGACGATTCGTGGCGCCGAAGGGCATTCTTTGGTGTCCCAGCAGCAATCGAAGCAGGGTGAGTGGCCCTTTCAATTGGATCAACTGGTCGTGGCAAAACTCGGGCGACTACAGCATGAGCGGCACCGCGACCCATTTAGATGCAAGTAATACTATTGCGGCGCGTGCACGGAAGGGATTGTGGAGTTACAGACTCAATTACGGGTTGCGGATCTTCTCCATCGACATTTCTTACTGGGGGCCGACCATGGTCGGAACCCGTCCCATTACCTACTACACCCCGCATCTCGGCAAGGATGGCATCGGCGATGGCGTGAATGTCGTTGCCACGGAGGGGTCGGGACGATGGGTACCCCGGAGTAGTTGCACAACGACCGGAGGCGTGGCGGTGTCAGGATCGTGGACAAGCTTCAACTCAGTCCTTGGCATTGGTGCCGTTTGGAGGTTGATGCCCATCGAGTACGAGATGGTGTTTAACCCGGTCTACAATACGCAGCCGGGAAATGAGAGCTTCCGTGTGGATTTCGCCCGGGGCGGGCGCGAGATTGCCTCCACGGTCGTCGATCAAGACGCTACGGGAAGGGGAAAAGACTCCCCGTACGGATACCGCTACGGCTATCCGTGGCCGTAGGATCACCTGCGCCGGTTTGACGAAATGTCCCCCCGGCGCTTCTACGTCCTCGATCATTCACACGTATGCGCCGGCACGGACTTCGGCCGGCGATTTGCTTGGTAAAACTGCATATGAAAACGATTGGAATTGGATTGATTGGAGCTGGGTCCGCGGGCCGGGGTGTGGCGTCACTGCTGCTGAAAAAGGATGCCCGTCTGCAGATACGCGGGATCTTCGATCCGGACCCGCGCTCCGTGAAAGCCGCAGTCAAGCTGGCCGGCAAGCAAGCCACCGTCTATCCGGACCATCAATCCTTGCTGGCCGCGCCTGATATCAATTGGGTCATGATCGCTTCCTGGAACTGTTTTCACCGCGACCAGGTGATTGATGCATTCCGGGCGGGGAAAGATGTCTTCTGCCAAAAACCTCTAGCGACGAATCTGGCGGACTGTTTGGACATGTACCGCACCTGGCGTCAGAGCGGCAAGATGTTCAATATCGGCTTTACTCTTCGTTATTCCCCTCATTACCGGGCCATCCGTCGGCTCCTGGACGAAAAAGTGATCGGCGACATCATCAGCATGGAATTCAATGAGACGATCGACTTCAATCATGGCGGCTACATCATGGGCGATTGGCGTCGGCTGACGAAGTACGCCGGGACGCATTTGTTGGAAAAGTGCTGCCATGACATCGATCTGGCCAACTGGATGACCGGCAGTCGCGCCCGCCGCGTCGCTTCGTTCGGCGGCTTGAATTTCTACCTCCCAAAAAACAAGCGACACAGCCGGCGGCTCGGAAAAAATAAGGACGGGAAAAAGGCCTATTACACATGGGGCGGGCTGGTCGGGCTTAACCCCTTCACCTCCGTCAAGGACATTGTCGATAACCAAGTCGCGATTATCGAATACGAAAACGGTGTCCGCGCCACGTTCCACGCCAACTGCCATGCGGGAATCTCCGAACGGCGCATGTATATTTTGGGTTCAGAAGGCGCCATTCGCGCGGATGTCTTTGCCGGCACGATCGAGCTGCGGCGGGTTGGGTTCGACGAACCTCTCCAGCGCTTGGACGCGGGTGCCAGCGGCGGGCACGGCGGTGGCGACGAGGTGCTGGCCACGGAACTGGCCGACAGCATGCTCAAACGCCGGCCCCCCGCCACCGGAATGGACGACGCTTTCGCCTCGGCAGCAACCTGCTTTGCTATTGATCAAGCCATGAATTCGAATCGGGTGGTGGAGGTTGGCGCCTACTGGAAAAAACTGGCGCGGATTGTGAACTTGCAACGAGGGCGACCCGAAGCCCAGTCTTTGGCTACCGATGCCGGAAGGTTGCGACCGCGCTCACGTTCATTCTTCCGCAGTCTTGGCGATTCGACTATGCTCCACCCATGAGCTCCGATTCCGGAATCCGCAACGCGAAGGGGGAATGGCGGCCCGATTATCCGGTGAAATATGCGCCGGTATTCGCTTGGCCGCCGCGCGCCAAAGACCTCGCGAAATGGCTGCTCTCGTATCCGGGATTTCTGTGGCCTTGGAATTCAGTTTACCTGCTCATCACCGTCGTGTGCTGGTTCTACTTCCAGCCGGACTTGGAACGGTGCGCGGAATTCCGGTGGGACTGGATCGCCCAAATGGTCTTGCGGAATCTGGTGTTGATTTGGATGGTGGCGGGCGGCTGGCATCTGTTGCTTTACACCTTCAAAGCGCAGGGTACAGACCGAAAATACGACGCGCGCTGGTTGCGCACGAACGACCGGAATTTCACCTTCAAGGATCAACTCTGGGACAACATTTTCTGGAGTTGCGCCAGCGGCGTGCCGATCTGGACGGCGTACGAAGTCTGGTACATGTGGGCGGCGGCGAATCATCATGTGCCGTACGTTAGCTGGCGCGAACATCCCATTTACTGCGCGGTGTGGCTCTGTGCGATCCCGTTTTGGCGCGAGTTTCATTTCTACTGGATTCACCGGGCGATCCACTGGAAGCCGCTCTACAGATACGTCCATTACCTCCACCACAAGAACGTGAACCCCGGTCCGTGGTCGGGTTTGGCCATGCATCCGGTCGAGCACCTCCTGTATTTCAGCGTGGTGCTGATTCATTGGATTGTGCCCTCACATCCGATTCATTTTCTGTTCAATGCGCAACACACCGCGCTGACGCCGGCGGCGGGACACCATGGATTTGAAGGCCCGCTGCTCAACGGCAAGTTGCCGACCGGCTCGTATTTCCATTACCTCCATCACCGGTATTTCGAGTGCAATTACGGCGAGTCCGGCATCCCGCTCGACAAGTGGTTCGGCACCTTCCGCGACGGCTTGCCGGCGGGGACGGGCGCCAATTTACCGGAAGAACAGAAGTGAACTCGCGCGAACGGATTCTGGCGGCCATCGCACACCGGCAACCCGACCGCGTACCGATCGATCTGGGAGCGACGCCGAGTTCTGGGATCTCTGCCATCGCCTACGGACGAGTGAAAAAGCATCTCGGTCTCGTCGCCGGGCACACGCGCGTTTACGACGTGGTGCAACAGCTCGCGCAGCCGGAAGACGCGATCCTCGACCGATTCCAGATTGATGTTGTGGACGTAGGACGCACCTTCAATACGCAAGCCGGCGACTGGTACGATGTCACCTTGTTTGACGGCAGCGCGGCGCAATATCCGGCGTGGTTTCATCCGCGACCGATGCCGGGCGGTGGCTGGAATACGGTCGCACCGGATGGCACCGAGATCGCGACCCAGTTGCCGGATATGAATTTCTTCGATCAGACTTGTTTCCCGTGGGTAGACGGTTATCCCGCTGATATTCGGAAAGCCTTGCCGGCGGCGATGAAGCTCGTGCATTGGGCGGCGCTCGCGCACAGTCCGTGGGACCAGGCCGGCCAGCCGGATTTCTGGAGCCGACTTCGCGCCAACGCCCTCGCGCTCCGGCAATCCAGCGACCGCGCCCTCATGCTCGTGTGCGGCTGCAATCTGTTTGAGTGGGGCACGTTTCTCCGGCGGATGGATAATTTCCTCATGGATCTCGTGGCGGAACCGGCGGCGGTGGAGCAGTTGCTCGACGCGTTGATGGAGGTGCATCTGGCCACGCTGGCGAAAGTCTGCGCGGCGGTCGGTGACGTGGTGGACATCGTCCGCTTCGGCGATGATCTGGGGATGGATACCGGCCCGTTCATGTCTGGCGACACGTACCGGCGGTTCTTCAAACGCCGGCACGCGCAGTTGTATGACTATGTTCACCGGCATAGCCAGATGCACACGTTCCTGCACTCGTGTGGTTCGATCCATGAATACTTGCCGGACTTGATCGAGGCCGGGTTGGAGATCATCAATCCGGTGCAGACCACTTGTTACCGGATGGAGCCAGCCGCGCTGAAACGCGAGTTTGGCCGCGACATCACCTTTTGGGGCGGCGGGTGCGACACGCGCACGGTGCTCAACCGGGGCACGCCCCGGCAAGTGAAGGAGCACGTTCAGGAACGGCTGGAGATCTTCGCGGCGGGGGGCGGGTTCGTTTTCAACACCGTCCACAACATCCTGCCGGATGTGCCCCCCGAAAACATCATCGCGATGTACGAGGCAGTCGCGGAATTTAGCGATGCGGCCGAACCCTCCCAATCAGTCTGCCCCACATGAAATCACTTGCCGTCTACGACATGGTCCACCACACGCCCGGGGAAGCGCCCTGCACATCAGCGTTCACCGAACCCGCTCATCTCGCGCGCCTCGGGTACACCGGCCAAATTCTGGTGGTACCAGTGCAAGGGGCGGTGACGTGGGACCAGTTTGATCCGCGCATCTTCCCGGCCGGCTCGGCGGCGCGCCGGTGGGTCGAGGCGAAAGCGATGGAATTGGAAACGCAGTTCCGCCGCGTCAAGGCGGCCGGACTGCTGTGTCTGGCCAAAAGCGATTTTATCGTGTTGCCCCGCGAACTCGTGCGGTTGCATCTCGCCGACCTGGCCCAGCACAAAGCGAAATCGTTCGAGCACGACGTGAAAGGCGAGTTCGCCCCCAGCATTCACGACCCGCGCGTCCAGAACCTCGTTCGCCACTTGATTGACGCCATCTTCGAGCGGTTCCCGGAATTGGACGGCATCGTCGCGCGCGTCGGCGAAACGTATCTGCACGATTTGCCGTATCACACCGGCGGCGATCCCATTGTCAACGGAGTCGCCAGCCACGTCGCGATGATCAACCTCATGCGCGAAACCATCTGCGTGAAACACGGGCGGCGGCTGATGTACCGGGGATGGTTGAGCGGGATTGACGTGGATGCCGACATGTACGAGGCGGTTTCCAACCAGGTCGAGCCGCATCCGAACTTGTGGTTCAGCCTCAAACATTGCGTCAACGATTTTCACCGGACCCACAAGTTCAGCCCGCCCCTGGGTCGCGGCCGGCACCCACAACTCGTGGAAATCCAGTGTGCCCGCGAGTACGAAGGCAAAGGCGCGTACCCGAACTACATTGCCGGGGGCGTGATTGATGGATTTGAGGAAGACGCCAACCTGATGCCGGCCGGCGTCCCGCGGTCGTTGCGGGAGTTGGTCGGAACATCGAGCTTGGCCGGGCTCTGGACGTGGGCGCGGGGCGGCGGCTGGCGCGGGCCGTACATCCGAAATGAATTTTGGTGCGCGCTCAACGCGTACGTGTTGGCGAAATGGGCGCAGGATCCCTCCCGGCAAGACAGCGAGTTGATTCGCGCGTTTGCAGCGGAGAACGGGTTCAACGACCGGGATCAGCAGCGCATCGAAACGATTTGCCGGAAATCCGCGGCGGCGGTGGTGCGCGGCCTCGCCAGCGTCAAGGGCGGCGTCGATACATGGTGGACGCGCGACGAATTTCTCGGCGGCGTCGAAGACCCGGCCAGTTCAATGGCGAAGGCCGTGGCGACGGTGAAAAAGGCCGGGCGGGTGGAGGAGATTCTGGCCGAACGCGAGGAGGCGGTCCGGTTATGGCGGGAGATGGAAACGGTGGCCGGGGAGATTGCCACGGGCGCTGAAGCGACGCGGTCGTTCATTCACACGTCGTGCGCGTATGGCCGGATTTTGTACGAGATCATCGCCGCCGGTTGGACGGTGATGTTTTTGGAGGACGCGAGTGCGCGAATCCGGGCGGCGCTGCGGCGATACGATGCGGCTTGGGCGGAGTACCGGCAACTGGCGGCGACGCGGAATGATTGTCCGACGCTGTACCGGGACACGTATTGCCGGTATGTGCGGGACAAGGGAATGATTGAACAGCCCGGTATGGGCGCGTCGGTGGCGCGGATTCGCCGGCAAGTGGAGGGCTAGCCCCGCAATAGCAATTTTCTGTGCTCCGTTACCAGTTGTTCAAAGTGGGCGGAGATGCGGGCGAGGGCCTGTTGCCCAAATTCGAGGCTGGCTTGGTGCGGTGGGCTGTTGGAGTACCAGTACCCGGTGCGGTCGCGATGCTCATCGCGCAGCGCGGCCCGGCGAAACTCACCGCCCAAGGCCAGGTAGATCGACGACTCCCACTTGCCCGCGTGATCGCCATCGCCAAAGAAGGTCAGCTCATCGAAGCCGACGACCTGCGCCACACCCGCGGCGGTGAGTCGCTGGGCGACATCGTTGACGACGTGAATCTGCAATTGCGGGTAGTGCCCGGTATAAAACACAATCATGCGGAAGCCGACCTGTGCCAACCCGCGGCCGGTGTCCTCGAGTAGCATCCGCAGGGTCGCTTCCGACAGGTAGAAATCGCGGACCTTCGCCATCAGTTTTCGGGCCGCCGCCGGGTCTGGCAGCCAGGGTTCGTGGACGCCGGCCAGATGACACGCCGGTAACACCACCCCGCCGAGCCGTTGCGCTAGGTGCAAACAAACCCCGTGGGCCTTGATTCCGTCGAGCCCCCACGGCAGGTGCTCACCGTGGCGCTCGAGGATCCCCAGCGGAACCCAAGCCAGCGGCAGTCGGGCAATCGCGCGATCGAGTTCCTCGCCGTAGAGGTTCTCGAAACGCAGCGCCTGATTCACGGTTGCTCTCGCCGTCCGGCGCGGTAGTGCGCCTGGATGCGCTCCGAGGTGAGGACGTGGGCATACACCGCGACCTCATCGAGCCAGCCGTCGCCGAAGCGGCCGGCCATGGCGTCGTCGCGACCGAACACCAGATTGATCTGGGTCTGCGGGGAGCGCTTCCCGCCGGTGGCTGTCAGCAGGTTGCGGCGCGTTGCGTACTCCTGGCCGTCGAGGTAGATCACGGCCGTGTCGCTGGCGGCGTCGTAGGTCACGGCGTAGTGGTGCCAGCGCTTAACATCGAAGGTATCGGGCAGGGCCGGGCCGCGGATGGCGGCGTCGCTTCGACCTTGGTCATCCAAAACCCACGCGGAGAGGCGCTGCATGGTCTTGCCGCCCTCAGTGAACACGTCCGGACCGAAGATCAGGCCATCGGGCCCGCGCTTGCTGACGAACCACGCCATGGAGTTGAATGCTGGCGTGGCGGACTTTGCCCACACTTCGGCGGTGAAGCTGGCCTTGATGGTTATGTTGGCCAGCGTCGTGCTGGCGAGACCCCAAGTCTTCTGGCCGTCGAGACGGATGGCCGTATCCGCATCGCCCGCGATGGCCCCGGGCTCGCCGAGTTTCGGGCTGCCGTAGTACGCGCCGGGGGCGCGCGGGGGTTGGGAGCTGTCGCGCAAACCGGCGGCGTGATCGGATTCGCCCAGTCGGAAGTACGCGCTGGGGCGGTCTTCCAGCACGGCCCGCATGTAGGGGCTGGCCCCGGCCGGGATCTGGGCCGAGGGCTCGGGGACCGGCGGGGCGTCGAGCAGCTTGCGTGTGGCGGTGATCAGGACCCGCTCCGCCAAAGCGGAGGTCCGACACCAGCGTTCGGCCTCGAAGCCGCCCTGAAAGTGGCCTAGCTCCGTGCTGATGTAAACCGGCCCATATTCCGCATAGCCGGCAAAGCACACGAAGCGGTCTGGCCGCATTGCTTGGGCCGCCAACTGATACTCGATGACCGGCTCGCCCGGGTAATTCACGACCTCGGCGGGCCCCAAGGTCAGGCGCGACAGCTCGATGGGTGCCGCTCCGCTATTGCGGCGGACGAACACCAGATCCTCGGCGATAAAGACGCGCTCGAGCTTATCGATCTTGGAGTCGTCAAGCTTCTTGAGCAGGGATTCCTCGGTCAGGTTGGGCTTGAGGGGCAACTGGATGGGGGCGAAACGCCAGGCGACATCGCCAGCCTTCAGCGGCTGCCGATTGAGTTTCGCCTGGTCCCAGGCGGCCGCCATGCCTGCGGCCAGCCGCTGGGCGAGCACGGGCCGGCTGCCCAAGCCATCGGTGTTGTACTTGCCCGGGGCGATGTTGCCGCCCCCGCCGTTGAAGTAAATGTGTCTGACGCCGCGGACCGCCTCGTCACGCATCTTGCGGGCGATGCCCACGAAGTCGGCGCTGAGCTCGCCATCGCCGTAGTGGCTCATGGGGTGCGTGGCGTAGTACGTCAGAGCCGCGACGGGTTGGTCGCCGTTCCACAAGGCGATGAGGCGCACGTCCGGGTCGATCAACCCCTCGGGAAGGTCGAACATGATCGGGTCACGCGCGGGCCCGCTGCCGCGCCAGTACTTCATCTTGCCGTCGTCGCCGATGAGGCGGCGCGTGGAGGCGACCTTCTCGACCCGGCCCTTGCCGACGCCGACATGCGTGATGGGCACGGCCTTGGCGAGGGTTTGCCGGGCAGCCTCGGCGGTTGCCGCGACCGCGGCCCGGCCCGCCTCGACGTTGAAGTGCAACCCACCGCAGCCGTGCGCCGCCGCCAACTCCTCGGTCGCGAAATCGCAACACGGCGCGCCGTGGACGTGGATCACGTGGACGCTGACGCGCTGAACCTTGGTGCCCACCGCCTTGGCGAGGGCCTCGCGGAAGGCGTCGTAACCCGAGCCTGCCAGTGAAACCCAATCCAGCGCGCAGAGCACAATCGGCTCCTGCCCCGCGGGCAGGATTACGATGCCCTTGGCGTAGAGCGGATCGGTGACACGGTTGAAGGCCGGGCCCATGCCGTAAGGGGCAACAGTGCCTAGGGGCGGGGTGATGTCCGCCTCAAACGTGCCGACCTTCAACTCAGCGCCGCCGACTTTCGTCACGCTCAGCATTGTCAGCACCGCCATGGTTAAGCACATACCCAAGATTCGTTTCATGCTGTTCTCCCACATTCTTATATTCTTGCCGGGTGCACATACTTACAGCGCGCGCGCCAGCTTGACGATTGCCGCGGCGATGTCCCGCGCATCCTGCTCGGAATAGCGCGGACCGATTGCGATCGGCGTCATGCGCTGCACCATCTGTTCCGTCGCGGCCAAGAGCTCAGCGGCGTACTTTTCTCCCGCGGACGCCAACGGCGGCAGCGCCGGGTGGACAGTGCGTCGCGCCTGAACGTATTCCTCGCGCAGGAGATTGGACATCCCGGACGACGGGCCAACGGCAATGCCCTCCGCCGCCAGCGCGTCGAGAAACCCTTTACCGGCCGCGGCGGTTCCCCGGTCCACGAACAGGGTGATGCCGGCGTCTCCATCCGCACAGGGAGAATCACGGAACATGATCTCCGGAACTTCACGCTGCACCAGTTCCTTGACCATGCGCCACCGGCGCCGGCACCGGCTGACGATCCAGTCCAGCCGGTCGAGTTGCGCGTTCATGACCGCCGCAGTCAGTTCGCTCATTCTGAACTGTTCGCCCGCGAACTGCGGTACTTTTGCGTCCTGACCAACCTGGCCGGCAAACACAGGCCTGAAGTGGCCAAGGTCGTGGAAGCGCACCGCCCGCTCGAACACCAGCGCATCGCCGGTGGCGATCAGGCCGCCCTCGCCGGCGGTGAGGATCTTGTTGCCTTGAAAGCTGAACGTCGCCACATCGCCGATAGTGCCGAGCAGATGGCCGCGGTAGGAGGCGCCGATCGCCTGCGCACAGTCCTCGACAACTTTGACGCCGGTCCGGCGCGCGATGGCCATGATTTCGTCCATGCGGGCCGGACCGCCCTGGTAATGAACCACGATGACCGCCTTGGTGCGCGGGGTGATCCTGCGCTCGAAGTCGGACGGATCGAGATTCATCGTCCGGTCAATGCCGCAGAACACGGGCATCGCCCCGAACCGGAGGATGGCGTTGAAGCAGGAGTACCAACTGAAGGCCGGCAGAATCACCTCGTCGCCGGGGCCGATGTTGAGACCGGCCATGGCGCAGAAAAGCGCGGCGGAACCCGACGTCAAACCGAGCGCAAACCGCGCGCCAAACCGGTCGCGCATTTTTTGCTCAAACGTTTTCGCCATGACGGGTTTCCCGATGCCGTAGTGGCGGAACAGCGTCTTTGTCGCCAGCGATTCCTGCACTTGGTAGAGCTCGCCGAGACCGGTCAGATCGGCCCCGAGCAGTTTGCACGGGAAGGGGCGGACGCGCACCGGGCGGCCCCCGCGAATCGCCGGGGTCGGGTCGAGCGGCTCGGCTGCCGGCACCGGCGTCTCGATCCACTGACGGATGGCGGCGGCCAGGTCAGCCGACCCGAAAGCGACATGCACCGCGGTGTTGCCGGCGTCCCGGTCGTAAAGCGCGAGCGCCGCAATCTCATCGAGTGGCCGCTTCAGACCGTCACAGGGATTGACCACCAAGAACTTCTTCTCGCGGCGCGAGGCAAGAAGCTCCGGCAGATCGAACCGCTTCAACACGCCGGGTAGATACTGATACCGCTTCCAGCGAATCCTTTCGGCCGTCGCCAGCATCGCAAAACTGCAAGGGAACGAGTCCAGCACGATCCTTGTGACGCGCGGATGCAGAAGGCCCGCGAACAACGCCGGCAGGGCGGCTTCCCCCGATCCCATCACCATCAGCTCGCCGGAGACCGCACTGTCCCGCGCCACCGCGTCGAGCGTTCGCCAAGCGTCTCGCGTCTGTTGGCCGATGGCAGTTTCTCCGCATGCGAGCAGGAGATCCGATAGCGCGCAGTCGATGGAACACCAACTGTTCGTGTCGTAGTCCGACGGGGCCGGCGTCAGTTCGCCGAATCCGCGCAGGTCGGCGGCCACGATTCGCCGGACACCTGAGACCTGCGCCAGCCGCTTCAGTAGTTGGAACTTGTCGCCGTCGGAAAAACCAACAATCGTTCCACTCTCCGGCACGGGCCGTTCCAGCTGCAGCACCGGCAGGGAGATGTCGCCCGAAAGGGCGACCCGCTTCCGCGACAGACCTTCCTTGCCCCACTTGGTAGCGCGAGGAACCGTCTCGCAGTGCCCTGGGGAAGAAGGCAGTTCGATGGCGAGGACCTCGAGAAGGGCCGAGTCGCTCGTATCACTCCGCCGCCCATCCTGCAATCGGCGGACCTCCCTGCGGATCGAATCGAACATTCCCTCGGTGGTCGCGCCGGTCCCGCAATCCAATTGCTCCCGCGGCAGCAGATCAACGGCGCGGCGGTTGACGGCCTCCGAATCGTTCAGAAGCCGGCGGCGAAACCAGCCGGCGGCTTCGACTGCCATTGGAACCGTATATTTGTGGGGACAGTCGTCGAAAAACAAAGCCAGATTCCCGACGGCGCCTTCCAGTTCATAGAACCGGCGCGCTTTTTCGACCGAGGTCTCGATTGTCTCCGGAGTGATGGCCGGATCGCGCATGCCGCCGATCACCAGGCACGGCACCGGCGCGGCCATGCACAGCCAATCGTCCAAGTCCATGCCCAGTCGCAGTTGGCCGATGAGATAGTCCTCCGGACACCCGGTATAGAATCCGTCGAGAATATAACCGGCTAGGGCGGAAACGGCGCAAACTGGCACGATCGCTCGGACCCGGTCGTCAATTTGCGCGAGAAGCTGGGCAATGACGCCGCCGCCCGATACCCCCGTGACGCCGAGCCCGTGCCGGAGCGTGACGTCTTCTCGTGTGGCGAGGTAGTTGGCGACGCAAACAGGGTCGGTCAGGAAAAAGAACCCGCTCCACTGTCCCACCATCTGCATCTGGGCACCTTGGAGAAAATGATCGTTGTTCCGACTTTGCTCGCCGAACATCGGTGCGTCGAAAAGCGCCGCGGCGAAGCCGTTCTGCGCCAGCACCTGCGGCGCAATCTGGTGATCGTCCTGCCACTTCGGGCCGTGCCCGCAGGGACACAACACCGGCACAAACGGCTCCTTGTCGGCCGGAAGAAACAGATTGAGGCCGACCAGTCGGCCGGGGAGCGATTCGATGACAATGTTCTGAACGCGGAATCCGTCGAACGAAGTCTCACGGAGAATCCTCGGAGCTGCGGGGAGGGAGCCGGGTCGCATAAAGGCGGACGAGGCCTCCGTCATGGCTTGCCGCAGCAATTGGCGACGGACGTTCTTGGCTTGCCGCCATTCCTCAAGAGTCCACTGGCGAGCGGTCAACCCGTGTTCGGCGAGCAGGCCGCGCACGCGCCGCTGGACTTGTTCGCGCCAAGCGAACGCGGGTTCCGATCGCCCGTTCATCGCATTGAGTTCCTGTTGTTCCATCGTCGCGTCTCCCACCAGAAATGAGAATAACATGGCCCCTTATCGGGACAACCTATTAAATGAATATGGCAGACCGTTTACTGGGCTTTCGTGATTATGTTGTTAACGCAAGCTCAGAACCTCTCCCACGAGGAATTCCTCCGCCACCCGCCGGTGGTTTTGGGATGGGTTCTTCGGCGGGATGTACCGGACGAACCGTTTAACCGGTTTCGATATCACCGGCCACTCACTGCATCCAGCCACGTCCGCGCCATCAATGCGAAGCCGGCGGCGGTCGGATGTACGCCGTCGAAAGCCCAATAGTCGGGCGGGGCTTGCTGTTGCGCGGCGGCGGTGGCTTCGGCGACCTTTGGTAAATCCTCTTCCTTTACAATGTGTACACCTTGCAGGTCGGCGCGGAAACGTGGCAGAACGACCTGTCGTACGAAAGCCGCCGGCGTATCGACTCGTCGCCGCACTTCGTTGCCAAAGCTCAAGTTCCCTTCGGCAAAACGTGCCGCCATGAGGGCTGTTGCATTGGGCCCGGCCATTCGTGCTGATGCCACGGCGGCTTCGCGTGCCCCATCAACGAAAGGTAGTTGTGGGAGAATCTCTAACTGACGGCGTCCATCGGGGCTGGACAGGCGCATGACAGCAGTTGCTGGTTTGGATGGATTAGGTCGCCAGACGATCCCACCCTCAACCTTCCAG
Source organism: Verrucomicrobiia bacterium (assembly GCA_022072455.1). Classification (GTDB taxonomy): domain Bacteria; phylum Verrucomicrobiota; class Verrucomicrobiia; order Palsa-1439; family Palsa-1439; genus CAINDI01. The sequence goes on along the minus strand of JAJVHY010000004.1, from coordinate 295,501 downwards.
TCAGTAGGAATTAGCATCGAAAAGGCTTCCGCCCTCATCAAGGAATCGTTGACGTGCAGCCGCCTGAACAGCAGGACGTTGTCTGGCAAGGTCGGAAGCTTGGGCGGTGGTTCTCCCCACGCGCAGGCGATTGCCATGGCGGAGGAAAGAGCGCTAGAAATTGCGAAACGAATCATGACAACTCCAAAGCAGATATGGCCCATTAGACTCCGCAAGATCTGATCGTCAAGTCCAGAGTCTATCACGGGATGGTACATAACATACGGAAACCACTCTCCGTTCGTGCGGGCCTGCTCCAACGATGACTGGTTTGCCCAGCAGGTCAGGGTTATCCCGCATCTCGACCGATGCGTAGAACGCATCCATGTCCACATGGAGAATGGCGCGGGGCATGACCTCATGCCTAGCACTTGAAGAGTCTGCAATCATCACCAAGTTAGTGGTAAACTGTTTGGAGGAAATTTAAGAAATGAAAACACGAACGCTTGGTAAGAACGGCCCACAAGTCTCCGCCCTCGGTCTCGGTTGCATGGGCATGTCCGAGTTCTACGGCACTCAAGATGACGTTGAATCCATCGCGACCATCCACCGGGCTCTCGATCTCGGCCTCAACTTTCTCGATACCGCCGACATGTACGGCTGCGGCAAGAACGAACGGCTCGTCGGCCAAGCCATCAAAGACCGGCGGGCGGAGGTGTTCCTCGCGACCAAGTTCGGCAATGTACGGGACGAACAGGGCAAGTTTATCGGCGTCAGCGGGCACCCCAAATATGTGAAGTCCGCCTGCGATGGCAGCCTCCAGCGGCTGGGCGTCGACATCATCGACCTGTATTACCAGCATCGGGTTGATCCGCAGGTGCCGATCGAGGACACCATTGGCGCGATGAGCGAGTTGGTGCAAGCCGGTAAGGTTCGGTGGCTGGGAATGTCCGAGGCCGCTCCTGCAACCATTCATCGGGCTGTGAAGGTTCATCCGATCGCGGCGCTGCAAACCGAGTATTCGCTATGGACGCGGGATGTGGAGGCGGAAATCCTGCCGACTTGCCGCAAGTTGGGCATTGCGTTCGTCCCCTACAGTCCGTTGGGGCGCGGGTTCCTGAGCGGGAAAATCAAGGTTGCGGAAGATTTACAGCAGGGGGACTGGCGATCGAACACTCCTCGCTTCCAAGGCGAGAACCTGCGCAAAAATCTGGAGATCGTCCGGCGGTTGGAAGCGTTGGCGAAACGCAAGAAATGCTCACCTGCGCAACTGGCGCTGGCATGGCTGCTGGCGCAAGGCGGTGACATCGTGCCGATACCGGGCACCAAGCGGCGAAAATACTTGGAAGAGAATATCGAAGCCGTCGAAGTCAAGTTGACGAAATCGGAGTTGAAGGAGATCGACGAGAAGTTGCCTGTCGGCATGACGGCCGGGGATCGGTATCCGGCGGAATCGATGAAGGCAGTCAATCGCTAGGGACATTTTGAAACGGAAAATGATGATGATTCTGTTGGTCTGTCTTGCGGCAGTCATTGGCTTGGCTATTCTGAGCTATCGGACGTCGCGGGCCGGTTACGAGTCTGCGCCCTACACGGTCGTCCGGACGGATGGCAAGTTCGAGTTGCGGGATTACCCAACATTGACGGTGGTGGAAACCCCCATGATGCGCGGCGGGAACAGCGCAGACAACGGCTTCATGCGATTGTTCCGGTTCATCACCGGCCAGAATGAAGCCAAGCAGAAGATCGCCATGACTACGCCGGTTTTCATGTCTGCCTGCGACTCGAACCAAACCATGGCGTTCGTCATGCCCGCCTCAATGACGGCGTCCCAAGTTCCCAAGCCTGCGGATGGCGCATTGACGGTGCGGGAACAGGAACCGGGGCGGTTCGCCGTGCTGCGATTCAGCGGTTGGCGCAATGCGCAGAACGAGTCCGAGTCGCTGGAACGATTGAGCGCCTGGACAACAGCCCAAGGGCTGAAAGTTGTGTCATCGCCGATCTACGGCTATTTCGATCCGCCGTGGACTTTGCCGTTTCTGCGCCGGAATGAGGTCATGCTCCGGATGGAGAATCGGTAGATTATCTTTTTGTCGCCACAACCACTGCATTCATCCCCGCATCCTGCCGCACCACCTTGGCCCCAACGAAACCCGCCGCTTTCAGGTCGTCGCGCAGTTCGGCGAAGGTAAACGTGCCGCCACCCTCCGTTCCCACCAGCATGTTGACGGCGAACAGCGCGCCCGAGATTGGGGCCGTGCGCGACTCTTCCATCAGAATATCCCGAATCGCAATACGCCCGCCGGCATCCAACGCTCGATAGATCTTCCGGAACAACTGCCGATTCTGCTGGCGGGAATTCTGGTGAACGATGGCGCTCACCCAAGCCAGATCGCATCCCTTTGGCAATGGGTCAGTATAGAAGTTCCCTTTGACGAGATTGACGCGGGATCGCACTCCCACCTTCGTCAGGCGTTCTTCCACGGCGAGGAGCGCGGCGACCGCTTCCCTTGTGGTCACCCCGGCGCGTTGCGGGACGCTTAGTTCTTCGAGCAAGATCCCGAGGAAGCGGCGTTGTTGGGCAGTCATCATTGGTTGTCTCCAGTTGTTGGGTCGAGCACTCCGCCGCGGGGAATCCCAGCGGGGTAGTCAGGTGCGAATTACCATTGTTCTGTTGAGGATCGAGTCCCATGAACAGTATAAATGGGGACTGCCTCACGGCCGGCTGGTCGTGAGTCGACCAACTCAACCCGATGTGCCCCCACCAACTACTGTCTCTGCGCCTCCACCATCCGCCCGATAAGCACCGCCCGCCTAAGCCGGTGTCCGCCATTTTTCTGTAGTAGAGCCCGGCCAAACGCTGGGCCGTGAACACATGGCGAGAGAATTATGAGCATGACCCGAAAACCACTGGTTGGACGCAAACTCCACGAGCGAATTGGGCGCTGTGCTCACTGTGGGGCACATGTGACCGAGGCCGCTTGCGCGACCTGCGACTCGCGACTCAATGTCCGGATGTGGTGTCGCGAGTGTGCTAAACCATGCATTGAGAAGAGGTAAGGGACTGCCGTGGTCACATTCACCCGGCCAGAACGCAAGCGGCATATCGCGGGGAATAACCGGTTCGATTTCCTTCTAAAACCAGGCCAAAAGACCAAAATCCCGGTCCGTTCACAGGACCACCAATGCTCGGTATGCAGAAGGTGGTTTTACACGAACCACGAGAAACAGAAATACTGCAGCGTGGCGTGCTGGCGCCAATACCTGAAAGCGCGTTCGCGACGGGCAGCCTGCCCGGTGTGCCGTGTTGAGTTCACCCCACGCGCAACGGGTCGAGGAACCTTACAGAAGTGTTGTAGTCGCTATTGCGCCGGCATCCACGCGCGTGGTCCAACGAATCCACACTGGCACCATGGCCGGTACGCCTTACCCATCCCCACCGAGGTCGCGCCTCAACCCAGGGTCTCGAAACGCCATGCACGGAAGAAGAGACGCCTACGCACTCCGGCCGAGCGCGGCCGCTTCACTCCCGCCGACATTGCCGCACTGATGTTGGCTCGAGAACAGGCCCAAGCGACCTCACCGGCGACCCCACCCCCATGAGAACTCACAACTCATACGGACGCAATGGTCCGGGCTTGAATGCGGCACATCGGACAAGTGGTGTCTTAGTGTAGTCACCATCATGTACCGCCTCGACGAACAGTCAAAACCAACCACAAGATCTTTGGATCTCAATTGGCAAAAATTGGCAATTCAACCTCAAGTTGGCGCAAATCTCCGCAAAGCATCGCAAATGTTAAAAAGTGGACTTCACATAAGCCGGCGTGGAAATTCTCACTTCATTGAGGAAAATTCGAGAATGTCAAAAAGTGCCGTTTCCGGTTTTCGAGACCAGCCCGTTCAACCGCTCTGGCACCCCTCCGACGCAGCAGCGGTGACGTTAGCCGTGCCCGCTGGCAAAGTCAATTCAGTCGCCACCAAGGCGACCAGCCGCGTTGAACGTGGTTGGCAGGATATCGACCAAGAGATTGGCGCGCCCGGCGTGATTCGAACACGCGACCGCCGGATTAGAAATCCGATGCTCTATCCAACTGAGCTACGGGCGCTCACGGTTGGATTTTGGCACAAGCAGCCGAGTGATGCCAGAAAGAAGCGGCTGGCGATTTTCTGTTTGCCGGGATCAGCCGGGGCGGCTACGAAGGCGGCATGATCAAGGGCATCGAAACATGGTTGGCCATCAAGGGCACTCCACTGACCGGCACACGGGAACAAACCCCCACAGGTTTTGTGTTGCGGACGACGGGGGCGCGCGCAGTCGAATTGCGCGTGACAGCCGCCGGCAACCGGGTGCAGTTGGAAATTCATGAGCCAGTCCCGGAGGGGACGACATTGCCGGAACGGATGCGCGTAGCGGCCGGCGCGCCGCCGTTGCAGATCGTACCGGAGTTGTTTGCGTTGGATGTTCAGGACAAAGGCTCGGGGTTGGTTTTGCCGATGATGGAGGGGATGTGGTTGTCGGCGTCCGGCGTGACGGCGCAGGCGACGTTCAAGCTGTTTTATGTGGCCGGTTTGACGATGGGGTTTTGGGCGGCTTGCCGGCCGGGGCGCGGGACGGTCGTGGGGATTTGTGAGCATCCGTATTTGCAGTTTCAATTAGTCGGGACGCCCCAAGGACAAAGGTGGATACCGGAATGGTTGCGCGATCCCACAGGAGTGCCGTTGCGGATGGAGATTGTGTTCCTCGACGGCGAACACTGGCTCGATGCGGCGCGGGAGTTTCGCCGGGTGGAGTTGGCGCGGAAGAAATTGATTCCCCTGTCGCAGCGACCGGCGGCGCGGAATCTGGTCGGCGGGGCGAATATTAAGTTCCACAATTATTCCCGGCGCGATGGGCAGCCGGAGCGGTGCAGTAATACGTTCGCGCAGGTGGCGGAGCACTGCCGGGAGTTACAGGCGACGGGCGTGGATCGGGCGATGGCGATTTTTTGGGGTTGGGGGAAGGAAGGGTACGACCGGTTGCATCCGGATTTCCTACCGGCGAATGAACGGGCGGGCGGCGATGTGGCGTTGCGCGCGGCGAGTGATGCGATCAAGGCGTTGGGGTATTCCGTGGGCGGACACGATAATTATCAGGACATCTATCAGGTCGCACCGTCGTTTGGGGATGGGGAGTCGGTGTGCGTGACGGCGGAGGGGAAGTTGCAGGCAGGCGGCATTTGGACGGGCGGGCAGTGTTACATTCAGTGCAGTGCGGAGGCGTTGCGGTTTGCGCAGCGAAACTTGCCGGAGATGAAACGCCGGTATGGGTGGGATGCGCTGTTTGTGGACACGACGACAGCGGTGCATTTGTACGAGTGTTACAGCGACCGGCATCCGCGGTCGCGGCATGATGATTTGCAGGACAAGATCGCGTTAATGGATTATGCGCGGGCGATGTTTGGGGTGTTCGGATCGGAGGCCGGGACGTCGTGGGGTGTGGAGCATATGGATTATTGGGAGGGCGTATTGCAGATTCCGTACGCGGAGACGGGCGCGAAGGGGTGGACTGTGGAGATGGGCGCGCGCCCGGTGCCAATTTTTGGCGCGGTGTACCGGGACATCTTGACGGCGTATCAACATCAGTCGTGTTCGCAGGCGGAGAATGCGCCGTTGATGTTTTTGGCGGCGTTGCGAAGCGGGCAGCCGCCGTACTATTTTTTTAACGGGGATTTCTGGGCGAAAAATGCCGGCTTTGTGCGGAAGTCATTTGCAGTGCTCGGACATTTACACCGGCTGACGGTGGACGCGGTGGTGGCCGGCCACGGGTGGTTGACGACGGATGGCACGGTCGAAAAAACGGTGCTGAGTGACGGGACGGAGATCGTCGTGAATTGGTCAGTGCAGCCGTTTGCCTTTGATGGGGTGCGGTTGCCGGGGAATGGCTTTTTTGTGCGCGGGCCGAAGATCGTCGCGTTTTGGGCGGAAGAAGTCGCTGGGATGAAATTTACCCCACCCTTATGGGCGTCCATTCGCGAGGACGCGACATTCACGGAGCGTCCGGTAGAGGCGGCGCAGTTGAAACAATTGCGCGAGTTGCTCGGCTAATCGAGTAACCGGCCGATCCAGATACTCCAGTCGCCGGGGCGGATGCGAGCGACCGTGCGGAAGCCGATGACAATTCCGTCGTGCGGTGCCGTGATGTGTTCCATTTGCGGCCAAAACCGCCGGCGACACCGTGACGCTGGGATGCGCGATCCATTGCATGTCCACGTCGTCGAAATCCAGCAGGTGCGAAGCGAAGCCGTTGACATGCGCGACGGTAAGCGCAGCGGTGCGCCTGGTCACGCCGAGAATGCCGGCTTGGGGTGGCCCGGCAAACTGCAGGACGCTCCTCGCAGGAAGGTCGCGACAAACTCCGCCAACCGTGCCGTGACGGGCGGACTAGTCGTCACCGAACCGATCCTTGAGCAGCGCTTTAAGTTTTTCGTGATCCTGTCCCGCGTCGTGGCAGACTTGGCTGACGGTGGAGTAGCCGTGGCGTTTCATCAGTTCGGTGAGCCGCGGGATGAGCGTTTGCGCGTTGGCGGTGTTGCGCGCGGGATGAACCTGAATGCCGGCGACGCAGCGCGTGGTGAACACTTCCACGGCAGATTGCAGCAAGGGCATGGATTCGAGCACGCTGAACACCACGACGCTTTCCCAGACGTTCAGATCGAGTTCGCCATGCCGGACTCCGCTCTGACAGGTGAGATCGTTGCCGACGACTTTGAAACAGGCTTGGATGAGATACTCTGGGATGACCGGATTGATCTTGCCCGGCATGATGGACGAACCGGGTTGGACGGGCGGCAGGGTGATTTCACTGAAACCGGTTTCGGGACCAGAGTTCATCAGGCGGAAATCCTGGGCGATCTTGATCAAACTGCTCGCCAGCAGAGCCAGCGTGCCGGAGACCGCCGCCAAGTCGTCGAGATTCTGCGCGGCATCGAATAGATTCGCGCTCTGCCGGTACGCGGGGTCGCCGGTCACGTGCGCGAGTCGGGGGACAATCGCTTTGAGATAGGCCGGGGGCACATCGCTGGCGCGTCCGCAGATGGTGCCGCCCAGCGGAACGGCATGCAGGGTGTTCACCGCCGTCTGCACGCGCGCGGTGCAGCGGCGGATGACTTGAACATAACCACCGAGCAGGTCGGCAAAGGAAATCGCGACGGCATCTTGCAAACACGTGCGGGCAATGCGTGCTTGGCCGGCAAGTTGTGCGGCTTGTCGTTCCAACTCGCTGGCCAACGACTCCAGCGCCGTGTGCAGTGCCGGCCAGGTCAAGATGACGGCGATGTGACAGGCGGCAGGATAAACGTCATTGGTGGATTGGTTGCGGTTGACGTGATCGTTGGGGTGGACGCGACGATACTGACCGCGCTGACCGCCGAGCTGTTCTTCGGCGAGATTTGCCAGCACTTCATTGGCATTCATGTTCGCGCTGGTGCCGCCACCGCCGTGCAGGTAGTGAATGGGAAAAGCGTCAGACAAACTTTCGCGGCGGACTTTTGTGGCGGACTCGCTGATCGCTTTCGCGATGACCGGATCCAAATCGCCGATGGTGGCGTTAACGTCCGCCGCCGCCTGCTTGATGAACATCAGGGCGTTGATCAGCGCCGGGAAATCACCAATGCGGCGGGCGCCGTAGAGCGGGAAATTTTCCACAGCGCGCTGTGTCTGGGCACCGTAGAGGGAGTCAGCCGGGACTGGAACATCACCCAGCAGGTCGTGTTCGTTCCGTTGCATCATCATGTTCCTTATTGCGCTACTTGCCGGATCTGTTCAATAACTCGCAGGAAGTTCCCCCGGTTTGCCGCGAATGGTGGCGTCGTCGTGACCGCGCGCGACCAGCCCCCGGGGTTTTTCCGCGATTTCCCCGGCGATGGCGTCGGTCATCAACAGGAAATTCCGCGCGGGGCTGGTGGAGTAGGGATACGGTTCCGGGCCGAACTTGGCCATCGTGGTGAGTCCCACCGCGCCGAGGCCCGCCTCGCGCCACCAGTCATAATACAATCGGCGCATGACTTGCGTTTCCCCCCGGCCGCGGCGGCGCAACACTTCCAAGTGGACATCGGCATGCACATCAATGACCACGCTGTCGCGATGCAACTTTGCCGCCCGCTCCTCCTGGATCGACGTCAGTGTCAGGTCGCTGTCCATGCGATTAACTTGCGATTTGCGGACGTGCGATGGCAAGTAAAATGGCGCCGCCCCAACGGCACTCCGTCGGACTGCCTGCCGTACTACGAACGGGGAGCCGCGAGCGCCTGCACGATGGCTCGCTCGACGGGCGAGTAGTCGGCCGGGTTGGTGCGGTTGAGATTCATTGGTTCATGCAGCGAGACGCAGGGGTTGCAGAGAAAGCGAACGGATTGACCGACGTTTGGACTACGGGCGTGCAGCATGAAGGGATGGAGCAAGACGACGTCGCCGGCTTGACCGATGGCCGGCAGCACATTGGCCAACGCACCGGGACGACTCAGGACCCGTTGGCACAGTGCGTGGACATCGAGGCCGGCCGGCTCGGCTTCGGCCAAAATCTGCGCGGTGATTTTATGGGAGCCGACACTGAAGGCGGTGCCGCCGTCGCCCGGCCCCATGTCGGAGAAAAGGAAAATCGGCAGGAGTCCTTGATCAGGCGAATGGACGTGATGATGGAATTGGATGCCATCCACATGCCAGCCTGTCGTCGGCGGTTGCCACGGGGCTTTCTCGAAACCGGGAAAACAGATCGGCCACCAACCGAGATGGGTCTGCTTCACGTACCGCCCAGCGCCGAGGACGTCGTCGAACGCACCCCAGATCCGGTCAGTGTACGCGGCGGCAAAGGGGCCGTGGTTGAAGGTTTTTTGGAGGTGGATGACGTGTTTGGTCCAGCCGGAAGGATCGGTGGGGCTGAGGCCGATTTCGTTCCAAAGAAATTCGCGGACATCCGCCGCCACGTGCGCCGGGAAGGCGTCGCGGAGGATGGTGCAGCCGTCGGTGATGAAATGGTCAATTTGGTCGGGGGAAAGTGTGCACGGTTTCATGGCGCGGCAGTGTAACGGCCGGTGGCTGATTGACAAGCTCTCGAAAGCCGTTGTGGGCGCAGTGTCCCCGCCGCGATTTTGTGCGCCCGCAACTTTCGCTCGCAGCCGATGCAAAAAACTCATCATATGGATTAAAAAATTCAAACACCTTCGACCAGATATGCTATGATTTACCCATTGGTGAGGGTAATAAGTGCCGGACAATTACATGAGGAAATTCGCAATTGATGTTCCAACCCCTACGGGAAGCAACCGCATGAGGCGACGAATTTTCAACTATTTCGCTGGTGGCTTGGCAAGTTTGGTCTTGGTGGCCACGCTGGGCCACGCAGCAGATTACACCAACACGGCCAGCGGCGGGTACAACGTCAATGCCACGTGGGGTACCGCCAGCAATCCCGGCAATACAAATGTCGCCGATAATGTTGTCATTACCAATGGCACGGTCAGTCTGCAGACGGCCTACGCCGCCAGTAACGATTTCATCAACGTGGACAGCGCCGGCGTTCTGGCGGCCGGCAATCTGGCGTTTGGGCTGAGCGGCGCCACTGTGACGTTAAACGATGGGGCCACTCTGACAATGACGCCGGCGACGGATTTGCTCCGAGGCGCGGTGATCCGGTTGAACGGCGGTGTCATTAGCAACACCTCGATTGGAACTTCCACCTATCTGATGGGCGGGGAGTTACAGGTTTGGAATAACTCCACCATCACCCATCGGCAGACCGGTGGCGGTCCGATCTTTACGTATGGCTCATTGGATTTTGTGGAGGCCAACAAGACGCTGACTTTTGGCAGCGAGGCGGCTGCCCTTGGTGCGGCGACCTTCCGGATTGATTCAGTTAGTATCACCAATGATGCATCGGTTGCGTTGGCGCGGCAGGGCGGCACCGGGGTGCAGGTGCAGTTCTCCAATGTGACTCTTTCAAACGCGACGCTGTATATCACCAATACCACCGGCAATGCGGCCACCATGACGTTCTTGGAGAGCAACCCGAACATGTTAGGAACGGTGGACATTCGGGCAGGTGCGATTGTGACGCCGGGTGCAAGTAATGCGATGGGGAGTGCGCTGGTCAATGTCAATGATGGCGGAATTCTCTTTTTGAATACGATCTACGGCTTGAGCGGGAACACGGTCAGTCTCAACCAAGGCGGGGTGATGGATCTACCCACCGCGATATTCTCAAGTCTTCCAAGCGGGCACCTCTCCAATGCGGTGGTGCGCCTCAATGGCGGCAAGCTGCTCTACTCGGCACCGAGTGCCACGTCGGGCACGAAAGTGGTCGGTGGCGAACTGCAAGTCTGGGATGACTCCACGCTGGAAGCGGCGGTGGGGGGCGGACAAATTTATATCAATGACAAACTGGATTTCACTGTTGGTGGCAAGACGCTGACTTTGTCCAAAACAGCCGGCTCGGGCTTGTTCACGTTTCGGATGTCCAAAGCCGTGGTGACGAACAGCGGGACTTTGTTCTTTTCAGCTGCAGCGGTCTCCATGGATGCGCAGTTCGACAGCTTGGAAGTGGATGCTGGCAGCACGCTGACCGTCACCAATGCGACCGGCGCTGGGACCGGCACGTTGACGGTTTTGGGCAACAATAGTGGAATGTTGGGAAAGTTGGATATTCGCTCTGGCAGCATCTTGGTGGCGGCCGCCAGTAACTCCATGGGAACGGCGACTGTGACGATCAGTGACGGAGCGACGTTGAGTCTGACAACGGCGTATGGGTTGGGAACCAGCACCACCACGATCAAGTCCGGCGGCTGGCTCAATTCGACCGTGGGCCTCAACGCATTGACCAACGCAGTCGTACAGTTGGCCGGTACGCTCCATCTGGATTTCAATGCCGGCGCGGGCGCCAGCTTGATTGGCGGCATCGTCCGGATTGAGGGCGCTGCGGTGATGACCAATCGCAACGGTTCCGGAGGGGGGACTGGGACGCTGACGTTCCAAAGTTTGGATTTCTCGACCAACAATGCCAGCCTCCGCTTGGCCGGCAACATCACCAGCGCCGCCGGGATCATGTATCGATTCAATGAGGTCACGGTCACAGATGATGCCGCACTGATCTTTTCCAGGACGGGCGCGGGGGCGGGTGGCTTGGTGGCATTATTTACCAACGTGACCCTCCAGTCTGGCAACACGTTGGCCATCAGCAACGCGACCGGCGGCGGCACGGGCACCTTGACCCTGCAAGGAAACAACACAGATTTTGCGGGTACGTTGGATGTGCGGAGCGGTGCCACAGTGGACGCCCTTGTCAGCGGTGTACTCGGCACCGCAACGCTGTACGTGAATGGCGGGACATTGACGTATGGGGAGCTGACGGCCGGGGTGAATGATTTCATCGCCGTCAGCAATGGTACCTTCCGTGCGACCACGGCGGTCCGGTCCTACATCGCCGGCAACGGGCGCAGCAATCAGGTGATTCAAGTCGTGGGCAACAGTTCGATCTTTACGAACAGCGCTGTGTTTGTGGTGGGCACCAATGCAGCGGTCAACAACGTCGTGACGTTGGCCAACGGCGGTGTGCTTGCGGCGTCCGCGATCAACGTCGGCAACACGTTGGACGCGACGGCGAATGGCTTGGTGATCAGCAACGGCGGCTCTGTTCGCGTCGGCGCTCTCACCATCGGTAACAACGGCTCGACCGGTAACTTCTACCAGGTACTCGGCGGCGGAACGGCATCCAATAGCGTGTTGACGATTGGCGGGCCGCGGTCTGGGTTCAATACGCTGGCGGTCTCGAATGCGACGTTGCTCAGTGGCGGGGCGGCGATTGTCGGCAGCGGTTCGTCGAACAACATCGTCACGGTGAGCAATGGCGGGACGTGGGATCTGCTGGGCAATCAGTTGACCCTCGGCTCCGGGGCGGCTCGGAGCAATCAATTGATCTTGAGCGGTGGGACCGTCAACGCCGCGACCCTGATGGTGACCGGCGTGGCCAACCGGGTCAGTCTCAATGCCGGCACCCTTTCGGTCCAGCGCACCTTCTACAGCAACGCCACCGCCCTGGCCGTCGGTGACGGCCTCCAGGCCGCCAGTTTGAATCTCACCACTGGCGGCACCGGCCACCACTACTTCCAAGCCGGCCTGACCATTGCCCCCGCAGCGACTCTTCGCGGCACCGGCACCATCACCGGCCACACCACCGTCAACGGTGTCATCGCTCCTGGTTTCTCCATCGGCACCCTGACTTTCAGCAACGACCTTACCCTTGCTGGCACCACGCTGTTGGAATTGAACAAAGACAACGTCGCCGGCAGCAATGATTTCATTCGCGTCCTCGGCGCCTTCACGCTTGGCGGGACGTTGTCTGTCACCAACATCGGCGCCGCGCTGGCGGACGGCGACACCTTCACCCTTTTCGGCGGCACCTGGACCGGGGATTTTGCCCTGACCAATCTGCCCGCTCTCTCTGGCAGTCTCGGATGGGACACGACCCAATTGGGGGTGACCGGCACGATCAGCATCATTGTGATCCCAGAGCCAACGACGTTCCTGTTGGTGGGAGTAGCCGGGGTGTTGTGGCTCGTGGGCCGCCGCCGGATCACTCGCGCGGCAAACTGACTTCCAACAACCGGAAGTCCTGCTTCCGCACCACCAGTTTCACCGCGCCATTCTCAACCCGCAGGGCGAGATGTTTCTGTTGTTTCTCGCGCGGGGAATCGCCTTGGAGGAAATCTCCGACCGCGCTGTCCTCCAACTTCCGCAGGCTGGGGCCGGTCAGATCGTTGATGCCGTGATCTTCGAGGTTGATCTTGTTCAGGTCCGCCTTTGTGGCGACGGTGCCTTCGGGGCCGATGAGTGAACTATCCACGTCTTTCCATTGCACTTCCGTTTTCGGCACGCGCCCGAAAAGTTTTTGGGGATCAACCGTGACGGTCACATCCTCTTCCTGCTTGGAGAGATTACTGACGATCAGCAGTGCCCGATCTTTCTTGGTGTAGACGGATAACAAAATGGAATTACCGGTGGCCGCAGCCACACCGTCGAGTTTCCAGTACGGAATGAACCGCACGGCCGGGTCGGCGATCCCAAATTTCACCAACGGTCCTTCAATCGTCCGGCTCGTGGGATAGACCCAGAGGTACCAGTAATCATGCGGAATCATCAACGCGTGCATCGCCCGCGATTGCCAGTGCATCCATGGTGGAATTTTCGGGTCGGGCGGCCATGTCGGTTTGGTGTACACACCGGGCTTCCAGAAATTGATGAATCCCCATTTTGGCGAGCTGCCCATGATCCGCACTTCGGCGGCGCTCCACGAATCAATGAACGAATGCGTTGCGAACGGATAAATGTCCCGGTCTTCACCGTTGACCACCGCCGAGGCGAACGACAACGCTGGAATCTCGAAACAATACGTCATGTGCGGCACGATATGCGGCTGTTTGCCGTACTGCTCGAAGAGCACCCAGACGCGCTGCAGAAACCGCCGGAATCCCATCGTGCTGAAACCCGGCTGCGTCGCGCCATTCGGCATCACATACGCCGTCGAGTACAACGCCCGCGTCGAACCCAGCGACGTGTCATCAATATAAATGCCGTCAATAATACCCCGCCGGAGATATTCATTGATTACCCAGACCATGTAATCCTCGACCTCGCGCGACCATGTCAGCCGCCCCGTCCAAAACAACCCTTCCCGGTATTCGCCCATGCTCGGCCCGAGTTGCGGCCAGCTCGCGTCAATGTAGAAAATGACCGGGTTCGATTTCCCAAACTTCGCCCGAATCGCCTTCGCGTTGAAAGCCGCCGACTCGCAATCCGTTGGCTCCAACTTGAACGTGATGCCGGCGTGATAGCTCGTATTACTCGGAATCGTCAGCGTCGGGCTGACAAACGCATCAATCGCTTCGTACACTGCGTTCGAGCCGTTGAACCCGCCGCGATTGTAACCGCGCCACCCTTCCGGCAACGGCTTCGTCGGCGTCGGCTGCACGTAGAACGTAAACGTCCGCGGCGCATTGTTGGTGACCGGCTGCGAAATGATATTCATCCGGTACACCACCGTGTCATTGGTGCGAATCACCTCCTGCGCGGCCACATTCCCATTCGGTGTCCACCCCTGATCATTCTCGCCGAAGAAACACACGCCCCGCTCATCGTTCCCAAGCCAAACAATCGGACAGAAATTCCCGAACGCGACGCCCTTGTGCCCTGGCCGCCCGGTCCGGCTGTTCCAGTGCAGCCCCGGTTTCTCGCCCACCATCTGCACATTCCACGACGCGCGGAACTTGTGGCCGCCGCCATTCACAATCAACTGCGCCGCCATTTCTGGTTTCAATGGAAAATCCAACGTGAGCGCTTCCAGCTTCGTCGGCTCATTCAACGTCACCGCACATTTGATCAACCCGTCATACTCCACTGATCCGGTTACTGTCGCGGAAACTCCGCCGCCGGTCAGCGTATTGGTCCAAGTGGCGTCTGCCCCAAACGTCCCGGCCGTCCCGGTCAAGACTTCGTCCTGTCCGGCGATCTTGGCGCGGAGTTGCGGCGGGCCAGCCAACGTCTCCCACACCGGTAACCCGCCGGGCGCAAGTTGCACCGTCCCGCTCCACACCGTCGCCGCCGGACCCGCGACCTGGACCGGCGTCCACGGCTTCGGCACGGGGCGATTCTTCCCGAGCTCATTCTGCCACCAGACTGGCTTTTCCCGCCGGTAGGCCGTCTTCAACGTCTTCAAGACCCGCCCATCCGCGGCCAACGCGTCCACTTCAATCGGATACTCACCAAACTCCAGGTCGCACGGCACCCCGCTGCCGCCTTGCAACGATGCGTTCAGCGGAATGTCCAAACCCGTCCAGATCAACTTTTCGCCCCCGCGGTGAAAAATCCGAATCGTCACCTTCGTCGGCTCGATGTTGTCTATCGGTAAACACGACGCCCCGACGTGGAGATATTTCCGATAATAATCGTAACTCGGGTTCGCCTGCACAAACGGCATCGCCGTCAAGGGCTCAGCCGGGTTGGTGAAAAAGCGGTGGTACGCATTCGCCGCTTCCAAGCCGGTCAACGCCCACGGATACACCCGCAACTCATCGATCAACGTATTGCTCGGCAACAGCGTCAGTGCATACTCGACGCCCTCCTTGGCCGGCGCGTTACCGGCGAAGCTGACTTGGGCGAGTGGTTGTGGCCGGCCATCGAGATACACCGCCACCGCTCCGGCATTCCAGGAACACAACACATGCGTCCATTTGCCGGGGCGGAAGGGCACCGTCGCCAACTTCGCGCCGGTATCGAGACTGAACTTGCCTTGCGCCAGCGACAACGTCCGCAAGGCCGGCCCGTAGCGCAAAATCGGCAACCACGGCACCTCGCTCGGCGACAGTTTGGCGGTGAACAGATTCTCCCAATCCTGCGGCATCACCCAAAACTCGACACTGCCGCGTTGCAGCGGGAACTGATTCCCGATCACCAACCCATCCTTACCTACCGTCCCTAAATCCAACGCCCGCCCCCGCACCCCGGCGGCGGTGCCGTCATCGAATGGCGCTTCCACTACGAGCGGCCGGCGGAACACAAAATACGGCGGCGATTTTTCCAGCGGGTGCGTGGTGAACTGCGCCGTCTCCTCCAATTCATAAAACGGATACATCCCGGCAGTCAGGCGCACCGCGTCAATCCGCCCGACCAACCCCTTGCCGAGACTGAACACCGGCACCGCGGTGGGAATGAGGCGCGGCTGGGTGTTGGCGGCGGGCGTGCCGTTCACGAACAGTGTCGGCATCCCGGCCGGCCCGAGACGGACCGCCAAATGGGTCCACTCATTGGCCGGCACACGGCGCGGGTGAACCAACGAACCCAATTGAACCTGCCCGGTTGCGGTGCGCTCCACGACCGGCTGATCGCCGATCAACACCAGGGGCGCGGCCGGCGCTTGCGGATCCGGGTTGACCCAGAAATCCAACGTGACCCCACCCTGCGCATCCACACGCTGCGACTGAATCCAGCCCTTGCCGGCGAGGCGGACGCCGCCGCCGAACCGGCCCGCGCGATCCAACTTGGCATCGCCCTGCAACCCATAGCCGATGTACGGCCGTCGGGTTGGATCAGTCAACTCTTCGTCGAAGCGAATGTCATCGAGGGAGGATTTGAGTTTTTTCTCCAGTTCACCGACCGGGTCAGCCGCCGGGCCGGTTTCTTCACCATCCAGTTGCCAGAGCAAGAGCGTCTGCGGTCCCGCTTGCGGTGGTTGCCGCCAGAACGCGTCGGCTGACAGCGGACTTTTCGGTGGCGCGGCATTCACCGCGCCGGCCAACGTTAGCAACAAGAGACTTCGCTTCATCGTCAATGACCGCGCTTGCCGGAAACCTCGCGGTACCGCGCGATCTCCGGGTAGCTCTTCGACGGATCAGCAAACTTGTTGCCGGCCCGGTCGCGCCCGCGCGCCAGGTAAACCTGGTGATACGCGTCCACATAATTGCCGGTCAACTTCACCGTCGCCGGCATATACCGCATCGTGTAACCGCACCGGCGAATCGTGCTCGTGTTCGGCGGACTGCCGTGAATGATCCGCCCGTCGTGCAAGCTCGCCTGATTCGGTTGGAGTTCGCACGCGACGGCCAGTTTGTCATTTCGCTGTGTCGCCGTGATCTCGGTCGGAAAGACATTCTTGCCGGCGTCCACTGGGTCGTAATCGGAGAAACCTTTTTTGCCGGCATTGTGGGTGCGCGGGATCACATACATGCAGCCATTGGCCGGGGTGGACGGATCAATCGCCAGCCAGACCGTGCAAACTTCCATCGGATCAATCATCCCCTTCCAGTACGCCGAATCCTCGTGCCACGGCACCCGCTTCCCGTTGCCTTTCGGTTTGCAGATGAAGTGGCTGCTGAACAAGACGATGTCCGGCCCGATGATCGGCTCGACGAGATCGAGCACTTCGTCGGCAAACAACCACTCGAACAATTCCGGGTGCATGAAATGCGGCACGTCCATGGATTCCGGCCGCACATCGTCCGGCAACGCCGCGAGCAAGTTCTCGAAACAATTCTTCAAGCCAGTAAACTTTTTCTCCGGCAACACCGGTTGCTGGTAGAGGAGAAAACCTTCTTGCCGATAAGTAGCCACTTGCGTTGGGGTGAGTCTCATGCCGACAGATTACCTCCTAATAAGCGGGCTGCAACTTCGCTCAACACGTCCGGCGGCCCGCGAAACGCCCAGACTTGGGATTCGTCCCGGCCCGTGGTGGCGGGGACATGATGTTCGAGTTCACTAAACGCGCCCCAAACCGGCGTATTCACGTTGCACGCCTGAAACGCCACCGTACGGTCGGCGCGATCCTCCCACGGCGTGTCCACGTACTCGCCGGACGGATTCACCAAAAAATTCCGAACCACCAATTGCGACTTAGTCAAATACCCCACGCGTCCGGTCAACACCGCCGCGCGAATCCCAATCTTCTGCACGCCCGATGCACGCATCCGGTACCGCACCGTCCCCGCCGTCACCGACAAATCCCGCCCGGCAACCTGCCCGAAGTAGGTTACCGGTTCCGCGCGCCGGTACGTCGGCACCAACATCTCGCCGCCGTGCGGTAATTGCAGTAATTGCCAGAGACCGACTTCAAACGCCGCGCCGGTCACCTCCGTCCGCAAGGTGTACCCGGCATAACTCACGCGCTTGGTTAACTGCCGCTCGTACCGCAGCGGATTCGCCGCCGGTGCGACGGTCTTGCGAATGGTGAACGTGGCCGTCTGGCCGGTGCGCCAGTTTTTGACACGGGCGCGATTCACCAACGTCGCGCCCGCGATCCGGTAGCGGCCGGGATCAACCGTGGGCGTCACCACATACGCACCGCCCGGCTGCACAAACAAATCGGCTTCCGGCGCCAACCACGTTCGGTCCCCGCCGGGATTGGGCCAGCCACTTTTCGGCGGACGCGGGTTGTTCCAAAGAAAATTCTCCGCGCTGCCGGGCGCGTACAAACCCAACACCCGCCCGCCCCGCACGAGCAACCGGAGCCGCGTCCCGTCGGGAAAGCGCAGTTCAGATGCCCGGGACATATCCCTTCCCAAATGTCAGCCCGCGCATCGGCTCCCGGTAATCTTCGCTGAACGGCATCCACGCGGTCGTGCCGCCGTCCATGATCAATGTCTGCCCGAGGAAATACCGGGCGGCGGGGGACGCGAGAAAGCGCACGGCGTTGGCGACATCACGCGGCGTGGCCATGAATCCGGCCGGAATCAGTTTGCCAATTGCCTGGGGGTCGAAGTTCGGAATCACTTTTTGGTGATTTTCGACCGCGACTGCGCCGGGGGCAATGGCGTTGACGCGGATGCCGCGCGGCGCGAGTTCGATGGCGAGTTCGCGCGTGTAGGCGACAATCGCGCCCTTCGTGCCGGCATACACCGCATGTTCCGTGAATCCCTGAAAGGCGTGAATCGAGGTGATATTCACAATCGCCCCGCGGCTCTTCGTCAACGCCGGCAAGACGGCTTGCGTCAGAAAAAACTGCGCGCGGACGTTGACCTGATAGAGCGTGTCCCACTGTTCCGGTGTCACCTTGTCGAAGGCAAGGTTCATCGTAATCCCGGCATTGTTGACGAGCACGTCGAGGCCGCCGAGAAATTTCACGGCTTGCCGGGCGAGTTGCCGGATGGCGGTGACGTCACGAAAATCCGCCTGAAACGCCGCCGCGTTTTTACCGATGGCGCGCACCGCGGATTTCGCGCCGCGTCCGCTCTGGGAATAATGCAGCGCCACCTTTGCGCCGTGCCGGGCAAACTCCAGCGCGATCTCGCGCCCAATGCCGGTCCCCGCGCCGGTGACCAGGACTTTCAATGGTTTCATGTGGTTTCCAAATGCTTGTAAGTGAAGACGGCATAGCCCGGCTGAGCTTCAATCACAATCCGCAAGCCGAGTTCCAAAAGTTCCTTACCGGAGAATGCCTGCGGCTGCAACTCATCAAGATTTCGAACTTCGTACCGGGCATCAGGGTCAAGGCCGTGAAGTTTGAACCGCGCCGCCTCGAACGGACTACCGGCCCGGCGGAACATCTGCACACAGCCGGCATCACCATCGTGGAATTGCCAGCCCATCCAAAGATGGTTTTCCAGGGTGTACGGCGTGAGCGGGTAGTAGTCGCCGTAGCAATGCCGGACGACTTCGGCGCGTTGGGCGATGAGCCGACGCAACGCGGCGAAGTCGAGATTTTCGCGGATGTCGGCAGTGAAGACAGTGCTGGGGGTGACGTTGCTCCAGAACGCATACGGTTCGACCGGCGTCCAGCCCGCGCCGAGGTACGGAACATTGCCACACGCGACGGTGCCGGTGCCGTGGTAGGGCAGCCAGAACGAGATGCCATACGTCTGGCTCTGTGTAGCGACGGGATCGTAGGGACAATCGGTGCGCCAGAGCGGGACGGCGCGGCGCATGGATTCGAGGTCGTTCCGGCGGCCGCCGGACGCACACGCATCGATCAAGATACCGAGATGCCGCTGCCGGAGTTCATCCCAATACGCCAGGTAACCGGTGACGTGTTTGATTTCGGTGATGCCTTGCCGGTCGGGCGCGTCGTTCTTCTGCCAAAACGGGAGCGGGTCGATGTTGAAGTCTTGCCGGTAGAGATCAATGCCGTTTTCGGTGATGAGCCGATCGATGTGATTGACGAGCCAGTGCCACGCATCGGGATTGCCGAGATTCAGCAAGGTGCCGCCGAGCAGCCAGTCGGGGTGATTTTTCGTGAGCCAAGTGTCGGGCGCGACGCGTTCGGGCTCGAACCAAACGATGATCTTGCCGGCATGCTCGCGGACCGGTTTGAAGCCGCGCGGAAACCGGGTCTGGTCCACTTCCCACGTGCCGGTGTTGGGCCACGCGCCGCGACACGGATACCAGCCGGCATCCATCCACCAGTAATCAATCGGCAACTGCTGCTCCCGGTACCGCTCGACGCAGGCGATCTGGTTTTCTTCGTTGGCCTTCGTCATCTCCTCGAACAACCGCGACGAACACCCCAGCGTCATCGGCGCCGGTAACGGTTTCGGCAAGTTGTGCGCGATCATCCAGCGGCGCCAAATGTTCTGCGCGCGGATCCAATCGCCGCCCTGCCAGAATTGCAGGACGATCAGCGGCGTCCGCACTTCCTCGCCCGGATGCAGCATGAAGTGCGTCGTCTCCTGTCCGGCCACGAGGCGGATGCCGTTCAGCTCATCACGAGTGAATTCCGCCGCCCATTGGCCCGGCCAGCCGACGGCGATGATCGTGCCTTCCTTGCCGGCTTCGAGATTAAAGTACGGCCAATCGCTGTTGCTGCCGCGTCCGCCGTTGGTGGTGATGCGTTTGCTCACGTTCTTGCCCAGCAGTGTCTCGCGCGGCCCATAGTCACCGGGTGTCGAAGGCGAGCCGACCGCGTGATGCAGCAGAAACTCCGCGCCCGGCTCGCGTTCCAGCCGGCAGTCGAGCGCTTGGATGTTCTCGATGATCGGCGTGTCGGTCGTGCCGGTATTCTTGAAATAGAGCGTCCACTCGACCGTCGGAAAATCCTCATACTTCTTGGCGACGCATCTTACTTGGAGTTTCGTGACCGGGTCTGTCCAAGTCAGTGGCCCATCCATTCGCCACGTCGGGAGCAGTTCGCGCGACGACTTGTCGGCGTAGGTGAAACTGAACGGCCACGCGGCGAGGTGCGGTCCTTTGCGCGGGTCCGGCAACAACGCCAGATCACCGAGCCAGAACTCACGTCCATCTTCCAAATTCACCCGCGCGTCGCACCAATCGCCCTGACAGCACCCGATGCCCAGCCCGGCATCGCCGACTTCGAGGTGAAACTCGCGTGCCCCGTTCAATGCCACATTGACCGGCAGGCCCGCGCGGCCTTCGCACATGACCGGGCTTTGGAACACCGACGTCCCGGCCACGCGCACCATGAACTCGACATTGCCACGCCCCGGCATCGTCCACTCCTGATTGCTGTCCACACCGACGGTCGCGGCGAACTTCGCGGCTGGCCCCGGCAAGCGCACGGCGATCCGGCTCAACGCATGGCAGGCGAGCCCACGCCGGTATTCCGTGCCGGCAATGTTCAGCAGGCGGCCGACCAAGCTCTGGTTTTGTTTGGCCTGTCCCCATTGATTGGCAATCTGCACGAGGTAGGGCTCGGTGTCCGTTACCGGAGCGGTGACGCCACCAAACGCGGCGGCGAACCAAGTATCGCGTTCTAACATTTCTGCGGGTGTGATCATCACTCGATGGTAATCGAATTCAGCGCCGGGCTGAGCTTCGGATTGCTCGAACGCAACACGGCCTTGATCTGAAGATACGACGTCGGGGTGATCTGGTTATCGCGTGTGATTTCACGCCAGTCGGCTCCGGCACTGGTTCGCACGAACAGCGTGACGCTCGTCTCGGGTTTGCCGGTGGCGTAGCCGACGGAACCAAAACCGTTGCCGCAAAACCAGAGCCGGTATTCGCCGTTGACGATTTGGACTTCGGGGTATTCGACGATGTCGTCATCCCAAGCCGGCTTGGGCGACGGGCCGAGCACGGGTGCGACCGGGGAAAGTTCCCATTCGCAGCCATCGAGACTCTCGGCGTAGTAGATGCGATAGCCCGGTCGGCCGTACGAATACCAGAGGCGGAAGACGCCGTCGTCATGGCGCACGTAGGGCCGGGAGATGACGCTGCGCGGGACTTCGTGGGCGAGCGGGTCGGTGAGGACGGGATTTTTTTCGTATTTCGTCCAGTGAATGCCGTCGGGCGATTCGGCCAGGCAGAGGTGAATGTGTTGGGCGTTGTTGGTGGTGACTTTGACGCTGGTGTACCACATCAGCCAGCGGTCGCCGACGCGCAACAACGACGGCACCATGGCCGCGCCATCATCCGCGGAGCCGAGTGGGCCGCGTTCGATGATCGGGTCGTCTTGATAACGCTTCCACGTGCGGCCGCCGTCGAAAGATTCCGCCAGGCCTGTGGCCCACGGCGAGCCGGCACCTTGGAAGCCCCAGCCGGTGTAGTACATCCGCCAATGGGTGTCGGTGACTTTCACGACGCGGGGTTGGTTGATGAAGTCGCCCTCCCAGTTGTCGCCGCGCGGTTTGAGCACGGGGCCGCCGTGATCTTTCCACTGCGTCGGTTCGCTGACAGCGGCTTCAGCAAAGCCGATACCCTGACCTTTGTGACCGGCGTAATACATCCGGTATGTCTGCCCGTCCGGTAAGGGGATGATGGAAACGCCGTTGACCCAGTTGTTCCAGCCGGTCAGGGCCGGAGTGTAAATGGGGTTGCCGGCGAATTTCTCCCAGTGTTGCGGGGCGGTCCATTGCGCGAGCCAACTCACGCGGACCGGCGCGGGGTTGGCCAGTTTGACGGCGGCGGAGATAAACTCGCCGGCCGCGCTGTCGGCCAAACGGAGGCGGTGGCGGTCGTCGAATTTCAACTGCCGATGTTCGCCTTGCGGAAGATCAAGTTGAATTTTCATTTCTGGAGCGGGAGGCGGGGGTGGACTTCGGGATTAACAGGATGCTCGGGCCACCGGCCACTGAGCACATCCACCGCCGCTTGCGCGGCGCGGCGCCGGCAGTCATGGGCGGACTCGACGGAGGCAGAGCCGAAATGGGGCGTCAGGAGCACGTTGTCGAGATGAAATAACGGATGCGCCGTGGAGAAGCCAGCCCCGTCAAACACGTTGACGATCCCGAAGACATCCAGCGCGGCGGATTGAATCAGTCCCTCGCGCAACGCCACCGTCAAGTCATCCTCATTGACCAACTCGCCGCGGCCGGTGTTGATCAGAATCGCGGTTCGTTTCATCTGCCAAAATTCCGGCAACGCCAGCAGTCCGCGGGTTTCTTCCGTCAACGGACAGAGCGGGCAGATGAAATCCGCTTCCGCCAACAGCGCCGGCAATTTCACCAGCGGAACATCCGCCGTCGGCAGAAAGGGATCACAGGCAATCACGCGGAGGCCAAAAGCTTGGCAACGTTTCGCGACGGCTCGGCCGATGTTGCCGAACCCGATGATGCCGACCGTTTGCCCGGCGAGGCGGTGAATGCCGGCTGTGCCAGCGGGCCGGTGGCCTTGGCGGGCCGCGCGATCCAACTGCGGCACCCGCCGCGCCATCGCCAACAGCAACGCCAGCGTGTGATCGGCCACTTCGTCGGTGAACGCCCCCGGCAGGTTGTTGACGATGATTCCCGCCTGGGTGGCGCTGGCGACGGCAATCTTGTCCACCCCGGTCCCAATGCGGGAGATGAGCCGGCAGTGTTGCATGCCGGCAATCAGGGGCGCCGGGAGCGGGCTGCTGACCACCATCACCACCTCCGCCGCCCGGACGATTTCGGGATCGCTTTCGGGCACTTCGACCAGCCGGTGCGGGACCGCTTCCAAGAGTTGGCGTTCGGCGTCGCTCATTGGCAGACTGCGCACGTCTAGGCGGACTATGACGGGCCGGTCAGACATTGGCGTTGGGGCCGGTGGATTGGGGTGGGGGCGTTGCGGCCGCGACAGCGGCGCGGACGCCGTTGATTTGCCGGCGCGCGGCATCCCACATTAAACAGATGTCGGCTGCCACCCAAAACACCCGCATGCCCCGGTCCTTCCAAAAACGTAATCGCGCCGGATCGCCACAAGCAATCCCCGGCAAGACGCCGTGCCGCTCGCAGGCGGCGATCACGCGGGTCACTGCGGCAATGTAGTCGGGATGATCCAGTTGCCCGACAATGCCCATGCCGAGCGATAGATCATCATTGCCCACCACCGCCACATCAATGCCGGGAACCGAAAGAATCCCGTCCAGATCCGCCAACGCCTCCGCCGTCTCGATCTGGATGCCGATCACGAGGTTCTGATTCACGAACTCGACCTGCTCAACTACAGTCGGCCAGCCCATGTACTTGCCGGCGGGGCAAGTGCTGCCGCCCAAGCCGCGTTGGCCGAGGGGCGCATACTTGGCCGTGCGCACCACGTGTTCAACCTCCGCCCGACTGCGAATGCGCGGGACGTAGAAGCCGTCCGGCGCTTGATCCAGCACCCGGCAAATCTCGTGATAACTCGCATCTGCGGCGCGCACCATGCACGGCATGCCCAGCGCGCGCGCGAGGCGGATGTGTTCCAAGATGGTCTCGCTGTTGAGCAAGGTGTGTTCGCGGTCAATCATCACGACGTCGTACCCGCAATCGTGGTACATCTCGACCACCGCTCCCGAACGTGAATCCATGATGCAGCCGGTCAGGAGAAAATCCCGCCGTTTGACGCGCCGCATGAGTTCGCCAGTGCAACCTTGCATATCAGTGTCAGTCCACGGCTGTGCCAAGCAGGAGTTGGGAAGTCAGTGGCGTATCGAGCCGGATGGTCACGCCTTGTTGCTGCAGCGTGAATCCATCCACGACCGCGACCAGCCCGCCCGGCTCTGTCGTGACGCGATACCGGCGTGCGGGGTCGAGTCCCCGGAAACACAGCCGGTACGAATCCTCCACCGCATTCACCAACCGGAACACACCGGCCACGGCGCGACTCCGGTCGCTCGCGACGGTTTCAATGGCACACCAACCGGAGGCGTCGCCGCCGGGGATGACCGGGGTGTGATGATAGATTCGCGCGTCGCGATGGAACGGGCGGACGAAGTTCTTGTAGATGCCGACGTACTTCTTCACCAGCGCCAGTAATTCAGGATTTGCTTCGGCGAGAGTTGGCGTGAGGCCGGAGAGCGTGGGGTGGCAGAGCATGAGCAGTTGGAGTTGCGTCTCGACGTTGCCCCGGTGACTGCCGTTCATGCAGATACCGAACATCCGGTCGAGGTACTCGGGCGGCAACGCGATGCTTGTGCCGTTGAGGATGCGGACGGTACGCGGCATCTTCATCCAGTCGGACGTCCACGTGGTCGTGAACCGGCTCAGCATGCCGAGGTCGTGCCGGCCGCCGCCGCTGGAACAGTTCTCAAGCTGCAACTTCGGGAAACGTTGCCGGACTTTGTCGAAGATTTCGTAGATCGCCTCGCAATGCCGCCAGAGCGTGTTTTCTTGCTGGTTGAAACCGCCGTCCCACGCTTCGACGTTGTAGTCGAGCCGGAACAACTCGAGTTCATACCGCTCGATGAGATGGAAGATGGTCGTCTCGACGTACTCGCGCACGGCTGGCTTGGTAAGATCGAGGATGCGTTGCACGGGCTGGCCATACCGGCGGATGAACCAGTCGGGATGTTCCTTCGCCAGCTTCGACTCTTTGCCGGCGCTTTCGACCTCGCACCAGAGGCCGCAGCCCAACCCTTTCTTGCGCGCGTGGGCGAAGACCGGGAAGAGATCGTTGGGTAAGCGATTGCCGGCTTTCCAGTCGCCGGTGGTTTCCCACCAGGGCGTGTTGGCGTCGGCGTACCAGCCGGCATCCACGATGAACACCTCCGCGCCGATCTCCGCCGCAATGTCCACCTCGCGGATCAGGCCGGGTTCGGTCATCTCGTGTTCGAGGTAGCCCCAGTGATTGTAGATGACCGGCTGCGGCGCGACTTGCCGGAGGACATGCCGGCGGAGATACCGGTGCCAGCTTTGGACGGCGTCGTCGAAACTCGTGTGGTTCATCCCAAAATGCACGTCCGGCAACTGCGTGCTTTCGCCGGGCGCGAGCAGGCGCAGCGGCGCGGGGCCGGTGGGTGAAATGGAGAACAGCAGGCTGGTCGTGCCGTTGCGGAGCGAGTTGTCGGTGAAACTCATCCGCCAGTTGGCCGACCACGCGAGCGCGGCGATGAAGTAGCCGCCGTAAACGTTGTTGTGCGCGATGACAAACGGGCCGGCATGACCACTCTTACCGCGTCGCGCGCCGAAGGCGAGTTCGGTGGAGAGCGGGATGTCCTGCCAGACGAAGTTGCCTTCGTTACCCCATTCGTTGTCGAGCATCCGGCCGATCCGGTATGGCACACTGCCGGACTCGTGGAGGTTTTCGCGGAGATTGTCGGCCATCGGCCAGAGCAAGCCGGTCAGTGGCGCAACGGAAGTCAGGCCGAGTGTGGCGGTGGCGGAGGTGTTCGTGAGCTTCATGCTCCGGCGAAAGAATCCGTCGCCGCCGGGCACGGTCGTGATTTCGAGCGTGACCGGCTTGCGCGTGTGTTTCAACACGAGCCGGCCGTCCGCATTCCCGGCAATTTCCCAGCCGAAGTACAATGACTCGCCATCCACTTGGAGATCGAATGCCGGCGTGCCGGCATCTTCATCGCGCGGATACCACGGTACGCCGGTATCCTGCAACGAGGCGGCGATGAGGCGTCCGTCACGGAACCGCTCGGTGTAGAGGACGGTGCCGGAGTGATAACGCCAGCCGGGCTGCGGTTGATCGAGCGTGGTGATCTTGGTGGCGGACAAGGTTATTCTTTCGTGGTCGCGGCTTCGGCTTTCAGTTGCTCGGCTGTTTTCCATTCAAAGGTGCAGGTTACACCGGATTCGGAGTGGAACGTTAAGAGCGCGGTTTCGCCGGGCAGCATGGGGACAGTGATCGGCTGGGTGCGGCCGGGCTCGGTAACGAACGGGCGGGCTTGCGCGTTGACATCGAGGCTGGCCAAACCGCCGCCAACGTTGACCTTGAGTCGGCCGGTCTGGTTGCCTTCGCCGGGGGTTTTGACGAGGATGTGGGTTTGGGTGCGTTTCGGGACGAGTTGAAGGGTGGCCGGGGCGGCGACGCCGAGGCTGCCGGCTTTGTTGGTGGTGACGGTGATCTGGGCGTTGAAGAATTGGGAGTCGAACATTTCCGTGGCGGTATCCGCGGAGACGACTCGGGTATGGACGAAGTCCTTGCCGGTGATGGAGTCGGCAGGTTCGTCGAAGAAGACGACGACGTCGGACGGCGTGCGAATTTCGCCAATCCGGTAATCATCCGTGTCCTTACCTTCGGCGTCCTTGAGCCGGGCAACCGAGGTGAACGGGCGGCCGCCGACGAGGACTTTCTTGATGGGGACGGGGGAGTGCAACATGACCGTGTCGTAGGTGAGCACCGCGCCAATGTAGGGATTGGGACGGATTTTGAGGTAGGCGAATTTTTCGTTGGCGAAGGCGTCTTCGACGTAGCTCTCGCGGAGGCCGCTCACGGACCAGTGGCCCGGCCCCCAGTAGGCGGCGGGGCGTTTGAGATTGGGGTCAACGATGTAGTACCGGTCGGGATGGAGTCCGGCGATGCGGCCGGGTTTGTAGCAGTACCAGCCGGCCACTGCGCCATCGAAGTCGGCGACTTCGGTGACGCCGTGGATGCGGGCGTAGATGAGGGAGTTGGTGGGACCGTCCTGGCGGACGAAGCGGCTGCCCCAAGGCATTTTTTCGATGCGGTAGTCGCGGCCACTGGCGTCCCGGTAATAGGAGTAGACGTCGCGCGAGAAGTCTTCGGGAAAAACTTGGCGGAGGCCTTCCCAGACGAAGGTGGTGGCGCGGCAGCGGTCGAGCCAGTATTCGTTGCGCCAGAATTGGAAGGGAATGAGGTTGCCGCCGAACAGGCTGCGGTTTTGGAGTTCATTACCGGGCATGTCGCCGCGTTTTTCCATGAGGTCGAGGCCCCAGTGGTAACGGGTGGAGAGGCCGGCTTTGGCGAAGTCGCTGTAGTGGGGGAAGCCGAAGGTGGCACCGCGTTCGTACTGGAGGGCGTTGGAGATCGGCGAGGCGTGGTTGATCCGTTGGTGGCGGAGGGCGGAGGGCGAACCCCAGAGGATGCCGGAGCCGATGCCGACGGAGGTGCCGAGGGAGTTGACTTCATTCATGTGTTCGGTGCCGTGGACGGAGTTGGGGCTTTCGGCTTGGGCTTTTTTGAAATAATCGGCCATGCCTTGCGGGCTGGTGGTGGCGATGGTGCCGCGGTTGTCCATCGGGCAATGATAGGATTGGTCGTGATAGACGCCGTCGGCATTGTAGCCTTGGATGTATTCTTTGACCCAATCGAGGAACCAGCGCTGCCAGGAGGGTTCGCCGAGGTGATGTTGGTCGTGGACGGCCTTGCGTTTGGGGTCGGCTTGGAACGGGCTGCGGGTTTCGGCAAGGTAGTGGCCGGCGAGCCCGGCTTTTTCGCGGTCGGTCTTGGCTTCAGCGGAGATGACGAAGATCATCGGTTGGAGGTAGGCCATGAGTTTGGCGCCGGAAGCTTTCCAGTTGGCCATGTCTTCTTTGAAGCCGGGGACGGAGGGTTTTTTCGGGTCGGTGCTTTCGACGGGTTGATAAGGTGTGTTGTCGGCATGGAAGCGGTCGAAGGGTTGCCGGCGGATGGTGGCGGCGAAGGTGACGGTGCGGTCGAGGTGTTTGTTCTCGAAATAGGATTTGACCGGCGCGAGCCAGCCGGCGCGGGCGTCCACACTGTTGTTCATGAAGGCGAGTTGTTGCGTCCACGGCGCGCGCGGGGCGGCGGGGGTGACTTTGTTCCGCCATTGCCGGTAGCGGGCGACGGCTTGCGACCAACTCTTATCGTAAGCTTGGAAGCGCCAGCTCAACGGCTCGGCTTTGGTGTAGCTCTCGAAGGGCGGGTTGTTCATCGCGTTGAGCGAAAAGCTGAGGCCCTGTTCGTTCACGAGATAGTAGAGTTGTTTGTGGATTTTGAGGTCGTTGTCCTGACACCAGACGCCGACGGCGCCGGTGCGGTAGCCGTTGAGGGCGAGGAAACCGTAATCCCAGAAACCCGGCCAGCCGTTGACGTAGAGGTTGTGTTCCATGTGCCGGTCCACCTGCATGCCGTCGAAGATCGGGGCTTCGATGGTGGTCGTCGGAAACAACGGCGCGACGGGCAGCGCGGCACCGTAGACTCCTTTGCGCGGGGAACTGACGGCCGGCGTGATGACGAGGTCACCGAATTCTATATCCACTTCGACCGTCAGGACGTAGCTTTCGTCATCAAACTTCGTGGTGCCGTCGGTAAGCCCTTTGTACGTCAGCACGGCTTTACCGTCTTTGAAATCATACTTGAACTGGCTGGTGGGGGTTGTGTGGTGCTGGTTGGGCCAGGTGGTTTTGGCGGCGTGCTCGTTCCACGGCCAATCGAACAGCTTGCCGGCGGCTTTGAACGCGGCTTCGCCGTCTTGCGTGCCGAGGCCGGTCGGTAGATGCGGCAGCACTTTGCTGAGATCGGCGGAGGCGTCGAGGTATTCTTCGTTGGTGAACTTGTTGACGAAGCTGACCACCACGCCGGAACTGATCGTGGCTTTGTACCGGTCGGTCTCGACAACCACGCCGCGGTCGGTCGCGGTGAATTTGGGTTCGGCTGCCAGGCTGACGCCGGCAAGCATGAGGAAGCAGAGGGTTTGTTTGAGCATGGTGGATTCCTTCGACGAATTTAATCTGAGCGGTTGTTCGACACTAACTATATGCGTTTCGATTGACTTGGATTATTTAGCCAATCATTGCGCTTTTTTCTCACTGCGTGTGACTGCGATCGGTCGTCAGTTTTGAGGTGATTAGCTTATGCCAGTTTTCCAGGCTCTCGGCGAATTTCCAGCGGTCGTCGGGGTAATGGTGTCGCCACTCGCCGGCCAGTGTCAGCATCTCGGCGAGCAATGCTGCGAGGCGTTGCCGGTCGGGGATCGTGCCATTGGTCTTGCCGGCTTGCAGATGGAAGTGGTGGGTCATGGCTTCCAGCAACACTGCTCCGGCGCGGGCGCGGCGGACGAGGTCGGCGAATTGGCGCATGACGAACTCGCGGTGGGCCGGGGCGAAATGGGTGGTGGCTTGCCGGGCGAGTTCGTGGAACGCTTGGGTCTCGGCGACGGCAAGTTGTTTCTCGGCGATCTGGGCTTGCGGGCCGGCTACGCAGTGGTCAACGGGGACCGGCCAGCCGGCAAAGGCCGCGCCGGCATCGGTCGGGTTCAAGGGCGTGCCGGCGGGGGTGGTGAGATGCCGGTCGATGGCCCAGAACTGCATCAACCACTCGTACGGCAACAGGGATTGCGCGCCGCTGTAATTTTGGTCGGAGAAAAAGATTCGGCCGTTGACCGGCTCGAGGTTCTCCAGCAACCACGCGAGCGCGCCGACTTCCGGGCCAAATTCGGCGGCGAGGAATTCCCGGACCACTGGGCCGGGCCGGACCGACGGGTCGCGGGCGTGGCGGAGGAAGTACTCGGCGTTGAAGCCGCCGAGCGTGTCGAAGCAGCAGACGTCGATGTTCGCCGGCAAGGGCGCGGCGGGCGGAAGTTGCCGGAGCGCGGGGTAGAAGTGCCGGCGCGAGGGGAGCACGTGGTCGTGCGGCGTCCCGCAGTTGTGAATCGTCGCGATGCGGCCGTCGAGGTACTCGGCGTTCAACGCGCGCGCTTCGGCGACGTGCCGGGTGTATTGCGCCAAGGCGACGGTCGGCGTGAAGTTGCGTCCCCAGTATTCGCCGTTGAGATCGAAGTGGACTTGGACCGGGTTGGTGCGCGCGGCTTTTTGGAGGTGGGCGTTGAACGGGAGGTGCAGATGGAAATCGCCGATGACGTTGTCGCCGCTGACCAACACGTGCGGGCGACGCAGGGCGGCGGCGAGGATCGCGTCGAGCGTCGGTTTGTGACCGCCGGCGGTGTGCAAGTCCACCGCGAGGCGCAGTCCTTTCGCCCGGCAATAGTTGTCCACGATTCCCAGGATACGCTCGACGATCTGTTCGAGCGTCAGCGATTGGTGCCGGAGGTGGGACAAGATGATGTTCGCGCCTTCCATGATCCACAACTCCAAGCCGTGCAAATGCGGCGCGATGGCGCGGGCTTCGTCGAGTTGGTAGTGGATGATTTCCTCGACCAAGGGGTGCGCCAGGTCCGGTTCGCTGTGGGCGTTGAACAAGGCCGGCCAAGCTTGCCGGGATTGTTCGACGGGCGGGAGCATCAGGACTTGGTAAACGTACCAGAACTCCTTGCCGGAGCGGTGGGTGAGCTGGGCGGCGTTGGTCATGGACTCGCGGACACCTTGCCGGAGCGCGCGTTGCTCCGCGCTGACCGCGCCCGGCCACGGGGTGAAGAGGCACGGCGTCGTGGCGCCGGGCACGGAGTAGTTGCCCCAGTACACGAGCCGATCCACATCGTGGCGCGCGGCGAAATCCACGAGCCGTTGCCAGTGATGCGGCGAGCCGAAGTCAGTCGAGAGTCCAAGTTTCATTCACGAAGCCTGACACGCACTGTGCTGGATCATGCGGGCGACTTGGCGGCCGGCAGCTTGCATGCCGGATTCCTGAAAATGCACGCCGTCCTGGCTGTAGTACTCCGGGTGGGCTTCGGCGAGGGTGAAAAGATCATTGATTGGAATCTGGCGTGCGGTGGCGGCGGTGGCGGCAATTTGATTGCGTTCCCGGATCCGGGGGAACGTGTCAGCATAGGTGTTCAAGTCGCTGGGATTGCGCATGGGCGTGGTGCTGGCCCAGATGACGCGGCCGGCGGCGCTGAGGGTGTCGAGGATCGGCGGGAGCGCCGCGGCGTACGCGGCCTCGCTGTAAGCCCAGCCGTGCAGACCGTTGTTGAAGTGGATGGCCGCGTAGCGGTAATCCGCCAAGACCAAATCCAGTTCGCGTCGGAACACGGGGTCACAAATGCTGCGGGAAGTGGCCAGTCGGGCGCAGCTATACTTGCCGGCCAGTTCGGTCTCGACGGTGGTGTAATAGGATTGCGTGATGGAATCGCCGACGAGCAAGACCCGCGGCAAGGTCGAGCTCGGCGCGCTCGTGATCCACACATTGCACCATTCAATTTCTTCGCATCGGCTCATGGCGGCCAAACTAACAACCCGGCCCGTGCGGGGTAAAGCCCAGGCTCCGGCATCACTTGGACAATATTCCGAGACGGCCGGAGGTGTACGGATCGGGCGTGCCTATGAATTTCGTGGTGATCCAACGTGCTGGTTCCGAGTTGGTCATTTCAGGCGGGCGGGGTGGGCTTGCCGGGCCAGCCGCCGGCGCTCTGCACGTCGGCCACGATCTTCGTCAGCAACTCATCGTAGCCGGCGGGTTTTGCCACGGGACTGGCGAGGTTGTTCCGGTAGGTGTTGCTGCAACCGCCACTGGCGGTTGGCAGCGGGTCGGTATTCTCACACATTTCCGCAATCGGCTGGCCGAGTGCATCATGGCTGTTGTCGAACCAGGGCCGGGCAATCGGCCCCCAGATGCGATTGCCCTCGACGAGCGCGAAATGGGTTTCGTCGTCCATGTAAATCCCAAAACTTTTCTCGGTGTCGATCGTGCGGGCGATGATGTTCTCGCGCCAGACGTTGTTTTCGCCGACGCCCCAGCAGTACAACGCCGCGCCGTCGTTGAGTTTGAGCATGTAGTTGTGAATGATATTCCGTTCGATGCGACTGTCGCCGGTATGGAGAATGTCTTTGACGTTGTGCTCGGTCCACGCCGGCCGATGCGGCAACTCGGTGTAGCGAAATTGTTTGTAGGCGTTGGCGGCCTCGCGCGGGGCGGGATACTGCCGGGTGGCGAGATCGGTGGGAATTTCCTTGCACATATTTTCGGCGATGGAGATGCCGGCGTAGGGTAGGTTTTCGAGGTAGTTGTGGGTGATGGTGTGCCGGCTGGCGGCCACGAGCGAGATCGCGGCGGCATGCCAGTAGGGCGCGCTGCCGGGATCGTGGATGTAATTTCGGGTGATGACATTGTCGCGGTTGGTGTCGAGAGACCCGGCACCCCAACCGTGGGAGTAAATCCCACAGGAGCCGGTGGGGCCGATCTTGTTGCCGACGATCCGCACGCGTTTCGCCCAGTGCGCGAGGGTGATGCCGCACGCGCCGACATCGGTGATGACGCAGTTGGTGATGGCGCAATCGCGCACGCCGGTCAGGTGGATGGCGGCATCGGAAATTTCAGAGTTGCGCTTGAGCCAGTGGGCGGGCCATTCGTCCTCGGGGACGCGGTCGGTGCCGTGAAAGGTCAGGCCGTTGAATTCGACGTGGCCCACGACCGGCCCGCCTTCGGCGTCCCCGGCAAACTCCACGAGCCGGTAGAGCGCGGGCGCGGTGGCGGTCTTGCCGGCCATGGTGCCGTCGGGCGGCCAGTAGTAAAGTTTGCCGGCAGCGCTGTCCACGCACCAGTCGCCGGGTTCGTCGAGCAGACAGAGGGCGTTGAGCAGGGCGAATTGATGCGGCATCCAGTCCGGGATTTTTTTGGCGAGGACGACCGGGTTGTTGGTGGCGAATTGGGTGACGCGCCGGGCGCGGTCGAGTTGGCGGATGGAAACGAGGATGTTCCAAAACTCCGCCGGCAATTGAACCATCTCGGTGTCGCCGTTGTCGGGGAGATGGTCGACCGGCACATCGTCCGGCCATTGCATGCCGGCGTCGTCGTAAACTTTGTAGACCGGCCATTCCCGCCAGCGGTAATGGTTGGGCCAGCGGGCGACTTGCTGGCGTTGGCCGTTGACGAAGAAGTAATGGAGCCGCCAGCCTTTCGGCACATCGGCGACGAAGAGATTGCCTTTTGCCGCGTCCGTGACGCCGGGTACCACTTCGGTCAATTTGCGCCAGCCGGTAATTTCGCGGGCGCTGGTGATGACGGGTTTGGCGCCGGGAGCGGCTTCATAACGAATGGGTTTGCCGGCGGCGCCGGAGTCTGACGGGGTGAGCGTGAACGTCTCGGCCAGCTGGTAGGTACCGGTCTGGAGTAGAACGCGGATCCCGCCGGGCGGTAATTTTCCTTCGTTGGCCGTTTTCCAGGCGCGAATCGCGTCGCGCGCGCGGGTGAGGGTTTGGAATGGTGCGGCCGCTGTCCCGACATTCGTATCGGCGCCGGTTGGACTGACGAAAAATTCCTGAATGGCAGTAGTCATGCGTGTCACCTTAACCAGAACGGTGCGGGCGTGCTTTTGTTTTTTTGTCCAAGGATTGGCTTTTCACGCGCGTCACCACCGGTGCGGCGGGTGGGTGAATAAAGATTTCCCAATGGCAACAGAGTTGGTACTCATCCCCAAAACAAGGGGAGTTGCCATGCGATTCGTCAAAAAATATTCCGTCTCGATCTCGGTATTTCTGTGGGTGACCACTGCCACCTTCGGACAAATCGCTTCTAGCCCGCCCCTGTTCGATATCCCCCGCATCGCCGGCATCGTCATTGATGGTAAAGCTGATGACTGGGGCCGACGCGGGATGATCGTGGAAACGCTGGCCTCGAAAAATGGAGCGACGCTCGCGCCGGCTGACTACGACTGCCGGTTCCGCGTCGGTTGGAACGAAAAAGGCCTCGTGGTCTTGGCGATCTTGCGGGATGACCACTTCCTTGAGTCGCTCAAGGCCGCCGAATTGTACAAGGGCGACTGTATTGAGATTTATGTCGCCGACAAGCGCGGCGGTAAACAGATGTATCAAACCATCATCGCGCCCGGCATGGATCCGAATCAGCCCTTACTGCGGCATCATCTGTACGATTTTCGCAGTGATCCCGGCTTGAAGGCCAAACCGCTGGCCGTTGCCGCCGCCAGTAGTCGCACGGCGGATGGTTGCCAGATCGAAGTGCTGTTGCCATGGGAGAACATCGGTCTGCAACCCAAGCCGGGGCTGGAACTGGGGCTGCAATTTTTTGGCGACGAGTTTGACGGGGCCGAACAATTTCACGCGGTCTGGTATCCGGCCGACGGCACGTTCCAGTACTCCGATCGGATGCACCGCATTCGTCTCGCCACGCGGCCCAGCAGTCGCCAGCAAATTGCCGGCTGCATCCAGACGGCCGGGGTGGCGGAGTATCTGGTCCTGAACGGTCCAGCCACTTTAGCCGGCAAGGAAGTGACGGTGCTCAGCGCCGGCCAAGAACTGACCAAGGTTTTGCTCAAGCCCGCCAACCAGCGTGCCACCGGTCGGGCCGCGATTGCACTGGTCCCGGCCCAAAGCACCCGACCGCTGACCTACATGGTGGATGGCAAGCTGGCCGGGCAAGGCGTCCTGCTCGGGCCGAAAGCGGCGGACCGTCTCACCCGCGCGCTCGCCGAACCGTTTGCCTTCTCGGCCTACTGTTTTACCGGCAGCCAGTTCCCGCGGGGGGATTTCGCGCAGCCCCGCGACATGGCGTCCGCGATTGGTGATTATGAATGCACATTCACCTATTACGATGCCAACCACCAGCCGGTGACCGAGGCCAAGACGCCCGGCCGCTACGGCGCGGTGGCCACGATCACGCGGGCCGACGGCAAGGTGTTTCACCGGTTCGGCACGCTGTACCGGCTCGATAAAGAGGTCGAATGGTTGCACGGCGCGCCAGTCGCCGGTAGCGGTGATGTCCTGCGGCCGTGGCTGCCGAAGGAATTCACCGATCGCGACAAATTGTTCACCGACTTCGTGCGCCAATCCGTGGCGGAGACGTTCACGCGCCGCGCTGCCGGTGCCATCCTGCTGGCCGGTCTCGCTGACTCCACCGGCGGTACGAACATGTTCAACGACCCCGCCGCGCTGGACCGGCAATGGTGGGTGAACCTGAAACGCAAACTCTATGGCAATGACAAAGCTTTCCCGGGTCCGTTTGTCTGCCCCAAACCGCTCGCCGGCCAGCCCGCTCCCGTGGTGCGCGACGGCCCGCTGGCGGAAGCCGGCATGAAAGCCGACGCGCCCCAGAAGATCGACGAAGTTCTGCAAGCGTGGGCGGCGGATACCGATGAAGCCTTCGCGGTCGGCGTGGTGCGGCACGGCGTGGTGGTGTTGCACAAGGCGTATGGCACCCGGGCCGGCCAACCCATGACCGTGACCACGCCGAGCGCCATGCAATCCATCACCAAATTGATGACCGGCACGCTGCTGATGATGTTGGCCGACCAAGGTTTGGTGCATCCCGACGATCTGGTGGAGAAATATCTTCCGCCATTTCGCGGGGCCAAGACGGTGAAGCCGCTGACCATTCGGAGTCTATTCAATCACACGACCGGCCTCGAAGGCCACTGGGGCGATGAGATGAACGACCTCGAAGAACTCGTGGCCGAACACGTCGAAGGCCTGCCGATCGGCAGTGTGAACATTTACAACGGCGTTGACATCGCCCTCGCCGGGAAAGTCATGGAACAAATCTCGGGCGAAGCCATGCCGCAATTCTACCGGAAGCATCTGCTCGATCCGCTGGACTGCCAAAACACCGACACGCGCTGGACGACCCACGGGACGATGTCCACGCCGTTGGAGGTCGCGCGCATCGCCCAGATGATCTTGAACAAGGGCGCCTACGGGAACATGCGCTTCTTCGGCCCCGCACAGTTCGAGATGCTCCAGCCGCGTCCCCTGCGCGAGCAAGGCGCGACAGTCGATGGCGTTTACGGCTTGGGCACAATGTTCTTCCGGGACGTACCTGCGATGGCGCCAACCACCCTCGGACACATGGCGGCCTCGAATGCCACGCTGCGGATTGACCCCGTCAACGACCTGATCATCGTCATGTGCCGCAACGGGGCCGGCAAGAATCTGAACAAGTACCACGGTCAATTCATCCAAGCCATTTACGCGGGTCTTCAGGAACAGCCCGCGCCCGAGGCGAAGTGAACGCTGACGACACCAGTGGCGTCTAACGTCAAATTTCTGGAACAATATGAAAATCGAATTGGGCAGATGGTTGGTTGGCTACGGGGTGTTTCTCATCCTGATCGGGTTGGTGGGCTATCTCTCGAACCCGGAGAAGGCTAGGACCGCCCTGATGTCCGGGGGGGTGTTTGGCGCGTTGTCCATCGCCTGCGGCGTGCTGTGGCTGCGCGGCATGCGCTGGGCGAGGAAGGCGGCGCTGGGAATTACCGGGCTTCTGACTCTGATTTTCGCTTGGCGTGCCACGGTTGGCTGGCTGGCCGTCGCGCAGGGTAATGCAGACAAATTGACTACTGCTGTCTTGATCTCGTTGATGCTTCTGGCGACGGTGGCCACAATCGCGCGGTTGTTGCGCCGGGAGGTGCCGGTATGAACCAGGCCGAACAAGACGCGATCCTGACCATTTGCCTGATGGCGGCGTTTGCCGACGGCGGGAAGGACGACCGGGAGCGCGCTGAGATTAAGCGCATCTGCGAGACCCTCCCACAAGCGCGGGCCAGCGCCCTCTACCAGCGTGTGCTATTGCGGCAGGTCACCTTGCGGGATGCCGCCGCCCTGCTGACCGCCAACGCGCACCGGCAACTGGCCTATGAAATGGCTGTGTGTGTGGCCGAGGCCGATGAGGCGTTGACCGAGTCGGAAAAGCAATTTCTCTCCGAGTTGCGGACGGTGTTGGGCCTTGCCGCCGGGGCGACCCAGGTTTTCGAAAAACAAGCCGAAGCCGTCGCCACCGCCCCGGTGACCGCGCCGGTGCTGCCGGCTAACACCGCCGACGTGGACGCCGAAGTGGATAAGACCATCCTGAACTATGCGATCCTCAATGCCGCGCTCGAACTGCTGCCGGAGTCACTGGCGACGATGGCGATTGTGCCGTTGCAGATCAAGATGGTCTACCGGGTCGGGGCCCGGTACGGCCACCAACTCGGGCGCGGCCACATCAAGGAATTGCTCGCCACTGCCGGTGTGGGCTTGACCTCGCAGGTGGTCGAGGGCTATGCGCGCAAGCTGGTGGGTGGGTTCCTGGGGAAAGCCGGGGGCGGTTTGTTGCGCGGCCTCGGCCAGCAAGCTGCCAGTTCCGGCCTGACCTTTGCCACGACGTACGCGTTGGGTCACATGGCGAAGAAATACTACGCCGGGGGACGGACGCTTTCGGCGCTGCAACTCCGGGAACTGTTCGAAGCATTCAAGACCAAAGCTCAGTCGCTGCACGGCCAGCACGCCGGCGCCATCGATCAGCAAGCCCGGCAGGTCAGTGTCACCGACTTGCTGCCGCTCATCCGGTCGCAGTCGGCCTAGCTTTTCAGCCGCTGCGATTTCCGGGTTACCGGGTTTTGCACAAACCGCGGGTGTCGTGTTAGCATCGGAAACATGCGATCAGCCCTCAACTTTTCCGGTGTGGTCGGCGATGGTCAACACGATGACACCGCCGGCTTGCAGGCGGCACTCAACAGCGGCGCGGCAACGGTTTGGCTGCCGGCGCCGCCGGTGTGTTACCTGATCAGCCGGCCGCTGCTGATTCATTCCGGCCAGACACTCGCGGCGGACCGGCACGCCGTGATCCGTTTGGCTGATCAGGCTCACGCGCACATGCTCACGAATGCCGACCATGAGCGGGGCAACCAACGCATCACCGTGACCGGCGGCATTTGGGATGGCAATAACGCGCACCAGACCTGCGAATACCATCAGACTGGCAATTGGAAAGTCCCGTTCGATCCGTGCCGCTACCTCGGCGTGCTGATGCAGTTCAATCGGGTCACCGACTTGCGAGTGGCGAACCTCACGCTGAAAGATCCGGAGATGTTCGGTTTTCAGGCGGCGAATCTGCGTCGGTTCACCATCGAAGACATTACGTTCGACTACAATCTGCTGCGCGCGAACATGGACGGCGTCCATCTCCACGGTAATTGCCACGAAGGGCGCATCGGGAATCTCAAGGGCACGACCAATGACGACCTCGTCGCGTTGAACGCCGACGACGGCAGCATCGCGGAACTCAGCCGCGGCCCGATCACCGACATTCTCGTGGACGGCATCTGGTCGCAAGATGGCTATACCGGCGTGCGCCTGCTCTCGGCGGGCTCACCGATCCGCCGGGTCAGACTCGCCAACATCTTCGGCACCTATCGGCATAATGTCGTTTCCTTCACCAATCACAAAGTCCATCCCGGTGAGCCGAGCACGTTTGACGATATTTCCATCGAAGGCGTTTTTTGTTCCAAATCCGCCGCGGGCACGGCCAAACCTCAGGCGGGGCCGCTTTGGTCGGGCTTCTCCCAAATCTGGATTGATGCTCCCGCAGTCGTCTCGAACCTGACGCTGCGCGATTATCACCGGACCGAAACCGCGGTGCCCGTCGATGACATCCACATCGAGTCGGGCGCGACCGTCGAAAGTCTGCAGTTGAGCGACGTCACGCTGGTCAACCAATTTCCCGCTCCGGTCAATCTCGTACGCAACTGCGGGACAATCGGCCACCTGAATCTTCAGAATGTATTCGCACGCGCCGGGACACCAGGCGGCAGCGTCGTCAAGAATACCGGGATTATCCGCCACGCGAGTCAGACCGGTGTGGCCGCCGCCGGCTTGGTTGTCGGGTTGTAGTCGCAAAGGGTGGTTGACGGACCATGGCGGCAGACCTACTGTCGCCAGACAGGAGTTCCCTTCCGATGAAAAGATTCCCTTGGTTTCTGGTGGTTTTCTTGACAAGCGCGCTGATCAGTTCCGGTGGGGCTGACACGGAACAAATCGAACATCCGCTGCGGCTTGAATTGGATCTCATTGACGGCTCGCGCCTCATCGGTATCCCCAGCCTCGAAGCGGTATCCGTGCAGACCTCCTACGCCAAGATGGCGGTCCCGCTGAGTCGGCTCCTGACCATCAAAATGGGCGCCGATCACGAAACGGCAACGCTCGATTTACGGAATGGCGATCAACTCAAAGGCGTCATCAGTCTGGGGCCGATCAAACTCGAAACGGTCTTCGGCCAGGTGGCAGTCGGTGTTGCCCTGATCCGGGAGTTGCGCGTCGCGCTGCCCGGTCGCGCGCTGCTCGCGGCGCTACGGGAGGGGTTGGTCTTGCACTATTCGTTCGACCGGGACGAGGGTGGCACAGTGACCGATGGGAGCGGGAAGCAGAACGGCGGCACGGTACGAGGCGCGCGGTGGACGCCAAAGGGCAAGGCCGGTGGGGCGTACGACTTCGATGGCACGGACGCTTTCATAGAACTGGGGCCGTCGCGGCTCTACAAGGCCACCGGCCAACTCAGCGGCTGCGCGTGGGTGCAACCGCGCGGCAAATCCGCCATTGTCCTCAGTAATTACCGGGGCGGTGGTGCCTACAAGGGCCAATTTTTCTTTGCGGCTGATAACAGCGGAGTGCTGGACGTAATTTTCGGACAAGACCCGGGTGTGCTGCTGCGCTACATCACCAAAGGCTTGGAAATTCCGATGGGGGACTGGCATCACGTGGCGTTTTCATACGATGAAACCCGTGGCGCTGGGCAGAAGGTTAAGTTCTACTTCGATGGAAAAGAAGCCGGCGTGGGCTTGATTCAAGGTGAAGGCAACGGCGGGCCGATCTTGGACACCGCCGATAACCTCCGCATCATGGCGCACCGGGCGACCGGGGCCAACACGCACTCCGCTGGTCTCGTGGACGAGGTCATGCTCTTTGACCGCGCGTTGCAGGAATCGGAAATCCAGGAAATCTACGAATCGCAGAAATAGGCTGCACGCGAAGGACTCCCCGCGATATTGCCTGACCGCGAC
This sequence comes from Verrucomicrobiia bacterium, assembly GCA_022072455.1. Classification (GTDB taxonomy): domain Bacteria; phylum Verrucomicrobiota; class Verrucomicrobiia; order Palsa-1439; family Palsa-1439; genus CAINDI01. The sequence continues at coordinate 255,303 of JAJVHY010000004.1, read as the reverse complement.
TTCCCGTTGCTACGCCGAGCCGGTGATGTTTTTCAGATCAGCGCGAGTCGCTTCGTAGGTTTCGTGGTACGCAAGGATCTGTGGGTCGGGTTGGACGCCCCATTTGTCGCAGGCATCCCGGTAGACGTCAGGCCACCAGTTGCGATGCTGCGTCAACCCTTGCTCTTTCCAACTCCGCCAGCCAGTCAGCACCTTTGACCAACATTCGTCGCCAAACTTGACCGCTTCTTGCGGGGTTTTGAATTCGCTCACGTACCAATCGCGACCAATTTTCGCGTGCAACACTTCGTCCGCCCAGTCGTAATCCTGAAACAGCCGCGCCAAGGGATTTGCCGACGCGGTGGCGACTTCCCACTCGAACCGCTTGCCGGTCTTGGGCATCAGGCCTTGTTCGATGAAATACAACACGGCGTGGCGTTCCCAGGGTTTGAGTTGCGTGTTGAGGCCGAGCGACCACGTGAAATTGATCATCACCTTGTGCCAGTCCACCCCGAGATTCACGAAGCCGACTTCGCCCATCAGCGCGTGTCGGGCTTCGTCCCACAATTGTCGGGTCATGTCCCGGTAATAGTCCCACGGCTTGCCGGGGGTTTCGGCGAGGATGCTGGCCATCATTTCCGGGACGTCAATTTCCCGGAGGCGCTTGTAGAACATCATCAGCGTCTTCGGCTCGGGCGGAAAAGTCGGGTTGTAGAGGAAGACTTCGGCGTTGACGCCCATGTTGTAGGGATCGGGGAAACGTTCGTCGCGTTTCGGCACCCCGTCGTACTTGTAGGGCTTCGCTGAATACTGCCGGGTGATGGGGTTGGTCGCGGGGGGTGCGGTGCCGTCGAGGCCACCGGCGGCGGCGAGGCAATCGGCCAACAACGTCAACCACGGTGCGGCTTGTTGCCGGATTTTGGCGTCCACGAGACACGTCACGGCGTGCCGGCCGAAGGCGGCGGCTTCGTTCAGTTCCACCAACGCAAACCGGCACACACGCAGCGACGGATGATCCACGAGGGGATTGGTGTCGGCCAGATGTTTTTCCAGACCCGTCACCACCGCCGGTAACGCGACTTCGTAGAGGCCGAGCACGAGCGCCTCGGTGGTCGGCGCGGCGAGGATTTCGTCGAAGAGAATTTCCAATGCGGGGCTGGGGACGACATCGAGATGCAGCGGGGGCTCGCGCATTTCGCCGACGCGTTTGCGGAGGGCCGCGACGTGTTCGGCGCAGTAGTGGGCGTGCAGGCTGAAGGCGGATTTGAGTTCGTAGATCGGCTCCGCGGTAATGCGGGCGGTGAAGATGCCGTGGAGACGTTTCAGCGCGTAATGATAGCGTTTGAGCCGGCCGACGCATTCTTCGACGGACAACCCGGTCCGCATCGCGTCGGATAAAGTGCACAAGCCGGCCACCGCCGGCAAACCGCGATACGTCTGATAATTGGGAGTATTCATAGATGGCAACCCGGCGGGAAAGTAGTGAGCGGTTGCCGGTGCGTCAACAAGGAACATCGCGGCCAGCAACGGCCGGAGCCGGGCGCGCCCGCAGGGAATAGGATTGATTCGGCGCTTGTGTTTTTCTAGGCTGGCGCGCGTCGGGGTATGAGAAAAATCAATTTCATTGTCGTTGGTGTCCTCTTGTTGGCGGGCGGGGTGCGCGGGGCTGAGACCAATCTCACGGAAGAAGCGCTCTGGTCGCAGAACGTCATCAACACCTACAAATCCATCCAGGAACAACACGCCGCCACGATGCGCGCCGTCGAGCAGGCCCGCGCTGAGGCCGAAGCGGAAGCCAAACGCCGGTCCGCCGAACTCGAAGCCCGGCTCGCGCAACTCGAACAAACCGTCGTCACCACCGCCGCCGCCCAACGCGAGCGGGAAGTGGCCAATCTCCAAAGCTCCCGCCAATTCACACTGACGGTTATTGGACTGTTTGCCTGCGTGGGAGTGCTGGGACTGGTGGTCTGCGCCATCTTCCTCGTGCGCGCCATTCACCGCCGGCAAGCGGGCCCGTTCGCCATGCAGCCGGTCAATCCCCTCGGCGGCGGCGAAACCGGGCTGGCCCAACTCGACCCGGCGCAACAAAGCAGCGCCCGGCTGCGTTCTTCGCTGGATCGCTTGGAACAGCGCTTGAATGAACTTGAAACCGACACCCCGGCGCACGGGGCCACCAACGGCACGTCCGTCGAGCAACAGATGTCGAACATGTCCGCGCGGGTCGCCTTGTTGCTCGGCAAAGGTCAGGCGTTGTTAAATCTGAAACAAGTGGACACCGCCATCGGCTGCTTTGACGAAATTATCGCTCTCGACCCGGGCAATGCGGATGCGTTTGTGAAAAAAGGCGCCGCGCTGGAAAAACTTGGCCGGCTCGACGAAGCCATTGAATGCTATGACAAAGCCATCGCGATCGATCAGTCGCTGACGATGGCGTACTTGTGCAAGGGCGGGGTGTTCAACCGGCTGGAACGCTACAACGAAGCCGTCGAGTGCTACGAACAGGCGCTACGCGCCCAGCAGCACCTCGTCAGTTAACCGGCTCCGCGCCATTCGTGGGGGCGTCCCGAGCGGCACCTGTTTGACCTGTTTCAGCAACTGTTTGTTGCGGTGCTGCAACAAGTAATTCTCGGCCTCCAACGTCTCAATGCGTTCCTCGTAGTAGGCCAGCCGCCGCTGCAATTTCGTTTGGATGACGGCCACCCGCTGTTCCATGGCCGCGATCTGTTCCGCGGCGGCATTCTGGGTTTCCAGCATGTGATTGCGCTGAAAGATCAACCCCTCGACGAGTCGGGTCATCAACTGCCGGGCCAGATTCGGTGGCGCTGCCGGCGGCGCGGGCGGCACAAGGGTGACCGGGATTTCCTCCACAAACTCGGAATCCGGTCGGGGAGGGACGATGAGACGTTCGGCGCAGGTTGGACACACAATGACCACCCCAATGGCATGGTCTTCGACGCCAATTTTCTGGCTGCAACGCAAGCAGCGAAACTTCACGACCGGTCCCTCCTTGGTGAAACCGTAGCGGGAGAATAGCCAGACGCGTTAGCGAGCGCAATCCAATTCAGTCGCGATCATCTGCATCAACGGCCGAATCGTGTCCGCGCTGAAATCAAACCGGCACCCCGCCGCCGCGAACAACTCCGGCAACGGCCGCGACCCGCCCAAAGCCAGCGCCCGCCGGTAATCCTGCAGTGCCCGCCGTTTATCTTTCCGCGAGTTGGCCCAGACTTGCAACGCGCCGAGTTCCGCGATCCCGTACTCAATGTAGTAAAACGGATGCAGAAAAATATGCAGTTGCCGGTGCCAGGCATGCGCGCGCGCCGCGTCGTAGCCCGTCCAATCCACATCCCCGCCAAACCGCGTCACCAGATCATTCCAAGCCTTCGCGCGATCGGGGCGCGAGTGACCGGGGTGCGCGTAAATCCATTCCTGAAACGCGTCCACCGTCGCGATCCACGCGAGAATGGTCACGATGTCTTCGAGATGCGACCGCCGCGCCCGGTGCGCTTCCGCCGCCGGGTAGAAAACCTCCAGGTGTTCGCCGCCGAGCAATTCCATGCTCATGGACGCCACCTCGGCAAATTCCATCGGCACATTGCTCCGGTACGCGTACAAATCCTCGTCTTTCGTCGCCAGCGCATGAAACGCGTGTCCGCCCTCGTGCAGCAACGTCTCCACGTCGCGTTGGACCCCGACCGCATTCATGAAAATGAACGGCAGCCGCGCTTCGCTCAACGTGGACTGATAACCGCCCGGCGCTTTCCCTTTCCGGTTCGCCAAATCCAGCAACCGCCGCTCGCGCAGCACCGTGTAGTCCGCGCCCAACTCCGGATCCACCCGGTTGAAAATCTCCTGTGCGCCCGTTGACAGTTTCTCCACGTCGGTGAACGGCCGCAACGGTGGCCGGTTGAGCGGATCCACCGCCAAATCCCACGGGCGCAACGCCGGCAGGCCGAGTTGCCGGCGGCGTTCGGCTTGGAGCTGGCGCAGCAACGGCACCACTTCGCGTTCCACCGCCGCATGAAACCGCCGGCAATCTTCCACCGTGTAGTCGAACCGGCGCTTCGAGCGGAACGCATACTCGATGTAATCCCGGCACCCCGCGTTGCCGGCGATTTGGAGGCGGAGTTGGAGCAGTTGGTCGAACAAGGTTTCGAAATTCTCGCGCTCTTGGAGGCGCCGGTTGGCGATCAATTCCCAGACCTCTTGGCGGAGGGTGCGGTCGGGTTCTTCGAGATACCGGGAGAGTTGAATGAGGGTTTTTTCTTCGCCGCGAAACTGCACGGTGAGCGCGCCGGCCAGTTTTTGATATTGTTGGGACAGTTTAGCTTCTTCGGTTTCCAGCGGCACATTCTCGTCCCGGTACAACTCGACGCCGACGGCCAAATCGCGGTTGAACACGGCGTACCGGGGTTGGTTCACCGGTTGGGCGACGTAGAGTTTGCTGAGGGCGAATTGCCGGGGTTTCAGCTGGGGCTCGATTTTTTCGACAAATTCGAGGTAGGCCTGTTCGGCGGCGGCGTTGTCGGTATGACACGTCATGGCGATGTACCGGAGCGCGGCTTCTTCGTCGAGCGCGGCGTTGAGTTCGCTCCAATCCAACAACCACGCCTCGCGGTCATGAGCGCCGGCCCGGCGTTCGAGTTCGTCGAAGAGGGGCGCGATCTGCGCCCAGTCGCTCCAGTTGATGGTGGCCGGCACGAACCGCCGGGGTTGGTAGGGCGGGAGTGTTCCAAACGGGAGAAGTTCCATGGCCGCAGAATAACGGCCCCCGCCAGCGGCGGCTATTTCTTTTTGTCGGGTTGGTCGCCCTGTAATTCTTGGACGCGTTTCACAAGATCGTTGTACTGGGTGACCAGGATGTTGCGCTCCTGAATGCTGGCGTTGAGTTTGGCGACGAATTCGTCGCGTTGGGTCACGACGTCTTGGAGGGCGGTGTTTTGTTGTCGGATGATTTCGTTGGCTTGCTGGATTTGGGTTTCGGCCCGCGCGAGCGCGGCTTGGTATTGGTGGACTTGGTTGCTGAAGCTGGCGGCTTCACGCTGCCAGCCGGCCAGGGTGAGTTGGTTGCTCTGAATAACGGCTTGGGATTCGGTCAGGCGCGCGTCCAACTGCGCCACTTGTTGATCCAATGTTGCCAGTTGGTTGGTGTAACTCTGAATCGCCAGTTCCTGATCGTAGTTGGTCTGGCTCAAGGCGCTGAGTTGTTTATGTTGGAGCGCTTGGCTATGCCACTGCCAGGCGCAGAGCGCGCACAGTCCCAAGGCCAGGCCAATCAAGAGTGTTTGCAGCGGATTTTTCATGGCGCGGCGGTGGCCACCTTGACCGCAAACGCGACTTTTTGCGCGCCGGCCCGCCGCACGAAATCCAGTGCATAAATCATGGCAGCATGCGGCGTTTCTTTTTGACCAGAAATGTAGACCGGATACGCGGGATTGGCGGCGATTTTTTGCGCGATGTGCGTCTGCAATTCCGGAAACGAGATGGGCCGGTCGTCGAGCGCGACTTGGCCGGTGCGGGTGACGAGGATGTTGGCCATGTCCGGTTTGGCCGTGGACTTGGCCTGCGTCGCGGTCGGCAGGCTGGCTTGGATGCTTACCAGATGCTGCATTTGCAGGCTGACCATCATGAACGCCGCCAAGAGGAAAAACATGATGTCAATCAACGGGATGATCTCCAACCGGCCGCGTTTTTTCGGCAAGGGTGAGATGATTTTCATCGCGGGGCCACCGTGAACGAAATTTTCTGCACCCCGGCTTGGCGGACAAACTCCAGCACCTTGACCATCTCACCATGGGGCGTGTCCGCGTCGCCGCCGATGAAGACCGGCAATTTTGCGTTGTGCTGGAACCGGTTGGTTAAAACCGTGTTCAATTCCCGCGGTGTCAGCGGTTGCTTTTCGACCCACGCGCCGCCGTTCTTGTCGACCGCGATGTGAATCATGTCGGCCCCGAAATCAGCCTGCCCGGTTAGCGCCACCGGTAAATTGACCGGGATGTTTTCGACTTTGGTCATGTTCACGCTGACCAGCATGAAAGACGCGAGAAGAAAGAACATGATGTCAATCAACGGGATGATTTCAATCCGCGCGCGCTTGCCGGGAACTGGGGATGTGAACCGCATGCGTGTTAGTCCGTGGCCCGTGAGCGGCCTTTGAGCCGATTCAGCATTACTTCGATGTTGGAGGCGGCGGTTTCCAGTTCGTACTGCAACCCCGCCAGCTTGCCGGAGAAATAATTCAACGGCACCAGGGCAACAATCGCGATGCACAGCCCGCACGCCGTGGCAATCAACGCTTCCCCGATCCCGCCGGTCACCTTGTTGACGGCCAACTCCGATGCGCCGATGGCCGTGAATGATTGCATGATGCCGGTCACCGTTCCGAGCAAGCCGAGCAATGGCGCGAGCGTCACGAGCGTATCCAGCACCGGAACGAACCGCCCGGCCCGTCGCAGAATGGCCCCCGCTGCCGTTTGCATCGCGATTTGCAACGACGTCTCATGATCGTTCAACCCGTGGTCCACCATTTGAATGACCGGATCGCGCGACCCTTTTGCCAACGCCGCCGCCGCCTCGACCTGCCCGCGCTGCAGCGCGTCCAGGATTTTCATCAACTTCGCGTGGTCGCGGAGCCGGGCTTGATACCACCACCAGACCAGGCGTTCCCCGACGACCGCGATGGCGACGATGGCGCACACCAGGATCGGCCACATGATCGGGCCGCCCTTGATGAAGTACGCAACAATGATATTGGCGAGCATAAATTGTCCTTACTGAAGTTGAAAAATGATCGGACACTCAAATTTCCGCGGCGCCGAACTCGGCGGAAAAAACCAGCGCCGGCGAATCTGGTCGACCGCCGCCTGATCCAGCCGCGAAAACCCCGACGATTCCTTGATTGTCACCGCCGTCACGCGGCCCTGCGCGTCCACATCAATCACCAATGTCACCTGTCCCTGTTCCCGCCGGCGCAGCGCTTCAGTGGGGTAACTTGGGGCGGGCCGACTTCCGCTCAACCCGGTCGCTTGAACGGTTTCGAATTGGACCGACGACAGCGGTACCACGGCGGCCAGCGGTTGGGCAGGCGGTGGCTGCGCTTTTCCCAGCGGCACGAGGACATTCCCCACGGTCGGCACCGCAAACGCCACTGCGCTCGAATCCACGGTCACTGCCACGACCGGACCGCCGGCACCACTGGTTGTTTCGGTGGGCCCGGCGGCGGCCCCGGAATCCGCCGTGAGATGTTGAATGGCCGGCACGAGTGGTTCGATCACTGTCGGCACTACTTCCGCCACCATGGCCGGCTTCCGCGTCACTTCTGCCGCCCGCGGTTTCAAACCGGCAATGCCGATGACAAGAAAAACCAGGCAAATGGAATTGGCCCAAGCCAACCCGCGCCGGGAATCCAGCAGGTCTTTTTCAAGACAGTACTGCGACAGGTCCGTTGGGGGGGTATCCATACGGTTGGGTAACGTTTTTAGCTACCACCGCCACCAACTGTTGGCAATAGAATCTCAGCGCTCCAGCCATCCGCATTGCCCGGGGCCAGTCGTTTGGGAGCGCCGGGCAAGTTGCGTTTGAATCCCCGGGACGACATTTCACTTCAGGTGCTGTTCAGTCGGCCGGTCTATTGCATCTCCGGGAATGATGACGATGAGGTTGTGCCGCAGGAGTTGCCGGAGGAATTGCAGGATCATGGCGCGCGATTCGAAGAACGAAAGGTGCCAGCGATCCTTGTGCAGATCGATCAGTTCTTCGACGGTGCGCTGACCGTCGCATAAGGCGAGAATTTCGTTGCCGCGTTTGTCGAGTTCGATCTTTTTCTCTTTTGACAGCGGTAAAACCAATCGCAGCCAGCGCGCCCAAAATGGGTGTCGGAGTGGCACTGAAAGTTGGCCCGGGCCGGAGGGGGTCACGGCTCTGTTCGGCACCGGAACCGAGTGGAGTTGAAAGAGGAGGGTGTTATCGGTCATTGGCAGTGCACTTTCTCGACGAGGTCCCGAATCGGTTCGCCACACTGATCAAGGCAGTACAGCCGCTGGAACTCGTCGCACTGCCAAATCCACACGTGGCCTTCGCGGCCCCGGCCCCACAGCTTGCCGGACCGGGACCGGTAGGACAGTTCAACCCCCGGATACTTGCCGGCTTGGCGGAAGGTGCCGGTGCGACGGAGTTGTGTACGGGGGCCTTTGGTGCGCGCGAAGAACGTGGCGAGGTCGTCGGCCCCCAAGATGAGCGCGAGCATGCCGTACCGGTGGATGGTGACGGACTCATTGCGCGAATTCTCGAAATGCATCACCTGCAGCGCCGGCATGGCTTTGACCTCGGTTGGATGAAATTCGGCCGGCAGAACACAGTCGAGCCCAAAGGCCGCCCAATGTCGTTCTGGCCCATGGTTGGGGCGGTAGGATTCCAAGATGGCGCGGACCGGCGCGGTGGCGACCAACGGAAAGACCAGCGTCAGTAAGATCGTGTCGTCATACCGGGCGGCAAAGGTCGGCGGACCGAAAGACACCTGCCAGCCGTGGTGCTCGACGATTCGGCGTCGTGGCCCGCCGCCGGCCAACTCGGCTAACCGTGCGGCGATCGCCGGTGCTTCTTTCATGCGTTTCCAGAAGATTTGCATCTGCTCGCCGTGCCGGTCGGCGAGGTGCAGTTGGCCTTCGTCGGGATTGTTGCGATGCCGGATCACTTCCCACGTCGGGGGCACGTCGAAGATGAACGGATGCCAAGCCAGTTTCATCCGGCGCGTTCCATGCCGCCTTCTTCGATGGTGAGGTCGGCGACGTTTTCGATGCGGTCCACCCGGCCGTCCTTGATCCAAACGATGCGGTGCGAGGCTTTGAGCATCTTGTGGTCGTGCGTGGCGGTGACGATCGTGATGCCGAGTTCGTGGCACAAGTGCTGGAGGAGTTCGATGATTTGTTCGCCGGTATGGAGGTCAAGGTTGGCGGTGGGTTCGTCGGCGAGGATGATCGTGGGCGTGTTGACCAAGGCGCGGGCGATGGCGACGCGTTGCTGCTGGCCGCCGGAGAGTTCATCGGGCCGGTGATCGACGCGTTCGCTTAAGCCAACTTTGCCGAGGACTTCGCGGGCGCGCGATTCGGCGGCGATGGTTGGGTTGCCGGCGAGCACGGCCGGAAGGGCGACGTTTTTGAGGGCGGTCATTGACGGAATGAGGTTGTAACTCTGGAAGACGTACCCGATGTGCCGGCCGCGGAAGTAGGCCAGTTGGCCGTCAGTGAGCGTGTTGAGTTTCACGCCGCCGATCTCAACGGTGCCGGTCGTGCAGTGGTCGAGGCCGCCGATCATGTTGAAGAGGGTGCTCTTGCCGGAGCCCGATGGTCCCATGATCGAGAGATACTCGCCAGCGTGGATGTCGAGGTCCACATCGCGGAGCGCGTATGTGTCGCCATAGGTCTTTGATACGTTGCGGAGGTGGATTAGCATTTCAGTAAGGCATTGTGAAGACGCTCTTCGACAGGAACATCACGCCGACGCAGAAGATGGTGATCAGTCCCGCGCCGCAAAAGTAACCGGCCGTTAATACCGGCACGTATTGCCGCCATTTGTCGCCAAATCTTTTCTGGAAGTAATACCGTCCGAGCAACGCCCCGATCAGATGGGGGATGACGACGTGCGGCATCGTTTGGTTCAAGCCCATCACCGCGCCGTACAGCAGCAACACCGGCGCGGACATGGCCTTCAGTGCCGCGAACACGCCGAGCCCGACCACCAAGCCGACGCCGATAAATGTCGGCTTGAACGCTTCCTGAAATTGCGAGTAACCCCCCATCGTCGAGGAATACATCAACGTCTGGTTGCGGGCTTGCAGTTCCCAAATGGTGTTGGCGTACGGGTAGTTCGTCGAGGGAATCGGCCCCATTGACCAGATGAACTGGGCGAACAAGATCGAGGTCAGCACGATGAACGGCACCAGCACCGCCTCGGTCTTCCAGATCGAGGTGAACTTCGTGCCGGTCAGTTCGGCCTCCCGGTAGAACACGGTGTGGACGCCGTAATTATGAATCGGGAAGGGCAGGAACCAACACGCCACGCCGCGGTAGCCCGAGAGAATCATTCCAGCCTCGCGCACCAATGGAATCGACAACGCCTGCCCAACCATGCCTTCCAGCCGCGCTGTGACGTAACTGATGATCGGGGTGTAAACGAAGCCATACACGATCAGCACCACCATCACGCCCTTGTGCCAGCCGATGAGTGCGCCGCAGACGACGATGTACAACAAGGTGCTAACCACATAAACCACGCCAACAACCGGCAACGCAATATCGCCGCGGCCCTTCGGCACCACGACCGCGTTCGGGTCGCGGCGGAATTGCCGGAGCTTGCGCAGTCCGCCGGTCACCGATGCCAAGCCGATACCGGCGATGGCGAGCGACAGGCCAAGGCCAAAGCTGAAATAGAAATCGACCGTGTTCTTAAACAGCGTTTCCACCGTTCCGTCGCCCGGGGTCCACGCCCGCAGCGTGCCGGTCGCATAGAGGAGTGGGTTGAGGGCGCAGGTGACGATCAAGCCGGCAAACGTACCGACGACCGCCCAGTACGGTAAAACCATGCCCACCATCAACGCGCCAAGGTCGAACGACAAACCGGTCGCCACTGCCGGCAGAAAATCCTGGGTGCGTCCGGTCCAATCGGCAAACGGAATCGGAAACATCTGGATCGTCGTGCCGAGTATCGCTGACGACAACGTGGGGATGCCGAGATACAAGAACCCAAATCCCAGCCCAATCGCGCCGCCAATGGCGAACACACGCCACCGCCACGTGTTCGGCGTGCCGTCCTTCTGATCAATGTCTTCCGACAACGCCATGATGCCTTGCGCACCGATGGGCGCCATCGGGAACGGCAACTTCTCCACATCCGACGCCAACTTGAACAACCCGAAGCTCAACACCGAGTTGTCGATCCGCGAGATGATCGTCTTGAAAATCACCAACCCGATCGCCGGCAGCCACGCGAGCTGGAAAAAGTTGCGCGTCGCCAACACTGCCGGGTCGCTTGGTGCAAACCAGCGCGGAATCAACTCCGTCATCCCTTGTCCGATCGCCGCCTGGCTCTGGACGAAGAACTGCGAGTACAGCAGCCCTTCAAACGGCGTCGCCAAGACCGCGCCGGCCATGTAAAACAGCGTGAAAATCTGTGCCTTCCGCAGGCTCTGGTGCGCCCGCTTCGCCACTTCCATAAACAACAACACTGTCACCCATTTCGCGGCCGGGCCGACTCCCACGCCGGCGAGCAGACTCATGTACATCGAGCCCGGCACCATTAACACCCCGATGAATACTGCGCCGATGACCGACGCCCACGAGAAGCCTTCCTCGAAAGTGCCCGGCGGCGTCATCACGTTCCGATATTGCTCAAGATCTTGGTCGGGTTTCATACCGGTGCCCACGCTTTCTCCATTTCAGCAGCCACCCCGAGGTAGTGTTCGCGTTCTTCGTCGTCCAGCGTGCGCCAGAGCAGGAATTGCCGGCGAATGTCTTCGAGGAACAATTTGTTGGCGCGCGTCCATGCCGCTGGCGGGCCGGACAGGCGCTCGATGCGCACGTGAATCGCGCAGACCTCCTCGATGTCGGACAACTGCGCGGTGATTTCAAATCGTTGACTGATGCCCTGATCGAACGGCTGCAGCCAGATCGTCGCCCGCAAGCCGGCAAAGCCATGGCGCGGCTCGCGGTGCAGCGCGACGTTGTCCACCGCAAACTCGCCAACGGTCCGGTCGGCGTGATTGGCGAAGTGCTCGCGGAGAAAACAGAGGATGCCGGTGATGTCGTATTGCGAGATCGTGAAGGGAAAGTCGAAGTCGCACACGTCCCCCACCGGGGCCGGCGTTTTCCAATGCCGGGCGGTGTCCGCAGTCGCCTTGCGCGCGGCCTGAATGGCCGGGTAAATCGTGGACACGATGACTGTCGCCATCACGATCAGGATCGTGTTGATGGCGGTCGAGGACGAATAGTTGATTTCCGGCGCGCGGAACAAACCGTGCGCGGCCAGCGCCTGCAACACCGCGGTCACGACTTGGCTGAACAGATACCCGCCGAACCCGCCGATGACTGCGTAGATCGCCGCCTCGACAAAGAACAGCATCGCGATGTTGCGCGGCGCGAGGCCGAGCGCGGAGAACGTGTAAATCTCCTTCTGCCGGTCAATCACCGAGCCGAGCATCGTCGAGAAGATGATCAAGCCACCGAGCACGAGCGGAATCGCCACGTCGGTCACGCCGGTCACACTGTACGTGTTGCCGTAATGATACCGGGCGCGCTCGCCACCTTGGTTGACGTAGACGCTTTCATCGCGCAATACGGCGATGCGTTCCGCGAGTTGGTCGAGATCCGTGCCGGCCTTCGGATAAACAATCACGCCCTTCAACGACATCCCAAACAAACTTTCGAGTGCGGTCGGCGCGAGGATGACGGTATCGGGACTGACCGGCTCGAGCGCCTCCGGTTCGAGTCGCGAGAGGGCTTCTTCCAAGTCCGCCTGCTTGTCGGTTGAGCCGGCACTTCCCTTGGCCTCGAACCGGCCGAGTGCCATCTGCGCTGCCGCGAAATTCACCGGCAGCATCGGCGAACCATCGACTTCCCGGAGTTTGCTCAGGCGTTGCGGGTCGAACGTGCCCAACAACACCACGTTCACGCCCTGAATTCGCAACGTGTCACCGGGCTGCGCGTTCAATTCCGCCGCCAGCTTGGCCGGTAAGTAGACGCCTTCGCCTTTGGCGAAGCGGTCCACGTTGGTGAGCAGCAAGTCCGGCACGAAACGTAACTCGATGGGATCGAGGCTCAGAATCGCGCCGGCAATCGCCGTCCGTCCGTCCGGGTGCGCGACCGGGACGGAGAACGGTGCTGGGTCAATCCTCACCGTCAATTCCTTCGAGCGCCAGTAGCGGCCATGCGCGGCGTGGTCCGGGCCGAGAAACTGTTGGAGATCTGTCAGGACTTGCCGGTCCATGGATTTCCAGACGTTGCGGCGCACGAGCAGCCGGCTGGTCTGGTCACCGGCTTCGAGCCGGTACTTGTTCACGCCTTTCTCGGTCTGGAACGAGACAAACGACAAAATCGTGAACGTCAGGAAAATCACCGTCACCACCGTCAGCGCCGTCCGCGCCGGCCGCCGCCGCATGATCGAGATCGCTAGCGACACGGCCGCGCCGACGTTGCCGAACAGGCTGCGTTCCATCGTGTGCGCCGCGGCGGCCAGTCCCTGCATCTTTTTCACTTCGTACACGAACTTATCGCCGATGATCCAAATGACGCCGCCGCTCATCACCAGCACCACAAACGCCAGCAGGATGATCGTCGGCGTCGCCGCGAACGAGAAGGCCGGGTGTACCATGTACAACACGCCGAATGTCAGCAGGAAGAACAGTATGAAGTACCCGATCCGCCGGTACACGTCGTACGTCCAAAGCAGGAGGTTCTGGAGGGCGAACGCAAACGGGATCGCCAGCAGCAACAACATCGTCACCGCCACGACCATGTCATTGGTCACCGCCATCACAGGGCGATACACGCGGCGTTCCAACGCGCCGGCCAGTGAAAAATTGGCCGCCTGCTGGGCGAGGCTGTGGATGTACTCGACCGAGTTGAGCAAAATGTTTTTGCGGCGCAGCGTCTGCAACCGCGTTTCATCCAGCGCGATCATGTCCGGCGCCGACACAGCGCGCAGATCGATCCGGTCGAACTTCGGCGTCAGACACAACGCGACCGCGTCCTCGTTTTGTGGGTCTTGGTACACGACCTTCACGCCTTCGGGCCGGTCGATGTAATACGCGCCGCGCCCGGTCAGTGGGTCAAACCGGAAATGCAGCCGCTTGTACTGCGCGTTCGACAGGCCGTTCAGCAAATGAAACCCGATCGGTCGCCACCGCGCCCCGAATGGCAGCGTCTCGCCAAACATCAGCCCGCCGGGACCGCTGAACATATTCAGGATCGAATAGAACCCGGCCTCCTCCTTGAACCGGTAAAACCCCGCGCTGCTCCAACCGGCGCTGACCGAGCCGAGACCGCCATGCGGTGACGCGGTCGTGATGGATTGCACGCGGCCATCCGCCCCAAACTTCGCGGCTTCGATGAGCACCATACCCCACGCGCTCTCGTGCGGCAGAAAATCAACATCCGCAACTGTCGTCAGCGGAAAACAGCCGTTGGCGTCGGCGTACGTCACATACTCTGCACCGAACGTCCACCGATCATCCACGACCGGCCCCGCCGGCGCCCCCACCTGCAACTGCCGGTAGTGGTCGCCGAGGACATGGACGATGGTATTCGGCTCGATCCGCCCGGCGGCGGTCTGGCCGAACTCGAAACTCTTCACCTGATGCCCGACCGGCTCGTTGTCCTGCCACCGGTAATCATCCATCCGCAACCGTTTGCGTTGTACCACGCGATTTGGCACGGACGCCGCCGGGTCGTTGACGAGCATGTCCACAAACTTCTGAAGTTCCTGCGCCTGCTGGCGGATGTTCGCCAACTCCGCCGGACTCGCGACCGCATCCGGCATCCAAGCCGACGGCGCACGGTCTTGCTCAGTCACCGCTGTCAAAGACGGAATCTCGAACGCCGCCGCGAAACTGCTTTCGTCCTGAGTCAGCCAATTCACAAACGCGAGCGGCGTGGTGCGCGAGTTGTCGGCGACTTGGGCTTTGTCCAATAAGTTCGCCAGCCAACGTTCGTGTGCAAATCCGCGCGGCACGAACAACCAGTGTGAGTTGCCGCCGGTAAATCGGAACGCGACATGGCCCACCGGGTTGAGTCCCGCCAACGGCGCGGTCAACGCGACGCTGTCGTTCAACTGCGTCTCGAGCGTATCTAACTCCTGCAACCGCCGTTCCAGTCGTGTTCGAATCGCGCCCAACATCTCTCGAAACTCCGGCGAGTCCGGCGGTGAGACACCGTCGCGCACGCATTCCCGGATGCGTTGCCAAATCTGCTTTTGGTTCTTCAACTCATCGACGTTCTCGTGTTTGAGTCGCGCCAGCGTCAACTGCTCCTGGCAGTGCTCGTACCGCTGCTTCGATTCATCGCGCAATAGTTCCTGAGTAAAATGCGGCTTGGCCAAGACCTGCTTCAAATACGCGCGCTCTTCCCGGACGAAGCGCAGCCGAACCGGCAACGGATCTTCAATCCGTTCCGGTATGCTCCGCCGGTACGCCGCGAAAAAATGACGGCCACCCTCCATGAAGTTCGCGTGGTTGTCGAAGAAGGCGATCAACACGGACCGCTGCGGTGGACTTGCCGCCAGCCGCCGCGCCGTCTCGAGCAACGCCGCGCAGTTCGCCGCCGCGGCTGGGCTGGGCGAATTCTCCGGCACAACCCCCTCCGAATCGTAGTAGGTCGAGAGAATGACGAACTCCTTTTTCGTCGTGCCGGGAATCCACAGGAAGATGTTCCGTCCCGTCCGTGGCTGCCATTCGACTTGCGAGACAATCGTGCCGGTCAAGTTGCTGGCGTTCTGTCGCGAGACATAAAACCGTGGAATGTCCGCCGTAATGAATGTCCGTTTGTCTTGTAAGAATAGCCGGTCATTCTTCTCGTCGCCGACGAAGATGATGGCGTTCGCGCCTTGCCGGAACGCATCGTTGATCGTGCCCCGACTGTTGAAATCCGCGACGACGATGCCGTTGGTGATTGTGCCGACGCTCGGCTGCAGCCCGTTGGCGGCTAGCGGTTGCAGCGGGATGATGCCGGTCGCTGTGCGCAATTCGCAGGTTGTGGTGATCTGTTGGGGAAAACTGAACCGTTGTGCGAACACCTGTCCCGGCAATTTGCGCAGTTCAGCTTCGATGTAGTTGCCGGCGCGTTCGCCTTCCGCCGTGCCGGCCATACGATGCGGTGTCGCCGTCAATGCCCGCACGTCTTCGTCGTAGTTTGCGGTCAGTAATGTGCTGGCAAGGAGAAGTGTGAGAATCACAGTCCTCCAATCGTGCCGGTGCTGATCTTCAGGTCGGCGCGGTTTTCGATCCGGTCAATCACGCCATCGCGAATCCAAAAGATCCGGTCGCTCTTGTCGAGCATCCGGTAATCATGTGTGGCGCAGATGATCGTCACGCCGTCCTGCTTGTTCAGTTCCACGAGCAGTTGGATGATCGCCTCGCCGGTCTGCAGGTCAAGGTTGGCTGTCAATTCGTCGCACAACAGGATCCGCGGCCGGTTGGCCAGCGCGCGGGCGATGGCCACGCGTTGCTGTTGGCCACCGGAAAGTTGCTTCGGCTGGTGAAACCATTTCTCCGCCAGCCCGACTCGTCCGAGCAACTTCATCCCGCGTGTGCGCGCCTCATCGGGAATGACCCCGGCAAACAACATCGGCGTCATCACATTCTCCAGCGCGGTCATGGCGGTCACGAGATTGTAGGACTGGAAGACGTAGCCGATTTTCTTGCAGCGGACATAGGCCAGTTCGTCGTTGCTGAGTTGCGCCACGTCCACTTCGTCGATCAACACTCGGCCCGCCGTCGGCGTCGAGAGCGCGCCGATGACGTTAAAGAAGGTGGATTTGCCGGAGCCGCTCGGTCCCATCACGGAGATGAATTCGCCCCGGCGAATCTCGCAGGTCACGCCGCGCAACGCCTGTGTCACCACCTCGCCTTTCCGGTAATGCTTGGTGACCGCGCGGGTGCGGATGATGGTGGTGGAGCGGCTCATTCGACGCGCATCGCCTCCATCGGCGCCATCTTGGCGGCGACCAAGGCCGGATAGATGGCCGCGATTCCCGCCAGCAGCAGACTGCAACAGAAACACGCCATGAACGTCAGCGCCAGGTCGCCGGTGGGAAACCGCTCGAACGTCACGCGGCCGTACGCCAGCGCATGCCGAACCACCACAATGATCAGCCCCAACACCGTGCCGACAATCCCGCCGATCACGCCGACGATGACCGACTCGGTCACGAACAGAAACGCGATTGTCTGCCGGCGCGCCCCGAGGCATTTCATCGTGGCGATTTCCTTGAACCGCTCCAGCACGCTCATCAACATCGCGTTGGCGATCCCGACCACGCACACGAGGAATGAGACGACGATCAACCACACCACGCGTTCGCTCAACGCGTTCGCCGAACCGTAGCGGCTGAGGAGCTCTTGAGCGGTTTTCTGGAGGCGTTCGTCGGCTCGATATTCACTGGCGACGGCCCGAAATTTTTCCGTGTCCAGACCGCCGAGAGTTTGGGCGACCCAAGCCCTGCGGGCCGGTGAGCCGGCGCAGGACACCAGCGCCGCGCCCGGGCTGAACGGCTCCTGGAACTGCCGGCTCCAGCCCGCCGCGACGGGCGGCGCTTTCAACTGCGCAAAGGCCCACCGGACGCGCTGTTGATGCTCGAAACCGCGCAGGATGTCAGCTTGCACCTCGGCGTCCACCGCGAAACCGATTGCCGCCAGATGCGAGAAGAACTCCGTCGGCTGTTTCGCGAGTTGGTCGTCAACGTCGCCCACACCGGCGATCACGCGGGCGTAGGCTGACTTCACCGCGGACAACTGCTGGCGGTACCACGGCCAGTCAGTCAGAAATTCCGCCAGCCCCGCCGGCAACCGCAACGCCGGCATGCGCTGCAGTTGCTCACGGAAAGACTGGTAGTTTTCTGGTTGCGCCAGCCAATCGAAGACCGCCAAGCCAGCCTGATGTTGCACGAGCAGAACGCGCCGGCCGAGCGGAATTGCGTCGAAGAACTCCCGGTACACCTGGGCTTGCCGGCTGAGGGCGATGAACCGGGCCGTGTCCCCGGTACCCCAGCGGCGCAAATTGTGGAATGCCGCGGTGTCGGGTTGGACTTTGGCGAAGCTGGCCACGAGCGGTTCATCGGCATCGACGGACGACACTTGCCGGAGGAAACGACTGTAGGCGGCGAGTTTGTCCGCCCGCGATTGGGCGGCTTGCCGGGCGGCGCGACCGAGAAAGCCGTCCATCATGATCTGCGCCAAAAAGGCAATCGCCAGCACGATGATCGCCACCGTCACCGCCGATCGCAGCAGCCGGTAGACGATGCTGCCCAGCGAAATCTCCAGCAGTCGCCGGAACGAAAGCGGTAATTGTTCTTTGACTTCGAGGTTGGGCATGGTCGGTTACATGAACAGGTTCACTGCCGGCGGTTGGGTTCCGGTCGCCAGATAATAAATCGCTCCCACAAACATCCACAGCGTGGCCATGAATATCTGGCCGACGATGATTCCGATGAAAAACGGTTTGGACGCCGCAAATACTTTCCCGCCGGCAATCTTGACCAGCGCCAGCTTGATCAGCCAACCGATCAGGAACGAAAAATACAGTCGCGACAACGTCCAACTCCCGAATAACAGCAGCGGTAATGGATGAAACGGCCACCACGTGAAGCGCAATCGCAGCAAGGCGCATCCACCGACGATGACGGCCCCGTAGAGGAAGAATCGCCAGAACTTCGGCTCCGATTTCACGCGCGCCAGGTCCGCGGAGTTGCCGGTGATGCCTTCGGCTCGGAGTTGGTTGATTTGGGAGCTGGTTTGTTCCACGCTGGAGCGCAGGTTGGCAACGATTTTTTCCTCGCGCCGCGCGCCGAAACTGTAGTTATTCGACAACGTCGCCACGACCGTCGCCAAGAGCGCGACGCCGATGCCGATCCCCAACCATAATCGCAGTCCCAGTTCACGGCGGCGCTTCGACTGGTTGTCGTCGAGTTTGGCGCAGGTGGTGGCTTGAGCCACGATGCTGTTGGTCATGTCCGAGCCCACGGCCACGCCGAGCACCGTCAACATCGCCAACGCCTGCGGCCCCAACGCCGCTGCTCCGAGAATCTTGACCGGCAACCCCTGCATCAGCCCGCTCAGATGCGGCAGCCACGGCAAGCCGATTTCCGCTGTCATCCGCGCAGCCAACAGCAGTACCAGTGTGAAACACGCCACCGCCACGAGGGCAACCGGCCACGGTAACCCGGCTACCATCAGCAACCCGGTCAGCGCGGCGAAGCTGACAATGAACACCCGGCAGGCGACGACTGACCGCCGGAGTTGCGGTTCCTCCGGCAAGCGCAGCCGAAACGCGTGCCGCCCCACGGCGAGGTATTCGCGGCGTCCGATGAACGCGATGGTCACGAGCATGGCGACATACATGCCGGCTTGGATTTGTGAGGTTTCCGTGGCGCCGATGGTTTCACCGGTCGACAGGAAATAGAACCCGGTCCCAAACACCATCAACACCCAGCCCAGCCAGCACGTCAGCGAGATCTCCGCCGGCAACAGCACCGCCAGGGCGACGATGAATGGATACGCCATCCCGCGAAACAACGAATACGCTTCCCGGCCGCAATAGTCGTTCAGGAACGGGAACTGTTTGATGAGGTCAAAGTACGCCCAGTCCAACGGTACCACGATCATTTTCGGAAACCACAGATTTAGGCCGTTGACGAGGCAGATGAACCCGATCAGCCCAAATCCGCCCCAGAAGATTTTGTTGTAGCACAATGCCGGGAACGCGCGGCCGGGTTCAAGGTTGAGGAGGGATTGGGTGACGTCAGCAATCGGAAAACTGAGGAGTTCGTGTTTGGACCATTGCCGGTGGACGATCCGCACGAGCGAGAGTGAGAGCGCGACGACGCAGAGCAGTAACGGAATCCAAAACAGCAGCGGCTGGCGCCACTCGCGCCACGGCACGTCGGCGAACGAGAGCCGGTGCAGACCGTTGCCGGTGCCGTAGTAGTAGTCTTTCGCGGCGTCGGCCGGCAGGAACAGATTGGAATTAAGCAGCGAATGGAACTCGACTCGCTTGCTCATGGTTTGTCCGCTGACGGGGTTGAAAGTATTACCGGCGACCGACAAGGCGGGCGTGGTGAGTTGCGTGTACGAAATCACCCCGGCCAGCAGCCAGACGGACACAATCCAGAAGAGTTCCCGGCTGCCAAACGACAGACGCGGCGCCCAAGCGCGCAAAATCGGATTGACGCCGGCAACCAGCGCGATGATGAGGAAAAACACCAGTGGTCCGAGTGCGTTCACCGCGATCTGCGGGGCCGGGATGGAGAACACGACGACCTCGTACCAGTGCGGAAAGAAGCCAATAAACAAAACACCGAGTAACGCCACCACCCCGGCCAACATCAGTGCGGCGCGGGAGGTCGCGGATTGGGTTGTTTCTGGCGGTGATTTCATCGGTTGTGGTCAGCGTAATTGCCGGTCCATGGTACTAACTCCGTGGCTTCCACCCAAACTTATTGAGTAAAGCGCGGGCTGCCGGTTCAGTGGGCGTCCGCGTGTGGATGTACAATCCGTCGGCGCCGACAGCCTCGATGAGCGGTTCGATCTCGTCCGGCTTTACGCCGATGGCCTGCACACTTTTACCGGCGGCCTTGATGCGCCGATAGAGATCGTGCCAACGCGGCGAACCGCCACCGGGCAGGCCGGCTTGCGGCGTCCATTCGATGGCAGCGAGCGCTTCGATTTCCAACAGCGCATCAAGATGGTGCAGGGCTTGGGTGCCGTCGAGGTGATAAAGCGTGTAATCAAGGCGTTCGCACTGCTCGGTCAAGCCCGGCACGACAAATTCGCGGAACATCGCGGGGCTGATCATGCAGGACAAATCACATTGGATCTTGCAGACCCGACCCGCGCCCCACAACTGGAAGGCGAAGAAGGCGCTGCCGCCCCACGGGTCGCGCAGGATTTCCCAGAGCCGGTCGTAGCACTCGAAAAACGCGGCATTGATCTCGGCGAGCCGCGCCTTCACCCAGTCGGGGCGTTCCACCAAATCCATCAGGACGACCTGCGATTCGCGAAGCTGCGCGAGGGTATCGATGTTTTCGATGAGGTCGGGGAAGCCCACGATGTACCGGCCGCGCGATTGGCCCAAGGCTTGTTCGAGCAACTCGATGTGCAGTTTCCACCAAGCGTTCTCAGGGTCGAACCGCAGCGGTGGATGCGTTGCCGGGTCGTGGATCGAAGGCTCGTACCAGAGCGTTGTCTCCGCCGGTACACCGGTTGCGCCGAGGAACAGTCCGAGGCTGCCGGCGCCGCCAATGGTGGTGTTGAACGCGGGAAACGCGACGCCGCCGTAGTACGTTCGGGACATGTTGCGGTGCGCCCGCTGGACCCAGTACGTCACGTCCATCCACCAATCCTTGGGATCAGCCGGCTTGACCGGCGCCGGTATTTCTTCCCACGGTTGTTCCTTCGGTGCGATGACGGAAATCGCCAGGCCGCGGCCCGCCCACCAATCGGTCAGTGCCCGACGGGCTTCGGCCCAGTCGGGTTTCCACGCGAGAGTTGGCGCAGCCGGTATCATGTTTTGAGCCGCTTCACGACGTCCAGAACGGAGGCGCTCCAGATCCGCTCGCGATTTGCCGCGAGGTAATCAACGAGCGCGGCATGTTGGTCGGTCTCGATGAACAATCCGTGCGGGACGCCCGCACCCACTCCGTGCATCGTGAGAATGAGCCAGCCGCCTTGCTGCTCCGCCTTCTCGATCCAAGGGCGGAGTTGTTCGAAAGTCTTGCCGTCGCCGCCGACGCTGTTCAGGTTTGCGAAATCGATGTGGCCGGAAGTGATGATGTCCTGTTGGCCACCGCCGCGGCTGGCCGGGAACATCGCGAGTATCAACTCATCGAGCCGGGTTTCGCTACCGGCAGGACCGATCGTCGCGTGTCCGCACGGCTTGCCGAACGTCCGTTCCGCGCGACCGTCAATCTGCTGGAGCAGACAGTTCATGATGCGTATCTCGTCGCGCCAACGCTGCGGGGTGTACTGGCAAAGGTCGTAAGTCGGCGCCAACCAGCCGTAACGTTCCGGTGGCTCACGCCGGCAAGCATGAAAGAGTGAATGATTGCCGAGTTCATGCCCTAAGCCGGCCACCTTGCGCCAAACGTCCACGGATTGAGTCAGCCCGGAACCGCCTGACAGGTAGAACGTGCCGGTAATCCCTTTTGATGCGAGCAGGGGCGCGACGACCTCGTGATGGACCGGCAGGTTGTCGTCGTAGGTCAGTGACACTGCGCCGCGATGATTGCCGGCCCAGGTCATGAGTTCACCTTGCCAAAAATGTCCCGGCTCAGTTCAGGGCCGAGCAGGTCGGCAATGCGCACGGGCTGACCGGTGGCGATAGACTCGCGCATGGCGATGCCGACCAGTACCGCGAGTGCGCCGTCTGCCAATGGGGCCAAACGTGAAATCGTTTCGTGCGGATTCCGGCCCCGCAGAAGTTCTTCCTGCATCACCGGATCGGCTCCGCTGTGGTCGCCCGGCAACGTGACCGGCTGAACGGTGTGCGTGGCGCCGAAGAGTTCCATCACGGTGATGGCCCGGTTGTTGATCCCGACCGGTGGCTGAACGCCTTGCCGGAATTCGAGGCTGGTAGTTTCCAATCGCCCGTTGAGTCCATTGATCGAAAGCCGGTAGCCCTCGTAGGGCAGAGAAGCATTGAGGCTGTAGTTCAGCAGCGCGCCGCCGTCGAATTTCACAACCGCGCTGTAGTGATCCTCGATGTCGATTTCGGAATCGTAAATGCAGCGGCGCGCCTCGGCATTCGCATAATGGCTCAACGCTTGCACGCCGCTGACATGGTCGTCATCGTGGCCGGTGCTCTGGCCGCCGCGCCACTCTTCACTGTGCCAACGCATGTAGTAGTCGCACTTTGGGCGTTCGTCGCAGCTCGGACAGACCCGGCCATCTTTCCGCGAGGGGTTGCGCGGGCCGGTCGGGCCGTAATAGGCGCGCCCGCCGTAGGCGAACACCTCGACCGGCTTTTGACCGATCCACCATTGAATCAAGTCGAAGTGGTGGCTGCACTTGTGGGTGCACAGCCCGCCCGACATGTCGCGGCGGCGATTCCAGCGCATGAAGTAGGAACTGCCGTGGTACGTGTCGAGGTAGTAATGCATGTCGAGCGTAACGACTTTGCCGACGCGATCTTCGAGCAGGAGTTCCCGGAGTTTGGTGCTGTGCGGCATGTACCGGTAGTTGAACGTGACCGTGACGCGGCCCTTGCTCTTCTTCTCGGCCAGCAATATCGCGCGCACCTTTTCGGCGTCTGTCGTGAGCGGTTTCTCGCAGAACACGTCAATGTTCCGTTCCAGCGCGGGAATCACGTACGCGTGATGTGTCGCATCCACACTCGCGACGATGACGACATCCGGTTTTACCGTCTCCAGCATCTCCTCGTACCGGTGGGCGAGGAACGTGGGAATCGCCGTCTGCTTGGCCTCATTCATCAGGTCCATGCGTTCCTGCGAGATGTCCACATAAGCGACGATTTCGCCCGCGGTCCGGTATTGATCCAGCAACGCATCCACAAACAGCCGGAGTGCCCGATGGCTCATACCGACGATGGCGTACCGCTTCTTCATTGGAGTTTCGCCCAGTTGGGATGACGTTGCAGGCGTCCTTCGAGGTCGCGGAACGCGCGGATGGAACGTTGCAGGTTTGTGTAAACGTCGCCGCCCATGCCGTAGCCTTGGAAACCGATCATGCCGGCGTACCCGATCTCCCGCAGCCGACCGAGTACCGCGAAGTGGTCCAGTTCGCCAGAGTCGAGCGGCTCGATGGTCGGTAGTTTTGCCTCGGGAAGTTTTCGCGTGCCGCAGAGATTGACCGACCGGAGAAACGGTTGCGCCTCAGCCAAACGCGCGCCGAGATTCTTGCCATCGACGGCATACCAATGAAATCCGCAGAACACGGCGCGCAAGCGTGGGTGATTGAATTGCCGGCAGAGGCGGACGGCGTCTTCGATGCGTTCGAGCCAGAAGTTGATGTGCGGGTAGAGCGAGATGGTCGCGCCGCGTTTGTCCGCAGCTGTCAGCAGCCGTTCCAGCCAACGCGTGGCAGCGGCATCACCGGCGGCATCGGAGCGAGTGATGGTCGTGTCGCTGGTGCGGATCGACAATTCGAAATGATCGCAGCCCTCGGTCGTCTCAATGGCGCGCAAAACGCGCAGGTTGCCGGCATGATTGTCGTCGCCGGCACCATCCAACAGTAGCCAGACGCCGGCCACGTCGAGGTCGTGCTTCGTCTTCACGCTGGCCAGTCGGGGAAGATCGTTCCACGCCGGTTCGTTGAGCAGACTCAGGTAGGTTGCGTCGTAGCCCAATTCCTTGACCATCTCGCAGCGCGCGTCGAACTCGTATGTGCCGAGGCTGTGCTTGAAATGCGTGTCCATCGCGAAGAGTCGCCAACTCATGCTTGCCCCTCGCGTTGGATGCTCTGCGGCTGGCCGGTGTTTGCGCAGTCGTACACGGCGCGCAGGCAGCGGAAGTTGAACACCGCGTCCGCGTTGACCACGGCCGCCGACGGTTGCCCGGCAATGCGTTTCCAGAGGTAATGCAGCGGCCGGTCGTGCGGCGGCAGTTCGGTCTTGTCAAACGTCTGGGTCACGCTGCTGGGCTTGCCATCGACGTCCGTGGTGTGCGTCAACTCGCCCTTGCCGCCGATCATCAGCCAGTTCCAACGCACTGCGCCCTGTGTGCCTTCGATTTCGAGGACGGACCGCGCTTCGCCATGCGTGCAGGACGCGCGTTCGTAGGTGACGTTGACCTTCGTGCCGTCCGCCCGGTGAAACCGCAACGTCGCGCCGGCATGCTCCTCCACGTCGAACACCGTTCCCGCCGGCAAGCTCAGGTGCGTTGCTGGATTCGCCAGCCAGGCGTCCACGACTTCCACGCGCACCGGCGCGAGCACCGAGTTCAACATCGTGAAATCGTACGGCGTCCAATCCATCACGATGCCGCCGCCGTTTTTGGAACTGTCCAGAAACCACCGGCTCGTGGGTTGATACTCGATGCCGGTCCGAAACCGCTGGACGCGTTGCACGAACGTGGCGTGGTAAACCGCGCCCAAGCTGCCGGAATCCACCAGCCGTTTCGCCTCGCGCGTGGTCGGTGTGTCCACGAACCGGGCGCTGCAACAACCGATGAGAAGGTTGCGCGCCTTCGCCAACGCGAGCAGTTGCTCGGCTTCCTGAGCGTTCATCGCCAGCGGTTTTTCGCAGAGCACATGCCGGCCGGAACTCAGGGCCTGCGTGCCCAAGGCCAGCCGCGTGAACGGGGGTGTCGCGAGCACCACGATGTCGCCCGATTGCGCCGGCTCGGCCAGCATCGTTGTCGCGTTGTCGAAGAGCCGGGCTTGCGGAAACCGGCCCGCGAAATCTGCGCGCGCGGCCGGGTTCGGGTCGGCAACGATCAGTTGCGTTTCCCCCGGCAAGCGTTGCGCGGCTTGCGCGTGAAACCGGGCAATGACACCCGCGCCGACGAGGTAAATGCGAGTGGTGCGGGTCATGCGAATTCTTCGGGCGCGATCACTTGGACTTGGCCGGTCTGTGCCGACACCAACGCTTTTTCGGCAACCAACGTGGCGGCCAGACCGGCCGAGAGACCGGAGTCGCCACTGTCGCCTTTATCGAGCGCCGCAATCAAGCGACCGAGCATCCGCGTGTCCGCACCGCCGTGTCCGCCCTTCGGGGGCGGCGGGATGCGATGGATGATTTCGTCGCCGGTGCGGGAAACGATCGTGCGGAGCTGGCCGTCCGTCAGATGCATCGTGCCGAGTTCGCCCCAAATCCGCGTCTCGCGCAGGCCCTTCGATTGGAAAAGCTGGAGGTTGAAATTGCCGCGCACGCCGTTGTCCCATTCAAAGATCATCGTCCAGTTGTCGAATGTGTCTTTGTCCTCGGTGTAAACGCACAGGTCGCCGCCGTAGGTGTCCTTTTTCTGGTGATGAATCGGCGTCGTACCGCCGACCGGGAAGACAAACCCAGCCTGGTCCTTGTAAGCGCACGCGGCATAGATGTCGGCCGGGCACTCGTGGCAATATTTCGCGGGCGCTTTCTTCGGGAGGAATACGTTCAAGCCGGCAAAGCACGCGACCTTGCGCACCCGATGTTCGTGGCCGATGAACCACTGCATGATGTCGAGGTCGTGCGTGCATTTGTGGTTCAGCATCCCGCCGGTATTCGCATGCTTGCGATGGAAGCGGCGCATAAATGACGCGCTGTGCGCGATTTTGAGCTGTTCCAAGCCCTCGATATGCACGATCTGCCCGAGGATGCCGGACTGCACGACGTCCTTGACGCGTTCGTGGGCGGTCGAGGCGCGCATGTTGAACCCGACAAACACAGTCTGCCCGGTTTCACGCTGGGCGCGGATGATGTCGCGGCATTCCGCGCTGGTGCGGCCGATGGGTTTTTCGAGGTAAACGTGCTTGCCGGCCTGCATCGCGGCCACGGCGACATCCCGGTGCGTGAAGTCAGGCGTCGTAATGATGACCGCATCGAGGTTCTTCTGGGCGAAAAACTCTTCAGGGTTCTGGAACGTGCGTGCCCCCTTGAGGCCGCAGTAGTCCACGAATTTTCTGGTGCGATCTTCGTCGAGATCGCACAAGCCGAAGAGTTGGGCGCGGTCCGTGCCGGCGTAAAGTTCGCGAGCAAAAGTTTCCGCCCGCGCGCCGAGGCCAATGATGCCGATTTGGTATTTCGATGGAGTGGTTTTCATAATTGATGATGAGGATTGGTTGGAAGTGACAGTTCGGAAAGAACTTTTTGGACGTGGGCACGCAGCTTGGGAATCTCGCACCAACTGGTCAGGCACGGGAACGGCAGTTTCCCTGTTTGCCGCAGGAGCTGGCCGTGGCGGTGGTTGAAGCTGACGAGACAAGCCAACACTGCCCAAGCGAGTCCTCTGATTTGTTTCATGGTCGAATTCTTCATCACGATGGGAAAACTAATCGGTGGGTTGTTCTCACGGCTGAACCTGTGCCCTTGCTGGAGCGTTCTTCTGGAGTTCCAAGATCATGCTGGCAATCTTAGTGCGGTAGGTGGGAGCCAGCGAGGCGTCGAGGCTATTTTCATTGACCTCCCTCAATGCGGCTTCACGGAGTGCCTCTGCCCGGTCCGTCGGACGACCGGCCTGCTTGGCGCGGGCAATTTCCTCGGTGAGCACGACGAGGTACTTCACGTCGTTCAACCCGTCGCGCACCGCTTCCCACCGGATCGTCGGCACAGGCCGAGGGCCCGGCAGGATGGCGGAGAAGGTGTCGTCCTTCCAAATAGTGAGGCCGAAGAAGCCATACCCGGTCACTCCGAGCGCATAAGCGCCCCACGGCTTGAGCCGGTAACGCTGGTACGGCGCCAATTCATACGCCGCGCGGGTGGTGACGTTGTAGCTCCAGACTTCCTGGCCGGTCTGTTTGCAGAACTCGAGAACCTTTTTCAGGTTTTGCGCCTGCTTCGATTTTGGATCGGCGAAATATTCATGGAACGCCAGGCCCTGGCACCAGATGTCGATGAACGGCGCGAGGTCCTTGACCGGTAAACCTTCCTTGGACTCGAAGAAGTTCGCCTTACTCTTGCCGCCGAGGGTGACAAAGATTTTCGCCTGCGGATCGACTTCCTTGATGATCGCGTAATTTTTGAGTGCCGTTGCCACCTGGGTATCTCTGATTTCGTCGTACGGATAGAAAGCGAACTGGTCGTACGTCAGGCCGAGTCCTTTGAGGAATTTGATGATCCCCGCCACATACCCCCGGTAAGCCTTGTCGTGTTCGGGCGAAGGGAAGCGCAGCTCCGATCCGCCCTTGATTGACGGCGCGAACGGGGCCTCGATGTTCCCGTAGATCAGGTAACGGGATTGCTTATCCAGCGTGATGAACCGGTCCCGGTACTTCTGGAAATTATCCGGGCCCAGCACTACGTTCCCATTGGTATCGGCCACGCGGCTCGGCATTTCCATGACGGGATGGAAGACGTTTGCCCCGTGATTGATCAAGTCTTGGTGAAAGTATTTCCAGTTGTCGCGATTCTGGACGAGCTTGTCGCGCCAGCCGAAAAACCATTCCCAGGTCGAAAACCTCATCGGATTGGCGGCCGGCAAGGTGATGGGCAGCACTTCAACCCGCAGGGGTATCGGGCGCGGTGTTTCGCCGTCGGGTGTCAACACCAACTCCCCGCGGTAGCTGCCGGCGGTGCGTCCGAAGGTGTTCACGGTGAGCCAGACGATGCGCGTTTCGCCGGGCGGCACGCTCAGCTTCTGGCACTCCGGCAGGGGGTCCGGGTTTGTCCCATCGGCGCGGTCAAAGACCAACTCGCGGACGACCACCGGAGGAAGCGCGTTGGTCGCCGAGCGCAGCTCGCTGGCGGCAACGGTCAGGTTCAAGGCCGGGGCGTTGGCCGAGTTGCTCACCAACACCATGGCTGAGAGATGTTCATTGATGGCGGCGGTCAACTCGAGTTTGTCGAGGGGTGATTTCTCCGCGGCATCCTGTTTGAGTGAAAACCGCTCGTACGGATTCTTCGTCCACGCCTGCCAGCCGGACTCGACGATGTAGCGCGACTTCGGCGGGGGCACGCGCTTCACTTCCGACTGGAAGGCGAACGTGTAGAGGTTGTCGCACAACCGTGCGCCGTCAGTCGTGCGGCCATCGAACAGGCCAGTCGTGTTGAAGACCACCCGGCCTCCGCCTAAAACATTTTCCTGAATGACGAGGACTGCGAGTTCGGGTTTCTGCTTCAAACGCAGCGGCGCGATCTGTTTCTCGTCCCAAGAACTATATGCGCTCCGTATTTTTGGATTGAGTTCGTCGGTCAACGCCTGGGGGGTGTTTAGAATCTTGTGGGCAGGCCCAGGGGTGGCGAGGTGCTTTTCCTTCTTTTCGAGCGGGGGCAGGTCGCCGGCTTTCGGCGGCACGACTCCGATCTCGGCTAGAAACCCTTTAACCTCCCCTTGCGCCACCCCGGTGCCGTCGAAAACTATCGTGCCACCGCGTTTCAGGAAGGACCGCACGGCGTTGCGGTTGACGGAATTCGCAAAAACCAAATCGAGATTCACCCGGTCCGAACCAGACGGCGGGGCAAACACCAGCAGCCGGGACCGGTCGAGCGCCTCCCGGAGATCAACCTCGGCCCCCGGCGCCTCCGCGCCCAAGGAAAATACATGCGGAGTCAGGCCAAACTCATCCAGTTCGATGGTCGGATATTGGGCTTTTGGATTAGCAACGCATAAGACAACGTGACGTTCCGCCGCCGTTGCCGCACCGGCCAAGCCGTTCGTCGCAACATGTCCGACCCGGCCGGTCGGCTGCTGCGCTTCGCCTGCGGTGCAGAGAATCGCTGCAAGAAGTAAGAAGCGTGTATTCATGGTTTGCCGGCCCGCAAGAAGAGATGACCGGTCCCAAGGACTTCCTCCGTGAATTCCATCTGGGCCAGGCCGTTCTTGGTGGTGGTCTTCAACGGAGTCCAGTTTACCCGGTCCTTCGACACTTCGAATCGAGCGGCCGGCAACGCGAGCGTGAACGGCACGTTGGCCGTGACTTCGTAGAGGCCGGGATAAACCGGACTTCGACGGATACCGGCGTAGGTGGCGAGTTCGGCTTGGTCGCCGACGCC
Organism: Verrucomicrobiia bacterium; assembly: GCA_022072455.1. Taxonomy (GTDB): domain Bacteria; phylum Verrucomicrobiota; class Verrucomicrobiia; order Palsa-1439; family Palsa-1439; genus CAINDI01. The sequence continues at coordinate 225,979 of JAJVHY010000004.1, read as the reverse complement.
GATTTCCCAGATGCGGATGGCGCTGTTGGCCGGGAAGTCGTCGGCAGTGACCGGTGCACCCGTCAACTTGTACCGGTAACCCTCATCGCGAGAGCCGCCGAGGTATTCGCACTGCCACCATTTGGTCATCGCTTCGTTGCTCGCTTGCAGACCGGTGATCATGCCGGGTTTCATCCCGTTGTCTTCGTCCGCGCCCATCAGAATCGAAACGAGCTTGCCGGTGACGATGCCGGTCGCGGCATCCACCCCGGTGACGCGCGTACACACCAAGTCCAAGCCCTTGCGGTACTTCAGCCGGTTGCCGGTCGCGCCGGTCACGTCAACGCTGGTGCGATGTTGTTGCGTGTTGCCGACGTCCCACGATGAATTCGCCACGAGCTTGGCCGGCACGGCTGCCGACAGATCGAGGAATCGTTCCAGATGATTCACGCCGGTAATCGTGCCGGCGTATTTGGCTTGTTTGGGCTGAATCCGCACGACACCGGGCAAATCTAGCTCCGTGCCCTGCGTGATGGAAGCCTGACGCAAGCCGGTCGCGTCGGTGGAGATGTAGGCGAAACGCGCGTTCACCGTCAGGTTCTCGATCTTGCGCGGCTGACCGGGACTGCCGTCGTCCACGAGGATGTCGGTGTGACCGTTCGTCGTTTTCACTTTGACGGCGACGACGACGTTGTTCGTCAGCAACTTCGTCTCGGCGATGCCCGGCTCACCGGCGTACATCTCGATGATCGCCGGGAACGCAGATTCCCGGTCCGTATCGCCGTCGTGCATGACGTGCAACTGCGTGAACCACTGCCCGACTGTCCCGCCATCGCTCGCCGAGATCCATCTGTCCCAGAGACAGCGCGCGCCTTGCTGACCGAGCAGGTGCAGCCGGGTGAACTTCCGCGGCGAGGTCGGATCGTAGTTGCCGCCGAGCATCATCGGCTCGGGCGCGGCGCACTTGAATTCCTTCTCCTTGCCTTCGTCGAGCCGGCCGCCCTTGGTCGTGAAATTAAACGGCTCGCGCCCGAGTCGCCAGGTCGCCACAACGGTGTCCGGCGCATCGCCCGCGCCTTGGTAGCCCTCGAGCACGTATTTGCGAAGATACTGTGCGTCGCGTTCCGGCAACTCCTTGGTCGGATTCACGGCGTTGACAGTGAACTCGTCCTCGGGGCAACCGTGGAAGCCGTAGGTGTGCCGCTTCCCGCCGGCCACGCGCGAGACATCGAACACGTACGCCTTCGGCAAGGTCACGTTCTTGTCGTAAACGGTCTTCGGACCGAGCACGCCGTCGGGCAGCTTGCCGGGTTGGCCTTCGTCCACGTCGATCAACGCTACCGAGCGACCGGCGTAGCGGACTTGCGGTTTGTTCTTGGGTGGAATGGCCTCGGCGTGGAGGAAGTGGCTGCCCGGCAGGTCGGCAAGTTGCCGGACCCATGCGTGGCCCTCCCAGACTCCCGATGCCCGGCCGTCGCCGTCGACTTCCACGACATTGTGGTTCATCGTCAGCGTGCAATCGGGGTGACCGTAGCCGGGGCGTTGACCGCCGTCGGGACTCATCTGGCAACCGAGGCCGAAGACCTGCAAGTCGAGCGTGTCCCGGTGCGAGTGTCCCCAGCCCAAACCGACCCGCACCGTCGCCGCGCGCCGGAATCGGAAATCGTCGTGCTGCGTGCCACCTTCAAGAATCCCCGCCCAAGCCGGTAAGACGCGGCTGCGGTTTTCCATCCACGGATTCCGGGTTTGCTTTGCGGCGGTGGTTTCGATGGCCGCCCATTCGGCGTCGGTCTCCTCGGTGCGGCCGAAGTAATTCTTCAGGATATAGGCGAGCTTCGGGTCTTTGAAATACTTGAAGCCCGTCCGCACTCCCGGTTCATGAGCCCCAAACCAGCGGTCATACGGCATCGTGCCGCCGACGTCGCCAACGCCCGGTACCCACAAGCCGGCCACGCGGACTTCGAGGTTGAAGTACGCCGCCTCGAATGGCTTCGGATACCGGCGCGGGTCGGCGAGATTGTATTTCGGGTCGCCGCCGTTCTGGATGTACGTGCCAATCGCGTCGGCCACCCCCAGGAACGGACTGCCTTCCCCGGTGTACGAGTAAGAGCCAATCGTCGTCGTCCCGTCGCGCGTTGTGCCGGTGACCATGTAGTCTTGGATGCCGGAGAGCGGGAGCGGGTAATCCCACGTCGCGGTGAAGAGGTAGTCCATCAACGGCCGCGTCGCCTCGGCGTCCTGCGCGATGGTGGCGATCAGGATGGTCATGTCGGAAGTGTTGTGACTCGTGCTCATCCGGTATTGGCGGAGTTCCTGCATCGCGAACTGGAGGATGCGTTGGTCGAGGAAGGCACGGACGTCAGCCGGGGTTTTGATCCACGGAACGAACCGGCCGACCGCACTGGCCAGCTCCTGATTGTCTTTGATGAAGTCGAACAGGATGTCGTACGCGCGGGCGAGGTTGGTGATGTCCCGGATGCCGTACGTGCCTGTGTAACGACGGTTGAGCGGATCGTTGAAGCCGAAGACTTGGTCGGACCGGCAAGTCACTTGTTGCAGCGAGTTCTTTTGCTGCATCGTGTCCGCCGGCAAGGTGTAGGCGAGCCGGCAGAGCAGCAGCGCGGCGTCGCGAGCGGCGTTGAGGTTGTTGCGATTGAAATACTCGCACGGCAACGCGCCGACAATCGAGTGCCCGGTCACCTGATAACCCGCGTCCGATTTCGCGAACGTGAGCAGCGGACCGTAGAAGCCCTTGCCGGCGACGTTGAATCCCCAGCCGCGGTCGGGATACGCGCCCGGTAATGGTTTCCGGTTCAGATAATCTTCGGCGGTGTAGGTCGCGCCGAGGGTTTTGTTTTCGAGAACGCGGGGGCGATCCCAGTTTTGGCTGTTCTTGGTCTTGAACGGCAATTCCCAGCGGTCCTTCTCGGACGGGTAGAACTGATCGTATTTGCCATAGGCGCGGTCGTTCTGGAGGTTCATCGTGTCGGGCGGGCTCACGTTCCAGAGAACTTCGTCGCGCTTGGCGCGCTCCTCACCGGCAAGCGGTTGGCCTTTCCAGAGCCCCGGCTGCGAGGGCAACACAATGTTCGCGCCCCAGTTGGCGAGTGTTTTGCCGGTCTTCTCATAATGCTGCTGCGCGGCTTGCCGGGATTCGGTGGTGTAAACGGTGGCGCTGCGTTTGATGATTTTCTCCGGGCACTCGGCCAGCGGGTTGTGGAGGTCCACATTGTAAACGAGCAGATCGTTCTCGCTCTCCGGTTCGAGCTTCAACTCCACCCGGTGCTCGCGGTCGTCGGTCGCGTGGAAATACCACGCCCCGACGCAGTAGAACTCGTCCACCGGACGCACCCGGCGCGTCCAAGCCTTGTCGTTCACGCTGCAGGTCAACACCATCGGCGTCGGCGTGCCGTTCCAATCGTTCGGCTCGCACGGCAGCGCGCCGATTAAACGGACGGCGTACATCCCGCGTGGGAGTTTGCCGAGGTTCAGCGTGATCGAGTTGCTGCCGTCTTTTTTCAGGCGAAACACCTTGACCGGCGCCTGACGCTTACCGGTGAAGACGGGGTTCTCGTACATCGGCACGTAATAGATCGGCTCGGCGTACTCCTCGTCTTTGCCGACGATGAAATTCCGCACGAGTGTCTTCGCGTTGAACGGATTGATGGCCGGCTGGTACTTCTGCATCCGCTGCCGGTAATGCTCGACCGAACCGGGATAGTTCTCCAACTCCGGGAATCCCCACTGCGGGTACTTGGGGACTGTCTTCATCTCGCCGGTAGTCTTGTCCTTGGCCTCTTTCGTTCCCGGGAAGACGCCTGGGTATCCCGCTGGCGCGCCGTGCTGGCTTGGGTAGAGGGTGTTGCCGAACTCGTCGAGCGCGCCGTACGCCGAGATGACCAAGAGTTGGAGTGCGAGGAAAATTCTCATGGTGTGCCTGCCTTGATGATCTTGCCTTGATCCTCGCCGACGACGCTCCGCGGCCCGGCCACAATGATGTCGGCGGTTTCGTGTCCCGAAAACTTGTTGCCGGTAATGGTGTGTTGATCCGAGAGGAACAGACCGGTCTCAGGATCAGCTTTCGCCTTTCGGTCCTCCCGTGGTTTTTGGTGGCGTTCCTCAATGCCGACTTTCTGGGTGGCAGGGGAGGTCGTGCTTTCGATGCGATTGCTTTCGACGGTGACGTTCAGACAGGGCTCGGCCCAAATCGCGTTCAGGGCGATGCCGGGGGACTTGCCGGGGGACTTGCGGGAATTATTGCGAATCACGTTCCCGCGGATCACGTTGTAGGAGTTTTTACCGCCGATGACTTCGATGCCGGACTCACCGTTGTCCTCAATGGTGTTGCCGGCAATTGTGCAGTGGTTGTCGCCCGGAGTGCCGAGGCCGCCCACGCCGTTGCCGCTGTTGCCCTTGAGAACCGAGTCGTAGAGGTCGGTTTCATTGTTGCTCCAGCAGTAGTAGAACCCGTCGCCATCGTTGCGCAGCGAAGTCAGTTTCTCGAACCGCGACTTCTTCATGCCGGTGCCGGGATGAAAACCGTGCCCGAAATTACCGGTCGACTGGCAGCCGCTGACCAGCACGTTGCTCGCGCCTTGGATGCTGATGCCGTCGCCGTTCCAGTTTTCGACGGTAACATTGCGGATGACGATGTTCGAGCAGTTGAAGGTGTGGATGCCGCCCAACATGAATCCCGCCCACGGAGCGGCGAATTTGTCGGTGACATACCCGCGGATCGTGAGGTTCTCGACACCGATGTTCGTCTGTCCTTCGGCGGTGATCATCGCGAACACGAAGGCGACCGGGTCGCCCGTCTTGCCGGTGATGGTCAACGGCCGGTCCAGTGTGAGCGTGTTGCCGGCGATGGAACGGACGACGTTGTAATGATGATCCCAAGTGGAACCGGGGCCAGACATAGCGATTGCGTAACCGGGTTGGGCCAGCGCCGGTTGATCGACTTCGATGGTTGTATCGCCCTTCGCGGCCGCGGCGGTCAGCCGAGTCTCGTAGCCCCAGACCGCATAAGGTTGCCGGGCGAGTTGAAGTCTTTTGAGGTCGTTCGTCACGGTGATTGTGTTACCGGCGACGGCCGTGACGGTGGGGAAGAGACGATGGACGCGATGGGTGGCTCGGCCATTGACGAAGAGACACAGCCGGGAGCCGGACGTGAGACTGTCGGCGTTGTATAGGGTCAGCGTGCGTTGCCCTTCGTCTTTGGCGGTGATCGCGCTGAAGCGCGGAGGATTGCGAACGGTGAGCACCGTGTTGCCGGTGCCCGCGCCCCGCAGCGTCACCCCGGAACGCACGAAGAGATACCGGGCGAGCGGATACTCGCCGGCCGGAATTTCGAGGATGGCAGTTTTGCCGGCGAGCGAATCAATTGCTTTCTGCAGGCCGCAATCCGCGGCCGCCCGGTCGATGAATGGCGCGGCGCTGACCACGCTCTCCTCCGTGGCGGCCGACGCAAACGTCGCCGCGCCCAGAGCCAACAGAATCACCCACCCGGATACCCAGCGTTCTAATAGATGCATCAGCCCATTCCTTATCTTATAGAAAAGTGGAATTACCAGAACCGACACCCACGGACAATGCACGTTCGCGCCAGATTCCGTCGGATTCGCGCCGCGGCCTTGGTTCAACTCTCCAGTGCGCTATCTAATCGCTGGTAATTGGCGTGTGGGGTACTGGTTCTCAATTCGGGTATCAAGTTAACCCTCGCATTAGCGTCGGTCGGTGTCACGCGGCACAACGTCGCAGGTCTCTTGGTAGAAAGTCAGCAGGCGGTCCTGGAGCTGGCGAAGCGTGGCGGCGTGTGCGGGGGAAGCGATGAGGTTGTGTGTTTCGTGCGGGTCGTTCTGCAAGTCGTACAGCTCATCTGTTTCATACAACCGACGGACGTACTTGAAACGCTGGGTGCGACACATGGTGGCTTTCGTGTGTTCCGGAATGCGTCGTTGCAGTTCGACCCGTGGCCAGTAGAGGCCGGTCGGCGTCTGATTGCCGGTACTCTCCAATTCCATCGCCTGGGTTTCGCCGTCGCGCCGGCCACCTTCGGCAAACACGGCATCCCGATGCTCGTCGGTCTCTCCCGCCACGAGCGGCAGGAGTGAGCGGCCAAAATGGTCGTAGCCGGGATCGATGCCGGTCAAGCCATAGACGGTTGCGGGAAAATCCACCAATTCGACCAAGGCCTCACTGATGCGCGGTCGAACCGGGACCAATTGTGGGGGCTTGATCAGGAACGGTACGTGAGTCAGACAATCCTCGAATGTGTTTTGGGTTTTCTCGACCAGCCCGTAATCGCCCGTGAAATCCCCGTGATCGGAGAAAAAAAACACCGCCGTCTCGTCGTACAGCCCGGCGCTCTTGAGCGCGTCCAGGACGAGTCCGAACTGATGATCGACTCGTGAACACATGCCATAGTACGTGGCGCGCAACTCCGTCCACCGCTCCTCGCTCCACGTCTGCAATTGCTGCCTCTCGTAGATGCCTTTCAACAACACCGGTTTACCGTCCCACGATTTTGGTGCCGGGATGCGCGCCGGCAGTTTCCGCCGGTCAATCCGGCTGAACCACGGTTCTTCGACTGCATACGGTGGATGAGGGTAAGCCAGTGGGAGGTAAATGCACAGCGGGCGATCCGGCGGCGCATTCTTGATGAAGTCCAACGCGCCGAGTACCCGCGCCCAGTCGTGATCGCAGTGGATTGTGTCCTGGCCCGTTTCCAATTTGCCGGCAAAAAACGAGTAGTAGTTGTCCGCGCCGGGCTGCCCGCGCCAGGTCGTCTCGCTGTGCAAGTCCCGTCGCGGCGTGTGTCCCCAGCGGTCGTAGTCGGCCGGCGTGGGGCGAAACCTCACGTCGCAGTACTTCTCAAAACCGTGCTGGGCCGGCACCAGGTCGTTCTTCCCACCCCACCAAACGAAATACCCGTGGTCCTTCAGCACTTTCAGCAGACACGGCTCATCCGACCGCAACATGTGAAACATCGTCCGGTGTCCGCGCACGTGCGGATACCAGCCGGTCATGAACGAACAGCGCGAGGGCGTGCAGACCGGGTTCTGACAAAACGCCGAGCAAAACGAGATTGCTTCATGGGCGACGAGGCGATCCAGGTTCGGCGTTACGGCAGCCGGATTGCCGAGATGCCCGACGACATCTCCGCGCCATTGGTCTGGGTTGAAGATCAGAATATGTGGCAACCGGTCTTTGCGAGATGTCGTCAAATCAACACTCTCCGGTCAGCCGGTGCGCCTGCGTCATCGTTCTTTCGGGCCGGGAAGGCCGGGTGCGGATTGGGTGTGGCGAACCAAGAAGGCGTCGAAATCCGGTGATGCTGCGTCTTTCTTCATCGGGAACGCGAGTTCACCGCCTTCATACACGCCGGTAAGCACCGGCTTCGTCGCGGCCAAGGTGTGCGTCACGTCCGCGCAGTTGTAGATCTGGTACGGGTCGCCCTTCGTCAGCACCTTGGAAAGATCTACCGTCACCGAGTCGTGCCGGTCCCAGTTGAAGATGGCGACGTGGCCGCGGCCTTTCTCGTGTCGGTTGGCGTACACGCGAACCATCGTGCCGGTCGGACGGCCGTTCACCGTCTTTTCGAGTGCGCTGTCCTTGTCGAGGCTGAGCGCTTGCCATTGGGCGAACGTCAACAGCGGGTCGCCCTGCTCGATTTTTCCGACGCGGTCGTACCGGAACGAAGTCGCGTCGGGAGTCGTGAAGTAGTGATTACCGGCGAGCCGGTAGCCGGAGAGGTCCGGCTTCTGGTCTTGAGCCGGGATGGCGTCGGCCATGGTGGCGGAGTTGATCTCGATCATCAATTTCTCGGCCCACAGCGTGTTGTTTTCGAACGTCATCTGTTTCCATCGGCCCATGCTCACGGCGTAGAGGCCGCCCATGAACCAATTGTCGCGGACGATGCCGCGGACGTTGGTGTAATCCGTCTTCTTCGCTTCCTTCTTGCTCGAGAATCGCACATTGGGACGCCAGCCGCAGGCGGTCTCGTGTTGGTAGGCGACATTGCCGGTCACTTCAATGCCGACAAACGGGACGCCGGGATTGATAAAGATGTTATCCCAATTTTTCTGCGTCACCACACCGCCGCCGAGGAACGCGATGTTGTCGAGGAACCGGACGTTGTGGGCCGCGTCGGCGGAATAGACGTGGACGCCAAGGTTCTGGGCGGATGAGCGATAAGCCACGCATTGCTCGACGGTTTTGGTGCTGTCGGCGGCGTTCTGCAAATAGCAGTTGCTCGCGCCGTGGGGTAAGCCACAGGAATCGTGGATCAGGCAGCCGTAGATCAGGATGTCCTTGCTCAGCTGCAGAAAGGTGACTGTCGAACCTGCGCCGAAGAAATTGCAGTTGATGATCTCGACGTTGCGACTCGCCATCAATTCTAACGCCGGTGGGTACAAGTTCGTCACGACGTAACGCGAGTTGCCGACTTCGAGGCCGGTCAGCCGCAGATGGGAGCTGTTGATTTCGAGGCAGCCGTCGAGATGGACACCCGGCTCGGCGATAACGTTGATCACATTGTTCGACTCGCCTTGGAGCGCCATGTGAAACACCTTCGGCGTGGTCGCCCTGGTTTTCTCGGTCGTGTTCGGCCATTCGGGCTGATAGGTGCCGGCGCGTAGGTGGACGGTGCTGCCGGGCTTGATCTGTGTCTCCCCCGAAAACGCCTGACTGAACGAAAACGGATTGTCGCGCGTGCCGTCACCGGACTTATGGCCGGGGCCGACCCAGATCACGTCCGCCGCCCGAGCCTGAAAGCTGAGCGCAATCATCAATAGGCATGCCAAGGCGCGGGTCAAGCCATGCCGCTTGTTCATGGCTGGATCGATGTTGTTGAGAGTATGTGGCGTCATTCTTTGGCTGTTACCTTGGGAATGTCCGGGATCTTCCGGACTTGTTGTGATGACCGGTCGCTGTTTCATGGTTCTCTTGCCGGGATCCGGACGGGGATCAAGGGCGGCAGGTTGGTGCAGATCTGGTTGCGCATGATCGTTTCCAGTTCGGCAATCTTCTTCTGGCACTGCGTCTTGAACTTCGCACGCGTTTCCTCCCCGCGCGGCATGAAATCAGCCGCCCAGAGTGCCTGCCGGTACATGGCGCAGGCCTGGACCACCATGTTCATTTTGAGGAAGCCGCGGGCCGCCCAGAGATAGTAATCGGGATAAAACGCAGTGTTCTCGACCGCCATCAGCAGGTTCAGGGTGTGCAGGCGCTTTTGTTCCTCCGTCGCCGCGGGCGCGTCGGCATAACCGCTACCCGACAACATGTAACCGAAATTATAAGGCATACGGTAGCCCGCCTCGACAAATGCCTCCGGCTGGCCGGGCAGATTATGGTCGCGGCGCACTTCCGCCAAACGCATGAACGGAGTCGCATAATCCAGCCTCAACTCCGCCGCCTGCAGCAGGACCGATTCCGCCTCCTTGAGTTTGCCCTGTCGCTCCAGAATGTCGGCATTCTCAACCAACAGATAGGCCCGGTGGGTCGGGTCCAGTTTCGTGCGGGCGTCAGCCATCTGCTGGAGCAGGGCGGGTGCATGTTGGGGGCCCAACGCACACTCGGTGGTTAGGGAGAACTTCTGTCCTTTTTTCAGCAACAGCATGGAGGGTGGAGGATTTTCCAGCCCCGGGCCAGAAGCTGAAGTCGTGATCAGGAGACAAATCTTCTTCGTCGTATCGGTCAATAATTTAGGGCCCGCCTCCAGCAGCGTTGCGGAATGCGTTATCCCCGTGACGCCCGTGGCGGTAAGGTACCCTTCCCCTTGGCCGCGTCCGTCACACACCGTGACCTGATCGAAGCCCGGGCCGAACTGGAAACCGATCCGCAGATGTTCGGTCTCGTACACCATCACATCCCGCGTGCATTCGAACGAGTACACGATCTGCAGGCGGGGCTCCGTGCGATGGAACAGCAGGGTGCGGGAAAACCGGGCGTAGGAGGACTCCAGATTGACGCGGACTCCAGTGTACTCGCCTTCCTCGCAGGCTTCCTTGCTGATCACTTTGGCGTCGGTGATGAAGCGGGGTTCGTTTTTTCCCGCCCAGATGCCCCGGTTCTCCTCGTGATAGATCTTGTTGCGAAACTCGAACGAAGTGAAACTCGCATTGAGCCCGACCTCCGGCTTGAGTAATTCGACATCGCCCTTGAGCCAGCGGATGGAGGCCGGTAACAGCACGTTGTCCTCTTGAAGGGTCACCGCAAACTGGCCTGCCTTGAACAGTTCCGCCGCCTTGGAGGCTGATTCGCCAAAAGCTAAACACGCGATGGCAATCCATATCCAAGCTCCATTCGATATTGATGTCTTCATGAGGCCGCTTGATCTGTTTCCACAGTCCAACTCTCATCGTGTATGTGACGATTCATGGGCTTCGGTGTTGCGGGGGGACGATTGAGGTTTCGCAAACTTGATGACTCTCACGAACCGGATCGTGGCTGGTTCGCTCGTGGCCTGGATCTCGAAATCGTAGTCCAGCTTCCTAGCCGCAAACACGGCATCGGCCAGGAAGAACGTGGCCGTGCGCAAAGCGCCATCGCCCCGGCAAGGTACGGAGCGTGCCGCGGGGCCGGTCGCGGTTGGATAGACCAGCTTCCAGGGTTGCTCGTCGTAGTACGTGACCTTGATGGCGACGGGTGCCGGCTTCGGAAGGAAGCGATCATCGAGCGCAAAACCGAAGCGTTTTCCTTTCCGCGCGACGTAATCGTAGTTGTAGCCCTTCACGTACGTGGTGCGAATGAAACCCTCGACAGTGGGCGGATAGATGATTTTGTGGGCGGGTTCGGTCTCGTAGCCAGCGGAGTCACGTTGGAGCAGCCAGCGCTCGAAATTTTTCACCGGCACCACCTTGCCTTTGCGGACATTGTTTTCGTGAACGTAGCTTTCGCGCAAGTAACACCAAGCATCGGCAGTGTCGGCAATGGTCCGGCCGAGGGAGCAGGCGAGGTAGTACGTGAGGTAAGGATCGTTCGACTTGACCGGCTCCCAGACGTAGTTCCGGCGCATCTGGAGCTGACGGAATGTGGCTTCCCGGTAACGATGCGGCCACGATTCACGCGGGCCGAAACGAGCGACCCAGCCTTCGCTATGCGCGTCATACTCCTCGTTTTCGTCGCCGAAGACGCGGTTCTCGGCGATGGGCGGCAGGGATTCGTCCACGACCAAGTAACCGTTGGTGTCGATTGTCTGCCCGAGGGCGGGGTTGTGCGTGTGAAGCAGATAACGTTCGACGTAGCCGTTGCGCTGGCCCATGCCGAGCGAGTAGGCGATCCGCAGGAGGTCGGGATTGTTGCCGAGAAACATCAGCTTGCCGCAGTTTCCCTTGAACGCGTCGGCCCAAGCTTGGAGGCGTTCGACGGTCTCCTTGTGGTGGGGCTGGCCGGGCGGGTCACCTTCGCCTTCCTCGCCGCGCGTGAAGCTGGCGATGTGAACGTAAGCGGCCAAAAGGTCTGGCCGCTGGGGAATTCCGGTCTCGCCCAGCGCGCGGATCAGTTTCAGATACCGACTGTGATACGCGGGATGGAAAATGTCGAAATTGGTGATCTGACAACCTTCGCCGACAAGCCCGACGGCGCTCTTGGTGGGAATGTTGTACTGAGCGAGCCATGCCGGCGCCGTCGGGGCGCGTGACCGTTGGCCTTGTTGTTTTTCGTTGAGCTTCTCGGGTGGGATGATTTTGCCCTCGCTGTCAACGAACTCCATCGCCCAGATGCTCGCCAGCAGGTGGAGTTCGAAGCGGCGGTAACCCTCAGCGGCACGCTGCTCGATTTTCTTGGCGATCACGCCGAAGTCGTAACGACCTTCCTCCGGCTCCAGCTCGCGCCAGCTCACCATGATGTTTCCCAACAGCGGGACGGGGTACATCTTGGGGTCTTGGCCGCGCGCCCGGAACATGGCCTTGGGCGACGGCGCGGTATCCGGCAACGACCAGTCGAACCCTTCGATCACATCGTCATGGTCGCGCCATGGCTGGGGTGCGATTTGCGAATAAAAACGCACGCCATCAACCACTTCGTAGGGCAGGTTATCTGGCAGAATTCCGTTGTCGCCGGCAGGAGGCGCTGCGGGCAAGCTCACCGGCAGTAGGATCGCCAGCACCCACGCAAGTTGTCGGGTATCGCTCATTCGATGCGGATCGTGGACGGCGGGCTATTTCCCTCAATGGAGATCCCTTTGTTGTTATCCAACCCGGTATTCTCTCGAAGCACGATGTCCCGGGAGTTGAACACGCGAACGACTGGTTTGCCGCTGTTGACAAAACGGTTTCCGCGAATTTCGACTTGGTCGGCCGAGCCGACATGGATGGCCGCCCCGGTATTTGCGTCAAAAGTGTTGTCGAGAATCTGAATGCCACGATGAACCCCCGCGGCAGACTGCCTTCCGTCCGGCAACTCCGCGAAGATGTCCAAGGCGGCAGCCCGTCGGGCGACGCCGAAATTGCACCGGCGGAAGAGGCACTTCCGCATGACAACATTCCGGACCCCGAGGCTTTCCCACCAGTCCTTGCCATCGGTACAGATATGAATTCCTGCCCCAGAGATGTCTTCGAAAATGCAGTCTTCCACGAGGACATCGCGCGTTTGGATGAGCATGCCACGGGCGCGGTTCCCGCGGACCCGGCAACGGCGGATGCGGAGCGCGGGGCTGGCCGTGGCATTCGCCAGCACGGTGCCGGCGACCACCGCTTTCGGGAGCGCATCGGTAAAACGGATGACGGTTTGCCGCAGGGCCTGATCCCGCCGTGCTTCTGCCACGCGGAGTTGTCCCTGCGGCAACAGTGGTTCGGCGCCGGTGCCATACTCCAGGATGTCGTCGGGCAAGGGCGGATCCCACGGGGGACGCTGCTGGTCCCAGGTGGGATTCAGTCGGACCTGCGCCACTACCAACGTGTGGGCGTCAATGCGGTCGGTGACCAGACCGTACATGCCGTGGACATTGATGGCATCGTCGCCCATCTGGGCAAATTCACAGTCCTCGATCAGGATCGTGCCGCGGCAATTTCGAAAGTGCAGGGCGTCGGCGGTGGTTGACATCCAGCCGCCTTCCGGCGGTATGACCCGCAGCCGGCGAACGCTGGCATCACGGATGTCCCAGCCGACAACCGCCATGCCGGCGGCACTTCGGACCGTGATGTCTTCGAGTACCACATCGCGGCAGCCAAGGAAGACCAAGGCGTTATGCTCGTAAATCTGGTGCCGGCCGACGATATGCCACCCCTTTTCAGGCAGGGGAGTGGAGCGCGCCTGAAAAATGCGGAAAAGTCCGGCCGGCGTGGTGAAGGCCAGGTCTTTGTCTCTTTCGCCCCGGGCTTGGTACAATTCCCAACCGTTTTCGGCCAGACGATGCCGCTCAGGATCATAGGCGAGAATCGCGCGGACCGGGCGGCCAGGAACCGGCCGGGCTGGTACCACCGGCTGGATGTCGAAGGCGTGTTCGCTGGGGAGCAGTTCGACTACCCGCCCGGCGGTGTATGGCAACGGTTCGGCGTCGATGGTGAAATTGCGAAGCCGCAACTGGCGGCAATCCCGGAAAATGAAGAGGCCGCCCTCCAACGCCGTAAGAGTGGCTCCGCCACCGTCGATTGTGACATGCTCCAGATTGCTAACCAGTACCGCCGCGGTGGTTTGATATCCGAACATGTCCACCGGGGTGCCGCGGCATGGATAGCGCCCGGACTGGAGCTGGAGCGTTCCACCACCACGCTGGCGCAGGTTTTCCAGTGCGGAACGCAGATCGGGCGAACTATTCGCGGGGTGGGGGCTGAGCGATATTTCCCCGGCCTTTGAAGGCGCAGCGATTGGAAGGTGTAGAATCATGACGATACCCGCCAGTAATTTGCACAGCGAACCAATGTTCACAGAGTCTTCCGTGGATTGCTCCCGTTTCGTCGTGAATGAACTGCCTTCACTTGGACCCCGTTCTCGGGGAGATGCCGGTGAGTCTGCGAAACATATTCGAACCAGCGACGTAAACATCACCGTCGACGAATGCGAGCGGGTTGTCTTCCATCTTGCCGACCGGTAACACTTCTGCGGTTTGCGGATTGATGCGTGCGAGCACGCCGTCCATGGTGGCCCATATGAAGCCGTCGGGACCCTTGGCGAAGAAGTACTTGCCTTTTTTCATGGCGGAGAAGCCCGTCGAAGGTGAGCGTGGCACCGGTTTCGTCCAGAGCACCTTACCGGCGGCGGGGTCGAAGCCGTAGAGCAGACCGCCTTCGCTGGCTGCGGTGTAGCCCATGACCACGCCCGGTTGCGCCTCGGTGACGTAGCCGGGGAATTGGCCGATACGTTCGTCTTCCACCTGATGGATGATTTCCTGTTTCGTGGTGTCGTACACGAAGAGCCGGCCGCGGAGTGGTTTCACGTCGGGATTGTCGGCAGCGCCGGCGGTCTTGGTGGAACAGATGATGTACCGACCGTTGCCGGCGGAGCACATCCAGTAGATCGGGTAGGCGTCGAACGGTTTGTGAATCCCGCCGGCCTTGTTTTCGCGGGTATCCCACCAGCCGAGGCCACCGCCATTGCCGATCCGAACCACTTTGCCGCCGAAGTACACGCGTCCGTCCGCGCCGGCCGCTGTCGCCCAGGGCATATGCACGTCGGTGAACTCCTTTAACATGCCGCCGTTGGCTGGGTTGGTCGTGGCGGTGGCGCGCACTTTGCGCTTGCCGGTCGGTCGTTCCGGCGGCGCTTCAGGGCTTTGACCGACGGTCCATGGTTTGGCCGGGTCATAGATCCAGAGTTGTGAGCTTGGGTAGCCGCAGAGGTAGATTTTCTCCGCGAGCGGACAGACTGAGTAGACCGACATTGTCGGGCCGAGGGTGGTGCGTTGGCCGGTCTGCGGGTTGAATCGGACCGCGCGACCGTAGCCTTCGGTCACGGCGAAGAGCGACCCGTCGGGAAGGGGCGCAATGTGCCGGATCGGGGCCGGGAAGAGTTGAGCAGGCGGGAGTTCAATTTTCTGCCACTGGCCCGGCGGGACATGTGCGGCCTCGGCCATGGCTTTGTCGGTGAAGCGATACCAGCACCGCACCTTTCCCTCGAGATCGACTGGGCCGCGAAAAACCTCCAGCCCCTTCGGTGGGAGATCATTCTCGTCGAAGGCCCCCATGAAGTTCAGGCGCGGTTGAGCCAGTTTCTCATCTTTCCAGGGTGGGATGGGAGTGCCGTTCTTTTCGACCGGCTCACAAGGCGTCAGTTTGCCGTCGCGCAGCCAGAAGGCTTGGGTCTTGTCTTTGGGGCCACCTTTGAGGCCGATAATGGTGCCGTACACGCCCGAATAGTTCTCGTTGCGCCGGAAAGTGATGGTGTTTCTGTCGCCAATGAATCGCTCGGTTTCCGCGAGGACTTTGCCTTCGCGCGTTTTGACGTTCATTGCATACAGCCGCCAGGGGGTGTGGCCCAGTGATGCATAAATCCAATCCCCGTCCATCACGATGCGCCGGTACTCCCAAGCGGCGGTCGGGTTCTCTGGGCCGACCTCGCCGAGGAAGTTGCCCTTCAATGTGACCGGGTCAATCGTATAGAAGGCGGCTTGTTTCCGTTTGGTGGTCAACGGGCCAAACCCGCCAATCAGGGTGCCGTCGTCGTTGGCCGTGGCGAGGCCCTCTGTGCCAAACACGACCCCATCGCCTTCCTGGCCGAGGGGAAATCCGCCGAACTTGAACTCGTTGGCTGCCGGGTCATAGACAAACAGACTGACCGGCCCGTAGCCTCCGACGATGCAGGCCTTGCCGTTGACCATGTAGAATCGGTTGAGGTGAAAGCCAAATTTGACCTGCGCCAATTCGGGACAAGCGCTCTTCTTAAGTTCCTTCGTGCCGGTATCGTAGATGAAGACCTGGTTGGGGCCCGAGTAGGATGGATAGTAGACGAAAACAAAATCCCAAGTCTTGCCGTCCGGGTTGGGCACCCACCAGAGCGGCCCTTCCCAGCAAGTATCCGGTCCGTTGGCCAACTCCTTGAACTTCAGTTCCGGCGCGTTCTCCAGCGCCGCCGCCAGTCCTGGCTGTTCGCCGGGCTTCTCCTCTTTGACGACAGTGGAAGTGGTGCAGGCGGTCAGACTCGCCGCCAGCAGCAGAGCCGCGACTAACTGTCCAAGTTGTTTCATATTAGTTTGTTCCATTTTATGAATTGCATTGAGCCCTAACGACGGCGCGTTGTTCCTGTAAACTCTTGACCGTCTGGTACGCGATAATGCCAGCCAATATGAGGAACATGCCGGCAAGCTTACCGGCAGCAGGACCGTCAGCATCCAGGCAAGTTGTCGAACATCTGTCATGGCTGAATCTTTGATGCACTCACCTTAGGAATGCCGGCAATTTTGCGGAACTTTGTCGCGCCGGCCACGTAAACATCCCCGTCCACGAACGCGAGCTGAGCGTCATCCATCTTCCCGACCGGTACGACTTCAGCGGTTTTCGGATTGATGCGCGCCAATACGCCGTCCATCGTCGCCCAGACGAATCCATCCGGTCCCTTGGTGAAGGCGTAGCGCCACCGGCGAATGGCGCTGAAGGCGGTGACCGGCGCGCGCGGCACGGGTTTCGTCCACAGCACCTTGCCGGCGGCAGGGTCGAAGCCGTAGAGCAGGCCACCGGTCTTGGCCGGGGTGTAGCCCATGACCAATCCCGGCGACGCTTCGGTGATGTAGCCGGGAATGCCGAGGCGTTCGTCATCTACTTGGTGAATGATTTCGTGTTTCGTCGTGTCGTACACGAAGAGCCGGCCGCGCGGCGGGATGAAGTCCGGATTGTTGGCAGCGGCGACGGGTTTGGTGGAACAGACGATGTACCGGCCTTCGGCAGCCGAGCACATCCAGAAGACGGTGTACATGTCGAACGGTTCGTGGAAGCCGCCAGCTTTCTTTTCTTGCGGATCCCACCAGCCGAGACCGCCACCGTTGCCAATGCGGACGACTTTGCCGCCAAAATAGACCCGGCCATCCGCCCCGGCGGCAATGCCGAAGGGCATGTGAACATCGCAGAATTCCTTGAGCGTGGTGACGTGCGACGGATTGGAGTGGGCGGTCGCGGCTTTGGAGCGGTTGTCGGTCGACCGGGCCTCTGCGGCCGGCGGCGTGTCGAAGCTGCGGCCCACGTCCCACGGTTTGGCGGGATCATAAATCCAGACTTGGGAGCCGGGGTAGCCGCACAGGTAAACCTGATCGTTGACTGTTCCCATCGAGTACACGGACATGGTGGTGCCGTACAGTTTGCGCTCGGAGGTCTTGGGATTGAACGTGGCGGCCCGGCCGTAGCCTTCCGTCACGGCGAACAACGAGCCGTCCGGCAAGGGCGCCATGCGGCGGATCGGGGCGGGATAGCTTCTCAAGTTCGACAACTCGATGCGCTGCCATTCGCCGGTCGCGACCTGTGCCGCTTGTGCCATCGTGGCGTCGGTGTAGCGGTACCAGATGCGGGCTTGGCCGTCGTTATCCACCGCGCCGCGGTACCACTCGATGCCTGGGGGTGGTTGACCTTCCATCCTGCCGGCGAATGACCGACGAGGTTGCGCGAGTTTCTCGTCCGCCCACGGCGGCACAGGGACGGAGTTTCTCGCCACTGGTTCGCACGAGGTCAACTTTCCATCGCGCAGCCAGAAGGCGTGCGTTTTGTCCACCGGTCCGCCCTTCAACCCGGTAATCGTGACGTACACGCCCGGGTACGCGGGGTTGGTTTGAAACGTGATGCTTCTGCGCTCGCCGATGATGCGCTCGGTCTCGGCAATCACCTTGCCTTCGCGCGTTTTGATGTTCATGCCATACAACCGCCATGGCGTGTTGCCGACGCGGCCATAAATCCAGTCGCCGTCCATCACGACCCCGCAGTATTCCCAGAACAGTTTCGGGTTGTCCGGGCCAACCGCGCCGAGGAAGTCGCCTTTGTGGGTGACCGGGTCAATGGTGTAGAAGCCGACTCTGTTGCGGTTCGTCGTGAGCGGGCCGAAGCCGCCGAGGAGCGTGCCAGTTTCGTTGGCCGTCATTGGGCCGTCGCCGCGCACGACCTCCTTGCCAAGCGGCAGACCGGCGTTCTGCCAGTCGTTGCTGGCCGGGTCATAGGTGAACAGATTTACGTCACTGGAACCGATGCCGGGTTTGATGAGCATTTTCCCGTTCAGCACGAAATACGGGAGGATGTGAAAATTCACGCCAGGCTGGGTGATGTCGAGTCGCTTGACCTCTTTGGTGCCGGTATCAATGATGAAAAGTTCGTGCGGTCCCGGATACTCGCGGCTGTACAGCATCAACAAATCCCACGTCTTGCCGTCGGGATTAGGCACCCACCAGACCGGTCCATCCTGACAGACGCTCGGGCCATCGGCCAGTTCCTCGAACTTCAGTTCCGGCGCAGCCTCCAGAGTCTTGGCGAGATCCGGCTGTTCGATTGGCCGCCATTGGGCGACGGCGCAATTTGTTGCAAGCAAGCCAACGACAATCAATCGGAGGAGCATTGTTTTCACGGTTTCACCTGGATCCCAACGATTCTGCGGAACTTATTCGAACCAGCCACGTAAACATCGCCGTTGACGAATGCGAGCGGGTTATCTTCCATCTTGCCGACCGGTAACACTTCCGCAGTTTGAGGATTGATGCGCGCCAGAACGCCGTTCATCGTCGCCCAGATGAAACCATCCGGGCCTTTGGCGAAGAAATACTTCCCTCTTTTCATGAAGGAGAAGGCGGTCTGGGGCGCCAATGGAACGGATTTAGTCCAGAGGATCTTGCCGGCGGCCGGATCAAATCCGTAGAGGAGGCCGGTGTACTTGCCCGCCGCATCCTTAATCGGCGCATAGCCCATGACCAAGCCCGGTTGTGCCTCGGTGATGTAGCCGGGCATGACCAGGCGTTCATCTTCGAACTGGTGGATCAGCTCGTGTTTGGTCGTGTCATAAACGAAGATCCGTCCCCGCGGGGGAATGTAGTCCGTATTGTCAGGAGAGGCGGCTGTTTTGGTGGAGCAAAGGATGTAGCGTCCGTTTGCAGCGGAGCACATCCAGAACACCGGATAATTGTCGAACGGCTTGTGGAAGCCGCCACCCTTATTCTCACGGGGATCCCACCAGCCCAAGCCGCCACCTTCGCCGATGCGGACAACCTTGCCGCCGAAATACACGCGACCGTCGGCCCCCTCCGCTGCCGCCCAAGGCATATGGATGTCGGCAAATTCCTTCAGGACGGCCACTTTTGCCGGATTACTCTTGGCGGTGGCCTCGGCTTCGTTGCCGTTGTCGGGAGGTGTATCCGCCGGCATGGCCGCGCCGACGGTCCACGGTTTGGCCGGGTCATAGATCCACACCTGCGAACTCGGGTAGCCGCAGAGGTAGAGCTTGTCCGCGACGGGCAGCAGGGAATAGACGGACATGGTCGCGCCGAGGATCTTGCGCTGTTTGGTCTTCGGGTCGAAAACCAGAGCCTGACCATAGCTTTCGCCAAGGGCAAATAGCGAGCCGTCGGACAGGTTGGCCATGCGGCGGATGGGGTTGGGGTAGAGTTTCACGGGAGGGAGTTCGACCCGCTGCCAGACGCCGGTGGTGGTCTGTACGGCTTCCGCCATACTCGCGTCGCTAAAACGGTACCAGATGGTCACCTTGCCATCGGCGTCTGGTCGGCCTTGGATGACCTCCATGCCCTTGGGAACTGAGCCGCCATAGAAATTACCTCGGGGATGAGCCCGCTTCTCGCCGGGTATGGGGGGGACGGGTTTGGCGGTGCTCGCGCGCATATCCTGCAGTGCGCACGGTGTAAGCTCGCCATCGAGCAACCAGAAGGCCTTTGTTTCATCCTTTGGGGCGCCCTTGAGTCCGGTGATGGTGACATAGATGCCGGGGTATTCGCTGTTGGTCCGGAACGTGATGGTTTGGCGGTCACCAATGATCTGCTCGGTCTCCGCAATCACCTTGCCTTTGTGCGTCTTGACGTTCATTCCGTAAAGCCGCCAGGGGCTGTGTCCATAGCGGGCATAGATCCAGTCGCCATCCATCACGACGCCGCCATATTCCCAGGCCCGGCTATCGCTCGGCGGGCCGACTTCGCCAAGAAGCTCGCCCTTCAGGGTGACGGGGTCGATCGTATAGAAGCCGACTCTGGCGCGATTGGTCTTGTCACCGCCAAACGGGCCGAAGCCGCCGAACAGCGAACCGTCCGCATTGGGTGCCATCTGACCATCAGCGCTGACAACGTTCTCGCCCAGCGGATACCCGCCGAACTTCAGTTCATTGGCGGCGGGATCATAGGTGTAAATGCAGACATCGCTGCCGATGCCGGGTCTGATGATCATTTTTCCGTTGATCAGGAAGTAGGGAACGATGTGGAAGTTGGAACGGACTTTTTCAAGTTCAGGTACAGCCGCCTTTTTGAGTTCCTTGGTGGCGGTGTCGTAGATGAAGGCCTCGTGCGGGCCCGGATAGCCACGGCTGTAGATAATCACCATGTCCCAAGTCTTGCCGCCGGTGTTGGGAACCCACCAGATCGGCCCCTCGACGCAGACCGACGGCCCTTCGGCAAATTCCTCGAATTTCAGTTCCGGTGCGCTCGCCAGTGCCGCGGCCAACCCCGGCTGCTCGACCGGCTTCCACTCCTGAACTTCCGAAACTTTCGGCCGGGTGGTACAAGCTGTTAAGATTGCGAGAAGCAGAGGCGCAGCGCGTACGACAAGTGGATTTTTCGTTTTCATATTGTTTCCAAAACTGCGTTTGGTTTTGCCCCGATGGCGGCGCGCTGGTCGCGCAGGTTTTTGGCCGTTTGATACAAGATGATCCCGGCCAGGATAAGAAACATGCCGGAGAATTCCTTGCGGTGCAGTGTCTCACCGGCGAAGAGCCACGCGAACACCGCCGCGAAGACCGGCTCGAGCGCAAAGATTAGCGCGACTTGCACAGCGCTGACGTGTTTCTGCGCCCAGACGGTGACGAAGTAGCAGAACAGCGTTCCGCAAAAGCCCAGATAGGCGAGGGCATACAACGACTTGGTCGTCACCGCCAAGCCACCACTGCCCGCCACGAGGTAGGCGATCAAACTGAACAAGGTCGCGAAATTGAACTGATGCGCGATCATCGCCGGCACGTTCACGTTTTTGACAAACCGGCCTGCGCTGATGAGATGAACCGCGTAGGCTGCCACGGTGATCAAGGTGATGAGATCGCCAGGATTGATGTGACCATCGCCATCCCAAGTCAGGAGAAACAGACCGGTAAAGACCCCGAGAATGGACACGATGTCCAAGGGGTGCAGTTTGATGCGCCAGATCACGAACAGCAGGATCGGCACGAAAATCACCGCCGACCCGGTGATGAACGCGCTGTGGCCACTGGTCGTGTACTTCAGGCCAATGGTCTGTGAACTGTAGGTCGTCGCCAGCAGCAACCCCAGGACCGCACCCCGAGTGAGGGTGGTCTTGTTGAACAGCGCCTTCTTGTCCCGGGTAAACACGTACAGCGACATCGCAACCGCGGCGATGAGGTTGCGGATGAAGACGAGGTAAAACGGGTCAACGTTGCGGATCGTGTCCTTGATGATGAAAAAGGTCGAGCCCCACACGATCGTTGTCAGGATTAACAGGAAGGTCGACATGAGTTATTCGGCCCGCAAACGGACGACGAGCGAGCGGGAGAAGTCCGGCAACGTGATGCCCGCCGGGGCAGCTTTCAAAATGTTCTTCTCTCCCGTCCACGGATCGTACGCCGAAACCGTGACCGCCGCGCCGCCGTCCACCGGCGCCGGCAACGTCACGGTGAGACCGTGGAGCGTTTCCGGTTTGCGACCTTCGACCTGCACCGTTTGCCAAGTGGCTTCTTTGTCCCGGCACCACGCGAGCGTGGTCCGTTTGCCGCGCAAGACGTAGATGCGCAGGCGGGGATGATCGAGTTTTTGCACCTCGAAAGCCTCTGCCGGCGGGTCAAGATCAGCGACGGCTTGGGCAAACCGGCCGAAGTGCCACCACAAGTCGTGTTTGGCCACGTAATCCCGATGCCAGAAATGACCGGGGCCGGCCGCGCCCGCAAAGAATGGCGCAAACAGCACATCGTGCAAGATCATCCCCTCGGTGTCTTGATCGTAATACTTCCACGGCCCGGAGTGCTGCCATTCCACGCCGCCACTTTCGGCCAGCAGAATGGGCTTGTTCGTGCGATAGCCGCGGACTTCCCGGATCGCCTCGGCCGCAAGCACGTCCACCGGGCCGTGGCAGACTTTCAGGCTCGCGCCGAGGTCCAGATACCGGTGGATCTGGGCGACATCGTTGCCGGGCATTTGACAGATGTCCCGGTAAATCGGCCGCTGCGAGTTGCTGTCGAAGCTCCCGAGGCTTTGCATGCAGAGGTTCTTGGGAAACCGGCGATGCAGTTCGGCCAACATCTCCTTGGTCCAGTCGCGCACATCACCGCCCGCGACGCAGTTCATCTCGTTCCAGAGTTCCCAGCCGAAAATGATAGGATCAGAGCCGTACCGGTTGGCGAGGAAATCGTACTTGCCCTTGTGCCGTTGCCGGCAGGCGGGGCTATTCACCCAGTCGGTCATGTTGGTGGCGAGTCCGCCGTTCGCGACGTGGTGGATTGGTTTCCCAAACTTCTTCGCGTCGGTCTCGTGAATGTGCCGGAACCCGTCAATGCAGAGCTTGACGCGGAGGCCGTGTTTGCGAGCCAACGCCAGCATCTCGTCGGTGCGTTTGGCTTTCTCCGCGTCGTACTCGCCGCTCTTGGCGTGCTCTATCTCGAAGAACGCACTGTCCAGCCGGATCCGCGCGAAGTTGCCACCTTGCGCGGCGAGCTTGGCGCACCAGTCTGCCATGATCGCCATCTCCCCCTTGAGTGGGGAGACCAGGTTTAGGCCAATCGGGATATACGGCTGCCCGTTGTCCAATTCAAAGTACCGGCTGTCGCGCGGGCTGACCCGGACGTAGTGCCCCAAGTTATTGGTACTCGCGCGCACAGCTGCGCCGGCCAAAGTCATCAGCATCGTTGCCAAGATAATCCCTCTCATCGCTGAACCTTTCCGCCAGGCTTCCACGTTTGGACCAAGACCGGCTGAATCGCATCCGCAATCTGGCGTTGGCCGGCATTGTCCGGATGCAAGCCGTCCGGGAAGTTTGCCGGACTGACCACGCGCAACAGACTGACAAACTGCACGCCCTTCTTCTGCGCCAGTTGCCGGTATGCGGACTCCAGTTTTTCCAGAATTGGCGGACAAATATCGTAGCCCTTTTGGACATTGCGTTCCCGCCGTTTGGTCATGGCGGCGTCGGTTTTGTGCGGTTGCCGCATCAACTCCGCGTTGACGTTGCACGGCGCGACGAGAATGACGTCCTTGGCGGGAAGCGTCTTGAGCGCCCGGTCAATGGCGAGTTCCATGTTTTTTACGCACAGCGCCACCTTCTTATCGGGCGGTGCCGGATCGCGCCCCGGCAGGTCGTTGACGCCGAGGAAAAAGATCACGCGGTTGAACGATTGCGAGGTTGTCACGGCGGTCTCGAACGTCTCGACGGCCGCGCCCGTGCGGCGTCCCCCTTGACCGGCGTTGATGGTCTCGATCTTACCGGACTTGGCGATGAGGCTGACCCAACTGTGATCCGCCGCCGTGATGGAATCGCCGACACAAAGAACCCGCTGCCCGTCGCCAGCCCAGCTTGCACACGGCATAAGAACAGTCACCGCAACGAGTATGTGGATGTAGTGATTCATGAACATTCGCTCCTGATTTGTATGGCTTCTCCGGTTTGACTGCTGCGTTTGAGCGCGTCGAGAATCCGGTATTGGTCGCGAACGAACTCGAACGAAATCACTCGCCGCGCCCCGCCACGAACCGCCTCCGCAAACACCTGCGCCACGATCGCCGTAGCTTTCTCCCCGCCGGTATTCTCGACTTTATAAGTTTCCACCTTGCGTTCCAGAATGCCGGGGCGGCCTGTTTTCTGAGGCGCGCCCATCGTGACGACCGTCAGTGTGTCGGCCTGTTGACGCAAGTCGCCATCAACGCCGATGACGCCCTTGTCGTGAAAGCCGCCGATACTCGTGCCATCGCTGAGCATGGCGGTCGTGCCGTCGTCGAAGGTGATTAGGCAATGGACGAGCTCCTCGCTCGGTGCGTCGGGTGTGCTCTTTTGCTCGACGTGGTAAGCCGTCACGGCTTGCCGGCCAATCAGCAGGCAGGCGTCGTCCAATGCGTGACACATGTGATGCAGAGTCCAACCGCCGCTGTCGGCTGGATTCGCGACGGCCCAGTGGCGCGCGCCATGCGCCCAGTTGCCGAAAGCGCGCGAAGTGCGCATCCAGAAGTGCAGGATGCGGCCGCAACGTTCTCGCGTCAGGCGCTGGAAGAGTTCGAACGCGGGCGTATACGGCGCGCCGTGGTTGATGTGGGTGATCACGCCGGCCGCCTGGGTTGCCGCCACAATCTCGTCCACCTCGCCGGCGCTCAACGCCAGCGGCTTTTCGCAAAGCACATGTTTGCCGGCGCGGGCGGCGGCAATGCATTGGTCTTTGTGAGCGGCATTCGCCGTCCCGATGTAAACCGCATCGAGTTCCGGTATCGCCACGAGTTGAGCGAGATCGCCGGTGGTCCAATAGCCGTCTTCCGCCGCCTGCCGGCGGCGCTCTTCGCCACGATTGCAGACACCGACGATGCGGACGTGCGGGCTGGCGGAGAATTCCGGCAGGAACACTTTGCGGACAAAGTGCCCGTAGCCAACGACGCCAATGTTAATGGGTTTCACTCTTGTTCTTGCCGGTTGGCGCGGCGGCGGGCCAGAGGGAGTTGATCATCTCGACGGTGCGGTCCACGAGGAGTTGGCCGCCTTCGGGGCCGACCATGTTGCTTTCCACGGTGGCACTGTAGCCGCCGCCGGCCACCGCGCGCGCGGTCGGTAAATACCGGCCCGAGGCGTCCGTCAGTTCGATGATGAACGTTTGCAGTGCCCGGCTGCGGCCTTTGAGCTGGACGCCGTAATCATGGAACAGCTCGAACGGATTGGTGACGATGGCGATGTCGCCGAGGCGCAGGACATGCACCGGGCAGTTGTAAGTGGGTTTCTGGTCCTGCGTTTCGAAGCGTTTGATGGTCTGCTGGTAGAAACCGATCCGGAGGCTTTGATCGCCCTTCTTTTGTTGCAGAGCTTCGATGGCTTGCCGGGCGGCGGCGACTTCCTGCGTGGTGACCATGCGGACGGGCAGGGGGATATCGGCAACCAAATGCGTGAAGGTCAGGCTGGTGTGGATTTCGCGCCGGGTGAGTTCGGCGACGTCGCGGACTTCGCGCACGATGCGGCGGCTGATTTCGCCGGTATAGGTGAGTCCCCGCAACTGCAGCATGCGGTCTTCCGCGGCCTTGCGATACAGCCGGTGGGACGTGATGTCGCCACAAGCTGCCGGCCAGCCGAGAACCAAACCGTCCCGCCACGACTGCCGGACGTCGTGCCAGAAGTCGGCGTTGATTTTGACGTTGTGCTCCAATTCTTGGGAGGGGCATTCAATGTTCACGGCGGCGGCCAGGGGCTGCCGGTCACGGTTCCAAAAATAGAGCAGTTCCAGTCCGTGATCTTCGCCGCCTTCAATCGCGCGGAAATCCGGCCGATTGGTCGCGCCGTAGAGTTTGGCGGTACCGTCGGCATAAACGGCGCGGCGGTTGAGACCGACGACGGCGTGGCCCAAGCCCCAACTGACGCCGCCGGGTGCGCGTTGCTGCCAGGCGCGGGCGCAAACGTCTTCGAGGCGGTTCACCAGGAAGTCCGTGTATTCCGCCGCCGGCATGACGCCCTCTTTCGTGGGCGCATTGCGGTCGTAGCCGGTCACTGGCGCCGTGTGCGAATGCGTGGCGCTGAGGACCAATTTGCGGGAGTCGAAATCGGGGAGTCGTTCGCTGAGTTGTTTGCGAAGACGTTTCGCCATGTCAGGGCGAATGCCGACCAGGTCGCAAGAGACAAAGATCGCTTGGTCTTCGGGCCGGTCGCCGTCGCGGGTTTCGATGGCGACTGCGGTGGCGGTTACGGGGGTTTCGACGCCCGTCGAGATTCGTGTGTAGAGCTGACCGGCCAGAGCCACGGGGCGGTCGGGAGTGATGTCAACTTGAGCAGCGCCAATGTGGAGGTCGCCGGCCCAGCCGGGGCTGATGGGGAGCAGGCTCAGAAGCCCGAGTGCGAGCAGGCGGATCTTCGTCATTCGCAGTTGATTCATAAAATGGACGTCAGTCTTGCGGTTTTCGCCTCGGAGGTTTCGCGAGTTCGCATGGCAGGAGGTAGCATGATGACTATGTCTAAACAATGTCGGGTTGCGGCTATTTCTGTCGCAATCGCGTCCGTTGGTGCGGTGGACGCGGCGGAAATCCTTGACGCAAACGCGACGGAAATTGGCGTGACCGTCTCTAGTGCGAGCCGCTTGCTCGTGATAAAGAAAAGCTGAGTTAAAAGCGGAGAGTAAGTAACCTCTGAGGAAACAAGACATGAAGGTCCAGCAAAATTTCCGTTCGTGGCGGATTGCCTGCACAATGCTCGGGCTCGTGGTTCTGTATTGCGGAGCTGTGTCAGCCGTTCGGGCGCAGGTGAGTTGGACGTGGACAAATTCCACCGGTAGCACGTTATTCTGGACTAATACAGCGGATGTCTGGCGATCGAGTGTTGCGGACGGAGTGTACCCTGGCGTCAATGCGAGCGCGCCGGTCGACAATGTTTATCTGACCAATGCGCTTTCGTCCTACGCAGTGATTTTGGACACGACGCTCGCGGATAGCATTGGCACTCTGGCGATCAGCAACACGCTGGGCAATACGGCGACGTTGATTGTCACGAATGGCGCTGTGACCCCGACGATTCTCACCAACACCACGGTCAGCCTCAACAACGGCGGGCGGTTGCAGATCGACAACGGGGGCGTGGTGACCGGCATCACGAGTGTGACTTGGTTGGGTACGACCGGCGTCGTCACGCTCAATACCGGTGGTCAACTTTTCTCATCCGGTCTGATCACGATTGGCAGCGGACGCTCCAATATCAACGCCGCGGTCAACAGCCTCAGCACCCCCGGCCAAGGTGGCGTGTGGAACCTGAATACTGGAGGTCTGACGATCGGCAACAACGCGGCGACCGGGAACGTGTTGACCGTGACCGCGGCGACGTTGACGAATGTCGGAACGGTCATCATTGGGAATAGCACCGCCAGCTTGGGGAACTCGCTGATTCTCTCCAATGGCGCTCGATTCTTCAGTGGGAATGTCACGGTCGGCAACCCGACCAGCGGCGGCAGCAACAACGCGTACAATGTGGGTGGGCTTGGGGAGGTGAGCATCGTCTCCAACGGCACGATTACCGTGGGCAATTCGGGGAGTCACTTCAACACGATGACGATCACCAATGCTAATCTCTGGAGCGGTGGCGCGGTGAACATTGGGCTGGAGTCTGGAGGGACACGGGCATCGAACACCACGGTGCGGGTGTTGAGTAACGCGGTCTGGAACGTCCTGGGTCAAGCGTTGACGATTGGGAATGGGAGTGCGTTTGGCGGTAGCTTGATCGTCGACAGCGGCGTCGTGACGAATATACAGAACGTCCTGGTGGGGGGGAACGGCGCTACGTCCAACTCGTTGACGATCACGAACGGCGGGAAGATGTTCAACGGGACCACGCTCTTTGCAATTGGCAACCGGGGTTCGACCAACAACAGCGTCACCGTGACCGGGGCGGGATCGGCGCTATACGTGAATGCGAATTTATTGCTCGGCCCCAACATTGGGGTGGCGGGGAGCATCAGCAACCGACTCAGCATTCTCGATGGGGGTGTGGTGACGAATGCGGGTGGGATCGTGGGTGGGAATGGTGGAACGACACCGAACTTGTACAACAGCGTGCTGGTCAGTGGCGGCGGCTCGGTGTGGTCGAACACGACCGTGGAAATTGGCAAAGTGGCGAACTCCAGTTTGAACAGCGTGACGGTCTCGAATACGGCGACGCTCTTCGCGAGCGGTGCGTTCACTGTTGGAACGGGGGCGAGCGCGAATTCCAATAGCCTGACGGTTATCAACCGTGGCGAAGTCAGATTGGCGAGCACACTGACGGTTGGTGCGGCCAACAGTACCGGGAACGTGGTTCGGGTGTTCGACGGCGGGATACTCCAAGGCAACTCGCTGATCACCGCCAACGCCGGTGCTGGCAACGTCATCACCAATTCGGGCGGCGTGTATCAATTCACCTCGACCACGATCACTGTCACCCCCAACGGCGGCGCGGGCAGCATCGCCATTGATGGAGGCACGATTGCGTACCGTTTGGCCAGCGGGGTCGTCAATCTGACCAACAACTGGGGCGGTAGCCAACTCGCCAATCTGGCGTGGAGCGGCAACAACACCTTGCGGCTGCTCAGCTCCACCGCGACCAACACGCTGGCTGGCGGGTACATCTTCGATACCGGATTGGGGGCGACGAACTATTCGCGGCTCGAACTCATCAGCGGCACCACCGGTGTTGCCGGTAATGGCATCACGGTCGGCGGCAATGGGTCGCTGTTGATCTCCAACACGACGGCCACGGTTGCCGGGGCGCTGACCAATTATGGTGCGGCCACCGTCGCGAACAGCATCGCCAACTTCAGCGGCGGCATTTTCAACACCAACAGCCTCACCCTCAACACCGCCACGCTCAACGGTGCGATCACAAACACCGCCGGCGGCACCTTGCGCGGTAACGGCTTCATCACCGGCAATCTAATCAACGACGCCACGATCAGCCCTGGTTTCTCCGTCGGCAGCCTGAGCATCACCGGTAACGTCAGTCTCGGGGCGAGTTCACTGGTGTTGCTGGAACTGGCCGGCGTGGGCTCGAACGACATGTTGTTCGTCAGCGGTGATCTCGCCTTTGGTGGAACGTTGACGGTCACGAATCTGACTGGGTTTACGTTTGCGGCCGGGCAGGCGTTCCAATTGTTCCAGTTTGACAGTCTGGTGGACGGGAGCGCCTTCAGTGCGACCAATCTGCCGGATGTTACGGCGCTGAATCTGCCGTGGAACACGCAAGCCTTGGGGACGACCGGGACGTTGTCGCTCGAGGTGATACCGGAGCCGGGAGCGGTCGTCTTGGTGTTGCTGGGGCTTGGGATACTCTGGCGCTTGAAACTGCGGCCCCTCAAGCGCGCCCGGTAAATGGGATTGGCGACGATGCGCTCGTGATATCAAAAACTGAGGAAAATGCAGAAGTGCGGCAAACTTTGAGGAGAAAAATGACATGAAAGTTCAGCATCACCCGCAACTATCGCGGATTGCCGGCGCCGTCATCGCGTTCATGGTTCTGTATTGCGGAACAAGGTCAACCGCGTGGGGCCAAGTGGCCTGGACGTTGACGAACACGACCGATGGCACGTTCTACTGGACGAATTCGGCGAATTGGTGGTCGAGTGCGGCGGACGGAGTGTACCCTGGCGATGATGTCGAGGGTGTTACTACAAGAGACAGGGTCTTACTGACCAACGATCTGGCCTCCGCCACGCTGATTTTGAATTCCGGGTTAGCCGACTCGCTCGATCGGCTGGCCATCAACTATTTGAATTCGACCACCTCCACTGGGCTGCCCGCCACAGTCATTATAACCAACGGCGCCTCCTCTTCAACCATCGTCACCAACAGCCGACTTCTCATGGGGAATGGGGCCCGCCTACAGATCGACGGTGGCAGCGTGATGACCGGCGTCACCTCGGCTGTGACAATGACCGGCACTAACTGGTCGATTGCACTCAACGGGGGGAGTAAACTATTTGCGGGACTCGCATCTGGGAACAACGTCACACTGGGCAACAATTATTCGAACCTGAACGCCACGATCACCAGCCAGGATGGTGGCTTGTGGAACATGGGCGGCGCCTCCGGGTTCTTCGTTGGCTATAACGCCGCGACCGGCAATGTCCTCACGGTCAGCGGGAGTGTGACCCTGACCAACGTCGGCACGAGCGCCAATATGCAGGTGGGTGGTGGCGGAGCGAGTTGGTGTTCGCTGATTTTGTCCAACGGGGCCAAGTTGTTTGGTGGGGACGTGTACATTGCTTTTACTGGCAGTGGACGTGGCGGCAGTAACAACACGTACCGAATCGGTGGACTGGGGGCCGAGTCAACCGCGGCGAACGGTATCATCTACATCAGCCAGCAAGGAGCGCGCGATAACAGCATTATTTTGACGAATGCCCGGTGGACGACCAGTGGGGCTGTCAACATTGGCTATGCGGGCACGAATAATAGCATCCAAGTCTACTCCAATGCCGTCTGGAACCCGCTGAACCAGACGATCACCATCGGTAACGGCGCCGGCTACAGTAATAACCTCATCGTTGCGGGCGGCACCGTGACCAATGCTGGGGCAGTCCTGATCGGAACCAGCGGCGCTGGGTCCTCCGTCCTGACCATTCAAGATGGAGGGAAATTCTTTAGCGGTGCGGCGGGCAATGTCACCGTGGGTAACACCAGCTCAGGTACCAACACCTACAATGTCGGTGGGTTTGGGTTGTCCAGCACGGTTTCGAATGGGACGATCACCGTCGGGGCGAGCACCAGCCGTGGCTTCAATGTGCTGAACATTACCAATGCCCTGTTGCGGAGCGGCGCGAGCACGATTGGTAATGGTTCGTCCAACAATTCCGCCGTCGTTTCTAGCGGCGGCTTGTGGAACTTGCAGGGCACCGCGCTCAATATCGGCAATGCCAATGCCACCAACAACAGTCTGACGGTCAACATCGGTGGCGTCGTCAGTAACGCCAACATTACCGTGGGCGTGACCGGTGCTGGTGGCGCCGCGGCAACCGCCAACAACCGGTTAACCCTCAACGGCGGCACGGTCTGGGCCAACGCACTGCGGATCACCAACGCCGTCAACACTGTCGCCTATAACTCCGGCACCCTCAACAGCAGCAGCACCTTCATCACCAACGGGCAGGCATTCGTCGTTGGCAACGGCACCCAGTCCGCCAACTTCAACATCCTTGGCGGGACGCATGCTTTCCAAGACGGGCTGGTCGTCAGCAGCAACGCCCGGCTGACCGGCGACGGACTGATCGTCGGCAACCTCACCAACGACGGTGTTCTCAGCCCCGGTTTCTCCGTCGGCAGCCTGAGCATCACCGGTAACGTTGCCTTGCGAGCGAACTCACTGGTGTTGCTGGAACTGGCTGGGCCCGGTAGCAATGACCTGATCGTGGTCAGTGGCAGCCTGGCCTTCGGCGGTACGCTTGCAGTGACCAACAGCACTGGTTTCACCTTGGCAGACGGCCAAACATACCAGTTGTTCCAATTCGGCAGCCACGTCGCCGATACGGACTTCGCCTTTATGGATCTCCCCGACGTAACGGCGCTCAGTTTACAGTGGGACACGTCTGCGCTGGCTACAACGGGCAACATCACCCTGGTTTTGATTCCGGAACCTGGTTCACTTGTTTTGGTGGGGGTTGGACTTGGGCTGTTGCTGGTGTGCAAACGTCGCCCACGGCGGCACTTGAAGGCTTGAGGCTGGCGCGGTTCAGTTGGCGCAATTTTGACAAAGAATGGCGCAAATTCAGATTGTGGCGGGTGGATTCTGTCGTAAGATTCACTAGTTGAACAGAAAGCGCGTGGTGGACGGTGAGGAATTACAAGCAATAGGTTGTTCTTGGAACTAGCGCGTGAGTTTTTATAGCAATAACAAATCAAGACGCGGGGCAACTCGTTTTCTTGGCACGGCGCGTTGGCTCGGTGTAGCTGGCGCGCTCCTGCTGTTCCCCGTTTTGGCTCCCTCCACTTCGGCTCAGGTGACCAGTTCGGTGGCGAATTTGTCCGGTGACCCGTTGTACTGGACAAATTCGGCGATCTGGTGGTCGAGTGCACCGGACGGCGCATACCCTGGTGCCAACTCCAGCACTCCCGACGACTGGGTCGTTCTGACCAATGACACGGCCTCGTACACGGTGATTCTGAATTCTGGGCTGGCCGACCCGATTGGACGACTGAATATCAACTTTCTGAGTACGATTAGTTCGCTTGGTCAACTGACTACGGTGATCATCACCAACGGCGTGTCCTCGCCGACGATTCTCACCAATACCGGGTTGCGGCTGGGCACCGGAGCGCGCCTGCAGATTGACAATGGCGGCGTGGTGACCGGCATTACCACGCTGGTCCTGTCCGGCAACCAACCTACGATTTACCTCAACGAAGGCGGCAAACTATTCTGGTCGAACCCCACCGGTAACCTCACGCTTGGTAACAATTTTTCGAACATGAACGCCACAATCACCACAATCAGCCAGACCGGTGGAGTTTGGAACCACGGTGGTAGGGGGTTCTACGTTGGCTACACTGCCGCGACCGGCAACGTCCTCACGGTCAGCGGTAGTGTTACTCTGACCAACGTCGGCACCACCGTCAACATGCAGGTGGGTGGCGGCGGTGCGAGTTGGAACTCGTTGATCCTTTCCAACGGGGCCAAGTTGTTTGGTGGCGACGTGTACATTGCTCTTGGGAGTGGCAGTAACAACACGTACCGAATCGGTGGACTGGGGGCCGAGTCGACCGCGGCGAACGGGGCAATCTACATCAGCCAAAATGGGGCACGCGATAACAGCATCATTTTGACCAATGCTCGATGGACGACAGTCGGCGCCGTCAACATTGGGGAGAATGTTGCCTCAAACAACAACATCAGCGTGTACGCCAACGCGACCTGGAACCCGTCGGCCGGTAATATCAGTATCGGCAGCGGTACCGGGTTTAGCAACACCCTGACCGTCACCGGCGGTACGGTGACCAATGCTGGGGCGATCAACGTGGGAACCGCGGGGGCAAAATCCTCAGTGCTGACAATTCAGGATGGAGGAAAATTCTTTAGTCGGGCTGTCACGGTGGGTGGCACCAGCTCGTCCGCGAGCAATCAGTACAATGTCGGTGGATTTGGGTTGTCCAGCACGGTTACGAATTGGGGAATCATCGTGGGTGCAAATGTCAGCGGCGGCTATAATCAGCTGAATATTACCAACGCGCTGTTGTTAACCCCAGCGAGCATCATCGGCAGCGGTTCATCCACCAATGCCGCCGTGGTGTCGAGCGGTGGGTTGTGGAACCTGTCCGGCGGCGAACTCATCATTGGTTCGAATGCGATTCACAACAGCGTGACGGTCAACACCGGTGGTGTCGTCACCAATGCCAACATTACCGTCGGCAAGACCGGCCCGGGTGGCCCTGCCGCGACCGCCAACAACCAGTTGATCGTCAACGGCGGCGCAGTCTGGGCCAGTGCGCTGCGGGTCACCAACGCCGCCAACGTGGTCGCTTTCAACTCCGGCACCATCGGCGTCACGAGCGCGACGTACAGCAATGGCTTGGCGTTTGTCGTCGGCAACGGCGTCAACAACGCGACTCTCCAACTCGGCAGCGGCGTTCACTCGTTCGAGAAGGGGATCAATCTGTTGACGAATTCCTATCTCAAAGGCAACGGGGCCACGCTCGACGCGACGATTACCAACACCCTGATCGGCGGCAACATCGCCATTGGCGCCGATGGCGGGAATACCTTCACGATCAACGGGGTGATGACCGGTAGCGCCAACCAACTCACCAAGCAGGATGCCGGCACGGTGATTCTGGCCGGGAACAACGACTTTTCCGCGCCGGTAGTCGTCAGCGCCGGTACTCTCACGATCGCCAATTCCACCAGCACCGGACTGGGTGCAGCGGCGCCGGTCACTGTCAGTGGCGGCAATTTCGTGTTGAACAATGCCGGCGGCACGGGCGTTGCCGGCAACATCGGGGTCAATAGTGGCACGTTGTTCGTCAACAATACCGGGGCGAGTGCCGGCGCGGGGGCGGCCAGTACGGTGACCGTGGGCGGCGGGTTCGTCACCGGCAACGGCACAATCTCCGGGAGCATGGTCCTCAACACCGGCACGCTCACGGCCGGCAATAACAGTCTCGCCACCCTCACGCTGGGAAGCCTCACTGTTAACGGCGGGTATCTGCCGTTTGAGTTCCTCAATACCGGCCTCGACAACGATAAGCTGAGCGTCACCACGCCCGGCGGGTTGACCATCAACGGCGGAACCGTACTGCTGTACACCAACAATTCCACCGTCCGCTTTGACACGGTCGGGTTGTACTACCTCATCCAGCACGACGGCGCCATCGGCGGGGCCGGTGAAACCGCTTTCACCGTCGGCAATCAGGCGAACACCCGCACGTACAACTTCGGTGTATCGGCCGGGTATGTGACCTTGGCCATCGGCGGCACCGGGCAGGGATGGAATCCAGGCTCCAATTCGACCGACACTTATTGGATGAATTCGACAAACTGGGGCGGCGGGAGCGGGCCGGCGCCGGTCGCGTATGACCAATTGCTCTTTGATGGAAATGCCAAGCCCATCAACACGAATAACTTCATCTCAAACACCAAGTTCGCCGGGATCATGTTCACCAACAGCGCGGGCACGTTTGTCTTGAATGGAATGGCGGCTGGCACCAATACAGTCAATCTCGTCGGCGACGTGATCAACCGCAGCGCCAACACCCAGACGATCAACCTGCCCTTGGTCTTGGACAGCGGCTCCCGCGCCTTCAACACGCTCAATGGTAACATGATTGCCAATGGGGTGATCAGTGGTTCCGACAGCACAGTTGGGTTGGTCAAGCGGGGCAGTCGCGTACTGGAACTGACCGGCGCGAACACCTACTCCGGCGTCACCGAGATTGTCAGCGGTGTGTTGCGGGCGACTGACGGCGGTGGATTGCCAGCCGCCAGCAATCTCAAACTCAATGGAGGCGTGCTGGAAACGTCCGGCACATTCAGTCGCAGTCTCGGCACCAGTGCCGGCTCGTTGCAATGGACGGGCAGCGGCGGATTCAGCGCTCGTGGCGGCACCCTTTCCGTTAATCTCGGTGGGGCCGGGGCGGGCGTGACGTGGGGCAGCGGTAACTTCGTCCCGACCAGCAGCGCGCTGATTTTGGGCGCGACCACGTCCGACAGCACGGTGAAGTTCATCAACCCGATTGATTTGGGCAGCGCGCAACGCACGGTGCAGGTGGACAATGGCAGCGCATTTGTGGATGCTGAGTTGGCCGGTATTCTCAGTGGCAGCAGTGGCGGTTTGACGAAGACTGGTCCCGGCGTCTTGCGCTTGAGCGCGGATTACACTTCCAGCGGCGCGCTCACAGTTTCCGGCGGGGGCTTGATCGCAAACGCTTCCATTTCGGCTGGCAGCGACTTGAGCCTGGCCACCGGGACAACTCTGTACGGCACCGGCACAATCGCGCGCGTGATCAGTGGGAGCGGCACGGTCGCCCCCGGTCTCAATCCGGGCATCCTCACCGTCGACCAACTGAATCCGAGCGGCGGGCTGGATTTCACTTTCGAGTTCACCCAACTCGGCTCGCCAGACTACACGCAGGCGGGAGCGAGTGGAAATGATGTGTTACGGATCACCAACAGCCTGCCGTTTACCGTGGCCTTGGGGATTACGAACACGGTCAATCTGAAGGTGAGTGCGGCCTTGGTCGTTGGGCAGACGAACGTGTTCCGCGGTGGGTTCTACACGGACAACAGTGCGTTGTTTGACGACAAGCTCAGCAATGCGACTTTCAGCGTATCCGGACCCGGGGCCGGCGCGTTGGTGTACTGGAAGACCGTCAATGAAGCAGCGTTTAGCCAGAATGGCTACGTGCTGGAATTTGGGGTGCTGGGGCAGACTGTCGTGTCGGTTGTCCCTGAACCCAACGTCTTCGTGCTGTGGCTAGCCGGTGCTTTGACCTTCTGGGCCGCCCGTCGCCGGCGGGCGCGAAAATAAGTTTGATCAATCCACACGGCCGCGCCAGCAACCTCACCGTACCCAATGTTCCCTTACCGGCACATCTGGCTACTCACGCTGGCGCGGCCGTTGCCTTTTGACCCGGCCGCGTTACGGAGAGCACAGATTGTCGCGGATGTACCTGACAATTCTTCAAAGTTTTGGGCGTCAGCCCGCAAAAGTACCAGCGAACGCCGCAGCCCCGGTAACCGCAAATCGGCAGAAGGACGGTGTTCGAAGAGCGATGCTCCTGCGGCACCAGTTTACGAACTGGCTCGATTCAGCCACACGAGCATTTCCTCGCCTGGGCGCCGGTTTCCCCAAACGCAATACGGGACTGCGGTGATCGAGACGCGGTGGCGCGGTGTTGGGTCATTGCGATACAAGGATCCGTTCCGCCAGGGCTGCGGTTGCCGGCGCCATGCGTGGCTGCGCAGCACCGTGACCCCGCCCAGTTGACGGTCGCGGTGAACGGGAATGAACCGGGTCTCCGGCGGTAAACACAGGTCGTTCAATTCGGGGCCGTTGTCCGCCTGCTCAAAACAGTAAACAATCGGCCCCCGCTGCAAGGCGACGCGACCACAGTTCATCCGCACTTGCGGGTTCGCCTCGATCTGCAGGACCGGCATCGCCAGCATGAGCCGGATGCTGTCGCCTCCCCGCCATGTTCGGGTCAGCCGTACATAACCCTGCGACGGTTTTACCGCGACGGGTTTGTTGTTTACGAAAAGTGTGAACGACGGACACCAATCCGGGATGCGCAAGGCAAGCGTAAATCGCGCGGCTCGTTCGGGCGTCACGCGCAGTTTGACCGCGCCGCTCCACGGATACTCGGTCGTGACCTGCAGACGCACTGTTTGTTGGGCGACGTGCAGTTTGGTTTCGCCTTGCCCGTAGAGGTGCACGGCGGCGGTTGTTGCGTTTTCGGAATAGAAGTATTGCCCGACCGAGGCGATGAGTCGCGCGAGATTGGGCGGGCAACAAGCGCAGTCGAACCACGGCTGGCGTTGCCCCGCCACGTGGCCCGCTGCGCCCCGCGTCGCGGCTGGATAAACCGCTAACGGATTCGCGTAGAAAAACCGGCGTCCATCCAGACTGACCCCGCTCAGGCAGCCGTTGAACAAAGCGCGTTCCATCACGTCGGCAAACTCGCTTGCGCCCGTCAACTGCAACATCCGGTGCGCCCAGAACACCAGCCCCACCGCCGCGCAGGTCTCGCAGTACGCGGATTCGTTCGGCAAGTCGTAGTCGAACGTGAACCCTTCGTTAGCGCGCGTCGAGCCGATGCCACCGGTAATGTAAAGGTGCTTCTGGGTGAGATGCTGCCACAGTTTTCGCAGTGCCGGAAGGAGTGTCGGATCAGTGGCTTCCCGGGCGACGTCGGCCATGCCGCTGTAGAGATACATGGCGCGGACGGCGTGACCGACGACTTGCGATTGTTCCCGCACGGGTTGGTGAGCCTGATAATAGCTTAAGTCCCAGTGCGCCGACTTCCGCGGCGCCGGATCCTTCAACTGGCGGATCTCACGTTCCAGCCGGAAGTAGTTCGGTTCCTGACCGCGCTCGTCGATGAAGTACTGGGCCAACTCCAGATAACGCCGTTCGCCGGTTGCGTGGAACAATTTGACTAACGCCAACTCGATTTCCTCGTGGCCGCAATAACCGCGCTTCTGCCCGGGGCGCCGCCCAAACACTTGACCGATGTAATCCGCATACCGGCTCATCACGTCGAGAAATTGGCGTTTGCCGGTGGCGTGGAAATAAGCCACGGCGGCTTCCATCAGGTGCCCCGCGCAATACAACTCGTGATTGTCGGCGAGATTCGTCCAGCGTTTCTCGGGCGCGACCACGGTGAAATATGTGTTCAAGTAGCCGTCCGGCTGTTGGGCTTTGGCAATCAAGCCGATGACTTTATCGACGCTTCGTTCAAGCTGCTTGTCGGGATGCGTCTGCAAACTATACGCCGCCGTCTCGATCCACTTGGCGACGTCGGAATCCCAGAAAATGTGCGGCCGATTGGGTTGACCCGGTTTCCAAGCGAGACGGAAAGCCGCAATCCGGCCTGTCACCCGGCACTGTTCATATTCGATGGGCAGCGTGACGCGCCGGTTGACCGCCTGGCGCGGCGCCCAAAACTTGTCAGTAAGCCTGACCAGCGTGAACGGCACCGCAGTAAGTGATGGGTTGGTTCTCATGGTAACGAGTGGCCGGTGATTTGGTGGATTTTCCTCTTTGGGGATTTCTTGTGAATTCGACGTTGGAATCAGCCGCGCGGAGTGCTGTGTTCGATGGCGTGCCAGAAACCCGAACCAATGTGTGTGTCGCCCTTTCTCTCACGCAAGTTTACCACGTCGGGCCGCTGGCGTCGTAGCTCACCATCCGGTTCGGCAAATCGGGTGCACCGGTGGTTGCATCAAAATGGGTACCGTATTTCCAGCGGGAGATATGGCCGTCCACGAACAGAAGGTTGGGGCTGTTGTGGGTCGTGTAGCCGACCCATGGACCCGGATTTCCGGTGGACAACCAGTGTTGCCCGAAGATCCCGGAGTACGAGTTGCCGAGACCAATGCGGGCCTCACTGGCGGCGCGATAGGCGGCGCCGAACACCCAACCTCCGCTGTCGGCAACTTTCACCACCGCGTCACCAGCGATGATGCAGACAGACGGTTGCACAATCTCGGTGATCTTGTAAGGGCCATAATAGCCGTTCCGGTAACCCGCCGTCGGGCCATTGGTCCCATTCAGGAGACCGGGGATAGCGCTGCTGCTGTAGTTGCACTGGTAGGACCCGGCTGTGTTGTTGTTGAGAGGCCAGAGCCTGCCGCCATATTTTCGTTGCAGTGTCGGGCACCGGAAAACATCCACTCCGACGATCGGGCCGTCCACTGGGTGCGGATAGGTCCGGGTCGGGAGATAACGGGTCTCAGCCAGACGGTCGAACATTGTCAACCGTGGACTGTTGTTTCCGACGTGAATCAGCGGGAAATAGTCGTCCGCATCATCAATATAGACTTGGACCGCCGTGCCGATCTGCTTGAGATTATTGATGCAGGCGGTGATGCGGGCGGACTCTTGGGCGTTCTGCAGGGACGGCAGCAGCAAGGCTGCCAACAAAGCAATGATCGCAATCACGACCAGTAATTCGATGAGTGTGAATGCTCGGTTGCGCCCCACCGAATGCGCTTGTCCATGGAGAAGCGGCGGTGAAGTTCTCATCTCGTTCTGTCGTGCGTTGGTCTTAATCCCAACTGCCACCGGTCCAGCCATCGCGACTGCTCATGCAGTGGCCATGCTGACCATAGGAACGCCCGGACGTGAAGTAGTTATTGACGTTCAAAAACTCGACATGCCCGTCAATATACCCCATCGTGACGCCGGTCTCGTGCCGCCAGAAGGGCATCAACAGGCTGTATGAATGGGTCTCGATATTCGCCGAGGTATCACTCGAACTGTATTTAAAGAAACCGGGGGAGGTTGACCAACCAACTCCAAGGCCTCCACTGTCCACGCTCGCATCGGCGAGAAGGTAAAAGTCCGCAGGACGGCTGATGGTTTTAATGTTACCGCTGTAGATCTGCTCATGAGTGGTCAGATTCACAAAGCCGGCCGGCGCGCCGGGAACGGGGTTGCGGTGAAAAACCGCCCCATTTAATCCGTAATGCGACCCTTTCCAGCCATTATTCAGTGGGTAGGGACCATCACCGGGGGCATAACGTTCACTCGGACAACGCCAGACGCCTTTGGGATAATTACCATTGTTATTCCAATTGGCAGAGGCGCCCAGATAACCGTCTCTCGTGAGGCGATGCATCCAGAGATACCAGTAGTTGCCAAGACTATCGTGTCGGTAGGGCGGCAGAAACCCCTGGTAATCGTCTGTGTAAGCCAATAGCCCGACGGTGATTTGTCGCAGATTGTTTAGACAAGCCGATCGTCTGGCGGTTCCACGGGCACTGCGAAGTGACGGCAAGAGCAGCGCCGCCAGCAACGCGATGATGGCGATTACGACCAGCAGCTCGATGAGCGTGAATGCTCGGTTGGCTTGTGCATGAGCGAATCCATGTCTTGAAGAGCAGATCAACCCCTTCACGCCCTGTGGCTTGGTCGCCGACAGTTCTCGTAAGTGACACCTCATGTTTTTCAGCGCAATCTACACCAATTCAACCCGAACCTATTTCACCACAGGCTTGATTACTAGACGTGACTACGACTGATACTGTTGTGTTTGCGACGCGGCACAATGGTGAGCCGTGACACCCAGAAGACCAATCAACACGAATTCAAACGGGCATCTGCCGGCGGGCGGTTGGTTAGACCGAGGCCCTATTGGCCTGCCCGCGAGCTTCCCTTGTTGCGGCGGTCAATAAACTGCTTCCGATAAGCTGACGGTGTTGTTCCGGTGTGGCTATGAAAGAGAGCGGTCATGTGCGAAACATTGGCAAACCCGCACCGTGCCGCGATTTCCTCCACGCTCAGATCTGTGCTGACGAGCACCTGTTTGAGATGGTTGATGCGCGTCCGGTGAATCTCTTCCAGCATCGACCGGCCCAAGTGTTCCCGAAAACATCGTTCCAGTACTCGTCGGGACATCGGCACCAGTCTTGATAACTCCTGCACTCGCAAGTTCTGATCGGGATGTTCTCGGATGTAGCGAACAACTGTCGCCACGTGTGGATTACTCCCCACAAATACATCCGTGGAGCCCCGCTTGATCACGCCAAACGGCGGGATCAGAACAGGCGCCGCTGGACCACGTTCACCGCGCAGCAAACGAGTCATGAGGGTCGCGGCTTCGTAGCCGACCCGTTCGGGTCGCCGTTCGACGCTCGAGAGTGGTGGCACGAGTGACTCGCAATAGATGTACTCATTGTCGATACCGATTACGCCGACTTCGTCGCGGATGCGCAGGCCCAAGGCGTCACACGCGTCATACAAGTCCCAAGCATCCCAATCAGTACTACAGAGAATACCGACCGGCTTCGGTAGGCTGGCCAGCCAATGCTGGATCGTTCGGCGTTCCGCTGCGGTTGGTCGCCGTAAGGCTTTTCCGGGAACTCGGAGTAGTGAGTGACAATCCTGGCCGGTGGCGCGTAACGTTGCGGCAAAGCCTTCGCGCCGCCGTTGGAAGGTGAGACCTTTCGGTTGGCCGAAGAAACCAAAATGGCCAAAACCACAGTTCAAGAGGTGTTCGGCGGCGAGGCGGCCCGAAGCCAGATCGTCAACGATTACAGTGGGGACGCCAGGCGACTCGAATCGGCCCCCACAATGCACCGTTGGCAGTTTCAGCGCCAGAAGCCGATTAAGTTCCTCGGGGGTTGCGGCCGCGGCGATGATGCCGTCAGGACTCCGGCGCATGTAGCGCAACTCACCGTGTTGCACGAAGACCACGTCAAACGGCCGGTTCGGGAGTCGAGCATAGCGGGCGACCCCCAGGTAGAGGTCGCGGTGATAGCGACTTCCCATTTTAACCAAAACCGCAACTCTCGGAGGACGATTTGGCATTGCCGAGAAAATATGCTGACCGTGACGCAAGTTCAACAAAAGTCGCCGCGAATTCGTCGTGTGCGGGCCAAGCGGATGCAGTATATGGTGAAGCCCTGTTGCTAGGTATGTCGGTACGAATCTGGAAAAACAACTGATGCCGGGGACATCCCAATTGCTGGCATGAAAAAAATTGTTGGCGTTCATCTCGACCTCAAATACCAGATGCCCAACAAGCGGTATTTGACCGAGTGGGTCCAGCGCCTGCCCGGACTCGGCATCAATACCTTGTTGCTCGAATACGAGGACAAGTTTCCCTACCGTGCTTATCCCTTCTTGCGTGATCCCGAGGGGTTCACGGAAACAGAACTACACAACTTCCTGTCCGCGGCCCGCGCGGCGGGTCTGCATATCATCCCCTTGGTCCAGACCTGCTCGCATCTTGAGTTTGCGCTCGCACACGCTGAACTCGCGAACCTCCGCGAAGCCCCCGATATCCCTACCCAGATCTGTCCGCGGAATCCGCAGGCCGTGGCCTTTGTCGAGACCTTAATCCGCGAAGTTCTGGCATTTCATCAGACCGATTCGATGTTTCATCTCGGTGGAGATGAGGCCTGTCACCTCGGCGCCTGTCCCACCTGCAAGACTTGGTTGCAAGAGCGTGGACGTATTCAGTCTTGGGTGGAACACGAAGGTCACTTCGCGCGAATGTTACTCCAAGCCGGCAAGACGCCCTTGCTCTGGGACGATGTCTTTTGGAAAGAGCCAAACACGCTCGCGACGGTCGCCCTTCCCAAAGAAACCGTCCTCGTTGCCTGGGACTACGCGCTGACGCCGCAGAAAGCGGCAGCCCGGCGTCGCGAACAGCCCGATGTCGAGATCTTGGAACGCGTGGACATCTACACTCGACTTGGATACCGGGCTATCGGTGCCCCATGTTGTAATTGGGGAGTGCTGGTGCCGCAGCACTCCCACACCCTCGGCAACACCCAAGTAATGGCGGAGAAAATCCGAGCCGCAGACCAAGCCGGCCTGATCAACACCACGTGGGCATGCTTTCACGTCCCATTACCCGTGGGGCTTCTCCAAGTCGCGGCGACCGGCCGTCTGTGCCCCGGGAAAACAATCACCCCGGCTTGGGAAGAAGAATTCTGGCAGAAGGAATTCGGCGTCGCAGTGCCCGGTATCTCCGAAGCCTTGGAATCGCTGGGCGAACTATGGGAAATCCCGGTCGGCCTTGACCGGCCCCTGACCATGGTGCCGTACGGTTACATGGACATGGTTCTCCATTACGGAAGCCAGGCGGAACGCTGGAAAGCCGGCGCTTATCCCTTGGATTTTCAGACGATCGACGTTGACGGACTGTATCGTCGCAAGTTGGCGATCCTGCGTGAAAAAGCCGATGTTGCCGGCGTGATTAGTCGGGCGCGCGAGTTGGCGGAACGGTACCGGCGCGCGCTGGAGGTTCTGGCGCCGCTGGAACACGCCACGCACCGGCACGACGAGGCGCGACTATGGTTGGCGTTGGCGCGCTTCAAACTGCTGGCCGTCCGCGTCCTGCTCCATCACCTCACCGGCGCCGAACCCGGCAATCTCGATGAACCAATTACCGGACTGCGCGCCGCACTTGTGCCGTTCCTTGAACCTCGCAGCGTGGAAAAACTCATGCGCCTTTGGGCGCAACCTCTCCGGGCTTCACTCCATCCATGAACCTCGACGATCTCCGTTTCAACCCCACCACCCACAATTATCCGCAACACCGCTTGTTCGCGTTCAGCGGCCGCGGCTCAGTCGGCATTGTTCCCGACACCATGCTGGGCATTGGCGCCTTCTTTTTTCCGCCGGTATCGGGGAAACATTTCCAGTTGTTCCACCGTCTGTACTTGCCGGAGTTGCAGGCAACGCTCGGCGATAGTGCGGCCGGGACGCACTACACGCCGCACCGGCTGATGCTCCAGGAAATCGATTGGTTGCCGTGGCGCATCCGACGCCGGGGCGTCTTTCATCACCGGGTCGGCTCGCAGTTGGTCGCGTTGCAGGTTGAGCACGAGTTGTTCGCGCCGGCCGACGGTGACGGTCTGCTCGTGCGCCTCGAACTGCGACTGCACTCCCCGCGTTCACTCCGGGTCAAAATTGTGCCCGAGATGCAAAACGCGAAGCAGGCGTTTGGTGTCTGCGCCTCGACCGCGTGGAATTACGAGATCCCGGCAGCCGAGGGCATCGTCTGGTCGGAAGGCTCGCGCATTTGGCGGACCGACGGTTGCACGTTGCGACTCTTGGCTGACCGGGATGAGGTCGTCCTGCAAGCGGGCAAGCCGGTCACCGTCTGGCTCGGTGCGTCACTCGAAGGCGAGGGGCTCGAACCGCTGCGCGGCTCACTGGCCCGGCACGCTGCGACTGCTGAAAAATACTGGCGAATCCGCTGGAATGAGATGCGAGCGAAGTTCGCTCCCAAAGTTGACTCGCTGA
Organism: Verrucomicrobiia bacterium; assembly: GCA_022072455.1. GTDB lineage: Bacteria > Verrucomicrobiota > Verrucomicrobiia > Palsa-1439 > Palsa-1439 > CAINDI01. Next base: position 182,281 of record JAJVHY010000004.1, on the reverse strand, counting down.
CGCCTGCACGCCAACGCTTGTTCTATCGCGCTTGGCTCACGACGCTCACCGCGCGGTGGCAACGCCGCAACTTCATTGCCCAGCCGTTTTACTCGGCGGAGGGGATTGATGGCGGTTCGATCTGTTCGTACCTCTGGGATCTCGCCTACGCCTCCAAGCTCATCGCCCAACTCGAAGGCCGGTCGCTCGCGGCGCTCGTTCGCCGGTTTGCCGACCCGCAACACTTCTTCACCGGCTACTCGCTCAGCCCGATCCGCGGACACTGGCTCGGCGTGTTCTATGCCTTCGATCCGTACGCGTTGGTGCAGGTCGTCGCGGATTATGCGGACGCAACCCGGGACGTTCGGACGCTGCGTACGCTGTTGCCGCCGGTCGAGGAGATCCTCCAAACCATCGACCGCCGGTATCGCTCGCGTTCCGGTGTTCTTGATTTTGGTCATGGCCGGCATCTCATCGAATTGCACACCGCCGGTTACGAAGGGCTCGTTCCCAACCCCAACCTCGAACACGCCTGGTCGCTCCAAACGTTGAACCGCCTCCGGACGCTCGCGGGTCTGCGCCCGAAGGCGTTGTATGCCCGGCGGGCTGCGGAGATTGTCCGCGCCTGTGACCGGCTGTTTTGGAACAACCGCGCCGGTTGGTTCTTCCCGGCGGAACAACGCGACTCGGCCAGTATCTGGTCCATTCAGATTCTCTCCGCGTTGCGTCTCGGAATCGTTGCGCCGGAGAAAGTGGCGCGCATGGCCGAGCACATGCGCGACGGCCGTTTCCTCGGGCCGTACGGTGTGTATTCAATCGCGCGGGACGACGCGTTGCACTTTACCTTGCAGGATGTGGATTGGGGCGGTGCCGGCTGTTACTGCGGTCACACCGGGATCGTGCTCGAAGGCTTTGCCCGGTACGGGTTGCGCGATGTGACGGAACGAATTCTGGAACGCATTGAATGGTGGGGCGACACCTTGCCGTACATTCCGCAAGAGACGCGCGCTGATTCACCCGTTGGGGCCGGGCGACCGAATCTGGTTGCGGCCGGGGCTGTCTGCCAGGCGTTACTCGTATGAACCGCTACCGGCTTGCTGTCGATGACGGTATCTTTTTTCTGCGCGACATTGCCGCGAAGAGATACCGGTCAATCTTCGATTGTCCGTTCTTGGGGATGTTGCGTTCGCTGCAAACCAAAGTGGTCATCAATGTTTTCTTCGAGACACCCGATGCCGATTTCAATCTGGCGGCGATGCCGGCGGATTACCGGGCGGAGTGGGCGGACAATGCGGACTGGTTGCGGCTCGCGTTCCATGCCCGCCGGGAGTTTCCCGACCGGCCGTATGCGAACACAACGACCGAGATATTGGCGCGGGACTACGACGACATTGCCGGCGAAGTGTTGCGGTTTGCCGGCGCGGCAACGTGGTCGCCCACGACGGTCATTCATTGGTGCCAACTCCCGGCGGAAGTGCTGCCGGTGTTGGCGGCGCGGGGTGTGCGGGTGTTGAGCGGCTTGTTTGGGCGGGGGATCAACTACGGTTTGGACGCGGCCTTTTGCGAGCGCGTGGCGAAGACCGGGACTGCCACCGACCCGCAGTCCGGTATCACGTTTTCGCGGATCGACTTAATCCTGAATGCGACGCCGGTGGAGCAAGTTGTCCCGGCATTGGAACGCATGGTGCCGGACCGGGTGCTCGATCTGCTGACGCACGAGCAATACAGTTGGCCGTTTTACCGGCGGTACTTACCGGATCATACGGAGCGGTTGGAGACTGCGGTTCGCTGGTGCGCAGAGCGCGGTTTTGAGCCGGTGTTTCTGCACAGTGGCTCGATGTAGGGTTCCATCGCGACCGGAATAAAGGGTGACTGCAGTGTGCGCTGGCTCTCGTTGGTCAGGGTGATCCAGTTTACCGACTTGCCGGTGAGGGCGGTGGTGGGGACCGTGAACTGGCAGCGGCGTAAGCCGGACTTAGTGGGTTCGCTGAATTCAGTCAGTGGTTGGCGCCAGTTGCCGACCTCCACTGAGAGCTTCACGGGAGTCGGTTCGGTGGGAAAGGGGATCGTGATCTCCAAGCCTTGCATGTCGTCGAGCTTGTCCAGCCAGACGGATTGCCGGAGTTGGTCGCCGGGATGAAACGGGTGGAACAGGTAAGCGGGGCCGCTGCTGGGTGAGTCGGTTGTTGCGTTCTCCCAGTAGAACCCGCCGGCTCGCAGCACCATCGGCAAGCGCGGCGCTCCCAGCACTTTGAATCCCCAGTGCTCAAGTTCCGGGTAGAGCGCGTAGGCATTGGATGTGGCGAAGCGCAGCGTCGGCGGGCTTTGCCAAGTGCCGCCCATGAAATGATATTGCCCGCTGGCCATTTTGAGGTAGCTGGTGGCCTTGTCGGCCGGCATGTAGTCGGCAAATAGCTCTGGGTGCAGCGTCACGTCCATGAAGCTGGCCGGGAAATATGCTTCCAAGCCGCGATTGTGCTCGTGCCGACAGGAATTCTCCACCATGTGCCAGCGGCCATCCACCAGCACTTCGGCAACCCGGTGGGAACCGCAGCCGATCGTCCGGCAAGCGAGACCACAGGCATCCGCGAGTGCTGCGTAGGCATGAGCACAGCCGACACAGAAACTTTTGTAGAGCAATCCTTCAATCGGATTGATCAGCTGCCGCGGCGCATCGGGGAAGGTGGGGCAGGTCGGTTTGTCCTTGAAGTACGAATCGGCCTTGAAGGTGTCGGCCAGACACTTGGCGATGGCTTTGGGTGAACAATCGAGAGTGAGCCCGGCATCCGTTAGGTACCGGTCGCGATGTTCCTGGACGATCTGCCATTCCCGGTCGGGATCGCCGATGGTGCGACTCCGGGTGCGCGGGGCCTCGCGCGTGGTGCGGGGGTATTGGATGTAAAAACGGCGGTCAATGTGGCGATTCCAAAAAACGGCGCGCGTTACGCTGCCGTCGCGAGAGACGAGTGTCTCATCCGGTTTTGAGTACAGCGCGTAGATGTCCCAGGCCGGGTCACAGCGCCAGTCGCGGGCCATGTGCGGTTGATAGCCGCTGCCGTGAATGATTACGGGTTGCCAGTTAGACATATCACTTTCGTTTCCCGCGCCAGTTTCCATGTGTCAATGGACAGGTTGCCGGGATTCTCGGGGGTTAGCAAGCGTGGGTCGAGGTGGAGTTCGTAATTGCCGGAGGCATCGGTAAAATGTAACGGATCGGTGAATCGGAATTCGGCATTGCTCAACGCAAAAGCCACCATTCCGTCACCGCAGTCGTACACGAGTTGCCGGACGTTCTTGGTCCACGCGTGTCCATCCGGCAGTGTGACCAGTTCCGGCGGCGACTTAAGTGTCGTATGCAAACAACCGGCACGGCCGGTAAAGGTCACGCGACCGGATTCGATCTTGGGAGTGGCCGGCTCGACGCGATTGAGCGTCCAGAGCGTGCGCCGGTTACCGCCGCGGCCAAACTCAACCACCACCGTCGCGGCCGGCGTGAACACCACGACGCGCCAGAACCAATCGTACCGGGCCACGAGACAGTTGCCTTTCAGATAGCCGTCGATGCCGACGGCGCCGGCACCGTATCCGCCCCAGTTGTGGCTGACGCCTTGCCGGGCGGTGTCGAGGCCGAAGCCTTGGGTCGTCGAGGGCGCGATGGGGGTGGGATGGATAATCGGTGGTTCGTTTTCCCACGCCCAGGTTTGGATGCCGGAGAAGGGGAGGTAATCGCGGAGGTTGAAGTGAGTCTGGTACCGCTGGCGCACGAGCATGTATTTCACCGGTGCGCGTTTGAGCAGGTGCGTGTGACCGTAGAAATCGAGGCGCGGCGCATCCCATTGTTCGCGTTGGGCGGTCGTGGGCGTGTGGTCGCCGGTACACGCGAGCATCGCCCAGATGAGTGGGCTGCCGCCGTGGGCGCTCCGCACCAAGTCGGCGTGGGCGGCGGCTTGGCTGACCCATTCGAGCGGCAGCGGGTCGGTGGCCGCGATGGATTCGGCAGCGGTGAGCAGATCGGTCACGAAGCCGTTCAACGTTTCATTGTAGGTGCGCGTGGAAGGACCGGCGAGCGGGTAAAAACTGTCCGTGTGACGGGCGCGAAACCACGCGAGCGTTTTGCTGAGCAAGCTGTCCCGGCTGTGGTCGCCGCGAACGGCGAGGTTCAGCCACGTGTAGGTCAAGGCCGTGTACGAGTAGTGCATGCACGGGCCTTGTTGCTCGATGACTTGGCCGGACGGATCGAGAATCTTGTCGAGAGCCTCGTAGAAAAACTGGTCGGAGAGCGCGGTCAGTTGCGGGTCGTTGAGGATTTGGCCGTACAGATAGAGGCCGAGTGTCCAGACGGTGCGTTGGTTTCCGTATGAACCGATAATTTCCGGAGTGCGCTTGAGATTGGCCAACCGGTGCGCCGCCAAGGGGAACCGCGCTGCGGCGAGTTCGAGCACGTCCGCCGCCAGTGCTTCCCGGCAGAAATGCAGCCCGTAGATGAGGCCCTCGATGTCCCAACCGTGAGCCCAACTCTCACCGTTGAGTCCGAATCGTTTTGGCAGGCCGCTATCATCAATGTTGCCGACGTATTTGCGGAAGCCATCTTGAAAGAACTGGAGCAGGACCGGATCGCGGTGATGGCGCGACAATGGGGAGTACCAGCAGAACGCCGCGCGGCACAACGGCGCGGTTGCCTCGCGGCCCATTCGCTCGACGGCCCAATCGCGCCGTTCCGCGTCGAGTTGGTTATCCAGACTTTGTTGATAGCGCCGCGTGGCCCGGCAGTCGGGAACAGGATGCCGGAGCGAGCGCGCGAGCGGGGTGTCCGTCAGGTGGAGACGGACGCCGGGCGCAATCGGCGAAATATTGGTTGTGCTGCTCATTCGACTTGGATGCGGTAGAACTTCATCCCCACACCATTGACGGAATCGGTGTACACGTTGGAGGGCGGCGTGGCCAGGATGCCGGTGCTGAGGATCAGATCGAAACCGGTCAGCAGATTCGTCGCGGCTTGGATCGTATAGGTCTTGTCCGCGACGCTGCTCCACCGCAGAATAAACTGGTCCGGCAGGTTCGAGTGCGCTGACGTCACAGTCAGGGCCGAGACGCTGTCATTCGGGTCAGTGCCGGCCAGATATTCCGCGAGGTTGCTGTGGCCGTCGCCATCGTAGTCGAGGCCGGCATCGGCCGGATTATCCGGGTCGAGGCCTTTGGCTTGTTCCCACGCGTCGGCCATACCGTCATTGTCGCCGTCGGCGACCACAACTTGGAAGACCGCGCTGGTGCCGCTGTGGCCGAGCGCATCGGCGGCGTAGAGGTAGATATTGGTGGCGGTGTTGGAGAGCGTGAGGTTGCCGGCCCACGTGCCGGCGGTGAAGCTGCCGGAGAACTGCGGTGTGACCGGCAGGCTGGTTCCGGCCACCAGACGGATGCCGGGCACGCGATTGGTGAGCGTGCCGGCGGGCGAGTTCGCGGCCCAATTCAGCGGGTCGCCGACGGTACTATTCACGCGCGCAAACAACGTGCGCGGGCCGCCGGCAATCAGTCCGGCCCGGCAATCAAGGCCGCTGATAGTGGTCGTGTCGTTGTAGCTAAAGTCCACCAAAAGGCTGTCGGTGCCGTTGTAGTCGAATGGAGTTGTGAACGCAAATCGCACCCAGCCGGTCTTCGCCAAGTGTTGCCGGCTCTGGTAGACGGTCGTCCAGCCAGTCGATTCCCAAAGGTTCGAACTGTAGGTGCTCTGTGCGGTGTGCTTCAGGCGGATCGTCCAGTTGCTCATCGTCGCGCCCGGCTGTGTCACCGAATTCACGTAGAGATCGAGCGCGGTAAAGCTGTTGCTGCCGCCGAGCTCGCTGTTGAGGTAGATGACCTGGGTGCGGGCATCGTGCGAGTTGGAGGCGAACGGCTGGGTCCAAGTCGCGTTGGTGGGACCGGCGCTCACTATCGCCGTGTCGCTACGCGCCTGAAAAGTTACGCTGCCGGTGAACGTGGTGACGGTGTTCGTGAGGGCGTTCAACGCAGTCAACTGCACCGGGATGGCCGCGCCCACGCGCTGGGTCGCACTGATCGAGCTCCACGCAAACCAGTCGACCGGGCGCACCAAAACCGAGAAGGCGGCGCTCGTTCCGACCAGGCTGGCGCCGGCATCGGTGGCAATGAATCTGACGTTGGAATTCGCCGCGGTCACTTGCGCGGTGCCGCTCCAAATGCTGCCGTTGATGATCGAAGCATTGGCCGGCATGGTGACCGTGACCGGCGGGTTGTCCCCGATGGCGGACAAGGCCGGCGCACCAGTGTAGCCGGTCACCACCACGTTGCTGACGTTGCGCGCCGCCAACTGGATGGCGAACGGCGTGTCCACCCATTGCGGACTGCTAATGGTCGTCCAGATCAAGTTGGGCTCGTTGTCGTTGACCGTGATTGTACCGGTGGCTGTGATGAAGCCGGTCACCGAGACGGTGATGACCGGCTTGCGGGTCCCGTTGCGAAGCAGATTGTCGTTGATGGTTGCCGTGAAGACGGAGGTGGTCTGCCCGGCCATGATGGTCGTGCTGCTGGGGACCGTCAGCGAGGTCGGGTCAGAGGAACTCAATGCGACCACGAGATCGCTCGGCAACATGCCGGAAATTTTGACGGTGCAGTTGGTCGTCCCGGCATTCTCCCAAACACTGGCCGGCACGATCAGAACCAGGTTCGTGTTCTCGTTGTCGTTCACGGTGAGATTCGCAATGCTGTCCGTCCAGTTTTCGACGTGAGCGGTGACGGTAACCGGTTGTGCGCCGTCAATGAGCAGCTCATCCACCACGTTCGCGACGAACGAGGTCGAAGTTTGCCCGGCCGCGATGATCGCCGTTGCCGGTAGGATCAATTCCGTTGTGTCACTCGAAGTCAAGGTAACGGTGACGGGTGCCGCGGGCGCCACACTGACCGAGACCTGACCAGTCACGCTGCCGGCCGTTTCGGCAAGGCTGGCCGGCAGGGTCAGCGTCAGCGTAGCCGTTTCGCTATCATGCACCGTGAATGTGCGGCTTTCGCTGCCGGAGTCCGGCGCAGTTGCGATTACCAAGCCGGTCTGCGAGCCATCGAGGATGGCGTCATCGTTGATCGTGACAGTGAACGTCGCGTTGGAATGGCCGGCGAGCACGGTAACACTGGAAGGAACAGTAAATTCATCCGGTCGGCTGCTGGAGAGCGTGACGATGAAATCACTCGTGGCGGGAGTGGAGAGGAGCACTTGGCCAGATATGGAACCATCCCCTTCGGTTGCACTGGCCGGTAGATCCAATGTCATTACCGGCCCACAGGTACGGATTGAACTCAGATCGTTTTCACTGAAGGCGGGGGGGATGGTTGAATTGATATACGCACGGTGCGACAATCCCGCGACCCCGCTCTTATCCGCAAGGTTAAGCAAGGAGATACGAATGACACCGTTAAAGAACATCTCGATCTGGAAACTATTCGCGTTGGCCGATCCATTAGTCGGCACATTCAGCCAGGTGACAGCGGCACGGTCGGCCAACTGCTTCCACGAGACACTGCCGCCGGCGGCGGGATTGAGGTCGTCGAACAACGCGGCAATCCGCACCTTGCTAAAATGTGTGATCAGGGATTCGCTTGAAGTGGTATCACCGGAACCGAAGGTGATATACCCATTGTCTCCAACGAAGAAATTAGCGTAGTTCGTGCCATAGAAGCAGACGTTTGTGCCCGAAAGCACCACGTTCGTGAAACTATCATTGCTCAAAACCAGCGGCGCGCCACCGGCCGGATCGGTGGGGAATTGCACGACACGTTCACGGCAAGCACGATAGAAATTCGTCGACCCGTCGGGCGTAAATGTGAGCGACGTGTAGGCCAGATCGTTGGTGGATGTATCGAAATACTCCGTGAAATAATCCACCGCCACGGTCAAGGTGGCCGTCCGCTTCTGTGTGACGCCATTGATGTGATTACTGAACGTCAACACCTCATTGTAAGCTCCAACGCCCAGCGACGTGGCGACGGCATTGACTAGGGCCGTCACCATGAGTGATCCGCCAGCCGGCAGGACCCCGCCGGTTGGGGTGACGGTCAGCCAGGTATTAGACTGCGCGACACTCCATGTAACCGCGTCCGGGCCGCCATTGGTGAGGGCGTAGAGGCTCTGCTCGGGACGGAACGGCCCGCCAATCGTCCCAACCGGAAGAAACTCAGTCTGCGGAGTGATGCGCAGATCATCCGGCAGCACAACCATCACAGCCGGCACCGTCATGCTTGGGGTAACCGGATCATTGCTCGCGAAAACAACGACGCCGGTATAGCTTCCCGCGTCAAGCTCGCCAGCCTGGAACGAGGCCGTAACCGAAGCCGAGCCCCCAGGCACGATATTGATGGCGTTTGTCGGGGAGACCGACAACCAGGGTGAGCCAGCACGGGCGAGCGCAGCCGCAAGGTTGAGGCGGCCGCCCGAAACGCACAGGCCCGGCAACACCGGGTCCACCGTATCCATCATGGCCGCCTTCACCTGTGCAACCGTCAGCGAGGGGTTCGCACTCAGCAGCAACGCATAGGCACCCGCTACATGCGGCGTGGCCATCGAGGTGCCGGACCAGTACTCAAGTTTGTTGAAAAGCTTGTAGCTAAGGACATTCTCCCCCGGCGCGCCTATATCGGTGGCCAGCACGCCGTAGTTCGAGAACGAGGCCCTTTTGTCGTTGTGGGTCGTCGCCACCACGGAAATAATATTGGGCGAATCGAAATTCGACGGATACAGGATGCGCTGGTCGATGTTCGTGCCTTCATTGCCGGCCGCGCAGACCAGCGCGACATTCGCCGCGCCGGCGGCATCGATCGCGTCCTTCAGCGTCTGGTTATATTTGTCTCCGGCGTGCCACGACAAGCTGATGACCCGCGCGCCCATCTGGGTGGCATACTGTATCGCCTGCGCGGCCTTGGCGACCGAGTTAACGCCGTTGGTTTGACCAAACTTCACGGCCATAATCTTAACATTCCAACAAACGCCCGCCACGCCGATGCCATTGTCCCCCACAGCGCCCAGAATCCCGGCGCAGTGCGTGCCGTGGCCCATAAGTGTATACGCCGCATAAAGATCCATCGGATTACCATTATTGTCGGCGAAGTTGTAGCCGTGAACGTCATCCACATACCCGTTCCCGTCATCGTCAATACCGTTACCGGGGATCTCGCCGGCATTTGTCCAGATGTTGGGTGCAAGATCGGGGTTGTTGTAGTCAATCCCAGTATCACACACGGCCACAATGGTGCTCGGGCTACCGGTCTGCTTGTTCCAAGCCTCGGGCGCATCAATGTCGGCATCGGGGGTGCCAGCCGTCTGGCCGGTATTTTTCATCCCATACTGCTCGCCAAACCTCAGATCATTGGGCACGGCCTCAAATTGGCCTTCGTAATCCGGCTCGGCATAAAGCACTCCGGGCTGACCGTTGAAAGTCTTGAGCGCCGTCGCCACCGCCATCCCGGCCGGCAACTTCACGACACACAAACCGGGCACGATCTTGTATTCGAGGATAATCGTTCCACCACCGGCCGCCTTTAACACGTCCTCACGTTGAGCGCCGGGCGCGAAACGCACCAGCAACTCGTCAGCCGTGTACTTCGCGTCGGCCTGGACCTGGGTGAAATCGCGACCAACCGGCGGGCGAAAGCCCTCCTCCGCCGCCGCCGCTAGGGCGAGCGGACCCAGCGTGTGCCCGGTCACGTCGGCGCTGATTTGAACATTGAGATTGGTGGTCGCCGTAACGGCATTACTGACCGTGATCACGCGTTCCACCGTCCCGCGCAACGCCGTTGTCACCGTCATCGACACCGGCGTGACGCTGATGGTCGGCGGAGAAGCCGCGAGCGCACTGCTCGTCAGGGTGAACCAGAACCAGAAAATCCAGCTTCCTGCGAGACCGAGGTCGAAGCGAAAGCTCGCGGTGTTTGTCGTTGCAGTCATCTTGGACATTGTTCACAGAGTCGAATCTGGCCGTCTAGATTGTGTTGCGTCAATCTTCGTCCAGTTTGCGGCAAGGGGGCAATGGCCGCTCGTTTATCAGTCTGTGGGCGTTGGCCGTCTGTTGAAAGTCAGTCGGGTTAGCGAACGCTCGCAAATGCCTTGAGGGCAAACTCAAGGTCGGCTTGCGTGTGGGCGGCGCTGATTTGGACTCGGATGCGAGCTTTGCCCTGCGGCACGACGGGATAGGAGAACCCGATGACATACACGCCTTGCTCCAACAACCGGTCGGCCATCCGCGTGGCCCGCGCGGCTTCGCCAAGCATGATCGGCACAATCGGGTGTGTGCCGGGGACGATCTGGAAACCGGCCTGCGTCATCGCAGCGCGGAAGAAATTGGTGTTCTCCTCCAACCGATCGCGCAGCTCTGTTGAGCGCGAAAGAATTGCCAGCGACTGCAACGATGCGCCGAGTACGGACGGCAAAAGCGAGTTGGAGAACAGGTACGGACGCGAGCGTTGCCGGAGCCACTCGATGATTTCCCGGCGTCCGCTGGTGTAACCACCGCTACCGCCGCCAAGGGCTTTGCCGAGCGTACCCGTCAGGATGTCCACTCGGCCCATCACCGCATGGTGCTCGTGCGTGCCCCGCCCGCATTTGCCCATGAACCCAACCGCATGCGAGTCGTCCACCATCACGAGGGCGTTGTACTTGTCGGCGAGATCACAGATGCCGGCCAGGTTCGCAATGGTGCCGTCCATCGAGAAGACGCCATCGGTCGCAATCAATCGATGGCGGGCGGTACCAGCCTCCTTGAGCTTGGCTTCCAGATCGGCCATGTCATTGTTCCTGTACCGGTAGCGCTGCGCTTTGCAGAGCCGGATGCCGTCAATGATGGAGGCGTGGTTGAGCTCGTCCGAGATGACGGCGTCCTCCGGCCCGAGCAACGTCTCAAACAGACCGCCGTTCGCGTCAAAGCAGGAGGAGTAGAGAATGGTGTCATCGGTGCCGAGGAACTCGCTGAGTTTGGCTTCGAGTTGTTTGTGGAGTTGCTGGGTGCCGCAGATGAAACGCACGCTGGCCAGACCGTAGCCCCACTGGTCTAGGGCGGCGTGAGCAGCGGCGATGACCTCGGGATGCGCGGCGAGGCCGAGATAGTTGTTGGCGCAAAAGTTCAGGACGCCGGTACGCTCGGTGGTATTGATGCGGGCACGCTGCGGCGAGGTGAGGATGCGTTCGGCCTTATATGTTCCGGCAGCGCGAACTTCGGCGAGTTGGGATTGAAGGTGTTTTTGGAAGGGGCCGTACATGGAAACTCACAGTCGGATGTTGAATGGTTTCAACTTACACCGCTTTCTTGGTTTCAAATACCGGCAGCGAGATCTTCCAGTAGATGCCGGCAAGACGCAAGCTGAGCACCAACCCGCCACCGGCAAGCGCGGCCATCGGCAGCGCGGTGCCAACCGTGCATAGCGTCACACACAAGGTCGAACCGGCTAGCGCAGCGGTAGCATAAAGCCGAATCTCTGGGCGGAACACCAGCGGCACTTCTCCCGTGAGGACATCGCGCAGGATGCCACCGGCGACGCCGGTAACAACCCCCAGCAGCACGGCCACCGGTGCGGAGAACTTCAGCCCGAGTCCCTTTTGTGTCCCCATCATGGTGAACGCGGCCAGTGCAAACGCGTCGGCCACCACTAACGCTCCGCGCGGCAACGCGCACTCGCGCCCGACAAGGAACGTCAAGAGAGCCGCGACGGTAGCGTTGAGGAGCAGCCACGGTCCACGCAACCAGACGACCGGCGTGTCACCAACCAACACATCGCGCACGCTACCGCCACCGAAGGCGGTCACCAACGCCAGCACAAGGATGCCGAATAAATCCACACGCTTGCCGCGCGCTGCGAGCACACCGGTAATCGCGGCAACGAACACGCCCACATGGTCTAGTAGTGGCTGCATCAACCTTCGGCCCATGTGAGGACGACCTTGCCGCAGTTACCGGACTTCATGGCGGCAAAACCTTGCTCAAACTCGGTGTAGGGATACCGGTGGGTGACGATCGGCAGGATGTCGAGGCCGGATTGCAGCATCACCGTCATCTTGTACCACGTCTCATACATCTCGCGACCGTAAATTCCTTTGATCGTGAGCATGTTGAAAATAACGGTATGCCAGTTGATGGCGATCTCCTTTTCCGGGATGCCTAACAGCGCGATCTTACCGCCGTGTGCCATGTTGGCGAGCATGTCTCGGAAGGCCGTCGCGTTGCCACTCATCTCCAAGCCGACGTCGAAACCTTCCTTCATGCCCAGTTGTGCCTGGACCTCATGCAGTGTCGTCTGGCTGACGTCAACGGCCAGCGTCACACCCATCTGGCGCGCCAACTCCAGCCGGTATGGATTCACGTCGGTAATGACCACAAACCGTGCCCCGGCATGGCGGGCGACACACGCCGCCATGATGCCAATTGGTCCTGCCCCGGTCACCAACACGTCTTCTCCGAGCACATCGAACTGCAGGGCGGTATGCACGGCGTTGCCAAAGGGGTCGAAAATGGATTGCACGTCCCGCGGCAGGCTGGCGTCGTGATACCAGACGTTAGTCATTGGCAAGGCCAGGTACTCGGCGAACGCGCCAGCGCGGTTCACGCCGACACCTTGCGTGTCCTTGCACAGATGCCGGCGACCGGCGAGACAGTTGCGGCAGCGACCGCAGACGACGTGGCCTTCGCCGCTGACAATGTCGCCGACTTGGAAATCCCGGACGTTGGCGCCGGTCTCGACGATCTGGCCGACGAACTCATGGCCTACCACCAATGGTACCGGAATGGTCTTCTGCGCCCACGCGTCCCAATTGTAGATATGCAGATCCGTCCCGCAAATCCCGGTCTTGAGCACCTTGATCAGTACATCGTTGAATCCAATCGTGGGGACCGGTACATCTTCGAGCCACAGTCCCGGTTCCGCGTGGCGCTTCACTAAAGCTTTCATTGTCTCTCCAGAGGTTGGTGCATCTGGCAAATCGTTCTCAGAATCGGCACCGGCTGTCTAGCCGGTGTTGCGGCAGACTTTGTCCGGTTTGCGGCGACCAGCTCCGCCCGAATGGACGCGAATAGCATACAATCAGTCGCGTATTCGTCTGGTTGCCGACCGGCTGACTGGCTAGTGTTCAGACCGCTGTTCATCCCGTGGTCGAGTGGGAGATGGTTTCTGGTAAGCACTAACGCATGGTAACTGTTATGAAGCGAGCCTTGTTTCTGATTCTTGTAACTGCTCTAGCGGGCCTCAATGCCCGAGCACACAGTAATTCGCCGCCACGGGACATCTCAGCTGCGGTCACTAAAGGAGTGGACTTCTTCCGCGCCCAAGCAGTCACAAACGAGGAAGGCTGGTTATGCCATCCGATCCCCGGTAGCCGCGTGGCGCGGTACGAAACGAAGGCGATTCGGTACAAGAAGGTTGAAATCACCATTCCCGGGCGCACATACGAGCCGTACGAGGTGTTGGTTCCCGGTGCGTCGGCCGGTGAACCGATGCGTCGGGAAACTCGACAACGGGCAGTCGGGTTTGACCCGAGTAAGGATCGAAAAGAAACCCGGATCGTCGACGATCCTAATGGCCCGCTCGTACGCGATGTTCAGGTTCCAGTCTATGAGAGGGATGCCGGCCGACGGTGGCGGTATGGCGGGCTGGGCAACAATGGACTGGCCATCCTCGCCCTGCGGCGCTGCGGTGTACGTGGTGACGATCCGTTGGTCGTCACCCCGGCGCAGAACCTCGCCAATATCGTCAACTTGTATGGCTTGCCGGATCACTTGCACGATTTGGCGGGATTGGTCGCTGGGTTTGCCGTCTTGCCAGGCGAGGAGTACAAGAAGTTGACGGAGATGTGTGCGTCGAAGTTGATGGATGCACAGATCGTGAGCGGGCCAGCCACGGGGCTGTGGGGACCGGTCGCGGTCAGTACGCCGATGGTGTCAGCGTACCTCAAGACGATGATGCGCTTGGGTGACGACAGGAAAGCATTGCAGCTCAGCTTGCAGGCGGAGCAACAGAAGAAAACCTCAAGCGGTAAGCCAACCGGCAAGGTCAAGTCTCTGGAGGAAGACATCCGGCGGCTGGACACGCAATTGCAGGAACTGCAGTCGGATGCCAACCGCGTCACGCAGCTTGCATTCAAGATGTTTGATGCGCTGGGACAGGCGAAACATTTGGGGCTCATTTTGCTGCGCCACCAAGAGCAATCTTTGGGCATCGAGGCCTTGCCCTATGTCATCCAAAATCAGATCAGCGCGGACTTGGATTCAACGGCCTTGGCGATTTTCGCGTTGCGGATTGCGTTCGAGAATGGGCGGTTACCGGCCAAAACATGGCGACCTGATCCGCCCAAGCCCGCCGGCCCCGGCGTACCGTCACTGGTGGTCAACTTTCCGGCTCCGCGCACCTCCGCCGATGTATTGGCTTTGGCCACGAAGGCAATTGCCGCCGCGCGTAAGGCTGACGGGCTCTGGCCGGAGGTCAATATCCACCAACCGGTCAGTGATTTCGTTTGGCTCAAATCCATCCCGCAGATCAAACCCGAAGCATTCCCCAAACTCCGCCAGCCGGTCACGCTGGCCAGCACCGTTGCCGGCGCTGCAAGTCTGGCCAACATCGCGATGATGCAATCCGGTAAGCCGCGACCGTCGGCGTTGGAGCACCCCGTTTGCCAGCCTTTACTGAAGGACATGTTGCAGGGCAAGGTGCTCGCCAATACCAACGATGTGGTGCGGACGCCGTTTGATGTGCTCCTGCAATCCACGGCGCTGTGTACCGCCCGCGGCAAATCTTTGCGGTCGGATTTCACAACCTGGAACGAAATCGCCGGTTGGTTGGCTGACAAACAGAACCCATCCGGCAGTTGGGGGCGAATCCGGCGTTACGTACTCATGCCCGGTACGAGTCTAGCCGCGTTAGACGAGGTGCTGCCACCGATCCAAATTGCTGACGTCCCAACGATATATGACAAGCCGCATTTGTCCATGGCCTTCTCCCAGCTGCCCGCCAGCTACAATGCACACTACGGCGAGTACGAGGAATCATATTTCACTATCGCGGCTCTTCTCTTTCTGGCCGACGGCTTACCGGAGGGGTGGTCGCCGACGGGAATGCAATGAAATGAAACTGCATAAGGATGGCCGAGGCGTGAAGAGGGATGTTCACACTCGTCGGCGTGCCTAAGTGGTGTTAGCGTTTGAAACAATGAATGATATTTCGCACATTACGAAGAAGTTCGGCGACTTGTCCTTGTGGCAGGATGGGCCGGCATTTTGGGTAAGCAAACCTGGCCAAGGTTTGCCGTTGCTCAAGAAACTCCCGCAGTTCACCGTCCGCGCGATTGGCCACAGCGCCGGCAAGCGGGAGATCATCGCCATCGAATCCGGCGAGCGCGAAGAACTCGACGCCACGATGGATAATCTGCACTCCGCCATTGCGTCGAAGCTCGTGCCGCCCGATCCGACCGACATTTATCCGGGAACTTTTTATGGCACCAAGCGCCGGCGCAAACCGGTTATCGCCATCCAAGGCGGGATTCATGGCAGCGAACTTACCGGCACTGTGGCCGGGTTCAACTTGCTCCAAGTGATCGCGACCGGCCAGGACTTGCGGGGAAAACCGTGGCCGCGGCTCGCCGAACTGGCGCGTGCGACTCGCATCGTCTTTTTGCCGTGGCTGAACCCGGATGGGGTTGCGCGGTTTCCGTTGGAATGCACGAGTGGCGTACCGTCGGAGTTGGAACAACTCTTGACGCACGGCGTTTTGGCGGATGGCACACCGTTCAAGTACCCGGAAAACAAACGCTACTTTCCGATCCCACCGGAGAAAGTCGCGTTCATGGGCTGCTACTTCAACGATGCCGGCGTGAATCTGCAGTACGACTTCACTTCGGTCCGGCGCCAGCCGGAGACGGAAGCGTGGATGAGTTATTATCTCCGGGAACGTCCTGACGGCATTTTGATCTGTCATTGCAACTTCGGCACGATGATTGACCTGCCGGAGTACTACGTGCCGGTGGGCTACCAACAGATCGTCAGCCGGTTGGGCGGCGCGGTGCGGAGTCGCCTGTTGCGCGAGGGATACGAGATTGGCCGGACGAGTTGGGGGTTGATGCCGGGGTTGGGGAAACCCTTCCTGTCGCAGATTGGCGCGACGTATCACGTTTGTGGCGGGGCGGCGTTTTTGTGCGAGTTTCCGGCCGGCGTGAAAGAGTTCTTCTTCACGCCTGATCAGATGCTCGATATCGGACTGCTCACCTTGGAGGAAGTGTTCAGCTTTGCCCACCGGGACGGCTTCCGTCCGTACGAACTGTGGGACAAGGTCAAGAAGATGCTTGGCTGACAGACTTCAAGCTGCGCGCTGGATTTCTTCCCGGGCGATTTGCACCCACCGGGCCAACCGCGCCGGCTCGTGTTGCACTGTCTTGGTGTCTTTGAGAATGAATTCGAGCGGTTGGTCTTTCGCAAATTGGAGCGTGCGGCGAATATCGGCACGGATATCGGCTTCATTGAAATCTACGCAGACCGGCACCGGGTCCACTTTCCGGCAATAGACATACCGGCCTTGGAGTTTGCGGGCGATGGTTTCTTGGTCAGCTTTTGGCGCCACGGAGACGCGCCGGAGATTTTTCACGTGCTCCAGCACGTAATCCAGCCGGTGCTCGAGGCCTTCACAGCAGCCGTAGTACGCCAAGCCGAACTTATCCAGCAACGGCAGCTGGTAGGGCAGGATGAATTCCTCGAACATCTGCGGCGAGACGCCGACCGTTTCCTGTGATTCGGCAAACCCCCAAGTGTCACGCAGCCGGGTGGCAATGGCTGCCGGTTGAAGTTCATCGGTAAAACCGAGCCCGCCCGAGCCGCAGTAATCCGCGGCGTTGTTCGGGGTTAGCAGTCCTTCACTCTCGAACCAACCGATGAAGTGCAGCATCTCATCGCGCAAGAACCCCATCAACCGATGCAAGCCGGCCGGGTTGTCGTACATCAGCAACATCAACTCCTCGAGGCCGACCAGCGTCGCCGCATCCTTGGTCAGTCCGAGAGTCCACCACGGTTGCCAACGCAGTCGCACCGGGAGGATGTCCCCCAGGGTTTCCTGGGCCCGCTCCAGTTTGCGCTGGGTGGCGTCGCGATCCACCTGTAGCGACCGGAAGTGCAACCGCTCGAGGTCGCGGTCCAGATTTTTCAAGGGCGGGTCCCAGACATAGCTCCCGCGATGTTCGCCATACGTGTACGGCACATCGACGCCGTAGTTGCCCCGCTTGATGTTCCAACCGATGCTGAAAAACGGCTCGATCACGGAGTCGTCTTGGAGTTGCGTGGCGGTATGGATTTGCATCCGCAGGGCGTGTTCCCACCGCCGGCATTCCTTGTCGACACACTTCAGCGCCGATTCCGGTAAAATTTCCGACCACGCCCCTTCGGGGGAACAGATGATCAACGGCTGCGAGTCTTGGAGCGCGTTGTGGCGCAGCCAGAGTTGCCGGCGTGCGGCCATCTCGGGCCGGTCCGCGAGTTCACGGACTTGCCGCGCGAGTTCGCGGAGGATCTCGCGGTCATTCACGGTTAGCCAACAATCTTGTCACCTGTTGTTCCCACGTCCCGGCCACTTTCACGCCCCACTCCTTGGTGCCGTCGCTGGCGTTGGGGCCGGTCAGAATCGGTCCTTGTGGGGCTTGGCCGGGCCGGGTGGTGATACCGGCTCGCAGGAAATGCAGGGCCAGACCGGCGCGCGGCTTGTCGGTGGTGTTGGCCTTGGTGCAATGCGGGACGCCGTAGTTGAAAAATAACGCTCCGCCGGCGCGGATTTCCACCGGCACGGCTTTCTCTTCGTGCGGATAACAGCGGACGTGATGATCGCTGCCGTCGTCGCGGGTGTGCTTGAGCGCCTCCCGGTAAACGCCCGGTATGACTTGCATCGTTCCGTTGGCAACGGTTGCATCATGCATGGCAACCCACATGCCGACACCTTGCGTGGGATCAGCAATGCCGAAGTAGGCGTTGTCCTGATGCCACGACGTACCGGCGCCGTGGCCGGCGGGTTTGAGGAAAATCTGATCGAGTTGCTGTTGGACGGGATCACCCAGACATTCGCGGACGGCGGCCACGACTTTGGGACAGAACGGCAGCGCACGGAAGAATTCGCTCTTGGGTGAAAGCGGACAGATCTGCAGGTTCTGCGCAGTCTGGGATTTGGTTTTGCCGTCGCCTTCGGTGGCGACGTTGCGCAAAAGTCCGTCGCGTTGGAGGCGCGCCAGTTCTGCCTGCATGGCGGCAACCTCGCGGTTGTCGAAGAATCCCGGGAGGGTGGTGTAACCTTGTTCGCGATATTGTTGGATCTGTTGTGGGGTGAAGTTCACGCTCGCACCTTTCCGGAGTGGCGGGAATTTTGCTTTCAGGGGCTTCGGGAAGATGGATATATTCTTCGGTCGTTCCGAAAGACTAGACATATGCGGGTTTCTCATCCAAAAGGCACACTGGCCGGGTTTCACCTCGCGAATCCTGAGGCGGGAGTCCCGGAGTTGTTGTTCTGCGGCGAGCACTGGGCAATGCCGGAGTGGTTCATCGGCCGGCACCAGCATGATGTTTGGGAGTTCTATTTACAACTGAATGGCGTCTCGGAGTGGGCTGGACCCAAACAACACTATCGGCTGGAGCCCGGCGGTTTTCTTGCGGTGGGGCCGGGCATCGCACATCAGATGGTAAAGCGGGTCCGACAGAAGCATCACTTTGACTATGCGGCCTTGGATTTGGCAGTGGTGCTGCGCCGCCACCCAACGTTGCGTGAGGCGTGGCAGAACCAATCATTGATTCATCGACCAAGCGCCGCGTCCCTCGTGGCGCCGTTCCGGCAACTGATCCGGGAGGTCACTCTCGCACAACCAAATCGCCCCGTCGGTATGCGCCTGGCGTTGGACGCCCTCGTGCTGGAGGCGACGCGTGCCCTGACCGGAGCGAGTGGGGCATCGCTCGTTGATGCACACCCCGCCGTCGTCCGCGTGAAAGAACTTCTCGACCATCAGTTCCAACAACCCTGGCGCCTCGCCGATTTGGCGCGTGTGGCCGGCGTGTCGCCGACGCATTTGGCCGAGTTGTTCACGCGCGACGTCGGTATCCCCCCCCGGCAATACCTGCTCCAAGTGCGAATCGAACGGGCCAAGGAGTATTTGACACAAAAACTCGTGCCAATCACAACCCTGGCGCTCGAACTCGGCTTTTCTTCGAGCCAACATTTTGCAGCCGCGTTCCGACGGCTGACCGGCAAGTCTCCGCGAGAGCACGTCCGCCAGACGCGGACTGCCGGACTCAAGGTGAAGCCATGACGTATAACTGTTTTACGTCACCAGACAGAGGGTTGCGGCTTGTGCCCGAGTTGTGGTTCGCGATCAGTCAGGAGTAGTCGCCAATTTGGTTTTGCAGCGCAAGCTACATTTTTATGTGCACGTGCGATTACAAATTCCAGTGCGGCAACAGTATCGTCGTAGTTTGAGGCGTGGCCGCCGGCTTTGTGTACAATGACGAGAACAATCCGGTTGCCCTTCTTCTGAATCGCATCAGCCAATTGGAGGGTGGTTTGCGGGGGGGGACGATGGTGTCATTCTCGCCGCCGGTAATCGCGACCGGCATGGAGAACTTTTCCGGCAAGAACAACGGGCTGCGTTTCCGGTATTCCGCTCTCGTCCACGCTTGGCACCGTGACTTTCATAATCCGAACTTACCGCCCGGCGGTGGGGTATTCGGTGTTGGTTGTTGCATAAATCCGTTCGTGCTGCGCCGGTAGGACGAATATTGGCTTTACTATGCCGGCGCGAATGCACAAAAAATAGAAACGCGGCTTGGCCGGAGAGAATCTGGTGCTGCCGCCGCAGGACACCGGCTGGGAAAGCCAGATGACTGAGTATCCAAACTTGATCCAAGAGAATGGCAAACTGCGGCTCTTCTACTGCGGCAGTGACCGAGCTTTTACCCGGGAAATGACATGAAGATTCGAGTTGTTTTTGCAGAACCACAGACCGCGCAATTCAATATTCTCGACGGACGACTCGGCAAGGTGGCTGGCTCCGTCGTCGAAGTCCTCGACGCGCGGCTCGGCCAAGGTGCGCCGGCCACTCGCGTGACTGTGCAAATGAAAAAGTTCGGCTTCACGTTCTTTGCGCGTGATGTGTCGAGCCAGTGGCCGATCTGGATTCCGCAATACCGGGTCGCCGTTGTGCCGGCTGATGACAAACGCGAGTACCAGCAGATTGCCGACGACATTCGCGGTCGCGGTTTGCAGAGCGAACTGGACCGGATCGCCAGCGAGCCGGAGGAAACCTTCGCCAACGCCGGCGCGAAGAATCGCGATGCCGCCTGCGAGACCTGGCTCGGCTTGAGCCGCGACATGCGCTTGTTCCGGGTTGGCTTTAACTCGCGGAGCGGCTACCTCGGCTACTTCCAAGCGAAGTATCCGCAGTCCGGCGGCATCCCGCAGGAAGGTCACCCGCAAGGCGTCGAGCTCGGTATGATGGTCGGACGCGGCGCGGCGTGTTCGATTAACATCCGCCGGCATCTTGAAGACCGCGTCCTCCCGATCCTGCACACCGAGC
This sequence comes from Verrucomicrobiia bacterium, assembly GCA_022072455.1. Taxonomy (GTDB): domain Bacteria; phylum Verrucomicrobiota; class Verrucomicrobiia; order Palsa-1439; family Palsa-1439; genus CAINDI01. Next base: position 161,739 of record JAJVHY010000004.1, on the reverse strand, counting down.
AACAAGACGGCGCGATCACTTACCACCTGACGACGTTCGTCACGCTGGAGAAATCGCCGTTGACCGGCAAGACGCTGCGCGGTTCGCACTTCCTGGTGGCCGATGAGTATTGCCGCGGCCACATGCACATCGAGAAAGACACGGCCATCGTCGCCGCCAACAAGGACAAGGAAACCATCGCCCGGGAAGAAGAAACGGTGCTGCTGATCCGCGTCGAGGCGGTCAATACCGGCACCACGCCGCATTACGCGTTTCTGACGTCGCTCCACCCACAAACTGCCTGCAAGCAGCGGCCGTATGATGGGAAGCGTGGTTTCGGTTGGACCGAGACCGGCCACGTCTTCAGTGTCAACCGGCTCAATGGCAAGCCGATGCCCCAACAGGAAGTCGCCGTGTTGCTGCAACCGGGTGAGAAGGCCGTGGTCGAATGTGCGATGCCGCACCGGTTTCTCACGGAAGACCGGGCCGCTGCGGTGGCCAAGTTCGACTTCGACAAGCGCCGCCAAGAATGCCGGTCGTTTTGGGAAGCCAAACTCGCCGCGGCCGCTTCAATCCGCGTTCCGGAAGAGCGGATCGACGAAATGATTCGTGCCGGCCTGCTACACCTCGACATCATCACCTACGGTCTCGAACCCAACGGCACGTGCGGCGCGACGATCGGCGTGTACAGTCCCATCGGCTCGGAGAGTTCGCCCATCATTCAGTTCTACGATTCGGTCGGCTGGCACAAACTGGCCGAGCGCTCGCTGCAATTCTTCCTCGATAAGCAGCATGAGAACGGGTTCATCCAGAACTTCGGCGGCTACATGCTGGAGACCGGCGGCGCATTGTGGTCGCTGGGCGAGCATTACCGGTATACGCGCGACGAGAAATGGCTGCACCGCGTCAAACCGAACCTGCGCAAGGCGTGCGAGTACCTGCTGGCGTGGCGCGAACGGAACAAGACACCGCAAGGGATGGGCTTGATCGAAGGCAAGTGCGCCGACCCGGAAGATCCGTTCCGGCAATTCATGCTCAACGGGTTCGCCTACGTCGGCATGCAACGCGCGGCCGAGATGTTGGGCGACCGGCGTCTTGCGCGTGAAGCCGCGGCGTGGCGCGCCGACATCCGCAAAGTCGTGGAGCTGGTGCTGGCCGAGTCGCCGGTGATTCCGCTCGGGGATGGGACGTGGGTGCCGACGTGTCCGGCGTGGGCCGAGGCGCGTGGCCCGGCGGCGCTCCACGCGGACGGTTCGCCCTGCAATTCACACGGCACGACGGCTTGCCGGGATTCGTTGATTGGGCCGCTGTATCTGATCTTGCAGGAAGTCATCGATGCGCAGGAGTGGATGGGCGAGTGTCTGTTGAAGTCGCACCATGAGTTGTTCACGCTCCAGAATGCCGGGCTGAGTCAGCCGTACTATGTCCGGCATGATTACGCCCATCTCCGGCGGGGTGAGACGGCGGCATTTTTGAAGGCTTACTACAACCAGTTCGCCGCGTTGGCAGACCGGGAGACGTATACGTTTTGGGAACAATATTTTGGCGCGAGTCCGCACAAGACGCACGAAGAGGGTTGGTTCTTGATGCAGACGCGATGGATGCTCTGGCTCGAAGACGGCCCGACGCTGCGGTTGCTGACCGGCGTGCCGCGCGCGTGGTTGGAGCAGGGGAAGGAAATCAAACTGGAGCGTGTCGCCAGCTATTTCGGCAAGTTCTCGTTGACGGTTCGCTCGCAGGTGGAGGTCGGCCGCATCGAGGCTGCTGTGAAGTTTCACGAGCCGGCCCGGCAGCCAGTCAGCGTTGCGCTCCGGCTCCCACATCCGTTGGGTCTGAAGGCAAGAAACTGCTCTGGCGGGAAATATGACTCGCAAGCTGACACTGTTACACTTGCCGGTGCGGGCAAGATTGTGTTGGAGTTCTAGAAGCGAGGGAGAAATCATGGATAGCGATTGCTGGGATCCGCCGCACGAAAACTAAATCATGACCAACAGTCCGACATTGCAGGATGGCGAACTGCGGCTCACGCCGGAAGTTCTGCTCTTTGACGAAAACGGTCCGGTTGCCCCGCAGCCGAGCGATGTTCGTGTGCAATTCCAGCCGCTCGACACCGGGCCGACCTCAGCCGGGCGGTGGCGTTACCGGTGCCGGATTGAGGTGTCCCGGCCTTTGCGCGTCGAGATCCGGTTGTTGGCGCACTCACCCGGCGCCTATCACGTCATACCGGGGGTGCTGTTTGGTGATAACAATCTTTCACGCTCCCAAGCCGGTCATTTTCCGAACCTGACGCCGCACACCGCCGCGCCGTCGTGTGCGCCCGAGTGGAAATTTCGAACCGACCGGGCGGCCGCTCCACTGGCGGTGGCATTCTTGCCCGGCGGCGGTTACCTCGGCATCGCCGGCAGCCCGTACGTCGGCGGTGGGATTCCGACCGGCTTGTGCGCCGCGTTGCCGGCAGCGGTTGGGTTCAGCGTCGGTTTTTCCAATGCGCCGTGCCAATTCATCAACAAAGACACCTGGGGCGCGCCTTCCGCCGCGAGCTTGCCGGCGGGCGCTGTCGTGGAATTCCGGTTGGACCTGTGCCTCAAGCGCGATGTCGGGCGTGAACACCTCTTTGCATTGGTGCGCGAGCTGTACGGCGATTACTACGAGCCGCCGCGAACCAACCTTACGGCTGAGACTGCGATGCGCGCCGTTTCCGAAATGATGGTACGCGATGCGTGGGATCCGGCGCGGCGCGCGTTCATTGCGGTCACATGCAAAGGGCTGCCGGGGAAGATGACGGAAAGGAAGGTTGGCGGCCGGGCCATCGCGTGGGTCGGCGGGGTCAACGTGGCGTATCCGTTACTCGCAGCGTCGTACCGGTTCGGTGAGACGTCGTGGCGCGCAGCCGCGCTCGAGGCGTTGGATCGGGTTGCCGGGCACAAGAACCCGGCCAACGGTCTGTTTTGGGACGCGTTCACGGAGGATTGGCAGCCGACCGTCAACTACTGGTGGAGCGGCAACACTAATCGCGACCGGCATTCGGCGTACACGAATGCTGAAGCCGCGTGGTATCTCCTGCGCGCGGCGGCGTTGATGGAATCCCATGGCGAACGGCCGGTATCCGCGTGGCGCGCCGCCGCACTCGAAGCATTGGAGACGATCCTGACGTTGCAACGCGCCGACGGCCATCTTGGCTACGCCTACGCGGTGGATCGCCGGGAAGTGCTGGACTGGGAAGGTTTTGCCGGTTGCTGGTGGGCGGCGGCGCTGTTGCTGGCGCACCGACTGACCGGCGAGCGGCGGTATCTCGATGCCGGGATCCGCGGGCTGACATGCTACGAGAAGCAAGTCCGCACCCTCGACGTCTGGGGCACGCCGATGGACACGTGGAAATCCAACGACGAAGAAGGCGTGCTGGCGTTCATTCGCGCGACGCGGCTGGCGCACGAGCTGACCGGTGAGCCGCGGTTTCTGGAATGGCTTGCCTTCGGCGCCGAGTATGAGTTTCTTTGGCGTTACCTCTACAACACCCGTCCGCTCGCCGAGCCGCTCGCTTCTGCCGGTTGGCATTCCTGCGGCGGGTCGCTCACCTCGGTCTCCAATCCGCATATTCATCCGATGGGGCTGCTGGTTGCCGGCGATCTGCGTTACTTGGCCGACCTTACCGGCGACCGTCATGTTCGCCAGCGGCTCGCGGACTCGTTGATCTGGGCGCTGAACTGTCTGGAATTGTTCCCGGCGAAAACCGGTTATGGTCGCTTCGGTTGGACCGGCGAACGGTATTGCGCCTCCGATGGTCTGCATATTGCGAAGTGGGCCGATGGCACACCGGCCAGCACCGAACTTGGTCTCAATCTGTGGGCTGCCGGCGCGATGCTCGAGGGTCTTCTGGAGGGCGCGGCTGGCCAGCACACTCCGACCGGCCCGGGGTGATTACGCGGCCGGCAGGGGAGTCGTCTGGCCGGGCGGGATGACGACGAGTTTGCCATCGGCACAGAGGGTGACGGGAAGCGCGCTCGGATTGAAGGCGGTGGCGCGGTTGGCGGCGATGACGAGGCGGTGCCGGGCGGCTTCGTAGTCGAACAGTTCGATGTTGGTGCAGTACCAGACATCGGGCTTGCCGGCGAGCGGCCGGTAGATGCGCTCGAAACTCGGCCAGTCGTTCTTGCGGTCAAACTCGTACGTGTGCCCCCAGATGAAGAAGACGCCGCTGTAGTTGGGGTTCTCGCAGAGTTTGGCGAAGCGTTCCGGCACGGTATCGGGTTCGCGGGCATACTGGTGCGCGGTGGTTTTCCAGGCGAGCGGTTCGGTGGGCGGGAAACAGTTGCCGGCATTCTCCGTGGAGCGGGCGTAGACGATGCCGAGTTGGCGGAGGCAATCGATGACCATCGGATTGTAGGTGCCGAACGGATAGGCCATCCCGCGGACGGGGTAGCCGACGAGATCTTCGAGGGCGATTCGGTCGTCGAGGACTTCGCGAGCGATCTGCGTGGAATCGAGTTTCGGCAGGTGCGGATGGGTGACGGTGTGGACGGCGACTTCGTGGCCGCGGTAGAGCGATGACACTTCGCTGGCGGCGATGTGGCCTTTGCCGTCGAGGCCGCCGGAGTTGAGGTTGAATGTGCCTTTGAGTCCCCACTCGTTGAACGCCGCGACGACGCGCCGGTCTTCGACGACGCCGTCGTCAAAGCTGGTGGTGACGGCGATGCGTTTGCCGCCGGGGAACGGCGGAATTTCGACGCGCTTCGGGGCCGGGTTCACATTTCTTCCGGTGGCGGCCCCTTGGGTGGCGGCTTGGCTTGCATGACGTGGAAGCGGCGTTCGAGAATCAACGCGTCGTCGCAGTAGAATTCGATGGAGTAGAGGCCGGGCGCGGGAAACTCGAGGCCGATGAAGTTGAAGACAAGTTCAGCGACCATGTTCACATCCGGCAACTGAATCTGGCCGTTGACCTCGGTGACTGACTCTTGCGTCTCCTCGTTCACGATTCGTGCGCGGGCTTGATACGTGCCGCGGCCTTCGGTCAGCGACACGAAGACGGAAAGCTGCGGGTGGCGGCAGGGGAACGTCGGGCTGGCGATGTTGTTGAAGATGCCGATGAGCGATTTTTTGCTCGTGGCCTTGTCTTCGATGATCTGATCGCAAACGACAATGGCGAGACCGGACGGAGTGGGGTTGCTGGGCATTACCGGGAGATATCCTTCTGGCTCAACACTGCGTAACCGGCTTTGTCGAGCACCTCGCGCGCGTATTCGGGATCATCACTGCTGAGTGCCAGTAATGCCTTGTCGCGCGGTCGCACCATCAGCGAATACGTGTATTGAATGTTCACCTCGGCGGCGACCAGTGTGCGTAACACAAGATCGAGCTTCTCCGGGCCGCGCGGGAGTTCGAGAATCACCACGCTGGATTCGCCGGCCGTAATCCGCGCTTCATGCAAGACATCGCGGCATTTCTCGGGATCGTCCACTATGACCCGGATGATTGCCGTGTCGGCAGTGTCCACGACTGAAATACCGCAAACATGGATGTTGGCATCTTTGAGGGTGCGCGTGAGTTCGAGCAAGGCCCCGACTTTATTCTCCAAGAACACCGAGAACTGGCGCACCAGCGGCGCCCGCAATTTTTCCGCAGTTTGGGCTTCGGGCATCGGCGTTACCCTATCAAATCGTGAAGTCCTGCGCAATATGCGCGACTTTCAGGTAATCAATGATCTGCGCAACGCATTCGGCGGCACTCTGGGTATCCGTGCGGACTTCGACTTCAGGTTTTTCCGGGGCTTCATAGGGGGCGCTGATGCCGGTGAAGTTTTGAATCTGACCGGCCCGCGCTTTCTTATACAGTCCCTTCGGGTCGCGCTGTTCGCAAACCTCGACCGGGGCATTGACGTAGACTTCGATGAAGTCGTTGTCATCCACCAGTGACCGCGCCAGCCGGCGATCATCCCGGTATGGCGAAATGAACGCCGTGATGACGAGCACGCCGGCATCCATCAACAACTTCGCCACTTCGCCGACGCGGCGGATGTTCTCCTGCCGGTCTTCGGGGGAGAAACCGAGGTTGGCGCTCAAGCCATGCCGGATGTTGTCGCCGTCGAGGATGTACGTGTGCAGCCCCATTGTGAACAGTTCGCGTTCGAGATCTGTCGCGATGGTGGATTTGCCGGCGCCGCTCAGGCCGGTCAGCCAGATGATGGCGCCCTTGTGTTTATTGCGTTTCTCGCGGGCTTCCCGGTCAATCTTGCCCTTCGACCAGAAAATGTTTTGGCTCTTCACGCCGGAGAGGATCTCGCGCCGGTCAGGGTACTCACCCTTCGAGATGACACCGCCGCCGGCAACCATGTGTTTGTCCACAATCACAAATCGGCCCGTCGGCACGATGCGGTCGTAGTTATCAAGCGCGATGGGGGATTTCGTGCGGACGGTTATTTCGGCGACATCATTCCGAGCCACGAAATTCTGGTTCTTCTCCGCCAATGTCGAGGCATCAATGATTTTCTCGATGGATTGAATGTGGCATTCGACTTCGGTCGAAGTGAGTTTCAATTTCACCCGGCGGCCGACTTCGAGGTTCTGCCGCCCCAGCCAGAAGAGTTTGGCTTTGAAGACATCGGCTTCGATCGGCGCATGGTCTTCGTGCGACCCGATCTGCCCGCGTTCAACGAAGATTTGCTCGGCCAGGGTGATCCCGATGGACTCACCGGCGCTGGCGGATTGCCGGCCTTCGCCGGGCCAGGCTTCGATGGATTTGACGTGGCTGATCTTGTTGCGTGGCGAAAACAAAATCGTGTCGCCGACTTTGATCGTGCCGGCTTCGATGCGGCCGGCGAGGATGCGCCGGTGGTCAAACCGGTAAACGTCTTGGATCGCAAACCGCAACGGCAGATTGGCGTCCGGCGGCGCAATCTCGAATTGGTCGAGCGCTTCCAGGACGGTCGGGCCGGTATACCACGGCATCTGGGTTGATTTCTTCGCGATGTTTTCGCCGTGATACGCGGCAATCGGAATGAACAGTTTCGGTGTGACGCCGAGCTGCGTCAGAAACGCCCGGTATTCCTTCTCGATGGCGGCGAAGGTGGCTTGGCTGTAGCCCTTGAGATCCATCTTGTTGACGACGACAGCCACTTGTTTGACGCCCAAGAGCGAGAGCAGGAAACCGTGCCGGCGGGATTGTTCCTGGACACCTTCGTTGGCATCGATGAGCAGGAGGGCGGCTTGCGCATTGGCGGCGCCGGTGACCATGTTTTTAAGAAACTCCTTGTGGCCGGGCGCGTCGATGATGACGTATTGCCGCTTCGGCGTGCGAAACCAGATTTGCGCGGTCTCGATGGTGATGTTCTGGTCGCGCTCGGCTTGCAAGCCATCCATCAGGAACGCCCACTCGAAGGGCATGCCGCGATGTTCGCAGGACGCCTTGATCTTTTCGTATTTGCCGTCCGGCAGCGAGCCGGTGTCGTAGAACAGCCGGCCGACGAGCGTGGATTTACCGTGGTCGACGTGACCGACGATGACGATTTTAAGTTGTTCTGAGGGTTGAGTCATGGAAATCACATGTAGCCGTCGCGGCGGAGTTTCTCGAAGGCATCTTCGCTTTCCTGGTCTTGCGCGCGGACGCTGCGTTCGCTCTTTTTAGTGGTGCGGAGTTCTTCGCGGATTTTGTCGTAGGTGTCGGCGTGCGAATCGATACTGTACGTGCAGGGCACGCAGCCGAGCGACCGGTATCGCTTGCCGCCCTTGGCAAAGTAGAGCGGGACGTTCGGGATCTTCTCGCGTTCGGCGTATTCCCAAATGTTCATCTCGGTCCAGTGGAGAAGCGGATGAACGCGGAGGTGCGTGCCGCCGGCCATGTCGGTGTTGAACTGATCCCAGAGTTCCGGCGGCTGGTCTTCGACGTTCCACTCCATGTTTTTGTCGCGCGGACTGAAGTAGCGCTCCTTCGCCCGCGTCGGGTCTTCGTCGCGCCGGACGCCGACGATGAGGCCGCCAAAGTTGTGCTTCTCGACGGTCTTCTTGAGGTTTTCCTTAAGCAACGCCGAGCAGCAGACGACACGGCCGAGCTTGTGGTTCATGCCTTGCGCGAGGGCTTCGTCGTTGCGGGCGATGATGAGATTGAGCTTCCACTCTTTCGTGAGCTTGTCGCGGAGCTCGATGAGCTCCGGCATGTCGTAGCTCGTTTCCATGAACACGCATGGGAACGGCACATGGCCGAAGAACGCTTTGCGCGCGAGCCAGATGATGGTTTGCGAGTCTTTGCCCACGCTCCACAACATCGCGAGTCGTTCGATCTTTGTGAACGCCTCCCGGATGATGTAGATGCTTTGATTTTCCAGTCTGTCGAGGTGGTCCATAAAATTAAATGTTCGCGGCGAACGTGTGCAGGCCGCATTCCTTCTTGTCCGTACCGGCCCAGCGTCCGGCGCGTTCGTCTTCGCCATTTTGTGTCGGCCGCGTGCAGCAATCCGGTGTGCAGCCAATGCTGGCGTAGCCCTGGTCGTGCAACGCGTTGTAGGGAAGCTGGCGGCTGACGAGATACCACCAGACTTCTTCTTTGCTCCATGCAGCGAGTGGATTGATTTTGACGTACCGATAACCGGCGGGTGTTTCCTGCATCTGTAAAATCTTCGCGCCCTTGCGCGATTCACCTTGCGAGCGACGCAAGCCCGTCACCATTCCGTCGAGTTCCACGAGTTTATTTTGCAGCGGCAACACCTTTCGATAATAGCAGCACTGGTCCGGATGACGACGGAAAAGCTCGGGGCCGTGCCGCTCCGCTTGTTGTGCCGGGGTCAACTCGGGATGCAGGCGCTCGACGATGAGGCCGTATTCCGCCTCGACTTTCGCGATCAGATCGTTGGTTTCCTGGAACATGAATCCGGTATCAATGGTGAACACCGGGATGCGCGGTGTGACTTTCCGCAGCGCAATATCAATGATGACCAGTCCTTCCGGCCCAAAGGCAGAAGAAATCGCGAGTCGCGGGCTGAAATTATCCGCAGCCCACTGCAGAATGTCGCGGGGCGGCTGCCCTTCAAACTGCTCCGCGAGATTCTTGATCTCTTCTGGGGTAAACTTCACTGCTCCCTTACCAGCCACCGGCGATGGCGGGGATGATTGAAATCTCATCGCCATCTTTGACCGGGGTCTCCTTGCCCTGAGCAAACCGGATGTCTTCCTCGTTCAGGTAGATGTTCACGAACCGGCGCAATTCGCCCCGATCATCGCAGATCCGCTCCTTCAACCCGGGAAATTGCTTCTCCAAATCATCCACCAATGCCCCGACAGTCCCGCCGGCCGCCTGAACCACATCTTTGTCCTTGGTCAGCTTGCGCAACGGAGTCGGAATTCTTACGTTAATCGCCATAGATTTTTCTCCTGATAAATCGCCTTCATAGCAAACAACCCGGCGCGGTCAAATGTAATACATCTGTGGCCGGCCATTCGCGTCGGCGCAGATATCCTCGAACGTTATCGTATCGGCGACACCTTCCGCCGCTACTTTGATCCGCCGCCACGCCCGTTTGATCTCGTCTGGGCACCGTGATTCGGTGAGCATCGGCATTTCCAAAACATCACCTTGAACAGCCCTAAGTACATCACCCACAGTGATTTCCTTTGGTGATTTCGCCAACACATACCCCCCCGCCTTACCGCGCCGACTCTGGATCAATCCATTGCTCTTCAACTCAATTAAAATCTGGACGAGGTAGTTCGCCGGTATCGCCTCCCGCTGCGCGATATCATCAATCCGCAATGGCCGGACATTCGGATGATGGAGCGCCAAGGCCTCCACTGCACGGCATGCATAATCACTCTTTACCGAAGCCTTCATATAATCTTTAGTATCTTACTCAAGTTGCCATAGATTAACATAAGTAAACGACCTGTCAAAGACTTTTTTGAATGCGATGCCGGCGGCGTTATTTCACGTAGGTGTCGTAGGCGCGCAACAACTCACTCACGCTCCACGCCTGCGCAAAACAACCCACCGGCCGATGCGGCGCGTCGGCTTCAAAGATTTCTGAAACCGATCCCAGGCCGGCTTCATCCAGATGCGCGATCAAGCCGGTCAGCAACCCGGCAATCTCCTTCTTCTGCTGCTTACCGGTTCCGTTGACTTTCGCGTATGCGTCGCAATATGGCCCGATGAGCCAACCCCAGACCGTGCCCTGGTGGTACGCGCAGTCGCGCTTGAAGGTGCTACCGGTGTAGCGCCCGGCATATTTCTCATGGCCCCGCGCCAATGACCGGAGACCATAGGGGGTCAGCAAATGTTTTGTGACCACGTCAAACACTGCTTTCTGCTGCGCTTTATCGAGGGGTGAATGCGGCAGGCTGACGACAAAAATCTGGTTGGGACGAATGGCCGGGTCGCGGAAATTTCCCTGCACTACATCAAACAAATACCCACCCTCGGCATTCCAGAACGTCTTCACAAAACTTTTCGCAACCTGATCGGCCAGTTTTCGCAAAATGACCGCGGCCTGAATATCATTCGCCAACTTCTCTTCCATCTCCGCCAACATCAACAGCGCATTCAACCACAGCGCATTGATTTCGACCGGCTTCCCGTGCCGGGGTGTAGGCACGTAACCTTCCACTTTCACATCCATCCACGTGAGCTGCGTGCCGGGCGTACCGGCGGAGATCAAACCGTCCCTGTCAGCAAATATGTCATACCGCGTGCCGTCCCGGTAAAACTTCACCACCTCCGACAACGCCGGCAACAATTCCTTTGCCCCGGCCGCATCGCCACTGGCCTGCCAATAATTCCACGCCGCCACCACAAACCACAGCGACGCATCCACGGTGTTGTATTCTGGTGTCTCGCCGGCATCAGGGAAAACGTTCGGAATCATGCCGCGATCAATGTACCGGGCGAAGCTGAGAAGAATCTTTTTCGCCACGGCGAACTTGCCGGAAGTCAACGTTAACCCCGGCAAGGCAATCATCGTGTCGCGCCCCCAGTCGGTGAACCAGGGATAACCGGCCAGCACCGTGGTCGCCTCTTTGCCGCGCCGTGCGATAAACGAATCGGCTGCGATGAGCAACGCTTGCCGGGTGGGATCGGGTTCTTTTTCGTAGGCTTTCCGGCGTTTGCGTTCGGCCTCCAGGAGTTTGCCGGCGTCCGTGCGGTTTTCGGTCGAGACAATCAGGTGCGCGGTCTCGCCGGCCCGGAGTTTGAAGGTCAACTCGAACGCGGTGAACAAATCCTCCTCAAAATCCAAGCCGCGCTCTTGTTCGACCGGGTACTGAAACCGCTTGTACCAATCCGGTTTGACTTCACAGGTAAAGGGCGTACCGGAGAAATACAACCGCGGCAATTTCGGATACGGCTGGACCGAAATCACGCCCGCTGCTTGATCCACCTTGAAATTGACGTCGTCGTTGCGCTCGGCCAGATCGTTGTATTCACGGAACGCAAGGAGCGGGCGCGCTTTGATTTCAATCGGCGCCGGCGAGCCGGTGTTTTGGTAGCTGATCACCACCGTGTTCTCGCCCTGAATCAGACAGATGCTGCGCTCCACTGCGAAATCGTGGCTCACATACCGGAATGTCGGCCACGGGCGCAACCGGAATTCGTTCTGAATGTTGAACCCATGCGGAAATACCGTGCCCGGGTAAATGTTCGTCGAGAGATGCACTTCGTGGTTGTTGACGACCACGCGGTCTTCGATTTTGGACAACAACACGAACCGCTCGACCGGCGGCCGCAGCGCCGCGATGAGCCAGCCGCTTTGCTTGCGAACATTCGCGCCAATGATGGACGAGCACGCAAACCCGCCCAGCCCGTTGGTTTCGAGCCACTCTTTGCCGAGGGCGTTCTTGAGGTTCTGGCACTCGCGTTGGTCGAAGGCCGTGCGCACGAGCGGAGTCTAATCCCCGGCAGTTGCACCGGAAAGCAAAAACGGGGACAATGCCGCCATGCTCGAACAATACCTCCGCCGCCACCGCGCCCGGTTTCTGACCGAACTCCAACAACTCGTCCGCTTTCCCAGCGTCTCCGCCCAACCCAAACACACCGGTGACATCCGCGCCTGCTGTGATTGGGTGGCCAACCATTTCCGGCAAATCGGCCTGCGCGTCATCGTCCATAAAACCGCCGGTCACCCCATCGTCGAAGCCAGCACTCCGCGACTGCCGGGCTTGCCGGCGGTGCTGGTGTACGGCCATTACGATGTTCAACCACCGGAACCGTTCGACCTCTGGAAAACTCCGCCGTTCGGTGCCGTCGTGCGCGCCGGCAAAATCCACGGCCGCGGCGCGTCGGACAATAAAGGCCAATTCTTCGCCCACGTCAAAGCTGTCGAAGCCCTCCTCGCCACCAGCCAGCCGCTCCCCGTCAACCTCACCTTCCTCATCGAAGGCGAAGAGGAAATCGGCAGCGAAGCACTGATGAAATTCTGCAAACAACACGCCCGCCGTCTCCGCGCGGAATACATCATCATCTCCGACACCGGCATGTACGCCAAAGACCTCCCCACGTTCACCTACGCGACGCGTGGACTGACGGCGCTCGAAGTCCGCCTCGACGGCCCCGGCCGCGACCTCCATTCCGGCGTCTTCGGCGGCAGCGTCGCCAACCCGGTCATGCAACTCGCCCGGCTCCTCGCCACTTGCACCGATGCGAAAGGCCGCGTCACCATTCCCGGTTTCTACGCCGCCGTCCAACCGCTCGCCGATTGGGAACGCCGCGCGTGGCGCAAATTGCCGGTCAATGACAAACGGTACGCCGCCGCGCTTGGCGCCCCCACCGTGACCGGCGAAACCGGCTACACCACCCTCGAACGCCGGTGGGCCCGGCCAACGTTCGAGATCAACGGCATTACCGGCGGCTACCAAGGGCCCGGCAGCAAAACCATCGTCCCCGCTTGGGCCAGTGCGAAGATCACTTGCCGGCTGGTCCCGAATCAATCACCCGAAAAAGTCCGCGCCCAAGTCATCCGCCACCTCCGCCGGCACTGCCCCAAGACCGTCCGGTTGACGATTGAACCCGGCCACTGCGCGCCGGCCTTTCTCACGCCGCCCACCGGGCGCGGTGCGAAAGCGGCGTTGGTCGCGTTGGAAAAAGCGTTCGGCCAGCCGCCGGTCTGTGTGCGCGAAGGCGGCACCCTGCCAATCCTCGACGTCTTTCGCCGACATCTGCGCGGCGAAATTTTGTTGGTCGGTCTCGGTCTGGGCGATGACAACTGGCATTCGCCGAACGAGAAGATGGAGTTGAACAACTTTTATCGCGGCATCGCGATGAGTGCGGAGTTGCTCCAACGCCTGGGTTGATTCAGCGCCATGAAGATCGTTGCCGATCCCAACATCCCCTTCGTGCGCGAAGCTTTTGCTGAGCTCGGCGACATCACCCTGGTCCCCGGCCGGCAGATCACCGCCGCCCATCTCCGCGACGCCGAGCTACTTCTCATCCGCTCCGTCACGCCGGTCAACGCGGCATTGCTCGACGGCTCCCGAGTTCAGTTCGTCGCCACTGCCACCATCGGCACCGACCACGTGGATGAGCAATTCCTGGCCCGCCGCGGGATCGGCTTCGCCAGCGCCGCCGGCTGCAATGCCAATTCCGTCGCCGAATACATCATCGCCGCGCTGCTCGAGCTGGCGCACCGGCATAAATTCCGCCTCCGCGACAAATCACTCGGAGTCATCGGCGTCGGCAACGTCGGTTCAAAGGTCGTCCGGTATGCCCGCGCACTGGGGATGCGCGTCCTCCAAAACGATCCGCCGCTCGGTCTGCTCGAACCGGCGACCACTGCCGACATCGTGACTGTCCACGTGCCGCTCCTCGAAACCACCCGGCACATGTTTCACCATGACAATCTGGAAGGATTCATCCTCCTCAACAGCTCCCGGGGCCCGGTCGTGGACAATCGCGCGTTGCTCAAAGCCATCGATGCCGACCGCATCTCCGCCGCCGTGCTCGACGTGTGGGAAGGCGAACCGAACATCTCGCCCGAGTTGCTCGATGTCGTCGACCTCGGCACCCCGCACATTGCCGGCTACAGCTTCGATGGCAAAGTGACCGGCACCCGCATGATTTATGAAGCGGCTTGCCGGCATTTTGCGTTACCGGCGACGTGGCAACCGAGCTTGCCGGCGGCGCAGCCGGTGGTCGTGGATGCCGCCGGCGATGATGAGGACGTGCTGCGCGAAACGATCCGACAGGTTTACGACATCACCACCGATGACTCCCGGCTGCGCGCCAACATCCGCGAGTTCGACAAGCAACGCGCCGACTACCCGGTCCGCCGCGAGTTTTTCAACACCACCCTGACGCTCCGCGGTGCCAGTGCGACACTTCGAGCGAAATTGGCCGCGGTGGGATTTCGGCTCGGCGCGTAACTACCCGCTCGCCAGCGCCACAAACTCATGGCGCTTCGGGTGACCCTTGGTGTCATTTTTCACAACGCCAAACTCCACCGCCGTTGCCACGCCGACCCCCTTCAAGGTATCGGCGTCAGCTTTGAGCACGACGGTTGACTTGCTGCCGAAGGTCACCCGGAGCGCGTTGGCGTTCGCGGGAAATTCCACTTTGAGTCCGCGGTTCAACGCCTCCGCCAAACTGGTCACGGCGAAAGGGAAACTCAGTTGCATCTGCCGATTAAATCAGGACTCAGCGTAGCTCGCCAACAGTTTCTCCGCCGACCGGGCGATTTGCTTGCGCAATGTCTCCGGTGCGAGCACGCGCGCATGTTCGCCCCAGCTTAAAATCCACCGCTGGATTTCCGTAAGGCTCCCGAGTTTCAAGCTCAACTCAATCTCACCATCCGCCAGTTCTTTGACTTTTTGTGATGCATGCCATTTGCGTTCACGGACCAACCGCGCCGCAAACGCGTCGAATCGGATCCGGATTTCTTGTGGTTTGCCGTCGGGGGAGAACACGCCAAAGCTGTCGCCCAGATGTTTGGTCAGCGAGAAATCCGCCGGCCGCGTGAACCGCTGGCCAGTCACGCGGACTTCGCGCATGCGCCCCAGCACGAATGTCCGGATCTGTTGCCGCACCAAGTCGAACGCAAAGAGGTACCACTGATTCTCGATGCAACCCAAGTGATACGGCTGCACGCGCCGCGGCTCGTGCCCGCGCCCGGCCAGCTTGTGATACTGAAACTCCAATTCCTCCGACCGCAACACCGCGCGACTGATGATCTCGAACATTTCCAAATCCGCGACCGTCATCCCCAACGCGCGAAACGAAATGGTCGAATCCAAGTCCGCCCAGCGAAAGGACACGCTGTCCGTCAACCCCTCCGTCAACTTTTCGAACGCCGCGTGCAACGGTTTCTCAAACGGCGTGCCCCGATACTGCGCCACCGCCTTCTCGGCAATGAACAGCGCGATCAACTCCTGCTCCGTCACCTGCACCGTCGGGAAATTCTTGACCGGCTCCGTGTAGTGAAAGCCGTTGCGGCGAAAATCAAACTCGATCGGCAAATCCAGCCGGTCGCGCATGAAATCAATGTCCCGCTGCACGGTCTTGGTGGCGACTTCCAAGTCCAGCGCCAGTTGCGAGCAATTCGGAAACCGTTCGCCTTTCAAGCGTTCGTGAATGCGGAGCATCCGCGCCAAGGGCGGGCGCGACAGGCGGTCGGCAACAGTTGGTGATGTTTTCATGTCGCTCATCATAACAGCCCCCCTCAGACAATGGCAGTCCAACCATCAACGGAAAGATTTTTCATCCTCAGACCGTTTTTGTCCGACCCACCGGACTAGACTGCCCCCACATGAAACAAATACTCAACCTCGCCGCTCTCTGGCAGCACTGCTGGAATTTACTGAAAACCCAACCGGCGCCGTCGATCTGGTTTGATCCCCGGCCCGGCCGCCGGATCCGTCGCAACACCTGGCGCCGCTGACCACCATGGCCACCGAATTCTACCTGTGGAAATGGGCCGACAACGACCTGCCAGGGTCGCCCACGCAAATCATCGCGCAACTGGCATCCGGCGATTTACCGGCGGCGCTCCAGCCGTTTCTCGTCCGGCAGGTTTATCCCCGCTTGAGCAAAGTGCTTGACCGATGCCGGTCGGAGTTGAGTGAGATTTTCGTGGCCCCGCTGGAGACAGTCACCGGCGCGGCGCGGTTCATCCGCCTCCGCCATCCATTGCGTGCACCGGACTGGCTGCCCAACCAACTGCTCTGGGCGGTATGGGACGCGGAACTTACGGTCGTGAACGCAACCAGCAACCGGCTCATTGGTTTACCCAAACGCAACGTGGTCGAACTGCCGGCGGGGCGGCAGTTGGTGGACATCCACCCGGCGGACATTCCCGGTTTATTACAGCAATTGGCGCACTCCTCCGGTTTGGCGGCCCTTACTTGTTACGACTGCGCCGGGAATATGTTTCAAGTCTGGGCGCATCACCGCCGGTATGCCGTCGAGTGGCAGGTCTTGCCGGTGCGGGATTTCAACCTGCATCGGATCTGGGTGGCCGGGCGACAGGTCGAGACCCAACGCCGGACCCGGTTCGGCACAGTGGCCGGCGGGTTGGATTTGTATTCGCGGGAATTATTGGAATTGGGCGAGGTGTATCACCTCTGGAAATCCTTTCTGGCCGGCGGCCAACGCCCGCCGACCTACCACTGGCGGGACGTGACCCGGCAAGTCCAGCACCTCGATCAACCTCCCCGTCATCGGCAGCCGCATCCCCCATCAGTCCTCCCGGCTGTCCGGTGCTTTGGCCCGAACTGAGAAGTGGACCCGCTTCCCGCCGGTAATGACGGTCGTTGACGCTGGTAGGCGGGTGTGATAATTGGTTATAACCAATTGAAGACCCCGGCCTATTGTCGCGCTGCCGCCAAGTTGCGCGACCAGATACTCAGTGGACGCCGCCCGTGCGGGCAACAACTGCCGGCGGAGCGGGTGCTGTGTCGCCAGTTGCAGGTCTCACGAATCACAATTCGGCATGCGCTGCAATTACTGACCCATGAGGGACTGATTCAGCGCCGCCATGGCAGCGGCACGTATGTCGCTCCCAACCCCGGCCGGCGGATTCCGCTGATGATTGATTATACGGGCAGCATCCGCAGTCATGCCCCGCAACTCCGGCGAACGGTGGTGGTGGCGCGGCAGGAGCCGGCCGGCGAGCCGCGCAGCACCCTGTTGCAGGTGGCACCGGCAGATCTGGTTTTGTACGCGGAACGCGTGGACAAACTGGCCGGCACGCCGGTGGCCTGGGATCAGGCGACCATCGCGGCCGCCTTCACCGGCCGGCTGACTCGCCCGGATCTCGCCCACGTGGATTTTATTGAGATCTGGATGAAGCGCGGGCGATTTCAAATTCGGCATTGTGAGCAGACCGTCGAAGCGATGGCGACCACGGCCGAGATTGCGGAGCGGTTGGACTGGCCCGTCGGTCAGCCGGTGTTGCGGTCCACCGAAGTGTATTACGCCACCACGAATCAGCCGGCCGGGCTCTTTGTCAGCTATTACCATCCTGAGCATATCTGCATCCGCTCCAAGTTTCGCTGGGAGGAGGCCAGCGCATGACGTCGAACTACCTCGTGCGGCCTGAGAACATCCCGGCTCGCGCTGCTTGGCCGGTTATTGATGCGCACAATCATCTGTGGGCGAAATGGGACACACTTGCCAACGTCGTGCAGGTCATGGACGAAGTTGGTGTCGTCGCTTACTGCGACTTGACCGCCAATGTGACCATTCAATGGGGGGGCGGCGGCTACCTGCTCAGCGCCGGCAAGATCGAGAACTTCTTCGCCAACACCGCCCAGCATCCCGGCCGCTTCTACGGGTTTACGATGGCGGAGTTTGCGCAGCCGGTGTTTGACGACACGTTTGCCGCCCGCTGTTGCGCCACGTTGCGCGACCACGTCCAGCGCGGCGCGCGCGGCCTGAAGGTCTTGAAAGAACTTGGCCTGCACTACCGGGATGGAGCAGGAAAGTTGATCGCCTGCGACGATGACCGGCTCGCGCCGATCTGGGCTGAAGCCGGCAAGCTCGGCGTGCCGGTCTTGATTCATCAGGCCGATCCCTACGGCTTCTTCCAGCCGGTCACGCCGGAAAATGAACACTCCGGCACGCTTCAGAAATATCCGGCGTGGAGTTTCGCCGATCCGAAGTTTCCCAGTTTCGCCGAACTTCAAAGGCGTTACCGGAACCTGATCCGATCGCATCCGCGGACGACATTCCTGCTGCCGCATGTCGCCAATTGGCCGGAGAATCTCGATTACGTCGGCCAGCTCCTTGACGAATGCCCGAACGCGTTCATTGATTTCTCCGCCCGGCTTGATGAACTTGGCCGCCAACCGTACCGGGCGCGCGAGTTCTTCCTTCGGTACCAGGACCGGATCTATTTCGGTAGCGACATGCCGGCGACGCGGGAGATGTACCGGTGCTACTTCCGGTTTTTGGAGACGTATGACGAGGACTTCGTCCCGCCTGATTACGACGGAACGTTCGGCCGATATCGCTGGCGCATCCACGGCATCGGGCTGCCGAAGGATGTGTTGGCTAAGATCTATTTCCAAAACGCGTGCAAGCTCATTCCCAAACTGAAAGAGAATCTATGATCAAACCCAAAGTTGGCTTCATTGTGTATGGCGTCCACAAGGACGGACTGAAAGATCCGCTGGGCGCACCGTTCATTGACGACAAGATTGTGGCCGGCGCGAAGAAGGCGTTGCGCGAGGCCGGTCTGCAACTTGTCCTGCACGAGGTGGTCATCGCGTCGAAGAGCGAGGCGCGTGAGTGCTTTGCGAAATTTAAGAAGATGGATGACGTGGATGCCGTGGTGCTGTTCTCCGGGACGTGGGTTTGGGCGGCGCATTTGATCGGTGCCCTTCGGGACTTCGCCGGTACCGGCAAGGGCATTGTGCTCTGGACGCATCCCGGCTCGCAAGGCTGGCGGCCCGTCGGCGGCCTTGTGATGCAAGGCGCGTGCAAGGAGATCGGATTGTCGCACCGGTTCGTTTATGGCGATACCGGCGAAGTGGCGAAGGTCGCGGCCTATTGCCGGGCCAGCGCGCTGAAGCAGCGGCTCAACCAGAGCACTTGCGGCGTGTTCGGCGGGCGCGGGATGGGACAGACGTGCGGTGTCGCGGACCCGTCGCAATGGATGCGGCAGTTCGGCATTGATATTGACTCGCGCGACACGACCGCGTTGTTGCGGACGGCGCAGGCGATCACGCCGGCGGAGTTGACGGCGGCGCGGCGCAAGATTCAGCCGCTGTTCAGCGAACCACTACCGGTTGGCGACACCGCCGACCGGTCGATCCGGCTGTACCTCGCGTTCAAACAGATCCTCAAGCAAGAGGCTTGGGATTTCTACACGGTGCAATCGTTTCCCGGCCTTGGCGACGACTACAGCGCGACATGTTTCGCGCAGAGCCTGATCCTCAACGACCACATCGGCACCTCCACGTTGAGCGACTTCAACACCTGTCTGACCGTGAAACTGCTCACCGACCTCAGCGCCGAGCCGGTCTACTACGGCGACCTCCAGCATATCGATAAAACCACCAACGAAATCAAAATCATCGGGGATGGCGCGTGTCCGCCGTCGCTGGCCGGCACTCTCGTGCCCGCCAAGTTTGCCGAGCACGGCATCCCGACCGAAGGCGAAGCCGGTGGCATCTCGGTGGAACTGGTCTGCAAGCCCGGTGCTGGCGTGTTGGCCCGGCTGGGACGCGTCAACGGCCAGTTCGAGATGGCGCTCGCCCGATGCACGGTATTTGAACCATCGCGCGCCGAGTTGGAGAAACGCCGGCACGAGTGCGGCATCCCGTTCTGGCCGCACGCGTTTGTCACCGCGCATTGTGACATTGAGAAACTGCTCCAGGCTTGGAACAACGAGTACGCCTGCCTCGGTTACGGGGCCGGTCTGTACGACGAGCTCATTGCGTTCTGCGAGCAAACGGGCATCAACGCTGTCGCCCTGTGAGCGGGGAACTCGCCGGCGACCTGGTTGACAGATCAGTTGGCCGTCACTTTCTCACAGCGCGCGCAACAACTGTTCCAACTCCTCCCGCGGCCCATCGTGATGTTGGGCGACCGCGAGCTGATGGGCGTGCTCGAGAAGTTTTTTGGCTTCCGCCGGCGGCCCGGTATGCAGCCGACATTTCCCGAGCAGAATGTGAACAACCATCCAGTCAGCTTTCTTCCGGCACAACTCCTGCAAATGGTCGCCGGCCTCCACATATTGGCCGGCATCAAATAACGCCTGGGCGAGGCTGTACCGGGACAGGTCGTTGGTCGGAAATCGCTCGAAGAGTTGCCGGGCTTGCTGGATTCGCTCGTTGCTCATGCGCCCTTCTTCTACCCGGTTTACCGCGGCCGCGCCAGTCTTGACAGCAGGGGCGCTTCCGCGTATTCATTCGCCACCGTTATGCAGCGCAAACACAACCCGACCTCAGTCCACCAAGTCCTCGTCGGCCTGGTAGTCCTCGTCGTGTCGCTCGCGCCGTAGCGGGACTGAAAGAGATTTCAACAACCCCCGCCGGCGCGAGCCGGCGGGGGTTGCGCTTTTAACGCCCACCACTGGCCGGTTCTTCGCCGCGGGACAACCGCAAAAAGGAAGAAGACAACATGAACCACCAACTCACCGGCGCCCAATTGATCGTCCGGTTACTCGAACGTCAGGGCATCCGCGTCTTGGCCGGCATTCCCGGCGGAGCAAACTTGCCGCTCTACGATGCCTTGGCGCAACGCGGCACCATCCGGCATGTCCTCGCCCGGCATGAACAAGGGGCCGGCTTCATCGCCCAAGGCATGGCCCGCGTCACCGGCCGGCCGGCCGTTTGCCTCGCAACAAGCGGCCCCGGCGCGACCAACATCCTCACGGCCATTGCTGACGCGAAACTCGATTCCATCCCGGTGGTCTGCATTACCGGGCAAGTGCCGACGGCGTTAATCGGCACCGATGCGTTTCAGGAGGTGGACACGTACGGCATGAGTTTGCCGATCACGAAACACAACTTCCTCGTGCGGTCCGCCGCCGAGTTGCTCGAAGTCATTCCGGATGCGTTTCGCATTGCCAGTTCGGGGCGACCGGGCCCGGTTCTGATCGACGTGCCCAAGGACGTGCAGATGCAGCCGGTCACAGTGGCTGACTGGCCGGCCCCCGGCTGTGCCGAGCCGGCCCCGCGATTTGCGCGCGGCGACATCGAACGCGCTGCCGCCATGATCAATCAAGCCCGGCAACCGGTGTTGTATCTTGGCGGCGGCATCATCCATTCTGGCGCAGCGGCTGTCGCGCGCCGGTTGGCGGAGAAGAATTCGCTGCCGACGACGATGACGTTGATGGCACTCGGCGCGTTGCCGGCGGAGCATCGGTTGTCGCTCGGCATGCTCGGCATGCACGCCGCCCGGGCGACAAATCTTGTGTTGGAGGAATGCGACCTCTTGATCAATGCCGGCGCCCGGTTCGACGACCGCGCCACCGGTAAGGTCGCCCAGTTTTGTCCACACGCGAAAGTCATCCACATCGACATCGACGCCAGCGAACTCAGCAAACTCAAAACCGCGCACCTCGGCATCGTGGGCGACGTGAGCGCGGTGTTGGCGGAATTATTGCCGTTGATTGAGACCGATGAACGCCGGGAGTGGACGGCCGCGGTGACGGATCTCAAACGCTGGTTTCCATTGGCGCTGACGGAGCCACATGACTTGATCCGGGAAACCGCGCGTATTCTCGGTGACGACGCCATCGTCACGACCGACGTGGGCCAGCATCAGATGTGGACGGCGCAAGCGTATCCGTTCTGCCGGCCGCGCCAATGGCTCACGTCCGGTGGGTTGGGTACGATGGGCTTCGGGTTGCCGGCGGCGATCGGGGCGGCGTTGGCGTGTCCTGATCGGCCGGTGGTGTGTTTCAGCGGCGACGGGAGTTTGTTGATGAACATCCAGGAGTTGGCGACCGCGGCCGAGGAGAATGTGAACGTGAAGATCATCGTGTTGAACAACAACGCGCTCGGGTTGGTGCATCAGCAGCAATCGTTGTTTTATGGGCGGCGGATTTTTGCGTCGCAGTTCCAATCGCAACCGGACTTTGTCCGCATCGCGGAAGGTTTCGGCGTGCCGGCGGCGCACATTACCGGCTTGGACGAACTCGCCGCGGCGTTGGCCGGTGCCGGGCCGTGTTTGCTTAATGTGCCGATTGACGTGAACGAGAAAGTGTTCCCGATGGTGCCGCCGGGCGGCGCCAACCGGGAGATGATCGAAGGAGGCTGCCATGGTCACGCTTGAGTTGACGGTGCAGAATCATCCGGGAGTGATGTCGCATGTGTGCGGGTTATTCGCGCGCCGGGCGTTCAATGTCGAAGGCATCCTTTGCCTGCCGGTCGGCACTGCGCGCAGAGTCGGATCTGGTTGCGTGTGCCCGCTGACGACCGGCTTGGTCAGTTGCACCGGCAACTGGAAAAACTCGAAGACGTGTTGACCGTCAAACAACACGACGCGCCGCCAGAAGTCTTTGTGAGACTGGAGGAATTCTTTCAGACCTGATAATCTGCCGGCCTTGCCAAGCAAGTTTTACAGCCCCGATGCCCAGCGCGCGCGGCAGGTGAACAAATTGTTCGCCACCATCGCGCGCCGGTATGACCTGCTCAACGACATCATGAGCGGGGGACTGCACCGCCGCTGGAAAAACCGGTTGGTGGAGTTGGCCGGGCAGCCGCGCGATGTGCTCGATCTCTGTTGCGGGACCGGCGATATCGCCCTCCGTTTTCAGGGCCAGGTAGTCGGCGCGGATTTTACTGTCGAGATGTTGCGGGTGGCGCAGGCGCGGAGCACGGCGGTCAACTGGCTGCAAGCCGACGCGCTGCGGCTGCCGTTTGCGGACCATTCATTTGATGTCGTCACCGTCGGCTACGGACTGCGGAATCTGGCGGATTTACCGGCGGGGTTGCGGGAGATTTACCGGGTGTTGCGGCCGGGCGGGCGGCTGTTGTCGCTCGACTTTGGCAAGCCGGAGAATCGGCTCTGGCGCGCGATTTACTTTGGCTATTTGCGGACGGCGTTGCCGGTGTTGGGGTGGTTGTATTGCGGCGACCCGGACACACACGGTTACATTTTGGTTTCGCTGCAAAACTACGGCGCACAACGCGGCGTGCAGGAGTTGATGAACCAATGCGGCTACCGGGACTGCAGCTTCGAGGAGGCACTCGGCGGCATCATGGCGATCAACTTCGGGACGAAGCCAGGCTAGCTTGCAAGCGGGACGCCGTGGTCGCGACACACTTGCCGGAGGGCGGCGACGGCGATCTTGAACAAATCGGGGCCGGTGAAACCACTGAACTGGCCGGCCACAGTCAAATGGGGTTCAAGTTAGACGAACCCCCGGTAGCCGCTGGCGACGGCGGTGCGGAGGAATGCGCCGAAGTGACCGGCGGGAACGACCTGGCCGGTGCCGGCCCGCGCGTCCTTGATGTGGATGTGCGCGGTGAATTCTTGCAGCACCGGCCAAGCGCCCGGCAATGCTTGATTTGTTGGCCGAGGTCGGGGGAGATTTCGTCGGCGAAGGCAGCGAGTTTAAGCATCGGCGGCCGTGAGTTGCCGGCGGAGTTCGGCAACGCCAGTGCGGACGTCATTCGCGTAGTCTTGCCAAATGCACTCCAACGCAAGCCGGCCCCGGTAGCCAATCTGGTTCAAGGCGCGCAGGTAGGGGCGAAAATCATCGCCGGCCAAACCGGGCGCGGTGCGCTTGGCTTTTTCGGCGACGTGGATATGCCGGAGGCGCGAGCTATGCCGGCGGATGTCGTCGGGGGCTTGGTCTTGCTGGAGCATGTGATAGAAATCGGCGAGGATGGCGATGCGCGGGTGCCCGCAGGCTTGCGCCACGGTGTCCGCTTCGGGGACGGAGAGGATGAAGTTACATTCGGCCGCGTTGAGTGGTTCGATGACGAGAGTGACGCCGTGCCGGTCGGCGAGCGGGGCGATTTCCTTGAGGTAGGTGACGAATTGGGCTTCCGCTTTTGCGCGGGAAAAACCGTCTGGAATCTGCCGCGCCGCCCCGCTGCCGAAGACAATGAGTTCGATGCCGGCTTGCTGGGCGCGGTGGAATGCGGTGGTGGCGTAGGCGATGAGCCGGGCTTGATCGACGGTGGTGCCGACGCATTTGAGCGTGCCGGGCAGGAAGCAGTTGGCCGCGCGCACCGGCAGGGCGGTGGGCACCGGGGTGAAGTCGGGCTGTTCGGGGCGGAGGTAGCGCTGGACGTTTTCTTCGATGAAATCGCCGGCCGGCGGCGGTGTGGTGACGGCAGTACAGATGCCTATTTCGAACATAAGTTGGCGCTGATGTAGGCGAAGCTTTGCCGGAGTGAATCAAACGGATCGCCGGGGCAGGAGTCTTGTTCGACGGCGAACCATTGGCAGCCGGCGGCTTCGGCGGCAGCGATGATTCGTTTCCAGTCGAGGTTGCCGTTGCCGATTTCGCAGAAGCCGACTTTGCTCTCGGCGGAGACGGTGTAGTCTTTCAAGTGGATGATCGGGAGCCGACCATGGAGGCGTTGGCACCAGGCGACCGGGTCGCCACCGCCGTGTTGGATCCAGTACGTGTCGGGTTCGCCCTGGAGATAGCGGGGATCGGTTTCGGCGTAGATGATTTCGAGGACGGGCTTGCCGGCGATGCGTTGAAATTCGTGGTGATGGTTGTGGTAGCAGAGCGTCTGCCCGGCGGCTTGGAGGATTTGGCCGGCGGCATTGAGGCGGCGGCAGAGGTCGGTGACGGCCTCGCGGGAACTGAGGTTGATGTTGCTGGGGTAGGGGTAGGCGGTGATTTTGCAATTGAGTTTGGTGAGGCGTTCGGCGACTTGCCGGGGTTCGTTGAGGATTTTGTCACTGCCTTCGTGGGTGGCGCAGATGGTCAGGCCATTGTCGCGGCAGATTTTGACCAGCTCGGATTCCGGGATGGGGCCCATGCCGGAAACTTGGACAGCCTGGTAACCGAGGGCGCGGACTTTTTTGAGCGACGCGGCAATATCGGCCGGGGTTTTGAGGTGGTCGCGGAGGGTAAAGAGTTGGACGGCGACTTGGTGGATTTTCATAGGTTGAAGGATTTGCTGAGGTCGGTGGTTGCCGCCGGCGCGGTGGCTTGGGCGGCGGGTTTGACGAGTTTGGAGTTTTTGATCAGACCTTTGAGTGTGCGCGCGTAGGCTTTGGCGTCGAGCGGCATCTCGATGGTCTTTTGTTTGAGCGACGAGAAGAGCATGGCGTTGGCGAGTTCGACCGAGTGGATGCCTTCGACGGCCGGGGCGAGGAGTGGTTTGCCGTCGAGGATGGCTTCGACGAAATTATTGAGGATGCCCACGTGTTGGCTCCCGTTGTCCGGCAGGGTGAGCGTGGTGGTTTCGTTTTTCGGGGTCGCAAACGATTGGGTGGTGGTGCGGCTGAACTCCGTCATGGGGATTTCATTTTTGGTGAGCACGATCTGGTTTTTCTCGTAAACGAGTTTGCCATTTTCAGCGGTGATTTCGAGGCGGTTCGTGCCGGGGGCTTCGCCGGTCGAGGTGATGAAGACGGCGGTTGTGCCATTGGGGTATTCGAAGTAGGCGGTCACGTCGTCTTCGACCTCGATTTTATGGTAGCGGCCCAGGGAACAGAAGGCGCGGACGCGGGCCGGCATGCCGAAGATCCACTGGTAGAGATCAATGTTGTGCGGGCATTGGTTCAAGAGCACGCCGCCGCCTTCGCCGGCCCAAGTGGCACGCCAGCCGCCGGACGCGTAGTAGGCTTCGGAGCGGAACCAATTCGAGATAATCCAGTTGATCCGGCGCACTTCGCCGAGTTCGCCCCCGCGCACCAGTTCGCGAATCTTCTGGTAGAACGGGTCGGTGCGCTGGTTGAACATGGCCGAGAAAACCTGCGTGGGTTTTGGGCGTTGCGCATAGGCGGCCAGCAATTTCTCACAGTCGGCTTTGTGGACGGAGATCGGTTTTTCCAGGAGCACATGGAAGCCGCGTTGCAAGGCCGCCACGCCGAGCGTGGTATGATCGTAATGCGGGGTCGCGACGAGGACGGCGTCAACATCGCGGTTGCGGAGTAACTGCTTGCCGTCGGCGTAGCTTTTGATGTGCGGGAAGGCCTTGAGTTTTTCGGGATTACGGTCGGCAATCGCGACGAGTTCCCCGCGTGCGACCTTGCCTTCGAGCAACCATTTGGCATGGCCGTGGCCCATGTTGCCGACGCCAATGATTCCAAAGCGGACTTTGTCCATGTCAGTTTTCCTTTACCAGATAGGGTGCGACTTCGTCATGTTGTTTGCGCGCCGGTGGTTTCGTGAACCGCGACGTTTTCCGCCGCTGCTGCAAATGCTGCTCATAGCCGGCCGCGTCCAACGGCAAGGCAATCGCCGCCCCCCGGCTCGCGGACCAGATCATCGCATTGGCCAGTTCCACGGCACCGCCGCCCGTGACCGCCGGCGCGATCAAGGGGGTGCCGTCCAGAATGGCCGCCACAAAATTCTGCAACACTTCGAGGTGCTGGCCGCCCGGATTGGGAAATGAAAAAGCCTGTTCCGTGTGCGGTGGCAGTTCGTAATGTTTGCTGGATTGCCGGAGGAAATCGGTCGTGGAAACGGTGTTGCGGGTGAATACCAGTTGGTCCCCCGTATGCACCACCCGGCCGAGATCGCCCACGACTTCCAACCGATTCGTGCCCGGCGCCTCCCCGGTCGTCGTGACGAATACGCCGGTCGCGCCATTGGCGTACTCCAGCACCGCGGTCACATCGTCTTCGACTTCGATGGTGTGATACCGGCCAAAGCCGCAGACCGCGCGGACGCGCACCGGCATTCCGAACAGCCATTGCCACAGGTCGAGATTATGCGTCGCTTGGTTGAGTAACACGCCGCCGCCTTCGCCCGCCCAGGTCGCCCGCCAGCCGCCCGACGCATAATACGCATCGGTCCGAAACCAGTCGGTGATCGTCCAGTTGATGCGGCGTAATTCGCCGAGCGCGCCGGTGTGGACCCACTCGCGAATCTGCCGGTAAGCCGGATTCGTGCGTTGGTTGAGCATCGCGGCGAACACCTGCCGGGGGTTCGTGTGCGCGGCCACCAATCGCTCGCAATCGGCCTTGTGCACGGAAACCGGTTTTTCGGTGAGGACATGCAACCCCTGTTGGAGCGCGTCGCAGCCGATGGTGGTATGGGCGTAGTGGGGCGTCGCGATCAACACGGCGTCCACGAGGCCGGAACGAATCAGCTCCCGACTGTCGGCAAAGCCGCGCACGGTTGCGTGGCGCGCGAGTTGCGCCGCGTCAACATCGGCGACGGCCGTCAGCGTCGCGCGCGGCACGCGGCCTTCGAGCAACAGCCGCGCATGATAACTGCCCATATTTCCAACTCCGATAATGCCGAACCGAACCTGATTCATAGAAGTGGGTTCGTGATACGGCGACCTGCCGGCAGCGTCAACAGTAAAAAGCGGTGGCGACGCGGCGCATTTCCGGCTAGTGTTGCCGCCATGCGGTACCGGAGATTTGGGCGGACGAATTTGCAGATGCCGGTGTTTTCGTGCGGGGGGATGCGCTACCAACACGCTTGGCAAGACGCTGAACTCAGCGCCATCCCGCCGGCCAACCAAACCAATCTCGAAGCCATCATCCACCGCGCCATCGCACTCGGCATCAATCACATTGAGACGGCGCGCGGCTACGGTTCGTCAGAAGTGCAGCTTGGCGCGATCTTGCCCAAGCTGCCACGCGAGAAAATCATCGTCCAGACGAAGGTCGCGCCGTTTGCCGACCCGCAAGAGTTTGTGGCCACATTCGAGAAATCCATGCAGCGCCTCAAGCTCGACTACGTGGACTTGTTCAGCTTGCACGGGATCAACAACGACGAGACGTTCGAGTGGTCGTTGCGTTGTCTGAAGGCAGCCCGGCAGTTTCAGAAGGAAGGGCGGTGCCGATTCATCGGTTTCAGCACCCACGCGGTCCCGCGCGTCATCACGGCGGCGATCAATACCGGCGAGTTTGACTACGTGAATCTCCACTGGTACTTCGTCAACGACTTCAACTGGTCGAGCGTGCTTGCCGCCACTCGGCAGGATATGGGCGTGTTCATCATCAGCCCGAACGACAAGGGCGGGATGCTTTATAACCCGGTTCCGAAGATGGCGGAGTTGTGCCGGCCGTTGACGCCGATGCAGTTCAACGATCTCTACTGTCTCGCGCGCCCGGAAGTCCACACGCTCAGTTGCGGCGCGAGCAAACCGACGGATTTTGACGAACACGTGGCCGCGTTGGAATTCACGGGCGCCATCGCGCCCATTGAAGCCAAGCTGCGCGCCGAGTTGGAGCGCGTGCATGGCCCGGACTGGTGCGCGCATTGGCACGAAGGCTTGCCGGAGTTTTCGCAGGTGCCGAACCAGGTGAACGTCAGTGAAATCCTCCGGCTCTGGACGTACGCGAAGGGCCTTGATTTGGTGCCGTGGGGCAAGATGCGGTACAACCTGCTCAGTGGCGGCGGCGGGCACTGGTTTCCCGGCGAAATGGCCGACAAGATGGACGAACCGGCCCTGCTCCGCGCCATCGCCGGCAACCCATTCGCCGGCAAGATTCCCGGCATCCTGCGCGAAGCACACGCGTTGTTGCACGACGCGCCAAAGAAGCGTCTCAGCGAAAGTTGACCATGAACTTCACCAAGAAACTCGTCGGCAAGCACGGCCAGAAAGATTGGGACGCGGACGCGACGCTTGGGTTTGCGAAAGCCGAGGCCCAGACGCTGCTCGACAAGAATGTGCGGCGGCTGGCGGAACTGCAATCGCGACTCTACGCTGAGGGGCAACGGGCGTTGTTGATCATCCTGCAAGGCATGGATGCGAGCGGGAAAGACGGGACGATTGCCCATGTGATGAGTGGGGTGAATCCGCAGAGCTGCCGGGTGACCTCGTTCAAGGCGCCGACGACGGAAGAGCTGGCGCATGATTTTCTCTGGCGCATTCACAAGGCCGTGCCGGCGCGCGGGGAGATCGGCATCTTCAACCGGTCGCACTACGAGGACGTGCTCATCGCGCGGGTGCGGAAGCTGGTGCCGAAAAAAGTCTGGGCGCAGCGGTACGCGCAGATCAATGCCTTTGAGGCGCTGTTGGCGGCGAACGGTGTGCAGATTTTGAAATTCTTCCTGCACATCAGCAAAGACGAACAGCGCGACCGGTTGCAGTCCCGGTTGGATGACCCGCTGAAGAACTGGAAGTTCAATCCCGGCGATCTCGCCGAGCGCAAGTTGTGGAAGGATTACCAGCGCGCGTACGCCGACGCGGTGCACAAGTGCAACACGAAGCACGCGCCGTGGTTTGTCGTGCCCGCAAACAAAAAATGGTTCCGCAACCTGGCCGTCGCCGCGATCATTGTCGAGACCCTGGAGAAACTCGATCCGCAGTTTCCGAAGCCGGTGGCCGATCTTTCGAAGATCGTCGTCCGCTGAGCCGGTACGCGGACGGATTCACGCCGGTCATCTTTTTGAACAACCGCGAGAAATAGTACGGATCGGCGCAACCGACGCTCGCGCCGATTTGTTTCAACGGCAGCGCAGTTTCGGTCAGCAACGAGGACGCGAGCGCGACCCGGGTCTGGAGCACGTACTGCATCGGGCTGACGGAAAACAGTTGCCGGAAGACGCGGTTGAAATGGGGCGTGGAGAGATTGGCTTGCCGGGCGAGTTCGTCCACGGTGATGGTGCCGCGGAGATGATTGTGGATATAGGTCTGCAGGCGCGCGACGTCGAATGGGTTGGCGTCGGCGATGCGCTTGGTTTGCAGCCGGTAAATGATGTGGCCGAGCAACGCGTAGAGGCCGGTGTTGGAGCGCGTTTCGTGGTGCGGACGTCGCGCGGTGTGAAAGATCACCAACTCGAGCCACCGGCTGCGCAGATCTGCATCTTGTCCGAGAGCAACGCGCGCGCCGCCGAACCGACGGATTTCGTCCACGAACGACCGCGCCAGGCTGCCGCTGAAGTGGACCCACACGATATCCCACGGATCATTCTGGGCGGCACCGTAGGCGTGCGGGACGCCGCGCCGTAAGCAGTACAGATCGCCCGGTGCCGCGGCATAATGTTGGCTGTCGGTCTCGACAAAGCCATGACCGGCCAGCACCCAAAAGAGCAGATAATCCATCGGGCGCTGCCGGCGCATGTAGTGGTGCGGCATGTTCGAAAAATGGCCGCTGCGCAGTAATTCAAGGTATTTGGCGAGCATGACGCGTGGCCGGTAAGCTACGCGATGTGGTCGGATTGTCCATCCAAATGATTGCCTTGTGCATTTTGGTTTTCGCGCCATCTGCTATCAGTATTCGCATGAAGACACACGGGTACGCAGTCAGCGCAGCGGATTTAACCAATTATCAACGGGACGGGTATTTCATCGCGCGTGGGTTGTTTACGGCGGCGGAAGTGGCGGAGATTCGCGCGAAGTTCGACGGCATTGGTGCCGCCGGTCAGCCCATCGCCGGCTCCTGGGAGCCGGACCGCAGCCCGGCCGCCGCCAACGATCCGCTCCGCCAGTATCCCCGGGTGATGATGCCGCACCGGTACGATGAAATGTCGAAACGCTACCTCCTCGACCAACGGGTGTACGATGTTTTGTCCGCGTTGATGGGGGAGGAGCCGGCGGGCGCGCAATCCATGTTTTACTTTAAGCCGCCCGGGGCGAAGGGGCAGGCGTTGCATCAGGATAATTTCTATCTGCACGTGAAGCCGGCAACGTGCATGGCGGCGTGGACGGCGATCGACGCCTGCTCGGCGGAGAACGGCTGTCTGTATGTGGTGCCGGGCACGCACACTGAGGACATTGTGTGCCCTGAAACCGCCGACATCAACGAGAGTTTCACGACGCACTTGGTCCGCATTCCCGGCAACAAGAAAGCCATCGCGGTGGAGATGCAGCCGGGCGATGTGCTGTTTTTCAACGGCAGTCTCATTCACGGTTCGCCACCGAACCGGTCCAAGACCCAGTGGCGGCGGGCGTTTATCTGTCATTACCTGCCGAAACATTCCGCGGAAGTGGCGACGGCCTACAAGCCGTTGCTCGACTTCGCCGGCAAAGACATTTCCGCGCTGGTCAGCGATAGCACCGGTGGCGGCCCATGCGGCGAAGAGTTCAAGAGTGTCGGTTCCTACGGCAAGTGGCACTGAGCATCGCATGGACATGCATCCTGGTTGTCCGTAATTCCCAGGTGAACGAGCGGGAAGCTCGTTCTACGAGGCTGCGCCCGGCAGTTGCGGCGTGGTCACTTGGTCGAGTTTCGTGTCCAACTTCGTCAGCGATTTTTCGGTCTCCACATAACTGCCGGTCGCATTGGTGAGATGTTTGCCGAGGACGCGGAAGTTTTCTTCGAGCTTGTCGAAATCACCACGTAACCGGCCCAGCGTGGCGAGGATTTCCTGCGCCCGCTGTTCGACCTTCATCCCGCGCAAGCCGAGCAAAATCGTCTGGAGGTACGCGTAGAAGGAATTGGGCGAAACCGGGATGACGCGTTTCTGTAAGGCGTAGCCGAGCAACTCGTGCTCTTCGCCGGCCTCTTGTTTGATGATGGTTTCGTAGTAGACGTTCTCGGCCGGGACATACATGAGCGCGAAGTCATACGTCCCTTCATCCGGCAAGATGTACTTGCCGGCGATGGCGTCCACATGTTTTTTCACGTCGCGGAGGAATTGCTTGCGCGCGGCGACCCGGTCGGCATCGGTGCCGGCCTCGACGACGCGGCGGAAGTTTTCGTAGGGGAATTTGGCGTCCACCGGCACGAGACGGTTGCCGACTTGGATCGCGGCGTCCACTTTCTCGCCGCTCTTGAACGCGTGTTGGAGGGTGTAGTGCTCGGGCGGGAGGATTTGCGCGAGCAGGTCGCCGAGGAAGAGTTCGCCCATGCCGCCGCGCAGTTTGGGGGCGCGCATGATGTTGACGAGTTCGGCGGCGGCTTTGCCGACTTCGTGGATCTGGCCGACCTTTTCGCGGAGATCCCCGACCACTTTGGCGGCGTTGTTCAAGCGATCGTTCATCGAATCGCTCGATTTTTGGAGGCTGGTGGCAACGGTTTCGCCGAACCGGTCGATGCGTTCCTGCAGGGTGCCGAGTTGGTTTTGGAGCAGGAGAAGGGATTGGTCGGGGACTGCCGGCTTGTTGCGTTCGCGGAGAAAAACCATCAACAACACGATGACAGTCGCGAGCGTGACGAGACTCAGAATGACAACCAGTGCGTCCACGCGGTGGATGCTACCATCGGCGGCGGCAGACGGCAATGGTCGTAACAACTGGCGACTGACTCAGGCGGCGCGGACGTTTTGGGCTTTCGCGCCTTTGGCGTCCTGCGTTACGTCGAACTCGACTTGTTGCCCTTCGGTGAGAGTCTTGAACCCTTCACCGGTGATGGCCGAAAAGTGGACGAAAACATCCGTCCCACCCTCTTGCTCGATGAATCCGAACCCTTTTTTCTCGTTGAACCACTTGACGCGACCGCGTGCCATAGCCTGCCTCCCGTTGGTTGCCGAATCTGCCCTGTCCACACCAAACAAAAAAACCGTGTTCTCCAGTGGGGAGCGACACGGTTTGATCAAAAAATTGGCCACATAAACAACGGCAGCGTTGTAACAGACCGCGGGGCGGCGGTCAAGTGGCGGAGGGAGAGGGATTCGAACCCCCGAGACCCTTGCGAGCCTAGCGGTTTTCAAGACCGCCGCCTTCAACCACTCGGCCATCCCTCCGCTTGCCGGTCTGGCGCGTGGGAGACTACGCCGGGCCGGGAAAACCGTCAACGTTGCACGCGGGCGCTGCCGCCGCCCATGACCTTCTCGACTTCCTTGCAGGTCGCCATCGAAGTGTCACCGGGGGTCGTCATCGCCAACGCCCCGTGCGCGGCGCCGTAGTCCACGGCCTTTTGCGCATCACCGGTCTTGAGGAAACCGTAGATCAAGCCACTCGCAAAACTGTCGCCGCCGCCGACCCGGTCGAGAATTTCCAAGCCGGGATACTTCCGGCTTTCATAAAACTTGCCGTCGTGCCAACAGATTGCGCTCCAATCGTTTTTCGTGGCCGAAATCACCGAGCGCAACGTCGTCGCCGCGACTTTGAAGTTCGTGAACTCGCTGACCGCAGTCGCGATCATCTGCTTGAACGCTTCGGTCTCGATCTTGGTGAGATTGTGGTCAATGCCTTTGACCTCGAACCCGAGGCACGCAGTGAAATCTTCCTCATTGCCGATCATCACATCCACATACTTCGCGATCTCGCGGTTGACTTCGCGGGCCTTTTTCTGACCGCCGATGCTTTTCCACAAGCTCGGGCGGTAATTCAGGTCGTAGCTCACGATCGTCCCGTGCTTGGCTGCAGCCTTCACCGCTTCGACGGTCAACGCTGCCGTCGTCTCACTCAGCGCCGCAAAAATCCCGCCAGTATGAAACCACCGCACGCCGAGTTCGCCAAAAATCTTTTCCCAATCGAAATCGCCGGGTTTGAGCTGGCTCGCGGCAGTATGCCCGCGATCCGGCACGCCCACCGCGCCACGAATGCCAAAGCCGCGTTCAGTAAAGTTCAACCCATTGCGCACCGACCGGCCGATGCCGTCGTCAGCCCGCCACTGGATGAAATCCGTCGCCACGCCGCCCTGCATGATGAAATCTTCGATGAGATGGCCGACTTCATTGTCCACGAATGCCGTGGCGACGGCGGTCTTGAGGCCGAAACATTTCCGCAGGCCGCGCGCGACGTTATATTCGCCGCCGCCTTCCCAAGCCGTGAATTGCCGGGCCGTCCGGACGCGTCCTTCGCCGGGATCGAGGCGGAGCATGATTTCGCCGAGCGAGAGTTGGTCGAATTTGTATTGGTCACGAAGTTTGAGGGACATGGTTGTATTCTCCAATCGGGGTGAACGGCAATTTGATAACCACGAATGACACGAATGGCACGAAAAAACTAATGGCGCTACTCGGCGTCTTTCCCATCCACACAATGAAACATCCGTTCGTCAATCCGGGACAGAATCCTGAAACCGGGATGGATGAAGAATGCCTTGGCGACCGACCGCGGCACGAACGCGCGAGCCACGAGCAACCAGCCGAATGCTCCCAACACCATCAGCGGCGCGATGGCCAGAATGAACATCCCCGCCGAGATCAGAAGCTGCGTCGGCGTGAGCAGCATACGTTTGCCGGCAACCCGAGAACGGTGATGCCCACCACTGAAGCCAATATCACCACCAGCAGCGACCAAACGCGACCAGGTGTTCTCGTCGGGCTTCGATGGCTTCTTGCGGTGGCGAATTCATTATCCTCGCATGAAATCATAGCCATTGAGGACTTTGTACCAGACTGCCGCAAACGTGCCGGTGAGCACGAGGTGCAGCACGGCCAACACCCACCACCGGGGGCGCTTGGGAATCAGGCTGAACAGGAACAACAAGATAATCACCGGATACATCGCCAGCAGCAGCAGACTCACCAGACCCGTCCCGGCGCGGTGCAGGACCAGATTCGCCAGCCCGCCCACCAACCCCACGGGCCAGCCCACCAGTCCCATGCCTTGCCAGAGCAAGACCTCCAGCAACTCCCGCCCGGAGCAGAAGCGGAACGGCGGCAGCACCAACGGCCAGACTGTCCACGACAACAGACCATTGACCGCGATGGATAATCCCGCGGTCCGGCGTGTCCGATTTGTTTCCGAGTGGTTCAAAGTCGTCAGGGCACATTCTAGGCGACATTTCCCTCCCGGCAACATCTTCACCGCCGAACCCGACTTGGCCGCGTCGCCTTGGCGCTGGAAGATTATCCACCCCTGCCGGATTGAGCGCGGCGCATGGATGCCAACCGCTCAAACTGATAGCGCGCGTCGGGTGTCACCAACTTCACGCTAGGTTCGCACTTGGCGGTGACGACTTCTAGGCTGTGCGGGTTGGTGTTCTTTTTGAAATCACCATCCGCATCCGGCTCCGCCGCTGTGAAGAGGCGATCGTCGAGACGGAATTCGGCGTCAATCGCGTGCTTGGCGGATTCGATCTGCCGGGGACGTGGTCGGCTCGCCTTCGCCAAGGCTTCGGCGGGCTAGCCGAGGTTTTCGAGAATCCAGCCGTAGAGCGGATAGATGCACCACTTGTCGCTGGTCTGATGATGCGAGGCGGGGCGGATCCGGTAAGACACCGGGGCAGAATCAACCGGCACCGTCAAATCAGACATTAGCGATGGCAAATTTGGTGAAATCCCAGGCTTTCTCGCCGCAGTCGCGGGCGATTTCGTTGAAGGCTTCGATCTCGGCTTTGGTGAAAAGTAGCCCGCCATGTTTCGCGGTCAATGCCGCGGCTTGCGCTTCGAGCTGGCCGGGCCACATGACCTTATCGTTGCCGTGGCCGCGAATGTCGGCGAGGACGGCTTTGACGTTGGTGCTTTGGTTGCGACCTGCCGGGAAGTTGCCGCAATCGAGCGCGTCGGCGCGGGTGCATTGGAAGTAGAAATGCGGTGTGTGTTTCTCGTCCTGCGGGCCTTCGTTCGGTTTGCCGCGCAGGTACGGAATGCCGCTGCCGGTGAATGCCGCTAAAAGTTCGTTCACGAGCGCGAGGCCATAGCCTTTGTGTTGGCCGAAGAACAAGAGCCATTTCGCTTTGTGCGGATCGGTGGTTGGATTGCCGGCGGCGTCAACAGCGGCACCGGGCGGGAGTTGTTTGCCTTCCCGCGCGAGTTGCTGGACGCGGCCCATGGCCACGGTGCTTGTTGCCCAATCAATACAGATTGGGTAGCCGATGGCGTCGGTCGTCGGAAAGCCCCAAGAATGCGGGTTCGTGCCCATCGTCGGAAATTTGCCCATGAACGGGACGACTTCACTCGTGCCGGCGGTGCAACAGGTGTACGCGATGTAGCCTTTCTTCGCGGCTTCAATCACATAGCCGCCGCCCCAGAGATAGTGAAACGCGTTGTCCACGGTCACGATGCCGGTGCCGAATTCGTCGGCGAGTTTCATGCACGTGTCCATCGCGGCGAACGCGACCGACTGCCCAAGCTTCTTATTCGCGTTCCATTTTTGGACGGCTTTGAACTGCGACGGCAACTTCTCCAGCGTCGCGCCGGGGGTGCAGCCGCCGACTTTCGAGCCGAAATGATCGTCGAGGTGAATGGCTTTGATGCCGTTGTGCGTGCGGATCCCGTGCGTCGAGGCTAGTTCGCAGAAACGCGCGCCGTCGTGGGCTTCCGCGGCGGTGTAACCGCGGTGCCGGTAGGCGCGTTCGATGAGTTGGTTGTGTTGGGCTGACGGAATGATGAAATAGGTTTCAGGCATGCCGGTTGTTTACCAAAGACTGCCCCAATAAAACAGCGACAACTTGCCGCCGCCCGCCATCTCATGCTACGGTCGCAGGCATGGATGTCCCCGGTGTTGTTCCCGACTCCATCAATTGCCACGGCTGCAATACGCCGCTCGATTTGACGGGGCAGCAAGCGTTCACGGAAGTGCAATGCGCTCAATGCGGCGCGCTTTCCGTCGTGCCCGCCCAGTTTGGCAATCTGCTGCTCCTCAATGCCCTTGGCGTCGGCGGCATGGGTACCGTTTACAAGGCCATTGACACCCAGCTTAACCGTTACGTCGCCGTCAAGATCCTCCGCAATAAGTTCGCCAGCGACCCGCACTTCATTGAAATCTTCGCCCGTGAAGCCCGCGCCGCCGCCGCTGTTAATCATCCTCACGTCGCGCAGGTCTACGCGTTTGCCGAACACGAGGGCGAATACTACCTGACGATGGAACTGCTCGAACGCGGCAGCCTCGACGAGCGCATCACCAAAAAACACAAACTCCCCGAGGGCGAAGTTCTCAAAATCGGCATTGCCATTGCCGGCGGGCTCCGCGCCGCGCACCAAAGCAATCTCCTCCACCGCGACATCAAGCCCGGCAACATCCTCTTCAACGAAGAAGGCCAGCCCAAACTCGTGGATTTCGGTCTCGCCCTTGCCCAACACGAAACCGCCAACGACGGCAGCGGTGTCATCTGGGGCACACCATATTATATTGCGCCCGAAAAACTCCGCGGCCAACCGGAAGATTTCCGCAGCGACATGTATTCGCTCGGCGCCACGCTCTTCCACGCCCTCGCCGGGCGGCCGCCGTTCGACGCCAAAACCGCGAGCGAAGTCGTCACCAAACACACCAACACCCCGGCCCTCAACCTCAAAACCTTCAACCCGACTCTCCAAGATTACACCGCCCACGTCATCGGCCGCACACTCGCCAAAGGCCCGGCGGACCGGTACCAATCCTACGACGCACTCATCCACGAACTCGAAACCGCCGAACGCCGGCTCCGCGAACGCAAAGACGAACCGGTCGTCGTCACCGAGACCGGCGAACAAGTCACCGTCAAAAGCGCGTTGCTCACCTGGGGCATTGTCTTGGCGTGTTTGGTCGCGCTCGTCGTGTTGTGGTTCAATCGCGACAAACTCGGCTTCGGCCCGCCCGCCCCGGCCCCTAAACCGCCTCCGCCGGTGGCCCAAACGACAAACCTACCGGCGCCGCCGGCCGCCGTGGTTGACGAAGTGGATTTCACCGAGGACGCCCCGTGGACCAAAACCTGGAGCAACCTCGTCGTGGCACTTGCCCAACAACAATATCAGGCGGCGCTCAACGAGTGCGAAAACCTGAAACAACTCACCCGGCAACGGCCCCATCACCGGCAATGGGCGTTCTTCATGCAGGGCGTCACGCTGGTTGCCGCCGGGCGGACGGCGGAAGCGGCCCCGAGTTTCAACCAAGTTGGTGGCCTGCCCCAGCTCCCGGCGACCGTGACTCCGACCAGTCTGGTCGGACCGCTCGCGCAATTCATGCAAGGCGCATTGCCGGCGCGCGAACTTCAAGCCGGGTTGCCCAAGTTCCCGGCTTGGGCGGCGGCGTTCACCCAATGGCTGATCGGCCTCAAAGAATACGATGCCGGCCAATTCGACGCGGCCCGGGCCACTTGGAGTGAATTGCAGAAACTTCCCGGTGACCCGGCGCAACCGTGGGTCCTGACCCTTCGCGGCTTGGCCGGCAAACTCACCCAGGAAGTCGAAGGCATCCCGGCGACCTTGGCGGAACTGGAGCGGCTCCGCGGGGCCGGCCAGTTTGACGCCGCGCTCAAGCTGCTTCGCGATACCCGCGCCAAAACCCGGTTGGCTGCATTCAAAGCGCAACTCGACGAGCGCGAGCCGGTCATTCTCGCCGCCCAAACCGCCGCGGCCGAAAAAATCGCCGCCGCCAAACAAGCCGAATTAGCCCAGCAACAAGCCGCCGAAGAACAGGCCCGGCAACAAGCCGCGGCTGAAGTCGCGCGCGTCAATGCGGTCGAGCCAACACTGGCCCCGGCCCTGGCGCTCTACGATTTCAAAGGTGCCGCGGCAAAATACGAAGCCTTGGGCGGCACCTTGGAAACCGCCGCCGGCCGGCAAGCCCTCGAACACCGGCGCGCGGCGGTGCGCTGGCTGCAAGAATTCAAAACCCAACTGACCGCCGATTTCCGCGCCCGGCCCTACGACGCCACGAAACTGGTCACCCGCCCCGGCGTGAAAGTGACCGGCCAACTGGTGCGTGCGACGGAGACACAATTGATTTTCCAACTGCCCTACGGCGAAATGCAGGCCGAGTGGCGCGACCTTCCGCCGGCCACGCTCTATAAACTCGGCGAAGCTTACGCGCAGGCGTTCACCGCCACGGAAAGACCCCCGCTCCTCGCTCGCCGGTATGGCGCGCTGGCGGTTTTTGCCAGGTTTTACAATCTGAATCCCGCCGCCGCTGCCGCGCAAGC
This sequence comes from Verrucomicrobiia bacterium, assembly GCA_022072455.1. GTDB lineage: Bacteria > Verrucomicrobiota > Verrucomicrobiia > Palsa-1439 > Palsa-1439 > CAINDI01. The sequence continues at coordinate 123,081 of JAJVHY010000004.1, read as the reverse complement.
GGTGAAAGCGGATCCGGCGATTCAGGCGGATTTGGACGCGGCGCTCGGTCAGTAGCCAGAGCCGGGCGTAGTGAGTTGAATCGCGTTGATGACTTTCTTCACGCCCGGAACGGCGCGCGCCGCGCCTTCCGCGCGCCAGGTTGCCTGACGGTTCGGCGCGCTCCCGCGCAACGTCACAATCCCGTCTTCAATTTGCACGATCACGCCGGCCAATTCGGTTGCGCCGGTCCGGTCCAGCCGTGCGCGGACTTCCCAGCCAATTGATTCATCGGAGCGGGCCGGTTCGATGGTCACGTTTTCGCCGAGGACGCGAAAGGCCGGTGAGGGCGGTGTGTCTTTGGAATTGGGTTGGGCGCAGCCGACAAGCAGGAGCCCGGTCAAAATGGAAAGCCATTTCACGTCGCCATAATACCGGAGTGGGGGCGGTCTGCAAAGCGTCACGTCAGATTGTAAAAATATAATACAGTTGTAAGACGGGATGTGAGTTGTGCATAATCTCGACGGAATCTTCGCCCGGTAATCTTCAGAAAGGAATACGGTAACGGTATGCTGAAAATCAAATGTCTCTTGGCTGGCGTGGTTGGTTTATTGGTTTCCAATTTGGCGGTAGTTGCGCAAACCAACCTCCCGGCAGGTGGGTTGGGTTCGTTCTTCTCGCTGGACCAATTCGGTCCAATCGGCACGGCTGCGGAAGCGGAGAGTACTTATCGGAAAGCTGCGGATGCGATACTGGCCGCTGGTGGGGGAGTGATTCTGATCCCGCCACAAGCCCCGCCAGCGTGGCGTCCCAAGAATAACATTCAACAATCGTTGCGCGTGCCGCCCGCGCCGGAGCAGACCACGGGGCGGTGGTATACCGGGCCGCAGGTCACGGTGATTGATGGCCGGGGGCCGACGTTGAAATTTCTGACACCCCAAATCAAAGGCATGGAGTTCGAGCGCGTATTGGACTTGCCGCCGGGCGACAGTTTGTTGCACTGGGATTATCATCCGATCCTCACCATCAAAAACACCACGCTTCGCGGTTCCGGCAGTTATCATGATTGGCTGCAGGAAGCGGTGCCCGCCGGCAAAGACCGCCGGTTCTACGTGGCGACCATTCGCGGTATTTTTCCGGGCATGTTCCTGAACGCCCTGGCGTGGGGCGGGCCGGTGCCGCGGCTCTGTATCAAGTCACTCGGCTTCGATAAGGAGAAGAAGATGTGGTACTTCGTTGCCGATACCAATGTTGACGTGCAGAAAGGCGCGATCATGAGCAACAAGCATCACACCAATCTCCTCAGCTTGGAATCCTCGTCCCACACCGAAAACCAGACATTCGATGTGCGGATGTGGCGGTATAAATACTCCCAGGGCGACACGTATTTGTTTGACGCCCGGTTCAAGTACATGAGCGACGTCCATTCCACGGCGGGCGACGAGAACGGCGTCCTCTACGCGGCGTTCATCGAACCGTTGCTCAACATCTTCCGCGGCCAGGTGGAAAAATGGGATCCGGCCACCAGTCAACTCGTCTATAAAGGTTCTGACGGCGCGACGCTCGGCAGTGGCCGGCCGCTCATCAACCTCAACCCCGCCAAGTGGACCACGAACGGCACCGTCGTGATTGTTCAACCGGCGTCGTGGACGGATTACACTTCGATGATCGAAAACCCGGTCTACAAGGGGAAGAGCTATCCGACAACGCTCGTCACGAACCATGTTGGTTTGACGGTCTTGCGCATGGGCGGCTTGATTCGGTTTTCCGCGGATGCGCCAATCACCGACGAAGTGATCGGACAATACTTCGCCGTGGATAGCCCGAGCGAATACGTGCCCGGCGGTCAGTTTGGTGGCGTCAATCTCCGCCGGTGGTACTTGATTGACAGTGTGACCAAGAACGCCGACGGCACCAAGGACATCACCATCGTCCGGCATTGGTGGGGCGCGAAGAGCGCCGGCGCGCCGATGCTCTACAAGAAAAGCAACGCCACGCGCGATGGCCATGAAGTGCCGCTCCGGTACGTCATCGCGCCGGGCGTGAACGTGTATGATGTTTCGATGGGTGTCAAAGACCCGCGGCGCACAGTCAAACTCTCCCCGTTCCCGTTTGCCGGCACAAAGCTCGACTTCGCCCCGAACGACCCCGTCGAACAAGCCATCGGCCCCGACCCGTTCAAGCCGATCTCGTTCCGCACCTGGATGTGGGATGCGGTTCCCGGCGCGTTTCCCGCCCCGGTGTTTGACATCGGCAACAACGGCCAGGTCATGCGCGAATACTTGATGCAAGTCCGCGGTGGCTCCGGCAGCATCGTCCGCGACACGACCACGAAGTTCGACGAAAACCCGGCGTGGGACAAGCTGATCAGCTTCGACAGCACCTGCAACATCGGTTTGCGGTTCGGCGCGGATACCGGCGATGCGGCGATTCTCTTCACGCAACCGAACAGCCGCGTCCAACCAATCAAGTGGTACTACGGCGAAACCAATCAGTTGCCGAAAGTCGCGGCGTTGACTGTCTCGCGGGAGACCGGCGACTTCAACTTCACCGGTGGCCTCGTCACCGGAGCCGGTCTCTCCGGCGGCGACAAGCCGGCGCGCAATCTGCGCGGCCTGAACGTCGCTGTCAAAGCCGGCGAAACGAAGTTCCCCGTCAAATTCCCGGTCGCGGAAGCGGACGACGCGTACGGTGTATTCATCGAACAATCGTGGATTGGGAATCGCGCCATCGTGAAGAAGGAAGCGACTGGGTTCACGGTGGAGTTTGAAAAACCGGCCCCGGCCAACGCGAAGATTGACTGGTTCATCGTTCGCTGAGGCCTGTCATGATTGGCCACCGGCTAGCGGGTCTGGTAACGGGTGTCGGGTTATTGCTCACCGTCGCGGTGCCGGCCCACGCGGCGGTGACTGTTGCCCCGATTTTTGGCAACAGCATGGTCTTGCAGCGTGACCAGCCGGTTCCGGTCTGGGGGCGGGCCTCCCCGGGTGAGTCCGTCACCGTGGAGTTTGCCGGGCAAAAGGTCAGCACAAAAGCCGACGCCGCCGGTAAGTGGAAAGTCGCTCTCGCGGCGTTGCCGGCCAACGCCACACCGCAGGAGTTGACCGTGACCGGGAGCGGGGCACCGACGGTGTTCAAGGATGTGCTCGTCGGCGAAGTCTGGCTGTGCAGCGGGCAGTCCAACATGGCGTGGGAACTCCGCAAAGTTCGCGAGGCCGCGGCGGAAGTCGCCGCCGCAAATTACCCGATGATCCGCGGCACGGTAGTGTTCGCCGCGTCGGCCAAGGATCAGGGGTATCTCATTGAGCCGACCACCCAGACGCAACGCTACGCGCTGACGCCGCAGGAGAAATGCGTGAGCCAATGGAGCGCGTGCACACCAGATGCCGCGGCGAACTGGTCCGGCGTGGCGTATTTCTTCGCCCGTGATCTGCACCGGGAATTGAAGGTTCCCATCGGCCTGATCATGTCGTCGTATGGTGCCTCGGCGATCGAAGCGTGGACCAGCGTGGAAGGACTCAAAGCCATTCCCACCTACCGGGAACGGGCGGAAGCTTACGATGAATTGGTGAAAGCGTTTCTGGCTGACACCAATAGTTTTCCGCAAGCTCTCGCGGCCCAACAAGCGCGGCTGCCTGAAAGGAACAGGGCGTGGTTTGCGCAACTTGATGCCGAAGATCCCGGCCTGAAAAATCAATGGATGGCCCCGGCCTTCGACACGACGCAATGGCAGCCCATCACGTTGCCGGTCACGCCGGCGGATAACCCCATCGGCGCGCCGGTGGCTTCCGTCTGGTTCCGCAAGGAAATCGCGGTCCCGGCCGACTGGACCGGCAAGGAGCTGGAATTGAAACTGGGGATCATTGACGGCGCGGATGAAACGTACGTCAACGGAACGCGGGTCGGCCGCACGTGGTTCGATGTGGCGAGTTACTGGAGCGTATCGCGCGTGTACCCGGTCCCGACGGCCGCGGTCACTTCGACCAACGTAACCGTGGCCGTGCGCGTGTTGAAGTTGGCGTATCCGATGGCATTTTTCGGGCCGGCCACCAATATGACGCTGACATTATCGGAGGCGTCGGTCTCGCTGACCGGGGTGTGGCGGATGGCCAAAGCCCAAGACCTTGACCCCGGCCGGCAACCCCGGCCGGCGCCGCTGTTGGACAAACCGCCGGGCTACTACTACGGGCATCCCGGCGCGCAATACAACGGCCAGATTGCGCCGGTGATTCCCTACGGCATTCGCGGTGCGATCTGGTATCAAGGCGAAGCCAACGCGCCGTTCTATGTGGATTACCGGACGCTGCTGCCGGGGCTGATCACCTCGTGGCGCAAGGAGTGGGGCCAGGGCGATTTCCATTTTGGCATCGTTCAACTCGCCGATTATCAAGCGCAACAGACCAAGGCCGTGGAACGGATCAGCGGCTATCATCTCATCCGCGAATCGCAAATGCTCGCACTGCAGTTGACCAACACCTTCATCGCTTCGGCAGTCGGGGTGGGGGAGGGCGCGGACATTCATCCCCGGAACAAACAGGAAGTCGGACGCCGGCTGGCACTGCCCGCGTTGGCGACGGTCTATGGCAAGAAAGACCGGCTGTACTACGGGCCGCTCTACAAGAAGATGACCACCGCAGGCGACAAGATCCGCCTGCATTTTGATTTTGCGCAGGGCCTGCATTCCGCCGGTGACCCACCGGTCGGTTTCGCGATTGCCGGCGCCGACCGGAAGTTCTATTTCGCCAACGCGAAGATTGAGGGTGAAACTGTCGTCGTCTGGTCCGCCAAAGTTCCTCAACCGGTCGCGGTGCGTTACGGCTACGCGAGCAACCCGGTCTGCAACGTTTACAACGCGGAAAAGCTCCCGGTTTTTCAGTTCAACACCGACAGGTGGGACAACACACAGCTCGTGAACCCGGAGGACGACGCGCTCATCCTCCCCACGGGCTGGGTGCCAAAGTAACCAGGAGAGTCTGCTATGAAAACAGTTGTCGTGACGGCCATCGGTTTACTGGCATGGTGTCTGGCAGGTTCCGCGCAAACGAATGTCGCGCCGTTTGGCGGTGGCCCCATTTATTCGCTGGATCAATTTGGTCCGGTCACCACGCCGAAAGAGACGTTCGCGAAAGCGACGGCTGATATTCTGGCTGCCGGCGGTGGCGTGCTCATCATCCCGGCCAACACGCCTCCCTCTTGGAATCCACCCGCCTCACCCCAATCCATCTTTCGCATCCCCGAAGTGCCCGCCCCCGCCAAAAGTTGGGGCAAGAAAGCCGGGGTGACTGTGGTCGACGCCCGCGGTGGCACCTTGAAGGTCAATCCCGCGCAAGTGACCGGGATGGAAATGAATCGCAAGCTGGATTTGAGTGGCGAACAAAGCCTGCCCTTCTGGGACTACTTTCCGATGCTGAAACTGCGCAACACCGTTCTCCACGGCTCGACCAGTTACCGGGACTGGTTGCAGGAAGCGGCCCCCGCCGGCAAGGACTCGAAATTCTATGTCGCAACGATTCGCGGCATTTTCCCCGGCATGTTCATGAGCATCGGCGAATACGGCACCGTCGAGCGGCTCTTCGTCAAATCCGTCGGGTACGACAAGGAGAAGGGGATGTGGTACTTCGTTGCCGACACCGAGCACGGCCAGCCCAAGGGCACGATCATGGGTAACAAAAATCACGTCAACGTGCTCGACATGCAGACGACCTCGCACAACGAAAATCAGACGTTCGACGTGCGGATGTGGCGGTACAACTATTCGCAGGGGGACAATTATTTGTTCGATGCCCGCTTCAAATACATGGGCGACGTGCATTCAACCGCCGGCGATGAGAACGGCGTGTTGTACGCGGCGTTTGTCGAACCGCTGCTCAACATTTTCCGCGGCGAAGTGACTTCCTGGGACAGTGGAACTCATGACCTCAAGTTCAAACCCACAGTGAGCGCCACACTCGGCACGGGCCGGCCGCTCATCAATCTGAATCCCGCCAAGTGGATCACCAACGGGACCGTCGTGATCTGCCAGCCGGCGTCGTGGATTGACTACATGAGTCCGAACCTGGTCGAGAAGGTCTATCAGGGCAAGACTTACCCGACGACCCTGACCAAAAACAAACTCAACAACAAAGTCCTCCGCATGGGCGGCCTGATCCGTTTTTCTGCCGCCGCCCCGATCACCGACGAAGTCGTCGGCCGGTACTTCGCGGTGGATGACCCGAGTGAGTACGTCCCACCCAGTGGCCCCGCCGCTCCGATCCGCCGCTGGTTCTTGATTGACAGTCTCACGAACAACGCCGACGGCACCAAAGACATCACCATCATCCGACATTGGTGGGGCGCAAAATCCGCCGGCTCGCCAACCCTCTACAAACCGGCCAATGCCACCTACGATGGCCACGTCAAACCACTCCGGTACGTGATCGCGCCCGGCGCCAACGTCTACGACGTGTCCAAAGCCGTCAACCATCCCGCCACCACGCTCAAAGTCGTGCCGGGACCGTTTACCGGCACCGCGGCGGATTTCGCGCCTGGTGACCGGGTCGAACAAGCCATCGGCTCTGACCCGTTCAAACCGATTCCATTCCGGGCATGGATGTGGGACGCGATTCCCGGGGCGTTCCCCGCGCCGGTCTTCGACGTGTCCAACAACGGCCACGTCCAGCGCCAGACCGCGTTACACATTCGCGGTGGCACGCGCGGCAGCTTGACAAAAGATTTGGAAAATCGGTACGACCAGCAAGCGCCATGGAACGAAATGATCACCTTGGATAGCACCGCCAACAACGCCATCAAGTTTGCGTGCGATGTCGCGAACTCTGCCATCTTGTTCATGCAACCCAACAATCGCGAACAGCCAATCAAATGGCATTACGGTACGGAAACCAATCAGCCGGATCGCGTCGCGTCGCTGACGGTTTCGCGGGCGACTGGCGACTTCAACTTCTCCGGTGGTCTCGTGACGACGGGCGGCCTTTCCGGCGGCGACAAACCCGCGCGGAATCTCCGCGGCATGAACATCGCCATCCCAGCCGGCGCGCAGGAATTCCAAGTGAAATTCGCGACCGCAGAAGCCGACGCGCAGTACGCCGTGTTCATTGAACAAAACTGGATCGGCCAACGCGCGATTGTGAACAAGCAGGCGCAGGGCTTCACCGTGAAGTTCGAAAAGCCGGCGCCGGCCGACGCGATGTTTGACTGGATGATCATCCGATGAAAAAAACCGCGGCAATCTTACTCGTGGGGCTTCTCGCCATGAATGTATCAGCGGCCGAAATCATGAAGGGCGTGCGCCGGATCAGTTTTGTCGGCGACAGCCTGACCGACGCATCCGCCTGGACCGACTGGGTCATCGAGACCCTCCGGGCCAACGGTTACCCCGACGTCGTCAAACAAGATGCCGGCATTGCCGGCGATAACGTGGCGAAACTGAAAGCGCGCTTCACCCACGACGTCCTCGACCGCAAGCCCGACCTCGTGATCCTGAACATCGGCACCAACGATCGCGGCCCGGTCGAAGACTATCAACGTGAAGTCGGCGAGTTGGTCAAACAAGTCCGGCAGAGCGGCGCGAAAATGTTGCTGCTCATTCCGCCCGGCATCAACGACCCCAAAGACCCGACCCGTGACGCGCGCGTCGTGGCGTATGGCGAAGCGTTGCGCGAATTGGCCAAGGCGCACGACTGCGTCCTGGTGGATTTGCACGCCAAGTTTGCCGCGGGCACCCGCGCGGCCTCCGCCGCCGAACAGACGGCAGTCTCCGAGCGAAAAGTCGCGCCCGCGGACGCGGCGAAGTACGCCAATATTCTCTGGGGGCCCGACGGCGTCCATCACACCAAGAACGGCTGGCGCGTCATGGGCCGCGCGGTCCTTGATGCGCTCGGTTGTTCCGCGCCCATGCTCGAACAGGTGCCGCTTGAACGCCACATGCTCACGGAGTGGTACATCGCGCCACCCGTTCCCTGGAAAGTTGGCTCGCCGTACCCGCCGTTGCCGGCGATCCCCGCCGATTTCGACCCGCTCCAGGCCGGCTGGCGGAAGTATGACCGCGAAACAGAAGCCGCCACCACCAGTTGGTGGCAGGAAAGCTGGGTCTTGCGCGGCGGGATCATGCCGATGGGCCAGAACATCGCCCCCGGTCGTCCCGGCGCGGCGTCAACCACAACCGCTTCATTTTCCTTGGCAACCGTCACCGCCGCCGCCGAGAAGAATGTCACTCTCCATCTTGGCGGCGCGACTGGCTTCGCCGTCTGGCTCAACGGCGAATTGGTTTACGAATGCAAAGGACTGCGCGGCTATCACCCCGACGCTGACCGGGTGCAAGTCACCTTGCGCCCCGGCAAGAATCGAATTCTGGTGCTCGCCAACTGGCTGTTCTACGTCGCGCTGACAGATAATTGAGGCGTTTTCTTTCGCCAGCCCGGTCACTCGTGGTATAAGCCGCGCTTTACGCGAAGGAATATCTCATGTCATTTGAATCAGGGTCAGTTGCATTTCGCATTTTTTATCTCGGGCATGCCATGCCGAAGGACGCGATTGAGCGTTTCGCCAAACACGCCGCGCCGCCACTTAAATCCATCGGCACCGAACCCGCGCAAGGCTGGGTTGGTGGCCGGCATCTTCTCGATGTGCCGATCACCGAGGACAACGCGATGTATGCGGGCTACCTGCGGCTCGTGTTGATGAAAGCCGAGCGGAAGGTGCCGACCTCCTTGCTCCGTGCCGAGTGCATGCTCGAAGAAGTCGCGTGGCTGCGCGCCGAGAACAAACAGTTCGTGGATCGCAAAACCCGCAGCGAAATCCGCAAACAAGTGCTCGCCCGGCTTCTGCCGGACATGCCGCCGACCTTGAAAGGCATTCCGTTCGTTTACGATTCCCGGGCCCGGCTGGTTTATGCCGGCGCATTGTCGGAAAAACAAACCGACGCGTTCACGTTTCACTTTCACAACACCACCGGTATCAAACTCATCCCGGTCGTCGTTGCCACCGCCGCCGCCGAACGGCACAAGATTGATGTGCGCGAATGGACGCGCACCAGTTTCTCACCGGAAGTTCCCGACGAAGAAATGGAAGACACCCCGGGCCTCGATTTTCTGACGTGGGTCTGGTTCGTCTCCGAAGCGCGTGGGGGGATTTTCAAGAGCAAGGAATTCGGCGATGTCGGCGTGGCCCTGGAAGGGCCGCTGCTCGTCACGCGGGCCGGCGCGGGCGCGCACGAAATCACCTTGCGCAAAGGCTTGCCAACCGTCAGCGCTGAAGCCAAAACCGCGCTCCTCTCCGGCAAGAAACTCCGCCGCGCCAAACTCCTGATCGCCCGCGCCGACGAAGCCTGGTCGTGCTCGTTTGACACCGAGTTGTTCGTCTTCCGGTCGCTCAAGTTGCCGGAACCCAAGGAAATCCTCGAACCCGCCTCCCGCTTCCAGGATCGAATGCTTAAAATCGACGCGTTTCGGTGTATACTTCTTGAGTTGTTCGACCGGTTTCTCGCCGAACGCAGTGACGCGAAGAAATGGGATGCGGCCCAACAAGAAATTCACAAATGGGCCGCCGCCCGCTCGACACGCCGATGATTTCCAAAAGCGCCATCGTCAAACAAGTCATCAAACACCTCGGCGACGAGTTGGAGTTGCTTGCCGGTGCCTCGCGCAAAATGCACGCCGACGCTTCCGACGAACAAAACAAAGCCGAAGACCAATATGACACGCGCGGCCTCGAAACCGCCTACCTCGCCAGTTCCCAAGCCCGGCAAGCCACCGCCACCGAAGAAGCGTTGGCGGCTTATCAAGCGCTCACCCTCGCAAAGTTCACCGCCACGTCGCCGATTGCCATCACCGCCCTCGTGGAACTCGAAGCGCGCGGCGAACGGATGTGGTATTTCATCGGCCCCAAAGCCGGCGGGATCGAAGTCAAAGATGTTTTCGTCATCACGCCCGAATCGCCCATCGGCCAGCAAATCGTCAGCAAGAAAGTCGGCGACCGGTTTAAGTTTCACGCGCAGGACTACAAAATCATCTCAGTCCGATGAACCCCGACAAACAACTCCAACTCACCCAGCGAATGACCGCGCTCGGCGTGCGGGAGGCGGACATCGAAGAGTCGTTCGTGCGTTCCGGCGGTCACGGCGGCCAGAACGTCAACAAAGTCTCAACCTGCGTGATGCTCTTGCATCGCCCGACCGGTATCCAGGTCAAATGTCAGGAAACCCGGCAACAAGCGCTGAATCGTTTTCTCGCCCGCCGGTTGTTGGTTGATAAGATCGAAGCCCGGCAAAGAGGATTTGTCGCCGCCGACCGCGCGGAACGCGAAAAAATCCGCCGGCAGAAACGCAAACGCAGTCGCCGCGCCAAAGCGCGGATGCTCGAAGCCAAGTCGAAGCACAGCGCGAAGAAAGAATCCCGCCGCGCCAGCAGTTGGGACTAATCCGCCGGTAACTCCGCCAATTGCGCCGCGGCCTTTTCCCACTCCGGCACCGTCCGCTCCAACGCTTCGGTGACACCGGTCAACTCGCGGTTTACTTCCATCGCGCGCGCCGGCTTCTCATACGTCGCCGGTAATTCCAGTTCGGCGGTGAGTTCTTGCTGCTGCTTCTCCAGTCGGGCGATTTCAGTTTCGAGGGCTGTGACCGTCTTCTGCAATTCGCGGCGTTGATGATTGAGGGATTGCCGGGCGGCTTTCGGGGGCCGCGGCTTGGCTGGCACTGGAGGCGCAACGGGCACCGGTACGACCGGGGTCAGTGTCGCGGATTTATCGAGGTAGTACTGATAGTCGCCGTGGTAATGCGTGAGCTTGCCGTTGTCCACGTGCAAGACGTGTTTCGCCAGTTGCCGGATGAAATAGACGTCGTGGCTGATGAAAATCAGCGTGCCCTCGAACTGACTGAGCGCGCCGATCAGCGCATCAATGCTCGCCATGTCGAGGTGCGTCGTCGGTTCGTCCATCAACAGCAGGTTCGGCGGATCGAGGAGTAACTTCACGAGCGCCAGCCGGCTTTTCTCGCCGCCGCTGAGGACGCCGACGGATTTGAACACGTCATCGCCGCGAAACAGAAATGAGCCGAGTACGGTGCGGACGGATTCGGAGGAGATTTTTTGTGGCGTGTCGAGCGCTTCTTCGAGCACGGTGCGATCGGGTTTCAACATCTCCACCCGGTATTGCGCGTAGTAACCAACCTTCACATTCAACCCGAGCGTGCGGCTGCCGCCTTGGACCGCGAGGGTGCCGGCCAGCAGTTTCAGCAAGGTGGACTTGCCGGCACCGTTGGGGCCGACGAGGACGATCCGTTGGCCGCGTTCGGCTTCGAACTCCATGCCGGCGTACACCACCGTGGTGTCGTAGGCGTAATGAATGTCTTCGAGTTTGATGACGCGTTGGCCGCTGCGCGGTGGTTGCGGGAAACGAAATTTGATGCCGCGACCTTCCTTGACCGGCGCTTCGATCTTGTCCATGCGCTCGATCTGTTTGAGTTTCGACTGTGCTTGCGCGGCTTTGCTGGCCTTGGCGCGGAAGCGGTCGGCGAACTCTTGCAGTTGCTCGATTTTCTTCTGCTGATTTTTGTACGCGGCCAGCAACTGGGCTTCGTTCGCCTCGCGCTGGACAAGGTAGTTGTCGTAATTGCCGCGATACCGGTGGAGCTGGCTTTGGCGGATCTCGACAATGCTGCCGACGAGTTCGTTGAGGAATTCCCGGTCGTGCGAGATGAGGAGGATGGCGCCGGGATAGCTCTTGAGATAAGCTTGAAACCAGCGGAGCGATTCGAGGTCGAGATGGTTCGTCGGTTCGTCGAGCAACAACAGATCGGGTTGCTGGACGAGCAGCCGGGCTAGAAACGCGCGCATGACCCACCCGCCGCTCATCGCCTTGGCCGGGCGGTCGAAATCACGTTCGCGAAACGCCAAGCCGGCGAGAATCTGTTTGGCTTTCGGTTCGAGTTCGTGGCCGAGGTAATTCGCCGCTTCTTCCGGGATCGAGGTCGCCAGTTGCAGCACAGTCTCGTCACCGGCCGGGGCGGTTTCCTGCGGCAGATGGCCAATGGTCGCATTGCGTTCGAGCCGGACTTCGCCCTCGTCCGGCCAGTCGTACCCGAGCGCCAGATTGAAGAGCGTGGACTTGCCGGCGCCGTTGGGGCCGACGAGGCCGATGCGGTCGCCACGGTGCACCTGGAGCGATGCATCCTCAAAGAGCACACGCGCGCCAAACGATTTGGTAATGCCGGTGATGGTCAACATGCGAAGCCGCGCACGCTAACGGCAGAACCGCCACCGGGCAAGACTGGATTTACCCTTTATAATGCTGAAACATCGCCGCGAGCAGCACCAATTCCGGGTGCGCCGCCGAGAGTTTCGGCAGGATCAACCGGACCCGCCCCCGGTAGTTCGCGAGTTTATCGCGCAACGGCTGGAGGTTGTCCACTTTATCCCAGTGCAGTTTGTTCAGGTCGAGCACCAGCCGGCTTTTGCTGCGCGCCAGTGACTCGTGAATCCGCTGCGCCAGACTTTCGGCGTGATGCGCGGAGAGCGCGCCTTCGAGGCGCAGCCAGACTTGTTGCCGGGCGTGCTGGAGCTCGACTTGAATCGAGAAATCCGGCAGCGTGAAGCGTTTCGCGAGCTCTTCCCACCCATGAGCCGCCACCCGGTATTCGGTCCGCCGCAACTTCGGATGTTGGAACAGATTGAATTTGAGGGTAACCGCCGTCCAGAGCGCGGCGCCGACGGCGAGCACGGATTTCCAGCGTTGGGCCAGTGTGGGACGGCCCAGTGTGGCGTGGATGTTTTGTTCGAGTGCACCAATCCACTGGCGGATGGCGGGATTCGGCCCCAGCAACCGGCCCGCGAGAAAGACCGGCAACGCGACGCGCAAGTCGGTCGCGTACACTTCGGCTTTCGCGCGCAGCAGCGGGTTGGGTGAGTTCTTGAGTTTCTCGTACCCCAGCCAGCGGGATTCGAGGACGCGGAAAATACTCGGGCCGAGTCGTTGAAAATCCTGCTCAAAACACCAGCGCTGCAAGCCTTCGATTGCTTCACCGGACAAGGTCGGATGTTTCATCACGGTCTTGAAACCATCGGCAATCCGGTACAGCCGATCCGGCTCAGCAACGTATTCTTCGCGCACCCGGTTTTCTTTGCGGACGCGTTCGTTGAACGGCGTGCCCGGCACGGGGCCGTAAATGAGATATTGCCCCAGCGCGGGCTTGAGTTTCATTAACCCGGCAAATTCCTGCGCGACGACTTCCGGTGTTTGATAATCGAACCCGACGATCATCGAGGTCAGGATCGTGATGCCGTGTTCGCGAAACTCGGTCAGAATCTCCTCGACCGGCCGGCCTTGTTGTTTCGCGTAGTTCGAGCGCGTCCCCTCGTAGCCGATCCAAAAACCATCAATGCCCATCTCGAGGATTTCCTCGACGGTGTATTGGCTGATCGCCTTGATGCTGGAGAACGCGAAGATGGACAGTTGCTTGCCGCCTTTGAGGACGGCGTCGCGGAATTGCATCGCGCGTTTTTTGTTTAGTAGAAAATCTTCGTCTATGATCAGGAAGACGAGGTTCGGATCCATCGCGAGGTACCGTTCCACCACCGCGTAGATGTCCGCCCCATCCGGCAGGAGTTTGATGTGTTTGCGTTTGAAGAAATGCGACGTGCAACAGAAGTCGCAGCCATTCGGACAACCCAGCCCCGCGAAAATCTTGCCGGTGCCCGACACTTTCCACCCAAACACTTTCAGATCGCTGACAATCAACGGATGCCGGTACGGCATCGGAATCTCCGGCTCGCCCAGCAACCGGCGCATGAACGCCACGCCTTCCTCCCGGCAAATGTGATCCGCGTACGGCGCGAGTTCCTCATCGGTCAACACCGTCCCATACCCGCCGAGCACGATCTTCGTCTGCGGCGCGTGTTCGCGCACCAACGCGACCATTTCTTTCACCCGGTGGAAGATCGCCATCAGAAACGAGATGCCGACGTAATCGTAGCCCTTCTTGAGTTCGCGGATGAACTCCTTCTTCGACGGGTACTGCAACACCACAGTCGGCGCGTCGAGATTCTCGGCGATGTACTCGATCGAGAACTGGATGTTGACCGTGCGCGGGCTAAAGATGCCCTGGGCGCGCGTCACCTGCCGGTACAACAATTCATACCCCACCGACGGTGCGTCGCCATATTCCGGACCCAATGGCCGACACACGCTGGTCAGTAATACTTTTTTACTCATCAACGAGTCTCGATTCTATTCAGTTGTCGGGGTGAACAACGTCCTGCGGAGAGCGCACTGCAATAGACACTTTTCGCGGCGGGAAGTCAAAGCGTGATTATGCCTTTCGCGCCCAGCGCAACTTCGCCGGCGCCGAACGCGGATTGTCATGTCGCTCCTGCGGGCTGGGCCGAATGACTTCTTCCGCGAACGCTGCATAATTTCCGGCGGCAAACGCCTTCTTCACGCGCCGGTCTTCGCCCGAGTGAAACGTCAAGATCGCCACGCGCCCGCCGGGATTCAGACAATCCGGTAATACCCGGAGGAAATTCTCCAGCGCAGTGAACTCCTCGTTCACCGCGATCCGCAACGCCTGAAAGACGCGGCGGACACAATCCTCATCCTGACCAATCGCCGCCGCCAGTTGCCGGGTGGTCGCGAACGCTTTCCCGGCCAACTTTGCGGCGAGGCTTTCCGCCGCCGGTTCGTCTGCGTTCTCGCGCAACAACTCCGCAAGTTTGGCGGGCGTAATCTTCTGAAGCAATACAGACGCCGGTTGGCCGCGGGCCGGGTTCATCCGCATGTCGAGCGGTCCGTCGAACTTCATCGAGAACCCGCGCCCCGGATCATCCAGTTGCATGGACGACACGCCCAAGTCGGCGAGAATCACATCTGCGCCGGTCAGTTGTTCGGCCGCCAGCACCTTCGGCAAGCCGGCAAAATTGCTCCGGTGCGCCACAAATCCGTCCCCGCGCAACCGATTCGCTGTTTTCGCCAACTCGATCGGATCCACATCCAACCCAATCAACCGACCACCCGGCAACACGCGCTTGAGCAATTCGCGCGCATGCCCGCCATACCCCAGCGTGCAATCCACGGCAATCTCACCGGGTTGCGGATTCAACACCGCCAGAATCTCCGCCACCATGATCGGCCGGTGCGTCCCGGCCGGCGTCTTGCCGGCGGCGAGCACCTTCGCGACCGTTTCGGCATACCGCACTGGGTCGCGCTCTTTGTATTTCTCCTCGAACCGGCGCGGATTCTTCCCTGAATACCGGGGCCTCCGCCGATGAGGAGTGGTCGGGGTTTCGTCAGTCATGGGTTATCGCGCCGGCAGTATAACATGGCTGACTCTGCTATTGTCCAACCGCCGCCCCATCGTCTACAAGTTCCCCATGCCGCCCCGCCAATCTCTCGAAAACCTGCTCCGCGCCCTCGGCACCATTCGCGTCGGCGTCATCGGCGACTTTTGCGTGGACGCCTATTGGACGATGGATTACTCCGCGAGCGAAGCGTCCATCGAGACGGGCCTCACCACCCGCCCCGTCCGCCGGCAACGCTATACCCTCGGCGGCGCCGGCACCATCGTTAATAACCTTGTCGCGCTGGGCGTCGGCCACATCGAAGTCTTCGGTGTCGTGGGCGATGATCCCTTCGGTCGCGAACTCGAACGCCTCCTCGAAGCCTGCCACATCGGCCATGCCGGACTGCTGACGCAAACCGACGAATGGGACACCCCGGTCTACGTCAAACCGCTCCGCGAAGACCGCGAGGAAAACCGCCTCGACTTCGGCAACTTCAACCGGCTCACTGACACACTCGCCACCGAACTCCTCCGCCGCCTCGAAACCGCCTTGCCGGAACTCGACGCGGTCATCATCAACGAACAAATCCGCACCGGCATTCACACCCCGTTCACCCAAGCCCGGCTCAACCAACTGTTCCGCGCGCACCCCGGCAAGATCTTCATCGTGGACGCCCGGTACAACCCCGCCGTTTACGAGCATTGCCTCCACAAACTCAACGACCGCGAAGCGACCCGGCTCACCGGCGCGACGCATCAGCCCGACGACCTCATCATTCTCGACGAAGCCCGGCAAGCCGCCCAAGATTTGTTCACCCGCTGGCGGCAGCCGGTCATCGTCACCCGGGGCGCGCGCGGCGCGATTGCGGTGGACGCCACCGGCCTGCAACTGGTTCCCGGCTTGCACATCGTCAATCCCACCGACCCGGTCGGCGCGGGTGACAGTTTTCTGGCCGGCCTAGCCGCCGCGCTCGCGACCGGTCGGTCAACAGTCGAAGCGGCGACGTTTGGCAATTTCGTGGCCGGCGTGACGGTCCAAAAACTTTTCCAGACCGGCACCGCCACGCCCGCCGAGATTTTGGCGATCGGGGCCGACCCCGATTACGTGTACGAACCCGAACTCGCCGACGATCCGCGCCGGGCGCAGTTCTGGAACGGCACCGAAATCGAAATCACCGAACCCTGGCCGGCCAACCAGCGAATCACCCACGCGATTTTTGATTTCGACGGCACGATCTCCACGCTCCGGCAAGGTTGGGAACAGGTGATGGAGCCGGTCATGGTGCGCGCCATCCTCGGCGACCGGTATGCCAGCGCGGACGAGACATTGTACGCCCGTGTCGTGCGGCGGGTCCGGGAATTCATTGATAAGACCACCGGCATCCAGACGTTGATCCAAATGCAGGGACTCGTGCGGTTGGTGCGCGAGTTCGGCATCGTCCCGGCGGCGGATGAGTTTCACTACAAAGAGCGGTACCTCGCCGCGTTGATGGAGCTTGTTCACGAGCGGTCCCGCAAACTCCGGCAGGGTGAACTCGACGTGGTGGATTTCACCGTCAAAGGCGCGCTGCCGATCCTCCGGCAACTGCACACCGCCGGCGTCAAACTCTACCTCGCCAGCGGTACCGACGAAGTGGACGTCCGCGCCGAAGCCGCCGCGCTCGGCTGCGCGGAATACTTCGGCGGCCACATCCATGGCGCGGTCGGCGACGTGACGCAGGACGCCAAACGGATCGTGCTCGACCGGATTCTCAACGAGATCGGTGCCGGCGAGATGGCCTGCGTCGTGGCGCTCGGCGACGGGCCGGTTGAGATTCGCGAGACGCGCAAACGCGGTGGCCGCACCATCGGCGTAGCCAGCGACGAGATTCGCCGGTACGGGTTAAACCCGGCCAAGCGCAGCCGGCTGATTCAAGCCGGGGCTCAGGCGATTATTCCCGATTTTTCCCAGCCGGCCGCGGTGTTACAATTGCTCGGAGTCAAACCGCGATGAGCCATCCCCAATTCGACCGCTCCAAACTGCGGATCAAACCGCTGTCTGACCGGCGGAACAAGACCATCATCGAGCGTGATCAGATCGCGCCGGAAACTCCCGCCCGCCCGGTGCCCGGCGCCGCAGAAGTGATCGAACGCATCCGGGCTGCCCGGGTGGCGGGACGGCCGGTGATGTTGGCGTTTGGCGCGCACACGATCAAAAACTGCCTCGCGCCGGTTTTGATTCGACTGCTCGAACGCGGCTGGATCACGCACCTCGCCACCAACGGCGCCGGCATCATCCACGACTGGGAATTCGCGTTCCAAGGCCAAAGCAGCGAAGACGTCCGCCGGTATGTCGCCGAGGGACAGTTCGGGATTTGGCAGGAGACCGGCTTCAATATCAACCTGGCGCTCGTCGTCGGAGCGTCCGAAGGGAAGGGCTACGGCGAATCCGTCGGCGCGTTGATTGAGAACGAAGGACTGACGATTCCGCCAGTCAGCGCGTTGACCGGCAGCGCGGCGGCCTTGGACTTGGCGGAGACGGTCACGCGTTTCCAACTCCCGCCCGGTTTTCGCCGAGTGCCGCATCCATACAAAAAGTTCAGTGTACAAGCCGCCGCGTACCGGCGGGGCGTGCCGTTTACCGGGCATCCGATGTTTGGGCACGACATCATCTACACGCATCCCGCGAGTTGCGGCGCGGCGATTGGCCGGTGCGCCGAACGGGATTTTCTCGCGTTCGCCCACAACGTCGCGCAACTGGACGGCGGCGTGTATTTGTCGGTCGGCTCGGCGGTCATGTCGCCGATGGTGTTCGAGAAATCTCTTTCGATGGTCAACAATTTGCGCGGCCAGCCGCTCACTACGCATTTCATGGCGGTGGTGGATTTGGCCGAGGCTCCGTGGGACTGGCAACGCGACGGCGAACCGCCGCCGGAAAATCCCGCGTACTATCTCCGGTATTGCAAGACGTTCAGCCGGATGGGCGGCACCCTGCGTTACCTCAGCGCCGACAACCGCGACTTCCTGCTCACGCTGGCGCAGAGTCTGGGGTGAAGTTTGACCGGCTTTCATTCGTTGCACTTCAAGAAGCTGTGCCTTGGTAAGGCGAAAACAAACGATGATCACTTTAGCGCCCAATAACGCCATGTACGTACGCATGATTGATTTGGTCGCGGAGAATTCATCAGCGGGGTCACTGACTCAAGCCCCGTCATTGGTGTGACAACACTATTCTGACGGGAGAAATCTATGCCGGCTTGGACCTTCTGCCAGCGCGACCAACTGTGACATTCTGAGGATCACGATGATGGCCAAGACCGCCAGTAATGTCAGACTGGAATGATATACTTCCGTATATTGGGCAACAGTCAGCGCACAGGCAAACCACATCGAGGAGCGAACATTCACAGTGTCGAACGAATTGAAAGTCTTGGGAAACCGCGGTCGCAAGATGGCTTTGACCAGCAGCTTCTTTCGGGGGTCGAGATCCGAAGTCGGCGAACTAACAGCAACCGCCTGTAATCTTGTCGTCGCCGCCGCCATGTCCAAGCGTGGCGGAGATTTGTCCGAATCCAACCCGGCCCAGGTATTGTAAGTGGCTTTCATATTTCGCAATTCCGCTTCCAGTTTATGCCGCCGTGAGTCGCGGCGTTTGGCCGCCAGGCGAATGTAATCGGCAGCCAAACCGGCGTCCTCCAGTCGGGCTGTGACGCGAACTCGTTTTTGAAATTCCGCATCAATCATGGCGCTCTGCACCTGCCGGTAAGCTTCCATGGTGAGGGCGACTGCGGCGGCGGTGTTGAGCGCCTCTAATTCTGGTGTTGGTTGCTGCTTTGCTTGTCCCGCAGATTCTGCCCCGCTGCTGATCAGTGTAATTACTATCGTGAGAAAGACAGACCGGCAGCAAGCGGAGCCGCTGCGAATGGGCTGTTGTGGTGCGATGGGATGTCGGTTCATGAGAGTTCCCGGCGGGGTGCCGCGCGACCAAACGTGTCGACAATAATCAAGATTCCTAGGCGCCAGTGCTTTTGAACAAGAGCGCGGGGTTGTGTGATCCAAACTGAAGTCACACCAGACTCCCGGCGTCGAAATGCGCTACCAGTTGCTCTGCGACGGCTATGAGTTCCAGTACTTCCGTAGTATTCTCAAAGAAGAAATCTGCGCCGGCACAGATGTATTGGGCGCGGAGGTGTGGCGGCGGCGGTTCCGCGAGAATCATGACCACGACAGCCGGTAGCTCTTGTTTGATCTTTACCAGTGTTGCGATTGTCGCGCTGTCCTCTAATTGGGTGCTGAGGACGACGACGTCTGGTCGGAGAAGGAGAATATCGTCGGTCGCCAGTGCTGCGCTCGCGGCGGCCCCGACGATTTCGACGCCGTTCAATCCCGTCAGCAGCGAAGTCACCGTTGACCGAACATCACCTGCGTCACCAACATAATATATTTGCATAGTTACCCTTTCGCTGGTGCGCTTATGAGCGGTTCCCAAGCCCCTGACCCGAAATACCGGCGTAGAATGAGCCGGAAATAATGTCAGACGGGACCTACAAGCGCGAACTAGCTTATCAAGTTATGCTGGAGCGCGTAGCGTGTCAGATCTGCGTTGGATTCGAGGCGCAATTTGGCAAGGATGCGTGCCCGGTAGGTGCTAATCGTTTTCACACTCAACCCAAGATCAGCCCCAATTTCCTTGGGAGCTTTGCCGGCAGCAAGCGGTCCGAGCACCTGGAACTCGCGATCTGAGAGCAGTTCGTGTGGCGGGCAGTGGCTGTCGGACAACCGCGCGGCAAGCTTTTCGGCCATCGCTGCCGTGATAAATTTCCGGCCAATGATGACTTGGCGAACTGCTCCCACCAGTTCCTGCACGGCCGTTTCTTTGGACAAGTACCCATCGGCGCCGGCTTTCAGGCACCGCAGGCCGAACAGCTCTTCTGGTTGAGAGGTTAAGATCAGGATGGGAAGTTTCGGCCGGGCCTCTTTCAACTCGCCGAGGATATCCAGCCCGCTCCGCCCGGGCAGCGTGAGGTCCAACACCAAGACAGCCCAGTCTTTTTCGCGGACCAGTGCCAATGTTTCCTGGGTGTTGCATGCTTCGCCAAACTCCGCGGTGGGAAATTCGTCGGCGAGAATATGTTTGAGGGCAATGCGGAATAGCGGATGATCGTCGGTAATCAGGATCCTCACGAGGGTATTTCCTTCTGATTGGCCGGACAGGCTTGAGCCACGACGCGCTGGATTTCGGCCAGGGTGACCGGCTTGCTGAGCAAGTAATCCACCCCTGCGGGGCGGTCGGTGGTGGCATCCATAATTCCACCGAATCCGGTGAGCATGACCACCGGTATGCTTGGTTGTCGGGCCTTGAGAGCGGCGGCCAGTTGTTCGCCGCTGCCACCGGGCATGGAGCGATCGGTGATGACGAGGTCGAATTTTGCCTGCGTGAACTTGGCGAGGGCTTGCTCGCAGCCGGTTGCAGTGGCAACGGCGTGTCCATCGCCGGTCAGGTAGTCCGTCAACACGTCCAGAATCATCCGCTCGTCATCTACCAAGAGTATGTGCAGTGTTTGCGGTGCAGTTGGGGGAGGGGAGGCAACCAGCGGAGATTGCGGTAAGGTTTCGATAGGGAATTCGATGGCGAAGGTGGTGCCTTTTCCCAATTCGGTACGGATTTCGAGATGGCCTTCATGGCGTTTTACCACGCCATAGACCATCGCCAGACCTAGACCGGTGCCGTGCTCGCCCTTGGTGCTGAAGAATGGCTCCAGGCAGCGGTGTCGGACCTCGTCTGTCATCCCGGTGCCGGTATCGCTGATCTCAAACAGCACGCGTTTATCGAGGGGTTTCGTCCGGACTGTGATTGTTCCTCCGGCGGGCATGGCGTCCACGGCATTGAAGATGAGATTGGTCAGCATCTCGCGCAATTCCGATTCGTCGCAATATACATGCGGGATGTTTCCCAACTCAGATCGCACGTCGATCGTCACGCCGGCGCCTTGCATCTGCTCTTTCCACCGCGGCTCCGTCAACGCCACGGTTTGGAGGATTAAATGGTTCAGATTCACAGGTAAGAAGACTTCGCCGCGCTCGCGATGCCGGTAAAACTCCCGCAACCGGCGGACCACGTGGGTCGCATCTCTGGCGGACGTGTTGATCATTTGGAGAAAACTGGCAAGAGTGGCTGGATCTTTGGCTTTCTCCGGGCGGTGCAGCAGGAGTTCACTGAAACCAAGGATTGGAGCTAATGCGTTGTTGAAATCGTGGGCGATGCCGCTGGCCATCTGGCCGAGCGCGTGCAGGCGTTCTTGCTCGACCAATTGCTTTTGTGCTGCCTGCAATTTTTCCAGCGCGGCATCTAGGTGGAAATTCGTTTCTTGCAGGACCTGTTCGGCGCGCTTGCGTTCGGTGATATTCAGATGGGCCACCACGACACAGGCGGCTCCGGCCCCTGGAATGGGACTCGCCCGCAACATGAACCAGCGCTGCGTTTCCGGGGAGTGACAGGGGTACTCGCAAGTAAACTCCGGCAACTCCCCCTGCGCCACCGCTTTAAGTCCAGCCAATGTTTCTCGAGCCGTCGCCGCATCTGCGCCTTGGGCTGCTTCACAAACCGCATAATAGTTGGCTCCGACATTCACCGGAGATGTCACTGGCGGATTTGCAGCGGCAAATATGCGCCAGGCCCGGTTGACGGACAGGATGGCACCATTCCTATCCAGCACACAGATGTGGGATGTCAGGGAGTCTAAAACGCCTTGGTTAAACTCCGCCAGTTCGCGAAGCCCGACCTCAGCCCGTTTGCGCTCCGTGATGTCTCGGACCGAGCCTTCGTAGTACTGTAGTCGTCCCAGTTCGTCGCGGACGGCCCGGACGCTCTGCATCACCCAAATCACCTGGCCGTCACGGCGCCGCAGCTGCGCCTCGAAATCCACCACGGCATCTTGTTCCGTCAGCAACCGCGCCAGAGTCGCGGGCTGTTGGTCGTCCACATACAATTGGCGCATGATGTGGGTGACGTCGGCGAGCAGCTCCACCGGCGACGGGTAGCCGAGGATGTGCGCCAAGGCCGGATTGGCGGTGATCAATTGACCGTTCGGCCGAATTTGCGCGATGCCTTCCGTGACGTTTTCAAAAATCCCCCGGTATTTCCGTTCCGCCTGAATGAGCGCTTCTGAAACTAAGCGTGTTTCGTCGCGGTGACGCTTCTCATCGAGTGCATGCGCGACGGCTTGGCCGAGGCGCGTCAGCCGATCTTTCAGCAGATAGTCGGTCGCGCCGGAACGCATCGCCGCGACTGCCAAATCTTCGCCAATCGTGCCGGAAACAATGATAAACGGTATATCCAGTCCGCGCTTCCGCAGGATTTGGAGCGCCCGCAATCCGTCAAATTGCGGCATCTGATAGTCCGATAGAATCAACTCCCAGTCCGGACTCAACCGGGCTAGGAAGTCATCTTCGGTGTCGACGCGGTCCCAGAGGGGCTCATAGCCGGCCCGTCGCAAGGCGCGCAGAACCAGTTCGGCATCCGCCGGCTGATCTTCCAGAATCAAGACGCGCAATGATGGCACAACCTCAGCCTCCGCCGGTGGGTGGATTGTTCAGAAGCGTCCAGTACAACCCCAATTGCTGCACCGCCTCGATGAATTGCTCGAATTTAACTGGTTTCACGATGTAGCTGTTCGTCCCCAATTTGTAGCTTTCCACCACATCCCGCTGTTCTTTCGAGCTGGTCAATACCACCACGGGAATCATCTGGGTCCGCGGATCGCGCTTGATGCGCTGCAGAACTTCCAAGCCATCAACCTTGGGCAGCTTCAAGTCCAGCAAAATCACCTTCGGACCGTTTTGAATCTTCCGCCCGGCATGCGGACCTTCGCAAAAGATAAACTCCAGCGCCTCGGCTCCATCGCGCGCCACGTGAATGTAGTTCGTCAGGTTGGCTTTCTTGAACGCGCGCAACGTCAATTCCACGTCCTGTGGATTGTCCTCGACGAGCAGAATCTCAACCGGATTGATCGCGGTCATAATGTGATGCCTTCCTCCAATGTGAAATAGAATGTTGCGCCGCGATCCACCTGCGCCTCCGTCCAGACGCGCCCACCGTGCCGGTGAATCACGCGTTGAACAATGGCGAGGCCCACCCCCGTGCCTTCGTAGTCTTCCGCCCGATGGAGGCGCTGGAAAACCCCAAACAACTTGGGCGCGTATTGCATGTCAAACCCCGTTCCGTTGTCGCGCACCCAGAACACCCGCGATCCGGAATTGGTTTGACAGCCAATTTCAATGACGGCCGGGTCGCGTTTGCGGGTGTATTTCAGCGCATTGGATAACAGATTGACCCAGACTTGCCTCAGCAACATCGGATCGCACTGGCAGGCCGGCAATTTGTCAATCCGCCACTCAATGCGCCGTCCCTGCTGCAGTGGCGCCAGTTCTTCGAGTGCCGCGCGCACCAACGCGTCGGCATTCACGACCTGGCGTTCCAATGCCTGCCGGCTCAACCGGGAGAAGGCCAGTAAGTCATCAATCAACGCGCCCATCCGTTGTGCTCCAGCGCGGATCGACTGGAGATAACGCCGACCTTCCTCGGGCAATTGGTCGCCGTAATCCTCCAACACAGCCTGCGAAAAGCCATCCACCGCGCGCAACGGTGAGCGCAGGTCATGCGAGACGGAATAGCTGAATGCCTCCAGCTCCTTGTTGGCCATTTCCAGTTGCGCTGTGCGCTCGATGACGCGCTGTTCGAGCGCGGTATTCAGGTGGCGAATCTCGGCGGCAGCGCGGACGCGTTCGGTAATGTCGCTGATTGTGACGATGGCCATCATGGGCATGCCGGTCGCGTCGTTAACGAGCATGCCGCCATAACTAAAGACCCGTTCCCAGCCGGCCTCGTTGATACGCCGGATTCGAACTTCCAAATCGTGCAGCTTCTCACCCCGCAAGATGCGCGCGAGCGGCCATTGCCCCACTGGCCAGACCGTGCCATCCATGGCGTGGAGTTCAAACGTGTCAGGCAACTCCTGAAAATGTCGCCGGCATTCCGCCAGGCTCGAATACCCGTGCATCTCCAGCGCCGCGTGATTGAAATGCAGCAACTGCCCCCTGAGATCCGCCACCACAAGCCCCTCGTCAAGGCTCTCAACAATCGTCTGCAGCCGGGCTTCACTTTGGCGCAACGCCTCCTCCGCCATTTTCCGCGCCGTGATATCGGCGCGGATGGCGATGTATTGGCGCGGTTTGCCCTGGTCGTTGAGAAACGGGACGATCGTCGTGTCCACCCAGTAGAAGGTCCCATCCTTGGCGCGGTTTTTGATTACGCCCTTCCAAACCTTTCCCCGGGCGATCGTCGTCCACAGGTCGCGGATGAACTCCTTGGGGTGGTGTCCGGAATTGATGATCCGGTGATCTTGCCCCAGTAATTCCGTGCGCGAATACTTCGAGATCGCGCAGAATTTGTCATTCACGTAGGTGATCCGTCCCTGCGGGTCCGTGATGGCGACAATCGCGTGCTCATCCAGAGCCGCCCGCAAATCACTGATCTCCTTGAAGGATGCGGCGAGTTGGTCGGCGACCTGATGCCCTCCCGCGGTTACGTTGTTGGTGAAGTCAATTCCCATGATCAGCCACCGGCGTAGCGGATGTCTTCAAATCGTCAATGCCGGTATCGTGGCGCCCGAGGAGCCGATATAGGGTCGACGGACTAACCTGTAAGAGACGGGCTGCTTCCGTCCTGTTATTCTGCACCGTCCGCAATACTTGGCGGACATATGCCACCTCCTGTTGGTGCGTAAACTCTTTCAATGGCAACGGGGTAGTCTCATTGAGTGCTGGCGTTGGCGGTTCACCCGTCGCCATGTTCTGCACCGGGAGATCGGCGACCTCGATCACACCGTTGTCGCAAAGCACACACGCGCGCTCCAAGGCGTTCTGCAACTCGCGGACATTGCCGGGCCACGGATACGCCGGTAACGCGGCCAAGGCGGCATCGGCCAAACGGACGGCCGGCAAGCCTTGCCGGGTGCAGATGTCATGGATGAACTTGGTGGCCAGATGGGGAATATCAACGGTTCGTTCCCGCAACGGTGGCAGTTCAATCTGAATCACGCTCAGCCGGTAGTACAAATCCTCCCGGTAGGTTTTCTCGGCGATCTTTTTCTCCAGCGGCTCATTGGTGGCGGCCAATACCCGCGCATCCACGTGAATGTTGGCGGTGTCCCCGACGCGCCGCAATTCCTTTTCCTGAAGAAACCGGAGCAGCTTGCCCTGCAGCCCGAGTGGCATTGATCCAATCTCATCCAAAAATACGGTGCCGTTTTGGGCGGCTTCCAGCAAACCCACCTTGTCGAAGGCCGCGCCGGTGAACGACCCTTTACGATGCCCGAACAACTCCGACTCCAGCAGATGTTCCGGCAAAGCAGCACAGTTGATGGCCACAAACGGTTTTGCCGCCCGCGGGCTGTGATGATGCAACGCCCGGGCCACCAGTTCCTTGCCGGTACCGCTTTCGCCGCGAATGAGCACGGCGGCTGTCGTGCCGGCGACGCGCTCAATGATCCGGTAGACCTTCTCCATGGCCGGGCTGGTGCCGATGATGTTGTCGAAGCGAAGCTTGTCGTGCAATTGCCGTTTCAAGTCGGCGTTCTCCGACAATGCCCACTCGACTTTTTGTTGGGTCAGCGCGTTCTCAACCCGTTTGGTCAATTCATCGACGGATAAAGGTTTCTCAATGAAATCGTGGGCGCCGGCCCGCAACGCCTGCACGGCCCGTTCCTTGGTGGCATGCCCCGTCAACACGATGACCGGGCAGGTGGGGCAGATCCGCTTGATCTGTTGCAGTAACTCCAGTCCGGCGGGCCGACCATCGGGCATTTCAATATCTGTCAACACCAGATCGGGGGAGTGCTGGTTGAACAATTCCCAAGCGCGCTCCGCCGATCCCGCTGAGAAAGCGCAGTGTCCATTGTCTTTCAGCAACTCAAACAACATTGTCAGCACTGACGGATTGTCGTCGGCTAATAGTATTTTTGCCATATGCGATCGCTTTTTCGCAGCGGCCGATTTTCTAGCCGTCCTGACACTGCGACGTGAAAAAACTTACACGAGGCTACCGGCGGGTCTATGGGTAGATTCCACACCACCGGGAGTAGCTAACATATCCGGTTGCCGCTTTGCCGGTCACTGCGTTAACGGGTGGGGGGAGTCGAAGATGATGCCGTGCCGGAGCGCGAGCCGAACGAGGCTGGCGATATCGGGGACGTGGAGCTTGTGCATCAGGTTGGCGCGGTGTTTTTCCACCGTCCGCTCGCTAATGGTCAACTTGTCGGCAATCGCTTTGTTGGTGTGACCCTCCGCCACTAACTGCAAGACCATCCGCTCGCGCGGTGTGAGCGAATCCAACGGGCCGTTTTGCGGTGTGGTCTGGTCTGGGGTGACTGCCAAGTATGACGACAAGTCCGAACTCAAGAAAATTTCACCACGGGTGACGGCGTGCACGGCTAAGACCAATTCCTCGCTGACCGAACTCTTGAGCACATAACCGCGGGCACCGTGGTGTAGCGCTTGCCGGATCAGGGTCTCATCGGAATACATGGAGAGGACTACCACCTCGGTCGTGCAGCCGGGGCTGCGCACGCGCTTGATCAGCTCAATGCCGTTCAACTCCGGCATGGCGATGTCCGTTACCAATACCTCGGGTCGGAGTTTGCGCACCAGTTCATGGGCTTGGAGACCAGTTCCGGCTTCGCCGACGACCTTAATGTTGCGCGTCCGTTCCAACACGGCGCGAATGCCTTGCCGCACCAAATTGTGGTCGTCGGCAATCACGATCTTAATCATCTGTATTCTCCACCGGAATATAAACGATTAATTGCGTGCCGGCGCCCGGTCGAGAGGTAATTTCCAACCGGCCCCCGAGCAACTCCAGTCGTTCTTGCATGCCCAGCAGGCCAAGACTAGTCGCCTTGTCTGCCGGCGCGGCAAACCCCCGTCCATCATCAAACACCGCCAAACTGACCATTCCGTTGCGATGCCACAACTCGACCCAGCTACGCCTAGCGCGCGCGTGCTTGGCGACATTGGTCAGCGCCTCCTGGACAACCCGGTACAAGCAAACATTCACCTCATCCGGCAGGACGGGCACTTCGCTGCCATGGTAGTCCACTCGCAATCCGGTGCGCTGGGAAAATTCGCGACAATAGCCGCTGAGGCAGGCCGCGAGCGGGAGGGTTTCCAACGCGGGTGGCCGAAGATCTTGTGCGAGGTGACGGAGATGATCCATCGTGTCATCGGTCAGTTGCGCGGCTTCGGCAAGCCGTTGCCGCTGCGCTGCTGAAGTACCCGGCAGTTCTTCGCTGAGCGTCACCAGCCAGAGCTTGAGCACGGTGAGAGCTTGTCCAGCTTCGTCGTGCAACTCGCGCGCAAGGCGGCGACGTTCATCTTCCTGGGCCGTGAGGACACGTCGGGTTAGATGGCGGAGGCCGGCATTGGCCTTGCGCAATTCTTCGAGCAATTGCTCGCGGTCTTGCTTCGCGCGCATCCGGTCGGTGATGTCGCTGGCAAAAACGGCCAGCCCCTCCGGCGCGGGGTAGAAACGGTTCTCCCACCAAGTGTTGTTGGTGACATAATGAAACTCGAAGGTGACGGCGGTGCGCTCGGTCATGGCACGGCGATATTGCCGGTCCAATTCGGTGCCGATGATGTCCGGAAACAACTCCCAGAGGGTGCCGTTCAGAATCTGATCACGGGATTGACCGATGGATTTGACCCCGGCTTCGTTGACGTACAGGCAATGCCATTGGTGGTCGAACACCAAGTGAACGTCCTTAACGCTGGCGAGGATAGATTCAGTGCGGATCTGGGATTGGAGCAGTGCGGCTTCTGCCTGTTTGCGCTGGGTCAGTTCGAGGCAGGAGCCAATATAGCCGGCAAATTCTCCGTCCAAGTCGGCGTACGGACTGCCGGTGTCAAGGATCCAAGCGTAGCTTCCATCGGCTCGCCGGAGCCGGTATTCCATCGTGAACGGCACCCGAGCCTGAAAAGCCTCCCGGTAGATATGCACGCAGCGCTCGAGGTCGTGGGGATGAACGCCCTGAGTCCAGCCGTTGCCGCATTCTTGGAGCAAGGTGCGACCAGTGAAGTGGAGCCAGGCTTTGTTGAAATAGTCGCACTGCGAGTCCTTACCGGAGCGCCAAATGGGGTTGGGAAATTCATCAAGCAGTTTGAGATGAAAATCGCGGGAGTCCGCGAGTAACTTCTCGATGGCACGGCGTTCCGCGAGTTCCTGCTGCAATGCCTGATTGGCAAGGTGGAGGGCGCGCTCGCGCTCCTCGACTTGGGTGAGTCCTTGGTTTAGAACATCCGCCAGTACTCCGATCTCATCCCGGTTGTGGGCGACGGCGCGCAATGAGTAGTTCTGCTCTGTCATGATTGTCCGGCCGAGTTTTGCCAGTTCGAGGATGGGGTTGACGATCACGCGTTGCAATCTGGTCGTCACCAACCAAACCAACAGCAATGCAATTACGGTCAAACCCACAATTGTCAGGGCATAAAGGTTCATCTGTGTGCGAAACAAACCCAGATCCGACCGGAGATAGATTGCCCCCAATTTTTCTCCGTCTACGATTAGCTGCCGGAACACCACCAAATCCCCCCCTGCCAGAAATCGCTCTTCATCATGGTCGGGTGAGGGGGGAATCACACTTGCCGGCAGGCGGTCCCGGACATGCTGGGCCAGAACTTCTCCGGTGGCTGAATACAAGGCTGCCGCAACAATCTGCCGGTTGGCCTGCAATACTGCCAATGCCTCCTGAGCCGCCCCGGCATCCTGAAGGCGCAACGCGGCAGTGCTCCTATCCCCCACGACCCGCGCGATGGTGGCGATAACTGTCGCTCCGGTTTTTCGTACCGCAATCCGTTCGTAGAGAAAGATCGCCAGACTGACCAACATCAGGTCGACAAGCAGAATGGCCCCAATGGCCCAAGCCAATTTCTTTTGAATGGGAAAGTCTTGAAACCGCTTCATATGACGCCGTCGTGCCCGTTATTTTGTAATCCCAATTCTTGGATCTGTACACCACGAACCAAACGGCGGAAATTGTGTCGGATAAATCGCACAAGCCACCGCCGTCAAGCTGACACTGGAACTAGCTGAAGACTACCGGCTCGGGCGGTCCGGTTGCACTCCCGCTGCTGCACTGGGGGTATTGTGAAACTCGCTCTTCTCCTCGCGTGCCTGCTGAGCCTCCCATTACTCGCACAACAACCTGAGCCCCCTGATTCCACCGGCAGCATCGTTACCATCCAAGCGGATGACTTCGATGATCATAACGCCAGTCCGCCGGTCGACTTTCAGGAAGTCACTCCGGAACAGTGGCAGCCAGTGTCGCGAGCCACTGCCGCGCGGCTGCGGAGAAAGAGCACCCGCCGCGAAGCCACGACTGCCGCCGCTGTTCAGCACCAGACACTGGTCATGGTGATCAATTTTCAGGACGCGCCTCACAACTGTGACTTGGCCACTCTCAACGCGCTGCTTTTCGCTGAATCGGACTCCGTTGCTGCGCTCTACGCTGAGATGTCCGCTGGTGCCGTTGCCTTTACCGGAGACGTGGTTGGTCCATTCACGATTAATTTCTCCAACGCCGACCCTGATTGCGCGTACTTTGCTTGGGCTGCCGCCGCCGATGCCGCCGCCGTGGCGGCGGGCATTCCCCTCGGGCATTATCAACACAAGGTGTATGTATTGCCCCGTCATTCTCAATGCGGTTGGACGGGATTGGCCACCATCGGTGGAAACCCCAGTCGCGCGTGGGTCATGCGCTGCCACGATGCGGCTCTGTATGCCCATGAACTCGGCCACAATCTCGGCCTCCTCCACGCGGCGGCCGATTACAACAACGACGGGCTCGCGATTGATGAGTACGGTGATGGCTCCGACATTATGGGGCGCACCGGCCATGGTTTGCGCCAACTCAATGCCCCCCACAGAGAGCAACTCGGTTGGTTACCTCCCGGAAAAATTGTTCTGACCGCAGACCCGCTGCTGGTGCATCTCGCGCCGCTGGCACAAACCGCCGGCCAGACTCCGGCCCCTCAAGTGCTGAAGATCCCCCAACCCGGCAGCAACCGTGCATACTACTTCTCCTACCGCCGTCCTTTGGGCTCAGATACTAATCTCCTTACAGCTTTTCGTGACACACTGAGCGTTCATCACTGCATGCCCGGAGCCGTCCAGCCCTATCTCATCACCACTCTGACAGACGATACCCCGTTTATTGACGCAACCACTGGACTCACTGTCACCATGCGTGCCCACAATGACGCCGCCGCCATCGTCCAACTTACTTACGAATGTTATGCCACTCCGCCAAAGGTCGTACTCGCTTCCCCAGCGGTCTGCACTCTGCCCGGCTCCGCCACAACCACCTCCGTCACCATCTCCAACGCTGCGAGTGCACCGTGTCCGCCCACCCACTTTCAATTTCGCGCCGCAGCCCCCCGCGGGTGGACAGCGACCCTGGATCCCGCCACGCTCCTCCTGGCTCCGGGGCAAACAGGCACTGCGCAACTGCGGTTCGTCCCGCCGGAAAAAAATCCACCACCCACGGCGACCATTACCGTCACAGTCGCCGCCGTCCAAAATCCCGCGCAACTGACAACTGTGGACCAATGTATTGTGATAACCAAAGCGGCCAAATCACCCGACACCACAGCGCCGACGCCACCGGTCAACATGCAAGCCAAACAGAAAAAGCAAACAGTTCGATTGCGTTGGAATCCGGCGTCGGACAATGTGGCCGTAGCCGGCTATACAATCTGGCGCAACGGTCAGATCCTGACGCAAACGAAATCCTGCCGTTTCTCCGATCGCACGATTGTCCCAGGGACAATTCACGAGTACAGCGTCTCGGCTTTTGACCACGCCGGCAACATGTCCCCGTCCAGCTCCTTGGCCAGTGTGATGGTTGATTGAATCCAGCAGCTGGTAGTTGGTTCACGCCGCTGTGAAACCCAAACGAAAGCGGCGCATTCCGTTGAATGCGCCGCTCTCAGTTTTCGGCAAATCGGCCTCTGTATTGGCGGGGTTGATAGTTGGTGGGCTTCGACCACCGGAACACTCGTTCCGCTAACCCTCCCGCAAATTCGCAAAGACCGAGAAACTATGTCTGAGACAACACCCGCAATCGTCGCGTTCAACTTGGCTGCCGGCGGTTTTGATTTTCCCCACCACTTGAGGCAAACTGCGCGGCATGTGGCTCTACCTGCTGCTCGGACTCTTGCTGCTGCTGGTGGCGCTCTACCCGCTCCAAGGTTGGATCGCCTACCTCGTCCAACAACGCCGCCGCGAACAAGGCTTTACCGTCACCCAGCCCCGCCATCGCCCGACACCCGGCCACTGGAGTAACGACCAGATCACCGTTGCCTGGCTCGGGCATGCCACGCTGCTGATCAACTTTCACGGCGTCAACATCCTCACCGACCCGGTCTTTGGCGCCAGCGTGGGCGTGCATCTGCCTTTCGGTGTCAGCTTCGGCCCGCGCCGCATGGTCCGATGTGCGCTCTCACCGGCCGAACTTCCCCGGCTTGATTTAATCCTCCAATCCCACGCCCACTTGGATCACCTTGACACTCGGAGCTGGCGCCAATTGCGTCCCGAATCCGCCGTGGTAATGGCCACCGGTAATGCGCGCTACATCCGCCATCTCGGCTTCCCAGTGGTGACGGAACTCGATTGGGGGCAATCCACCACCGTCGCCGGCGTCAAAGTCACCGCGGTGCCGGTCAAACATTGGGGCGAGCGATTCCCTTGGAGTCGCCGGCACGGGTACAACGCCTACCTCATCGAGCGTGCCGGGGCCGCCATTCTGTTCGGTGGCGATACCGCGCACACCAATTCATTCGCTGAAGCCTGTGCCGGGCGGCGAGTCCAGCTCGCGATTTTACCGATCGGCGGCTACCAACCGTACATCCGCTCGCATGCCTCACCGGAACAAACCTGGCAAATGTTTCGCGACTTGGGCGCCGACTACCTTGTCCCGATTCATCACAGCACCTTTGTGCTCTCCCACGAACCACCGGGCGAACCGCTGGAGCGATTGTTGACGGTGGCCGGTGCCGACGTGGCGCGGGTCGCCATCCGGCAAGTCGGCGAGACGTTTGTGGTGCCGGCCTGAAATTAATTCCCGGCCTGCAGCAACGCGCGTCTGTACACCGCTGGCGTCGGAGTGCGATCCAACTCCTGTCCCAGCAAGGCCGCCACGTCGTCCGGGGCAAACGCGCGTTTCCGTGGCAAGCCGCACGCGTCGGGCACATTCACGACCACGCTGGCGGTGTGTTCCCCGTGGTTTTTGTAAACGCGCACCTCAAAATCCGGCCCGCGTAGCGTCAAGGCCATCACGCCGACGGTCGTCGCATCGCGATCTTCCCGGCAACTCAACCGGAGCCGCGCCTGCGTTTCCGCGGCGCTCCATCCCAATTGCGCCGCCACCCAGCCCCCCAACAGCTGCGCCCGCAACGTCGCCCCCGGTCCGCCACCGTGAATCACCTCGACTTCACTTAACCGCGGCAAGGCTGCCGCGCAATGCGGTTCGTCGAACGCTTCGGCCACCAGTTGTTGCCACAGCGCCAACCGCGTCCAACTCAGGTCGCTAAACTGGCTGGGGGCCGGCAACTCACTGGCGAGTTGCCGGAGATTGACGGGAGGCGGCCAGCTTGACGTATCGAAAATGAGCCGGTCGGTTACACTGCGTAACCGGCGGAACAAGTCCAGCCGGTCGAGAAAATTCCCCGACCACCACAACACCGCCGGCAAATCCGACTCCAACAATGGCAACACCGCCCCCGGCAAGTCGGCGACCCGCTGACCGGAGGCGTGAATGGAGATTTGTTCGCAACAGACTTGCCGGCCGCCGCCGCCGGCCAGATGACAATGCGCCGTGATCGAGGCGGCGATTTCGTCCCTCGGCAATTCGGGTTGCGCGAGTAACACCATCGCCCGGCAGGGATGCCGGCTGGTGACTTCGCTGATGATCGCCGTGACGCAGTCGCGGTCGGCGATGGTTTCAACATACGCGATGAGATTGAAGAGACAGGCGCGCGTGATGCGTTGGTGGACGTCTTTGCTGGCGAGCTTCCACAAATCGCGAAGCTGGCGTTCGACTTCCGCGACATCCACGGCGGTCTCGGTGCCGGCGGTGAAAGTTTCTATGGACGTCGCCATGTTCGTCCGTCTTTCGCGATGAAGGCGTCGGCTTCGGGCGGCCCCCACGTGCCGGCTTCATAAGCCGCGGGTCGGCCGGCAGTCTGCCAGCCGGTCAGGACGGCGTCCATCAACCTCCACGACGCCTCGACTTCATCGCTGCGGGTAAAGAGCGTGGCGTCCCCGGCCAGTGCGTCGTGCAGCAGCCGTTCATAGGCTTCGGGTGAGCGCGCCCCGAAACTGCCGCCGTAACGGAAATCCATTTTGACCGGCTCGATGTGCAACGCGGTGCCGGGCACTTTGGCGTTCATGCGAATCGCAATGCCTTCGTCGGGCTGAATGCGGAGGACGAGGACGTTCGGTTGCACGGGCGCGGTGGTTTCGGCGGCGAAGAGAACGGCCGGCGGGGCTTTGAATTGGATGGCGATCTCGGCGGTCTGTTTGGGGAGCCGTTTCCCATGCCGGAGATAGAAGGGGACGCTGGCCCAGCGCCAGTTATCAATGAACAATTTCAGCGCGACGAAAGTTTCCGTGCGCGAATCGGGCGCGACGTTGAGTTCTTCGTGGTAGCCGACGACGGCTTTGCCGGCGAGCGAGCCAGCGGCGTATTGGCCGCGGACGCTCGATTGGCTGATGTGGCCGGGTTCAATCGGGCGGATTGACCGGAGCACTTTGACTTTCTCGTCGCGAATGTCGTTGGCGGCCAGACCGGCCGGCGGCTCCATGCCGACCAGCGCCAGCAACTGCATCATGTGATTCTGCACCATGTCGCGGAGCGCGCCGGATTTTTCGTAATAGCTGCCGCGCGTTTCGACGCCGAGCGATTCGCTGACGGTGATCTGAACGTGATCAATGTATTTCTGATTCCAGAGCGGCTCGAAAATCTCATTGGCGAACCGGAGCGCAAGAATGTTCTGCACCGTTTCTTTGCCGAGGTAGTGGTCAATCCGGTAAACCTGATTTTCGTCAAACACGGTGGCCAGCTCGGTGTTGAGTTCGTGCGCAGTGGCGAGGCTGCGGCCAAACGGTTTTTCGACGATGATCCGGCTGGCCGTCCCGCGCCCGAGGCCGTGCGCGCCGAGTTGCCGGATGATGGTGGTGAAATCCGGTGGGGCGGTGGCGAGATAAAAGAGCCGGTTGCCGGCTGTGCCGCGATCTTTGTCGAGTTGCCGGAGGAATTGGTTGAGGCGGTCATAGCCGGTCGCGTCGCTGAACTCGGCTTGGTGGTAAAAAATTCCCTGCGCGAACGAATCCCAGACGGCCGGGTTGATCGGGTTGAACCGGGAGAACTTTTTCACGCCGTCGAGCAGTTCCGCGCGGAACTCCGCGTTCGATTTGGGGCGCCGCGCAAACCCGACCACTGCAAAGCCCGCCGGCAACTGGCCCTCGTGCGCGAGGTTGCAGAGGGCGGGAACGAGTTTGCGACGGGTTAGATCCCCGGTCGCGCCGAAGATGACGACGACGCAGGGTTCGGCGGCGTGCCGGGTCACCAAACCTTCGCGCAGCGGATTTTCCATGGCGGCGAAAGTGAACTTTCCGGCGCAGGGATGCAAGCCCGAAGCCGGTATTGCCGGTGGTAAGATCATGGTCCGAGCGGGCATACTAAAGTCGAGTATGGGGCGATTAACTCGGCTGACATTTGTTTTCCTCGTGACGTTCGGGGGAGCGGCGCTGCGCGCGGTGGAGACGCCAACTTCTTATGGCGCGGCGGCCAAGGTGGACACACCGGTGTTGCGGTTGCCTTTCATGAAGACTGCGCCGGTGATTGACGGCAGCCTGGCCCCGGGCGAGTGGGAAGATTCGTCAGCGTTGTCAGGATTTTGGTACGACTACTCGCTCTCGGACTTTCGCTACCTCGCGCCGCAGCAAACGCAGGTGTAAATCTACTCGGCCTACGACAAGGAGCACCTCTATTTCGCCATCGTCTCGCCGGTTTACCCAAAAAATTCCTGGCTCAAGGCGCGCGGCCGTTTTCCCGATGTCTTGATGCACCCGCAGTACGGCATCCTCTGGGATGACCACATCGAACTCGAATTCCGCCCGTGGAATGACCTGGCCAAGGGCTTTCAACTCGGCCTGCTCCGTTTCGATATCAATCCCATCGGCAGTTACTGCGATTGGTACTGGTCGCAGCAAACCGGCAATGACATGAAATGGAAGTCCGACGCCAAGATTCGCTCGACCGTGGACGGCAACCGCTGGGTCATCGAGTTGGCCATCCCTTTTACCGGCATGCGCTACGGCAACTACGCCGGCACCGACCCGGCCGGCGCGCCGCTCGTGAAAATCCCGCCGCCCGACGGCACCATCTTCCGCGCCTGGTTCACGCGCGGTATCGGTGGCAATGGCCGGTTCTTCAACGTCTTCGACAATCACATCTGGAACACCACCAAAACCCAGCTCATTCTCGATTCCCGCGCGCCGAGTTTTCAGATCAACGACCTCGGCCCGATCATGGACGATGTCGTGGATGTGAAGTTCACCGTCAAAAATCACAGTGACCGGTCGGAGACGGTCCGCCTCGGCTTCTTCGTCGAGAATGCCGCCGGCACGATTTACTCCAGCTACGAAGCCCCCGAATTGAAGGACGGCCTCCTCGAACTCGTCCCCGGCGAGACACGCCAAGTCCGCCTCAGACAACCGTTCCCCGGCATCTCCAAAGACGGCAACGTCCTCTGGTTCGACGTCCGCAGCGCCGGCCAACCCGGCAAATCCCTCTTTCGCACCCGCCTCATCCAGTTCCATTCAATGGAAGGCGGCGTCGTCAAGGGCGAGAGTTTCCAGCACCGTCGTCTCGACACGATTGCGGCGCTGCGGCCGCCCCGCAAGGATTTCGACTTCACCTGGAGATTTTCCCCCTACACCAAACGCGTCAGCGCTCTCGTTGACCTCGGCATCAGCGGCGCGAGCGAAGACGCCAAACGCGCCACCGAAGCCAAACTTTTCATCCTCAAAGACAACGAGGACGTGCTCAAAGATATCACCACCCCGGTTCACGGCTCATTCGCCGCCGTCCTCGTGGACTTGCCGGAACTGGTCGTCGGCGAACGCTACAAAGTCTCGCTCCTGCTCTTCGACCAGAACAAGCGCATCGTCGGCGAACAACCGCCGGAGTCGTTCACCTACACCGTCGAACCGTGGATGAACAACCAGATCGGCCTCGCTGACGTCGTCTGGGAACCATTTACCCCCATCGTGAAACACCCCACTGGGTTCGCGACCTTGAAACACCGGTTCGACCTCGACCCCTCCGGCTTGCCGGCACAGATTTACATCCACCCCGACGTCCGCGAACTACCGCTGGAGAAACGCGGTGCCGCCGCCCAACTTTTCGACTCCGAACTCAACGCGCTGGGCCGCGGCCCCCAGTTGCGCGCGCCCATCCGCCTCGAAGCCGTCGTCGCTGGTCAGCGAATGGCCGCCAAGGTCATCCAACCGGCCCAACTCGTCCGCGAATGGAAAAGCGAGTTCGAATACCGCAGTCAACTCCAAGTCGGCCCGCTGACGGTGGTTTTGACCACGCAATACGATTGTGATGGCGCGTTGCATTGCCGGTTCAACTACGAAGGCGGCCCCGTCGACCGGTTCGAACTCGTCATGGACGCGGCCGGCCCCGTGGATCTCGCGCTCTCCGAAACCGGCGGCGGCGCCATGGCCGGCGCGGATGCCTGGGAGATGGCGTTGCCGGCGGGGGCGGGCGTCATCTGGGACAGCCGACGCGCGCAACTCGAATTGCACGCCAACAAATTCATCCCGTACTTCTGGTTCGGCAACGCCGACCGGGGGTGGACATGGTTTTGCGATAGCGACCAAGGCTGGCGCTTGGATCGCGACAGTTCCGCCGTGCAACTCGAACGCGACCCCGCCGGCCAAACCACGTGGCGCGTCCAGTTCATCAACCACTCCAGCGCCGTTCCCAACCCCGCGGCGATTGCGTTCACACTCCTGACCCACCCGGCCAAACCCAAGCCAGCCAATTTCCGCCGCACCGCCTGGCATTATTATATGGGCCCCGCGTGGGCCGACGGTTATCAGCAGGAATCCCCCGATCTCTCCGACGATTATCTCAAAGACCGCTGGCACACCGCGGCCGGCGCGCCGAAAGATTTACCGTGGGAACAAGCCGCGACCTTCCGCAAAGACGAACCGCCCCATCACCGGTACGGCTGGTGGCGCAACGTCCAGATGGGTACCGCCGAACTTGATCAAGCGTGGGAGGACAAAGCCACGTTCTACTTCGAACGCTTCATCCGTGTCGGTCGCCGTGTCGGTTGGTGGATGGACGAATATTTCCCGGTCAGCTTCGGCAAATCCGACAACCTCGCCGCCGGCAACGCCTACCTCCGCGACCCGGCCACCGTCGCCACCAACGAAATTCCGTGGCACAGCGGCTTCCTCACCGGCCACATGCGCAACCACTACAAACGCCTCGCCCGAGTCTCCGCCGCCAACAACGTCCCGCAACGGCAGCACACGTGGTCGAACAACGCCGGCCAATTCCTCGAATCGCTCATCTGGAGTTCGCTTCTCGTCGAAGAATGTGGCGCGGCCAATCGCGCCTACGAGATTGACACCGTCACGCAATATCCGAACTCGCTCTACCGGTACCTCGCGAAAAACCACACCGGCCTGATCACCGCCATTTGCGCCGACTCCAACCCCGTTGCCTCTGGCGACGACAAACGGTTCGACCGGCAACTCTTCGGTCGCGCGCTGCTCAACGACTTCGGGGTCAGCCCCACCGGTCCGCACGGGACGATCCAACACAAGGAACAAGCACTCCGGTTGCTTACCAAACTCACCGAGTTTGGATTCTTCGACGATGCCGGCATCGAGAAGATTCCGTTCTGGCGGAACAATCTCGGCACAAACCAAGTCTATGTCACCGCTTACCGGCGCGCGTTACCCAGCGGCCAAGGGGCCCGGACACTGTATGTCTTGATGAACGAAAGCGACGGCCCGGCCCGCATCCCGCTCACCGTCGCCGGTAACACGCTGACCGCGACAACTGTGCGCAACCAGATGGTCGTGCCGGATTCGCTCAAGCAATGGTGGACGACACTCGCCGCGCGGGATGCCGACGCGCGTGTCCTGCAAGACCTCGAAACCGGCGAAGTCATCCCCGGCACCGGCAACACTTACGGCCCGATCGCGATTCCGTATCACGATTACCGGATT
Organism: Verrucomicrobiia bacterium; assembly: GCA_022072455.1. GTDB lineage: Bacteria > Verrucomicrobiota > Verrucomicrobiia > Palsa-1439 > Palsa-1439 > CAINDI01. The sequence goes on along the minus strand of JAJVHY010000004.1, from coordinate 84,495 downwards.
CTCTACAGCGAGACGGAGGCGAATTGATGAAGGCGCTCCTTTTATTTCTTCTGACGGTCGGCATGGCCGGCGCGGAGACGAACAAGGTGCGCATTGTCGCCGGGCCGGATGGCTGGCCGGCGCAAATTATCATCGCCGCCGATCCGACGGAGTTGCCGCTCGAACTGCGCGCGCAAAAAGAGATCCCGGCGACGCTTTTGCAGGGTCTCGGTCGGGGCGAGCAACTGCGCACGCCGGTGCGGCTCGTGGACGGGCCCACGGTGGTGACGGAGCAGTGTCAGGTCAAAGTGACCGGTCGCGAATATGCAGTGACGCCGACCGGTAAGTTCGAGGCGCTGGCGGTGGTCTTTGAACTTGCCGGCGTGGTGGACACGGTGGTTGTCGGGAATGAAGTTTTCCCGGTGGGCGGGGCGGAGGGTGTGGTGTGGGCCAAAAGTGTCAGCGAATGTTTTATCGGGAGCGGTGACCGGGGGTTCAGTTTCAAGGCTGGCTTCAAGCCGGCGATGCAATTGGAGCGCGACAAAGCCGGGAATGTCACATGGCGAATCTTTTTGGGAAATCAGCCGGTGAAGTTCACCCTGGACGTTTTTCCCGCCCAGACGAAACCGGTCACGGCGCGCCGGCAGACGTGGTTGACGACATCGCCGGACGCGATTGCCGGGGATGTGTCACCCTTGAGTTTACACCGGTATCTCGCTGGCACGCACGCCGGGCGGGCGACGCAGTTGCGGGCGAATTTGGGCCGCGCTCTCGTGTTGGATGCCGGGGTGGATTGCGCCCGGTTGGCGGATTTGACGGAGGGTTTGACGGTGGTGAAAGCGCTCGAAGAATTCGGCGCGTTGCAGGCGGACGGGCAGACGGAGTTTATTCCGTCTTGGCGCGCCGCCCCCGTGATCCGGTATGGCGAGGCGTTTAGTGGCGACGATGTTTTCGAGTTGGCGAAGGACAACCCGGTCGCGGCGGTGCAGATCAGTGTGTGGCGCCGCGCCGGTAAGGCGTTGATTGCGGTGGTCAATGAGTCGGACCGGCCGGTGCGCGAGCAGTTGTATGTGCTCGCGCCGGCGAAAATTTTCGGCGGGGCGAATCGGTTGACGGCGGCGCAGGTGATGGCCGGTTGGGATGACCGGGTAATCCCGGCGGATAGCGATTGGAGCAAACGGCGGTTTACCGAGAAGGGTGTGTGTTTGATGGATGTGACCGACAGGGGTTTGGTGCGCGCCGCCGCGATCAAGGGCGGGATCGAAGTGTATGGGCCGGTGTATGTCGCGCCGCACAGTTACCGGCTGTTGTTGGGGACGGGCAAATAGCTATGCGCTGGCTGGCGTTAGGGTGGCTGGTGTTGGCGGTCGGTTTGGCTGCGGACGAAGCGGCGGAGCAGGTGATCGTCGTGCGAAAGAATGCGACGAATGCCGAGATTGGGTTGCAGACGACGGAGTTGGAGTACATCCGGCGACGGGTCAACGCGGCGTTGGCGGAGAGTCCGCCGGATGCAAAGGCGCGGGTGACGTTGCGGTCGGCGTTTGCGGATCACGCGGCGCATTACGGGGTGAACGCCTATCCCTACGCAGTGGTCCCGTTGAACGCGGCGGGTTTGCCGGAGGGAGTGGAGGTGTTTGTGACGATCGGAGTCAGTGAAAGATCCGGGCGGGTGGAGCGGAAGTTGCCGTGGAAAAATGGGAAGCGCGAGGGCGAGGAGCAGGTCTTCAAGGACGACAAGTTGCAGGCGACAATTCCGTGGGTGAACGATCAAGTTCACGGCGTGCGCAAAACGTTTCACGCGAACGGCAAGGTGTTGGCGGAGGCAACCTATGTGCGCGGTGAGCCGGAAGGGCCGAGCCGGAATTTTGATGCCGAGGGCCGGCTCGTGTCCGCAGTCACGATGAAAGCCGGTAAGCGCCACGGAGTCGCAAAGGATTTCTGGCCGGAGACCGGTCAGCTCAAGCGCGAGGTACATTACGACATGGGCCGGGTCGTGGGCATGACGAAAGAGTTTTACGCGAATGGCAGGTTGAAGCGCGAGGTGCCGTTTCGGAACAACGCGATCCATGGTATGGAAGTGTTGTATGAAGCCGACGGTAAGATCAGCCATCGCCGGTACTGGCTCGACGGCGAGCCGGTCAGCCAGGCAGAATTTGAGAAACAGCCACAGCTGTAACCAGCCCGCGAAAAGGAATCGCCATGGAAACCGCCATCACATCCCGCACCGCTGACGAGTTCGCCGAGTTGATCGGGCGCGTCAAAACGGAGATCCACAAAGCCATCGTCGGGCAGGACGAGTTGATTGACCTGACGTTGCAGTGCATCTTCTCGCACAACCATGCGCTCTTGATGGGGGTGCCGGGATTGGCAAAGACACTCTTGGTCACGACAATTGGGCAAGTCATCGGCATTACGTCGCGGCGCGTTCAGTTCACGCCCGATTTGATGCCGTCTGACATTACCGGCACGGAGGTGATTCAGGAGGATCCGGCCACCGGTCGGAAGGAGTTTGTGTTCGTGCCGGGGCCGATCTTCGCGAATCTGTTGCTGGCCGACGAAATCAATCGCACTCCGCCAAAGACGCAAGCTGCTTTGCTCGAAGCGATGCAGGAGCGGCAAGTGTCGGTGGGTAATAAGAAGTATCCATTGCCGGCGCCGTTCTTTGTGCTGGCGACGCAGAATCCGATCGAGCAGGAAGGCACGTACAACCTGCCGGAAGCGCAGCTCGACCGGTTCATGTATCTGATCACGGTGGATTACCCTGAGTCGGCGGACGAGATCGAAGTGCTTCGCCGCACGACGACGAACTACCGGGGCCAGCCCGCGCCGGTCATGGATGGCGCGGCGATTCTCCGGTACCAAGCGGTGATTCGCGAGGTGTTGGTGCGCGACGATCTTTACGAGTATGCGCTCCGCTTGGTACAGGCGACCCGCGTAACGACGGCGCAGGCCCTGCCGTTCGCGCAGGAATGGGTCGCCTGGGGCGCAGGCCCGCGGGCGTGCCAGAATTTGTTGCTCGGCGCCAAAGCGCGGGCGTTCTTCCAGGGACGTCCGCACATCACGACGGCTGACATTCAGGCGGTCGCCAAGCCGGTTTTGCGACACCGCATCATCGTCAATCACGCCGCGATTTCCGAAGGCGTGACCGCGGACGCGGTGGTGGAGAAGATTTTGGAAGCCATCAGCGTACCTCGGGAAGTTGTCGCCAAGTAGGAGAGTGCGCCGTGCCGGCTCCGACCACCATCGAGCAGTTGTTGCCGCCGTCAGCCAAGGAGGCGTTACGGCATCTGGAACTGCACGCGCGCCGGTCGGTGGACGGGTTGCGGCATGGCGTGCATCGCAGCCGGCGTAGCGGTGTGAGTACCGACTTTGATCATCACAAGAATTACGTCGCCGGCGATCCGCTCAAGCACATTGACTGGAAGGCGTCGGCGCGCCATGACCGGTTTTACGTCAAACGCTACGTCGAGGAGACGGCGTTGGCGGTGCGGCTCGTGGTGGATCGGAGTGGTTCGATGTTGCAGGCCACTGACGGCGTGAGCAAGTACGAGCAGGCGTGCCGGCTCGCCGCGAGTCTCGCGTATCTCGTCATCAAAGAGCGCGACGCGGCCGGGTTGGCCCTGGCCGCGGCGCGGGAAATCATCTGGTTGCCGGCCGGCGCCAGTGACACGCATCTGGTCCGGATTCTCGACGCGTTGGTGGCGAATGGCGCCGGCACACCGGACAATCTCTCCGCCTGTTTGCGCGCGATCCGGGAACGCGCCGAACGCCGCGGGCTTGTCGTGGTCATCACCGACCTGCTGTTTGATCCGCTCCCGGTCCAACGCGAACTGGGCCGGTTGCAGGCGCAGGGGCACGAGGTGCTGTTGTTTCAGGTGCGCGACGCGACCGAGGAAGAATTTCCGTTCAACCGGTGGGCGCAGTTTCATTGTCTCGAAAATCCCGCCGTGAAGCACCGGCTTGATACGGTGCCGCTGAAGCGGATTTACCGGGAGGAGTACCAAGCGTTGCTCGCCGACTGGCGCGCGTGGACGAAACAGCACGGGATGGACTTCGTCAGTTTTCGGACGACCGACCGGGTCGAGCGGGTGCTGGCGGACTATCTCGCCGACCGGGTGCGAGTCGCCCGATGAACTTCATCCACCCCGTTTTGCTCTGGGCGTTGCCCTTCGCGCTCATGCCGGTGATCATCTATTACCTGATGCGCTTCCGGTCGCTCACGGTGACGTGGGGCGCGAATTACATCCTCGAACGCGCGCTCAACCGGCTGCGGAAAAAACTCCATCGTGATCAGATTATTCTCCTCACGATCCGCACTTTGGCCGCCGCATTGTTGGTTGTCGTTTTTGCGCGACCCGCTTCGTCGGCGAAGACGGCAACCGGCAACGGCGTCCAGCGCATCCTGCTCGTGGACGGCTCGTACAGTCTGTTGGCCGGCGAACCCGGCCACACCCGCTGGGATCGCGTGAAAGAGACACTCCAGCAACTGACCGCCAGTTGGCCGCGCGGCGAAACCTGGTCGTTGTGTCTGCTCACCGACAAACCAACGTGGATCGAAAGCGCCGCTGATCAAATCGCGCCCACCGAAACCGCACTCCCACTTGCCCGCGGCCTCGCGGCCGTCCGCGAACGGTTTCCCCAGGGCAATTACGAACTCTACATTTTCGCCGATGACCAGGCCACCGCCTGGCGCGACGTCGCAGGGTTGACCGGCTACTGGATCAACCCGCCGGTTTCCAGTCGCGCCAATGCCGGCGTCACTAGCGTCGCATTCGGCAGCGACAAGAATCTCGTCGGTCATCCGAGCCGGCTGCTCGTCACCGTCCGCAACTTCAGCGACGAACCAATGCCGGCAGTCGCCGTCGAAATTCTCGTGGACGGCGTGTTCTTTTCGCGGGAATCCGTCGCCCTGCTCCCCCGGCAAGAGCGGCAGGTGGCCGTTGATGTGACGTTCGACAAGGCCGGTTCCCATGCGGCGACCGCGCGTCTCGGCAAGGATGCGCTCGCCTACGACAACGCGTTGTCCGCCGGGATTGAGATCGTCGAGCGACTGTCAGTATTGGTGCTGCGCGATGCCGACAAGACCGGCAAGTTCGATTCCGCCTGGGAGTTTCTCCAAATCGCCGGCCGCGCGACCGATGGTGCGCTCGTTTTCAACCTTGGCGACGGGCAGTCGCTGGCTGGCGCAGATGTCGTTTATCTCGATGGCGGTTGTACGCTGACGCCGGTCTTGGCGACGCGCCTGCGCGAATATGTCACCAATGGCGGAGCGCTGGTTCTCGCAGTGGACGCGCCCCTCAACGCTCCCGCCTGGATGCTGCCCGCGCCGCTCGGCGCCTTGCGCCGAGAGCCAATTGGCGGCACCACATTTCAAGCACTTGGCCGCGCCGGCTTGCCCCCGAGTCCGCTCCGCGCATTTGCGACCGAGGAAGACGGCGACCTTGCGACTGCCAAATTCTTCACGTGGCGCGAACTCGGCGCGATCCCCGACGGCACGACCGTCTTGGCCACTTTCGCCGACGGTCGCCCGTGGCTCGTTCGGAAACGGTTCACGCCCGGGTCAATCAGCTTGCTGACGGCCGGGTTGAACGGTGCCGGCAATAATCTGATCGTCCGCGAGCATTTCATCCCGCTCCTGGTGCGGTTGTTCGCCGATGCCGCGGCCGGCACCATTTTCCCGCGAACAGTCGCGGGCCGGGAGACAATCCGGTTACGGTTGAACCCGGGTGAGCGGAGCGTCACCTTCCAACCCGAGAATGCCGCGCCGGTCGTGGTCACGCCGCAGAAACAAGTGGCGACTGTGGCCGGCGGCGTGAATCGAAGTGGGCTGTGCTCGTTTCTCGTCGTGCGCGACGACCAGCCCACGCGGGTGTGGGTCGGAGTGCAGGGCGAACGCGTGGACTCCGATTTGTCACCACTGACACCGGCCGCCAAGGATCAACTCGGATTGATCGAAGTTGCAGACTGGCCGCAGTTGGACGAAGCGCTCCAAGCGAGCCGGCGCGGCGGCGACTGGCATCACTGGGCGATGATCGGTCTCATCGGTTTATTGATCGGTGAGCTGCTGATGCAGCGGAGGTTTTTGTGAGTAGGGTGCGCTATTGCGCACCAATTCATCTCTATCGGTGCGCAATAGCGCACCCTACATCATCATGACCCCGCACCAAGAATCCCAATTTCTCCTCCAATTCGGCGCGCCATGGTCGCCGTGGTGGTTGGCTGTGGCCTTGCCGGTTGTGCTGCTGGCCGGCTGGTGGCTGTACCGGGGACAATTCGCGAATCTGGCACGCCGCCACCGCGTGACCTTGCTCGCGTTGCGACTGGGCTTGCTGGCCGCGCTGATCTTTCTGTTGTTCCGACCGAGCCTCCTCTACCGGAAAATCCTGACCTATGCCGGCCGGGTCGTGGTCTTGCTCGACAACTCCGCCAGCATGACGGCCAAAGATACCGGCTACACAGATGAAGAGGCGTTGCTGATTGCCCGGCGACTCGGTCGTGAACCGGCCACGCCGTTGCACAATCAAGCCGCGATCGTGAACCGCATCGCCGCAGTCGTGCAGGAGTTCGGCGAGTTTTCCCGGAATGCTGACCGCCGACAGGACAGTTTCTGGAATGAAGCCGGTCGTACCAAAGCCAAGCTCGCCGAATTGTTCGCTCAGCTTGAGCAGCCGGATCTGCCAACGGAGTTGTTCTTCACCGGTAATCAAGACCCCGGGCGCCGCGCTTACGACGAGTTCGCTGACCGCGCCGCCGCCAGCGCCCGGCAACTCCTCGACCGGCAAGCGGCTCTCGACAAACAAGCCAGCGCCGCCGGCAACATCGCCTTGCGCGAGGCTGCCAACGCGATTCGTTCGCGCACCCGGTTGGAGTTGCTGCAGGAGAAACTCAAGCAGTCGCCGGTCGCTGTCTCCAATCAATTTGTCCAAACCGAATCTCTGACCGGGCGCTCGGACTTGGTTGGTCGCTTGACGGAGTTGTTGCAGGCGGAGAGCAAGTTTCCGTTGAGCGGCATTGTGTTGTTCAGTGATGGTCGTGATCTCAGTGGCCGCGCGGCCGACGTGTTCACGCAAGAAGCCGCCCGCCGGGAAGTGCCAATCTGCACTGCTGGCATCGGCAGTCCGCGCGAGCCGGTGGATCTGGCGGTGGTGAGTGTCGTTGCGCCCCCGTTTGCCGTGAAAGACCGACCGGTGCGGGTGAAGGTTTTCGTGAAAGTGGCGTTGCCGGAGCCGACTGAGGTGAAACTTACCGTGCTGAAAGGCACAACGCCGGTCGCGGAGAAAAGTCTGATACCCGGCACGCAGCCGGTCACCATTGAATTTACGCCAGCGGAAGTCGGGATGTTCCGGTACACCGTTCGGTTGGATAGTGTGGCCGGCGAGATTTTCTCGACCCAGAACAACTCCGCCGATTTCGCGCTCGATGTGCGCGACCGGAAAGTGTGGGTTTTGTTCATGGATTGGAAGCCACGCTGGGAAACCCGGTTCGCGCTCAACATCCTCCAGCGCCTCGACTACGTTGAGTTGAACTCGATCATTGGCATTGTCCAAGCGGACGCAAAGGTGCCGCGAGGCGAACGGAAAGGCGCGTGGCCGGAGACTTTGGAAGCGTACGACTTGATCATCCTCGGCGATTTGCCGCCCGGCACCCTCACCGCCGCGGAAGAAGACGCGTTGAAAACCGTCGTCGAACGCGCCGGCAAGACAGTCTGTCATCTCGGCGCGCGGGCGGGAGTCGCGCAACTCCAACTCACACCGGCTGGGCGGCATCATCCGCTCACGCGCCGGTTGGACTTGCCGGTTGTGCCGGCGACCAACGACACCGTGTTGCTGGCGGACCGGACCGGCGCGCTCATCGAGGCGAATTTCGTCGGGGCCGGCAAGACCGTCGAGGTTCGCACGGATGAACTTTGGAAGCTGCTCAATCCAACGCAACTTGCCGCGCACACGGAGTTGTACATTGGGTTGGTGAGTTGGGCGATGCAGGCCACGCGGGGTGGTCCGGATTTGCGTGCTTACAAGACGAGCGAACCGATTCAAGTGTGGCGCACGAATGCCACGCCAGCGCGGCTCGTGTTGACGAACCTCCCGGCTGATCTCGTGGCGAGTGTGGTGGTGGTCGAAGACGATCCCGAACTCAACTTCCTCGCCCGTGACAACAACTTTCTGGAAACCCTCGCCACCGCCACCGGCGGCGGTGCGACGGATTTCTCCGAGTACGAGACCAGTCTGCGCCACATCAAACCCAAGCAGCGCGTCGAAACCTACGAACGGCGGTGGCGGCTCTGGGATTCGGGCGTGGTGCTCGCGGTGGTCGCGTTGATCCTGACGGTCGAGTGGGTCTGGCGGAAGTGGGTGGGGTTGGTATGAGATTCGATCATCTCCCAACACTCGTTGCCGGCCAGCTCCGGCAATTTTACCGGCGGAAACGGCTGAAGCAATTTCTTCGAGTCGTCGCGGTCACGGCATTGGTGCATCTGCTCTTGGTGCTGATCGCGACGCATGTGGACCGGCTGCTGTTTCTCAGCGTGGCGACGCGCGGGATGATGTTCTGGACGGTGATTGGGGTGACCGGCGGCGTGGCGGTGGCGGGGTTGGTTTGGTTTTGGTGGCGCCGCCCGACGCTGCGGCAAGTGGTGTATGAACTCGAAAGTCAATTACCAGCGAACGTGGAGGAGCGGTATGTGACGTTGGAGAGCGTGCTGGCCAGCGGTCAACCGGTGGCCCCGGACTTCCGCACGCGGTTGCAGGAATCCGTTGTCGAGCACGCCGCGACGATCACGCCGCGGCAGTTGGTGCGGGATGGTGTGCTCCGCCGGTTGGGGTGGGTGACCGGCGTGGTGGGTGTGGCGGTGGCGTTGTTGTTTGTCCCACGTGACTACCAGTTCCCGTTGATGGTGGCGCGGTTTTATCAACCGACCAAAGCGCTGCCGAAACCGAGTTTTATCAAGATCACGGTCAGCCCGAGGGAGTTTGTCGTTGGCAAGGGTGGGGAGGTTGTGGTGCAGGCGCAGATTACCGGGCGGGTGCCATGGCTCTTGCGCAAACTCGGCGTGTCGGTGGACCGGTGCATGTTCAACGGCGAGCCAATGAGCCGTGTTCAAAGCGACCGGTTTCTCTATTCCCGGGGGGAACTTGCCGACAGTTTTTCATTCGTCATCCGCTGCGGTGACGCGGAGACGCTGCCCCAGAACGTCCGCGTGGTGGCGCAACCGCGGATTCTGGACGCGACGCTGACGGTTACGCCCCCGGCTTACGTGAAACAGCCGGCCGTGGCGCTTACCGAACTGGACCGGCCGGTGTGGTTGTTGCCGGGCACGAAGGCGCAATTGACTTTTCGCTGCGACCAACCGGTCGTCACGCGGACGATTCCCTTTGTGTGGGATGAGAACACGCGGACCGGTTCGTATGAGTTCACGGTCAAAGAAAAAATCGCCTTCGAGGTTGTGGTGGCCAATCGGGAAGGGTTTACAAATCGCGACCGGCTCCGACTCGCCATCAACCTGCGCGAAGACGCCCGGCCGGTGGTGACGTTGGAAGAGCCGACCGGCGAAGTGGAGAAGGCGCCGGGCGAACTGCTCCCCATTCGCGCGACGGCGACAGATGACTTTGGCGTGGCGGAGTTGGTGCTCCGGTATGTCGTCAATCCCGACCCGAATGCGGAGACCACGCCGACTGAGATTCCTTTGCCGGTCGAGTTTGATCTCGAGCAGACGGGGACTGTTCCCGGCGATGTGGTGGTGCTGCAAGTGCGCGCCCGCGACGGCGCCGGCAACGATGGTTTTTCGGCGGAGACGTTGGTGCGTGTCGTGCCGTTCACGCGCGACGAGAATGAACGGCTCCGGTTGCGGCAACTCCGGCTCATCGCTGCCGCGCTCGCGACGAACGCGCCGGTCGCAGTCGAATGGCTCGAACGCGAACATCATTTCACCGACGCGGCCCGGTACAAGGCCGACCTCCGGCAATTATATGGAGTGTTCCTGACGAACCCACCGCCGGCAGTGCTGGTCCGGCAATTGATCGGCTACCGGGAGGCGAAGAATTTGACGTGGCGGTTGTACGGGATGCGCGCGGAGGCGGAGCGGTTCCGCGCCGCACTCCAGAAGTCGGCCGGCAATGAGCGGCGGGCGAAGTTGTTTTTGGATTCGCTGCAAGACATCGGCGGCGAGTTGATCGAGTTGGCGCGACAGACGAAGGTCATGGCGGTCGAACAGACGGTCGGGGAACTGAACACGGCGGCGTATCAAATGCGGCGGGGGAGTGTGCCGCGCCGGGTGGCGAGTTGCGACGAAGTGCAGCGGCTGATCACGATTCTGCTGGCGCAACTCCGGCAAGCGTTGCCGGCGTTGGCGGAGCAGGAAACGACCGCGCGCCGGCAACTGGCGATGTTGCCGCGCAAGACGGATGGTGACCAGCGGTTGGTGGGGCGCGAGCCGTTTTTGCCGGAGTGGCGGCGGTTGGCATTTGAGTGGGAAGCGGAGTCGGTGGGGACAGTGGCGGAGGAAGAGAAGGCGTTAAGCCGGGAGTTGTTGGCGCGCGATGAGGCGAGTTTGCCGGCACCGGGGCCGCTGCCGGTTGCGGATGAAGTCGAAGAGCGGGCGGTGCGCGAGCCGAGCGCGACGAATGATTTTGTGTTGGTGCGACTGCGGGAAGCTCGCGCGCGGAACGAGACGAACGCGTTGGCCGGGATCCTGGCGGCTGTGCAGGCCGGCAAGATGTCGCCGGAGAAATATCCGGTCTTGCAGGAGTGGGCGCGGACGCGGCGGGCGTTGGAGGCATTGGCGGGCGGCGATGTGGAAACGTTCTTGGCGGAGTATCCGGAGGCGAAGTTGAGTTGTTTAAGCGCCAATGCCGGGTTGGTGTCGGCGGCGGATCAAGCGCTGCAGCAGGGCGCGGTGGTGCAGGCATTGGAATTGGTCCGGCAATTGGCGGCGCTGGTGGCGCGGTGCGGTGGAGACGAACGGTTGACGGGGATCGAACGTGATTTGCGGGCGCTTCAGCCGACGGGAACGGATGCCGGGGCGACGAGCCGGCGGGTGGTGGCGCTGGGGGAAGTGCGCCGGCAATTGAAGTCGTTGAGCGATGAGATCGCGAGTGCGACAAGCCGGGCGCGAGTGACGGCGTTGGATTTGCGCGGTGGGCCGGCGGGGATTTGGGAGCCGGAATTCCGCGCGGATGCGGATCGGTCGCGGCTCCGGTTGCAGCAGCAGATTGAGTGGGCGCAACAGCGGGTGCTGGCCGGGATCGTGGAACGGTTGCGTGAGAAACCAGACCCGCGGGTGGTGGCGAAGGGGCGGGCGTGGGCGTTGTGGTGGCACCGGGTGGTGCGGTTGGAGTTGTGCAGCCCGGGAGGGGTACGCGTGGGGGCAAGCGCGGGAGGGAAGACGGGCGATCCGCACCGGCAGTTTTTACAGGAAGAATTGGAGAAGGCCCGGCAGGTGCGCGGGTTGAAGAATTACGCGACGCCGACAAAGGAATACCTCGATGCAGTCGGAGACTTTTTACGGTATTAGGAGAGAATCATGTTGAAGCCGGTGATCATTATGCTGGTGTTAGCGCTGCCGGTGCGGGCGGCGACTGACTCGCAACAGGTCGAGGCGGCGGTGGATGCCGGGGTGCGGTGGTTGGTGAAAAATCAGGTCACAACCGGACCGGACGCGGGGAGTTGGGAGGGGACGCAATATCAGACGACGGTCGCGAGTCTGGCCGGGTTGGCGTTGCTGGCGAATGGGCATTTGCCGGGCCTCGGCGAGGCCGGCAAGACGGTGGAGCGGGCGATGAAGTATGTGCAGGCGAGCATGACGCCGGAGGGCTTCGTCGGGACCCGGGGCAACTCGATGTATGTACATGCGATTTGTACGTTGTTCGGGTTGGCTTATCTGGGGATGTCGCCGGTGGCGGAACAGGAGCAGGAGTTGGCGGCGTGGTGCCGGAAGAGTGTTGCGTTGATTGTGGCGTCGCAGAAGGTGCGGAAGAGTGACGTGGAGCGGGGGGGGTGGCGGTATGTGCCGACCAGTCCGGACAGTGATGTATCGGTGACGACGTGGCAGTTGCAGGTGTTGCACGCGGCGCGGCAGTGCGGGTTCGAGATTGAGGACGAGGTGTTCGCGAGCGCGTTGAATTACCTGAACAGCGCGTACGTCGAGAAGGCGGATGGAGTGGCGGGATTTGTGTATCGGCCGGGAGTGAGTCAGTCGCCGGAGCCGGGAGTGACGGGGGCGGCGGTGTTCATCAAGAGTTTGTTGGAGCGGGAGGCGGACGCGAAAATGCGGAAGAGTTATGAGTATTTGCAGCGCTTCAGTCCGGCGTGGGGCGGGGAGCAGTACAAGGGTTATTTTTATTTCGTGACGTTTTATCTGGCGCAGGGAGTTTTCCAGTGGGGTGACAAGGAATGGGCGGAGTTTCGGCCGGCGCTCCAGCGGTTGCTGGTGGAACATCAATTGGGCGATGGGACTTGGGAGTTTCCGCCGGATAATCGGCTGCAACAGGATTCGATTGGGCCGGCCTATTCGACGGCGTTTGCGGTACTGCTGTTGGTGCTCGAAAAACAATATCTACCGATGTATCAACGACAGATGGGAATTTTCCGATGATCAAGTGCAGCGTCTGGTTGGGGTTGTTGATCGCCGGTGTCGCGGTGGGGCACACGGCGGAGAATTGGCGCCAGGTGACCAAAGCGGACGGGCTGCCCGGCGACGAGATCCAATTTTTGCGGGAGGATGATTCGGGGACGGTTTGGATTGGCGCGCTATCGGGTTTGGGAGCGTTGCGCGCGGGGAAGTTCACCAATGTTGTGGCCCGAGGTGAGTTTTGGGATTTGTTGCAGATTGGGACCGACAAGTTTTGGGTCGGGGCGGCGAATGGCGCATTGTTGATTTCGGGCGCGAAACAAATTTGGAGTCTGCCCGGCAATACTGTCGCGCCGATCATTCGCTTCAACGCCACGACGGTCTGGGCTTTGTGCAAGAACCGCGGGACGGAACGGAATACGTTGATGGAGACAACCGGGCAGGAATGGAAACCGGTGGCGCGGTTTGAAAAGGAGCAGGTGGTGGATTTGCTCCAGACAAAGGATGGTACGGTTTGGGTGGCGGTGGATGGAAATGGCGTGTTCAGTGTCGGTCCGGTGGCCGTCACGCAGCACCTCGGCGGACTCAACGTCACGGCGCTGCGCGAGGATTCCAAAGGCCGGGTGTGGTGTGGCTTGTGGGGCAAGGGCGTGGCGGTGTGGGAAAAGGGCGCGTGGACCCGGCACCTACCCCAGGAGAAATCAGTCATCCTGTCCATCCGGGAAGATTCCAAGGGACAGATCTGGGTCGCCACCAGCGCCAACGGTTTATGGCGGCTGACTGGCGAAACTTGGATCAATGACCTGGCCGGCGAAGGCGCGATCAATCTATTGGAGTCAACGTCCGACGGCCGGGTCTGGATCAGTTCGCAAAGTGTCGGCGGGCTGCGTTATTGGGACGGCGCCAAATGGCAGGTCTCACTCGCCAAGCCACTCCCCATCCGGTGTCTGCTGGAAACCAAGTCCAAGCAAATCCTGGCGGGCGCAATTCTCGATGGACTTTACCTCCGTCCCTGAGCGACAACACTGGTAATTTACTGATGAAACCTATCTCCATCCTCTGCATCGGCGCCGGTGGGCGCGGAACAACCTATTGTCGGTTTGCCAAAGAGCAGCCGACGCGTGTCCAAGTTGTGGGCGTGGCCGAGCCGCGCGATTTTTTCCGCGACCGGCTGGAACAGACGCACGCCATTCCCGCAGCCCATGTTTTTCGCGATTGGCGCGAGGCGGCCCGGCAACCGCGACTGGCGGATGCCGTCATCATCGCCACGCAGGATGCGATGCACGTCGAGCCGGTGGAAGCTTTCGCGCAACTCGGGTACCACATCCTGCTGGAAAAACCGATGGCGCCGACGGCCGCCGATTGCCGGCGCATTGTCGCTGCCGTCAAACGCCACCGCGTCATGTTGGCCGTCTGTCATGTCATGCGGTACACGGCGTATTCGCAACGGCTGAAAGCCCTGCTCACGGCCGGCGCCATCGGGGACATCGTCAGCGTGCAACACCTCGAACCGGTCGGCTACTGGCACCAAGCGCATTCCTTCGTCCGCGGCAACTGGCGCAACACCGCCGAATCCTCCTGCATGCTCTTGGCCAAATCCTGTCATGACCTCGACTGGCTCCGGTACATGATTGACGCGCCGTGCCGGGCCGTTTCCTCGTTTGGCGCGCTGAAACATTTCCGCAAGGCCGAAAAGCCAGCCGCCGCCGGCCCGGCCACGCGCTGCCTCGATTGCGCCTTCGAGCCCGAGTGTCCGTACTCGGCCCGGAAAATTTACGGCAACCGGCTCGCCCAGGGGCAGACGGGTTGGCCGGTGGATGTGGTGGCGCCCAACGCCACGCCGGCCACGTTGGAAGCGGCCCTGCGCAGCGGCCCCTACGGGCGCTGCGTTTACGAGTGCGACAATGACGTGGTGGATCATCAAGTCGTCAACCTCCTCTTCGCCGGTAACCGCACCGCGAGTTTTACGATGACCGCCTTCAATTCCGGCGGCCACCGGCAAACCCGCCTCTTCGGCACCCGCGGCATGCTCGAAGGCGATGGCGTCAAAATTCACCACACGGATTTTCTCACCGACAAGACAACCGAGATTGACACCGAGACCAGTGCTGACGGGTCCTTGCTGAGTGGTCACGGTGGTGGTGACTTTGGGTTGATGGACAGTTTCGTGCGCGCCGTGGCCGCGAATGACCCGACCCAGATATTGTCTGGCCCCGACGAAACGCTGGAATCACACCTCATGGTTTTCGCCGCCGAACAAGCCCGGCTCGAAAACCGCGTGATCGAATTTCCCGCCGCGTGAGGGGTGCGACCAGAAGTGGCGGTCAGTTGAGGGCGGATGGGGCGGGGTGCCAGTAACGCTGCCAGAGGTTGTTGGCCCGGGCAACTCGCAAGCCGAGCATCGCCTCCGCATTCGGCTCCTTCCACCAACTGCCGGCGAGTTTGAGGCGCTGTTGGACCACGTGCCGATGGGCGCTTTCGATTTCTCCAGAACCAATGTTAAGCCCTTGGGCGCGCGTGCCGGCGTAATCGAGGTGGGCGCGCCGCTGCTGCAAATAGCGGTGCGCCGTGCGGACGGGAGTGGCCGGCGCCGCCGCCGGCTCCACGTGGGCGGCCAGGGAGCGTAACACGGCGGGCACACGGTTTTGGAGCAGCCGGTCTTGCTGGCGGTGTAGCCAGCGCTGCGGCTGGCGGGGCTGGATCACGGCGGCGGCCGCCGCCAGATATTCGCTGACGTGGTAGAAGTCCACCAG
Source organism: Verrucomicrobiia bacterium (assembly GCA_022072455.1). Classification (GTDB taxonomy): domain Bacteria; phylum Verrucomicrobiota; class Verrucomicrobiia; order Palsa-1439; family Palsa-1439; genus CAINDI01. The sequence continues at coordinate 69,198 of JAJVHY010000004.1, read as the reverse complement.
ATACTTGCCTTGGGTGCCGAACTGTTCCTGAAACTGGGTGAGAATCCACTCGGCCCCGTCGCCCACGCCATGCACTTGGGTGACGGCATCAAAGCCCGCCGCTTGCGCGGTGTCACGCCACATTGCTCCGCTGCTGGTGACGCTGCCCAGGGTGGCCCCGTAACAGGGCGTGGCGGAATCTTTGGGGCGGGCCAGGCACAGGCGTGCCTCGCGCCAGAGCAGTTGTTTGCCGCGCCGACGATCCGCTCCTGTCGCGGCTGGCACGACGATGGGGATCATGCTCCCGTCCAGTTGCGTGACCAGCGTCGGGGGCGCGGGTTGGCGCGCCGGGAGTCTCAAGGCGCTGAGCTGCGCGCCGTGGGTGAGCGTATGTTGGCGGACCACTTCGGCGGCCACGTCCAGCCCGTAGTGTTCCTGCACGCGCGCGGCGGCGCGGGTGAAACTTTCCTCGGCCCCGAAGTCCACCAACGCCCGTTGCAATCGGCGCGACCGGCCGCGCGGGCGCACCCCCGCGCGTTCGCAGAAAGGCCGCAGCAGCGCCCCACGCCGCCCCAGCCGCCAGTGGGTTTCCGTCACGCTCACCCAGCCAAAGATCGTCTGCCACGTCAGGCGTTTTTTTTACCGTGGCGAATGGCCGTCGGGTGGCGCGTCGGCACTTGGGACTGGGTGTGGGCGTTGGCTTCCTGCGCCCATTGCGTCAAGACTTCCTGGGCCAGTTGCCGCACTTGCTGGCACACCCGCTCCTCGGCTTGGTCGGCGGTACAAGCGTCGCCCACGGATTCATCGAGCGTGTCGGCCAGTTGATGGAGTCGCGCGAGCACTTCGGGACGATGCGCCAGACGCTGTTCCAAGGGACGGTGGTGAGTGGCGGGCTGCGTTGATTTCGGTAGTTCATCATTCATGAACCACTCCACATATACAAAACCCTTCCAAGGAGCCAGGGCTAAATTACTTACACCGATAAATATCTGCCCGCCACTTCTGGTCGCACCCCCGCGTGAGGGCGGGCTTGACGTTCGCCCTGCTGGGCGAGTAGATTCGCCGCCCTTTAACAGGAGTAAATGACATATGGCAACAGCACCCAAAGGCGTCACCGCAGCACGCCCCAAAGCGAAAGACGAAAAGAAAGACGGCAAGGCCAAGGGCCCGGTATTTCCGAGCGAATTCGGTTCACACGCCGGCATGATCAACGCCGAGTTGAACGAAAAGGTCGCCGCCGCCAAACAGGACGCCACCGACCCGTGGCAGGTCTTGACCGACGAACGCGGCAACTACGCCACCCGCAAATCGCGCATTGATACCGGCATGGCCGACCCAAACCGGTTCGCCGAGATTACTGTCCGCGACAACCAACTGAAGGATTTGACCGCGGCCTAAGCCACAGATTCACACCGATTATCACGGATGAAGGGGCACGGCACACCGTGCCCCTTCACTTTTCTGACGTGAACATTTCCACCAAAACTGCTACCTGACAAAGCCATGTCGAACGCACCAGTCACCCCGCCATCCGCCCCCAACGATTTCATCCGCGACATCGTCAAAGCCGACCTCGAATCCGGTAAGTACAAATCGCCGGTCACCCGGTTCCCGCCCGAGCCGAACGGCTACCTCCACATCGGTCACGCCAAATCCATTTGCTTGAACTTCGGCATCGCTCACGAGTTTGGTGGCCGGTGTAACCTGCGCTTCGACGACACGAACCCGACCAAGGAAGAAATCGAGTATGTCGAGTCCATCATCGCCGACGTAAAATGGCTCATCGCCGGTTGGGCGGATGACCGGCTCGGCTACAAAGCTGCCGGGACCGTGCCTGAGACGAAGGATGGCGACTTCTATCAGCCGGCAGTTGTAGCCGCAGGCTTCACGCCTGCGAGCCAGCCAGGGAACGCACCCGTAAAGGGTGCGGCTACAGAACCCTTCTACGCCTCCGATTACTTCGACGCGCTCTACGCCTACGCCATCGAACTCATCCGGCGCGGCAAAGCCTATGTCTGCGATCATACCGCCGACGAAGTCGACCAGATGCGTGGCGCGCCCGACCGGCCCGGCGAAAACAGCAAATACCGGGACCGTTCCATTGAAGAAAGCCTCAAGCTGTTTGTCGCCATGAAAAATGGCGAGTTCCCGGATGGCGCGCGCACCGTTCGCGCCAAGATCGACATGGCCTCGCCGAACATCTGGTTGCGCGACCCGTTGATTTACCGGATCCGCCACGCGTCGCATCATCAGACCGGCGACAAATGGTGCATCTATCCGCTTTACGACTTCGCCCATTGCCTCAGCGACTACATCGAAGGCATCACCCACAGCATCTGCACGCTCGAATTCGAAGTCCACCGCCCGCTCTACGACTGGATTCTCAACGCGCTCGAACTCCCGCGCCCGTTGCCGCACCAGTACGAATTCGCCAAGCTCATCCCCACGTACACCATCGTCTCCAAGCGCAAACTCATCCAGCTCGTCAACGACCAGGTCGTCGCCGGCTGGGACGACCCGCGCTTGCCGACGATCTCCGGCCTACGCCGCCGCGGCATCCCTGCCAGCGCCGTCCGTCAATTCGCCTACAACATCGGCGTCACCAAATACAACAGCGTCACCGACATCGCCGTCTTCGAGCACTGCATCCGCGAAGACCTGAACAAACGCGCCCTGCGTCGGCTCGCAGTGTTACACCCGTTGAAAGTCGTCATCACCAACCTGCCGGCCGACCACTTCGAAGAACTCGACGCCATCAATAACCCCGAAGACGTTTCTACAGGCAAGCGCAAGGTGCCGTTCAGCCGCGAACTCTACATCGAGCAAGACGATTTCGCCGAAGTCCCGCCGCCGAAGTTCTTCCGCCTAAAACCCGGCGGCGAAGTGCGCTTGAAATACGCCTACATCATCAAGTGCGACGAAGTTATCAAAGATTCTTCCGGGAAGATCGTCGAACTCCGCTGCACCGCCGACCTCGACAGCAAAACCGGTGGCGCCACGTCCGGCAGGAAGATCAAAGGCACAATCCACTGGGTCAGCGCCCAACACGCCATCGAAGCCGAAGTCCGCCTCTACGACCGGCTCTTCACCGAAGCCGAGCCCGAAAAAGACGGCCGCGATTTCAAAACCGTCCTCAACCCCCACAGCCTCGAAGTTGTTACCGGTAAGTGCGAGCCGAGTCTGAAGGACGCGACAGCAGAACTTCGGTATCAGTTTGAGCGGTTAGGCTACTTCGCGCTCGATGCCGACAGTAAACCCGGCAAGCTCGTCTTCAACCGCACGATCATCTTGAAGGATGCCTGGTCCAAGATCGAAAAGAAGCAGGGATAACCAACGATGAGAATCTATCTCGACATGTGTGCGTGGAAACGACCGTTCGACGACCAGACGCAAGGGCGCATCCTGATCGAGACGACAGCCGTACTGCGGATTCTGAATGCAGCCGATGCCGGTATCTTCACCCTGTGCAACTCCGCCGCTTTGGAAGCGGAGAATCGGCGCAATCCCAATCAACAGCGCCGGGAACGGGTTGGCGTTCTGCTGGCAACCAGTGGCCGGGCCACTCCAGCGACACCGGAGATTCTGGCGCGCGCCGAGACGTTGGTTCAACAAGGCTTTGGCGACTGGGATGCCTTGCACGTGGCTTTTGCTGAGCATCAGCGCGCGGACTATTTCGCGACGGTTGATGACGAAGTGCTGGCCCGGAGCGCCAAAACGAAACTTGGAGTGAAAGTGACCGATGTGATAGATTTGCTTCAGGAACTTCATATATGAAGCGCAAAACATATCGCACTCCGCATGAGATCGCCGTCAAAGGATTCGAGGCTCTCGTCGAGAAGCTCGGCCCGGGCGGCGCGCTTCAGTTCATCCACCAATACGAAACGGGCAAGGGTGACTACACAAAAGAGCGCTGCACCATCCTCAAAGGCGTCACCCTCAAGAAGCTCCGCGCCGAACTTCTGCCAAAGAAGTAGCGCATGACTGACACACCTCCTGAGATTGCCGAGATGGTTCGCCAAAAGCTGATGGCCCGCTCCGGTGCGGAACGGTTTGTCATGGGAACGCAGATGTTTGATGCCGCCCGGAGAATGGTATTAGCCTCGCTGCCTGACGGGTTGGCGCCAGCAGTATTAAAGCGCCAACTGTTTGAGCGTTTGTATGGTGAACCTGCTCCATTCTAAGACCGCCGACTTGCCCGCCGTAGCTTCAGCGAAGGAGGGAAAAGACGGCCGCGACTTCAAAACCGTCCTCAACCCCCACCGTGTCCGTCGTAGCCTTGGCGTAGATGGAAGCCTTGACTCGTCCGCCGTCGTGTCCGTCGAAGCGCATCGCGCGAAGTCGGAAGCTTTAGCGAAGGAGGAAGTCGTCACCGCCAAGTGCGAGCCGAGCGTCAAGGACGCGAAGCCCGAACTCCGGTATCAATTCGAGCGCCTCTGCTACGTCGCCCTCGACGCCGACAGCCAACCCGGTAAGCCCGTTTTCAATCGCACGATAACTCTGAAGGACACGTGGGCGAAGGAAGCGAAGGAGCAAGGATGAGTCGTTCGGCGCGCACCGTAGTTGTCCTCAGTTCGTTGGCAATTCTTGGCGGCATCGGAGGTGTTATCTACGGAGTTCATCCTATTTGGGGTGCAGTTCTAACTGTTTCTGGAGTCTTTGGAAATGTGTTTGCAGCGTGGGCATCTCACCAACAAAGCGAGGATATCAAACGTCAATTTGAGACTCTAGCCCAGCTTATCAATCACAATTCGTTGCATGATTTTCCGATAACCGTTGCCGCGACTGAACTCAAACGCTCAGGGGCGTGCAAAGGTATAGGCCGAGAGTTAGCCGCGACTCTTGAACGACAACCAGAGAACTCAAACGCTTTGGTCATGCTCGTTGTTTGCCTTGCAATGGATCTGTCAATCCGCCAGTGGGCAACAGGTTCTAAGTCACTCGACCCGTTCCAAGAAATTGGGCAACTTCGCCAATTGCTGGTCAAAGCCTTGAACAAAAGGGACAGCAATTGCGCGCTATTTGATGCAATTGGCATTCTCCGGGATCTAGAAGGTAAGCATGACAGTGCACAAAGATGGTTCAGACGCTCAGGGAAACTACGATCCGATCCATTCTGGCGTTTGCTGCTGTCAACCTCATACGGAATGGCCGGTAGGAACGCCGAGGCGTTACGTGAAATGGAAACAGCATGTCGGGAAGGGGCGTCGGGTTGGTTTGTCGATTTTTACTTGGGACGAGCACTGCTTCGCAACGGTCAATATGACCAAGCGGCCAGTTGTCTTATCAGCGCACACACTACGCGTGGCAATTCGCCTCAGTTACTTGATAGCTTGCAGGAAGTCTATTATCGACTCGGACGGTTTTCGACATCAGCTAGATATCAGTTCATCCTAGCCGCGGTGCTGCTTCTATACACGCCCAAGAGGGCGTTAGTTTACATCGCGCAAGCATCGGTTCACCTCTTGATAGCTGGTGTTTGCCGGGTTTCGAGAACTCTCTGGGTGATTTCAAAGCGCATCAAGTGGTTCGCTGCAGTTCATGCGAAGTGGTTACCCCCGGAAGAACCACACGCAAGACTCGGTCAGATATTGGCAACCGAGGGTCATTACGAAATGGCTAAAAGGCACTTGGAAACAGCCGCAACTATCCGTCCGAATCAAGCAATCCATCTGGTTAATCTGGGCGTATGTTATGCACACTTAGGTGATTATCCAAAAGCGATCGCTTTTTGTGACAAGGCATTGGTAATCGATCCAGACAACTTGGTCGCGAGATACAACAGAACTCGCTATCAAACTGGTGCTGTAGGCAACTCAACAGTTTCTTCCTTGCAGCCTGGGCTTAATGCGGGCATCCGTCGCTAAGGGGGCAGGGGGCAAAGCTTGATCGCGAGGCGAAAGCGGAACGGATGCTGGCGGCGGAACTGAAGCGGTTGGGCTGGGCATCAGCCGATCTGGCCAAGAAACGGTCATCGGGGTCAGATCTCCACTACACACGCGAGCGATAAACGGCTGAGATTGCCGAGGCGGCGTGTCGTCCGACTCCGCTCCTTCGACAGGCTCAGAATGACATCAGTGGGCTTGCCGGCGGATGTCAGACTTGGCGGTCTCCCAATCGGCGTACTTGGCTTTGCCTTCGGCGACGCGTTGCTGACGTTCCTCAAGCACTTCCTTGTGCCAAGCCGGCGATTCGACAGCGCCCGGTGTGCGTGACAAATCTTCCCAAAGCGCTTCCATCGCCGCCAGTTTCTCGGGGAGAGTCATCTTGTTCAACGCCAGCGTTGTCATGGGCAAACTATAGCGTGCCGGGTTAGGCTTTGCCAGTCTTTGGAGGGCCACGCTCCGTCGTGGCCGCATTTCACAAACGGACGCGATGGAGCGCGTCCCTCCAGAACAGCGCGTTGGTCAGACTGCACTTAATCCGGTAACGCTGGGTAATCGGTGTATCCCTTCGGGCCGTCGGCGTAGAACGTCGCTTGGTCCGGTGCGTTCAATGGCGCATTCCGGGCGAACCTATTCGGGAGATCGGGGTTGGCGATGAAAAGTTTGCCGAAGGCAGACTTGGACGGCTTCGGCAAGAAGTGGCGGTAACGAGTCCGTAGCCATTTCGGGCTTATTTCTTGTAACTACCTCATTTGTAAGTCTCTCGGTGTGATGATTCCGTGCCGGGGCGTCTTTACCCAATGAAAAGGTGAGCATTTTCTGCGGCTGGGGGAGCCTGAGAAATGCCGAGGGGAGCCCGGGGAAAGGCTAGGGGAGCACGGAAAATCGCTGGGGGAGCATGGTCTGCCATTGGGGGAGCCCGGAAAGTCGTTGGGGGCGCCGATTCTGCGGTTGGGGGAACCTGGGAAATGATTGGGGGAGACCGGGGAGTGGCTGGGGGTGCCGGGAAAACCGTTGGGTGAGCTTGGTCTGACGCTGGGGGAGCCCGGTAAATCATCGGGTAGGCACCCCCAGCCGCAGAACCGGCTCCCCTCGGCGTTCCCCGGTGACACCTTGGAGTCGGCCGGGACCCAGGCGCGGTGGCGCGGACTCATACCGGCGGAGAACGAACTCACCTTGCCGTGCCGGGAACCCATGGTGCCACTTCGGAGATCAACCGTGCCGGAAACACTCTCGACCTGCCGGAATTTAGACCCTCTTGCGGTGTCGCTGATCGTCACCTTGCCGCCGGCGCGCTTGGTCAAGCCTCAATCCGGTAACGCCGGATAATCCGTGTAACCCTGCGGACCATCGGCGTAGAACGTCGCTTGGTTCGGCGAGTTCAACGGCGCGTTGCGAGCGAACCGCTTCGGGAGATCGGGATTGGCGATGAACTGTTTCCCGAACGCGACGGCATCCGCCTCGCCGGCAGCTAACACTTGCTCCCCGGTTTCACGCGTGAATCCTTCGTTCGCGACAAAGATGCCGCCGAATTGTTTCTTCAACGCCGGTCCGAGCCGGTTTTCACCGAGCGCTTCGCGGACGCAAAGGAACGCGAGCTTGCGGCGACCGAGTTCGCGGGCGACGTAACCAAACGTTGCCGCCGGATTCGAATCGCCCATGTCGTGAGCATCGCCGCGCGGCGCGAGGTGCATGCCGACGCGGCTGGCACCCCAGACAGAAACCACGGCATCGGCAACTTCGAGCATCAGCCGGGCGCGGTTCTCGATCGGGCCACCGTACTCGTCGGTCCGGTGGTTGGTGCTGTCTTGGAGGAATTGATCGAGCAGATAGCCGTTCGCGCCGTGAATCTCCACGCCATCGAAGCCGGCCGCGAGCGCGTTGGCCGCACCGAGCCGGTAGGCTTCGATGATGCCGGGAATTTCATATTTCTCAAGCGCGCGCGGGGTGACGAAATCTTTTTTTGGGCGCATCAAGCTGACATGACCTTTCGCCGCGATGGCGCTGGGCGCGACCGGCAGTGCGCCGTCGAGGTAAAACGGATCGGAGATGCGGCCGACGTGCCAGAGTTGGAGGAAGATTTTCCCGCCGGCAGTGTGGACGGCCTGGGTCACGAGCTTCCAGCCGGCAGTTTGTTCCGGCGACCAGACCCCGGGCGTGTTCGGATAGCCGACGCCCATCGGCGAAACGGACGTGGCTTCAGTGATGATGAGTCCGGCCGAAGCGCGTTGCCGGTAATACTCGGCCATCATGACGTTCGGCACGCGTCCCGCGCTGGCCCGGCACCGGGTGAGCGGCGCCATGAAAATGCGGTTGTTGAGTTTCAGTTCACCAATCGTGATCGGTTCGAGAAGTCGTAGTTTGTCGCTCATGCGGGCGGGAGCGTGGCGCAGATTGTTGTTTGGGTCAACCCCTTGCACGCGTCACCTTGTCCTCGGTATAAGCACCGGTATGAATCATCCTTTGGTAGTGACCGCGACGGATGGCCGGCGGTTTACTGTGAAAACACTCCGGCAAGGCGACGGACCGGCGTTGCAGGCGTTCAATGCCGCTTTGCTGCCGGAGACGCGAATTCGGTTCTATCCCCATGCGTATGACGACGCGACTGTTGGCAAGTACATCGCCCGGTCGGAAGCCGGCGAAGACCTCAATTTTGTGCTATGGGATGGACTGCGAATCGTAGGCTATTTCTTCCTTTGGTATTACCGGCAACGCGTGCCGTTGCTCGGCATCGGGCTGCTCGATGAGTTGCATGGGCTGGGGCTGGGCCGGCAGTTGATGAAGATTTTGATCGCGGCGGCGCGGGGGAATGGAAATGAGGGCATCGAGTTGACGACGTTTCTCGACAATCACCGGGCGTTTGCGTTGTATGAAAAAATGGGGTTCCGGTATTTGGGGAATGTCGAAAATCTGACCGGAGACGGGCGGGTGGTGATTGAGCGGGCGATGTTCCTTGCGCTTAAGCCGGGGGCTCAGCCGATGACCGGCCCGCATCAGCCGCCGGTTTGATGAAGTAGAACAGCGTGGCGCAGATCGCGCCAAGGGTGTCGGCGAGCATGTCCTTCTGGGCATCCCAGATATCGCCTTGGCTGCCGAGGACGGCGATACCGGCGGCGGGGTTGGCATGCACGGCGTAGCGCCATTCAAAAATCTCGTACCCCAGCGCAAGGGTGCCGATGGCGAAGACGGCAAAGAAGCCAGTCAACCAGCGCGACCGGCTGAGTTGCTTCTGCTCGATGAACTCGGCGATGGCGAAAGCGTAGAAGCCGACGGTGAAGTGGGCGAGGCGGTCGTAGTGGTTGCGTTCGGCGCCGATCAGGTTGGTGAACCAATCGAAGGGGACACGTTCAAACGTGTAATGGCCGCCGTAGGTGTGGAGAAAGATCAGCGGGCTCATGAGGAGGTAGGCGCAGTCCGAGAAGCGGAAACGCCGGTAGGTGCCGACGAGGGTGATGACGATAAGGAGGATGGGGAGATTCTCGGCGAACCAGACGCCCCGGTCATAGGGGTTGATCGCGAGGACGGTGAACTCGATAAGGTAGAGGAGGAGCAGGGCCGCCGGGATCATGATTTGGCGAGGGCTTGTTCGACATGTTTGGCGACAAACTCCACCAGCAAGGGGTCGTTCATCATCGGCGGCGAAATTTCCCAGGTGACGCCGGGATATTTCTTCAGGGTCTGCTCAAAGATGAAGGGGATGTCTTCCTGGAGATGGGAGCCGGGCACGAGGAAGAGGGCGTAGCCGAAAATGTGAGTGCAGCCTTGGTTGACGAGTTTCTTGAGGGCGACCGGGATGAGCGGTTTGCCGAGTTCCATGAAGCACGGTTCGATAGGCGCGTGGTCGAATTGCCGGCGGATTTGCTCGACAAGTTTCAGCATGGTTTCGTTGCCGGCTTTGAGGCGGGAGCCGTGGGTGAAAATAATTACGCCTGTTTTCCGTTGCATGGTCTTGGTATTATCGCTGCATGAGTGACGAAATCAAACGCCAATACGTAAACTATTTCTTTTTCAAAACCGCGCCCGAGTGGCGCCGGCTGCCGGCTGCCGAGCGCGCCGCCGGCCAGGCGGAGTTTGCCGCCGTGGTGACCGAGTGGCAGAAGAAATGCCTGATCATCCCCTTCAGCACCGTGGGGACCCGGGGGGACACGGACTTTGTGCTCTGGCGCATCAGTGAGCGGCTGGAAGATTTTTCGGAGATGACCACGCAGCTCTTGAATACCGGGTTGGGGAAGTGGTGCACGACGCCGTGGAGTTTTCTGGGGATGACCAAGCGTTCGATGTACGTGGACAAGCATGAGCATCCCGGCAGTGAGGGCCGCCGGGGACGGGTGGTGCCGGGACAACACAAGTACATTTTCATCTATCCGTTCTGGAAGACGACGGAGTGGTATCAGTTGCCGAAGGAAGAGCGGCAGCAGATGATGAACGTCCACATCGAAGCCGGCCACCGGTATCCCGGCATCAAGATCAACACGATCTACAGCTTTGGCCTCGACGATCCGGAGTTTGTCGTCGCGTTTGAGGGCGATACACCGGCGGAGTTCATTGATCTCGTGATGGAGATGCGCGAGCACAAGGTGCGCACCTATACGTTGCGCGACACGCCGATTTTTACCGCGCTGCGCGGGTCGATTCAGTCGGTGCTGGCGACGCTGGGGTAGTCGCGCGCCGGTTGGCGGGGACTTCGTCGGTGGGGAGAATCTCAGCCGCTTCCAGTTGTCGGGCGATGTGGAAGAGGCGTTCGGCTTGCGCTTGGTCGCCGCCACGGAGGTAATGCAGGGCGAGGTGGACGTGGTAGGAGGCATTGCGTTTGTCGCGATTCAGCGCGTCCCGGTAAGCATCGCGGGCGGCATCGCGATTGCCCAGCAGGTCGTGGAGCCGCGCGGTCTTGAGGAGGCTTTCCGTGTGGTATGGATTGAGAGTTTTGACCCGGTAGTACCAGCTAAACGCTTGTTTGCCGAGCGCATCGCGTTCGCGTTCATTCCACGTCGCGCGAGCGAGATAGAGATCGCCCAACGCTTCGGCAGTCGCAAAACTCCGGTTGTCGAATTTCCAGGCCCGGAGGAAGTTGCGTTCCGCGCCATTCCAATCGAAACGATCAAAGGCAGCCTGGCCGCGGCGTAACAGCAGTTCCGCCGGATAATCGCTTTGAAAGCGAGTGCCGATCAAGGCCACCAAACCAGCCAGCGCAGCCACGAGCACAAACCGGCTAATACCGTGGATGCGCAGGGCGGCATAACTGCCGGGGTGATGTTTCTGCTCGGATTCACCAATCCGGCGATGCACCCCACAGGTCAACGTCGTGGCCATGATGGTCAACAGGGGGAAAAGGATGCCGCCAGATTGGAGGTTGAGGTTGATGGCCCCATTGACGACCAGTGCTGCCATGGCGGCCAAACCAGCAACCGCAAACGCATACCGGTTGGAGAGCCGGTGGGTGGAGTACTTCGTGTCGCGCAGGCGCACAATTTGCGCGACGCTGACCAAAAAGGCGCCGATAAGCCACAACAGCAAAAGACTGCCCACCGCCCCGTATTCGGCAAACACTTGAAAGTATTGGTTGGGACAGTGATCCACCAGGCCTTGAGTTGTCCGTTGGGCCGGATAGAGCCACGGAAACATGCCGGCGCCGCTACCCATCCAGAAATTTCGCTGACCGATTGCCAATGCGCTGGCGCATAACGCCCGCAAACTGGGTTCCGTGGTTTGGGATGGAGTTTGCAGTGACCGGGAGGCGTACAAGACTGCAATCACCACCAGCGCCAAGCTGCATGTGCCGGCGACAACCCAACGAAAGTGCCACCCTCGCTTGCGGATCACAAAACCTCCCAGCACGAAAAGGAGCACCAGCCAGCCCAGCCAGAGCAAGGGCGTAAACGTCAAGTACAAGCCGCCACTCATGATCAGACAGGCAAATGCCAAAGCGGTTTTGGCATTATGTGATCTTCGCGAAAGCAGGAAATTAGCGCCGGCCACAGCCAGTGTCAGGTGGAGGAAGACAGCCAAATCGGCTGGGCGGAAAAACGTGCCGCTGGCCTGTCCCCGGTAGGCGGCGAACTGGGGTTGGCCGAGAACCCACTGGCCGCCGCGTAGGACCTGCCATAAGCCGTACGCCGTCAATACAACGCCGAGTCCGGTCAGAACCCAGACAATCACCGTGACTTGCCAGCGATGCCGGATATCGTTGAGGACGATGAAGAAAAACAGGACGGCCGTCAATGCGAGCAACATGTTGGAGCGGCTGATCGGTTCCACTTCAGCGAGCACATACCGGACGATGGCGTAAATTCCGATCATGAGCAGCGGCGCGCCCAATGGTGAAAAGACGACTTGGACTTCGTGAAAGACCGCGAGCCGCAAGGCCCAGAATACGGCCGCCAATGCCACGGCGATGATAAGTGGTCCTTGCGACCAGGGTTGGGTGGCGCCATACGCCAGGACGGAGTAGACCAACACGAACAAGATCAGCGCAAAAATGGCACGATGGCAGAACCGAACGACCGGCGACCGGGTTTCATCCAGAAAACCTGGTTTGTGGTGACTTTTAGCGTTGGCTGGCAAGCGATGATTAGAAAATGCTCCGCGGGATATACAGTGAGTCCCCCGGTTGCAGCGGTATGTCTTTTTCCGGTTGCTGGCGAATTGCTTCGACGTCGTAGACTTGTTTGACTTTGCCGCGGGTGACTTCAACTTTGCGCCGGTTGGCGAATTCCGTGAAGCCGCCGCCGGTATTGATGGCCTTCAAGAGGGTGATGTCTTCCGTCCAGTTGAAGCGCCCCGGGGCGCGGACTTCGCCGCCCATGTAGAAAAAGCGGATCGTCGCCAAGACGGTTGCCGTGCAGCGGACGTAAAAACGCGGGACGTAGCCGGCTTGGATGTGTTCACTCAACCCGGCGGGGGTCAGGCCGGCCGCTTTGATGCGCCCGACCAAGGGCAGCGAAATCTCGCCGTTTTCGTCAATGACCACGTCAATAGATTGGGGGGGCTGGGTGCCGCCGGTATCGAGCCGCACCATGATCTGGTCGCCATTGCGAAGCCGGGATTCGCCCCGCTCGGCCGGCCCTCCCGGGAATTGGATGGGGCGGGCGCTGCCGCCGCAGGCGGTCAAGCCAACGATCACAACGAGGAGCGCGCCCCAATAGTGCAGGCGATTAATACTTGCCCTGAAGTTCAATGGCGTCACCTGCGGCAGGTTTGTTGGGTGTGGCCGGAGCCGGCGCGGCTTTGCCGGTTTCTTGCGGGTGTAAGTACCGGTCATAGTGATCGTGATAGTAGTAGTAGGATTCGTCCTGACCGACGTTGACGTTGTTGACGACGACGCCAAGGAGTCGTCCGCCGGCATTTTCAATCGCGTGCTTGGCGCGGATGGACATGGCGCGCGGGTAGCGGCGGTGTTGGACAACGAGAATGGAGGAGCCGACTTCGTTGGCGACAATCGCCGCGTCGCTGACGGCAAGGACTGGCGGGGTGTCGTACAGGACGATGTCAAATTGTTTGGCGACATGCGAGATGAGCTCTTCCATGCGATGGGAGGTGAGGAGCGGCAGGGCGGATTTGGTTTGGCCGCCGCCGCCGGCTGTAATGGCGAAGAGGTTGGGGATGTTGGTTGGTTGGATGATTTCGTCGGCTGTCTTGGTGCCGCTGAGGTAATCGGTGAGGCCGGTCTCGTTGGAGAGACCAAGGTTTTTGTGAATGTTCGGGCGGCGCAGATCGCTGTCCACGATGAGGACGCGCCCGCCGTGTTGGGCGTAAACGCAAGCGATGTTCGTGATCGTGAACGACTTGCCTTCACCCGCGCCGGCACTGAGGACGGCCAAGGATTTCGGCGGGTTGGCGCCACGGGCAAATTCGATATTGGTGCGCAGCATCCGGTACGATTCGACGTGTTGTGGCGAGGCGCTGCCGCGGACGATGAGTTCGCCTTCGCGCGCGACTACGCCCAAGACCGGCAGGCCGAGGTAGCGTTCGATGTCTTCCATCTTCTTGATGCTGGTGTCGAGGAATTCGAGGAAGAACGTGAGGATGATGCCCATCACCAAGCCGACGAAGGCGCCGATGGTGATGTTCATCCAGATATTGGGCCGGACGGGAGCGCGGCCGGGTTCAGCGAGGTCAATCAGTTCGACCGGGCTGCGGGGGACTTCGAGTTCGATGGAGACTTGTTGGAGGCGCGACTTGAGGGATTCGTAGAGTCGCGTTTCCATTTCTTCTTCGCGGAGCGCGTTGCGGAACGGGGTGAATTTTTCGCCGTCGAGGTTGATGCTGAAACTTTGCGCTTCGTTCAACTGGCGTTGCAGTTCGCCCACCCGGGCTTGGGACATTTGGTATTCGACTTCAAATCCGCGCATGACGCCTTCGAGCCGAGCGTCGAGTTGTTCCTGGAGTTTGTCGCGGGTCGCGAGCGCGGTGCGGACAGTGGGGTGTTCCGGACCAAAATCCTCCTTGAGTGCTTCGAGGCGCGTTTCGGTATCGGTGAGACTCTGCAACAGAGACTGCACATTGGGGTCGCTGATGACGGTGGAAATGGCGTTGCGGAGTTGCAGTGGGGTCAGCCGCTTGAGTTCCTTCAAGCGGACATCCTTGACGCCGGCCTCGACTTTGGCAGCCGTCAGTTGCGCTTCGAGGGCTTGGAGGGTTTGGTCAGTCAGCTTGACGGAGCCGCCGCCGATTCCGACGACGGGGACATTGAGCTCGCGGCGGAGGTTTTCGACTTTGGATTGGGCGACTTGGAGACGGTGGAGTTGTTGGGCAACTTCGTCTTTGAGTTTTTCCAATCCCTTCAAGACTTGCCGGCGTTTTTCTTCGAGGCGCTCTTTTTCAAAAACGTCGGCAATGGTGTTGGCCAGGTAGGCAGCCAATTGCGGGTCTTCGTCATAGACGATGATTTCAATCAGGCTGGTATCACGAAACCGGCGGACGGCCATCTGCCCCTTGAGGCGGCTGAAGGCCAGGTCCATGGACGGCAAGGGTAGGGGACGGCCGCGGCGGGCCCATTCGTTGATCAAGTCCATGCGGTTGATGGCCGGATGGAGAATTTTTTGCGACTGGATGATCTCGTACATCGTTTGGAGAAAATACGGGTCGTACGAGGGAACGAACTGCTGTTGAAAGACATCCACCGTGGGTTTTTCTTGCTCGACCTTGATCCGTGCCCCCGAGGCGTAAATCTTGGTCTGCATGAAGGTGATTGTGGCTGAGACCAGCACGACGAGGAGAAAGATTGCGACAACAACTGCCTTGCGGGTTTTGATGACCCGCCAGTAGTCGAGGAATTGTAAACGATCTTCGGAAAAACCTTGGCCTGGTTGCATTGCAGCTCTATCGAGAGCACGGCAGTAAACACGAACTGTTACCGCCGCGCAAGTGAATTTCCTGAACTGCAACCGCGCCGACCGCTCAGTACGTCAACCGTAAGCCGGCATTTAACTGATTGCGATCAAAGGAGCGAAATGTGTTCGTAATCGGATTGTCGAGCCCTGAACTCACCTCGTTATAGGTGTAATTCAAATACAACGCCGCCCAGCGCGTGAAATCGTAGGTCACGGTTGCCGAAACCCGCCACGAATCCTCGGCGACCGATGTTTTTTGGGTGATGTCATCTGGATTGCGGTAGAGTGGATTGAGATTTTGGTAGGTGCCCAGCACATAGGCGAAGGAGAGGGCGGTGCCAATCCGGCGGGTCAGCCGGTGGTTGAGGCTGAGATAGGTGGTCGCCTGCTCGGAACTCCGGTACGCCGCCACTTCGGTCAGCTGGATGTTGTAGCTGAATCCCGCTCCCAACGTGCTCCGGGCACTGAAATTATAGCTTCCCCCCAGGTTCACGTAGGGCCCTAAATCCGTCTGGCCGGTAAACCCGGCGAGTTGGATGCCGGCATTGATCTGACCGACCACTAGTGGGCTGAACCGATGCACCATGGTGGCGTACATTGCATGGGAGGTTGAATCCCGGAGTTCGTTGGTCGCACTCGCCTCTGAAAACGAGGTCAATGAAAACCGGTAACTGCCTCCGACAAACGTCCGCGGCGTCAACGCGTAGGAGGTCGAGAACAATGTGCCATATTCATCGCGGTCATTGGTTTCCGACTGAGCAGGATCATCAAACCACCACCGGGTCCATGATTGGTTCAGACTCAAACTCAATCGCTCGGTGAGCGCCAGATTCACGCCGCCATTGAGCGTGTTGTAGTAGTAGCCACCCCGCCGGCGCGTGATGAGCGGGGTGCCGCTGATTTGTTGCTCGACCAAATCCGGCTCGATTCCGCGCCGAAGCGCATCGCTGAGCGACAGCGTCAACCGCGGCGTCAAGTTATGCGTCAGGCTGGTGTCAACCAGATGCGATTCGTCGGGCTTGGAACCGTTGCGTTCGTTGTAATAGACCGCGCTATAAGCATAGCGTAACTGACCGGAAGTCCGCGCGCCGGGGAGACGCAGGGTTGCCTGGGGTTCCACCACAATCGTCGCGCTTTCCTGCCGGTTGGAGGAAGCCACTGACGGGGTGGTGTTGATGTTGTCGTTATAACCAGCAGTCGTCAACAGCGCCGCGCTCCAGTTGCGGTTGGGATCTCCTGGCGGAGTGAGTGTCAATTCCCCCCGACTCACGCCCGGCCCGACAACCAAACCGGCCACCACGCCCAGCCATATTTGCCAGCCCCTCACGCGCGCTGGCTACTCCACAAACTCGAGGTGGACCGGGCGCGGCAACACCGCCGCATGATACCCGCGCGTCAACAACCGCGTGATGGACGCCCGCCCTTCATCGCCCATGTCCGTGGTCCATTTATTCACGTACATCCCGACGAACTTATCCGTCAGCACGCTATCCATCCCGCGCCCGTATTCCATCGCGTACTTCACGGCGTCAGCCCGGTGCGTCAGCGCGTAATCAACACTCTGCTTCATCAAACTGGAAAGCTGGCGCATCAACGGTTTCCCGAGGTCTTTGCGCACCCCGTTCACTCCCAGCGGCACCGGCAACCCGATGTCTTCCTGCCACCACCGCCCGAGATCCACGACCTTATGCAGGCCAAACTTCTCGTAGGTGATCTGCCCTTCGTGAATCAACAACCCGGCATCCACCTCGCCCGCGAGGACGGCATCAATGATCTTGTCAAACGGCACCACCTCAAACTTGAAGTTGATCAACAACAGCTTCAACAACAGATACGCACTCGTCATCGTGCCGGGCACCGCGATCCGGTCATCCGCCATCTCGCCGACATCCATTTTCTTCTTCGCCACCACAATTGGCCCCACGCCATCGCCAAAGCTGCCGCCGCACGACAACAACGCATATTTATCCATGGCGTACCCATACGCATGCACGCTCAATGCCGTGACCTCCAACTCCCCTTCGATGGCCTTGTGATTGAGCGTCTCGATGTCGCTGATGAAATGCTTGATCCGCAACCCGCCGGTATCCAATTTGCCGTGCGTCAACGCATAAAACATGAACGCGTCATCGGGGTCGGGGCTGTGTCCAATCGTAATTTCGCGTGCTTCCATGAGGTGGTGGTCTCCTAAATTGGTTGCCAAAGCTTTCGACGATTGCTAACTCTAGGCACTCGGTTCACCGATTGCACGAACAAAAATCTCATGAGCAAATTCTCCCGATTTTCCCGGCTCAATCCCCAGCCCATCACCCGTGGCATCCGCGCCTCCGCACTGATCGCCGCGACCTTCCAAGCCTACAATGCCGCCCGGCTCCGCGAAGGGGCCGAGTTGTTCTGCCGCAAGATGCTCCCCCGCAACGGCACCGTCGGCGTCAGCCTCACCGGCGCACTCACCCCCGCCGGCCTCGGCAAATCCTGTCTCATCCCGCTCATCAAAGCCGGCTTCATCGACTGGATCATCACCACCGGCGCCAACCTCTACCACGACATCCACTACGGCCTCGACATGAAGCTCTACCGGGGCTCGCCGTTCCTCGATGACGTCCAGCTCCGCGAAAAGCATATCATCCGCATCTATGACATCCTCTTCGATTACCGGGTGCTCCTCGATACCGACGCCTTCATCCGGCAAGTCATCGCCGGCCCCGAATTCCAGCGCCCCCTCGGCACCGACGAATTTCACTACCTCCTCGGCAAATACGTCCACGCCCGCGAAAAGAAACTCGGCCTCAAAGACACCTCGTTGATCTCGGTCGCCTACCAATACGGCGTCCCGCTTTTCACCAGCAGCCCCGGTGACTCCTCCATCGGCATGAACGTTGCCGCCATGGCCATGGCCGGCAACAAACTCCAGTTCGACGTCAACCGCGACGTCAACCAAACCGCCGCCATCGTCTACAACGCCAAGCGCACCGGCCACACCTCCAGCGTCTTCATCCTCGGTGGCGGTAGCCCCAAGAATTTTATGCTCCAGACCGAGCCCCAGATTCAAGAAGTCCTCGGCCTCGACGAAAAAGGCCACGACTACTTCCTCCAAATCACCGACGCCCGCCCCGATACCGGCGGCCTTTCCGGTGCCACGCCAGCCGAAGCTGTCAGTTGGGGTAAAGTTGACCCGAACAAACTTCCCGATGCCGTCGTCTGCTATGTGGACTCGACCATCGCCCTGCCGCTGATCACCGCGTTCGCGCTCGACAACATCAAACCGCGCCAACCCAAACGCCTGATGGCTGTCCGCGACAAACTCCTCGCCCGCGTTCAAGCCGACTACGAAAAGTCGCCGTACTACAAAAAGTTTCTCGACCGATGAAGATCACCGAGATTCTTCGAAAAAACCGCCCCACCATCTCTTTCGAGTTCTTCCCGCCCAAGGACGACAAGGGCATGGCCGCGCTCGCGGAGACGCTCGCGCACCTCGGCGAACTCCGGCCCGCGTTCACCTCCTGCACCTACGGTGCCGGTGGCAGCACCCGCGCGAAGACCTTGGAGATCACCCTCAAGATCAAAGAAGAATTCGACCTCGAAGCCATGGCGCACTTCACCTGTGTCGGCCAACGCCGTGCCGAGATTGACCGGGTCCTCTCCGACTTTGCTGAGCGCGGCATCGAAAATGTCCTCGCCCTCCGCGGCGACCGGCCCGTCGGCCAAACCGAGCCGCCCGAAGGCTGGTTTCCCGATTTCAAAAACGCCGTGGACCTCATCCGGCATCTGCGCGAACGTTTCGGCAAACTCGTCGCCATCGGCTGCGCCGGTTATCCTGAAAAACACCCTGAAGCGCCTGATTTCGACACTGACCTTCGCCGGCTCAAAGAGAAAGTGGATGCCGGCGCGGATTTCATCATCACCCAACTCTACTTCGACAACGCGAAGTTTTTTCATTTCACCGAACGCTGCCGGACAATCGGCATCACCGTCCCGATCATTGCCGGCATCATGCCGGTCACGAACGTGGCGCAGGTCAAAAAATTCACCACGATGTGTGGCGCGACCATTCCCCAAGAAATGCTTCAAGCCCTCGACCCGATTGCCGGCAACCCCGAAGCCGTCATGGAATACGGCATCGAGTGGAGCACCCGGCAATGCCAAGAGTTACTTGATCGGGGGGTGGACGGCCTCCACTTCTACACCCTCAACCGCAGCAAAGCTTCGCGGCAGATCGTCGAAAACCTGCGCCGCAATTAGGCCAACTGCTTCATCAAGCGCACGGCCGTATTGGCCAGCCGTTTGCCGGCGGCGGGACGGAAAGTGGAGAAACCCGCCTCGTAACAGCCGGCCGCCTCCGCCTCAGGCGTGGTGACGTAGCCATGTAGGTCGCTATTGGCCATTGTGATGACAAAGGCCCGGCCGGGCGCACGCTGCTTGAGGTGCAAGCCGTACTCGACGAACAATTCACCCGGCAAGGCGGCGATGAAGGTGTCGGCGATCTGCAGCACTTGGACTTCCGTCGGCGTGTACCGTTTGAGCATCGTCTCCCATTCGCCAGTGCGCAGGACGCGCACCACGAATTCTTTGCCAAACGTCACGCATTCCTGCGTGCGGATCGGGCCATGGCCGGCGTGGGCGGCTTTCAGGCGTTCATACTTCGCCAGGGATTTGGCGAGCGCGCGTTCGGCGACGGCCAGGGACGGGAGTTGGCGGACCGGCAATTTTACAAACTCACTCTGGGCCGCCAGCTTCGCGGTGCTGAGAAAATCGTCTTCGCGCAGCGCTTTCAACGCGGACGCGACCGCGCTCCCGAGCGACCGCCCGAGCCGTTCGGCTTCCGCAAACGTCTGGCCGAAGACCTCGTACCGGGGACTGAGGTTGCCGCAGGTGCCGTTGTGATAGACCACCGTAATGCCGGGAAATTTTTCTTCGACTTGCAACCGTGTGTAATGCTGGAAATCAGACGACACAAGTTTCGAGTCCTCGTGCAACACCGTCGGGTGCATCCCGTAGATCAACAACAACGCCAGCGGCGCGCCGGTGTCCGCGTGTTTGGCGTAAAGCAGACCGACTTCGTGATCCATCGCGCCAGTGGGCGAATGTCGGTTGCGACCCACGCCGTGGGCTTCCGTGCGAGTGATCGCCAGCCGTGCCGGGACGGCAGCCTTTGTCGCCGCAATGCCGGCATCAATGATGGCGCGCTCGAACAACGCCAGGTAATCGGGATCCACCGGCGGGACGACCGGGTCGTTGTGCCAGGCGAGAATGTCGCAGGTCAGCGGGGCCGAGTGCGTGTGGGTGGCGCTGATGCAGATATTCCGCACCGGCACGCCGGTCGCCTGACTGATCGCGGCCCGGCAGACGCGTGAGGTTTCGACGGTGACGTAGCAAATGTCCACCGCGATGGTGAGGAGTGATTGCCGGCCATTCGTGAGGTAGAACGCCGTGGCGTAAATGGGATCATGCACGCCGGTCGAGATGCGTTGGACGTGCGGGTACCCGACGAGGAACATCGGTTTCGGGGGACAGATGTCGCGCTTGGCGACGCCGACTTTGAGCGAGGTGTTTTTCATAAATGTGATTTGGCAGTCGCGCGGACCGTGACGGCGCGACCGAGGCTGCGGAGGCAATCCGGGATGTCCGTCACCGCCAAAATGCCGCGCGGGAAACCGGCGGCTGGACCACCGGCGCAGTCGCTGAACGACCGCGGGAGTTGGGCAAGAGTGGTGTGTTTGACGTGGGGGTGGAGCCGGGCGGCGAACAAGGCCAGCAGCGCACCTTGACCGCGACCGGACAGGTGAACTTCGCGCGCGCCTTCGGCCACCAGCAGATTCAGCACCGTCACCAAATCGTGGACGCGCCGGCCGAAGTAACTTTCGCCAAGCAACAGATGGAAGCCGTGGTGCATGTAATCCAAGCCGACCGGATTAAAAAAATCTTGTTCAGCCTCCGGTGCTGATTCGCCCAAACCGCGCAAGTCCACCACGTACTGCGGGTGGCGCCGCGGCCGCGGCTCGGTTTCCGCCGCGAAATGCGGCACATGAAGGTGGACGATTTCCTCGACGTTCAACGACTCCAGTGGTTCGCCTTTGGCCCCGACCTTCCGCAAAATGACGCGGATGTTCGTTTCCGTCTCGACGGCATACCGGGCCACGCCGGCTTGCGGGCGGAGGATCCGGTAATGCGGCCGGGCCACGCGGGCCGGCAACCGCAGCAGTCTGACAAGCCGCGCTTTCGTCAGGCGCCGGTGGCCGGTCACCGCCGGCAGTTGGATGGGCTGCGGTGTGAGGACGTGGAGTGTCGCGGCGGTTTCCACAACGATGCGCGCCGGCCGCACGGGCCGGCGGCCAGTCTGCCGGCAGAAAAACTTCACCATCGCTTGCTGCACGTCAGGATAAAATCCGTGCGGATGCTTGCCGAGGAACGTGTGGACATTGTGTTCCGCGCCGAAGAGCCGGTAAAACCGTTTCACTTCCGCGCCAATCTCTTGGAATCCACGCCGGTCGAAGAAGTCGTACTTTTGGCCCAACAGCAAGACCGGCGCAGGCGCGCGCGCGATGAAGAAATCCGCCAACTCCAAACCGGCGCCGAGAATTCCCGGCGGGTATTGTTCGGCATCCGACGGCAATTCATTTTCCAGATTATGCAGGAACGTCGTCAGAAAACAGCTTGGCGCGGCCATTCGAAGCCGGTCGTCCTGAGGCCAGAGCCATGTCGTGTCGGTGCCGCCACCGGAGTTGCCGGTCATGCCGACCTGCTGCGGGTCCACTTCCGGCCGGCTCAGGAGATAATCGAGCGCGCGCCGGCTGTCCCACATCCGCCAGGCGCCGAAAAATTCACCGTGGAGTTCCAGTTGCTTGCCCAGCTGGCTGTGGGCGTGGACGCAGTTGGCGTGGTACGGCTGGTTCCGGTCGCCTTGGCTGAACGGGTCGAAAATCAGGGTGACAAAGCCGGCCTGCACCAGGCGTTGACACGCCTCCTGATAGCGGGGATGCGTTTTGCCGTCGCGCGCGTGGCCGCAGCCTACCAGAATCGCCGGGAGTGGCCGGTTGCACTGCGCCGGCACGTAGAGATTGGCGGTGACCTGGCAGCCGGGGCGGCTGGTGAACGCCACTTTTTCGATGTGGTAGCCGCGGCGCGTGATGTGGCCGGTGGTCAGTGGGTTCAAGGGGGTGCGCGCCGGTAACTTGCCGAAGGCGGCGGCGATTTTGTGGCGTACCTCGGTTTGATAGTGCTCGGCTTCGCGGCGGGTGCGAAGGGCGTGCAGGCGCGCGGCCCGGTCGCAATGCAACGTGCGGACTCGTTCCACGAGGTAATTGCCGACGAGCTGCTGATAGGGCCGGTTCACCGCTGCATTCGTAACAAATCACCGGCGGTAGGACACGGGAAAAGTTTCGCGGCGGCGGTCGCGGTTTGGTAGGATGGTAAAGCTTGAAGAGCCGGGGATTATTGTTGATCGGCTTGCTGATCGTGGTGGGCGCGTCGGCGTGGTGGCTGGCGCGTCGGCCGGTCAGTCCGCCGAGCGTTTCCGGGACGATTGAAACCGACGCGGTGCATGTCGCCTCGCGCTACGGTGGCCGGGTTGTCAAGATTCATGCGCAGGAAGGCGGCACGGTTCGCGCCGGTCAACTCATTGTCGAATTGGATGCGACGGAACTGACCGCCCGGCGCGACTACGCGGTGGCGTTGCTGGCGGAACTCGAAGCCGGCCCGCGCACCAACGAGATTGCTGCCGCGCGTTACCACTGGGAGTCGCTCACGACCCAACTCGTTTCCGCCCGGGCCGATGCTGAGCGGGCGCAAAGGCTTTTTGCGGAGAAGACGATCTCGGAATCCGAAATGCAAAATGCCGTCAGCCACGCCGATGCGTTGGCGCAGAATGCTGCCGCGGCGCGCAAACAGTACGAACTTCTCGTCGAAGGCACGCGCCCTGAGCGGCTCGCCCAAGCCCGCGCGCAGGTGGCAGAGATCGCGGCGCAATTGCGCGAGATGCAGATCACGGCGCCGTCCGCTGCAGTTCTCGAAGTGCTCAACGTCAAAGTCGGCGATGTGTTGCCGGCGAATCGCGAGGTGGCGACGTTGCTGTTGCCGGAGCGATTGTGGGTGCGCGTGTTCGTGCCGGAAACCTGGCTCGGGTTGATCCAAGTCGGCCAGTCCGTCACGGTCCGGACGGATTCGCCGGCCGACCGCGAGTTTACCGGCGTCGTCGAGCAGGTCAACCGGCAAGCCGAATTTACCCCGCGCAACGTGCAGACGGTTGAAGACCGGATCCGGCAAGTCTTCGGCGTCAAAATCCGGTTACCGGCCGAAACGGGTCTGTTGCGCGCCGGTATGGCGGTGGATGTGTTTTTCCCAGACGTTCCGCCGCCACCCCGGTGACCACATGATCGAATGCGCCAACCTGACCAAGAAGTTTGGTGACTTCACGGCAGTGGACAACGTCAGTTTCTCGGTTGCGAAACAATCGATCTTCGGTTTTCTCGGCCCCAACGGCTCCGGCAAAACGACCGTCATCCGGATGTTGTGCGGGATCCTCGAACCGTCTGCCGGCACGGCGCAGATTGGCGGGGTCGATGTGGTGCGCGACACCGAACGCGTCAAGGGGCGCATCGGGTACATGTCGCAAAAGTTTTCGCTCTATGACGAGTTGACCGTGAACGAGAACCTGCTGTTCTACGGCCGCCTCTATGGATTGCGTGGCGCGGCGGCGAAGCAGCGCCGGGATGAACTGGTGGCGTTGACCCATCTGTCGCCGTATCTCGACCGGCGTGCGGCGATGTTGTCGGGCGGCTGGCGGCAACGCTTGGCGATGGCCTGCGCGTTGGTGCACAAACCGAGTGTGTTGTTCCTCGATGAGCCGACGGCTGGGATTGATCCGGTCGCGCGCCGGGAATTGTGGGATCTGCTCTTCGAACTGGCGAGCACCGGTATGACGCTGTTCGTGACGACGCATTACATGGATGAAGCGGAGCGGTGTTCGCACGTGGGCTATATCTACATGTCGAAACTCATCATCTGTGGCGAGCCTGATGATTTGAAACAGTTGCCGGCGGTCAATCCGACCGGGACGCGGCGGCTCGATGTGACGTGTGACCACGTGACGGTGGGGTTGCAGGTCGTCCGGAAGCTCCCCGGCGTGCGGACCGCCACCGTGTTCGGGCAGTCCATGCACCTACTAGTGGAGGAAGCGTTGCCGGAGGAACAACTGCGCGCGGCGCTGCGCGAGGCCCGCATCCACACGGCGGATATCCGGCCCATCGCGCCGTCGTTGGAGGATGTGTTCGTGGCGTTGACGGCGGAACACTCCCAGAATGGTGGCCGGCCATGAGTTTCTTGCGTGGCTTTCGGGCGATTCTGTTCAAGGAGTTTCTGGTGGTGTTTCGTGACCGGGGGACGCTGTTCTTCATGTTTTTTCCGCCGTTGTTGCAGATTATTGCATTCGGGTTTGCGCTCGATAATGACGTCAAACACATGGCGCTGGTTGTCTTCAACGAAGACCGCACCATCGAAAGCCGGCAACTGGTGGACGCTTTCGTCAACACACAGACGTTTCGGGTCATTCGCGAGGTGCACAGTCGCGTGGAGATGGAGGCGGAGGTGCGGCGCGGACGCGCTTATGCCGGTTTGCAGATCCCGCCGGAATACACGCGTGAACTCCGGGCAGGCCGCCGGGCCACGGTGCAGGTGTTGATTGACGGGTCGAATTCGACGACGGCGTTGCAGGCGTTGAACACGGCGTTGGGCGTGGGGCTGCGGCGCTCGGTGGAGTTGTTGCTGGGCGAGACCGGCCGCCGGGAATTACCGGTCGAGGTCCGGCCCCAAGTGCTCTACAACCCGGCCATGCGGGCGCCGAATTTCTTCGTGCCCGGCGTGATCGGGACGGCGTTGCAAATCGCGACCGTGTTCGCCGTGGCGATGGCGATTGTGCGCGAACGCGAACGCGGCACGCTGGAGAATCTGCTCGTCAGTCCCCTGTCCCGGTGGGGATTGATGCTCGGGAAACTCGTACCGTACTTGTGTACCTCAATGACGATGGCGTTGTTTTTGTTCACGATTTTGCGGTGGGTTTTCGGGGTGCCGATTCGGGGGAGTCTGGTGCTCTTGTTTGCGGCGGCGTTGTTCTACATCTTCGCGCTCGCGTGCCTCGGGTTGCTGGTGTCCACCCGCGCCAAGTCGCAGAATGAGGCCATGCAAATGAGCATGTCCATCATGTTGCCGTCGATCTTCTTCAGCGGTTTCATTTTTCCGCGCGAAACGTTGCCGGCGTTTTTCTACGGGATCAGCACGCTCTTGCCGGCGACGTACTTCATCGAACTGATGCGTGCCATCATTTTGCGGGGGGCGACGCTCGCGGAGTTCTGGCGGCACCTGCTCATTTTGGCGACGATGGGGGCGGTCTTTTTCGTGCTCTGCGCGCTGCGGTTCAAGAAGAAGCTGGCGTGATTACTTGTAGAATTTGATGCTGCAGCCGATGGCTTTGGTGGTTTTGGTGGCGATTTCTTTGCCAGCCAGCAGAGCTTCGATGGCGTCTTTGAGATAAGACTGTTTCACGTTGCCGGCATCTTTGTTGTCGTCCACGGCACCGTGGTAGACCAGCTTGCCGGCGTTGTCGAAGAGGAAGATTTCCGGGGTGCGCGTCGCGCCAAAGGCTTTGGCAACTGTCGAGCCGGC
Organism: Verrucomicrobiia bacterium; assembly: GCA_022072455.1. Lineage (GTDB taxonomy): Bacteria > Verrucomicrobiota > Verrucomicrobiia > Palsa-1439 > Palsa-1439 > CAINDI01. The sequence goes on along the minus strand of JAJVHY010000004.1, from coordinate 43,352 downwards.
GTCTACGACGTAGGGGAAGTTGAAGCCGCGCGCCTTCGCCCGCTCCTGCATACCTTCGAATGTATCGCCGGCAACGGCAGGATCGTTGGGGTTGAGCATGATCGTGCCGATGCCTTGGGAGTGGTAGGTGTTGCCGAGCGCGGCCATGCGTTCTTCCCACGCCTTGACGAACGGACAATGGTTGCAGGTAAAAATCACCAGCGTGCCTTTCTTGCCGGCAACGTCGGCGATTGCGATGGACTTGCCGTCCACGTTTTTCATTTTGGTGCCGGCCAGCGGGATGCCGTCGCCCAATTTCAGGTCGGCGGCGAATGCAGTGACGGTGAGAGCAGAAAGCAAGACGGCAACGGCGGTTTTCATGAGGGGCCTCCAATGACAGTTTTGATTTTCTTTTCGAACTCGGCGTATGTTGCGATCCCTTCCCAGAATGAGTGGAGTTTCCCGGTGCCGTCGTAGATCAGCGTCGTCGGCAACGCCCCGCTCAGTTTTGGTTCAAACGCGTTCATGAAATCCTGGTCGCTCTGCTGACTCGCTTTAAGGAATGAGGGTGATTTGACGCCTTCGCGAGCGAGAAATTTGGCGGCTTCCTCCGCCGTGTCATCCCATGACACGTACACGACTCGCAGGCCGCGCTCGGCATAGTTGTTTTGCAGGCGCACCAGGTCCGGGAATTCCTCGCGACACGGCCCGCACCACGAGGCCCAAAAATTCACCAACACAACCTTCGCGCCCCCGGCGCGCACCGCATTCAAGACGTCCGTGGAGGTGGCCGGGGTGACGACCGGTTTGCCGCAGCCGATCAGGAGGCCGGCCAAGGCGATTAGAGCGAAATTGCGACCGTTCATGGGCGCACTCTGCCACGAACTCCGGTGTTGCGCAAACGGCCAATTCAGCGTCTAATGCGCGCCCTTATGCCATTCAAGTCACTTGGTCTTTCCGAAGCTGTTATCCGTGGGGTCGAGGCCGCCGGTTACACTGAACCCACCGCCATTCAAGCACGCGGCATTCCGGTCATTCTCGCTGGCAAGGACGTCATCGGCTCCGCCCAAACCGGCACCGGCAAAACCGCCGCGTTCGCTCTGCCGGTCCTCACGAAGCTCGACAAACACGGCACCTGCCGCTGCTTGGTCCTCACCCCGACCCGCGAACTCGCCGCGCAAGTCGAAACCGCGTTTCGCGACTACGGCCGGTTCACCGATTTGCGCACCACCGTGATCTACGGCGGGGTTGGTTACGGTCAGCAACGCGAAGACCTCAAACGCGGCATGGACATTCTCATCGCCACGCCCGGTCGCCTCCTCGATCTGATGGGGCAGGGCGATGTCCGGCTCGACCACATCCAAGTCCTCATCCTCGACGAAGCCGACCGGATGCTCGACATGGGTTTCATGCCGGACGTCCGCCGCATCATCGACAAGTGCCCCAAACAACGCCAGACGCTGCTCTTCTCCGCGACGATTCCCTCTGAACTCGAACGCCTCGTCGCCTGGGCCATGCGCTCACCCGAACAAATCAACATCGGCGAACGCCGGTCCCCCGCCGCGACCATCAACCACGCCTTCTACCCCGTCGCGGCGACCCAAAAATTTCAACTCCTCATCACCCTGCTCGAACGCACGAATTTCGACAGCGTCCTCATCTTCTGCCGGACCAAACACGGCGCCGACAAAATCGCCCGCCGTCTCCAACAAGCCAACCACGCCGTCGCCGTCCTGCATTCCAACCGGACCCAACGCGAGCGCATCGAAGCGCTCGAAGGTTTCAAGTCCGGCAAATACGAAGTTATGGTTGCCACAGACATCGCCGCCCGCGGTATTGACGTTGAGGACGTCACCCACGTCATCAACTACGACGTCCCGCAGCACCCCGAAGATTACGTCCACCGCATCGGCCGCACTGGCCGCGCCCAAAAAGTCGGCGATGCCTTCACTCTCATCACCACGGAAGAATCCGACCACGTCAACGCCATCGAACGCTTCATCGGCGCCAAAGTCCCGCGGTTACAGTTGGACGATTTCCGGTACGACGCCACCGCCATGATGAAGTCGTCACCCGATGCCGGCAGCCGGCGCAATGTCACGATGGCGCGGACCGCCAAAGGCTACAGCTTCTCGCCGAAGCGCCGGTAATTACCACGCGCGATCCAAAATCTCGCGCAACTGCGCATCTGTCAGCACGACCGGATTCGCCTTCATGCTACTCGCGGCTTTGGCTTTCTCGATGATGACCGGGAACTCCGCCTGCCGGACTCCCAGTTCACGAAGCCGCTTCACCTTCAGCCCGAGCGTCAAATCGCCGACCAGCCGCCGAACTTCGGCGAACCGTTCCCGGTTGGGCGAGACCCGCTCATTCATCTCAAACACCGCCGGCAACAGCGCCGCGCACAACGCCCCGTGCGGCGCGTCGTACATCCCGCCGAGTGGCCCGGCAAACCCATGCACCGCGCCCAACCCAGCATTCGCCAGCGCCAACCCCGAGAAAAGCGCCGCCATCGCCAAATCCTCCGGCGTCCCCCGCACCGCGCGCTGCATGCCTTCCCGGCACAGCACATCCGTCAACGGATTCGCCCGGCAGGACACGAACGGCTCGATCAACTGCGTCAACGCATCCAACCGGCTCTCCGGTGTCGCGACCATCACATCCGGATCCACCACCGCCACCGCCGGCAACATGAATTGACTCCGTAAACTCACTTTGACGTGATGCTCCGGTGAACCCAACACCGCGTTGCGTGTGACTTCCGCCCCTGTCCCGGCTGTCGTCGGAATCGCAATGAACAGCGCCGATGGCTTCGTCACCGGCAACCCACGCCCAATGACCTCGGCGTAATCGAGCGGGTCGCCGCCGTTCGCGAGCAACATGGCGATGGCCTTGCCGGCGTCGATGACACTACCACCGCCGAAACTGATGACCATCTCGCACTTTTCCTCCCGGCATCGCTGCACACCGGCGCGCACAACATCAAGCGTCGGCTCGCCGGCAACCGAAAACGTGGCGTATTCGTTCAGCGAACTCAGCAACGGCTCGGCGCGCTGAATTGCACCGGCCGATTTGCCGATGACAACGAGCGCGCGTGATTTTGCCAGCGGCGCGACTTCCTTCAGCTTGCCCGGACCGAAGATGATCCGTTGCGCGGTGGCGAATTCGAAATTCATACGGCAGTGTATTTCGTACTGGCCCGCGGCTCAGCCATCATCGGGGCGACGGTGTCGCGCCATGTCGCGTAGTGCGTTGTTTCTTTGTGTTTCGCCGGCGCGTCCGCGGTCCGGTACGCCTCGATCAACGTGAATCGCGTCGGGTCATCCTGCTGCTGGAGTAGATCAAACTGCGCGATGCCGGGCTCTTGCCGGCTGGCGCGGGCGTTGGTGAGCGTGGCGGTCTTGAAGGCTTCGATGCAGTCGGGTTTGACATGGACATGAACAAGGACGATGAGCATGACCAGCATTCTAACAACTCCGCCGGTATGCCGCAATCCCGCACCCCGCCGGCGATGTGTCTGCGTCTGATGTTTTAGGGCGCGGTGAGCGCGGCGTGCGCTTCCTTGAGTTGGGCGCGAATCGGGATGTGTTGCGGACACTTGTCTTCGCACTGACCGCACTCGGAGCAGAAATCCGCGCCCTTCTTCTCGTCCAGCAACGCCCGGTAACGCCGGCGGGCGTGTTCCCAAAGACCGTACACACGTCCCAGGTTGTAATTCTCGAAGACGCTCGGAATGTCCACGCCCTGCTCGCATGGCAGGCAATACCGGCAGCCCGTGCAATAGACGTCGGCCATCTGCTGCAGTCGCGCGAGATGCGCGCGGATTTGATGGCTGTCGTCTTCGGTCAAACTGACCGGTGCACTCGCGATGGCCAGGTTCTCCTCAACCTGCGCCAGTGTGCTCATGCCGGAGAGCGCCACGCTGACGTGCGGATTGCTGAGCACAAACCGGAGCGCCAACTCCGGCACTTTCTTCACGCCGGGAATCAGCGCTTCAAATACCGGGTTTCGCACCCCCAATCGCCCGCCACCGACCGGTCCCATCACGATGATTCCAATGCCGCGCTCGTGGGCATAGGTGATGCCGGCCTCCAGCTTTCGGTCGAGCAGGTTGAACTGCAACGTGATCACGTCCACATACCCGGTATCCACGAGGCGCCGCAACGCCGCGTCGTCGTCGTGGAAGGATGCGCCGATGTGCTTGATCAGCCCTTGATCTCTCGCCCGCTGCATCCAGCGACTCAAACGCGGGGCGACCGCCTCGGTGTACTTCTGCCAACTGATGCCATGGTGATTGTAGAGGTCGATCGAATCAACGCGCAACCGCTGCAGGCTGTTTTCCAGATTCGTCCACCAAGCGCGCTCATCTTCATCGTAGTCGGGGTTCTTCGTCGAGACGATGATCTTGTCGCGCCAGCCAACCAACGCCTCGCCGACCGCTCGTTGGCTGTCCTGATTGCAGTAGCCGACGGCGGTATCGATATAGTTCACCCCGCCGGCAAACGCGCGGTGAATCATCGGAATCGCGAGGTCACGATTGACCCGAGCCTGTTCGCCCTCGCCCACCATCGGCAGCCGCATCGCGCCAAAACCCAGTTGCGACGCGCACAATCCCGACGCCCCGAGCGCACGGTAGATCATTGGCTTGCCAAGAGCTCGTTCACCTTCCGCATGACCGCGAACGCATCCGCCACGTAAAGCACATCTGCCTTCCCGCGCGCCCAACCGCAATTGGCGTCGAGATTGATCGCCCGCCGTTCGCCAATGAAACGCCAACCGACCGCGTGCGGTTCTTCCCCGTGGCAACACGTTGACAAGCCCTTCGCATGCCGGGGCGTCGAGCCGGTCTGCCCGATTTGATTTAGATGCGACATGAACGGCAACACCGCCTGCCCCTCGCCGCTGAGATCGACGAGCGACTTACTACTGCCGAGCGACGCCTTCGTCGCATTGAGGAAGCCCATGATCAGATCCGCCGCTTCCGGCACGTGGGTCTGACCGTCCGGCTGCTTTTTCGTCCAACCGGCTCCCGCCACAAGCAACACCTTCGCATCCGGCCGAATCGTTTGCTGACTCGACTCCGGGGCCTTCACGCCGGTGACCTGCGTTTTCATGGCTGGCAAAACTACCGACACAGCTTCGACGGTCGCTGTTCCGGGTGCGCCGGCGTAGGCAGCGTGGCAACCGGGATCGAGCGCGATGAACCACGGCCGGTGCGTCCGTGATTGCTGTGACTCCATCCGTTGCCGGTAATACCAGCGCGTGATGTTTCCGCCTGCAAGCCCGGTTACATGCGTGTCAGCGCGTCCGCCGCAACGATGCGCGACACCGGAAACAATCCGGTTCATGCGCGAAGTGGCCGGCGCGACGACGATCGTTGCTTTCGACGCCTTGACCAAGGCCTCTGCCGCAGCAGCATCGCTCGCATACCGGGCTTGCGCGAAGTCCGCTCCGGCAACCCCGAGAATCTTTGTCGCCCTGCAACCGGCAATCTCGTTGGCGAACGCTTGCACGTCCGCGCCGAACAAACCGACCACGAGCGTCCCGCCGAGTGCTTTGGCCGCCGCGAGCGTTTCGAGCGCGGGTTTACCGGCATCGGCGTGAGAGAGAAAGAGAACAGTTTCCATAATCACTCCTGAATCCATGCGACGATTTCCTTGGCGATTTCGTCAGCGGGCATGTCTTTGACGATTTTGGTTTGGCGCTGCTGTTTCGGCAGCGCGACACTCGCGAATTTCACCGCATCGGTCGCGACCTTGGTCGGCTTCGCTTTCTGCAGCGCCGGCATGATAGCGCGCATGTTTTGCATCCCGATCTGCGGATTGTTCGGCGGCTCCGGCAAGCTGCCGGTCGCCCAACCGAGCACCGCCGGCGCGCCCGCGCACTTCGAAACCTGATGCTTGCCGCCTTCGATGCGCTCGAGAATCTCGAACGAACCATCCGCGCCGACGGTGAGTTTATCCACGCCTTGAAACTGGTTCACGATCCCGAGAAGCTCGCCGACAATCTGCATCGTCGAACCGGCCCCGCGCGATGCCGATTCCCAGCCACCGAACACAAGCAATTTCGATTGATCGAGTCCGGGAATGCTTTTGATAGCGTCAGCGAGCAATGGCGCGATCTCAGCCGCGTCGGTGAATCCGCTCGCCGGCCCATCCACTGCAATCAACTCGAACGGTGCTTTCTGCCCGACGGTCATCATCACCTGTTGCAGCTTGGCTTTCGGCGCGACGCTGACGAGATACACTTTGCTGCCGGCGACGTTCTTCGCGAGATGCGCCGCCTCAAACAACGAATGCCACGCCCACGGGTCGAGCACCGACGGCAACATCATCTCGTTCTTGAGTGCCGGGCCGGCGACCGGTTCCAGTGTCTGCAACGGGTCCGGCACGATGCTTCCACAGACGACAATCTGATAGCTCATGGTTCTCCTTAGTTTTCGGCTGAATGCAAACCGCCCGGGGCGGCGCGAAATTCCAACACGGTGCGACTCGGGTCTTCGGGATGCGGCGTCGCACAGTTCCACATGCACGCACCGCAATGGATGCACTTCTCGCGGTCGAACGCCGGCACGCCTTTCTCGCCAGGGGTAATCGCCTGACCGCTGCAAACCTCGACGCAGATGTGCGTGCCGCATCGTTCACAAAGATTCGGGTACAGAAAAACGACATGATCGGCGTAGCCCGCCGGCGCTTGCACCTTGCCGCCCATCAACAACGCGTCCTGATGCGACACGAGCAGCTTGCCGTCGAACGGAATCGCCGGCCAGCCGATGTGATTCATCAACTCGTTGTGCGCCGACACGCCTTTCGCCGCGCAGTCCTTGCGAATCTTCTCGATCTCGTCGGCGGGAATCCGATCCCGGTAATACTCATCCAAACTCGGCGTGTGCTCGCCGGCGGGACGCGTCTCGACCGGTAGGTTGATCTTGCCGTTAGTCGCGCCGGCCAATGCCATGCCGAGCATTCCGGTCACCATACCGGCGTGGAAACCATCGCGCGCGCGTTCGGCAACCCGGCCTTCCTCCTCGACCCAACTTTCCCGGCGACGTTTCACGTAGGTCGCTTCGAGATTTTCTTTTGTGAACGGCTTCTTCTCCTTCAACAACTCGACGACCGCTTCGGCGAGTTGCGTGCCGGTGGTCCATGCTTCATCCACGCCGCTGCCAGTGAGGACGTTCGTGCTTCCAGAACCTTCGCCGATGCGGGCGTAACCGTTGCCGGCAAGATGTGGTTCGCCGCGCTTGCCGGATTCGCCGAGAGTTTTTGCACCCCACGAACGCAGTGTGCCGCCGCTGAGGTAACGCCAGAGGTACGGATGCAGCATCCAGTGCTGGAGATACCGGTACGCGGTGCGGACCGGGCTGTCGAACCACGACGGCACAAAGATACCGAGCGAGGCGACGTTGTCGGGATAGACGTAGAGGAAGCCGAAAATCTCCGGCTCGGGATAGCCGAGCGTGTGCAGCACGGTGCCGGGTTTTAGTTCACAACCCTCCGGCAAGTTGACGACGAACTTCATGCCGACGGCGTAGTCGTGTTTGTGGTGACCTTCCGGCATGCCGAATTTCTCGTCGAGTTGCCGGCCGACTGGGCCGACCGGGCCGTCGCCGACGACGGTGAGCGCGGCGCGGATGTCCATGCCGGGATTGTCGCCTTGGTCAACGAGCCGGACGCCGGTGACCTTGCTGTCTTCGATGAGCGGTTGCGCGACCGGCGTGCTCGGCCAAATCTGAACGGTGCCGGTGCCCATGAGTTGGTTTCCCACCCACGAGTTGAACTGGCCAATGGACATCACGAGGCCGCCATGTTTCTGGAGATACGGCGGGATGTACGGAAGTTCGAACGCGTGATGTTTGGCGATCGGCTTCAGGAATGTGTCCGCTGCGCGCAACGTGAGCGAACGCCTGCTCGCGCCGTGCGGGTCGAGGAGGTAGAGCACTTTCTCCTCGGCGACCGGCGCGCACATCGGGATTTGCGTCGGGTCGAGGTCCGGGAAGCTGGCCTTGATGCCGCGCGCGCGCGTCACGACGCCGGAAACGCCGAAGCTGATGTCGTCAGCGCGTTCGTAGCAGATGACTTGCGGGAGCGTGCCGTCCGGCAACGGGAGTTGCCGGGAGAGTGTTGTGAGAAATCCCGCCGTGGCCGGGCCGAACCCGACACAGACTATATCCACGTCCATTGTTTGCCGGTCACTCATGATTTGTACCGGCGGTAGATGATGCAGGTGGGGCAATCTTTCGGAATGCCGAGGACGGCTTCACATTGGGTGGTTTCATGGTCCCAACACGCTTTCGCTGGATGCAGGTAGGCGGCACATTTCCGCCGCAGGAATCGCGAGCAATCCATGATGACCCAACACGGGTCGCGACCTGCCCAGAAGTTGGCGGGCGGGGTGGTCACAGAGGATAATCCAACGCTTCCGGTATCATGACCTTTTGCAGCGATTCGGCGGCGCGGTCTTTCGCGAGGCGCGCGCCGGTCAGACAGCCGTCCATGCGCATCCGCATTTTCGTGAACGCTTCCATGTTCTCGAAGCAGACACACGGGCCGGCTTTGTCAGCGTGTTCCTGGCCGGGTTCGGTCACGTCGGTGTACGCGCGGGCGCTGCTGGCGATGCCGGGGATGAGGCCTTCGAGCGCGTCGAGGTCGTCGCTGAGGTAACAGGCGGAACAACTCTCGGCTGTCCATGCCGGATGTCGGTTGTAGCCGAAGACCAACTCCGCGCAGATGCGGCCGACTTCACCGGCGGCGCGGGCGCTTTGGACGTGGCAGAGGTCCATGTAGAATTGCAACGTGCCGGCAAGGCCTTCGGCGACGGTCGGATTTTCCGGGCCTTTGCGTTCGAGTTCCAGTGTGTCGAGGATGAATTGCCGGGCCGCCAACAGCCAGCAGAGCGCGTCCGCGAGCGGGAACGTCACGCCTTGCCGGTTGCTCGTGTAAAGTTTCGCGCCGTCGGCGTCCTTGGCTTCCTGCAGATGCCGCAGTGTCCAGAGCCACATCTGCATCGCGGTCGCGAGCGTGCAGGCGCCGGTGCCGGGATGACTTGACGCGATGGCACGCATGCCAGGAATCCAGTCCTTGAACTGCGCGAGGAACAACTCGTTGGTCATCGTGATGGAGAGTTGCCGGCGTTGGACGGCTTCAGGGCCTTCGTAGGTGGCTTCGAGTTGCGCGTCCATCCACTTGTGGCCGAGGAATCCCGGGCAATCTTCCGTGATCCCGTAGCCGCCCATGAGGCTGACGGCTTCGCGCATGGTGTTCGCGCCGTGGCCGGTGTTCCAGAGCTTGGTGGCCGGGCAGAAGACGTTGCCGAGGGAATCGAGTTTAACGAACTTCACGAGCGGATCGGCGCCGTCCTTGCCGGCCATTGCCAACGCTTCGAGGCGTTGCGTTTCTTTGAGCGCGGCGCGGCCGGTGAGTTTGCGTTCGCGGAATGAGGCGTCGCGCTGACGTTCGAGTGGATCGATTTCGTCGAAGAGTCGGGCGGTGTAGAAACCGAGTGAGGCCGCGGCTTCGCCGGTCGCCCAGATGTCGGTGAGCCGGTGGAGCACGTCTTCTTTCGTTTGCAGGCCGAGGTCGTACCGGGGACTGCCCGGCTGCGCGGTCTCGCCGCCGCGGAACCGACCGCGTTGATAGCGGATGACCGGCTCGACAGCGGAGAGAAGTTTCGCTGCGGTCATCAGGCCGACGGTGACGCGGGTGCGCCGGAACACGGCTTCGATGACTTCACCGTGTGAATAGTTCGGGATAATGACGCCGTCCTTGATCGTATAGCCGCCGATAATGCGACTGGCCGGGACTTTGAGGCTCAAAACCGGATCGGTGGTGGAAGAAAGTTGGTGGACAAGTTTCTTGGTTGGCGTACCGCGGTCCCAGGTGCCGGGGTCGTCTTCGTGGAGGATGATCATGCAACTCGATTTGATCTTCGGATCAGCGGTGTCCACGGCGGCAGTGACAAAATTCGCGTACCCCATGTTGGTGATGAACCGACCGCGTTTGTCCACTTGCAGCAACGGTTCTTGGCCGTCTTTCCATTCGGCGATGCGGACTTTGCCGTTGAGCAGGCCAGTTTCGACGCCGACGTAGGGCAACGGTTCGGTGAGTGCGAACGCGCCGCGCCAGGTTTTCTCACCCGGCTTCGGGCAAGCGTGGCTCATGTAGAAATCGCGTTGCGCTTGCGTGCCGCGTTCGTGAATCGGCGCGAGGGCGAGATCGCCCGCCATGCAGCCGGTCGCCGCGCCGGCATCCACCCACGACAACTCGAAAACAATCAGCGCGTGGACGAGATTCTTCGGGCCGTCGAGGTAACCGCCATGTTCCGGCCCCATGAATGCCGAAGTCAGGCCGGCGTCGTCGTAGGCTTTGAGCAATTCGTTTTTGCGGGCCGTCCAATCGTGCGAGAGGCGTTCGCCTTCCGCGACGAGCCGGGCGACCGGGCCGCGGGCGACGCCGCGCGCGGATTGCACAAGCATCTGCAAATCATACCGGTCGGCGAACCGCCACAAGATGGCCCGGACATCGTCGCCGGGAAGAGTTCGCAGAGATTCTATCGGTTTCTCCAAGGTCGTCGTCATAACAAGCCTTTCCGGCCATCTTCGAGGATGACCGCTGTGGCCGCTGGACGGGGTGAGAAACCGCGGACGATGGTGTTTATAGGCGATTCGTCGCGCCGAGTCAATCTGCGCCGGTTAGAAATGATGCACCCAGCGCAGGTTGTAGCGTTGGCCTTCCGGCCGGTTGCGGGCTTCGAACTCGAAGTAGGCATTGAAGAATAGGTGGTCATTCTGGCTGATGTGCCAGAGCAGGCCGGGGCCGACGGCAACGACTTGTTCGCGCCGGCCGCCGACGCTGCTGTCGTTGATCTCGGTATCGGTGACTTGTTTGAGGTAGTAACCGTTGAGGCCGGCGCGGAGTCGTTTGGGGAGAATTTCGTAGGCGCTGGCGAAGTTGAGGTGGACGGCTTGACCGGGTTGCAGCGTCCCGGCCCCGGCGCCGGGATCGGTGTTGGTGTCGTTCCAGAGGTAATGGATGCGCCACGAAGCGGTCCATTGCGGCCGGATGAACCATGTCGCCGCCCAGTACGGATCAAGTGAGAGATGGTTGCTGCCGGGATTCAACGCCTCGTTCTTGCTGTACCGGCCCGTTGGGGTGAGGATCTGCAACTCGAACCGGTGCATGAAGATCGGCCCCTTCTCGCCCATGATGGGATCCCACTGAATGTACGGGCCGACCAACACATCGCCGATCCCGCCGCCGTTGTCAGTGAGCGGGGTGCCTTTCGGGTCGAGATCGAACGCCACGACCGGCACGATCACGTCCAAGCCCCACTTGCCGCCGAACAACACTGCTTGATCGGATTGGTAGATGACTTGCGACAAGCTCACGAACACATCCAAGTCGAACGGGCCGATCTGCTGGCCGCGGTTGTCCACTAGGTCATCCGAGCGGTACCATTGCAGGTACTCGGTGAAATAGAATCCCGGCCCCGCCGGTGGTCCGCCATCAAGAAAACTCGTGAAGCCGAGATTCACCGCCGGCAAGTCATACGCCAGCGTCGCTCCGCTCAACAACAGACACGCCACCGCCACGGACATAATACGTTTCATGGTTCTTTCTCCTTGGATTATTCGTCGCGTAGTTTGCCGGCCAGGAAGGCTTCGTAGGACGTGAGGTCGAGCAGACCGTGGCCGGAGAGATTGAAGAGGATGACGCGTTTCTTGCCTTCCTCGCGCGCCGCAATCGCTTCGTCAATCGCGGCCCGAATCGCGTGCGAAGATTCGGGGGCTGGGACGAGGCCTTCGGATTGCGCGAATTGCATGGCCGCTTCGAAGACTTTCGACTGCGGATAAGCAACGGCGTCAATCAAGCCGAGTTTGCGCAGGTGGCTCACCGTTGGCGCCATGCCATGATAGCGGAGACCGCCGGCGTGAATCTCCGGCGGCATGAAATCGTGGCCCATGGTGTACATCATCATCAACGGCGTCGTCATCGCCGTGTCGCCGAAGTCGTACCGGAGTTCGCCTTTGGTCAACGAGGGACAGGCGGCCGGCTCGACAGCGACGATGCGCGTTTTCTTTTTCTCGGTGAGTTTTGCGCGGACAAACGGGAACGCGATGCCGGCAAAATTGCTACCGCCGCCAGCGCAACCGATGACCACGTCCGGTTCTTCGCCGGCGAGTGTCATTTGTTTAATCGCTTCCTGGCCGATGACCGTCTGGTGGAGACAGACGTGATTGAGGACGCTGCCGAGGGCGTACTTGGTGCCGGGATGTTTGACGGTGTCTTCGATGGCTTCGCTGATGGCGATGCCGAGGCTGCCGGGGTTGTCGGGGTTTTCGGCGAGAAGCTTCTTGCCGTAATCGGTGTAGTGGCTGGGGCTGGAATGCACGACCGCGCCCCACGTGTGCATCAACAACCGCCGGTAGGGCTTCTGGTGATAGCTGACTTTGACCATATACACCCGGCAATCGAGGCCGAAAAGTTTGCAGGCCATCGCGAGTGACGAACCCCACTGGCCCGCGCCGGTCTCGGTGGCGAGACGTTTCGTGCCGGCGATTTTGTTGTAGTACGCCTGCGCGACGGCGGTGTTAGGCTTATGGCTGCCGCAAGGATTTTCGCCTTCGTATTTGAAATAGATGTGCGCTGGTGTTTGCAGCGCCTTTTCCAAGCGCACGGCACGCAGCAGGGGAGTCGGCCGCCACAACGCCAGCGCTTCGCGAACGGGCGCCGGGATTTCAACCCAGCGTTCGGCGGACATTTCCTGTTGGACGAGGTTTTCCGGGAAGATCGCCGTCATGTCGTGGAGCATGACCGGCTGTTTCGTGCCGGGATGCAGCGGCGGGGGCAACGGCTCCGGTACATCAGCCAGTACGTTGTACCAGTGCGTCGGAATCTCGGCTTGCGTCAGTGTGAAACGAGTTGTTGTGCTCATGGTCCTCCACGGCACAAACGGGGTGCAGGAAGACTACAGGAACAGAGATGCTTCGACAAGCTTAGCCTGACAAATTATGGTTTTGGGCATGCGTGCATTCTTATGGCGGCGACTTGGCGCGCTCCTGGTGGCTTTGGGGGTGGCAAGCGTCGCGGTGTTTTTGCTGGTACGACTCGTACCGGGAGATCCGGCGCGCCTGCTCCTGAAGAATCCGACACCGGAAAAGGTCGCGGAGCTGCGGGCGCGGTTGGCGCTCGACCGACCGTTGGCGGTGCAATACTGGCTGTGGCTCAAGTCCGGTAACCTCGGTGAATCCGTCGTTTCCGGACGCCCGGTGAGTGCGGATCTTGCGCGCACGTGGCCGGCCACTGTCGAACTTGCGGTCGCGGCGATGGTCGTGGCGACGCTGGGCGGAGTGTGGTTGGGGATTTTCGCGGCACGGCATGCCGGGCGTTGGCCAGATGTAGTGGCATCGGCGGTGGGGTTGGTTGGATTAAGCGTGCCGGTATTTTGGCTCGGATTGCTGGCGATGTTGTTGTTCGCATTGCAGCTCGGTTGGTTTCCGGCTGGTGACCGGGGGACGTGGCGGCACCTTGTCTTGCCGGCGTGTGTGTTGGCAACGATTCCCGGGGCGTTCATCATGCGGGTGACGCGCGCGGCGGTACTGGAGACGTTGGGGAAGGATTTTATCCGGACGGCCCGGGCGAAGGGTGCCGGCGAGCGGAGCGTGTTGTACCGGCACGCGCTCCGGGCGGCGCTGGTGCCGGTGGTGACGATGATCGGGGTGGAGTTTGCCTATCTGCTCGGTGGGGCGGTGTTGACGGAGACGGTGTTCGCGTGGCCGGGGATTGGTCGGTACATCGCGACGGCGGTTCTTTCGCGGGATTACCCGGCGATTCAGGGCGCGCTGCTCGTGTTGGTCGCGATGGTGATGCTGGTGAACTTTTTGGTGGATGTGTTGCAGCACGTCCTCGATCCGAGGTTGCGAGTATGAATCAGGAAATGGAGGGTCGTGCTCCGTCGCGACCGTTCGTCCAACGCGGCCACGACGGAGCGTGGCCCTCCAGAATTGGATTTGCGATGTTGTTGCTCGTCGTGCTGGCGGCATTGCTTGCGCCGGTGCTCGGGAAACATCCGCCGACGGAGCAGCCGTACCGGGAACTCGCGCTGGCGGGACCGTCGGCGCAACACTGGCTTGGCGTGGACGGGGCGGGCCGGGATGTTTTCACGCGGATGTTGTACGGCGCGCGGGTGACGCTTGGGATTGCGACTGGCGCGACGTTGATAGCATTGGCCGGTGGGGTGGTGCTTGGGGCGTTGGCGGCGACGTGGCGCGGGTGGTTTGATGCCGGCGTGACGCATCTGGTGAATTTTCTGTTGGCATTTCCGTCGATTCTGCTCGGCTTGGTGGCGTTGACGGTGATGAAGCCGTCGCCGACCAGCGTGACCATCGCCGTTGGTATTGCCAATTTGCCGGCGATTGTCCGGCAGGTGCGCGCCGCGTTTTTCTCGGAGCAGGCGAAGCAATACGTGCTCGCGGCCCGGTCAGTCGGTGCCGGTCAGTGGCGCGTGGCGGTGATTGAGATTTTGCCGAACTGCGGGGCGTTGATTCTCACGCTGACAACCTTGACGCTGGGGAGCGCAGTGCTCGAAGCGGCGGGGTTAGCGTTTCTCGGTTTGTCCGGTCAGCCCGACGTGGCGGAGTGGGGCATGATGCTCCGGGAAGAAGGCCGGGCGTTTCGCGTTGCGCCATGGTTGTGCATCGCGCCCGGGCTGGCGATTGCTTGGACGGTGTTGGCGTTTAATCTGATTAGCGACGGGTTGCAGCGGCGTTAGCCACTTCTTCGAGTGCGAGGTAGAGCGCGTGCGTGCCCTTCCTGCCGTGGCCGAGGGTTTGAACGTGTTTGTAGAGATCATGCACGAGTTGTAGTCCTGGCAAACGGAGGTTCATGCGCTTGGCTTCTTCCAACGCGAGCGCCATGTCTTTGACGAAGTGGTCGGCGAAGAAACCGGGATCGAAGTTTCCCTTGAGGATGCGCGGGGCGAGATTGTCGAGCGTCCAGCAGGCGGCGGCGCCGCCACGGATCGAGGAGAGCATCGTTTCGAGATCGAGACCGGCTTTCTTGCCGTAGAGCAACGCTTCGCAAACGCCGATCATCGTGCCGGCGATGACGATTTGGTTGCAGAGTTTGGCGTGTTGACCGGCGCCGGCCGGACCTTGGTGGATGATGGTCTTACCGAGCTTTTGTAAGAGTGGCAGCACTTTCTCAAAGACCGGCTTGGCGCCGCCGACCATGATGGACAACGTCGCGTTGCGCGCTCCGACGTCGCCGCCAGAGACAGGCGCGTCGAGAGAGTTTGGATTCGTGGCAAAAATTTCCTGCGCCAAACTTGGAGCCGTGGACGTCATGTCGACTGTGATTGTGCCGGGTTTCAAGCCGGCGAAAATGCCGGACTCACCGAAGTAGACTTGTCGGACGTCTTCGGGGAAGCCGACCATCGTGAAAACGATTTCGGTGTTGCGCGCAACTTCGCACGGTGAATTGGCCCACGTCGCGCCGCGGTCGAGCAAGGGTTGCGCTTTGGCTTTGGTGCGGGAGTAAACTGTGACGACGTTACCAGCGGCGAGAAGATGGCCGCTCATCGAAACACCCATGACCCCCGTGCCGATCCAGCCGATTTTCATAGTGGGTTGACGATATTCGGACAGGGACGGCCGGCCAAGACGGAAATGAGATTTTCTGCGGCCATGATGGCCATTCGACGGCGGGTTTCGATTGTTGCGCTGCCGAGGTGGGGGATGAGCACGACGTTTTCGAGATCGAGGAGGCCGGGGTGAATCTTAGGTTCTTCCTCAAATACGTCCAGACCCGCGCCGGCAATGCGGTTTTGCCGGAGGGCGTTGACGAGGGCGGCTTCGTCGTGGACGGGGCCGCGGGCGACGTTGATGAAGTAGGCGGTCGGTTTCATCAGAAGAAATTCTTTTTCGCCGAAGAGATGCTTGGTGGCCGGGGTGAGGGGGACATGAACGGTGATGAAGTCGGATTCGCGGAGGAGAGTTTCGAATTCGACGCGGGTGTTGCGGCTCGTGAACGTGAGGACGCGCATATTGAAACCGGCGGCGCGTTTGGCGACGGCGGTGCCGATGCGCCCGGCGCCGACGATGCCGAGAGTTTTGCCGGAGATGTCGGCGCCAAGGAATTGGGTAGGCGTCCAACCGCGCCAACTGCCGGAGCGCGCGAACCGGTCGCCTTCGACGATGCGACGGGTGACGGCGAGCAGGAGCGCCCACGTGAGATCGGCGGTGGTTTCGGTCAGCACGCCCGGGGTGTTGGTGACGGTGATGCGGCGGCGGGTGGCTTCGGCGATGTCGATGTTGTTGGTGCCGACACTGAAGTTGGAGATGCAGCGGAGTTGGTTGCCGGCGGCGTCGAACAGGGCGGCATCGGCCCGGTCGTTGCCCATTATTAATATGCCGTCGCGACCGCGGGCGCCGGTCTGAAGTCGTTCGATCGTAAGCGGGATTTCGGAATCAGCGACTTCAAGTTGCCGACAAGTTTTCTGGAGGATCTCGAGGGCTTCAGCGGGGATCTGGCGGGTAAGGAAGACATTCACAGGAGGCGATTTTACATGGTTGGTCAAGGTGTGACAGTGTGGCGCTCGTGTCACAGTTGAAGGTGTGCGCGTGAGCGAATGGCACAGTGGTGCGCGGCAGTCAAATGTTGCAAGGCAAGTACTTGTGAAGATGGCACGGGCATAGCTAAAGGGGTGAGCGGAGATTTAATTAACATGGCAAAAGTTTTAGGAATTGATTTGGGAACGACGAACTCGTGCATGGCGGTCGTTGAAGGCGGCGAGCCGGTGGTGATTCCGAACGCGGAAGGCGGACGGACGACGCCGTCGGTCGTGGCGTTCACGAAGTCGGGCGAGCGCGTGGTGGGGCAGGCGGCCAAACGGCAGGCGGTCGTCAATCCGAAGAACACGGTTTATTCCATCAAGCGATTCATGGGGCGGAAGTACGACGAGATCGCCCAGGAACGGAAGCGCATGCCGTATGAAGTCGTGCGCGCTTCGAATGGCGACGCGGCGGTGAAGGTGATGGTCGGTGGGGAAGAGAAGACGTTCACGCCACCGGAAATTTCCGCAATGATTCTCGCGAAGATGAAGGCCGATGCGGAGACGTATCTCGGTGAAAAGATCGAGAAGGCCGTCATTACGGTCCCGGCATATTTCAATGACGCGCAGCGGCAGGCGACGAAGGATGCCGGCAAGATTGCCGGGCTGGATGTGTTGCGCATCATCAACGAGCCGACGGCAGCGTCGCTCGCGTACGGACTCGACAAGAAGAAGGATGAGCACATCGCGGTGTACGATCTCGGCGGTGGGACGTTTGATATTTCGGTGTTGAACATCGGCGACGGTGTCTTCGAAGTCTTGGCGACCAATGGCGATACGCATCTGGGTGGGGACGACTTTGACGAAAAGGTGATGACATGGATCATCGACGATTTCAAGAAGGAGACCGGCAGCGACTTGGCGAAGCAGCCGGACGCGCTGCAACGCATCAAGGAAGAATCTGAAAAGGCGAAGATCGCGTTGTCGAGTGCGCAGGAGTACGAGATCAACCTGCCATTCATCACGGCGGACTCTAGCGGACCGAAGCACATCGTGAAGAAGCTGACCCGGGCGAAGCTGGAGCAGCTCTGCGATGAATTGATCGACCGCACGATCAAGCCGGTTGAGGCCTGTTTGCGCGACGCGAAGATTGATATGTCGAAAGTCGACGAGCTTGTGCTTGTTGGCGGTATGACTCGGATGCCGAAGGTCGTTGAAGTCGCCGGCAAGCTGATTGGCAAAGCGCCACATCAAGGTGTGAATCCGGATGAAGTCGTTGCGGTCGGGGCCGGTATCCAAGGCGGCGTTCTGACCGGCCAAGTGAAGCAGGACATCGTGTTGCTCGACGTGACGCCGCTGTCGCTCGGGATTGAGACGCTGGGCAATGTTTTCACGACTTTAATTCCGCGGAACACGACGATTCCGACGAAGAAGAGCGAAATTTTCTCCACGGCGTCGGACAATCAGCCGAACGTTGAAGTTCACGTGCTGCAGGGCGAACGGCCCATGGCGCGCGATAACAAGACGATTGGCCGGTTTCATTTGACGGACATTCCGCCCGCGCCGCGTGGCATGCCGCAAATCGAGGTGACGTTTGATATCGATGCGAACAGCATCGTGCACGTGACCGCTAAAGATCTCGGCACCGGCAAGTCGCAGAAGATTTCAATTACCGCGTCGAGCGGTCTTTCGAAAGAAGAAATCGAGAAGATGCGCAAGGACGCCGAGGAACATGCCGAGGAAGATAAGAAGGCACGCGAGAAAGCCGAGCTGCGGAATGCGGCGGATGCTTCGATCTTCCGTACGGAGAAATTCATTCGCGAACAGAAAGATGTCATCACCGACGACCAAAAGAAAAAGCTCGAAGACGCGATGACGAAGGTCAAGGACGCGTTGAAGGGCGAAGATACCGACGTGATCAAGAAAGCGGAGGAGCAGTTAACCGAAGTCTGGCACGCCGTGTCGTCGGAGATTTACGCGAAAGTGAAAGAGAAGAGTTCGACAGCCGGTGCGGAGCAACAACCCCCGGCCGGTGAGCCGAAGGCAGAGAAGAAGCAGCAAGGCGATGTCGTTGACGCCGATTTCGAGGTCGTGGACGAGAAGAACAAAAAGTAAGTCCTCCCGGCCACGAATCTCAGAACCTAAACCAAACCAAACAGGAGATAGAGACGCATGAACGTAAAACCATTGGGCGATCGCGTGCTGGTGCAGGCGGTTGAACAAGAAGAAGTGAAGAAGGGCGGGATCATCATCCCGGACACCGCAAAAGAGAAGCCGCAGGAAGGCAAAGTCATCGCCATCGGCACCGGCAAGCGGGATGAAGACGGCAAGTTGATCCCGTTCGAAGTGAAGAAGGGCGATCGCGTGCTGATCAGCAAGTACGGCGGCACCGAGATCAAAGTGGACGGCAAAGATTATTTGATCATGCGCGAGGACGACATCCTCGGCATCATCGAGAGCTAAACGTAACCAAAGGAGAATTTTACTATGGCAGCAAAACAATTGTTGTTTGATGAAGATGCGCGTAAGGCGCTGCTGCGTGGCGTTGAGAAGTTGAGCCGCGCAGTCAAAGTCACCCTCGGGCCCAAGGGTCGGAATGTCGTGCTCGACAAAAAGTTCGGCTCCCCGACGATCACCAAGGACGGCGTCACCGTCGCCAAGGAGATTGAACTCGAGGACGCGTACGAGAACATGGGCGCGCAAATGGTCCGCGAAGTCGCGAGCAAGACCAGCGACATTGCCGGCGACGGCACGACCACCGCGACCGTTTTGGCCGAAGCGATCTATCGCGAAGGTCTCCGCAACGTGACCGCGGGTGCCAACCCGATGGCGTTGCAACGCGGCATTCAAAAAGCCGTGGAAGCCTCAACGAACGAACTCGCCAAGCTCAGCAAGAAGGTCAAAGACCGGAGCGAAATCTCCCAGGTCGCGACCATCTCCGCCAACGGCGACAAGACCATCGGCGGCATCATTGCCGACGCGATGGACAAAGTCGGCAAAGACGGCACGATCACAGTTGAAGAAGCCAAGAGCATCGAGACGACGCTCGACGTCGTGGAAGGTATGCAGTTCGACAAGGGCTACCTCTCCCCGTACTTCGTGACCAACGCCGAGTCGATGGAATGCATCCTCGACGACGCCTACATCCTCATCCACGAGAAGAAAATCAGCAGCTTGAAGGACATGCTCCCGTTGCTCGAAAAGACGGCGAAGCTCGGAAAGCCGCTCTTGATCATCGCGGAAGAAGTCGAAGGCGAAGCCCTCGCGACCCTCGTCGTGAACAAGCTCCGCGGCACCATCCAAATCGCGGCCGTCAAGGCCCCGGGCTTTGGTGATCGCCGCAAAGAGATGATGAACGACATCGCCATCCTCACCGGCGGCAAGTTCCTCAGTGAAGACCTCGGCATCAAGCTCGAGAACGTCAACATCGAAGACCTCGGTCGCGCCAAGAAATTGGTCATCGACAAGGAAAACACCACGATCGTCGAAGGCGCTGGCAAGCAGTCCGAAGTTCAGGGCCGTATCAACCAGATCCGTCGCCAGATCGAAGAAACCACCAGCGACTACGACCGCGAGAAGCTCCAAGAGCGGTTGGCGAAGTTGGCCGGTGGCGTGGCCGTCATCTATGTCGGCGCCGCAACCGAAACCGAAATGAAGGAAAAGAAGGCGCGCGTCGAAGACGCGTTGCACGCGACCCGCGCGGCAGTCGAGGAAGGCATCGTTCCCGGCGGCGGCACGGCGTTGCTCCGGACGCTCGACGTTCTCACCAGTCTCAAGCTCAAGGGCGACGAAGCCATTGGCGCGCAGATTGTCGTTCGCGCCATCGAAGAGCCGCTCCGCCAGTTGGCCGACAATGCCGGCGAAGAAGGTTCGCTCATCGTCCAGGAAGTCAAGAAGCGCAAAGGCTGGGAAGGCTTCGACTGCGACAAGCTCGAATACGTTGACATGGGCAAGGCCGGGATCATCGATCCCACCAAGGTCACCCGGTCCGCGTTGCAAAACGCGTCGAGCATTGCTGGTCTCCTCCTGACGACCGAATGCTGCGTCACCGAGATTCCTGAAAAGGAAAAAGCGGCACCTGCCGGCGGCGGCCACCCCGGTATGGGCGGCGGCATGGACTACTAAGTCCGGTAAGTTAATTCACGAATTGCCGGGACGAGTGGCAGCACTTGTCCCGGCATTTTCGTTTCATCCTCTGGACAAAACATCTTGTTTCAAAGCCACGCCGGCGTAGAATTCTCTCTGTGAGCGACAATCTGCGATACAGCGCAACTAAGACTGGAGGTTGGTATGAAGATCATATGGCTATTAGTCGCAGCGACTATGATATCGAGCACATGGGCCGGTGATTGCCGACAAATCGGTGACAAGATTTACAGCTTCGACAAGCTCAATGCCGATTCGGGATTGCTTAAAAACCGCCCGCAAAAGCCGGTTGCACCCGCAAAACCTGTTGAGGGAAAAATTGGTGACCAAGGCCGGTATTTTCAGGAGAAGCAGAAATACGATGCTGCGATGAAGGTATACAACGAACAAAATGAATCCGTCAGCAGTGCCGTCAAAAGCCATAACTCGCTAGCCGTGATGGGAAGTGTATTATCGGTGGCGAAAAACTACGTGCTTGTAACGACTTTTGGAGGTCACAAAACACTCGCTGTAAAAAATGTTCCCAACCAAAGCAAGCTTGTTGACGGGGATCTAGTCAAGGTCTTTGCATTGCCGGTCGGTCGGCAACAATATGTTGATACCGCGGGCGCACAAGCGACAGTTCCACTTTACGATTGTGGCACGCCAGTCGCCTGCCCCGATAAGCCTCTTGATCCATTGGCGGCGGAGCAAACCGTCGCTCACTGAGCTATTTGTGATCGGATAAATCGGAGGCGCACACACTAGTTCGAAAGATTATTCGGCTGACTCACCCAAAATATCCCTTGTAATTCCGGTAGTTATCGCAGAAAGTTCCGCTCCCCATGAAAAGCAAATTCTTCGCCGCTGCGGCCCAACAGATTCCCCAACCCGAGTACTTGATCAACCTCGTCTCCCGTCGAGTCCGGCAATTGTCACAGGGAAACCGCCCGCTCACGTTGACCGACCCGAAGATGGATTTCGCCGACATCGCCCTGAAAGAAATCAGCGAAGGCAAACTCACCTACGAATTGCCGACGCTCGAAGAAATCGACGCTGCTGCCGCGCTGAAAGACTAAGACTGGTGATTTTGTAGGAGCGACATTCCTGTCGCGACCGGTCGGGGCAAGAATGCCCCTCCTACAGCCAGCGTTGACGTGCTATAGTCGCGGCTATGCCGCCGACCATTCAGAATCACAAAGCCGGGCGCGATTACTTCATCGGCGAGACTTTCGAAGCCGGCATCGAGCTTAAAGGCGTCGAAGTCAAATCTCTCCGCGGTGCCCGTGCCTCACTCGACGAAGCCTTTGCGCGCGTCGAGCGCGGCCAGTGCTGGCTCTACAACGCCCACATCCAACCCTACGAATTTGGCAACCGCGCCAACGTTGATCCCGTCCGTCCCCGCCGGCTGCTCCTCCACAAAAAACAAATCGAAAAACTCGACAGCCAGCTCAACGCCAAAGGTATGGCACTCTTGCCGCTGAAGATTTACTTCACCAAAAGTTTCGCCAAAGTTCTCCTAGGCGTCGGCAAAGGAAAGAACGTTACCGACAAACGCGAGACCCTCAAACGGAAGGAAGCCGACCGGGAAACTCAACGTGCGCTGGCCGACCGGACGAAAAACCGCCGTTAGAAGAGTCGCACCACAATCTCGCGGCCATCCAGATTGAGCAACACCCGGTCCCGCTCAATTTTCTGCACGATGGCGCCATCCACATACTGCCCGTCGCGGAGGAGCCGGCCGTTGATGATCGCGCCGTAGCCGATGTCTTGGTTGCCGGTGATTCCGGTGAGCTTGAACCGCGGGTCGTTGGCGGTTGAGGTGGCTGGGGCCGGTGGCGGGAGTTGTGCCGGTATATCCGCCGGCTTCGATTCGGATGCGGCGGAGCGCGGCTCTCCTGCAACGACTGCCGGCTCGGTGCGTTTTTCCGAAAAATGCCAGGCTGCGATCAGCACGATGGAAACAATTGCCACCAAACTTACGCACACGATCACCAGTGGGAGATAACTCCGTTGTGCCGGAGGCGCGGCTACCGGTCGCGGTGGTTCTTTTGCCGGCACGACGGGGGCCGGCGGCGGCGGGGACTTGCGATTTTTCTCGCGTTCGGCTTTTTGGAGGGCTTCGTAAACGAGGCTCATTCGACGCCCACCTTGAGTTCTTCGGCGACCGGCGCGCCCTCGATGTCTTCGATGCCGCGCTGGACGAAGCCGGCATCAATCGTAAAACTTTCCGCCACATAACCGGCCATCAGGGCCTTGTCGCAGAGCACGTTGATTAACCGCGGCACGCCGCGCGAATACCGGCGGATGAGCAACAGCGCGCCGTCGGTCCAGCGGATGCGCCCAGCGCCGCCGGCGACTTCGAGACGGTGTTGGATGTACTCGCCGATTTCCTCCCAAACCAACGGCGGAATGTGATGCCGGAGCGCGACGCGCTGTTTCAACTGCACGAGATCATCGCGGTGGAGCAGCTTGGCCAACTCCGGTTGGCCGACGAGGATAATTTGGAGAAGTTTTTCTTTTTCGGTTTCGAGATTGGAGAGTAACCGGATTTGTTCAAGCGCCTTGGGCCGGAGGTTCTGCGCTTCGTCCACGATCAACACCACGTTGTGGTTGGCGGCCAGTTCGCGGAGGAGGAACGCGTTAAGGGTGTCGTACAAATCCTTCTTGGTCGTCTTGGCCGGCTGCAGTTTAAATTCGTCGCAGATCGTCTTGAGGATTTGCGAGTCGGACAGCGACGGATTGAGCAACAGCGCGGTTTTGGTATTGGCGTCGAGTGAGCGGAGCAGTGATCGGCAAACGGTAGTTTTGCCGGCGCCGATCTCACCGGTTATGACGAGGAAACCCTTGCGTTCCTGGATGCCGAAGCGCAGCACGTCGAGCGCGACGCGGTGGTTTTTGCTCAGGAAAAGAAACTGCGGATCCGGCGTCATGTTGAACGGATACTCGCGAAGGCCGTAGAAGTCCTTGTACATCGCGAGCAAATGCTAACACTGGCTCCCTGCCCGCGCAAGTTTGTGCTACGGTCGCGGGTGTGCAAGTCGTCACGCGCAAAGGACTGGTTCGGATTGCGATCGCCGTGGTTGTGTTGCCGGTCGTCGTCAAATTCAGCATGTGCAATTGCGGGTGGGGCCGGCCGGCGATGAGCGTACCGGGAATCTCGGCCGCAAACCTGAGCCGGCATGTCCACGCCATTGCCTCCGTCGAACACAACGTCACTATCCCACAGGAATTGATGAAGGCGGCGGACTACATCGAGAGCGAATGGCGCGCCCAGGGACACAGGGTGAATCGGCAGATGTACCGGGTGAATGCTGTGGAGTGTTCCAATCTTGAAATCGTGTTCCCCGGTCGGACGCGCGCCAACGAAATCATCGTGGTCGGCGCGCACTATGATTCCGTGGAGGGTTCGCCCGGCGCCAACGACAACGGCAGCGGGACTGCGGCGCTGCTCGAATTGAGCCGGCATTTCAAAGGGGCTGCGCGGACCGTGAGGTTTGTGGCGTTCGTCAACGAGGAGCCGCCGTACTTCCAGACGGAACTGATGGGGAGCCGCGTCTACGCGAAGGCTTGCCGGGAGCGTGGGGATGATATTCGCGCGATGATTTCGTTGGAGACGATGGGGTATTTCAGTGATGAACCCGGCAGCCAGAAATTTCCTTCGGCGTTGTTCAAGTTGTTCTATCCGAGCCGGGGGAACTTTATCGGGTTTGTCGGCAACTGGTCTTCGCGGCGCATCATTCGGCAGGCCGCCGCCGGTTTTCGCGGGGCGAGTGATTTTCCGCTGGAATGTTGCGCGACATTTGGCGGGCTTGCCGGGATTGGGTGGAGCGATCATGGCTCGTTCTGGCACGAGGGTTATCCGGCATTCCAAATCACCGACACCGCGCCGTTCCGTTATCCGTACTACCACACGCCCGCGGACACACCGGATAAAGTGAACTACGAAAAGCTCACGCGGGTGACAGAAGGTGTGTTTGGTGCGATTGCGGTTTTAGCCGACTAGCTCGGTGATCGGGATTTTGCCGTTCCACATCCGCGTGTCGAACGTGTGGGGCTCACTCGTCGGGGTGGATTCGACTTGGCCGCCGGCAGTTTCCAAGATCAACTGACCGGCGCAGATGTCCCAGAGCTTGATGCCGTATTCGACGTAGGCGTCGTACCGGCCGCAGGCAACGTAGGCGACGTCGAGCGCGGCGGCACCCATGAGGCGCATTTTGCGGACACGGTGAATCGTGTCGGCAAAACGTTTGAGACTGCGGTTGATGGTGTCGACGTTTTTGAAGAAGCCGATGGCGACAATGGATTCGGCTAACGCGGTCCGGTCGCTCACGTGGATTGGTTGACCGTTGAGTGCCGGGGATTGGCCCTTGGCGCCGGTAAAGAGTTCGTCGCGTTCGGGATCGAGGACGACGCCGGCAACTGTCTCCCACTGATCGCCGGTCCGCTGTTGTGCCGCAATGCTGACGGCGTAGTGTGGGATGCCGTAGAAATAGTTGACGGTACCGTCGAGCGGGTCAACGACCCAGCGAACATCGGCCTGTTGGTTGCCGGTAATGGCTTCTTCGCCGAGGATGCAGTGGTCCGGGAAGTCGGCGAGGATGACGCGGGTGATGACTTTTTGCGCGGCTTCGTCGAGCGCGAGCTTGATGTCGTGCGACGTGGCAGCATTCACGTCGAGCGTGCCGCCGAAATTCTTTTTCAGCAGCTTGCCGGCTTCGGCGGCGGCTTCGATGGCGGTCTCGAGCATGGTCACAGCGACTGCAAGATGGCGTCGGGCGTTTTCACGATGCTATCGATGCGCAGCTTGAGTTTGCCGGTGTCACCGGCGGCTTCGATGACGTCGCCGGCCTTTTTGTTGAAGAGGGCTTGGGCAAGGGCGGCTGGATAGCTGATGATGCCGCGGGCGGGATCGCTGTCCCAGGCACCAAGGATGTGATAGGTGTGGACTTGGTTGGTCGCGAGGTCGGTGACGGTGACGGTGGTGCCGATGCCGGCGAGGTCGGGTTTGGCGTCGGCGAAGTTGGTGGTTTGGGCGCGGGCGAGGAGGATTTCGAGTTCGGCGCGGCGGCGCATGAGGACTTTTTGGAGGTCTTTGGCGGCTTTGAACTCGAAGTTTTCGCGGAGGTCGCCGTAGCTGCGGGCGACGCCGATTTCTTTGGAGTTTTCGGGAATGCGTTTGGTGACGATTTCGTCGAGTTCAGTGCGGCGTTTGTCGTAGCTGGCTTTGGAGACGATGAGGGGTTGTTCTTTGGTGGATTTGGTGACGAGGAATTCCTGGACGAAGGGGAAGACGCGGACGATGCGGGCCATGAGGGAGCGGCGGTCGAGTTCTTCGAAGGCGGGGGTGTTGAGGAGTTGCCGGGAGACTTCTTTGACGGTGTCGGTGTCGGCATTGAGGAGGAGGTTGGCGATGAGTTCGTCGTCGTTGAAGAGGAGGTCGCGAAGGCGGCGGCGTTCTTTGGCGGTGCCAGAGTCGGAGGCGTTGATGATGGCTTGGAGTGTGGCAGCACTTTGGAGGGGGAGCAGCCAGGGGTGCGTGTCGAAGTTTTTGCAGACCCAGACGAGGAGTTCGGCACTGGCGGTTTTGTTGCGGACCATTTGGGATATTTGTTCGGCGCGAGGCTCAAGCTGGGCGGTCATTTCATCGAGCGTTTTGACCGGTAGGCGATTGATGTCGTTGAGCAGCCGGTCAGTCTGGGCTGCGATGACGCGTTTGCGGGTGGAGGTGGTAAGGTCTTCCAAGAGTTCCGGCAAGTCGCGGACGCCGGCCAGGATTTCGTCGACGAGGGGGGCGGTGCTGGCGGCAGGGGTTTTCTGGTGGGCGCGGAGGTCTTCGATGATGAAGGCGGCTTCGAGCCGGTCGGCGGCATAGGTGGCTTTCAGTTTTTTGAGGGCCGCCAAGAGGCCGTCTTGAAATTCTTGGAGGAGTAGTTCGGGGTCGGCAATGTCGTCAATGATTTTGAGGAGTTGCCGGGCGAGTTCGGTTTTTTGTTTGAGGCTGGGGGCGGTCCGGAAGGTTTCGACGAATTCGTCTTGTTGGGCGACGGGGGCGGAGCGGAGGACGAGTGGCTCGTTTTTTTTGCCGGGGACGTCGAAGTGGGGATCGCGTTTGAGGAGTTTTTTGGTGGTGTCCCACCATTTTTTCCAGTCGGGCGTCGGGATCACGCTGCCGGCAAGAGTGGCTTCGATTTTTTCGGCGGTAGCGGAGTGGTTGTAGCTGATGAGGACGGCGCGGATCAGGGCAATGGGATCGGTGGTGGCAAGTTGTTTGATACCCGGTAAGTCGGTTTGTTTGCGGACTTCAATGTGGTCGGGATTGACGGGGAGCAGGCTTTCGGCGGCGTAGGCGAGCTGCATTGCGTGGCTGGGATTGTGGGGGAAGGCGACGACAACTCGGTTGAGAGCGGTGTCGAATTGTTTGACTTGGCCGAGGCCCCAACTTTTGTGGAGACAGAAGCCGCCAGTTTTGAGGGAGAGCAGGCTGTCGGTTTTGGCGATGGCGGAGGGCAGGGGGGCGGCGGAGGAGTCAAGTTGGGCGACGGTGATGATGGCTTTAAGCCGGGCATCTTGTGCGAAAATTTTCGTATAGGCGGCGAGGAGTTCGGCACGTAGTGGTTTGTCGGCGGGGTTGGCGTTGGCTTGGAGTTTCAGGGCGTAGAGCCATTCGTGATCCTTGCCGTCGGCTTTGAGGTTGGGGGCCAGGAGAGCGGCAAGTTCGGCGGCTTGGCGGGGTTGACCGGCATCGGCGAACTCTTTGACGAGCAGGAGGAGGAAGTCGGGCTTGTCGTGAAGTTGTTCGGCGAGGTCGAGCCAAAGGGCTTCGGCTTCGGCGAATTTGCGTTGGGTGAGGAGGTTCTTGAGTGATTCGTGGTGTGGTGTTGTCGAAGGCATGGAGCAGGTCTTTTTATGGGGTTAGGAGAGGGATTGCCAGTAAAAACATTTGTGCGAGCAACTTGACCAAGTCGCTTTTGATGAATACCATACGCCACCTTATGTTGAGAACTTTGGTGGTTTTAAGCGTTCTGATGACGGTGTGTGCTTGTAATCCGCATCGGGTGACTCCGTTGGTGTTCCGCGAAGTGTGCCGGGATTTGACAGTCGGTGAGGAAGGCAGCGCAGAAGCGACAAATTTACAGGTGCGCGTGATTGCTCCCGGAATGCAGCTGGGCGTGGTTGTGGCAGAGGATTCTTCGTTGAACCGGGCGTATACCGTTCCGTTGGGGTGCGGGGTGGATTTTGCCGCGGTGGGACGAATTCGTGTGTGTGGTTTGACAACGGATGAGTTGACAGCGAAACTGAAGGCGGCGTTGGAGCGGGATTTTTTCCAAAAGGCCACGGTCGAGGTGACAATCGAGAGTGTGTATAGTCCTGAGAAAGTCGGTCCCATTCCGGCAGGCGTGATTTATGTACTTGGCGGAATTGGCCGGCCGGGACCAATGCGGTTGCCGGCGGGGGATTTTACGGTGACCAAAGCAATTATTGCTGCTGGGGGCTTCACAACTTTTGGCGACGGTGGAAATGTGAAAATTGTCCGTTACTGTGACGATGGGAGAAAGTATGAGACATTTCTCAACGTTGCGAGGATCATGAAGCGAGGGGAATTCGAAAAAGACATCCCGCTGCGTAATAATGATTGGGTAATTGTACCCCAAAAACGCTTCTCATTCTTTTGACGGATTCGTTGCTCGGTCGTCGATGTATATATTAGGAGTTGTATTTTATGATTAATCCAACGCTCAACGACGGAAAATCCGAATCGGTTGATGTCAAAGAGTATTTGGCTGTTTTGCTTAAGCGCAAGTGGCTGATTTTGGTTTGTTTTCTCCTTAGTATGGCATGCACGACGGCGTTTCTGTTCACGCGCCAACCAATCTATCGGGCCACGGCGCGTTTGTTTGTCTCAACTTCGATTGGGGGCATGACAGCGGATCTTGTATCGGAGAGCGAAAAGGCCTTCTACCCGACGACCATTTCTGTCATGCAGAGTCAGAGTATGTTGCGCCGAGTTCAGCAGCGGATGCGGAAAACGCCTGAAGAATTACGGGAGAATTTGGCAAGCTTGCGGATATCACGGGCTGGTGGTGCCACGATCATCTTGGTCACAGTTGATAGTCCGTCCAAGGATTTTGCTCGGGAGTTTGCCAATGCCTTATGTGATGAGTACCTACGTTTTCGCGATGAAGAGCAAGCCAAGTTGCAAGAAGGCCACTTACTTGTCTTGACTCGTGAGATCAATCGTCTCTCCCAAGAACTGAAGGTTGCGCAACAGCGGATCATAGATTACGGGCGCCAAAATGACTTGGCCTTGCTTGAAAAAGACCCAAATGTCGGGACAGGCAACTACCTGAACCTACTCCGTCAGCTTCAATCAGTGAATTCGCAACTGACGGCAGTACAATCCCGGAAAACGCGCTTGGATGCACAATCTGATGCTGCTGGCATTGTTGCTCTTCTTGCGGCAGAGGGTAAAGCTGAACAGGAGGAAAGCGTTGTTCAGAATCTTCATGTCAATGTGTCGAGCGGGCAATTCGGAGTGGGGTCGGCAGTGGTTATTCAGGTGGACCAATCTCCCGAATTGAATCATTCTACTACCGTTGCTGCCGATGGAACAATTGAATACGGTCAACTGGGTAAAATCCAAGTTCATGGGCTAACTCCAGCCGGGTTGGCAAGTAATATTCAGCAGCGCTTGCTACAAGAGCTTCAGATAAATGCGACCGTGAATGTCACGAGTCCCGCGCCTCAGATGGTTGCCGCAGGCGGCGATCTTGCACCGGCGGCGACCGGTAACCGTGATGATGATGACCTCGCGGGGTGGAAAGACAATCAACTTTCACGCAGCCGTAATGTCGTGATTGATCGCCCTATGCTTACTGTGGTGCCCGCGAAACGCGCAGAAATTCTCTATAATTTGGAGAACCGCCGCAAAGACTTACAGGTGAAAGTGGAGGAACTCTCAAAGATCTACCGGCCCAAGCACCCGGCTTTGATTCAGGCCAAGAACGAGTTGGCAAGTGTTGGAGGAAGTATTGATCGGGAGATCAGTTATCTTCGGGAAAAAACTGCTGCCGATCTCCAAATTCTCAAAGAGCGTCATGCCGAACTGAACAAGCAGTTGGACGAGGCCAAAGACGAGGCAATGGGGGCGAATGTCAAGCTCTGGCAGATGGCTAACTTGCGTGCGGATGCCTCGCGCGTCCGAGGTTTGTACAATGCCTTGCTCCAGCAACTCCTGAAGACTGACACCTTAGAGCGTCGCTCTCGAAATGTTTCGGTTCTCGAATACGCGATTGTTGCTAACGACCCTGTTTACCCGAAAAAAGTCAAAGGACTACTGATGGCCGCACTGGTCGGTCTCGGCTTGGGCTTGGCGTTGGCTTACTTCATTGAATACATTGACGACTCCATCAAGCTCGCTGAAGAAGTTGAGCGCGAACTGCAACTGCCCTTCCTTGGGATGATTCCGGCGGCGCAATGGAGTCCCGACGATCTCACGGCCCACCGACTCGACAAACTCAAACAGCAAGGCGGCGTTGCCGAGTCCTACCGGGTCGTTCGCTCAGCGATTATTTTTTCTACCCCGCGCGAAAAACTTCGCTCCATCCTCCTGACAAGTGCTGTTCCGCGCGAAGGTAAAACCACGACCTGTGTCAACCTTTCGATCGGATTCGCGCAAATTGAAGAACGTGTCCTGCTGATTGACGCCGACCTTCGTCGTGGCGAAATCCATAAATATTTTGGCCTCGAACGTGAGAACGGTCTCGCCGACGTTCTTCTCGGTGAAAAGACACCCGAACAAGTCATTCGTCAGACCAATGTTCCCAAGCTGGATGTAATAACCAGCGGCACCTATCCCTCCAACCCGGCCGAATTGCTCCTCGGCTGGCGGCTCAAGGAAACGCTTGACTGGGCGCATAAGAACTACGACCGCGTCATCATTGACAGCCCGCCGGTCATGGGGATTGCTGATAGCTCAATTCTCGGCTCTGCCGTTGATGGCGTGCTCTTCGTCATCTGGGCGGGGCGCACCTCGCGACGCTACGTGCGTGTCGCCAAAATGACCGCGGTCAGTCGTGGCGCAAAGATTTTTGGCTTTGTCCTTAACAACCTCGAACCCGGCCGTGTTGGATACTACCACTATTATCCCTACTATTACAGCTACTACTCGCGCGGCTACTACTACGCGCCGAAGGATGGCGACAAAGGCAAGGGCGGCGACATCAAAGGCATCGAGGTGCCTACCCCACAGGGCGGCGAAGAGAAGATAGACGACGTATACTAACGAAGCAGCAGCAGCAACGCCACGCCGGTAATTGTCGTCAAAAGTGTAATCGGGATTCCGTACTTCGCATAATCCCAAAAACTGACTTCGAGATGGCCGCGCGCCGACTCAACCACGATGATGTTGGCGACTGAGCCGAGAATCGTCAAATTACCGGCGAACGTTGTGGCCAGCGCCAGTACCTTCCACATCAACTCCGGCTCCGCCAAGTTTCCAATCCACTTACCGGCGACGAGCACGAAGGGGACGTTGGAGAAGATGTTCGAACCAACGACGGAAAACCATGCCAGGTTCCACGCTTGAGCCGTCGCCCCAATCCCGAAGCCCGGCCGCACCTGTTCGGGAAAACCGGTCGCGTTCAAGCCCTCAACCACCACAAACAACGCCGCAAAAAACACCAACAAGTGCCAATCCACCAACTTCAGCACCTCATGCGTGTCGCGGCGCGCAGCCACCATGATGAAAGCCGCGCCAGCAAGGGCCGTCCACGGTAGATTCAAGCCCCCCATAAACCCGGCCACCACCAATCCAAAAACCACACCAACTTTGGCGGTCAGTGCCCGGTCCAATTGCGGTCCGGCGGCTGAGTTGCAACTGAGTTCGATTCGCGCCGACCGCAAGACTTTCCGGAACCCAAAACTCAACACTGCATAATTGATTGCCAACCCGACCGCCGCAACAGGAGTCATCACCGCCGCATACCGGACAAATGAAAGCCCTGACATTCCGCCAATGATCATGCACTGCGGATTGCCGACCAGCGTCGCCACGCTGCCGACATTGGCGCTCGTCGCCAACGCCAGCAAATACGGCAACAGCGGCAGCTTACCGCGCACGATGACCGCCACCACCAACGGAGTCAGCAGCAAACACACAGTGTCGTTGACCAACACCGCCGACAACCCGCCGGCCACGACGGACACATACAGCAGTAACCGCTGCGGCGTGCCGGCATTCTGCAAAATCCAGTCAGCCGCCCACGCGAAGAAACCGGCCAGATGCAGATACGCCGCAATAATCAGCATCCCAAGCAACAGCACCAGCGTGTTGTAATCCACCGCCCGGTACGCCTGCTCCGGTGTCATCACGCCGGTCGCCACCATCAACACCGCGCCGAGCAACGCCGCGGCCGGTCGATTTAGCGGTAAAACTTTCAATCGGCGCCCGCTGATCAACGCATACGTCCCCGCGAAAATTGTCAGCGCAAGGATCTCGTTACGCATGCAGGCTGAGAAGTTGCCGGGCGCGGGCGAGCGCCACGTCAATATTGGCACAGACATTATCGAGGCCGATTTTGTCGGTGAACCCGGCCTTGAACAGCACTTTCATCGGCTGCGGCTGGACGCCGCTGAGAATCAACTGTGTCCCTTTGCGGTGAAACTTATCGAGCATGATCTCCAAGGCGTGCAAACCGCTCGCGTCAACGGCTGGCACATTGCGCATTCGAAAGATCACAATCCGCGGCACCGTCGAGTATCGCTCCAGCGCCGTTTCCAATTTCTCCGCGGCGCCAAAAAAGAACGGCCCTTCAATCCGGTAAACCAGCACTCCCTCCGGCACCTCTTTACCGCGGATGGAGCCGCCGCCGTCGTCCATTTCACTCTCCGGTGTCACCAGCCGGATTTGCGAAATCTCCTCCATCCGGCGCACGAACAACACCGCCGCCATGGACAGCCCCACGCCGACGGCAATCGTCAGGTCGAAAATCACCGTCAGGGCAAACGTAATCACCATCACGGCAAAATCGCTTTTCGTGCTCCGCGCCAATTCCGGGAAGTTTTCCCATTCGCCCATCCGGTACGCGACGACGATCAACACCGCGCTCAACGCCGTCAACGGAATGAACTTCGCCAGTGGTGCCGCCACCAACATGATCACCAATAATGTGACCGAATGCACAATTGCGGCGACCGGTGTCCGTGCCCCGCTGCGGATGTTTGTGGCCGTCCGCGCAATGGCGCCGGTCGCGGAAATGCCGCCAAAGAACGGACACACGATGTTGGCGACGCCCTGGCCGACCAATTCCTGATTCGAGTCGTGCCGGGATTCGATCATGCCGTCGGCCACAATGGCCGACAACAACGACTCAATCGCACCCAACATCGCAATGGTGAAAGCCGGGATCAGCAGATTTTGAAACTGCTCAAACGTTAGCTTCGGCAGCGTCAACTCGGGCAAGCCCCGCGGAATTCCGCCGAACTTCGAGCCGATCGTCGCCACATCCAAATGCAATCCCAGCACAACCACGGTACAGACCACAACCGCCACGATGGAGGCCGGCACGCGCCGCCACCGTTTCGGCCAGGCGATTAAAATCGCTAACGCCAACACCCCAATACCCAGCGTCGCCAAATGCGTGTGGGACAGATTCATCACCACCGTCGCGATTTGATGCGGAGTGTGCCGCGGCATGCGCGCATCGAAACCCAGAAACTCCTTGAGTTGCCCAATGAAAATGATGACCGCAATCCCGCTGGTAAAACCGGAAATGACCGGATACGGAATAAATTTGATCAAACTCCCCAGTTTCAACAACCCCATCACGACGAGAATGACGCCGGCCAACAACGTCGCCACTGCCAAACCGCCGTACCCATACGTCAGCACAATCCCGGCAAGAATCGGCACAAACGCGCCGGTCGGCCCGCCCACCTGCACCAAAGACCCGCCGAGCGCGGCGATTAAAAAGCCGGCAATGATCGCCGTCCACAGCCCTTGCCCCGGTGTCACCCCGGAAGCGATTCCGAACCCGATGGCCAGCGGCAGTGCCACCACCCCCACCGTGACACCGGCTGCGAGATCGGCGGAAAAAGTTGGCCGGTCATAACGGCGCAACGCCTCCAAGAGTTTCGGACGAAACATGGAAGCGACTCAACCAAAACCGCCTCGGAAAATCAAACGGCAAAAGTTCCACGCTTGTCGCGACTGTGAATTGCCGGTAAATACCTCCGGCTAGATGAATGCCAAACTGCGGGCCGCCGCCAACCAATTTCTCCAGTTTCACAGCCGCAATGCCCGGCAGCGCGGGGAGGAGTATTTCCATGCCGGCCGCGTTCAGCCGGCAGCATGGACGGAGGACTTCAGCCGATTGGACGCGACGGTTACCGGGACGCAGGTTTATCAGGTCACCTTGCGCTTTATGAAAGGCGCCTGGGATGGCGAGTGTAGTTGCCCGGTGGAATTCCGCTGCAAACATGGCGTCGCGGCCATGCTGACGTTATTGGAATTGGCGGGCGAAGTGCCGGCGGACAAGCCCGGTCAGCAACTCGCCGAAAAACTTGGCCGGTCACCAACCGGCGAGGAAGCGGGTTTTCTTCGGCAAGTAGGCATGCTGTTCCGGCGCGTCGCCAGTTATGGGCGGATGACCGGCTACGATCTCCGGCAACTCGCACCGTCGTTGCGGAATGATCCGTACTTGCCGGTCAAACTGTGGGACAAACCGCCGCGCGACGAAATAGAATTCTGGCAGTATCTGGCCTACTACTTCGATCAGAATCATGCCGAGTTTCCCGCGTTTCTCCGGCCTTTGTGCGATCACGCCCGCATTGCACCGATCATCCGGCAACTCCAGCGCGAGGAGGAGATTCAACGATGGTCGGCGTTGATTCAGAATCATCTGGCAGCTATTCCATCGCGAAGTGTGGGCATCACCGATGCGCGCGCGCGGTTGGTGAAGAAAAAGTTTTTGCTCGAAATCTGCACCGCCGGCAGTAGCGATTTCCGGCCCATCAAGCGCGCGCGGTTCAGCGAACTGGTGGACGCGGTGGCCAGTGGCGAAGTGGAATTGCCGGCGGCGGCGGCGGGGGTGTGGCGCGCGTTTTGTGACCGGTGGAACGGGTATGAATCTTCCGAACTCAATTTGCAGGACGACAATGACGCACCGGGCTTGCGCCTGTTGTTGACGCAGCCGGGCATGCGTGAGCGCGTGGTCAATGAAGCCGGTCAACCGTTCGATTATCCAGCGGAGCCGTTGCGTTGGGAAGTCACGGTGCCGGCTGATGCTGCAGCGGATTACCGGTTTCGGTTGGTGTTACCGGCGGGCGCGGAGGTTCTGGGGGTGATTCCCGGGGCGGTACCGTTGTATTTGACGCCGACGGCGGTGTGGCGGGGGCCGCAGCCGTTGCCGGGAAATTTGGCGCAGGCGGAGGTCGCGATTCCCGCGCCGGCCGTGGAGACGACGGAAGGAGTGCGGTTGTTGACGGCGTTGGGTGGGGAGTTGCCGGCGCGGTTGCGCGACCGGGTGCGGCGGGTGGCACACCGGTTACAGGTGACGGCGGAGTTGCGCGTGGCGTATGGCGGGATCGAACACGTGTTGATTCAGGTCGCGGCCGGGGTCGGGGCCGGGAAGGTGGAGCAGGTCTACACTCCGGCTGGTTGGAGCCGACAGGGGCAGTTTGGCCGGAAGCCTGCAGGAGTCATTGAGGTAGTGGATGAGTCGGCGTTGGCGGCGGGCCGAGCGGTGGTGGATGTGCTGGGGGCGGGTTGGAATAATCCAGAGCAGTGTTGGCAGATTCGGGTGACGAAGAGTTTTCCGGAGAAATTCACAGCGTGGCTGGCGGGGTTGCCGGCGGGGTCGGAATTGAAACTGGATCCGCAGTTGGCGACGCTGCGAGAGGGGCCGGTGGCGGCGCGCGTCCGGTTGGAGTGTGAACCGAGCGGGGTGGATTGGTTTGATTTGCGGGTGGTGTTGGATGTGGCGGATACGAAGTTGACGAAAGCGGAGTTGAGGATGTTGCTGAATGCGCGCGGTGGGTTTGTGCGGTTGGGAGCCAAGGGGTGGCGGCGATTGCAATTTAATCTGACCGGCGAGGATGACGCGGCGTTGGCGCGGTTGGGGTTGGCGCCGGGGGAGTTTACGGCGGAGCCGCAGCGGTTGCATGCGTTGCAGTTGGCGGACAAGGCGGCGGCGCGATTTTTGCCGGAGGCGCAGGTGGCAGCGGTGCGACGGCGGGCGGAGGAGATTGTGACGCGGTTGGCGCCGGCGGTGCCGACGGAGGTGCGCGGGGAGTTGCGGCCGTATCAGTTGGAGGGGTTTCATTTTTTGGCGTATTTGAGCGCGAACCGGTTTGGGGGGATTTTGGCGGATGACATGGGGTTGGGGAAGACGTTGCAGGCGTTGACGTGGCTGGCGTGGTTGCGGTCGCAACCGGGGAACGCAGAGCGGCCGGTGTTGGTGGTGTGTCCGAAGTCGGTAATGGATAATTGGCGGGTGGAGGCCGAGCGATTCGTACCGGGATTGCGGGTGCAGTTGGGGACTGCGAAGAAGGCGGCTGAGACGGATTTGGTGGTGGTGAATTATACGCAACTCCGGGCACTCGGTACGTCAGGATCCTGGCTGGCGGTGATTTTGGATGAGGGGCAGTACATCAAGAATCCGGATTCATTGACGGCGAAAGCGGGGCGGGCGTTGAAGGCGGAGTACCGGCTGGTGTTGACGGGGACGCCGATTGAAAACCGGTTGTTGGATTTGTGGAGTTTGTTGGCATTCGCGATGCCGGGGGTGTTGGGGACACGGGCGCAGTTTGTGAAGCAGTTTGATGCCGGGGATGATCCGTTGGCCCGGCAACGGTTGGCGGCGCGGGTTCGGCCGTTTTTATTGCGGCGGACAAAGGCGCAGGTGGCGAACGATTTACCGGCGCGGGTGGAGGAGGATTTGTTGTGCGAGATGGAGGGGGTGCAGGCGACGTTGTACCGGGCGGAGTTGAAGCACGCGCAGCAGATGTTGTTGCAGGTGAAAACCCGGCAGGAGTTTGATGCGCAGCGGTTTAATTTTCTGACGTCGCTGTTGCGGCTCCGACAGATTTGTTGTCACCCGGCATTGGTGGACGCGAAGCGGGCGGAGGCGGGGAGCGCGAAGGTGGAGGCGTTGTTGGACGTGCTCGAGCCGTTGATGGAGGAGGGCCACAAGGTTTTGGTGTTCAGTCAATTTGTGGGACTGCTGGAGTTGTTGCGGCCGGTGATCGAGGCGAAGGGGTGGAAGCAGTTTTGGTTGACGGGCGCGACGGAGGAGCGCGGGGATTTGGTACGCGAGTTTCAGGGTACGGAGGGGGCGGCGGTGTTTTTGATTTCGCTGAAGGCGGGCGGGTTTGGGTTGAATCTGACGGCGGCGAGTTATGTGGTGCTGTTTGATCCGTGGTGGAATCCGGCGGTGGAGGCGCAGGCAATTGACCGGACGCACCGGATCGGCCAGACCCGGCATGTGATGGCTTACCGGCTTTTGATCAAGGGGAGTATCGAGGAGAAAATTCGGGCGTTACAGAAACAGAAACGGGCGGTGGCGGAAGATATCCTCGGTGAGGAACGGTTCACGCAAAGTCTGACGGTGGAAGATTTGCGGTTCTTATTCGCCGACGGTTGACGGCGCGAGTTGGAGGGTTGGTGATTTGCGGGCCGGGCGGGGCCGGGTGGGGCGCGGGCGGTCGCCGAAGATGTCGAGTTCGTCGCGGTAGATGACCGGGCGCTGACGGGGAGAGGTGGCCGGTGTGGTTTGAGCCCAGACGTCTTCGTTGACGGTGGGGACTGCCGGCGCATCCACTTCGGTTACGGTGTTGGTTTCAGGCGGGGCGGGCGGTGGGACTTCGGATTCAAGGTTGAGGATCCGCAGTTCGGTACCCATATGTCGGCGGTCAATTTGGTTGCGAATATCCGCCGATATGTTTTGCCAGCGCGACTGGATGTCGCGGGCGGCGTCGGTGGTGGGATCAGCGTAAAAGTCGGTCAGACTCAGCCGCAGGAGCATGACTTCTTGGATGGCTTCGCCGATGTTCGATTGAGGTTGCGTTGGTTTTTCGTTCGCAACGGCAACGGTTGCGAGTGCGCTGATCGCAAGAATCAGGAGGTTTTTCATGGGGGAAAGATTGGAGCAAATTGCCACAGTTACCGGTGGGTGTCGTGCTTTATTTTGTGGCTTCAGAAAAACGTGCGAAAACGGCGTTCTACAAGGTAGTTACGAGCGAAGAAAAAGTGGGAAAATCGTTGCTTGTAAACGGGTTTTTTGGTAGTTTTTGGGCGTACCAAGGAGGGGAAATCCCAATGGCCGTTAAAGATTTGGAGAAAGCTACCGCTGTGGAAAAATCAGACTTGAAACCGCTGGGCCAGACCGGGCAAGGCGAGTACACCGCCGACAAAATTCAGAAGCTCGAAGGCGTCGAGGCCGTCCGCAAACGGCCGGCGATGTACATCGGCGATACCGGCGAACGCGGGTTGCATCATCTCGTTTATGAAGTCGTCGACAACTCGATCGACGAAGCGCTCGCGGGCTTTTGCAAACATGTCGAGGTCGTGATTCACGTGGATAACTCGATCACCGTGGTGGACGACGGCCGCGGCATCCCGGTGGACATGCACAAGACGGAAAAGAAACCGGCACTCGAAGTCGTGCTGACGATTCTGCACGCGGGCGGCAAATTCGACAAAGGTTCTTACAAAGTTTCCGGCGGTTTGCACGGCGTTGGCGTCACCTGCGTCAACGCGCTCAGTGAATGGCTCGAAGCGGAAGTGAAACGCGACAGCAAAGTCCATCACATGCGTTTCAAGCGCGGCAAGACCGCGTCGAAGCTCGAAGTCATCGGCAAGGCCAAAGGCACCGGCACGAAGATCACGTTCAAGCCGGACAGCGAGATCTTTTCCATTCTCGAATATAAGTACGACATTCTCGCCAATCGGCTCCGGGAGTTGGCGTTCCTGAATCGCGGCATCGAGATTACGCTCAAGGATGAGCGCGCGAACAAGGAAGAGCTTTTCAAGTTCAATGGTGGCATCGAGGAGTTCATCAAGCACATCAACCGCGCCAAAGAACCGCTCCATCCCAAAGTCATTTACGTTGCGAAAGAAAAAGACGGGATTACGGCTGAGGTCGCGATTCAATACAACGAAGGCTACAACGAATCGCTCTACGCCTACGCCAACAACATCAACACCCACGAAGGCGGCACGCACCTCAGCGGTTTCCGGTCGGCCTTGACGAAGGCGATCAACCAGTACGCCAAGACCAATAATCTTCTCAAAGAAAAAGACCCGAACCTGACTGGCGACGATCTCCGGGAAGGTCTCACCGCCGTCATCAGCGTCAAAGTCCCGAACCCGCAGTTCGAGGGTCAGACGAAGACGAAGCTCGGCAACGGCGAAGTCGAAGGCATCGTCAACTCGATTGTGTACGAGGGTATTTCGACGTTCCTTGAGCAAAATCCGCCGGTTGGTCGGCGGATCGTGGACAAATCATTGACTGCGGCGCGCGCCCGGGAGGCGGCCCGGAAAGCTCGCGAAGCCGTTCGCAAGGGCGCGCTGACCGGCGGCGGATTGCCCGGTAAGTTGGCGGATTGTTCGGAGAAGAATCCCGAGATGTGCGAGTTGTACATCGTCGAAGGTGATTCGGCCGGTGGTTCGGCGAAACAAGGACGCAACCGACAATTCCAAGCGGTGTTGCCGATTCGCGGTAAGCTGCTCAACGTCGAAAAGGCGCGGCTCGATCAGATTCTTAACAACAACGAAATCCGCAACATGATCACCGCCATTGGGACCGGCTTCGGCACCGGTGAGGCAGAGGGCGGTTTCAATCTCGAAAAACTCCGGTATCACCGCATTGTAATCATGACCGACGCTGACGTGGACGGCTCGCACATCCGCACGTTGCTGCTGACGTTTTTCTATCGGAAGATGCCGGAGTTGATCAAAAACGGTTACGTCTACATCGCGCAGCCGCCGCTTTATAAGGTGAAACGCAAGAAGCGCGAGGAGTACGTGGATAACGACGATCAGATGAGCAAGATTCTCGTTGAACTCGGCACGGAAGACGCCTGGTTGTACCGGATGAAGGACAAAAAGGAATTCAGCGGTCAGCAATTGGTCTCAGTGCTCGAATCGCTCCGCGAACTCGAAAAGCTGGTGGACACCATCGAACGCCGCGGAATCAAGTTTGAGGAATACCTCGAAGCGCGTGACGCGAAGACGGGCGAGTTGCCGGTGTACGCGATGCGGATCAAGGAAGCCGGGCAGACGCGGTTTGAGTTTGCCTGCAACGATAAGGCGTGGGCGAAGTTGTGTGACAAGTTCGATATCAATCTCGATGAAGAGGCGCCGGTCGAAACGAAGAACGGCGAGAAAGACAAAGGCCCCCAGGTCAAACCGTTTGAGTTGAACGAGGCCAACAGCATTCAGGCGGCGATTGAGGCCTTGGAGAAAAAAGGGTTCAGCCTCGAACATTACGCGACACAGGAAAACCCGCTCTTCGAACTCGTCGAAGGCGCGGTGGCAGAGGTCGAAGCGCCCGCTGACGCGAAAGGCAAAGAGAAAGCGGAGAAGGCCAAGCCAAAAGCCAAGGTCGAGGAAAAGCGCGTTCCGATTCACTCGATCCCCGACATTCTCGCGCAGATCAAAGAGATTGGCGGACGGGGCATCAATATCCAGCGTTACAAAGGTCTCGGTGAAATGAATCCCGAGCAACTTTGGGAAACCACGATGGACCCGGAACGGCGGAAGATGTTGAAGGTCGAATTGATGGACGCCGCCGATGCCGACCGGATTTTCACAATCCTGATGGGCGACGAAGTCGAACCGCGCCGGCAGTTCATCGAAGAGAATGCGCTCTATGTCCGCAACCTCGACGTGTAATTAATTTAGGAAACGACCATGTACGCACAGAACGAAAAAGTTTCACCAGTCAATATTAGCGAACAGATGCGGCAGGCTTACATCGATTATTCAATGTCGGTCATTGTCGGGCGGGCGTTGCCGGATGCGCGGGATGGGTTGAAGCCGTCGAACCGCCGCGTGTTGTATGCGATGCGCGAGTTGGGGTTGTTGCATAACCGAGCGTACTCGAAATGCGCGAAGGTCGTCGGTGAAGTGCTCGGTAAGTATCACCCGCACGGCGATGCGTCGGTGTACGACACGTTGGTGCGCATGGCGCAGGATTTCGCGATGCGGTATCCGCTCATCGACGGGCAGGGGAATTTCGGTTCGATTGATGGCGATCCGGCGGCAGCGTACCGGTACACGGAATGCCGGTTGAAGGAGATTGCCGAAGAACTGCTGCGGGATCTCGATAAGGACACGGTCGATTTCCAGCCGAACTTCGATGAGAAGGAACATGAGCCGGTCGTGTTACCGGCGGCGTTCCCGAACCTGCTGGCGAACGGTTCGACTGGGATCGCGGTCGGGATGGCAACGAACATTCCGCCGCATAATCTCACCGAGATCATCGATGCGACGTGTGCGCTCATTGACGAGCCGGCGATTGAACTGAAGGATCTCGCCAAGCTCATCAGGGGTGCGGATTTTCCGACGGGCGGGTTGATTTGTGGGAAGCAGGGCATCAAGGATTATCTGTTGACCGGGCGCGGCAGCATCAAGATGCGCGGGCGCGTCGGCGTCGAAGAAGTGAAGGGCGGCAAGGAACGGATAATCGTTTCCGAAATCCCGTACAACGTGAACAAAGCGACGTTGATCGAGAACATCGCGCGGTTGGTCAACGAGAAAAAACTCGACGACATATCCGACATTCGCGACGAGTCGAACAAGGAAGGCATGCGCATCGTCATCGAGTTGAAGCGCGACGCCATCCCGAAGGTCGTCATCAACAACCTCTACAAGCACACGCAACTCGAAGACACGTTTGGCGTGATAATGCTCGCGATCGACCACGGCCGGCCGCGCATCATGAACATCAAGCAGATGCTCGAATGTTACGTCGCGCATCGCAAGGAAGTCATTACGCGGCGGACAAAGTACGAGTTGCAGAAAGCCGAAGAACGCGCCCACATCCTCGAAGGCTACCGGATCGCGCTCGATAACATTGATGCCGTCGTCAAGATCATCAAGGAAGCCGACGACCGGGCGGACGCGCAGAAGAAGTTGATGGCGAAGTTCAAGTTGAGCGAAATTCAGACGAATGCCATCCTCGATCTCCGGCTCTATCAACTGACCGGCCTCGAACGCGACAAAATCGAGGAGGAATACCTC
Organism: Verrucomicrobiia bacterium; assembly: GCA_022072455.1. Lineage (GTDB taxonomy): Bacteria > Verrucomicrobiota > Verrucomicrobiia > Palsa-1439 > Palsa-1439 > CAINDI01. Next base: position 1,456 of record JAJVHY010000004.1, on the reverse strand, counting down.
GAACTCATCAAACTCATCGAATACTTAAAGAGCCTGCTCGCGAGTGAAAAGAAATTGATGGCGGTGGTGAAAGCCGAACTGGTCGCCATCAAAGAGAAGTACGGCGATGCCCGCCGTACCGACATCGTGGCCGACGAAGGCGAGATCAACATCGAAGACCTCATCGCCAACGAAGCCTGCATCGTTACCATTTCGCACCAAGGCTACATCAAGCGCACCGCCGTCAGTGCCTACCGGAGCCAGCGCCGCGGCGGCAAAGGCGTCATCGGCATGGAACAACGCGAAGAAGATTTCATCGAACATCTCTTCACGTGCAGCACGCACGACAACATCATGTTCTTCACCGAGACCGGCCGCGTGTACGTCGAGAAAGTGTACGAGCTACCGGAAATGGGCCGCGCCGCGAAGGGCAAGAGCATCGCCAACTTCCTCCAGCTCCGCCCCGACGAGAAGGTCGCCGCGCTCCTGCGCATCAAGGAATTCGACGACAAACATTACCTTCTCATGGCCACGCGTGCCGGCGTCGTGAAGAAGACCGTCCTCAGCGCATATCAAAACGTCCGCAAAGGCGGCATCATCGGCATCACGATTGAACAAGGTGACCGGCTCCACGGCGTCAAGATGACGAACGGTAACAACGAAATCGTCCTCGTCACCAAGGATGGCATGAGCATCCGCTTCCACGAAGAAGACGCCCGCGATATGGGCCGGAGCGCCGGTGGCGTCTGGGGCATCCGTCCCGAAAAGGGTGACTACGTCGTCGGCGTCGAGATCGTGGACCCGAACGCCACGTTGCTGGTTGCCGGCGAACACGGCATCGGCAAACGGACTGAGTTTAGTGAATATCGGTCCCAGTCGCGCGGCGGCAAAGGCATCATCACGATGAAGACTACCGACAAAGTTGGCTCAGTGGTCGGCGCGCTTTGCGTGACCGACACCGACGAGATCATGCTCACGACCGCCCAGGGGCAGACGGTTCGCACCGGCTGCAAGGACATCCGCATCTGCGGCCGCAACACCCAAGGCGTGAAGCTGGTCAACCTCAACGAAGGCGACAAGTTGGTAGCCATCGCCCGCGTCATCAGCGAACAACAGGAAGAAGCCGCCGAAACGACGGAAGCCGAGCCGAAGAAGTAGCCACAGATTCACACAGCTGTATCACGGATACTGGTAGGGGCGGCTCGCCGAGCCGCCCTTGCCTTTTGCTGGCGGTCATTTTGAGCGCAGCAAAGAATGACAACTAATGCGATTTGGCGACTCAGCGTGAGGCACTCCGATTGTCGCTCAGAACTCGAAAAGGATGTTGTTGCCAGTGCGCGAAGCGGACGCGAGGTAGTGTCTGAAAGGTTCAGCAAATAGAAGGGTCATGGTAGTTCTCCCTGCTAGCCAAACAACAAACACAAGGAGAACCAATCCATGACCCGGCAGAAGCATAGCATTGACGTGGCCGAACTGA